>NZ_KB849778.1 GCF_000368965.1 Acinetobacter calcoaceticus DSM 30006 = CIP 81.8
CGAGTAATTTAAACCAATCAATCAATGATAATATTTCGATCAATCAATCAGTAAAAATCCACACAAGTTGTTCTTCATAATCTCTTAATGATCTTCTTACTGGTTCGTCACCAGCAAGCTAGGTCGGCTATATTACTCTTAATCTCTTAAAAGTCAACAGGTAATTTCGATATTTTTAAAACTTATTCTCAAAACCAACTTCTTATCAAATTCATTACCTAAAGCAATCAACTCAATTCCAAGTAACTGTTTTTCAACAAGTTTCTATCTGCATCACCGCCGATGGATGTGCATTATAGACTATTAAATTCCCTTGGCAATACCTTTTTTCATATTAGTAAAACAACAGTTCGCTTTTTAATCAAAAATGCTAAAAATAGTCATTTTTTATATAAACATGGTTGTAAAAGCATCAATTTATCTAATATTTTTTCGTCCTGATTCTTTTCCTGCCACCTAAGTGGGCGACAATCAATATATTCACAATATCCACCTTCACCTTGTAGACATTGTTCATTCCAACTTAATTGATATTGGAAGCTTCCTACATATCCAGCAGCCAATCCAAACTTGTAGTCGCCACGGCTTTGTGCATAAAGTTCAAAAATAATTTTTCCATTTTTTTTACATTGCCAAGAAAATTCTCTTGGCAAATACATCTCTTTATCATTGGGTGTTCTAACTTTTGGATAAACGCGATGGATATGTAAATTTACATCTTCAGTAAAGCTTTCAACAGGCTTACCAAATTCTTGAATATCTAACCTTGAACATAAGATGATATTCCACTGATTTCTTATTTGTGTAAATGTAAGCTGAGTCGTTTCATTTAAATTAATAATTTGGCATGTATAGAAACATAAAGATAAAAACGGTAAATGTAGAGCCCTTGCATGTTTAAAGCGTCCTAATCCTTCAACTTGATACTTTTGTCCTTTATAAAAAATTTCACCCTCACATAAACATAAGGTTGACCAATAGTCTGAGACTCCCCACTGTAATGCAGAAGTATTAGAGATATTTTCTGGAATCTGAATAGTAAGATCACATCCCATTTCCGAGTCTAGTCGCTGAAGATGGATCTTTGGGATTTTCCACTCAATCAAATCTGTTTTATCAAACTGATATTGTTTTGAGTCAAACTGGCATTGCCGCCGAATAGAATAAGTTTTTAAATGTCCTACACTATGTTGGCTATTACTTACAAGTACAGTTGCAGTATCGATTGCCGAAGTCGTAATTGAGTGATTGTTATAGCAAAGAGGAATGCGCGGCTGTCCAACCATACTAATGTAATTAAAATAGCGCAGTGGAGCCGGTAGATTTGGAAGGATTAAACCTTGATAAACAATTTTAAAGAAGCCGCGAGAAGGTTGATAGACAACCCCCTCTTTGGCATTAAGGCCCAGCTGCTGTAATTGATTAATTTGATTCATCAACATAGGCATACCGAACCTCTTCTATTTTATGTTTTTATTGTTTCGTTACTCTTGCGTGCAAATAATGTCGTAACAAAACCAGATAGAGCATAGATTATTGAAACGGTCAAAATGCCCATTGGAATATTATAAGTGATTGCTGCAAAAATCAGTACTACTGGCAACATAACTACAAAAGGAACTCTTTTACGGTCCATTTGTTTGAAAGAGTAATATTTGATATTGGAGATCATGAGTAATCCCACAACAACCATAAGAACAGCATTAATGGTTTTAATCGCAATATCACGTAAATCAAAAATGAAAGGATAGTCGCGAGCAACCCACACGAGTGAAATAATGATAATGGCAGCCAATGGACTTGCAATTCCGATAAAATAGCGCTTATCAACCACACCAATTTGCACATTAAAACGTGCTAAACGGAAAGCTGCACATGCTGTATAAACAAAACAACATGCCAAGCCAATACGACCCAGATCATGCAAACTCCAGCTATACATAAGCATTGCAGGAGCTACACCAAAAGCCAATAAGTCTGAAAGAGAGTCATATTGCTCGCCAAAAGCACTTTGTGCGCCAATAGCTCGAGCAACTCGCCCATCTAAACCATCGAGTAAAGCTGCAATAAAGATAGCATAAATAGCTTGGGTAAAATCCCCATTCATACTCGCAATGATGGAATAGAAACCAGACAACAAAGCGGCTGTCGTAATTAAGTTAGGCCAAAGATAAATTCCTCGGCGCTTCACTTTTTGTCCTTCCGGATTATCTTCTTCTTCAACCACTTCGAATGTAATCCCATCAAATGAATGTTCATTATGAGTTAAATCTTGCTCTGGTTTAGGCGCATTTGTCATTATTTTCTATTCCAAACATGTGCATTGATTTAAGTTAACTGTTATTCACCTACTAACCAGCGAACAGCAGCATGGCCACCAATTTCTTGCATACGTAGATGCGGGAATAACCACTGTAGGGCTTGGTCAGCTTGTTCAGAGAACTGCCAAGGTGGATTAATCACCAATAGACCACAACCATTTAAGCCTACAGGTGTATCATCTGGCCATACACAGATTTCACAAACCAATTGACGGCGAATACCTGTTTTGAACATTTTCTTTTCAAAACGCTCAATCATCGCTCGGTCTTTAATTGGATACCAAACTGCAAAAACACCTGTTGGCCATTTTTTATAAGCTTGTTGTAAAAGTTCAACTAATTGCGGAAAGTCTTTACGCTCTAATTCGTAAGGCGGGTCAATCATGACCAAACCACGTTTTTCTTTCGGTGGAATAACGCCGAGCAAGCCTTCGTATGCATCACGCTCATGTAAACCTGCACGTTTATCATAAATGTTATGTCGCAATTGCTCAAAAACATCACGTTGCATTTCAAACACGGTTGCTTTATCAATCTCACGCATACCTTGCAAAGCAAACCATGGTGACCCCGGATAACTACCCTTACCTTCTTCAGAACGTAACTGTTCTACTAACTTCAAATATTGCTGGATTGCTTCAGGTGCCTGACGCTTTTCCATTTCAGATATCTGAACTAGTCGATGAATGCCTGTAAGAAACTCTCCAGATTTTTGTGAAGGTGCCAGAGATAAATTATATTTTCCTGCACCTCCATGCGTATCGATATAACGATAAGGTTTATCTTTAGCATTTAAACGGTTGAGAAGCTGTAGCAAAAGCACATGCTTCATAACATCTGCAAAGTTGCCCGCATGGAAATGGTGACGGTAATTCATGTTGACTTTAATTCCTCAATTCAACAAATAGTTTAACATGAAAAAAATATTCTTTCGTAAGGTTGTGATCATCTAAAATAGAGCAGCTTGATATTTTTACGATCTACTCGAGGTTATATGCTCTCTCACCTGCTTCCGGACTCATGGGATCTGGATCAAATTCTGGATGACTTAAATACGCATGGCTTTGCTATAATTAATCAAGCCTATTCGGATCAATATCGCGCGCAAGTCGCCAAAGAGTGTAGCTATCATATTGATGAATTTAGAGAAGCTGGTATTCAAAATGGTGTGGTGAGCAATATTCGTAGTGACCATATTCTCTGGATTAATGATCAACTCCCTATTGCTCAACAACATATTGAAACCTTAACTTCATTTTCGCAAAGTCTAAATCAAGCATTCTATTTAGGAATTAAAGAAGTTGAAGCTCATTTTGCCCGTTATAATTTGGGTGAGTTTTATGCTTTACACCGAGACAATCCTCAACAAAAAAATGATCGTATTATCTCAACAGTCTATTATTTACATCCAGAATGGCAAGAAGATTGGAGTGGTCAATTACGACTGCAAGATAAAAATGAGAAATGGCATATTGTTAACCCGGAACCCAATCGACTGGTGATATTTCAAAGCAACTTATTGCATGAAGTATTGGCTTCAAAGCAACAGAGGCTCTCGATTACGGCTTGGCTTCGTAGCGGAAATTCTATCTGGGTTTAAAAGCTACTCTTTAAATTTAGTAAATGAACCCGATATAAATGCTATTGATCAAGAGGGGCTAGGGCGTATGTCTATTGAAAGTAAAACGATTGTGAACAGAATTGGTGAGACAGATCAACTTTATTTGACTGAAAATACGCCTGAACTTGCTTTGGAGCGTGCCGATTTACGCTTGCAACTTGTCATATTAAGTCATGTTCGCCAAGAGCAGCTTCATTTTTTACAAGAAGCGATTGTTTTACTTGAACAAGCTCGTATGGAATATGAAGAGATGCCATTGAGTTTATATCTAAATTTATCTTTGCAGTTGGCTAAGGCCTATATGCTTTATTTTGAATTAAATAAAGAAAAACGTTTTGCGTTGATTACTCAACAAATTTTGAAGCCATTAGCCCACTATGAACATGCAGATATATATTTCTTCTTGGCTTATGCATCAGCAGCGCGAGAAGAGTCAGCACTAACCAGACATTGGTTAACTAAATATTTATCAACGAGTACATGTGATCTAGAATTACTTCACGCACATTCTGTCTTTAATTCAGTTCGCCAAGAACCATGGTATAAAAATTTAGTAAAATCAAAAACGCACTAAATATTTAATTTGAATCGGCCTGTTCTATATCTCATGTAAAACAGGCCTTATTTTTAACTTATCTCTTTACACTATCTTCATGTAGTTGTTCATTCAGCTCATCAATAACCACAATCCATTCATCATCTTTTTCCCAATGGCTCTTTAAAAAATCGCTTTGACCGTTTGACCAAAAAGAGGCTTCATGTAATTTCTGATCAGCCGGCAATTGATGTGTTTTGATAAAGCTCTCGATACTTGCTTCATCCGAATCTAAACCCAGCTGATCAAATAAAAGTTCTAAAGTAGGTTGCTGCTCAAACATTGTTATTCTCCTATAACTTGTTTTAAATCATCTATTAACTAATCTAACAATAAAACCTTTTTATATGCATGATAATGTTTATATTTTCTTGTTGTTTTTTGTGTTTGGTTTCGAATGATTAAATATAAAAAAGCACTCTAAAAAGAGTGCTTTTTTAACTTATCAAAAAGATAAATTATTTCAACATGTCAGCAATCGCTGCACGTTCTTCTTCAAGCTCATTTAACGTAAAGTTAATACGTTCACGGCTGAATTCATCAATTTCTAAACCTTGAACGATTTTGTATTCGCCGTTCTCAGTTGTTACAGGGAAACCGAACATAACGCCTTCTGGAATACCATAAGAACCATCAGATGGAATACCCATAGTTACCCATTTGCCGTTTGTACCAAGTGCCCAGTCGCGCATATGGTCAATTGCAGCGTTAGCAGCAGAAGCAGCAGAAGACAAACCACGTGCTTCGATAATCGCAGCACCACGTTTACCAACAGTTGGAAGGAACACATCTTTGTTCCATGCCACATCGTTGATTTTGTCTTTTAAGCTTTCGCCATTTGCAGTTGCAAAACGGTAGTCAGCATACATTGTTGGAGAGTGGTTACCCCAAACTGTTAAGTGTTCGATATCAGCAACTGCAACACCAGCTTTTTGAGCAACTTGAGTCAACGCACGGTTGTGGTCAAGACGCAACATAGCAGTGAAGTTTTTCGCTGGAAGGTCTGGAGCAGAGTTCATAGCGATGTAAGCGTTAGTGTTTGCAGGGTTACCTACAACTAACACTTTAACATCACGACTAGCAACTTCGTTTAATGCTTGACCTTGACCGATGAAAATTTCACCGTTAACTTTTAACAAGTCAGCACGTTCCATACCAGGACCACGTGGACGAGAACCTACCAATAAAGCGTAGTCAGCATCTTTAAATGCAACTTTCGGATCATCAGTCCCGATCATGCCAGCCAATAAAGGGAAAGCACAGTCATCAAGTTCCATCATTACGCCTTTAAGCGCTTGTTGAGCTTTTTCAACTGGAACTTCAAGCAATTGTAAAATAACAGGTTGATCTTTACCTAACATTTCACCGCTTGCGATACGGAATAATAAGCTGTAACCAATTTGACCTGCAGCGCCAGTCACGGCAACACGAACGGGTTGCTTCATGTAATTGTCTCCAATGAATGTCCTTAATCTAGCTAAATAGGAATTCCATCTAACTAAATCATCATAAACGGCAAAGATTGTACTCTAAAGATGTGGCAGATGCATGTAAAAGCGACTCATTTTCACCAAAAGTCTGATAGAAAATACAAATTAATATTTACAAAAAGATTCAATGCATGGTCAGCATTTTTTTACGAAATGATCGTCATCTTTAGTAACTGCCTTTAATCGTGATTTCACCTGGGCAATTCGATACCACATGATTTGCACATTGTTTATATTGGCCTTTTACCGTGTAACACACCTTCACTTCCGTTAAAACAACATCTGAACGAGATAACTGACAACTTAAACGAATACCATTTTGAGGCAGGCTCGGATTAAGACGAGTAAATTGCTGTTTTAAGGCGGACTGTTGAACTTCAACATTTGTCGAACTTGTAAGGCTAGCTGGAATTTTTAAACGTTCAGCAAAGTTAATGACTGTCCGGAAATATTGACTTGCATTCATAGGAACGCACCCCCCTACACTTTTCCAAAGCTGCACACGGGCATTGTTGTCAGGCATGACCCGAGCTACGACTTTAGATTGTAATGGAGAGAGAGCGGCCGAACTTTCTGTTGAACAATCGGTTTGATTTGTTTCTGGCATGAGGCCTGTAATTGTCAATGAATATCCTTCAAGACATTTACGCTGTTTTTGTTTAGAGGGATCTAACGCACATACGGCAGGTGTCATTTGTACATGCATAACGTACCCCTGCAAATTAACAGGTTCGGCATGCAAAACGGAACTCATCAATCCCACCCCTGCACAGATAAGCCACCATGCAAGTTGCAAAATTGAACGAAGTTCCAAATATCTATATTTCATTTAATTAAAACTTGAATATGCCAATTAAAAGAAGATCCATCATCAACAACCTTAAACTTAAGGCGATGTACGCATTGGAATGACTTTCATACGTTGTGATAACGATTGAGCCCCTTGCCCCAATATTACACCGTAATGTGTTGCATTAGTCATGACATGCTTGACATAGTCTCTGGTTTCTAACAATGGAATTGTCTCTGTATATTGGTCAGCTGGAATTGATTGATAGTCCGGTTGCCAACGTCTTGCCCGATTAGGTCCCGCATTATACCCTGCCGTAGCCAAAACAGGGTTATTGCTTAACTGCCCTTGAATCATCGACAAATAAAATGTTCCATATCGAATATTGGTATTCATTTCACTTAATGCCGCTGGATTATAAGTTTCACCCATTTGACGTGCAATCAACTTCGCCGTATCAGGCATAATTTGCATAAGACCGCCCGCTCCAACGTGAGAACGTGCGGAGGTAACAAACCGACTTTCTTGTCGCATTAAACCATAAGCCCACGCTGGATCAATTCCTGCATTGTAACTATGACTTACAACATTAGTCTTATGAGGCGTCACATAGCGATACGTATCATTATGTTTATTTGTTGTACGATCTGCTGCATAAATTGCACGGTCATACCACCCCATGTCATGGGCACGCTTTGCCGCAGCTAACAACACACCATCATCATGTTGAAGATAAGCTTGTCGAACTGCCCAGTTCCATTCTCGGTTAGTATAGGTTGGATTTGCATTAATACGTCTTAAAGTAAAAGCACGATTAAAGTGAACATTCTGATCTAAACGTCTTAAATCACTTGAAGTGGGCTGATCATCGTAAGGCTGATGATTATAACGTTCACCCAAACGATCTTTTGCTAAAAGGTTGTGATAGTCATCACCACTTTCAGCTAATTTTTTATAAATACGTTGTGCAGTATTTTTCGAACCACTATCACCGCGCTGCTCTGTTGCACGAGCAAGCCAATATTGCCAGCGGTCTTCTTGTTTTTGTGTAACGGTCATACTATCAATGGCACGGATTAAACTTTCCCACGCACCAAATCGAATTGCCTGACGCGCATAAATTTCAGCTTCTTCCGGACTTAGAGGATAACCATAACTTGCATCAAAATATTGAAGAACTTCACGATTGAAATTATTTTTCATGACCGTGGTGCCACCAATATAAGCCACGGTTCGATATAAATACTTTTGTATATTCTCTGGTGTACCTTGAGCGACACGTTGAACATTCGAAAAAGCATTGCTTAAGTCATTATTAGCCAAACGACCTAATGCAAAAATCAAATACGCATAATCTGTATCATTTGTTTTAGGTGCACTCCACAAATAATTGAGTGGATTAGCCTGAATTTGGTTAAGCTGCGCCAACGACAAATTCATTCCCAAAGTCTGTGCGGTAGCAAGGGCCTGCCCTGTTAAACCAGAACGTAACTGCACCCAAAGACGTTGTTGTTTATCTTGCTGACTCATTAATGGGCTAGATAACATCAAGCGTCCTAAGCCCACACAAGATTCAGGTTGCGATTCGGTGGCTAACCATACATCTTTGTATTCAGCAAAAACTAATGCATCACCGGTTTTAGCTCTCACCTGTGCCAATGCGCAATTTTCGGCCTGATCAGGATTAGTTACATAGGATAATAAAGGTTGTGCAGATGCGAAGTCAGCTTGTTTAACTTTTTCTTCAACATAATCGGCTGCTAATTTCTCAGCCATTGCTGATTGAGGATAACGTTGGGCAAAACTTACAATCGAAGCTGAAGGTTGAAAGCCAAGATTGGTATTAAGTTTCCAATATTCCGGATAATATCCCAATACATCATTTTGCATAGCAAGCTGATATTGGTCTAATAATGCTGTATTGCCACTATTTGCAGCGTTTAATGCGTCATTAAACTGCTCTTCGGCAGCATAGGTAAATGAACAACCAAGTAAACACATAGCTCCTAACCAGCTACGATGCATATATTTATTTGTCATTACACGACTATGGATTGATGAGCTCTTTCTACTTGGTCTCATAAATGTGTTAAACCCTGACTATTCACCTTCAGAGCATAGTTTAATTAGTCTTCGTACTTTCTTTTGTTGTGTTATGTAACTCTCTGATTCAGCATCATTAAAATTTACATAATTTACTTCAAAAAAACCGTGTCATGTTCTGAAGGTTTACTGTTATCGGTTCGGCCCAAATACTGCTATAATGAATGGTTTGACCCATTTTGGGCAAATTTATTCTTTTTTAGATCGATCTGTTAGGAGCCTGCATGACGGTTCAAACCTTCATTCCCAATGGTGCCAAAGCTGCCTCAGAAAACACTGTTACCCAGCCAACGCACACCACTGATGTTTCAATAAAAAAACTTTATATTGAAACTCAAGGGTGTCAGATGAATGAGTATGACAGTCACCGTATGGCAGACCTTTTAGGGGACTCTCACGGTTACATTTTAACGAGCAACCCTAATGAAGCAGATATCCTGCTCATGAATACATGCTCTATCCGTGAAAAAGCACAGGAAAAAGTATTCAGTGAATTAGGACGCTGGCGCAAACTAAAAGACAAAAATCCTGATCTTGTGATTGGTGTTGGTGGGTGTGTTGCCTCTCAAGAAGGTGACAACATTCAAAAACGTGCGCCTTATGTGGACATGATTTTTGGCCCTCAAACATTACACCGTTTACCGCAAATGCTTGATCAACATAATGCTCAAGTAGAAAAACCAAAAAAAGACAAAATCAAACTGGTTGATATTTCTTTCCCAGATATTGAAAAGTTCGACTTTTTACCAGAACCACGTGTAGAAGGCTTTAAAGCCTTTGTTTCTATTATGGAAGGCTGTTCTAAATACTGTTCTTTCTGTGTAGTTCCCTATACACGCGGTGAAGAAGTTTCTCGACCATTAGACGATGTACTTGCAGAAATTGCAGGACTTGCTGAAAAAGGTGTCCGTGAAATTTCTCTTCTTGGACAAAATGTAAATGGTTACCGCGGTGAAACCTTTGAAGGTGGCATCTGTACTTTCCCTGAATTGTTACGACTCGTTGCAGAAATTCCGGGTATTGGACGCTTACGCTATACAACTTCGCACCCACTTGAGTTCTCTGATGAGCTTATTCAGTGTTATGAAGATTTACCTCAAATGGTGTCACATTTACACTTGCCGGTACAAAGTGGTTCGAATGATGTTTTAAAAGCAATGAAGCGAAATCATACGATTGATGTCTATATTGATAAAATTGCGAAGCTACGCAAAATTCGTCCAGATATGCATTTATCAAGTGACTTTATTATTGGCTTCCCTGGTGAAACCGATGAAAATTTTGCAGAAACATTAAAATTTATCAATGATTTAGACTTCGATCATTCGTATAGTTTTGTTTATTCAAAACGCCCAGGTACGCCAGCATCAGACTTGCCAGACACCACGCCTGAACAAGTTAAAAAAGAGCGTTTAGCTCAAGTTCAAAAAGTAATTAAGCAGTCTAGTATTGAAAAAACAGATGCCATGTTAGGTAAAATTGAACGTGTACTTATTGAAAAAGTATCTGATCAAGACCCTAATATTTTAATTGGTACTGCTGACAATACACGTCTGGTAACTTTCGTTGGTGATGCGACTTGGGTTGGTCGTTTTGCAGAGATCGAGATTACTGAAATTAAAACTTTAAATTTTGTTTACGGTGAGCTCTTGAATCTTGAACCTGACGTGGCGTAATGTAGAGGTATTCTAAAGTCTACTGAAAGGTTTTCTCTTGACTGCAGCGATTCGACGTACCGTAACATTTCCTGAAATTTCAATGGAACGTTTAAAGAGCATTCTGGGTGCCTATAATGGGCACCTGAAGCAAATTGAACAGCGTTTAGATGTCAAAATTACTCATCGTGGAGATGTTTTTCACATAGATGGTGAAATTGATGCTGTTGGGAGAGCCGAAGCATTATTGCAACGACTCTACGAAGAGTCTGAGCTATCCCAGCAAATCAGTGCCGATCTATTACACCTCCTCATTCAATCTTCACAAACTGAACGCAATTTCGAGTTGGTTGGTGACGAAATGGATGAAAATGATGGGCCGCTCGATGTCTATTTCCAGACACGAAAAGGCCGCATTAATCCACGTGGTGCCAATCAAAAACGTTATGTACAACGTATTTTACAAAGCGATATTTCTTTTGGTGTAGGCCCTGCTGGTACAGGTAAAACCTATTTAGCAGTTGCCGCCGCCGTAGATATGCTAGAACGTAATGAAATCCAGCGGATTTTACTTGTACGCCCTGCTGTAGAAGCTGGAGAAAAGCTGGGTTTCTTACCTGGTGATTTAACCCAGAAAATTGACCCATATCTACGCCCTCTTTACGATGCCCTTTACGAAATGCTTGGCTTTGAAAAAGTTGCCAAGTTAATTGAGCGTCAAGTAATTGAAGTTGCACCTCTTGCATATATGCGTGGTCGCACACTTAACCATTCATTTGTAATTTTGGATGAAGCTCAAAACACAACACCTGAACAAATGAAAATGTTCTTGACCCGTTTAGGTTTTGGCTCTCGTGCAGTAATTACAGGTGACATTACTCAAGTCGATTTACCTAAAGGTCAACAATCTGGTCTGGCACACGCACTTCGTGTACTCGAAAATATTACAGAAATTCATATTACCCGTTTCCATTCCCGCGATGTTGTACGTCATCAACTTGTTCAAAAAATTGTTGAAGCGTATGAAGGTTGGGATGGAGAACAACATCGTCTTAATGCTGAAGCACGTGCTGAACGCAAAGCACGTCAAGAAGCGTTAATGACTGAAAACGATACAGCAGCAGACTTGCAACATCAGGATGCCTAGGGTTTGTTGAATATTCAAAATTGGATTGCGTTGTCGGCTAAAATTGAGCAGGCAAGGCATGAAATGTAGGGAATGGCGAGCCCCTTTCCAAGTTTCATAACGTAGTCTGAGATAATTTTAGCTACAACCCTTCGGGACAAGAGTGTTTCTTGCTGCTACGTTGTTGTGAACTATTCATTTAGAATAACTAAATTTCATAGTCCACGCCTAGTATCATCTAAAAAACACTCGATGTCGCAATCATCTGTGAATGTTCAACAGACCCTAAGGATTCATTTTGAAAATCAGCTTAACTTTACAACAAGACTTCCTATCACCTGAGTTAGAGCTCAAACGAGCTCAACTCAAAAAAATTATTGAGACAACTTTACGCCACGTTGGTTATAAAGATGATTGCGAAATTGGCGTTGCTTGTGTCGATTTAGCAGAAAGCCAACAACTTAATCTGCAATATCGAGAGAAAGATAAACCAACCAATGTTTTATCATTTCCAAGTGATATTCCTGAAGAAGTTTTACCAATGCTCGATGCCTTTCCTCTGGGTGACTTAGTCATTTGTATTCCAGTTGTATTGCAAGAAGCGGTTGAACAAAAGAAAACAGCTCAAGAACACTTTGCACATTTATTAGTACATGGTGTTTTACATTTATTAGGCTATGACCACGAAACTAGTGATGAAGAAGCTGAAGAAATGGAAGGGCTTGAAGTTGAAATTTTAGCAAAGCTGAATATAGACAATCCTTACCAAGAACAGATCTAATCATTATTGATTAGATTAAAAACCTAGTCTGTCTTCAGATATAATTTTGTCTAATTAATTAAAATCAATGTGGATAAGCCAAAACTTATCCACATTTTTTATTAATGCACTTCAAATTCTGCTTGAGCCGGATCGAAACGCCAAGTACGGACAATACGCAATTCAGAAATATCTTTCATATTGGTATCAAAATGTCCAAATGGTGCGCCGCGACGTACTGAAGACTTTGCAGCTTCATCCAATACTGAATGCCCTGAACTTTCAAGCAATCGAATTGCACGAATCCCACCTTGAGCATTTAAAATAACCATTAAACGAACTTCGCCTTTCAACTGTTGCAGTTTGGCTTCTTCTGGATAATAGCGATTACCATACAACTCCACTTTCTCACGGAATTTATCTAAATAAGCAGCCGAGGCATCTTTTTTCGCCTGAATTCCATCTACTGTTTTTATTTTTTGCTGGCGACTGAAATCTTGTCTACGTTGTAAATATTGTGCTTCGAGACTTGCAACCATCGCAGCTTTTGCCTGAAATTGACTTTGTAATTGTTCTAATTCTTTTTTCCTTTGACTGGCGTCAGCTTGTTTTTGCCAACTCAAAACAGTCATTAATACTTTTTCTTCAAATTTAAGCTCTCTTTGTTGCTGAACCTTTTGCAAACTTTCTAACTGCGCATCTCCAGTTGAAGCATCATTAGGCATAGGATTTGGAGTATCACTAGAGGTACGGTGGGCTTCTCGAAATGCACCTGAACCTTGCTGGTCAGCTTGCGCCAAAAAGTCTGCCTGCTGCACTTGCTCATTGCTTGATCGAATTGAAATTGCAATTTCTTTAGTAGATTGCTCTGATGAGCTAGGCATCGCAAAGTGAATGAGCAACACAAAAATATGCAGTAAGATTGCCAATATTGTCGCAGCAATAAAGACTCGGTCTTGCCACCAATGATAAAAAGGCTCTATGGATAGACTTCTTTTATTCAACATAATTTTAAAAGCATGTAAATGCCTTTTCCCCACGGTTTAATACCGAATAAAATATAAACTGATATTCAAATCTGGATAAAAGTGTGATTCACTTCAAACATAGAGTTTTATCCATTTTCATTTTGTCAAAATGTATCAATTAAATTTGTTACACTGCAATATCAAAACTCGTTTTTCTCATAATAAAGATTGTGTTGGTTCTTAAGTAAATTATCTTCTGGAAGTTCTTTTATGCAAACGCTATTTTCCTCATTAGTCAGACGCCTTCAAAAAGTCTACCAAAAAGCTGAAGCATTCATTGAAGAAGAAAGAGATTTTACGCTATCACAAACCTTTCTGAATGCGACTTTACAACGTTATGTCACCAATAATGTTGGTTTTTTAGATGACCTCCATGCCGATCTTTATCATGACTGGTTAAGGTTATATGCAACCTTACATGTAAAAGGCCTAGAGACGACATTATCTGTTGATTTAAAACTGATTCAGATGGAATTTAATAAAGAACAACAGCTTTTGGTTTTTGAACAAATTAGTAATACACAAATTATTGAAGCAAAATATAAAAACTTTTGGCAGAAGATTGCCGTAAAAGCCGCAGTTTTTTACTACCATAAAATTTTAAAAAAAGATCCTTTAGGAATGATTCTTGAACGTTTTAATGTAGCAGAAGAACGTGATGAACTCATATTTCTTGATCTCAACCGCTGGTTTGGTAAAAAAGCCAGTATCATCGAGACACTAGGTAAAGTGCATGTAAATTACGCACGAGTTCGTGAGGCTGAGTTAGTCGTATTTGGAAATGTTAATTTAGCCGCCCTGCTTTACCGTGATCAGGACGATGATTTTGAAGATGACCTAGAAGATTCTGAAATCACACCAATCCAGCAAAAAGATGTATAAAGCTGTGATGAATAAAAATGAATTAACTGCCAAAAAACACAAATAGATTACACATTTAGCATAAATCCTGATTTTTTCTCCATGATCAACAGGCATAATATGTTTAAGTTATAGATGCATCAGCACTGACTTTTCAGTCTGTACAAGGATATTTACTTATGGCAACAAAATTTCTGAAATCATTTGGCATCGCAACAGGTATTTCAACAACTTTGCTTTTTGCAGGCTTCTCAAGTCATGCACTTGCCATGAGCCCATTTCAGGCAAATTATCAGTTTACTTATAATAATAAAGGTATGGGTTCGGCGACACGTGCCTTAAGCCAACAAGGTAATAATTGGACTTATAATTTCACTGCAAAAGCAGGTGGAATTGCTTCTGCAAGTGAAACAAGTAAATTTAGTTTTGCTAATGGTAAAATTGGATCTCAAAGTTTTAGCCGTACCAGCAAAATTTTGATTCATAACAACACCATGAATATTAACTTTAATCCAAACAGCAAAACTATTTCTACCAAGAAAGATGATAAAGCACGTTCATTCGCTTGGCAGGCTGGCGTACTTGACGAGTTAAATGCAGAATTACAACTTCGTGAAGACCTAAAAAATGGTTCACTTAAAACCTCTTATCCACTTGCAGATGCAAAAGAAGTTGAAAATCGTCGCTTTGTAAAACAAGGTAATGAAAAAATTAAAACATCTTATGGAACATTCGATACCATTAAAGTCGTTTTACAACACAGCAAGCCTGAACGCAGTACAGTCTTTTGGTTAGCTCCAAAACTAGATTATTTACCAGTTAAAGTCAGCCATATTGATGGTAAAACTTCTTATGGCCTGTTATTAACAAGTTATACAGGTAAGACGAATTAAAGCTTGCATTTTTTCGGATGCTTTTTAAAATACGCATTTGCTTTAAAAGCATCCGTCTAGAGGATTCTCCCGTGCACGCACTAGAACAGAAAATCTTAACAGAAGGTATCGTTCTATCTGATCAAGTCTTGAAAGTCGACGCTTTCTTAAACCACCAAATTGATCCTGTACTCATGCAGCAGATTGGTAAAGAATTTGCCGCTCGCTTTAAAGATGCAGGGATTACCAAGATTATTACCATTGAAGCATCAGGTATTGCACCTGCAATCATGGCAGGTTTAGAACTTGGTGTACCTGTAATTTTCGCTCGTAAATATCAGTCATTGACGTTAAAAGATGACTTATATCGCTCTAAAGTATTTAGTTTTACTAAACAAACTGAAAGCACAATTGCGATTTCAAACAAACACCTTCATTCAACTGATAAAGCATTAGTTATTGATGACTTCTTGGCGAATGGTCAAGCAGCATTAGGACTAATTGATTTAATTCACCAAGCCAATGCAGAAGTTGTTGGCGTAGGTATTGTGATTGAAAAATCATTCCAATCAGGTCGTGATTTATTGCTTGAAAAAGGCTACCGAGTTGAGTCATTAGCACGTGTTCTTTCTCTTACAGATGGCAAAGTTACCTTTGTAAAAGAATAAATTGTGCAAATGAAAAAGAGCGGATATCCGCTCTTTTTTTATTTTTTTTAAAGTACTCCTGAAAGCTTCTTAACAACCTCACCTAGACGTTTGCCCTGAGCTTCACACAAAATCTTTTCATCCTGACTTAAATTCTGGTCATGGCGGGGTCCGCTTACATGACTTGCCCCATACGGTGTTCCACCTGTTTTAGTATTAGATAAAGCAGGAATTGCATTTGGTAATCCCAAAATCATCATTCCGTGATGAAATAACGGCGGCAGCATCGTGAGTAAAGTACTCTCCTGTCCACCATGCATCGATCCAGAAGAAGTAAAAACACAAGCAGGTTTATTATGTAATGCCCCATTGAGCCAAAGGCTAGTCGTTTGGTCCCAAAAATATTTCATTTCACTTGCCATATTACCGAAGCGAGTTGGGGAACCTAATGCCAGACCCGCACAATTCGCTAGATCATCTAACGTACAGTAGATATCACCTTCTTCCGGAATGCTTGGCTCAGCTATTGTGACGACTGGAGCAATATTTGACACTGTCCGAATTTTCACTGACATACCCGCAGACTCAACACCATTGGCAATTAAATGTGCCATTTCTTTTGTAGAGCCATATTTACTGTAATAGAGTACAAGAATGTAAGGTTGCATCGGTTTCATAAATTTTGTTAAAAAGAACACTATACGGTATTTTTTATTTTTTTGGCGAAACCAATCTTATGAAATTCTAGAGGTGATTGATTGTGTAGCATGAAAGGTAACACGAGCAAATTTCTCAAATTCGTTGGGTAAAAGGTTTATCGACTTTGATGAATTTTATGCTCAGACAACAGAAAGCCAACTTTTTTGAAAAAGATTAGGGCTACAATTTTTTCTATAGCGCATAGTAAACTTACAGAACGACTTTAATTCTATAAGTTATTATTTTGCTTTAATCTATGATTTGAGTTGTTAAGCTCATACTTTGATAAGCTATTAATCGCCCAACATGATGATTAAAAAAATCGGGATAGACGACGCATGTTACAACGTTTTTTAAGTAAGCTTCCTTTTTATAATAAAACCTGGTTTCAATTCGTTTTATATGTATTTAAGCGTTTTGAAGCCGATCGGTGCCGCGAACAAGCTGGCTCTCTCACTTACACAACTCTATTCGCAGTTGTGCCGATGTTAACGGTTTTTTTAGTAATTATTTCTTCAATTAAAGCGTTAGAACCTGCAAGACAACAGCTCCAACATTTAATTTATAGTAATTTTTTACCTAAGAGCACTATCGCATTTGATAAAGCGCTAAATGCTTTTACAGAAAAATCCAGCAACTTAACTGTTATCGGTGTGCTGTTTTTATTCGTCACAACCGTCTTAATGCTCACATCAATTGAAACTGTCTTTAATCGTATTTGGCGCGTAAAAGAAACTCGTAGTGGCATTATGGGCTTTATGCGTTATTGGACGATCATCTCTTTAGGTCCAATTATTTTAGGAAGTGCATTCGTCATTTCTTCGACTGTCGCTTCCATGAACATTCTCAGCAATAATTTTGCAGGATATCAACTTGATGGATCATTCATTCTCTGGATGATTTCGTTTGTATTGACTATTGTTGGCTTTTTTATTTTGTATTGGACTATTCCGAATCGAACAGTTCCAGTTTATGCAGCTGGTATAGCGGCCTGCTTAAGTGCTGCACTTTTTGAAATACTCAAAAACTTATTCAGCTTCGTAATGTCAAACTTCACTAGCTATGAACTGATCTACGGTGCATTTGCAGCAGTGCCTATTTTCCTGTTATGGATCTTTCTCTCATGGAATATTATTTTACTCGGAGTAGAAGTCAGTTTTGCTTTAACTGCTTTTCATTCAGGTAAAGAACAAAAACGACACCCTGTGCTCATGTTATTAGATATTCTTGAATTGTTTTATAAAAAGCAAAAACTGGGTGAAAGTGTAAGTGATAAAGAAGCCCTAGAAATTTTAGGCCGAGGAGAAGTTGGACGCTGGCCCTCTTATGTACTTCTACTTGAAGAGCAAAATTTGATTAAGCGTACAGATAAAGATGAATATGTTTTAGTTCGCAATTTGTCTCAAGTCGACTTCTGGAGCTTTTTTACGGCTCTTCCGTATCCACTCCCTTTACGCCAAGATGTCCAAAATGTGCATGATGACGATGAATGGATGGAAAAAATTGGCCCAGCTTTAGTGGAGTCTAATGACTATCTAGCTGCAAAACTTTCTATCCCCCTCTCCACAATTCTTGAAGAGAAATGAGTAGGCAGCAGCTTCTCATTTAATTAGCTGTACTCTAATGTTTAGCTCATAAAAAAACCCTATTATTGAAAAATAATAGGGTTAAAAATATCTAGCGGCGCAAATGAAATTACGCTTTTACAAAAGTTTCCCACACAAAATCTTGTGTTGCACCCTTTAATGTCATTTTCAACTGATCACCCGAGTGTAATGGTCCAACACCAGCAGGTGAGCCTGTCATAATCACATCACCCGGCTCTAATGAAAAAACCTGATTAATATCAGTTAATAGATCACCAATAGTAAACATTAATAGTGCAGTATTCCCATCTTGACGTAACTCATCATTAATATGGAAAGTGAATTTAGTTTCTTGCCAATCTGTAATTTCGCTCAAATCGACCCAGTCTGCCAAAACACAAGCACCATCAAAAGCTTTTGCACGCTCCCATGGGTGACCTTTAGTTTTCAGGTCATTCTGTAAATCACGCATTGTTAAATCAAGACCTAAAGTCACTGCCCCAATCGCTTTTAATGCTTGTTCAGGGTCCGTTTCACCTTTTAAAGGCTGATCAATACGTAAAACTAATTCACACTCAAAATGACAACTGCCCCAAGCTGGATTCCATGAAATACCGTCATTTAAACCAATCAAGCTACTAGGTGGTTTAATAAATAATATAGGTCTGTCAGGCATAGCATTATTTAATTCTTTGACATGATCGGCATAACTTCTGCCTACGCAAACGATTTTTGAAGGACGTGTATTCATGAGGCTTCCTTTGTTGTTGCGGCTGATAATTCCAATAATTTATTTCTTAAATGTATTTTCAAATATTGTTTGATCTGAAACCTGTGCAAATGCTCGCTTTGGCACAATAATTACAGTTTTATTTTTTAGCTCAAGCATGTAAGTCAGCTTGCCTTTAGCAAAGGTTTGCACATCTGAATATTGCATCACTTGTTTACGACCGCTGGCATAAAGCTCAAAATAATCTTGATAGAGGTCGATGCCCTGCTCGCTCTTTCCAAACTGGTAACGAACAAATTGACGTTTAAATAACATCGGTAAAAGCCAATAACGCATCAGCCCTTGCATCACCAGAAAAAAAATACCTAGCCCAACATAATATCGACCAACCCCTGAGAAACCTAAATAAAGTCCCCAAATAATAATTGCGATACTAATCGCAGGTGTTAGAAAACGGGTAAATTGTTTTTTCCCAAATGTCACTAATGAAAATCCATCTTGTGACTCTTCTAAATTCAAATAGTAACGTAAAGATAAAGCTGTTTTTTGCTCGGTCATTGCACTGCATCGATACTCAATAAATCGGAACTATTAGAGCATATTCATTTCAGCTTTAAAATGAATCAAAGGCTATTTTTTGTTTTGCTCAAAAGTAGCCTTAGTAGCGAGATTAAAAATATTTTTCGTTGCATATATGGAACGTAGATTCATATTTATTGGGCTTATTTCACTTTTTAAAATTTCTACAATAAGCGCATCACCTTCTTAGTGGAATGTCTCATGTCTTTTTTTGCAAAATTATTTGGCTTAAATCAAAAAGCAACTGTCTCAAAAGATGTGGTTATCCAAACCACTCAAGAGACGAATCTTCCCAATGAAACAAGCTTTTTAGAATTAATTAAAAAACGCCGTTCTATTTATTCAATAGGAAAAAACTTAAAACACTCTCCTACTGAAATTGAAAAACTAATTCAAGAGGCTGTAAAACATAGCCCATCTGCCTTTAACTCCCAATCTTCTCGCGTTGTGGTTTTATTTGATCAATCACACCAAAATTTCTGGAATATAGTTCTAGATGTATTAAAAACGATTATTCCGGCAGAAGCCCTAACTGGAACTGAACAGAAAATTCAAAGTTTTGCATCAGGTGCAGGTACAGTTTTATTTTTTGAAGACCAAGATGTGATTAAAGGTCTACAAGAGCAATTCGAGCTATATGCCGATAACTTTCCGATCTGGTCTGAGCATTCAACAGCAATTGCACAATTTTCAGTATGGAACGTCCTCGCCGAACAAGGCATTGGCGCTTCATTGCAACACTATAATCCAATCATTGATGAGAAAATTAATGCTGCTTTTAATGTTCCTGCTCATTGGAAATTAAGAGCTCAATTAGTATTTGGTTCAATCGAAGGTGAAGCAGGAGAAAAAACTTTTATTGAAGATGAAAGCCGTTTTAAAACATTTGGCTAATCTTTTCCACCTTTAATTTTTTTCAAAGCTGGTTGCCATGAGCACTGGCTTTTAATATAAATGATAAAAAACAGACACAAAAAAACCGCTATATTATAGCGGTTAATTCTTCAAGTGGTGCGCTCAGAGAGATTCGAACTCCCGACCCCTTAGTTCGTAGCCAAGTGCTCTATCCAGCTGAGCTATGAGCGCGTACTTGATGTTGCGCATTATACGCATTTTTCAAAGCTTAGGAAGTCTTTTTTCATCTTTCTGTCATCAACCGTCTAGTTCTTAGCCAGCCCCTATTTTATATAAAATAGGAACTAAAATTATTGATGTTTTTCTCACCTAAGATGTATTTGAAATATTTTTTTTCAAATAAGTTTTATAGGCTTTTTGAAGTATTTGGTCATATACCTAGAAGTTAAAGGCGACCATTTTAGTCAACATTATAGAAATAAAATATTTCTAGTTGAGCTCTAACATTATAGACCTAAGTAAAATTTATCTAATATAATGATTCAAATAAATGAAAATATAAGTAAAAATATAATTAATTAAAAAAATATTATATAAAAACTATTATTATTTTTACGTCTAAATTAAATAAATTATTATTTCTTTAAATATTATTTAATATCAAAAAATGTGACTAGAAATACACATTGACAGCTTTTGAGATCTAACCAATACTAAATTCCAATTATTGAGATACAAATCTCATTAATTATGTAGCGCAATAAATAATACTTACTTAAAAATACATAATTATATAGGAAATAGACCAACATGTTCTTACTAAAAACTCTTGTTTCTTCGATATCAAAAGTTACCCAAGACTTAGGTAATATTATATCGGTGAACACTAACGTAACTGGTGGCTCTTCAGTTGATGGTCACATATCAACCTCTGGCCTACTTTCAGACACTCTATCTACAGCAACAAATACGCTTACAACAACCACAACTGGCCTTGTTTCCGATGCTGTTGGTACTGTTACGGGTAGTATTGGTTCTACAAGTCCTGTAGACACTGTCACTAATATTATTGGCGGAGTAACTGGTGGTATTAGTGGTGGTAATCCTCTTGAAACCGTAACCAATATCATTGGTGGCGTAACGGGTGGCATTGATCTTGGAACCTCACCAATCGCTCCTGTTATTGATGTTGTTCAAGGTGGTATCGATATTCTTCAAGGTGTAGAAAGCCTCAAAACTGAAATTATTAACACAGGTATTGAAACTGTAGCCGACGCTATTATCGGCGTCCTTCCTCAAACTGAGCACCCAGTTTCTGAAATTGCTGACTTGGGTACATTAACTTTTGAAACTTCTCGCGACACAGTAAATGGCGCTCTTGAAGTTGTTTCTGATTTGGTTGGTGGCGACATCCAAGGTGCAACTGAATCTGCTACTGGTATTCTTGATACGCTTATCACCAACGGTACGACTGCTACAGGTATTGTGACTGGTGTTGTTGGAAGTGTTACAGATGTTGTTGGTGGCGTAACTGGTGGTGTTGATGGTAACCCACTTGAAGTAATTACTGACATCATCGGTGGTGTAACTGGTGGTATCGGTGGTGGCACATCCCCAATCTCTCCAGTTATTGATGTTGTTCAAGGTGGTATTGATATTCTTCAGGGCGTAGAAAGCTTAAAAACTGAAATTATTAATACAAGTATCGACACTGTTGCTGACACAATCATTAGCATCCTTCCACAAACTGAACATCCTGTTTCAGACCTAGCAGATCTTGGTACATTAACTTTCGAAACTTCTCGTGACACTGTAAATGGTGCTCTCGAAACTGTTTCTGACTTAGTCGGTGGTGATATTCAAGGTGCAACTGAATCAGCAACAGGTATTCTTGATACGCTTATCACTAATGGTACAACTGCTGCCGGTATTATCACTGGTGTTGTTGGAAGTGTTACAGATGTAGTCGGTGGTGTAACAGGTGGCGTTGGTGGCAATCCTCTTGAAGTCGTGACTGACATTATCGGTGGCGTAACTGGCGGCGTTGGTGGTAACCCTCTTGAAGTGGTGACTGATATTATCGGCGGTGTAACGGGCGGTATTGGTGGTGGGACATCTCCAATCTCTCCAGTGATTGACGTAGTTCAAGGCGGTATTGATATTCTTCAGGGTGTAGAAAGCTTAAAAACTGAAATCATCAACACTGGTATTGATACAGTAGCAGATACAATTATCGGTATTCTTCCACAAGTAGAGCATCCTGTTTCTGAAATTGCAGACCTTGGTACATTAACTTTCGAAACTTCTCGTGACACGGTAAATGGTGCTCTTGAAGTGGTTTCTGATTTAGTTGGCGGTGATATTCAAGGTGCGACTGAATCAGCGACTGGCATTCTGGGTACACTTATTACTAATGGCTCTACTGCAACGGGCTTATTAACAGAAATCCTTGGCGGAGTGACAGGAACTATTGGTGGCGCAACTGGTAGCGTTGGTGGTGATAGCCCTCTTGGCGTAGTAACTGATCTTCTCGGTGGTTTAACTGGTGGGATTACTGGCGGTGTGGGTGGTGACAATCCAATTGGTATCGTAACAGATATCGTGGGCAGCTTAACTGGCGGTGTTACGGGTGGAAGTGGTTTAGATGTTATTTCTAATTTACTTGGTGGATTAACGAGTGGCGGATTACTCGGTGGAGTAACTTCTACAGTATCTAGCGTAACAAATACAACGCATACTATCGTACCTCAGTCATTACTTACTGATAACTTCTTAGATAATTCTTTCCATACTGTTTAATATTATTAAAAGAAAGCCACTTTTATAAGTGGCTTTCTGCCTTAATATAGTTTTAAATGTTAATTAATACTAATTAATCTCTTGCCATCTATAATATTTTTTATGTGCTAACTCTAACATTGCATAATCATTAGGCGTATCACCATAGGCATAAATTGTAGAATATTGGCTTAAATCATATTTATTTTTTATTCTATTTACTTTTTCTAAATAACCACAATCACCATCAATAAAATGACCTGTTAAAATACCATTATGTATTTCAAGTTGATTGCATATAACATCTAAACCTAAAGAATGGCACCAACTTTCTAAATAAACACTTAATGACGCAGATACAACAACAATTTGATCACCTTGCTGTTTATGCCAGAGAATACGCTCCAAAGCATTTTCACGAACACATGTAGGAAGCACATTTTTTGCAAACTCTTGTCCCATATATTTTAGGGAATTCGCGTCATAGCCTATATAACCTACCTGACAGAGCTTAGTCCGAATAGTTTTATCCGTTACCCAACCAAGTTTATAACCTGCTATATATGGCGCAAGTCGGATACCGCCGACTATTTGAGTTTTTCTATTCAAAGAAAATTTAAGAAATAAGCTAAATGTGTCGTTGTGAGTGATCGTGCCATCAAAATCAAATAAAGCTAGATTCATTTATGATTATCTCTAATATAATTAAAAAGTTATAAATTTAGATTTTTTTAAAATTACTAAAAAACAAGCACAAAAAAACCGCTATAAAAGCGGTTAATTCTTCAAGTTGGTGCGCTCAGAGAGATTCGAACTCCCGACCCCTTAGTTCGTAGCCAAGTGCTCTATCCAGCTGAGCTATGAGCGCGTAACTTGTGTGCCTTTCAGCGATTCGTTCTATTTTACTTGGTGCGCTCAGAGAGATTCGAACTCCCGACCCCTTAGTTCGTAGCCAAGTGCTCTATCCAGCTGAGCTATGAGCGCATTAAGTAATGGCGGTGAGAGAGGGATTCGAACCCTCGATACCAGTAATAGGTATGCTTCCTTAGCAGGGAAGTGATTTCAGCCACTCATCCACCTCACCGGAACGAGCCGCCATAATACAAACTAAAACCACATTGATCAAGTCATCATACTGAAATTTTCTTGTTTTTTAGTTCAATGAATTACTTTTTAAGCAATTTACTCATTATTTTCGTCTTTTTCGATCAAACGCTTGTTAAGATAGATATTATTTCTTCATCAAAATACTGTAGTGCATAACACATTATTGCAAACCTAAACGTGCAGTTCGGGTCTGCATGGCTTATGCTAAACTTATCTGCCAAGCGTGAAACCAAACGACATGACAAAAAACTGGGCTGACCCTGAAGCGAAAGCTGAAGCTGAACGTTATGACAATCCTATTCCAAGCCGTACTCTCATTTTAGATACATTGGAGCAGGTGCAAACACCACAATCTCATGCAGAGCTTGTCGATCATTTTAATATTCATGACCAAAAAAGTATCGAAGCGTTAAGTCATCGTTTAAGTGCTATGGTTCGTGATGGTCAAATCATGAAAGACGGTTTTAAATTTCAGTTGGTGGCAGATCAACCAACATATGAAGCAACTGTTTATATTAATAGTAAAGGTTTAGGTACAGCACATATTGATGGTCAAACTGATCTTTTACTTCCTGAACGTGAATTACGTTTAGTATTTAATGGCGACCGAGTTAGAGTACGGCAGACTTCAGTAGACCGTAAAGGTAAACCTTGGGGTTTTATTACAGAAGTTTTACAACATCGCGTCAAACAATTGATCGGTAAGTTGTCAGTTCATGAGGGCGAATATTTTATTCAACCCAACAGTCCTAATCAGCACCAACCTATTCCTTTAGAAAAAGAACTTGTAAAACACGCTGAAGCAAATGTTGGCGATATGCTACGTGTTGCAATTGATAGCTATCCGACCCGCGAAGAGTTTTCAACGGCGCATATTATTCAGTCTATGGCCGATAAAGCTGATACAGAAATTATCATTCCACAAACCATTCTTGAATTTGGTTTGCCATATGAGTTTCCAGATCAGGTATTAAAAGAAGCTGAAAGTTTTAAAGAGCCATCAGCTCAAGACCGTGAAGGCCGCATTGATTTAAGAGATTTAGCATTAGTTACGATTGATGGCGAAGACGCTCGAGATTTTGACGATGCAGTTTATGCAGAAAAACGCCCTGGTGGTGGTTACCGTGTTGTGGTGGCAATTGCAGACGTAAGTCATTATGTCCGCTTAGACTCAGCCCTCAATGAAGAAGCTGAGGAACGAGGTACTTCTGTATACTTCTCACACTTTGTATTACCAATGCTGCCAGAGGCCTTATCAAATGGTCTATGCTCTCTGAATCCGCATGTAGACCGTTTATGTATGGTCTGTGACCTTAAACTCTCTCGTACAGGCCGTGTAACTGGATTTGAGTTTTATCCATCAGTGATGCACTCAAAAGCACGTTTGACCTATACCCAAGTAGCACAATATTTTGAAGGCGCAACAGATGCGATTCCAAAAGATCGCGATGTTCATAAATCCTTAAATACGCTTTTCCAGCTTTATCAAATTTTGAAAAACTTACGTGCCGACCGCCATGCAATGGAATTTGAAACCATTGAAACGTATATGACTTTTGATGAGCTAGGCGGGATTAAAGAAATTTTGCCACGTACACGTAATGAAGCACATAAGCTCATTGAAGAGTGCATGTTGCTTGCTAACGTAGCAGCTGCTGAATATGCGTTAGAACATGATATCCCAATGTTGTATCGCGTACATGAAGCTCCTGAGTTTTCACGTATTCAGAAAGTAAAAGACTTTGTTAAATTACTTGGTCTACCCTTCCCTGACCAGCCAACTCAAGCAGATTATCAACGAGTCATCGAAGCAACCAAAGATCGTATTGATGCACCAAGCATTCATGCCGTGTTATTACGCTCAATGATGCAAGCTTATTATGGCGCAAAAAATGCGGGGCACTATGGTTTGGCTTATGAAGCCTATACGCATTTCACTTCGCCAATCCGTCGTTACCCAGATCTATTGTTACACCGTGCCATTAAAGCTCATCTAAAACAAAAACCTTCTCCACTTTCTGGCGCTGCACTAGATGATGCTGGTGAACATTTCTCTAAAACTGAACGCCGTGCAGATGAAGCATCTCGTAGTGTAACGACTTGGTTGAAATGTCACTATATGCAACAGCATTTAGGCGAGGAATTCATTGGTATTGTAAGTGCTGTAACTGAATTTGGTTTGTTCGTGACACTGAAAGACTTATATGTCGATGGCATGATTCATATTAGCCAACTCGGTGATGACTTCTTTATTTATGACCAAGCGAGTCAAAATCTGGTAGGCCAAAATAGAGGTCAAGTTTTTGGTTTAGGCGATGAAGTTAAAATTCAGGTTGCTGGCGTAAATCTTGAAGAACGTAAAATTGACTTCCAGCTTATTCAACAAGTCACACATGCAGGACGAGTAGTTCGTAGCCGGGCTCCGCGCACGACCAAAACATCTTCACAAGCAACTGAAGAAGTTTTCAGCAAACCGACTGTCAGTACTGATGGCGAAAAGCCTGTTCACAAAAAGAAAGAAAAAGCCAAGTCTAGTTCTTATACTAAAAAACCTGGTAAAAAAACTTCCGCAAAAGCTGAAAGTAAACCAGAAAAAGTAAAGAAAAAGTCTAAGCCTAAAAAGAAAAAGGCCAATGCAAAATCAAAGGCTGAATAATTAAACAATAGATGTTGCCAATTTAGAAATAAGCTCCGATTCGGAGCTTATTTCTTTTTAAAAAGCTTATTTTGCAAATTAAACTTGATTTCCTACCTGACAGGACCTACATCTAATACTATGTTTAAAAATAATGTGGCTAACAGCAATGACTTTCCAACAAGCGACCTTACCAACTCCGCGTTTTGATCAAATTGAATTAGAAAATTTAAAAGAAGACATCCAACAAGCGATTCAAGCAGGTCAAGAATTTTTAAATACGCTTACAGTTGTACCTAGCGATACCGCTCAACAACTTGCCGTACTTGAACAAGTCGATACACTTGAAAACAACCTCAGTGAATCATGGGGTGTTTTATCACATTTAAATGCTGTGATGAACAATGCTGAAACCAGAGAAGTCTATCAATCGTTATTACCAGCGTTGAGTGAATACTATACTCAGCTTGGTCAACACACGGCGCTCTATCAAACGTATCAACATATCCATGATGGTCAGGGCTATACGTCTCTTAGTCCAGCCCAGCAAAGTGCTATTCGCCTTGCCTTACGTGATTTTAAACTTTCAGGTGTGGCTTTAGAGGGCGAAGAGAAAAAACGTTATGCAGAGATTTCTGCACGTTTGTCACAAATTTCTTCTGATTTTTCTAACCATGTACTTGATGCGACACAAGCTTACTTTAAACCACTTACAGAAGCTGAGCTAAAAGGCCTTCCAGAAAGTAATATTGAGCTATTAAAACAGTACGGTAAACAACGTGAACTCGACCAAGCTGTTGCAACTCTGGACTTCCCCGCTTATTTTGCAATCATGACCTATGCAGATGACCGTTCATTGCGTAAAGAGCTTTACAGAGCCTATGTGACTCGTGCTTCTGATCAGTCTGAGCAAGCTGAGTTTGATAACAGCAAAATTATGGAAGAAATTTTGAGTCTTCGTCAAGAAATGGCGAAGCTACTCGGTTTCAATAACTATGCTGAATATTCTCTTGCAAGCAAGATGGCGCCAGATGTAAAAACAGTACATCAGTTTTTGGTTGATCTAGCCGAACATGCACGTGCCCCTGCTCTCCAAGAAGTTTCTGAACTTCGAGATATTGCTAAACGAGATGGGGTCGATGAACTTCAACCTTGGGATACCACTTATTATTCTGAAAAGCTTAAACAGCAACAGTTCAACTTATCTCAAGAAGCGTTAAAACCTTACTTCCCTGCACCTAAAGTCATTCAAGGATTATTCCAGATCGTGCAGCGCTTATATGGTATTAACATCATTGAGCGACAAGCACCTGTCTGGCACTCAGATGCACGTTATTTCGAGTTAGAAGACCAAGGCCAAGTAATTGGTGGATTCTTCTTTGACATCTATGCACGTACAGGCAAACGTGGTGGTGCATGGATGAACGGTTTCCGCTCACGCATGCAGACTCTTCACGGTCTACAAAAACCAATTTGCTACATGGTATGTAACTTTACACCTCCAGTAGGTGATCAGCCTGCTTTACTAACTCATGATGAAGTCATCACCTTATTCCATGAGTTTGGACATGGTTTACATCACATGCTGACCGAAGTAGATAACATTTCGGTTGCAGGTACTCATGGTGTTGCTTGGGATGCGGTAGAACTTCCAAGTCAGTTCATGGAATTCTGGTCTTGGGATAAAGAAAGTCTAGATGTATTAAGTGAGCACATTGAGAGTAAACAGACCTTACCGCAAGAATTACTCGATGCTTTATTAAATGCTCGTTTCTTCCAGTCTGGTATGCAAACTTTACGTCAGCTTGAATTTGCATTGTTTGACTTGACCATCCATACAAAAACATCTGCACTGAACAGTGAGCAAATTCAGCAGACTTTAAATGAAATACGTAGCCAATATGCTGTCGTTCCTACGGTCGGATACAACCGTTTCCAACATAGTTTTAGTCATATTTTTGCAGGAGGCTATGCAGCAGGTTATTACTCTTACAAATGGGCAGAAGTGTTAGCTAGCGATGCATTTGACCGTTTTGAACATGAAGGTATTTTCAATACTCAAACAGGTAAAGAATTCCGTCAGGCGATTTTAGCTGTAGGCGGAAAAGACACTGCGCTTGAAGCATTTGTTAATTTCCGTGGCCGTGAACCTAAAATTGATGCATTGTTACGTCATCAAGGTTGGACGAATGACAGCAAAACCGCTTAAACTATGGGCCTAAATTGATCGTGTGGTTAGGGTGATAAAGATGAAAAAACGTTTCATTGCTGGGGCTAAATGTCCAAAATGTGAAGCAACAGATCGGATTGTCATGCTAACCACCGCTGAAGACGAATGGATTGAATGTATCGAATGCGGTTATAGCGAAAATCGTCCGACTCATATTGATGAGCCTGAAGCACCTGCTGTACCTGATGAAGTTGGAGTAATACAGTTCAAGCCTCGTCGTCCTGACTAAAGGTCTTAGAGATGCCACTACAAAGAAAACAAAACTCAAAACTATTGTGGGTTTTAATTGGGGGCTTAAGCATTCTCGTAGTGCTTTTTTTCGCTGCACAATGGTTTTTCAAAAAAACCGAGTCATCCACACCAATGGTTGATCCTCATCCTGTTTCAACACCTGCACCTACTAAAACCACTGATCCATCATCAGGTTCTGAACCAATAGCAGAGGCTGCAAGTTCACAACAACTGATGAATGAAGATGTGCTTAAACAGCCTGTACCTGCTCAAGAATCTTTAGCTAAAGAAGAAGTGTCTAAACTCGATGACATCCATCGTCAGTTGCAAGATCAAGAAAGTTCATTAAAAGCCCAGCATGCAGATGCAGATCAATTAACAAAACTCAAAGAAGAACAAGTTAAATTGCTTGAAGCTCAGCTCAAACAGCAATAGTTTTTCAATGGGAACTTAAAAAGCTAAAGTTATTCATCTTTAGCTTTTTTATTCTAATTAAAATAATTCCAGTCATCTTTTTCCTAAATTTACTAAAGTCTCTTACTAAAAAAGCCCTTCATTTAGGAGGGCTTTTTTGTATAACAGATATTTTAATTTAAGTTATTTATACCAATCGAATAACTTGAACACATACGGTACATAAGTAACCAATACCAATGATGAGAACAAGACAATAATTGGTAGTAACCAGCGCTCATAACGGTAGTAGAAGCTTGTATATTTCTCTTTCGCTTCAGCATCCGCCGCATTAACTTCATCATCTCCGACGGACAACCGCGTGAGTAGATGGTTCAAGGCTACTGGTGGCGTTACATAACCAAACTCGAATGCAACTAATACAATCATCCAGAAGTGAATTGGATGAATACCATTTTCGTATGCCACAGGCGCAATGGTTGCAGCAACTAAAATTACAGCACCAAATGGATCTGTACACATACCAATAATGGCAAGCAATAGTGCAATACATGCCAGTGATATATAAATACTGCCTAAATGAGTCGGTAACAATTCAACCACTTCAGAGCGTTCAATTAAACCACCTACACTTGCAGACAATGCCATCAAGATAATTAGTGCACCAATATGGCCGACTGTTTCTGAGGTTGCAAAACGAAGTGCTCCACCAAAACCAAGACGGAATTGAGAACTATGCGGATCATGTGACTGCAAGAATGGTGATTTTTGTTCATGTTCACGAACAATTGCTTCATGAATATTGATTGCAGGAGCTTCTTTTGTAGACACCAATTTGTCATACAAGATCATTGCGATCAGGACTAATGGCAAAATTACTGGTGCAGTAAATTCATTCATTCCTGTGTCTAGCGCATATTTATAGATTGCAAGAACAACAACAGTAATCAGAATGTATGGGATCACGGGTACAAAGGCACGTAACATACCCGGAATCGCTACTTTTGGTGAATTCACGCGGAATTTTTCTTCAGCCAAGAGTAATGAGACACCCAAGAAAATAAATGCTGTTAGCCAAAATACATAAATACCATGACCAAACAATTCATCGGACGTTACATGACGGCTATCAAGCATGGCAATTAAAACGACCAATAGACATGGACGTACAACGACCCCTAAAGAACCTGACATTGCAGACACAGCCAAAGCATATTGACGGCGAGCACCCGCATTCCAGACTTCTTTATAAATAATTGCACCTGCCGCAATAACGAAAATACCTGATGCACCTGTATAAGCCGTTGGTACCGCAGCAGCAATTAGAATTAACCATGTTAGGGTTTCTGGTGCCAAATTCCATGGACGAAGCACATTAAGGAATAAATCCATAACACGTGTTTGAGTTAGGAGCATACCTGCCCAAATAAACAAGGCAAGGTTTAGGAAAATACCTGAAAACTCAACCAATAAACCAAGGTAAATCCCTTGCCCCATTGGATAATCCATAAAGAATGTAAATACGATACCCGTAATCAAAGCCATGTAAGCATATAAAGGCACACTTAATAAGGCTAAACCAATATTACCGCCTTCACGCTTTGCTGGTGGTGAAACAAATAGTTGATAAAGACTAATTAAAGTCAGAACAACAAATAGAATCATCCATATCCAGTAAATAGTTACTGTTTCATAGGTAGGTGTCACACCAGAATTGATGACTGAACGATACTGACTGATTACAGAGGTACTGAGTAAGGCATTACCAATCACCATAAAGATGGAATAGACTTTGTAATCTATTTTTGTTGCCGGATTACGTAAGCCAATATGGTGAAATTTTAACGATGCCGTAATCGCAGAGATCAGAACCATAAAGATGAGTAAAATGGCACGATTCTCTGTACCAAATTTAAAAATACCAAAGAAACCTGTTTCGACAGCACGGTAAGTACGCACCCCTGGGTTAGCTTCGATATATTTAATTGTCTTGTCATATGTCTGATATTTCTCGTCACATTGTTGCTGCGCAGCGAGTAGTGATGCACGGACATCACTTTCCGATGCTGCACCAAAGAAACTCGAGAAATCATCAGATGCATTCGCTTTCATTTGTTCTTTTACTTGAGCATCGATATTTGGATGTCGATCACAAGTCGGCTTTTCAGGTTCAGCACGCAAAAATGAATATTGCATGCCTATAGCAGGGTCACCATAAAGACGCTCCCCGATACGTAATAATTGTCCGTGGATCATCTCCCCAGTACCAATTATTAAAGTCATTAATAGCAGAGTGAGGATGACGAATGTTGAGATCCATTCGTTCCAGATATAACCCAGCAGACCTAATCCAGATCTTTTTTCTTGATATTCTTGCATAAATATTCCAATTTTGTTCTCTCAAGTCCCTAAAAAATAAAGACTTGAGTCATGCAATTTTCTTGGTCAGGGGTTAAATCCATACCCCTTCTACCAATCCCTTTATTCAACGATCAAATTTGCATCAAACTTTATTAATAAAGAATGACTAAAATCACTTTTTTAACAGTTCGTATTGTCAATATTTCTTTTTTAATCTCTGTACCAGCCAATAGCATCCCCCAAAGATTGCGCCACCAATCGCACCATAGAGATGAGCTTCAGTTAAAACAGGGCTTCCTATTAACTGAGCCGTTCCTGTTTGCCCAAAAGTATTTTCCCATATCAGTTTTGCAATAATTAATCCTAAAACCAGAAAAGCAAAATTCCGTTCTTTACGATATTGCAAGTAAACTAAAGCAACTGCTGTATAGAGCCCATGTAACACACCAGACAGCCCTGCATACGCTTCGATATAAGGTAAATAGAAATAGAACACCAGACTAATGAACGGTGGCAAAAGCAGAAGCAGACTTAAAAGATGCCATGCTTTTGTATGAGGAAAGATAAAAGGCAAACAGGCAAATGCCATCATATTTAAAAGGAAATGAATCCACCCAACGTGTACCCAGTGCGCTGTCCACAAACGCCAGAATTCGCCAAGTAGGCTTTCACGCCAATAAATAAATGTATCAGGAAACACCTGTAGACAGGCAGACACAGAAATGCACACTGCGACCAAAAGCACTTTATGATTCAGTACATGATCCTTCATGGCACACTCCTTGAAATTAAACTTCTTGCTACCATTGTAAAACTTAACAACAGTCTCGCAAGAAGTTAACCTTTCAAATATTTTACTGCGCTGCTGGTGGAGCAGATGAGTCTGCAGGAGCTTCAGATGCGGCCCCTCCATCAAACAATTCATCTAACTCTGCTGCACCTTCATTCTTATCATCCCAGAAATGTGACATACCATCATCTCCGGTACGCACACCTGTATGCTCTGTCCAGTAACGGTCAGAAATACCGCGTACTATCAAACCAGCCATACTATCGATTAACTTAAAGTTCGGATTGACAGGCTTATCATCAGCTTGAGATGCGGCATATGATCTTAATGCATCACGAATTTTTGCATCATCACCACTTGCTTGGGCAGCTACCGCATACAAAGCATGGGACAGGCGAACACCCTTTTGTTCACCAATTTGAACTGACTGTTTTAAAGTTTGATATGGGTCAGGTTTCCCCTCATCAGCCCCAGGCAGTAAGGTCCAAATAACAGCACGTGTTGCGTTAGGTGCGCCCCAGAATTTTTCATTATCTAGACAAACCATGCCGCGCTCTACAATAGCTGCAATATCTTTTGGAACATTGACTGCACCACCAGAGTTAATATCATTGGTTACAGCCTGAAGGCCACTAATCATTCCAAGTAAATATACAGTTTGATCAGTATCACTACGCATCGTTGGACAAGAATCACCTAAATGATATTTATATTTAGACTCCCAACGGTCAGCGAACAACTTATAGCCCGTATATTGACGCTCAGCAGCAATGGCTGCCCAACGTTTCTGAGCAATACGAGCATCTTGAGCTTCGGTTACTTGACCTGCTTTTGATGCACGTAAATAACGTAATTCCTGTTCTAACGCTTGGTTTTCCGCACATACACCTGATGCGGCATACATTAATACAGCAACACGAGTTGGATCTGCACCCATACCTTTGGTAGACATAATTGCGGGTGTTAATGCACTACCCGTATTACAAACCATTTCAGCATCTTGCATTGCTAAAATAGGTGGAACGACGTGCTTTTCCGTAAAACCTAAAGCAACATTTGCTCCGGTTTTCACGACGTATGAACAACCTGATAAAACTGAAGCTGCAAGCAAACTTACTGCCAAACCTTGGCTTATTTTTTGGACTTTAGACATCTTCCTGTCCTCTATGTAATTTGTTTTTTCCTTTTCAGATGTACATTAGCAGATGCATATCTTGAATAAAAGAGTAATTACTCTAATTGTAGCGCTTATACTTTGACATACTTCACAGTAGATAAAATTGACAGTTTTTTCAGAAAACAGAAATTTTAGGCAAAAAAAAGTAGCATTGCGACGGTTCAGCACATGCTACTTATTAACTGAGATAAGCTTTTAACGGCTTATATTATTTTTGTTCTATATAATCCTTAAGTAAAGTTCCTGCTCTTCCTACTACCACAGCCATAAGCACTGCAATTAACAGAAACATCCACATTGAAATCTCCATGAGAGACCTCCTTACTACAATCGCACCCAGTTATAAACTGGACACTTGATGAAATTAATCGACTAACCAATTTAATAATTGACTGATCGACGACCTTGCATCCTCTGTCTCTTAACTTTGTTAAAATTAACTTTGTTAAGATGTTCCCTGAGTAAAGTTCCTGCTCTTCCGATCACCACTGCCAAAATGATGGCAATGACCAAGAACGACCATGTTGGCATCTCCATTTTGAGACCTCCGACACACTTTACGTTGGTGTTTGTACTTTAACCGATCAACTAGATACCCATAGGTAAAATTGTCAGACAATTGTATTTCCTTAGCTTTTTTCTAATTTTTAATTAGACAATCCTAAACTCAAGCAAAAAAATAAAGATTAAATTATTGTTTTTTATAATTTTTAAATAAATATACAAATGTAGAATTGTCTAACAATTAATGAAGTTTCTGTAAGACTTTCAATTTTTTCCAATGCTGCAAAGGAAGTTGATCAAACCAAATTATGGCTACTTTCATGGGTGCCTCCTCAAAATGAATAATCATAAACAATTGATAATCAATTATTTTAGAAATTTCCACACGAGAAATTATCTTTTGCGAGGAGTATGCAATTGACCACGATTTTTGGTCTAAATATGCAATTTGAGAAATTTGTGATTGTCTTAAAAAAAATAGAAAACTAATAAATAAAAGGATGAAAGCAATCAACCACCAAATGGGTGATAACAATTGATAAAGTAGGATGGCTAAACTCAAGCCAATAAAAAGCTGAAATATTATCGAGAAACGACTATATTTCAGCTCAAAATTCAATTCTTTTATCAAAACAGTTTAGCCATGTACGTACTGTTTTAATTTATGAATAAATTCACGTAACTCTGTGCGTGGAGGTTCAGAAACTTCCATGAACCAATCTAGTAAATCAGGATCTTCTTGTTCAACTAACTCTGCAAATAAGGCCTTCTCTGCCGAATCCGCTTTTAGATAATAGTTTTTTACATAAGGGTCAAAATAGACGTCAATTTCTTTTAAGCCGCGGCGTGCTCGATAAATTACTTTACGTTCTTCCAAGGTCATTTCGTCAGACATTTATTTCCCCATCTGCGTTGATAGTGCGCTTAGTTTACCTGATCACATTCCAAAGATCGCTAAAAATATCAAATTGACCAAATTTATCATCTTGTACTCATAATTGAGCATTCATCACATTGTTACATAAGCAAGGCTTCCGTATGTTTAAGTTCATAACATCACACCTGAACCAAGGAAGAAATACAAATGCAATCTGGTGCTATCCGTCCCATTCCAAATATGTTACCGAGAAAACTATTTAACGAAGAGCATGAGGCCTTCCGCGAAACAGTTCGTAAATTTTATGAAAAAGAAGTTGTTCCCAATATTGAAAAATATGAAAAACAGCAACATGTTGATCGCGATCTTTGGAATAAGGCCGGAGAATTAGGCCTCTTGTGTACCACAATGCCAGAACAATACGGTGGATCTGGAGTAGACCGCTTGTACAGTATGATCTTAATTGAAGAACAAGCCTATGCTATGGACTCTAGCACGGGTTTTTCTTTGCATTCGGATATTGTTGCCAATTACGTGAATAACTTTGGTAATGAAGAACAAAAACAAAAGTGGCTACCGAAGATGGCAACAGGAGAAGTGGTCACAGCTATTGCCATGACTGAGCCAGGCACTGGTTCTGATTTACAAGCAGTAAGAACCACAGCCGTACTTGATGGTGATGATTATGTGATTAATGGTTCAAAGATTTTCATTACTAATGGTTATTTATGTGACATGGTCGTAGTCGTTTGTAAAACTGGTAATAACGACAAAGGTTCAGCGAACTTATCACTCATTATTGTTGAAGCAGACCGAGCTGGCTTTAGCAAAGGTAAGCCTCTTAATAAAATTGGAATGAAAGGCCAAGATACCTGCGAATTGTTTTTCGATAATGTCCGTGTTCCTAAAGAAAATCTTTTAGGTATGGAAGGCATGGGCTTTATTATGCTCATGAAAGAGTTAGCTTGGGAACGAATGCTAGTTGCTATTATTTGTCAGGCAGGAGCTGAAGCTGCATTTGCACATACGGTTCAATACACGAAAGATCGTAAAGCATTTGGCAAACATATTGGTGCTTTTCAAAATACGCGTTTTAAACTTGCTGAACTGAGAACAGAGATAGATTTCTGCCGTACTTATTTAGATCGTTGTATGGAATTACAACTTGAAGAAAAATTGAGTGTGGAAGCTGCCGCAGCTGCTAAATATAAAATTTCAGACATGTTCTCAAAAATTGTAGATGAGTGTCTTCAATTGCATGGTGGTTATGGTTACATGCTTGAATATCCAATTGCACGTGCGTACATAGATCACCGAGCAAATCGAATTTATGCTGGTACTAATGAAATTATGAAAGAATTAATCTCCAGAACACTTTAATACCTTCATAAGAAAAGGGGCATTACGCCCCTTTTCTTTATCTAATATCTATTAAGATACTAATTTTGGCTTACGCTCATTAGTTTCTGAACGTTTATGAAAATGTAGAACACCATCTTCAAATTTCGAATTTTTCAGCGATTTTTTGTCTTCTAAATAATTATTAGTCACTTGCCATGGAGCATGCTTACCCTGTTTTGGAAGTTCATGTGCCGCACGGCTAATATAACCTGAAGACAATTTACCCATTACAGTATCTTCTTCCATTTCAGTTTTATCACCAGATGGAATCACTTCATCATAGTGATTTTTATCCATATAATTTAACAAGCGACAAATATATTCCGCAGCGATATCAACTTTAAGGGTCCACGATGCATTTACATAACCAATAATCATAGCCATGTTTGGTACATCACTTAACATCACACCGTTATAAAGCATATGCTCAGATGAATTAACTGCTTTCCCATCAATAGTCGCCTGAACACCACCCATAATCTGAACTTGTAAGCCTGTTGCAGAAACAACAATATCAGCATCAAGGTGTTTACCAGATTTAAGTAGAATACCTTTTTCGGTAAATTTCTCAATCTGATCAGTTTCTACGCTTGCTTTACCTTCACGCAAAATTTTAAACAAATCGCCATCAGGTACCACACACAAACGTTGATCCCAAGGGTTATATGAAGGTGTAAAATGCTTCATATCAACTTTACCTTTCAACTGCACTTCAATTGCTTTTAAGAGTAAACGACGTACAGTCTTTGGATGTTTCTGCGATAATGCATAAATAGCGCGCTGCATACCAATATTACGAGCGCGGGTAAATTTATAAGCTGTTTCTTCAGACATAAATTTACGCGTTTTTTCATAAACGAAGTCGATAGACGGTACACTAGCAATATACGTTGGTGAACGCTGCAACATAGTGACATGACCAGCGCCACCTTTAGCCATTGCCGGTACTAAAGTAATTGCAGTTGCGCCACTACCAATAATAACGACTTTTTTACCTGTATAATCTAAGTTTTCAGGCCAATGTTGTGGGTGAATAAACTGCCCTTTAAAAGCTTCTTGATTTGGGAAAGATGGAGCATATCCCTGATCATAATTATAATAACCAGTACAACCTACAACAAAATTAGCAATCCAAGTCTGTTGTTTTTTCTTACCATCTTCAATTACAACCTGCCATTTCTTTGATTCAGAATCATAATTAGCAGAAAGCACACGATGACCAAAGTGAATTTTTTCTTTTAATTTATATTCATCAATTACTTCGCCTAAATACCCTTTAATAGAAGCACCATCAGCTAATACATTCGCTTTACACCATGGTTTAAAATTAAAACCAAATGTGGACATATCTGAATCTGAGCGAATACCTGGATAACGGAAAAGATCCCATGTTCCACCAAAAGATTCACGACGCTCTAAAATTTCAAATTGGCGTTGTGGCGAATTTTTTGATAAGTGGGCAGCAATTCCAATTCCTGAGATACCTGCGCCAATGATTAAAATATCAACTTGCTTTTCCATTTTATTTTTATACCCATTGTTGAGAATATAAGTTTATTAAAGCACAATTTTGACAATACACAATGTCAAGTTTGACCGTTTATCCGTTTTTTTATGTCACTTGGGGACATTTTTATAATTTTATTAATTAACAAAAATAAAAAAGACCGGTATAAAACCGGTCTTTTTTGAATAAAATCAATTATTCAGCTGAAGTATTCACTTCACGATCTACAAGCTCAACGTAAGCCATCGGCGCTGCATCACCAGCACGGAAGCCCGCTTTAAGAACACGTAGATAACCGCCGTTACGTTCTTTGTAACGAGGGCCGAGTACGGTAAATAATTTACCTACAGTTGCAGCATTACGAGTACGAGCAAATGCTAAACGACGATTTGCTACAGTATCGTTTTTTGCTAGAGTGATTAAAGGCTCAGCAACACGACGTAATTCTTTAGCTTTAGGCACAGTTGTTTTGATCAACTCGTGTTCAAATAAAGAATTAGCCAAGTTTTGGAACATCGCTTTACGATGGCTGCTTGTACGGCCTAATTTCACACCACTATTACGATGACGCATGGTGATAGTCCTACTTAATTAACGGCTACGATAGGCAAAACGGTCGTCCATACGAAGACTAGCTGGTGGCCAGTTTTCAAGACGCATACCGAGTTGTAAGCCTTTCGATGCCAAAACATCTTTGATCTCTGTTAACGATTTTTTACCAAGGTTAGGAGTTTTTAACAACTCAACTTCAGTACGTTGAACAAGATCACCAATGTAGTAAATATTTTCTGCTTTCAAACAGTTAGCAGAACGAACAGTAAGCTCTAGATCATCTACTGGGCGAAGCAAGATTGGGTCAACTTCTTCACGAGGCTCTTGAGCAACTGGAGTTTGGTCTTTCTGAAGATCAACAAAAATTGCAATTTGTTGTTGCAAGATTGTTGCCGCTTTGCGGATTGCTTCTTCAGGATCAACCGTTCCATTTGTCTCGAGGTCGATTACCAGTTTATCTAAATCGGTACGTTGTTCTACACGCGCATTTTCAACGGTGTAAGAAACACGCTTAATCGGGCTATAAGAAGCATCTAATTGCAAACGACCAACAGGACGTGTTTCACCTTCAGGGAAACGAGAATCAGATGTTTCATAACCACGACCTTGAGCAACCTTCAAGCGCATTTTTAATGAGCCTGAAGCACTCAAAGTACCTATTAAATGTTCTGGATTAACCACTTCAACATTATGAGGTAAACGAAGGTCAGCAGCAGTAATTTCGCCAGGACCTTGTTTCTCTAATGTTAAATATGCTTCATTTTGATCGAACAGCTTAATAGACAATCCTTTTAGGTTCAGCAAGAGCTCGACGATGTCCTGCTGCAAGCCTTCTAAAGTACTGTACTCGTGCTCGACACCTTCTATCTCAACTTCAACCACAGCAGCGCCAGGTAAAGAAGACAATAGAATGCGACGTAAAGCATTACCTAGAGTGTGGCCAAAACCACGCTCTAAAGGTTCTAGAATCACTTTTGCCGAGGTCCCGCTAACCGCTTCGACCTTGATCGCTTGCGGAGTTAGAAACTCGTTTGCAGTACGCGTCATTATTGCTACCTCAAGGATTATTTAGAATACAATTCTACAATCAAGCTTTCATTGATTTCAGCAGGTAAATCAGCACGATCTGGTGCAGCTTTAAACGTACCTTCAAGCTTAGAATGATCAACATCCATCCAAGCTGGAATACCACGTTGTGCAGCTAACTCAATCGCGTTTTTAATACGCAATTGTTGTTTAGCACCTTCGTGAACCGCAATTACATCACCAGCTTTAACTTGAATAGATGCGATGTTTACACGACGACCATTCAAAGTAATGCTACGGTGACTTACTAACTGACGAGCTTCTGCACGTGTAGAACCAAAACCCATGCGATAAACAACGTTATCAAGACGGCTTTCAAGCAATTTCAACAAGTTCTCACCTGTTGCGCCTTTTACACGAGCTGCTTCTTTATAGTAGTTACTAAATTGACGTTCTAACACACCGTAAATACGACGGACTTTTTGTTTTTCACGTAATTGTAGTGAATACTCAGATTGCTTACCACCGCGTGCCTGACCATGTTGACCAGGTGCTTTGTTAGCTTTTTTAGTTTTGACGTCAAAAGGTTTAACGCCAGATTTAAGTTGCAGGTCTGTCCCTTCGCGGCGAGAGAGTTTGCATTTTGGACCAATATAACGAGCCATGAATGTTTCTCCTTACACGCGACGTTTTTTAGGTGGACGGCAACCGTTGTGAGGAATTGGCGTCACATCGGTAATGCTGTTAATTTTATAACCCACTGCGCCTAATGCACGAACCGCAGACTCACGACCTGGACCAGGACCTTTTACAAGGACATCCAGATTTTTCAAACCGTAATCTAAAGCTGCTTTACCAGCAACTTCAGCAGCTACCTGAGCAGCAAACGGAGTTGATTTACGTGAACCACGGAAGCCTTGTCCACCAGAGGTGGCCCAAGCCAATGCATTACCTTGACGATCAGTAATCGTAACAATGGTGTTATTAAAAGACGCGTGAATGTGTGCAACACCTTCAGAGACGGTACGGGTGACCTTCTTGCGTGTGCGAGTATCTTTAGCCATCTTTTAGCTTCCAGAAATCTTACTTTTTAATCGGTTTGCGCGGACCTTTACGGGTACGTGCGTTAGTTTTGGTGCGTTGACCACGGACAGGCAAGCTGCGACGATGGCGAAGGCCGCGGTAGCAACCCAAATCCATTAAACGTTTAATGTTCATGGAAATTTCGCGACGTAAGTCACCTTCGGTAGGAACCTTAGCAACTTCTGCACGAATCGCATCAAGCTGAGCATCGTCCAACTCACGGATCTTAGTAGTTTCAGTAATACCAACTGCAGTTAAGATATTCTTAGCAGTATGGCGACCGACACCAAAGATGTAAGTGAGGGAGATAACAGCATGCTTGTTATCCGGAATGTTTACACCGGCAATACGAGCCATTCACTTTCTCCAAAAAGGCAGTAGAGATAATCAACCGCCCCACAAAATCTTGAGGGGCGGATATTAACCCAATTCGCCTACTGAAATCAACAGGTCTTGATTAGATTAACCTTGACGCTGCTTATGACGAGGTTCTGCGCTACAAATTACGCGAATAACCCCATTACGACGGATAACTTTACAGCTACCACAAATTTTCTTTACAGAAGCTTGTACTTTCATGATGAAACCTCTAAGTGCGCTTATCCCTTAGGATGAGCAGTCGTTTTTCTCATTAATGTTTGATTATCATATTGATGAGATGTTAAGTGCGCTTGTAGCTGAGCCATAAAGTCCATAACAACGACAACTACGATTAGTAATGATGTACCACCCAAAGAGAATGGGATCCCAAAAGAACTTTGCAGAATCATTGGCATTAAACAAATGACCGTAATATAAATCGCACCAATAAACGTCAAACGATTAAGAATATGATCTAAGTAACGAGCAGTTTGCTCACCTGGGCGAATACCAGGCACATAAGCTCCGCTGCGTTTTAGATTTTCTGATACTTCCTTAGGGCTAAATACTAAAGCCGTATAAAAGTAACAGAAAAAGATAATTAACGCACCAAAGAGCACCAAATACAAAGGCTGTCCAGGCGACAATACTAAAGCTAAATCTTGTAAGCTACGTTTAATTAATCCAGCATTTGCATCTGCACTTCCTACCCATTGACCAAGACTCGCTGGGAACAATAGTAAAGAACTTGCAAAAATCGCAGGAATCACACCAGCCATATTAATTTTCAATGGCAAATGTGTCTGCTGTGCCGTAAATATACGACGACCTTGCTGCTTTTGTGCATAGTTTACTGGAATACGACGTTGTGCTTTTTCAATAAACACAATGGCAGCCAACACACCTAAAGACAAAAGACCAAAGATCACAAGACCAATTAAGCTTGTCTGACCATTATCTACTGATGAAACTGATTGCATAATTAGGTTAGGCAAACCAGAAACGATACCAGCAAAAATAATCATTGAGATACCGTTACCAATACCTCTTTCAGTGATTTGTTCACCTAGCCACATTAAGAACATAGTTCCAGCGACAAGTGATGTAACTGCTGGTATATAAAACTCAAGACCAACTGACAGAGTAATACCCTGACCAATCAAACCTGCGCACATACCAACTGCCTGAACCACTGCAAGCAATAATGTACCCTGACGCGTATATTGATTAATTTTACGCTTACCTTGCTCACCTTCCTTTTTCAAGGCCTCTAGTGAAGGAATTACCGTAGACATTAACTGCACAATAATTGATGCAGAAATGTAAGGCATAATCCCTAAAGCAAGAATAGACATTCGCTCTAAAGCACCGCCAGAAAACATATTGAATAGCCCAAGAATAGTTCCTTGGTTCGCTTGAAATAAATTTTCTAACGCAGCATTATTAATGCCTGGTACTGGAATATGCGCTCCTAGTCGAAAGACCAGCAATGCACCGATTAGAAAACTCATCCGGCGAATAATTTCACGATATTTCACGTGAAATGGCTGACCTTTCATCATGTTGACATGACCTGAAGAACTAGGAGACATAGACACTCGAGATTACTCCTCGACTTTGCCGCCAGCTGCTTCAATTGCAGCTTTAGCGCCTTTAGTCAATGCAACACCTTGAACAGTGAATGCACGAGTGATTTCACCAGAAAGTACGATACGAGCACGAATTTGGTCACGACGAACAACATTCGCAGCTTTCAAAGTCTCTAGGCTAACGATGTCGCCTTCAACCTTGCTTAACTCAGATAAACGTACTTCAGCAGTTTTTAAAGCGATTTGGCTAGTGAAACCGAATTTAGGTAAACGACGATAAATCGCTGTTTGACCGCCTTCAAAGCCTGGACGAACGCCACCACTTTTACGTGATTTTTGACCTTTGACACCACGGCCACCGGTCTTACCAACGCCAGAACCGATACCACGGCCTAAACGACGGTTTTCACGTTTTGCACCTTCTGCAGGCGCAAGCTCATTTAAACGCAGAGTCATGGCTTATTCCTCTACACTAACCATATAGTAGACTTTGTTGACCATACCGCGGTTAGAAGGCGTATCTTGCACTTCTACAGTATGACCAATACGACGCAGACCTAAACCTTGTAAGCAAAGCTTGTGATTTTTCAAGCGATGTGAAGAAGATTTAGTCTGGGTAACTTTAATCGTTTTCATGATTGATTACCCTTGAATTTCTGCTACTGATTTACCACGTTTCGCAGCGACTTTCTCAGGAGAAGTCATATCACGCAAACCTTTAAAAGTTGCGTTTACTACGTTTGCAGCATTAGTAGAACCATAACATTTAGCAAGTACGTTATGCACGCCTGCAGCTTCTAGAACGGCACGCATTGCGCCACCAGCGATTACGCCAGTACCTTCAGAAGCAGGTTGCATGTATACACGGCTTGCACCATGACGAGCATTCACAGGGTGTTGTAAAGTAGTACCTGCAAGGTCTACAGTAATCATGTTGCGACGTGCAGCTTCAAGTGCTTTAGAAATAGCAGCTGGAACTTCACGTGCTTTACCACGACCAAAACCAACACGACCATTACCATCACCCACAACAGTTAATGCTGTGAAAGAGAAGATACGACCGCCCTTAACAACTTTGGCTACACGATCAACGGCAACCAGCTTTTCAACAAGACCTTCGTTTTGTTCAACTTTAGCCATGATTAGAACTCCAAGCCGTTTTCACGAGCAGCATCAGCCAAGGCTTTGATACGACCATGATATTTAAAACCAGAACGGTCAAATGCAACTTTAGTTACACCAGCTGCTTTCGCGCGCTCTGCGATTAAAGTGCCTACTTTAGTAGCCGCATCTACATTACCTGTAGTACCGCTACGTAAAGATGCATCCAAAGTTGAAGCTTGTGCTAAAACTTTGCCACCATCTGCTGAAATAACTTGAGCATAGATGTGACGCGGAGTGCGGTTTACACACAAACGAGTCGCACCCAATGCACGGATGTGCAAGCGTGTGCTTTTCGCACGACGCAAACGGGTTTGTTTCTTTTCGTTCATAAGAACCTCGCGCCTTATTTCTTCTTAGCTTCTTTACGAAGAATGACTTCATCCGAATAGCGAACACCTTTACCTTTATATGGTTCAGGAGAACGATACGCACGGATTTCTGCCGCTACTTGACCTAACAACTGCTTGTTTGCTGATTTCAAAATGATTTCAGTTGCAGTTGGAGTTTCCGCTGTTACACTTTCAGGTAAAGCGTAGTCAATTGGGTGTGAAAAACCAAGGTTAAGGTTTACAACAGTACCCTTAACCGCAGCTTTATAACCAACACCAACTAGCTGCAACTTACGTTCGAAGCCTTCACTAACCCCTTTTACAAGGTTATTCAATACAGCGCGAGCAGTACCAGCTTGCATCCAAGCATCTTTCGATTCTTTAACTGGAGCAAGTTGAAGTTTACCTTCTTCCTGTTTTAGCTCGACCAGCGCATGCAGGTTGAAAGACAACGTACCTTTGCTGCCTTTCACTTCGACCTGCCGGCCGTTCTGAGTAACTGTTACACCATTCGGTACAGTTACTGGGGCTTTAGCCACACGAGACATGAGGAATCACCTATTAAGAAACAAAAGCAATAACTTCACCACCAACGCCCGCAGCACGTGCAGCGCGATCAGTCATGATGCCTTTGCTTGTAGAAACAATTGCAATACCTAAACCTTGCTTAACGCTTGGAAGTTTATCTTTACCGCGGTATTGGCGAAGACCTGGACGGCTTACGCGTTTAACCACTTCGATAACTGGTTTGCCTTCGAAATATTTTAAAGTAATTGTCAAAGTAGATTTTGTCTCTTCTTGAGCAACTTCTACATTTGAAACATAACCTTCTTGTTGAAGAACGTTTGCAATTGCAACTTTCAACTTAGAAGAAGGCATAGAAACAGTTTGTTTCTTAGCCATTTGTGCGTTACGAACACGTGTTAGCATGTCGGCAACGGTATCTTGCATACTCATTTAGTCGCTCCTTACCAGCTTGCCTTAACAACGCCTGGTACATCACCCTGCATTACTGTGTCACGTAATTTGTTACGGCTTAAACCGAACTTACGGAAGTAACCATGAGGACGACCAGTTAAACCACAACGGTTACGAAGACGTACCGGAGATGCATTACGTGGCAATGCTTGTAACTTTAACGTCGCTTCGAAACGCTCTTCTTCAGTTGCGTTTACATTTGCAATTGTAGCTTTTAATTCAGCACGTTTTGCAGCGTATTTAGCAACTGTTTTTTCGCGTTTCAATTCGCGATTAATCATACCTTTCTTAGCCATATCGACCTCTTATTTGAACGGGAAGCCGAATGCACGCATAAGCGCACGGCCTTCGTCATCGGTGCGAGCAGTCGTAGTAATAGTAATATCCATACCACGAATACGATCAATCTTATCGAAATCGATTTCAGGGAAAACGATTTGCTCTTTCAAACCCATTGAGTAGTTACCACGACCATCAAATGATTTCGAAGAGAAACCACGGAAGTCACGGATACGAGGGATTGCGATTGAGATCAAACGATCCAAGAATTCGTACATTTGGTCGCCACGTAAAGTAACTTTACAACCAATCGGCCACCCATCACGGATTTTAAAACCTGCGATAGATTTACGAGCAAGTGTAATTACTGGTTTTTGACCAGCAATTAATTGCATGTCGACTACAGCACCATCTAATAATTTCTTATCAGTTGCAGCTGCGCCTACACCCATGTTTAGGGTGATTTTTGTGATGCGTGGAATTTCCATCACGTTCTTAACGCTAAGTTCTTCTTTTAACTTGGCTTTAAGTTCATCATTGTAACGTGCTTTAAGTCTGGCCATCGCCTTTTCAACCTATTACTTCGCTACCGCCACTGATTCACCATTTGATTTATAAACGCGAGTTTTCACGCCATCAATCACTTGGTAACCAACACGGTCAGCCTTCTGGGTTGTAGCATTTAAAATTGCCACGTTTGAAATATGAAGCGAAGCTTCTTGAGTAACAATACCGCCTTCAGCGCCAGTTACACGATTCGGCTTTTGATGCTTCTTCACTAAGTTAAGGCCTTCAACCTTAACGCGGTCTTCAGAAACAGACAATACAGTACCCTGTTTGCCTTTTTCTTTACCTGCGATCACAATAACTTGATCGCCTTTTTTAATCTTAGCCATGATTGCCTCTTATAGAACTTCAGGAGCCAATGAAATGATTTTCATGAACTGTTCAGTACGAAGTTCACGAGTCACTGGTCCGAAGATACGAGTAGCAATCGGAGCTTTGTTGTTGTTCAGGATAACTGCAGCATTATCATCAAAACGGATCACAGAACCATCTGGACGACGAATGCCGAATTTAGTACGAACTACAACCGCATTCATCACGTCACCTTTTTTAACACGTGCGCGTGGGATTGCTTCTTTTACAGTAACTTTAATAATGTCGCCAACAGAAGCATAACGACGATGTGAACCACCAAGTACTTTAATACATTGTACGCGGCGAGCACCACTGTTGTCTGCTACGTCGAGCATAGTTTCGGTTTGAATCATTGCCCTACTCCAAAACCGAGCATCACCGGTCACAATTTCGAAAGGCTCAAAGAGTACTCGAAATTGACCGATGATGCAACAAGAACGTCGAATTACTCAGCAGCTGCTTCAACTACTTCCACTAAAGTCCAAGCTTTAGTTTTAGAAATTGGGCGGCTTTCTTTAATGGTCACAACATCACCAATTTTAGCGACGTTATTCTCATCATGAGCGTGTAACTTAGTTGAACGGCGAATTGACTTGCCATACAACGGGTGTTGAACGCGGCGTTCAATAAGAACAACAATAGATTTATCCATTTTGTCACTTACGACTTTGCCGGTTAACGTGCGGACTGTTTTTTCACTCATTGTCCGTTCCCCTGTTTTTCGGTAAGGAGTGTCTTAATACGAGCAATTGTCTTACGAGCAACTTGCACTTCGTGCGATTTACCCAACTGACCAGTTGCTTTCGCCATACGAAGACGGAATTGGTTAAGCTGTTGCTCATCAAGCAAAGCTTTCAACTCTTCTACCGACTTTTCACGTAAATCTTTAGTTTTCATTACATTACCGTCCGAGTCACGATAGTGGTTTTAAACGGAAGTTTAGCAGCAGCTAAAGCAAATGCTTCACGCGCTAATTCTTCGTTCACACCTTCAATTTCGTACAGGATCTTGCCTGGTTGGATCTGGCAAACCCAGTATTCCACGCTACCCTTACCTTTACCCATACGCACTTCAAGAGGCTTTTGAGTAATTGGCTTATCCGGGAATACGCGAATAAAGATTTTACCACCACGCTTAATACGGCGGCTAATAGTACGACGTGCAGCTTCAATCTGACGCGCAGTCATACGACCACGTTCAGTTGCTTTAATTGCAATCGAACCAAATGATACTGTACTACCACGATGCGCTAGACCAGTATTACGGCCTTTGTGCACCTTACGGAATTTGGTACGTTTAGGTTGCAACATGGATTATTCTCCCTTGTCAGCAGCACGGTCACCGCGACGACCACGACGCTCTTGACCTTCACCACGACCACGACCACGTTTAGCTGGACGATCTTCAGCAGGAGCAGGGTTCATGACTTGTTTCATGCCACCTAAAATCTCGCCACGGAAAATCCAAACTTTAACACCAATCGTACCGTAAGTTGTTTCTGCACGCACAGTTGCATAGTCAATGTCTGCACGCAATGTATGCAAAGGTACACGACCTTCACGATACCATTCAGTACGAGCAATCTCTGCACCACCTAAACGGCCAGACACTTCAACTTTGATACCTTTAGCACCAGCACGCATAGTGTTTTGAACCGCACGCTTCATAGCACGACGGAACATTACACGCTTTTCTAATTGAGAAGCAATTGCTTCAGCAACTAAACGCGCATCTAAGTCTGGGCGATCAATTTCATTGATACTTACTTGCGCAGGAACACCCATAATGCTGGTAAGTTCGCGCTGTAATTTCTCAATATCTTCGCCTTTTTTACCGATTACGATACCAGGACGAGCTGTGCTAATTGTTACTTTAGCAGCGCCTGATGGACGTTCGATAAGAATGTTGCTGATCATCGCATTCTTAAGTTTTTTATTTAAAAACTCACGAACTTGAAGATCTTTAAGCAAGTATTCAGCGTATTGTTTCGGACTCGCATACCAGTTAGCGTTATGACGTTTCACAACACCTAGGCGGATACCGATTGGATGAACCTTCTGACCCATATCAAACCCCTACCTTAACGGTGATGTGACAAGTACGCTTAGTAATACGATCTGCACGGCCTTTAGCACGTGGCATAATACGTTTAAGGCTAACGCCTTCATCAACGTAAATCGTAGAAACTTTAAGATCATCAACATCTAAACTGTTATTGTGTTCAGCGTTTGCAATCGCAGATTCCAATGCTTTTTTTACTAAAACAGCAGCTTTTTTATTGCTGAAGTTTAAAATATTTAAAGCATGCGCAACAGATTTGCCGCGAATAAGATCTGCAACCAAACGTGCCTTTTGTGCCGAGATAGCGGCACCGCGTAATTTAGCAGTTACTTCCATCATGACACCTATTAACGTTTAGACTTCTTGTCAACACCGTGACCACGATAGGTACGAGTTGGCGCGAATTCACCGAGTTTATGACCAACCATATGCTCAGTAACAATTACTGGAACGTGATTACGACCATTATGAACAGAAATTGTTAAACCAACAAAATCTGGAAGGATCATCGAACGACGAGACCAAGTTTTAATCGGCTTGCGAGAGTTACTAGCAACAGCCGCTTCAACCTTAGCGAACAAGTGCGCATCGACGAATGGGCCTTTTTTCAGAGAACGAGGCATTAGTCAGATTCCTTTACTTGACGCGACGGTCGCGAATAATCATCTTAGTCGTACGCTTATTGGTACGTGTCTTGTACCCTTTAGCTTTTTGACCCCATGGGCTTACAGGTTGAATACCTTTATTACGCCCTTCACCACCACCGTGCGGGTGATCAACTGGGTTCATCGCCATACCACGTACGGTAGGACGAACACCACGCCAGCGCGCAGCACCAGCTTTACCCAATGAGCGAAGGTTGCTTTCTTGGTTAGAAACTTCACCAATTACAGCGCGGCATTCAACATGAATTTTACGCATTTCGCCTGAACGAAGACGAACAATCGCGTAAGAACCATCACGACCCAACAACTGAACAGAAGTACCGGCAGAACGGGCTAATTGCGCACCCTTACCAATTTTAAGTTCAACGTTATGAAGTGTAGAACCGATCGGCATATTACGAAGTGGCAAACAGTTACCTGGACGAATTGGAGCATCGTTACCAGATTGTACTTTATCGCCAGCACGTAAGCCTTTAGGTGCAATGATATAACGACGCTCACCATCAGCATATTTCAACAAAGCAATATGTGCTGTACGGTTAGGATCGTATTCAATGCGCTCTACAACAGCTGGGATGCTGTCTTTATTACGCTTAAAGTCAACGATACGATAGTGTTGCTTATGACCACCACCAACGTGACGAGTTGTAATGTGACCGTTATTATTACGACCACCAGTACGTTTTTTTGCTTCAACCAACGGTGAGTAAGGCGCGCCTTTGTGAAGGTGATCATGAACCACTTTCTCTACAAAGCGACGTCCTGGAGACGTTGGCTTACATTTTTGAATCGGCATAATTTTCGTCCTTATTCCGCTGCGCTTTCAGCGGTATCGCCCAAGTCAGCCATTTCAACATCTTGGCCGGCTTTCAGGGTGACGTATGCTTTTTTAACATCAGAACGACGTCCCAATGTTTTACCAAAGCGCTTAGTTTTACCTTTAGTAATAGTAGTGTTAACTTTAACAACTTCTACACCAAAAAGTTTTTCAACTGCTTTTTTGACTTCAAGTTTAGTAGCATTAATATCTACTTTAAATACTTGAACGCCAACAGTATCACCTAGAACTTGTGCCTTTTCTGAGAAGACTGGTCCTTTAAGGACTTGATAGATACGTTCGTTGTTCATCCGAGTTCTACCTCAATTTTCTTAGCAGCAGCTACAGACATAACAACTTTATCAAACGCGATCAAGCTTACAGGATCGATTGCAGTTGCATCCACCACATCTACATGTGGAAGGTTGCGTGCTGCAAGATATAAGTTCTCATCTACAGCTTCAGTAACGATCAATGCACGAGCGGCATTTAAATCGCCAAGCTTAGCAAGCAATTCTTTAGTTTTTGGAGCTGCAATAGCAAACTCTTCAACTAATACAAGACGATCTTGGCGAACAAGTTCAGCTAAGATACATTGCATTGCACCGCGGTACATTTTGCGGTTTACTTTTTGAGACCAATCTTGTGGACGAGCAGCAAAAGTTTTACCACCACCAACCCAGATAGGGCTACGAGTAGAACCCGCACGAGCACGACCAGTACCTTTTTGACGGAATGGTTTTTTACCACCGCCAGAAACGTCTGCACGTGACTTCTGAGCACGAGTACCTTGACGACCACCTGCTAAATAAGCAGTAACAACTTGGTGTACAAGAGCTTCGTTAAATTCACGTCCGAAAGCAACTTCAGACAATTCAACAGCAGAGCCGGAAACAGTTTTCAAATTCACGGTATTTCCCCTCAGGCCTTGATGGTAGGACGTACAATCACGTCACCGCCAGTTGAACCAGGAATTGCACCTTTAACAACTAAAACAGAACGTTCAGCGTCAATAGATACGATTTCAAGACCTTGTACTGTTACGCGTTCATCACCTAAGTGACCAGCCATTTTTTTGCCTTTGAACACGCGACCAGGAGTTTGGTTTTGACCTGTAGAACCTAATACACGGTGAGAAACTGAGTTACCGTGAGTAGCGTCTTGGGTACGGAAGTTCCAACGCTTAACACCACCTTGGAAACCTTTACCTTTTGATTGACCAGTTACGTCAACAACTTGACCAACTGTGAACAAATCAACACCAATAGTACCGCCAACTTCACGACCTTCAAGCTCAGCTTCAGTAACACGGAACTCTTTAACCAAACGACCAGCAGCAACACCAGCTTTCGCAAAGTGACCTTTCTGAGCGTTAGTTACGCGAGATTCGCGACGTTCACCAGTAGTTACTTGAACAGCTTGATAACCATCAGTTTCAAGTGTTTTGATTTGCGTAATGCGGTTTGGATCGACTTCGATGACTGTAACAGGTACAGAAACACCTGCATCTGTAAAGATGCGAGTCATACCACATTTGCGACCGACTAAACCAATAGCCATGTGCATAAACCTCTAAAAAAGCGGCCTAATTAACTTAAAAGTTAATCAACCGAAAGCCTTAACCCAAAGCGATCTGAACATCAACACCAGCCGCAAGATCTAATTTCATCAATGCATCAACAGTTTTATCTGTAGGTTGAACGATGTCGATCAAACGTTTGTAGGTGCGGATTTCGTACTGGTCACGCGCATCTTTGTTAACGTGCGGTGAAGTAAGAACGTTGAAGCGTTCGATGCGAGTAGGCATCGGAATTGGACCACAAACTTGTGCGCCAGTACGCTTAGCGGTTTCTACGATCTCTTGAGCAGATTGATCAATCAGACGATGATCAAAAGACTTCAAACGGATACGAATTCTCTGGTTAGACATACCAGTAAACTCCAAGCCAAACATATAAAGAATCACCCTTGACGCATCTCACCCATTGGTAAGTGTCAAAGGCAGTGAAAATCACTAAGGTCATGATCGATGCCACGACTGTAATGCACATTTACCACTTTCTTCGCAGTAAATGCCCCTCCTATTTGAGGGTCGCTCATTATAACGATTGTTTAAGTCTTATGCAATTCTCTTTTTCTATTTTCTCCACAAAACCTGCTTTGATCGAGCATTCAGAGCTCATCTAGGCATTTATTACAAACTCAATAGCTTTATTTAGGAGTTGATTACCTTGCTCAAATTTTTGTGCTTCTGAATACTGTAGTTCACGCGTAGATTGAACATATTCTCCGTCAAAAATAGACAACTCCTCTTCATCTTCAAGTAAGAGCTCTAAAGCTGCTGGTGTCATCTCTGGATGAAACTGAAAACCAAGCACATTTTTTCCAATCTGATACATCTGATTGCGACAAGCTCTGCTCTCCGCCAAATGTATAGCGCCTTTAGGTATTTCAAATGTCTCACTATGCCACTGCATAACATTTATCTTTTCAGGTAACGGAAAGCTTTCTTGAGGTAAATTTGCAACTCTCTGGACCGTTGACCAGCCAAGTTCCTGATAGCGATTACGGCTCACCGCTGCACCCAATGCATTAGCAATCAATTGCCCCCCTAAACAAAGACCAATAGCAGGCTTTCCTGCTGCCAAATAACGGCGCAGCCATCTTTTCTCTATCTTTAGCCATGGAAAATTTGCCTCATCATTTACACTCATCGTTCCACCCATAACCAGTAACAAATCAACTTCTTCGATTCTTGGTAAAGCCTCTATTTCAAGTGATCGATCAACCGGAAGTGCAAAGAACTCCGTAGAGCTAATGGTCGCGTGGTGGGCTTTTAAAAATGAGTAACAACTTCCAAATCCCTCACCCACAATGTGTTGAAAATAGTGAACTCGTAAATGCGACTTCATGCGCTTAAACCTATTGTTGTTAGAATGTTGTAGTGGTCTTTGCAAAAATAAAGCCAAGTTTTTATTTTATGGGTCTACTGTAACGAAACGTCTTATAAAACTTCGTAAATCTAGCGAAGAACTTAAATTTCTCTTAATCTAACTTTATTATCAAAAATGCAACGCACTATGAAAAAGCATAACGACTTCCAGACTCGCCTCATCCACGCACCAAGAAAGGCTCCGCAATTTATCGAAACAGTGCAACCACCCTTATTTCGTGCATCCACTATTATTTTTAAATCAACTTCGCACCTTTTTGATCGCCATTGGACTGATGATTACGACTATAGCTATGGCACGCATGGTACCCCCACTACCTTCACCTTAGGCGACAATATTGCGCAAATTGAAGGTGGACTGCATTGTTTACTTGCACCGAGTGGCCTATCAGCAATTAATGTTGTGAACTCAGCATTTTTAAGCACTAATGATGAAGTATGGGTCCCAGACAACATTTATGGACCAAATCTAGAACATTTAAATCATCTACAAAATCAATATGGCGTTATTGTTAAAGTATATAACCCTATTGACGCTTCAAGTTTTCAACCGACTGAAAAAAGTAAACTATTATGGTTAGAGGCTGCGGGTTCGGTTACTTTAGAATTCCCTGATCTTAAAAATCTAGTTAAAAAAGCTAAAAAACATGGTGTATTAACAGCCCTAGATAACACTTGGGGAGCTGGGCTCGCGTTTAATGCTTTTAATTTTTCAGATGAACACTTATCAGTCGACTTAACCGTCCACGCTTTAACCAAATATCCAAGTGGTGGCGGTGACATCTTAATGGGTAGCATTGTAACTCGTGATGATAAACTCCATCATCGTTTGTTCCGTACGCATGCCATTTTAGGTATTGCAGTTTCAGGAGACGATGCGGCTCAAGTCCAACGCAGCCTTGCTCATATGTCTTTACGCTATGAACAACAATCAGAGAATGCTCAAACTTTACTTAAATGGCTAAAAGACCAATCTCAATTTGCACAAGTTCTACATCCAAGTGATGAGACCGCCCCAGGCCATCAATATTTGCAAGAAATCTGCACAAATGGTCAAAGTGCTGGCTTAGTCAGCGTTATTTTCAAACCAGATTATGACATTACCGCAGTACGTCGCTTTTGCGATGCATTAGAGTTATTTAAACTCGGTTTTAGCTGGGGAGGACCAGTTAGCCTGATCATGCTTTATGATTTAAAAATGATGAGAAAACTTGAGAATACACATTTACAACAAGGTTTATTAGTTCGCTTCTGTATAGGACTGGAAGATCCGCAAGATTTAATTCAAGATATCGAAAATGCACTGAAACAACTGTAAAAACGACAACATTATAGTGGCTCGAACCAAAGGATAAAAATATATGGGTACACCGATTGTTATTGCTAAAAATCTTAATGACACATCAAAAGAAATTGTTTTGCTTTCTCAGTTTGCTAACCGCCATGGCCTAATTGCAGGTGCAACAGGTACAGGTAAAACAGTTACTTTAAAAGTTCTAGCAGAAAGTTTCTCTCGAATCGGCGTTCCTGTATTTCTTGCCGATGCTAAAGGCGATGTTTCGAGTCTCGCAAAATCAGGTGAGGCTTCAGATAAGTTTAATGAACGTCTAAAATTATTACAGATTGATAGCGTTCCTTTTGCTGCTAACCCTGTCGTTTTCTGGGATCTGTTCGGCCAACAAGGCCACCCTATTCGCACTACAATTTCTGAAATAGGGCCAATTTTATTGGCTCGTATGCTCAATTTAAATGATACCCAAGAAGGTGTATTAGCTGCAGTTTTTCGAATTGCAGATGATCAGGGCCTACTATTAGTAGACTTTAAAGACCTAAAAGCCATGATCACCTTCGTTAGTGAACATGCAGCAGAGTTTAAAGCAGAATATGGTAATTTATCTCCAGCTAGCTTAGGCGCTATTCAGCGTAACTTACTTGCTCTTGCCGACCAAGGTGGAGAACAATTTTTTGGTGAGCCGGCTTTAAACATTCTAGACTTTATACAAACCGATGCAAATGGACATGGTTATATCAATATTCTTGCTGCTGACAAGCTCATGAATACGCCTAAGCTATATGCCACTTTCTTGTTATGGATGCTTTCTGAGTTATTTGAACAGCTTCCAGAAGTTGGCGACATGGACAAACCTAAACTCGTGTTTTTCTTTGATGAGGCTCACTTATTATTTGACAATGCCAGTCAAGCATTACAAGAAAAGATTGAGCAAGTTGTACGCTTAATTCGCTCTAAAGGTATTGGCATCTATTTTATTACTCAGAATCCACTCGATTTACCAGAAAGTGTTCTCGGTCAGCTTGGCAATCGCATTCAACATGCGCTACGTGCATTTACCCCTAAAGATCAAAAAGCAGTAAAAACCGCAGCAGATACTTTCCGTGCCAATCCAAACTTTAAAGTTGATGAAGCCATTACCGAACTGGCTGTTGGGGAGGCGCTAATTAGTTGTCTTGATGAGCAAGGTACTCCACAAATTGTAGAACGTGGCTGGGTGATGCCTCCTTACTCTGCTTTTACACCAATCACTCCAGAAGAGCGTCAAACTCTAATCGCAAAAAGTATTATTGCTGGTATTTATGAACAAGCTGTAGATCGTGATAGCGCTTATGAAATGCTACAAAATAAAGTCGCTGAACGTGAGCAACAACAACAAAATACCGAACTTGCTAAACAACAAGAAAAAGAGCAAGAAACTTTAGCAAAGCAGCAAGCAAAGGAACAAGAACGATTAGCACGTGAACAGCAAAAAGAAGAAGAACGAGCAGCACGTGAACGAGCCAAGCTTACGCAAGATATTGTGGGTACTTTTGCAAAAAGTGCTGCACGCAGTCTAGGAGGAAGTACAGGTCAAAAATTAGTAAGGGGCCTGCTTGGTTCACTATTTGGCAAATAACTTTCTTCGATATATCAGTTTTAAATTAGGGAATTTTATATTCCCTAATTTTTTTATGGTTTTTTATAAAAAATCTATTGCGATTGTTTTTTTAAAGATGTATTTTAAATACATCTTATATAGCCAGATAAATAAGGTCTAGCCATGACTCCACAACAAATTGAACTCGTTAAATCTACAGTACCTGTTTTACGTGAACACGGCGTTACGCTGACCACATACTTTTATAAGCGTATGCTTAATAACAACCCTGAATTAAAAAATGTTTTTAACTTGGATGACCAAACTAGCTTACGTCAACCTCGTGCTCTTGCAGCTGCCGTTCTTGCATATGCAGAAAATATTGAGAACCCTACTGTTTTAGCGAAAGCAGTTGAGCGTATTACGACTAAGCATGTGAGCTTAGATATTCAACCAGACCAATATGCAATTGTTGGCGACAACTTACTTCATTCAATTAGTGAAGTACTCAACGTGCCATTTGAATCAGAACTTATTGAGGCGTGGAAACAGGCTTATTTACAATTGGCAGATATATTGATTGGCGTTGAAAAACAAAAATATGAACAACTTAAAAACTTAAATGGTGGATGGGCTGGATGGCGTTCATTTGAAATTACTCAAATTGATCCTCTTGAATCTGGCAAACGTTTCACCTTAAAAGCAACTGACCATGAAGACATACTTAGCGGACCTGCAAATGCTTTTATCTCTGTTAAAGTGCAAGTTCCAGATGAGCAGCTTGAACAACCGAAAGCTTTTAAGTTTACAGAAGCTCAGGAAAACAACTCATATCATTTTGAAGTTCAGCCTGAAGAAAACCATACAGAGTTCTCAGTAGCGAATATCTTGCTTGAACATTATAGAGTTGGCGATCAAGTTCAAGTTTCAGCGCCTTTAACGCTCTAATATAAAAACCTCTTGCCTGAAAGTTTTCTTATTTAGACTTTCAGGCTAAGATGATCATCCTTTTAATCTCTTCCATTTTTGGTGATCATGCAGCTTAATAAATTTACCGATTATGCATTACGACTATTAATGTATGTTGCACGCCCAAGTGATGCACCCTACACGATTGCAGAAATCGCGAAAGATTTGCATGTTTCACAAAACCATCTGGTTAAAGTTGTTCACTTCATGGGTAAGCAGGAATGGATTATTACCATTCGTGGAAAAGGCGGTGGAATTCGCTTAAATCCAGATGCACTTAACTCAAATTTAGGTTCAATTGTTCGAATATTACAGGGTGACAATCAAATCGTTGAATGCAATACGCCACCTTGTGTATTACGCAGTCACTGTGGTTTAAAAGGTATTCTTGACCAAGCTTTAGAAAGCTTTTACCAAAGTCTAGACCAATACACGCTTGGAGAGGTTTTGCAACAGTCAAAGTCTGCCCCACCTGACTCTCCTATTGCCTTTTTACAAATCTGACTTCTATTGATTTTCATAAGTAGATTTATTGAAAATTAGCAAGAATAACCAAGCTCCTTTATACTAGGCACGAGCCCTCTCATCTAAAAAGTTATTTTTTATGCGTCGTAGTGAAAAATCGAAAGACACCAAAGCCAGACTCGCACCCAAGCAAAAGATCAGCTATGAAAAAGCACCAGATCCGGCGATCACAGCCTATGCTGTGCAATCATTAAACTGGTTACGCCAAGCTGAGTTTCTAATGAGTGCACCTAAATTGGCACTTTGTGTTGAAGATAGCGGCTACGAGATTGCTTTTGCAGGGCGCTCAAATGCTGGTAAGTCGAGTGCGATTAATGCATTAACCAATCAGAAACAACTTGCCCGCGCTTCTAAAAAGCCAGGCCGTACCCAGATGATTAACTTTTTTAGTCTAGGTAACCCTGATCAACGCTTGGTCGACCTTCCAGGTTACGGTTATGCAGCGGTTCCCGAAGATATGAAACGGGTGTGGCAAAAAGAATTAGAAAACTATCTGATTCATCGCCAAAGCTTGCAAGGCTTAGTATTACTTATGGATATTCGCCATCCTCTACAGCATTTCGACATGATGATGCTAGAGTGGGCTTATTCACGTCATCTCTTTGTTCATATTCTATTAACAAAAGCAGACAAACTTAATCGCGGTCCTGCAAATAAAGTTCTACTCGAAGTTAAGCAACAGCTGAAAAAAATGAAGCTTGATTTTTCTATTCAGCTTTTCTCTTCACTTAACAAAATAGGCTTAGAAGAGCTAGCAAGTGTTATGGCAGGGCGTTTACATTTCACACTGGATCAACAACCAGAATTTGATGTCGATTCAATCCCTGAAGTGACAGATGAGGATGCTGAAAGCTAAATTATCCTCACAGATACAATTTCTTCATTAAATTTATACTCAATTGTCCCCTATTGCTAAACACAAATGTAGGGGCTTTTTTTATACTCGTTATAACTTCATCGAGTTAAAAATCAGGAATAAATGATGAAATTGTTATCTTTTTTGAAGAACAAGGCTTTAGGTTCTTCTATTGATTATAAAATTCTTCCACGTAAAGTAAAATTTGACTGGAAAGATACCCCTGTCGACTGGATTCCTAATCAACCTTTCGCAAGTTATTTTATTAATGAAATTAATAATATCTTGCCTGCTGGAGAGTTCTGGTTTTGCCGTTTGTATAATAAGGTTTTACCGCAAATTACAGATGAAAAACTTAAGCAGGATGTACAGGCATTTATCCGTCAGGAAGCTATGCATGCCAATGCTCACACTTCTGCAAACAAAGAATATTTAAGCGCACGTAATATTGATATCCAGAGAAATCTGGACATCATGAATTATCTATTTACTATCGCTTTGGCAGACAAACCTTTTGATAGAGAAGTTCCAAAAATTTTAGAAAAACAGTGGGATTTATTCCGTTTAGGAGTTATTGCAACTGTTGAACATATGACCTGCGTATTGGGTAAATATGCGTTATATAACGAGCGATGGGAAGAACTAGGCGCAGATCCAGAAATGCTGGATCTGGTTAAATGGCACGGTTCAGAAGAAATTGAACACCGCACGGTTGCCTTTGATTTATATCGTCATCTTGGTGGCGGTTATATTCCACGTTACTATATGAGTCTTGCTGTTATCACACTTGTACTTGGATTATGGGTAGATGGCGCTGCACATATTATGAAACAAGATCCACGTTTTGCAGATGCAGCCAAATCTAGATTTTTTCCAGTGTGGGTTACTTTAGAGTGGTACAAAATCAGCCGAAAAGATAATCAGGTTTTACCTAACCCTCTCTGGCTTATTGCCCAGCAAATTGATTACCTCATGCCTTGGTATGATCCAGTCAAAGAAGGCAGCACTGAAGATGCGGTTAGCTATTTATCGCAATCTCCAGCAGCAAAAAGAGCAGAACTTCAAGCTGCTTAAAATAAAAAAAGCAGGATTTAAATCCTGCTTTTTTTGATCTATAGATAGTTAGGCACTGATATCTTTATCTTTCGTATAACGGTCTACAACCACACTAATCATCATATCGCCCTGCACATTTACCACTGTTCTTACTGTATCTAACAAACGGTCAATCGGAAGTAAAATTGCAATCGCCTCAGCAGGCAAACCCACAGACTGTAAAACCATAATCATAGTGACCATGCCCGCACTAGGTATTCCTGGCGCACCGAGTGATGCAATCATTGCTGTTAAGCACACAATAATTTGTTGTGTCAGATTTAAATCTAGTCCCACCAAATTTGCTACAAACAATGCAGCTGCTGCTTCATATAAAGCAGTACCATCCATGTTTAACTGTGTGCCTAATGGAATAACAAATCCTGCTGTTTGCGGGCGCACGCCTAAGTTTTCTTGCGCACACTTCATACTAAGCGGCATAGTGGCAGAGCTGGAACTGGTTGCAAATGCGGTAATCAGTGCTGTACGAGTCCCTTTAAAAAAGGTCCACGGGCTCATACGGCCAAAAATCCAAAGCAGTAGTGGCAACACAACGGCGCCATGAAAAATAGTTGTGCCCGTTACAACGACTGCAAACTCAGCCAAACGACTTAATACTGAAATATCTTCTGTTGCCATTAACTTTGCTAACAAAGCAAAAATACCCAACGGCGCTAATTTCATCACCCAGCCAACCAGTAGCATCATCATTTCAAAGAACTGGTGACTCAATAAACGAATACTTTTGAAACGCTCCCCACCCTGCACCAAAGCGACACCGACGAATAAAGCAAAGACTACGACGGCTAAAACGTTACCATCACTAAAAGCTTTAAATGGGTTAATTAAAGTATTTTGAATAAAATTAGTGAAAAAACTTGCAGGGTTTAAACTATCTGGTGCTTGATAATTTTGCATAGATGTCTGGAAAATAGAAATATCTATGCCACGTCCAACTTCAAATAAATGAGCACAACTGATGCCTAAAATTAAGGCTAAAGTGGTTGTGGTTAAACAGCATAAAAATGTGATTTTCCAGACTGGCCCTAACTGTCCGCCTGCTTGTAGATTTGATACACCTACAACAATCGAACTAAAAATTAAAGGCACTAAAAGCATTTTAAGGAGCCCAATAAAAACGCTACTTAATATTCCAAGCCCATATAAACTATGCTTTACAAAAGCAGTGTCTGGATACATTGTGAGTAGGAAACCAAAGGCTAAACCTAAAATGGCGGCAATCAGAATTTGTGTATTTAAGTTCATATCAGCATTATTTTTTTCAGTTGGCATACCTTTTTACAATATGACATGAGCTTGCTTTTCATTCGAGCAATTTTTTGTCACATCGATCCCATTAAAAAGAAAAAAGCCATCTGCTTAGATGGCTTTTTCGAGGAATCTATTGCGTTTCAATTTCCCGCAAACGGATTAAACCCTCTTGTACTGTACTGCATACAAGCTGACCATTTTGCCACATACGACCGAAGTTTAAACCGCGAGAAGCCGCGCTCACTGTGGCTTCCATGTCATACAACATCCACTCATCTGCACGCAATGGACGATGGAAATAAATCGCATGATCAATGCTTGCACATTGCAAACTTGGAGAAATATAACTTAAGCCATGCGGTCTTAAAGCCGTTGTCATTAAAGTAAAGTCTGAATAAAAGGCAACAATCGCTTGATGCAGAGCAATATCATCTAATTGTTTTGGAATACGATCATGCGTGCGGATGTAGTGCGCATTATATGGAGCTTCGGGTTGCGGCTGAAACGGGTTTACCGGATCAATTGGACGAATTTCTACATGACGCTCACGCATGAAACTAGCACGAACATTTTCAGGTACAAAATTTAGAATACCCTGTTTTAGCTCATTTTCAGATTTAAGCGTTTCTGGTGCAGGATATTCAGGTTCTTGATGTTGATAGTTCAAACCTTCTTCTGGATTGGCAAAAGAAACCATAGCTGAAAATATTACTCGCCCATGCTGAATTGCACGGACTTGACGACTTACAAAGCTCTTCCCATCCCGTAAACGGTCTACTTCATAGATAATCGGGGCATTAATATCGCCGCCATACAAAAAATATGCATGTAAAGAATGCGCTGGGCGATCAGTTGTATAAGATGCTGCACGTAAAGCCTGACCCAAAACCTGTCCACCAAAGACACGTTTACCGACAAGATTACGGCTCATGCCACAGTAAATATTTTCTTCTAGCTTTTCTAAAGTGAGAAGCTCGACCAGTTCTTGGGTTAGCGCATTCATGAGAGATACCTTCATATTTCAGGTAAAAAATCGTATTAAAGGACAGGTGTGTAGAATCTATTGTGCCATAAAAAACTATTTGAACATGGAACAATCAGTCAACTTATGACGAACATTGCTCATATAACAGCTAAAAATACGATTTTTAACGATAAAATATGCCAAAAGCATTATAATTTATACGCTATTAGCATATTGTTTTTTTCAACAAATGCCTCAAAATAATTACCCTCCGCATTTGGTGCTGGGATTTGTCTTTAAGAAGTAGGAGTTCTTATGTCCAAGAGTGGGTTTGGTCAAATGTATCGTCGGCTTTCGAGTAAACTACTTGACCTCGTGGTAACACCACATGTTCTTGGGGAAGTTCCTACTGAACCAGTATCAGAAACAGAAGCAAAGACTGACCGCCAGAAAGTGGTGTGCTATGTCTTACAAAACCATTCTCGAAGCAATGCTTTGGTGGTTGATGGAGAAACGCGTCGTTTAAATTTAAAACCTGCGTTAGACCCATTAGTCGTTGGCACTCATCAGGAAAAAGCATCGGTTTTATTTTTACAGCACAATGATGAAAATAATTTACTGAATCCTCCTCCTCATGCTTTTCCACCACGCTTACTAAAATTAATTGAAGTCTTACAAGAAAATCCTGAACTGGATATAGAGCTTGTTCCGGTTACCGTTTTATGGGGCCGTACACCAGATAAAGAAGATTCTTGGTTTAAGCTTTTATTTTCAGATACATGGGCTACACCAAGCACCGTTAAGCAATTGGTCAACATTGGCTTGCATGGCCGCCAATCATATTTAGAATTTCATGAACCGCAATCGCTACGTGAACTGGTTGAATATGCACAACAGCATTATCCAAACCTTTCACCAGCTACATATATTGTAAGTACGTTAAATGATTACTTAGATCGTCAACGTGAAGTGGTCTTAGGCCCCGATTTATCGGATCGCCGTAATGTCATGCAGTCAGTTGTAAAATCTCGCGATGTGCAAGAAGCGATCCGCCGTGAAAGTATTCGCGGAAAAGTTAGCATGCTCGAAGCTGAACGTCGTGCGATTGGTTATGTGAATGAAGTGGTATCGGATTATTCACACTCAGCTGTACGCTTTGCCGATCTTGCTTTAACGCGCTTATGGACCCAACTTTATGACGGCGTAGAAGTGCATAACTTCAGCACTGTTCGTGAACTGGCAAAAGATTATGAAGTGGTTTATACACCTTGCCACCGCAGTCACATTGACTATTTATTATTATCCTATGTGATTTATAAACGTGGCTTAATGGTTCCGTATATTGCTGCGGGTGATAACTTAAATCTACCATTTGTAGGGCAACTTTTACGTGGAGGCGGTGCATTCTTTATTCGTCGCTCTTTCCGTGGAAATGGCCTTTATACAACGGTATTTAAAGAATATTTATATAGTATTTTGTCACGCAACACCCCTCTTGAATACTTTATTGAGGGTGGACGTTCGCGTACAGGACGCCTATTACCGCCTAAGACTGGTATGCTTGCCATGACAGTTCATAGCCATTTACGTGGTCGTGCTAAACCGATCGTCTTCTTACCAACTTATATTGGTTATGAACGACTGATGGAAGGCTCGACCTACGTGGGCGAAATGCAAGGTAAACCGAAAGAAGCCGAATCAATTTTTGGTATTGTGAAAACCTTACGAAAAATTGAACGTATTTTCGGTAAAGTCCACGTGAACTTTGGTGAGCCTGTTTTCCTTGATGATCTGCTTAAGCAACATAATGCAGAAAATGTTTATATCGAGAAAAATGACGATCCAATTCCTCAAGCAGTTTCAGATGCAGTAAATAGCTCTGCACATGCAATTTTAGAAAATATTAACCGAGCTGTGGTGATTAACCCTGTCTCTTTACTTTCTATTATTTTGCTTGCAACTCCAAAGCATACGCTTGATGAAGAAATCTGTATTAAGCAACTTGAAGCTTACCGCAATCTGGCATCAAACTTCCCATATGACCAACGTATGGAAGTAACGCCACTTTCTGGTAAAGAAATTATTGCTTATGGTTTAAAGCTTAAACTCATTAAACGAGTTCAACATGCGCTCGGCGATATTATTGCGATTGAAGATAATCAAGCTGTTCTTCTGACCTATTTCCGTAATAACATTTTGCACGCCTTTGTTTTACCGTCATTGGTTGCATCACTTGTTGAACACAATGGAAAAATCAGCCGTTCAGATTTAACCAATGTCATCTATACCCTTTATCCATTTTTGAAGGCAGAGTTATTCCTTAAATGGAAGAGTAGCGAGCTTAAAGAACAAATTGAGCAATATGCAGATGCGTTAGTTCAATCGAAACTTATTCAACAAGACGATGAAGGTAACTTGATTAGCTCTGCACCAAATACTGAAGAGCATAATCAACTCGTTGTTTTAGCTACTCCTGTTAAGCAAAGCCTTGAGCGTTACTACATGACGCTTGCGCTAATTACTCAACGTGGTTCGGGTAATATTTCTGCTAAACAGGTTGAAGAATTAAGTCATTTACTCGGACAACGCCTGTCAGTTCTATATGAATTTAATTCGCCAGAGTTCTTCGACAAAGCTTTATTTCAAAGCTTCTTAAAAGTACTTACACAGCAAAATTACATTCGAACCAATGACCAAGGCCAAATCGAGTTTGATGATAATTTCCGTCAAATGGCTGCGGGTGCACAATTGGTTCTTGATGAAGTAACCTTACAAATGTTGCAACACATCACAACCTTTACCGACGAAGAGTTAAAAGATGCGCTTGAAGCTATGGCATCTCAACAAGCAAAACGACGTTTAAAACGTAAAAAATCTTAAAATTTTTAGTCAAAATAAAAGGCAACGAAAGTTGCCTTTTATTTTATTGGCGAATTGGACATTCAAAATAACGTGGATCATCCATGCAACGCAGACGCTTCATGAGTTGAACAAAATAAGCATCGTAATAACCTGAAAGAACGTACTGATTACGTATTTTTGCAACCATAACATCATAGCTCTGCTTTTCATAAAAAGAGACATCTACCCAGTAATAGGCAGGTAAATGGTTTTCCCACTGGGTCGCACGGTTAGTCAGTAATTGGCTGTTTTGAACAAACCATCCTCGAATTTTTCGACCAAAATTAGCAGGATAAGCTTGTGGTTTAATAATTAAATTGACGCCGAAATATGCCAAAGGAAAGTTAATGACTTGGACATCTGGTCCAAATTCTTTTTGTAAGTTATATGGTAATAACCCATATATAGGGGCAGGAACAATATCGATTTTGTCTTGTTTAAACTGAACAATCGCATTAGATAAATCAACATAAACTGGCTGACCACCCACACTTCGTACCAATGCTTGCTGTGGTGGGTTGTTGGGTAACACGCCAATACGTTGATTTCTTAATTGAGCAACTCTAGAGATTTTCTTATTTTTTAGGACCATATAGGCAGTGCCAATTGGAATCATCCCTACCGCTTCATAGTCCTTAGAAATTAACCTTTTCTCGACTGTTGGATGATTCAAAAGCTGTAATAAGCTTTTAGCAGTACGATTATTAGGAATAAGCCCGATACCTGCGGTGCTCCCCATAAACTGGTTATAACGATAAGTATTAAAATTAGATGCTGCCAAACCTGAACATTTACCCTCGTCAAATGCTTGTATAGCCTGTTGTTCCTTTTGATAGGTAACCACTTTAAATTTGACTTGATATTGCTGGGCATATAACCGAATGTCATTTAAACGACGTGTGATATCCCCTTGGGAGCCAATCGGATCATATGCACACCACACCTGATCCTCTGCCCAACTCGTGACGGCTGTTAAGCTCAAAATAAGAGCTAAGCAAATTTTTTTCACTTTCAACCTTTTTATCTTTATCGGCAATTTGGCTGCCTCATCAGGTATTTCTATTCTTATTTAAAGTTTAATCAAAATTTTATTTAGTACTATGAACATTTAAACATAATAAATAGTCATTAAAGCAAATTGGATGCTCTAATTGAAAATCTGTTTGAAGCAAATGTTTCGCATATATTCTTTTACCTGAGATTTGGTTTGATTCTAAAGTTAACTCTGGTAATCCCAATTGTTTTTGAAACCACAATATAATTTCATGCAAGGGCAATGGTTGATTATTAGTCACAATATAGCTCGCTTGATGATTTTCATAATCAGCCATAAAAGCCAAAAATCTTGCTAAATCATCAATATGTATTCGATTGCTGTAATGTATATTTGGATAGCTTTGACTATTTTCAGCCATTTTCTTCAAACGGGCAACGGAGGTTCCATAAATGCCAGTTGGGCGAATAATTACACATTGGTTTGGATAATGCTTCTGCCAAAGCAACTCCATATTCCGTAAGATATGGCCTTGTGCATCGCTTGGCTGAATTTCACTACAATCATCAATGATCTCCCCTGCATTTTCACCATATACCCGCGTAGAAGAGACTACGATTATTTTTTTGACCGGATGTAGTTTTAATGCTTCTCGAATCGGTTCAATACTATCTACATAAGTATGTTGATAACCCTCAACCGTACCTTCTGTCGGGGAAAGTAAAATATATACAACATCTACAGGTTCAATTTTACTTAAATCGAGTTTAAAGATATCTTGAACAAGATGGGTTGCGTAACTATCTGTTTTTACACTACGGCTGATTGTGGTAATTTGATGTTCTTTCTCAAATAGTTGTTTAGCAACACGCTGAGATGTTTTACCATAACCGATAAATAATATATGCATAGAAAACTCGTTGAGGGGACATGACTTCAGTCCATCAGTTACAAGGCGTTGGATCGGCTTCAGCAGCCCTGCTCGAAAAACTAAATATTTTTACCACAGATGATTTACTGTTTCATCTGCCACGTGATTATGAAGACCGCAGCACGATTATTGCAATGAATCAACTTGTGGTTGGGCGTAGCTATTTACTCGAAGGCGAGGTCAGATCAATTGATTTCCCTCCGGGAAAACGAAAATCTATGGCAGCCTTGGTTCAAGATGAATTCGGTAAAGTCACCTTACGCTTTTATCATATTTATAAAAACCTGACTGACAAAATAAAACCAGGTCATCGCTTACGTATTTTTGGTGAAGTTCGCGTAGGTGCTCGCGGCCTTGAGATGTATCATCCTGAAATTCAACTCATTAATGACCATACTCCCCTACCCAAGACCCAGCTTACAGCAATTTATCCCAGTACAGATGGACTAACCCAACCCAAACTGCGCGAATATGTAAAACAAGCTTTAAAGCATCATAGTGATGCCTTACCAGAGCTACTCCCAAAACAATATACCAATGGCTATGCGCTTAAAGAGGCTTTGTATTACATTCATGAGCCTCCAGTTGATGCCAATATGGTCCAATTGGCTCAAGGTTCACACCCCGCACAGCAACGGCTTATTTTTGAAGAGTTGGTTGCACACCAAATTAGTTTACTTAATCGACGTGCTTATATTCGCCAAATTGCTTCTCCAGCTTTTTCAAGCAGCAAAATATTAGCCAAAAAACTATTAGAAGCTTTACCTTTTCAAATGACCAATGCACAAAAACGTGTATCTAAAGAAATTTTGAATGATTTGAAGCAGAACCAACCAATGCTTCGATTAGTGCAAGGTGATGTAGGCGCTGGAAAGACCTTGGTTGCAGCTGTAGCTGCTTGCCATGCTTTAGAAGCTGATTGGCAAGTTGCATTAATGGCTCCTACTGAAATTCTTGCAGAACAGCACTATTTAAATTTTAAGCGTTGGTTTGAACCCTTAGGCATTACTGTCGCATGGTTGTCTGGAAAACAAAAAGGTAAAGCTCGCGCACAAGCAGAGCAACAAATTAAAGAAGGTCATGCTGAACTTATTATTGGTACACATGCGTTATTTCAAGACAATGTAGGCTTCGCCAAATTAGGTCTAGTGATTATTGATGAACAACATCGTTTTGGCGTAGATCAGCGTCTAGCTCTGCGTAATAAAGGTGCTGAGCAGTTCACCCCACACCAACTCGTCATGACAGCCACCCCTATTCCACGAACACTGGCAATGAGTGCCTATGGTGATTTAGACACATCGATTATTGATGAGTTACCACCGGGTCGTACCCCAATTCAAACGGTTACGATCCCACTTGATCGTCGTGAGGAAGTTCTTCAACGAATTGCTTCAAATTGCAGAGATGGGAAACAAGCATATTGGGTTTGTACACTGGTTGAACAGTCTGAAACTTTAGATGCTCAAGCAGCAGAAGCAACTTATCAAGAAATGAAAGAGCGCTTTCCTGAGCTCAATATTGGCTTAGTGCATGGCAAAATGAAAGCCGATGAAAAGCAAGCGGTCATGCAAGCGTTTAAGAATAATGAATTACAGCTTCTTATTGCAACGACAGTCATTGAAGTTGGAGTAGATGTTCCCAACTCCTCCATTATGGTGATTGAAAATGCCGAGCGTTTAGGACTTTCTCAGTTACACCAATTACGTGGTCGTGTAGGTCGAGGAGCTCAAGCCAGCTTTTGCGTACTTTTATATAAAATACCTCTTTCACAAAATGGCCAAGAGAGACTTTCTATTTTAAGAGAAAGTAATGATGGCTTTGTGATTGCAGAAAAAGATCTTGAGTTACGCGGGCCGGGTGAATTACTAGGTACTAAACAAACTGGAGATATGGGTTTTAGAGTTGCTCGTCTAGAGCGAGATGACCACTTACTCAGTCAAGCTCATTATGTAGCTCAGCAAGTGTTAAAAGACTATCCAGAACAAGCAGATGCGCTATTAAAACGTTGGCTTCCAGAAGCGCCTCGTTATGCATATGTTTAGTTTCTTAAATCCGCAGCATCTTATCCACTCACTCTCACCTTGCTTGTTGTGTGAGTCAGGTGTGCGAGAAAAACATTCGCTCTGTAAGGACTGTTGGGAACAGTTACCATGGCTTAAACAAATAATTCAACGTAATGATCAATCAGTTCTTGTGGCCTGTGATTATGCATATCCAGTTAACCGAATCATTCAGCAGTTTAAATATGAACAAAAATTACATTATCAAATCTTATTAGGTGAAATTTTACAACAACTCAAATTTCCTAAGGTACAAGCTATTGTACCTATGCCGATTTCGAATCAACGCTTAATTGAACGTGGTTTTAATCAGTCACTATTACTCGCAAATATCTTAAGCAAGCAATTAAAAATACCTGTTTGGCAGCCAGTGCAACGCCTTGCTGAGCATTCACAAAAAGGGCTTTCTCGACTGGAACGCTTTGAGAACATCGAACAACAATTCATTACGCTTACTGAAGAAAAACGGCGTTATCGCCGTATTCTGATTATTGATGATGTCGTTACCACCGGAAGTTCAATTTATGCCCTTAGTCAGGTATTAAAGCAATTAGGATGTACAACCATTCATGCCGCCTGTTTAGCGGCAACTTTAACGAGCTAAGATGATTAAACCGTAGATAAATGCTGCTCACACCAAGGAATAACAATTTCACGGGTTAATGGTGCGAGGTGAGTTTCTGAATCATTCAAATCAACCCATTTCATTTCTGCAATTTCAGCAGCAATTTTAGGAGCCTGATCGAGTTGAACCAGATATAAATGACTGACCAGAATATGATCTGGCTCATTCGCCGCTGCTGTTTCAAAACGGCCAAGAAATTGCTCAATTACAGAAGAACTTCCAACTTCTTCTAAAATTTCTCGCTGCATTGTGATCTCTGGCGCCTCATTAGGTTCCAGCTTACCACCCACTTGCATAAAAGCATGGGTATTACGCTTTCTTACGAGCAATAACTGATTTTGTTTGTTCAAGATCACTGCAGCAGCGACCGTAATTGTTTTCACCTATTTAACCTCTTTATGGTTGAACATCTGCATTTGCCCATTTTGGAGCAGGAGCCTGATATTGCTCAAATTGTTGAAAAATCTCTTCGATTTTGTCTGATGCGATCAATTTATCAACGAACCGTGCTTGGCTAAATCCATTATCTACCGTTCCTTGAATCATTTTAAGTAAATCTTCATAAAAGCCAGCTACATTTAAGAAGGCACATGGCTTTTGATGAATACCTAATTGCGCCCACGTCCATTGTTCAAAGATTTCTTCCAATGTACCCGCACCGCCAGGTAAAGCAATGAAACCATCGGAAAGATCTGCCATTTTGGTCTTACGCTCATGCATATTTTCGACAACATATAATTTGGTTAAGCCCGGATGAGCTAACTCACGATCGACCAAAGCACGAGGTATTACTCCAATGACTTGTCCACCTGCCCGTAAGGCACTATCAGCAACAACGCCCATCAAACCTGAGCGACCACCACCATAAACCAAGGTCTTACCTTGTTTTGCAATAGCCTCACCTGTAGTTTGGGCAACTTGTTGGAAAATTGGGTTTGAACCAAGAGATGAACCACAGAAAATACAAATTGAATTCATAGTGTAAAAAACCGTTTTATTGAACTGTCATGCTGACAAACTAAACTATCGATAAAGTTTTTTTTTGCAAAATAGCGTATTAGCAAGTGTTTTTCGGCAAATCCTTGTCTAAAATACACCCATCCATTTCCATCAGACTGCGTGAGGAAAAAAGACACATGCTTGAAGCCTTTTATGCCACAGAACGCGGAAGTCTGGAAGATGCCACCATCAATGGTGGATTTGATCTACATCCCGAATTAGTCTGGCTTGATCTTATTGCCCCCTCGCAAGAAGAGCAACAATGGGTCTTAGATGCCTATGATCAAAACTTACCTACACTAAAGTCGCTTGAAGATATTTCATCATCAGCACGATTTTACCGTGATGATGACGGTATTTTGCATATCAGCACCTATTTTTTAACGAAAAATAAAAATTATCAAGTTGATGGTGATGCAGAAGACTCTTCACACATTTTAGCGATGGTGCAAACGGTCGCATTTATCTTACATAAAGACCGTCTCTTTACGATGCGGGGAGAAAAATTAGTTGCCTTTCGTGCCTTCCGGGCACGCGCTCGTCGAAATGACTATGACATGGACTATAAAGATCCCACATGGATTTTATTAGGCCTTCTTGAGGCAAAACTCGATGAGCTAGCGGATATCTTAGAAGATATCCACAAAGATTTAGAAAAATACTCTACCGAAGTTCTAAATAATCACCAGCGTGAACAAATTCTAGATCTTGACGACATGATTACGCGACTAGCTCAACAAGAAGATATGCTAGGAAAAGCGCAGCTCTGTTTAATTGATTTGCGACGTGTACTTACTTTTTTATCACGTCCACGCGCATTAGGCAGTCATATTTACGATGCAGATATTCGAGAACTCAGTGAAGATGTTCGCTCACTCGTAGAACATGATGCTTTCTTATTCCAAAAAGTACGATTCTTGCTTGATACAACGTCTGGATTCATTAATACCGAGCAGAATGACACGATCCGTCGATTCTCGATTTTGCCAAGTATGTTAGCTCCACCTATGCTCATTGCCAGTATCTATGGTATGAACACAGATGTATTACCTTTCGCACATGGTACGACTAGTTTCTTTATTGTTTTACTCATTATTATGGGCTTCTTTATTGGTCCTATTATTTACTTCCGCTGGAAGAAATGGATCTAAGCTTTGTAATAAAATGCTAATTCCAAGCATAAAAAAGCACCTATATTTAGGTGCTTTTTTATATTTTACAGATCAAATCAGATGTAGATCTTCCTGCAAATGGCAGGCTTGAATAATCTTCAGCATTTTTTCGGGTACATTTTTAAAATGTAAACCAGTATTCTGCGGAGTAACACGTAGCCATTGAACTAAAACAGCCAATGCCAAGGTACTACCATGCTCAAGCTGTGTTAAATCTACCACTAAAGGAAAGCTTTGTTGCTTCTTAATGATATCTAACCCAGCTTTATACTGTTGTTCGGCATTTTCAAAATCAATTTTTCCCGAAACAACCAATTGTTGGTTGAGATACTGAACCACTATTCACCTACTTATTTCTGTTTGTTCTGATTAACAGCAGCGTCTGCATCAGGTTGGAAGGTTGCAATTGCTTTATTTAAATCGCCACCATTACGCTTCACTGTTGCAGCAAACTGATTACGGAACTGCAATCCTAAATCAATACCAGAAACATTGATATTACGGATTTTCCACTGAGTACCTTTATCAGCTAACTGGAAAGACACAGGAATTTTTTCACCATTGTGATTAAAGTCCAATGTCACTACAGGATTTTTACCCGCAGTTGCTTTATAAGGACGCATTGTATAGCTTTGGTTCGTATACTTAGCAAATGCACTACCGTAATTTTCAATTAACGTATTACGGAAGTTTGTTTCAAACTGAGCACGTTGTGCAGCTGTACTATACTGATTGGTCGCATAAGTACCCATTACAATACGTGTAAATGCTTGTGAATCAACATACGGGTCTAAATTCTGACGTACGATAGCCTTCACTAAAGCAGGGTTTGCTTGCAATTTAGCATGATCAGCTTTTAAACGAGCAATCAAACCATCAGCAACACGCTTGATAAAATCAGGTGCTGCTTCTGAAGGTGCAGCAAAAGCTGTACCTGCAATCAAGGTAGACAAAAGACTTGCTGTCAGGGTTTGTTTAAACAACGTATTCACCAGGAACCACTCCTTCAAATAATCTTTTACTCAACAAATGATGCTTGTGCACTATCTTTATCAGTGCTTGCAGGGGCATCTGCTTCTGTTGAGCCTGAACCGGCAGCAACTTTACCAGCCCCGCCACCAGTAATAAATTTACTAATTAAATCTTCTAAATCCATAGTTCCTTGAGTGTTTGAAATCGTGTCACCTCGTTTCAGGTAGTTAACACCACCACCAGGTACAACTTTCAAATATTTCTCACCCAACAAACCATTCGTTGCTACCATTATATAAGCATCTTCATCAATACTTGTGATGGAGGTCATGTTACTGGTCAGTTGCTGTTCCATTGCTTTTTGTTGCTCTGGAGAAGCCTGAGTATAATCTGAGCTATAACGCAACTCTTCCAGTGCATTTTTCTGAACTTCTTTTAATTGTTCAGAATTGAAACTTGTCAACTTTCCATCTAAACCAAATGTTACGGTAGCCAAACGCGTAACCGGATCAAGTGTAATTGAATCAACACGACCAATTGTAACACCACTCATTGTCACTTTAGCACGAGGCTTTAGACCATTGACGTTATCAAACTGAGCCTTCATGGTATAACTATCACTTAAGTTCGTACCGACAAGACCACTGACTTTCATCGCTAAAAAAAACAACGCAATACCGAAGATGATAACAAATATACCAACGGCCAGTTCACTACTACGTGATTTCATTAAATCCCTCCGAACATGACCGCAGTCAACACGAAATCAAAACCTAAAACACATAATGAAGAATATACAACTGTTCTCGTCATTGCAGTTGCGATTCCTTCTGGAGTTGGATCACACGCATATCCTTGATATACCGCAATCCATGTACATAGCAAAGCAAACACAATACTTTTGATAATGCCATTTACGACATCATGTCCAAATTGCACGTTGTTTTGCATTCCACTCCAGAATGAGCCTTCATCGACGCCAAGAAAATCGACACCGACCATTTTACCGCCCACAATACCAATCGCAGCAAAAATGACAGTTAGCATCGGTAAACTGACCACTCCCGCCCAAAGGCGTGGTGATACGATTTGTTTTAATGGGTCAACCCCAATCATTTCCATACTGGCAAGTTGTTCACTTTGCTTCATTGAACCAATTTCTGCGGTTAATGCTGAACCTGCTCGACCAGCAAATAATAAAGCTGCAACCACAGGAGCCAACTCGCGTAATAATGTTAACGACACCATTGTGCCGAGCATTGATTCACTGCCAATATTTACTAAGATTGAATATCCTTGCAAACCCAGTACCAAACCAATAAATAGGCCTGACACAGTAATAATCAACAAAGACATTACCCCTACACGATGCATTTGGTAAATAAATCGTCCAAAACCACCCGTTGTAGGAAAAGAAAAAACAATCTGTACGAGCATTAGTGCCGCAACACCAATCCCTCGAATCCGCTCAATAACGAGTCTACCTAACCAGGCAATCGCATTCATGGACGAACCTCGTTATTTAAATAGGCTTGAGGACTAAATTGATATTCAACCGGTCCTTCTGCCGAACCTGTTAAGAATTGGTGTACAAATGGAGAAGCATATTTTTGCAAATCTTCAGGTGTACCCTCACCCTGAATTTTTCCTTCTGCTACCACATAAATGTAGTCAGCAATCGATAATGTTTCTGCGACATCATGCGAAACAATAATTGTTGTTAAATCCAAAGCTTCTCTTAACGAACGGATTAAACGTGTTAAAACACCTTTTACAATCGGATCTTGACCAGCAAAAGGTTCATCGTACATGATTAAATCTGGATCAAGTGCAATCGCGCGAGCCAAGGCTACACGACGATTCATACCACCTGAAAGTTCTGTCGGCATTAATTGTTCAGAACCACGTAGACCCACTGATTCAAGTTTTAACGCAACCAGCTCAGCAATGAGATTTTCAGGAAGCTTAGTATGTGCTCGAATTGGAAACGCCACATTTTCATAAACGGACATATCCGTAAATAAAGCTCCACTCTGAAATAACATTCCCATACGTGCGCGGGCGGAAAAAAGTTCCTGACGAGACATTTTGGCAATATCTTTTGTGTCGAGTAAAACTTCCCCCTGATCTGGAACGAGTTGTCCACCAATCAGACGTAATAAAGTTGTTTTACCTGTACCAGAAGGTCCCATTATGGCCGTAATCTGGCCTCGACGTATATTTAAACTAATATTGTCATAAATGACGCGTTCCCCTCGATTAAAACTCAAGTTTTTCACTTCAATAAGTGGTTGAGTCGAGAGAGGAGTTTTATTATTCATAATGGCAATCGTTCCTGCACTTTTATGCACGCATACTATAACACTGAAAATTAGCAAACTTGTTGTAATTTTGACAAAAGCAAATCTAGCTTATTTTATAGAAATAGAAGAGGTATGTTCGTAAAAAGAGGTCAATTCAGAAGCTTGGAATTGCTCAACAGAACTTCCATTTATAAAAGCGTAGGCGAAGTAAACACCATTACACAAAACGAGTGCAATAAAGAGATAAGGCAAACCATGCTGAACCAAAAGGTTCTTCAATTGTGCCATTATTGTTTCTTTTCGCTTACTTTTACGCATTATTTAATAAAAAATTGAACCAATTCACATTTTGTTAGTTTATAACAAAACTGAAAAATAAAAAAGGCCAGTATTTTTACTGGCCTTTTTTTTCAAACTAAATATTGATTAGCGGTCGAATTTACGACGCGGTGGTTTATCATCAAAACTACGACGCGGACGATCTTCACCACCAAAGCTACGTTTTGGACGATCATCACCGCCGCCGAACGCTGGACGTTCACCACGTGGTTTGTCATCAAAACTACGACGCGGACGATCTTCACCACCAAACGCTGGACGCTCACCGCGTGGTTTATCATCGAAGCTACGACGCGGACGATCTTCACCACCAAAGCTACGTTTTGGACGATCATCACCACCGCCGAACGCTGGACGCTCACCACGTGGTTTGTCATCAAAACTACGACGCGGACGATCTTCACCGCCGAACGCTGGACGCTCACCGCGTGGTTTATCATCGAAGCTACGACGTGGACGATCTTCACCACCAAAGCTACGTTTTGGACGGTCACCAAAACCAGCTTCGCGACGTGGTTTATAATCTACGCGATTACCACGGTTGTCATCATTCGATTCAAAACGCGGTTTATCATTGAAACCACCTTCGCGACGTGGACGATCTGAAGTGAACTCACGACGTGGACGATCTTCAAAACCACCTTCACGACGTGGACGGTCTGAATTGAACTCGCGACGCGGACGATCTTCACCGCCGAACGCTGGACGCTCACCACGTGGTTTATCATCGAAGCTACGACGTGGACGGTCATCACGACCACCACCTTCACGGCGTTTAAAGTTGCTTTCGCCTTCAAAACGACGACCGCCACCAAAACCACCACCGCCGCCACTACGACGACCATCACGACCACCGCCGCCATTACCACTACGGCCACGACCACCACCATCACGACCTGAACGAGCAGGAGGTGGAGATGGCTCTAAGCCTTCAATTTCAGAAACACTCAAACGTGCTTCTAAATATTCTTCAAGTGCACGAATCTTACCGCGTTCACGATAAGTCGCTAAAGTAATTGCTTGACCAGTACGACCAGCACGACCAGTACGACCAATACGGTGTACATAATCTTCATGCTTCATCGGAAGACCGAAGTTAATTACGTGAGAAATAGTCGGAACGTCAAGACCACGAGCAGCAACGTCAGTTGCAACTAGGATTTTTGCACGACCTTCACGAATACTACGTAAACGACGGTTACGAACTGTTTGTGGCATTGCACCATGAAGTGCAACAACAGAATGACCCGCTTCAGCAAGTTCTTCTGCCAACATATCTGTATCTTCTTGCGTGCTAGCAAAAACAACAGCTTGATCTAAGTTTTCATCACTTAACCAATGTGTAAGTAATTTTTTCTTATGTTCGAAGCCATCAGTCCAATGCAATGTTTGCGTAATATCTGTATTGGTTGAATGACCTGTTTCAATTGCGATACGCATAGGATCTTTCATCATGCATGATGCAAGACGAATGATACGATCAGCAAATGTTGCAGAGAACATTAATGTTTGTTTACGGTTAGCTGCTAATTCGCTAATTGCTTCTAAGTCTTCAGAGAAACCTAGGTCAAGCATACGGTCCGCTTCATCAACGATTAAAGCATCTACTTGATCTAATTTAATTTGACGACGATTCACCAAGTCAAGTAAACGACCAGGTGTTGCAACAACAACTTGCGCGCCTTTTAATTGTTGAATTTGTTTTGCAAATGGCATACCACCCATAATGGCAGCAATACGAACACCTTTCATGTGACGTACAAGTGCAATTGCATCTTGACTTACTTGCTGTGCCAATTCACGAGTTGGTGAAATTACCAAGATATTCGGTTGAGTCACTGCTTTCATACGGTCTTTGAACGGTACAGCAGACTCTTGACCAGCTAAAGCATTTAATGTTGGGAGTAAGAATGCTGCAGTTTTACCAGAACCAGTTTGGCTTGATACGAGAAGGTCTTTACCTTCTAAAGCAGCAGGAATTGCTTGTTCTTGTACAGTAGTCGGGGTAGTAAAACCTAAACCTTCAAGCGCTTGTTGTAAGGTTTCATGCAAAGAAAATTCGGCAAAAGATTTGCTCATAGAGAGTTTCACCCTTGTGGGTGCTCCATTTTTAATAAATACAAAATAGACATCGGCAAAAAGCGGCAAAGCAAAATTAGCTGAAAGCTTTTATTCAGCAGCAATCCGAGTAACGACGATGTGGACTAAACGCATGCTTGATTACGGCCGAACCTGAAGAATCGCTGAGCGATCGGGGCGCAAGAAATGGTCCTCTCTATGGACGGCGTGCGCTTACAATGAATAGAACAGAATGTTCAGGTAATGAACGGAAATTTAAGTGCGTTGGCGGATTATAGCAGAAATAAATTAAAAGTCACCTGTTTTAATCAACTTTATCTATATTTCTTGAATTAATTTAATTTACTCTTTACTTAAAACACAAAACCCTCTGATTAAAGAGGGTTTTATTTATAATACGCTAAATTATTTTGCAGCTTTATCCCAAGCTGGAACAACTGTTTGCATTAAAGGTTTTAATAACTTAAGCGAACATGCGAGTACTTGACCATTTTCAAATGAGTTATTACCACCACGTGCATCAACAACTACACCGCCCGCTTCTTTAAGAATAAGTTCACCAGCAGCAATATCCCATGGCTTTAAACCAAGCTCAAAGAAACCATCAAAACGACCAGCAGCTACATATGCTAAATCTAGAGCAGCTGAACCGCCACGACGGATTTGTGCACCTGCTTGAGTAACCGCTAATAACGATGCGAAGTGCTGCTCTGCATAAGATACGATTTCACCAGCACGTTTAGCACGGTAAGGATGGCCTACTGCCAAGAATGTATTTTCTAAACTATCTTTTACATTTACACGAATACGGCGTTGATTCATAACTGCACCGCGACCACGGCTAGCAGAGAACAACTCATCACGTACTGGATCGTAGATTACGCCGTGTTGAGTAACACCTTTATGTTGAACTGCAATAGAAATACAGAAATGAGGGAAACCATTAATAAAGTTTTGTGTGCCATCAAGCGGGTCAATTACCCAGCACCACTCTGCATCATGGCCTTTGCCTTCTTGCAAACCAAACTCTTCACCTAAGAAGCTATGGTTCTTATAACTTTTACGTAACGTATCAATCGCTAATTGTTCTAAATAACGATCTACACGTGTTACCGGGCCATCAATGCCTTTCTCTTCAACTTGTAAATCGAGTTTATGACGATTTTGATGCGCTTTTAAAAGCTCTTGACCAACTGTTTGAGCCGCACGCGCAGCCATAACCACCATAGGTTCCATTGAACACCCACTAGACAAATTTGAAGATTTTGACAAAGAATAATGCATAAAAGCGCAGATATTTTAGCAAATATATGCGCTTTTAGGGGGAAAATGTTTCAAAAATTTTATTAGAGGCTTAAACCACCTGATTGAGCTTAAGCCAAACTCTCTCAATTGAGCTCAAAATACCTTTAGCATCCAACCCGCAGTCTTGTAGCATTTGTCCGTGTGAGGCCTGCTGTAAGAACAAATCGGGCAAGCCTAAATTAATAATGGGTTTCACAATTTGTTCTTGCGCCATAAACTCATTGACAGCGCTACCTGCACCCCCCATAACGGCATGCTCTTCAACTGTGACAAATAAATGAGTATTTTCAGCTAAATCACGAATCATTTTTTCATCAAGTGGTTTCACAAACCTCATATTTACAACACGCACGCCCACATCATGTTTTTGTGCAAATTGTTCAGCAGCCTCTATAGCAACCATCACTCTGCTACCGAATGCCAAAATTGTAATCTGCTCTTCACAGCTAGTCTTTATTTCAGCAACGATTTCAGCTTTCCCTAATTCAATAGTGGTCAACTCTTGCTGAATTTCAACACCTACACCAGCACCACGTGGGTAACGTACCGCAGCTGGTCCATTATAGACATAGGCTGTATGAAGCATCTGACGACATTCATTTTCATCTTTTGGCGCCATGATGACTATGTTTGGAACTGTACGCATGTATGCATAATCATATGCACCTGCATGAGTTGGACCATCTTCACCAACCAAACCAGCACGGTCAATCCCGAAAGTCACATCAAGGTTTTGTAATGCAACATCATGAATAAACTGATCGTAACCACGCTGCAAAAACGTTGAATAGATTGCAACAACAGGTTTTAAGCCTTCACAAGCCATTCCTGCTGCAAGTGTTACAGCATGCTGTTCAGCAATCGCAACATCAAAGAATCTCTGTGGAAATTCTTTAGCAAACTGAACCATGCCTGAACCTTCACACATCGCAGGTGTAATCGCGAGTAGACGCTCATCTTGTGCTGCTTCATCACATAACCACTGACCAAATACATCAGAATATTTAGGTGGTGTTTTACCTGCTGAGGTTGCATTAATTTTGCTAATTGCATGATAAGTAATCGGATCCGCTTCTGCGGGAGTAAAACCTTTACCTTTTTTAGTATAGACGTGTACTAAACGTGGACCTTTACGCTTCTTTAGAGCATTAAATACTTGGGCCAGTTGATTTACGTCATGGCCATCAAATGGACCAAAGTAATCAAAACCAATTGCTTTAAATAAATTATCGGCCGCATCTGTTGCTGATTGATGCAAACGAGAGTTATAAGTCCATTTTGGATGTGGCTGTATATACGCTTCGCCATCTTCATTAACGTTAACTAAATGGCCTTTTTCCCAAATTGCAGCCAAATGTTTAGCAAAGCCACCTGTACTACAAGAAATTGACATGTCATTGTCATTGAGCACAACAATTAAATCGGCATTATGTGCAACAGCATCGTTCATGGCTTCAAATGCCATACCCGCTGTCATTGCACCATCACCTACAATACAAACCACTTCACATGGGTCGTTTTGATAACGACGTGCTAACGACATTCCTAAACCAGCTGAAATTGCTGTTGATGAATGCCCTACGCCGAATGTATCGAAAACAGATTCTTCTCTAGCTGGAAATGCCGCTAAACCATTTTTAGAACGAATCGTCGTCATTTGTTCACGACGACCTGTCAGGACTTTGTGCGGATAGGCCTGATGTCCTACATCCCAAACTAATCGGTCATTTGGTGTATTAAAGCAATAATGCAGCGCAACCGTCAGCTCAACCACGCCGAGATTAGCACCGAAATGGCCACCACTCTGGCCTGCTGCATATAAAATATATTGACGCAACTCATCAGCCACTTGAACCAATTGGCTATGCTCGAGCTGACGTAATTGTTGAGGATGATCAATTGCATCTAACAATGGCGTAACAGGGCGTTGAGTTGGAATTTCGGTATACAACATATGTGGCAAAGCCTTTATAAGCCTGGCAAATCCTAAGCTGGGTCAAAATGGGTCGATCATACAATCGAATGAAGTCACCTTCAATCAGCCACATTTGCGAACGAGGTCATGCAAAGCAGTCTCTCATACATCATGGGTATGGTTGGCAGATTATCCTGAATAATCTGACTATTTATCAACTATTATCGTCTTCTTTATACAAAAAAGAAAACCTTCATACGCAAAATGATTATGACAATTCGACCAATCTCCCAGCATTACGCTATACTTTAAACCGTTTTCGGTTAAAAGATGAGTTAATCTGTGCCTATAGAGTTCATTGCAACATCAAAACTTCCGACCGCTTTTGGTGAATTCAATATTTCTGTTTTTCAAGATCCAGTATCAGGTGAAGAACATGTGGCACTTTCTAAAGGGTTAGAAAATCCACCCACAGGTCCTGTTTTGGTTCGTGTGCATTCAGAATGCTTAACAGGTGATGCATTTGCGTCATTAAAATGCGACTGTGGCCCTCAATTGCAGGCAACTCAAAAGCTCATCAACGAGGCAGGCCAAGGCGTTATTTTATATTTACGTCAAGAAGGCCGTGGCATTGGACTAACTAATAAAATTCGCGCCTATGCTTTACAAGATCAGGGGCATGACACAGTAGATGCTAATTTACTTTTAAATTTACCTGCCGATGCACGTCGTTATGACATGTGTAGCATCATGCTAGATCACTTAGCAGTGAAAGAAGTAAAATTAATTACCAATAATCCTTTGAAAATTCAGGCACTCAAAGATCAAGGAATTAATATCGTTGGCCGTGTTCCATTAACGGTTGGACGCAACCCTTTTAATGAACAATATTTAAAAACCAAACGTGAACGTATGGATCACCTTTATCAAAAAGATGATTTTTAAACCAAAATTATAAATTTAAAAATAATTGGAAGGGATTTTCGAGACATTCCTCAAAAATCCCTTACTTTTTTTATGGTTTTGTGCTTTGATGTATCTATCTCCTATCTCAATCATCTTTGAGGGTCACTATGCAACATCCGACTTCAACAGATATTCAACGTGTCCGCGAATTTCTCCTCGATTTACAAGCTCGTATATGTGCTGGTTTAGAACAACAAGAAAAAGCTGGCGGCGGTACGAGTGAATTTATTATTGATGATTGGGAACGTCCTGAAGGTGGTGGTGGCCGTTCGCGAGTTTTGCAAAATGGTACAGTGATTGAAAAAGGTGGTGTGATGTTTTCTCACATCAACATTAGTAAACTCCCCGCTTCTGCTACAGAAAGACACCCTCAAATTGCTGGTGCTAAAGCGCAGGCACTCGGTGTGTCATTAGTGATTCATCCTAAAAACCCCAATATTCCAACTTCTCATGCCAATGTACGTTTATTCGTTGCAGAGCCTGAAGGACAAGATCCAATTTGGTGGTTTGGCGGTGGTTTTGACTTAACACCGTTCTATCCAGATGAACAAGATGTTATCGATTGGCATCAAGCCGCTTACGACCTGTGTCAGCCTTTTGGTGACCATGTCTATGCTGAACATAAAAAATGGTGTGACGATTACTTCTATTTAAAACATCGCGATGAGCAACGTGGTGTCGGTGGCTTATTTTTTGATGATCTAAATGGCTGGGATTTCGAAACTTGCTTTAAATATATTCAAGCAGTAGGTAATGGCTATTTAAATGCCATTCTGCCAATTTTTGAAAAACACCGTGAACAACCTTATACCGAAGCACAACGAGAGTTTCAGCTTTACCGTCGCGGCAGATATGTCGAATACAACTTAGTCTATGACCGCGGGACATTGTTTGGTTTACAAACAGGCGGACGTATCGAATCTATTTTAGTCAGCCTCCCTAACCTTGCAGGTTGGTCGTATCGTCCAGAATGGGATGAAGACTCTCAAGAGAAACGTTTAACTGACTATTACCTAAAACCACGTGACTGGTTAAATCTAAAAGAAAAAGTCGCTTAATTTTTTGCTTTTTGGAGATTCTTTAGCTTCCACCCTAAAGAATCTCCTTTTTTATTTTCAATTTCTTTGTTTCTATTCAAATATTTTTTCTTATTCCAATTTGGCTTATAGTGAGGCCTGCTGAATATTCAGTATAGATTTTAACTGCTTCATGCCATCTTAAAATTTTGGATATAAGAATGACCAAACAGTTTGCAGTAATTGGCAACCCAATCGAACAATCACGCTCTCCTGAATTGCATCATGCTTTCGCTCAAAAAACAGGTGTTGACCTCGACTATCAAAAACGTCTTGCCCCTCTTGATGGTTTTGAGCCGAGTATGCGTAGCTTCTTTGCAAATGGCGGAAGTGGCATGAACGTTACTGTGCCGTTTAAAGAACAGGCTTTCGCTTTGTGCGATGTGCTAACCGAGCGTGCTCAGATTGCAAAAGCAGTTAATACGTTATGGATGGAAAATGGCAAATTGCACGGCGATAATACTGATGGCCAAGGCTTGGTTGCCGCGATTCAAGCTTTAGACTGGAACCTAGAAAATACGACTATTTTAATTTTAGGAGCTGGCGGTGCAACTCGTGGTGTTATTTACCCACTGGTACAGGCTGGCGCAAAAAAGATTGTGATTGCAAACCGTACTCTAGCTCGTGCCGAACAACTTGTAGATGACCTAAAAGTAGCAGTCCCGCAAGCTCAATTACAAGCAATTTCTCTAAATGAGCTAGAAGGGAAGTTTGATATTGTAATTAATGCGACTTCTGCAAGCCTTTCAGGCGATGCTCTACAGCTTCCTGAAAATTTACAATTCGAACATGCCTATGAAATGGCATATGGCAAACCATCTAGCTTCCTTGAACAAGCTAAACAACGTAATGTGCCCTCTTCTGAAGGTTTTGGGATGTTAGTCGGTCAGGCTATTGAATCCTTTTCTATCTGGAATGGCGTAAGACCTGAATTAAAAGATTTTCTATAAATATAAAAAAAGAACCTACATGATGTAGGTTCTTTTTTTACTTCATTTATTATTTTTTGGTCGTAACCATTTGCTGATAAACATCTCGGAAAATCTCATAATCAATAAATTCATTATGTTCAGGTTTTAAATTCTGAATTGTTTTTTCCGTAAGCTGTTGTTTACGTGCAGCAACATACACCTTCCCTAAAATATCAGCTGTTTGTGACAACAATTGTTTTTCTTCAGCAGAAGCACCATTTTGTTGTTCAAATTCTAATTGATATTGTTTCGAGAAAAGCTGCTCAGGCTGCTTATATTGTTTCTGTAATTTTTGCCATGCTTCACGCCCCGACTTACCTTGTATTGTTGTAGTCACAATATGGTCTACAGCACGGCCTAAATCATTATCAAACTGATCTTCTTGTTCAAGATGATGCTTTTTCTGCAATGCCTCGATACGCTCTAAAGCCTTACCTTGAGGATTATAGGTTTCTTCTTCAGAGAACCAATAAGCATAAACTTCGGCAATTTCTTGCAACTGTTGAACTGAATAATAATTAATATATGACGGTTTTTCGGCAGTCAATTTTGCAATAAATACAGCCTTATACGTTTTGTCATAGGCACGTGTTGCATCATAAGTTTGGTTAGCCAACAGCGCCAGATTCGAATCTAAATCTTGTACATCGCTATGTGAGCCAACTGGATGTTCAGAAACATCACTCTGCCCAAGTTTTTCACTAAAACCTTTTACGAAGTTTTCAAATAAAGAACCTTTGCTTGCCTCTGCAACTGATTTAGCTTGTTTAAGTTGCTGCTGATTAATTGAGGTTGCTTTACCATAATTTAGAATTTGCATGTCTGCTTTAATATTAAAGCGATGGTTAAATTCAGCTGGTGTATATGCAATATCGTAATCTACGTTGACTGCACGGCCTTTTTCATCGAGTCCAACATCAATCGTAATTGGATTTCTTTGTTTTGGTAAAGCTTGTTCAATCTCTGCTTTATGCTTTAACCATAAAGCTTTGAATGCTTCATCATTCACAAACTGGTTCTGATCATAAGCGGCAAAAGTTTGTTTTAAAGCAGCTTGACGAGACTTGATCTGAGTTTTTTGGGTACTCTCTACGCTTTGATCAAGAACATCAACACCATATATTTGACAGTAATTAATATCCCCTAGAACTACTTGTTTTTTAAGGGTCTGTAACTCAACACATTGTTCTTCTGTAAGGGTTGGGCCTTCTTCATCTTGGGTAGTTTGTTCGGCATCCGCTACCGCAACATCAGCAGCATCCTCATCTTGGCCTGAAGCAGAAGCTTCCTCTGCTGCTGCCGCTGCATCTTGAGCTGCACTTGATTGTTCTTCATCACCTTCCTCAGAAGCCAATGTACCGCCAAAATGAGCGTTAATGAGTGAGTAAAGTTGTTGGCTGACTGCTGCTGCATCTTCAGAAGAAACTTTCTGTCCCTCAGCACCACCCGACTTTTTCTTAGCTTCAGAAGCAGCAAGTTCAGTTGCTATAGATTCAGCAATCTTTTGATCATCAAATCCTAAAACACTTTTTTGCAGGTATTTTTCATTGACTTGACCATATAGATCGACTTGCAGCAGCAACTCTTCAACCGTATCTTTTAAACGAATTTTTTCTACAATTCCTGCCTTACGGTCAGCCTCTGTAATTGGTAAACGTTGTAAATTTTGCGGATCAGCCAAACGATAAGACACGGCGCCAGAAGCCTTCGCATATTCAACGAATTTCTTCATATCGACGTTCGTAAACAGATCTTTATATTTCGAAAAATCGACATAGGCTAAGTTGTTTTGATTATCTTTATTAACCAGATAAGGCATTAATCCGAAATAATTAACGTAAAACTTATAATCCTTTAGATCAAGCACCATTGGCAATTTTGCCTGCACGAGCAAAGTCGGTTTTTCATATCTTGCAATGAGGTTGAAAGACCCCATTTTTTGACGATAATGAACTGAACCATCGTAACTAAATTGGAGATCATTTAATAAATTGATTAAAACGGCATTTACTTTTTCTGAACGTGATTCGCCAGATACACCCGAAACAGATTGCTCATTTGCAATTGCAGCATAAAGCGCCTGCTTCTGTTTTTTATTCAAATTAATTTTTTGTTCACGTAAATATTGATCTACTTTTTTTTGCACTTCAGCATCAAGTTGAGCACTCTTCTCTACAGTGCTTATTTTGTTGGGCTGATTTGAATCAACATTAACTTTAAAATGCCCGCGGTAGTCATAGCTTGGGTATTCATACATTGCATTCATACCCTGAATGACTTTTTGATCTAAATGAGCAGATGCCACTGATGGACGTAGGCTATGCTGCGCACATGCGGTCAAACCCAAACTGAATAAACATAAACTGAGATATTTTAAATGCATAACCTTTTTTAAAACCTTATCGCTTTATCTTTTTAGCAAAACTTGCTAAAAATAAAAAAATAGTTGTTTTTTCACATAAAAGTATAAGTCCTGAATGTAGCAGAAAATGTATTTTCAGGTGTATTTATTTTCGACAAAATTCGCTTTTCTGACATTTCTTTCGGATGTGATTATCATTGTATTTTTATCATGCGAGTGAATAATCAAATCATCGATTCAGATAATCCCACAATGATTCAAAATTAGGATTAAAGCCATGCCAGCATATAAAGCCCCGCTACACGATATTCGCTTCTTAATGAATGAAGTATTAGATTACCCTGCTCACTACAAAACTTTATCAAATGGTGAAAATGCAGATCCAGATACCGTTGATATGATTCTTGAAGGTGCGGCAGATTATTGTGAAAACGTATTATCGCCACTTAACCAATCTGGTGATGAAGAAGGTTGCCATTTTGACAACGGCGAAGTAACTACACCTAAAGGCTTTAAAGAAGCTTACGACCAGTTCGTTATGGGTGGTTGGCAAGGTCTTTCTTATCCAGAAGAATTTGGTGGTCAAGGCCTACCAATGTCTTTAAACCTCATCAAATCAGAAATGATGGGTACTGCAAACTGGTCATTTACGATGTACCCTGGCTTAAGTTCGGGTTGTATGAACACCATCTTGCAATTCGGTACCGATGAGCAAAAACAAACGTATATGCCTAAACTTGTTGAAGGAACTTGGAGCGGCACAATGTGCTTAACCGAACCTCAATGTGGTACCGACTTAGGGCAAGTTAAAACTAAAGCTGAACCTCAAGCAGATGGCACTTATAAAATCTCTGGTACAAAAATCTTCATTTCTGCCGGTGAACATGATTTAACTGAAAATATTATTCACATCGTACTTGCACGTCTTCCAGATGCGCCTACTGGTACTCGTGGTATTTCATTATTTATCGTACCTAAATTCATCCCTACTGCTGATAGTGGTATCGGTGAACGTAATGCAGTGACCTGTGGTTCAATCGAACACAAAATGGGGATCCGTGCTTCTGCAACTGCTGTACTAAACTTTGATAATGCCACTGGTTATTTAATTGGTGAAGTCAACAAAGGTTTACATGCAATGTTTACCTTCATGAATACAGCACGTATTGGTACTGCTGTTCAAGGTATTGCGCACGCTGAGTTATCGTTCCAAGGTGCATTACCTTATGCGAAAGATCGTATGTCTATGCGTGCACTTTCTGGTAAAAAAGAACCTGAAAGAGTTGCAGATGCCATCATTCATCATGCTGACGTACGTCGCCTGTTGTTGACTCAAAAAGCAATTGCTGAAGGTGGCCGTTCAATGATCTATCATGCTGCAAAACTTGCAGACAAAATGACAGATGCATTAACACGTGGTGACCAAGCTGCTTACGAAGACTACGATGATAAACTTGGTTTCTACACACCAATTTTGAAAGGTTTCTTGACTGAACTTGGTTTGGAAGCTGCAAACAACGGTATGCAAGTTTACGGCGGTCATGGCTACATCAAAGAATGGGGCATGGAACAAATCGCTCGTGATGCTCGCATCTCAACGCTATACGAAGGTACAACAGGCATTCAAGCACTTGACTTGATTGGTCGTAAAGTATTGCTTAGCTCAAAAGGTAAAGTGGTTCGTGACTACACTGCTGAAATCTTAAAATTCTGTGCTGCACACGCACGTAATAAATACTTACGTCGTTTTGCTTGGGATTTAACTAAGCTTTGTGCTCAATGGAACACTTTAACAGTTCGTATCATGCTTGCTGCACGTAAAGACCGTGACATCGTATCTTCTGCTTCTGTAGATTTCTTGATGTTCTCAGGTTACGTGATGATGGCTTACTTCTGGGCGCAACAAGCAGTCATTGCGTCTGAGAAACTTGAAGCAGGTGATGGTGCAGAAACACCTGAATTCTATAAAGCAAAAATCAAAGTTGCAGACTTCTACTTTGACCGTATGTTACCTCGTACTCAAGGTCATGCAGAATCAATGGTGACAACCTCTCGCACATTAACATCATTACCAGTTGAACACTTTAGCTTCGACTACTAATGATTTTTAAATCGTGAAATGAAAAGAGCGCAATTCATATTGCGCTCTTTTTTATTCAAGTAAAAATTTAATATTTATTCTTTAGTCAGAACATAAGCTTGCTTTGGAACAAAATAGTTTTGTTCCAAAAACTCACGGTTTTTACCGTAGTCGCTATAAAACAGTTTTTCTAGATTCACGATCAATCTTTTTTTTGAATCAATCGTAAAATAAAAATTAACATTAGATAAAGGACAGTGAATGGTTAACTCATGCTCTCTTTCATCTACTTTCCAATTTAAATCAGGACACAACTGATTTATAGCAGTACTTTTGGCTCCATCCTTACTTCCCACGCGACCAAAATGAATAACATTCCAATAAGCCGATCCATTGGGTAATAAATTTAAAATGTACTCTGCCTCTCCAGACTCACAATCGGCAAAAGCATCCTCACATGAAATTCGGGTGTGATATCGCCCTACATATTGCAGTGAAATTCCGCTTAATTTTTTGGTTTGATCTAAATTTTCTTCAGGTAAAAAAGTACGACCAGCTACATCATCTAAAGTTTTGATGGTGGTGCTACTTTTTATTAAATTTTCTTCATTTTTGGAATTAGCACTAGAGTGATCTTTTGAGCTGGTATGGTTTATGTCGCAAGCACTAAGTGTCAGGCACACCATAGTCCCTACAACCAAATGCTTAACTAAAAACCTAGACCGATTCAAAGACATATACATTATTCACAGATAACAGCAACAACCATGTTTATATTCATTCCAGGCACGAGCCAATTGCTGCCATAAACCTTTAAGCCCTGAAAGGGTGCATTTTAGTTGATGTTGGTTTCCTTCATTCCAATCCTTTACATATTTTAACCATTTTACTTTTTAGAAGACTTTAAAACCGTTATTTCGTCTCCATATTTTTATTAAGCAAGAGAATAAGCAATTCCTTGTAACTTTTTATTTTTAAGGAGAATTAGATGGCCAGTTCTGGTTTATATCGCTCGAACCGACATAGCATGATCGCCGGTGTAATGGGTGGTATTGCTGAACGTTTTGGTTGGAACGTAACTTTACTACGCATTATTTTTGTTGTGATTTCAATTATGAGTGCGGCCTTTCCCGGAATCTTAGTTTATCTGGTTTTGTGGTTAGTCATTCCGAAAAAACAGCCAGAACATATTGAAGGCTATCGACAATCCGTCCGAACTGTACATGAAGAGCAAACACGTTAATTAATTTTGGTCGCTACGGTTGCATCCCCTAATCAACCGTAGCTTTTTTTATTCTTAAAAACTATAACTTACGACTTAACTGTTGTTGTAAGGCAGCAATCATATCTGCACGGCTGATCATTCCGATCAACTTCCGCTCTTCGACCACCGGAATATAATTAAAAGATTTTTCAACAAAATAAGGCACTAGATCTTGAATAGGCTGTGTTGGCAATACTGTCACCACTTTACGACTCATAATCTGTTTCACATAATGCTGCCAAGAGTTTCTTGGGTCCGCTGCACCTTTAAACCATTCCACAACTTCATATAAAGCTAAAGTTCCTACTAGATGATTGTCAGCATTTACCACCGGTAAGCTCATGAGATTAATATGCTTGAACTTATCCAGCGCCTGATGAATATCATCATCTTCATGCAGCTTAATCACATCACGGCTCATAATATCCTGACAGGTATATTGATTGACTATGCGTTCGTTGGCATGTTCTTGTGCATCTAAAATAATTTTTTCTAAATCATATTGGCTAATATCTAACAGTTCAGTGTGGTGCTCTAAAGCGTACTCAATATCTTTCGGTTGAATCGATACTTTTTGAGTCGGTGTTGGATCTTTACTACGCTCATTGAGACGTGCGGTAACTGGATAATGTCTTCCAATTAATCTATTAAAAAAGACGGCGAAACCGAGTAAAAGTAACGAGTTGAGTAGAACTGGATAAAAAACGAAATAAAAGCCTAATTTATGAATTGCAGCACCACCTAACACAGCCGTAATCGCGACTGCACCACTTGGTGGATGCAAAGAGTCAGTGGTCATCATTAAGAATATGGCAAAGCCCACTGCCACACTAAAAGCAGTGGTTAAATCAGGAATCCAATGTGCACAGGCAACCCCAATAATTCCAGCTAGCGTATTACCAACAATCACATTCCATGGTTGAGCCAATGGACTGGTTGGCACAGCAAATAAGAGAACAGATGAAGCTCCCATGGGTGCAATGTACCAGGCATTAATTCCACCTAAAACATACCAGCTAATTAAGGAAGAAATTGCTAAACCACACAGTGCTCCAACACCACAAAGCAACCGTTCTTTTAAAGGCAAAACCTTAAAATTTGGTTTTAAAATCTGTAACCATTCTCGCTGTATAACACTCACAGTACACCTTTGGGGATATGCCGTTATTTATAACGGGCAAAAGTATACGCTCAAAGCCACATAAAATGCATTTAAATTATATCTTTCAAAGATAAGAAACCCTGTTGAATTATCTTTTGTTATTTTAAAACTTTAATATTCAATCAATTTTTCATTTAAATAACGCCAGTAGCGTTTCGGCAAATATTGCACATGAAGTTTTATATTTTGACGTTCCGTAATGTTCACGCTCTTAAAATAATCTTTCCAAAGCTGGTCATATAAGATTTCTTGCTCATCTAACTCCAGCTGAAAGCTTTGACTCATTCCATTTTTTAAATTACGGTCAACTTTCGAGGCTTCGAGCGAAACTTCATGTATTCCTTTTAAATCATAATAAAGTCCAAACTTACGTTTTTCATCATAAATGAGCCAACGCTGATCTTGATAACGCCGTTTAAAATGCGGCTGAATGAGCGGTAAAACATTAAAATCAGGCCGAACCAAACTTAAAAACAGCTCATCTTTGGTTTTCTTAAAACGGATAAAAGCTTCCATCCGATGCTTCTCTCGCCCAACCTTTTTCGTCCACTGCGAAATTGCTAAAACACTTGGGTGCGAATAATCTTTTTCTATCGATGAGTGACTAGTAAAAACGTAAATACAGTAATTAAATAAATGCTGACAGGCATCTAAAGACTCAGATAAATAGGCAAAATAAAATTGCCTTAAAGAAGACGAAGAAAGCTTTTTTTGCAGCGCGGACCACACACGTTCGGCATGTTGCTCATTATTTGAAACCTCAATTTTATCAGCGAATAAGCCATGTTGAGCCGCATCATTCAAACAGAGTCTGACCTGTAATTCTTTGAATTGAAATGCGCGAAACACACAACTGAGCAGCCCGACCATTGAGCCATCAAAATAGTAAGCGACTTCATCATTAAACATGACTAAAACCCAAGGTTTAATTGTGGCGAGAGTTGCTGTACATATTTCGAAGATCCCTGCGTTAAAATCTGTTGCCGAATAAAATTTGAAGATAATTCTTTTTGGAATTTTGGACTGTCTTCACAGTGGATAAAGAATTTTGCTCGCTGATAGGCGACACCTAACTTTTTAAGTAAATCGATGTGGATCTTGCCAAAGCGACGAGCCTGAACAATTTTCTTAGCCGATTTCACCCCAATGCCAGGTACACGCAAAATCATTTGATAATCAGCACGGTTTAAATCTACTGGAAACTGTTCAGGATGCCTTAACGCCCAGCTTAATTTCGGGTCTACATCAAGATCTAAGTTTGGGAATTTTTCATTGACGATTTCATTGACCTGAAAACCGTAAAAACGCATCAGCCAATCGCTTTGATAGAGTCGGTTTTCTCGAAGTAACGGCGGAGCAGAACCCACTGCTGGCAAGTAATTATTTTCAGTATTAATTGGGATATAGCCCGAAAAATAGACGCGCTTGAGCTTAAATTCTTTATAGTGCTTATCTGCCATAAACAAGACATCTTGGTCTGACTCTTGATGAGCACCCACTACCATTTGCGTGGTCTGTCCTGCCGGCACATATTTCGGTACATGCTTAATAATTTGTCGTTCATCTTTAAGCTGAATAAGTCTGTCACGCACTAACCCTAAATCTTTTTGCACTTCCTGATGTGATTTTTCTGGTGCAAAAGTCTTTAGCCCAATTTCGGTCGGCATCTCTAAATTAATACTCATACGGTCAGCATATAAACCTGCTTCATGAATAAGTTCAGGCGATGCTCCCGGAATGGTTTTTAGGTGAATATAGCCATTAAAATTTTCTTCAAGGCGCAACTTCTTCACGACTTGAAGCATACGCTCCATTGTATGGTCGGCCGATTTAAAAATACCTGAACTTAAAAATAAGCCCTCGATATAATTACGTCGATAAAAATTAATGGTTAAGTCCACCACCTCTTGCACAGTAAATGCTGCACGCTGGACGTCGTTAGAACGGCGTGAAACACAATAGGCACAATCAAAAATACATACGTTGCTAAATAGAATTTTTAAGAGAGATACACAGCGGCCATCTTCGGTATAGCTATGACAAATACCTGAATGACTGGCATCACCCAAACCTTTATCTTTATTTTTACGGTCACTGCCACTTGATGAACAAGACACATCATATTTAGCAGCATCAGCAAGAATTTGTAGTTTTTCTCGAATGCGATCAGACATATCAAACGACTCATTTATGGCATCGTTTAAAAAATATCATTTTGCATTCTTAAATTTAATCCAGTGAAGTACGCTATGCGTCATGAGGTGACGTGACAATCCCCCGAAAAATAAAACGGAATATCGCAATTGAGCAGATAAGCTGTGATATAAAAAGAGGTTCGCTTTTTTGTATGGGTACAACACCAATGCTGAATCCCATTTTTTCTTTTTTTAAACTTCTCATTCGTAATTTAAATGTAAATGAAGATCAAATTTGGAGATGTTTGTCATTGACTACACCTCTCTATGCTTCCATCACTATTTATATTTTTTTTCTTATTTTTATGTTTTACCCCAACATTATTAGATTTGAACTGCCTGATTTTAACTTCATCTTTCAATTCGGATTATTTATTGGATTCTTACTCCTTATCTACTACATCTTCGTATTTTTTCCTGCCATTTTTGTTCAACTTAAATTACATAGGTATCATCGTATTAATTTTTTTACCGTCATTCTAAGCGCGCTGTTTCTTACGTACGTCATTCCAACCTTACTTATGTTGATATTCGCACCACTAGAACAGTTTGAACTCTTTGTGATTGAATTCTTCTATGTATTAGGTCCATTTTCGTTGACCTATGCCGTCATCTATTGGATATTACTACTCAGAGCAGATCTCAAACAGCATTTAAAAAACGGGACGTAATCCCCCAACTAGCCTTTGCCACTCACCACCAAAATCCTTATACTTAACCACAATTTTTGTTTGATTCCAGTGGATGCACCATGAGTCGTGCTATATCGCATATTGATACATTTCAGGGTTTAATTCTTGCCCTACAAAACTATTGGGCCGAACAAGGCTGCGTCGTACTACAACCGTACGACATGGAAATGGGCGCTGGAACATTCCACACCGCAACATTCTTACGTGCTTTAGGACCAGAAACTTGGAATGCTGCATACGTTCAACCTTCACGTCGTCCAAAAGATGGTCGCTATGGTGAAAACCCGAACCGTTTGCAACACTACTACCAATTCCAAGTGGTGCTTAAGCCAAACCCAGACAATATCCAACAGCTTTATCTTGATTCTTTAAAAGCAATCGGGATTGATACGCTTACTCACGACATTCGTTTCGTAGAAGACAACTGGGAATCTCCAACACTTGGGGCTTGGGGCTTAGGCTGGGAAGTTTGGCTTAACGGTATGGAAGTAACTCAATTCACTTACTTCCAGCAAGTGGGTGGCGTTGAATGTTACCCAGTAACAGGCGAAATCACTTACGGTTTAGAACGTCTTGCGATGTATCTTCAAGGTGTTGACTCGGTTTATGACCTTGTTTGGACCAAAGGCCAATTTGGCACTGTAACTTACGGCGACGTATTCCATCAAAATGAAGTTGAGCAATCGACTTATAACTTTGAATACGCTCCAGTTGAAAAACTATTTGAACTATTTGATTTTTACGAATCAGAAGCAAACCGTTTAATTGAAGCAAAACTTTCGCTTCCTGCTTATGAGCAAGTCGTTAAAGCGTCTCATACCTTTAACTTGCTTGACGCACGCGGTGCAATTTCTGTGACTGAGCGTCAACGCTACATTTTACGTGTACGTACTTTAGCTCGTGCGATTGCACAAAGTTATGTACAAGCACGTGCAGAACTTGGCTTCCCAATGGCAGAACCACACTTACGTGATGAAGTATTGGCACAGCTAAAAGCACAAGCTGAAAGTGAAGCAGCAAAGGCGGAGAAAAACTAATGAGCAAACATACTGTTTTATTCGAACTTGGCTGTGAAGAGCTTCCACCGAAAAGCTTGAAAACTTTACGTGATGCATTACAGGCAGAAACGGTAAAAGGCTTAAAAGATGCGGGCTTAAATTTTGCATCTATCGAAGCTTATGCAGCTCCACGTCGTCTAGCGCTTAAAATTGTTGATATCGATGCTGCTCAAGCTGATACACAAAAACGTTTTGATGGCCCTGCTGTTCAAGCGGCTTACGATGCAGAAGGTAAACCGACTAAAGCACTCGAAGGCTTTATGCGTGGTCAAGGTATTACTGTTGATCAGCTTTCTACTTTCCAAGCAGGTAAAGTTGAAAAAGTTTGCTATTTAAAAGATGTAAAAGGTCAAAGCCTTGATGCTTTACTTCCACAAATTTTGCAAACTGCGCTAGACAATTTACCAATTGCTAAGCGTATGCGTTCTGCTGCAAGCCGTACCGAATTTGTACGTCCGGTTAAATGGGTTCTCTTACTTAAAGATGACCAAATTGTTGATGCGACTATTCAAGATCATAAAGCTGGTAATGTGACTTATGGTCACCGTTTCCATGCACCTGAAGCTGTGACTTTAGCGCATGCAAATGACTACCTAGCTGCTTTAGAAAAAGCATATGTCGTTGCGAACTTTGAAAAACGTCAAGCAACCATTCAAGAACAAGTAAAAAAGTTAGCTGATGAAGTTAACGCAACTGCGATTGTTCCAAGTGATTTACTTGATGAAGTAACAAGCCTCGTTGAATGGCCTGTTGCTCTTCGTGCAAATTTTGAAGAGCGCTTCCTTGCTGTTCCTCAAGAAGCACTTATTACAACAATGCAAGACAACCAGAAATATTTCTGTTTGATCAATAGCGAAGGTAAATTACAGCCTTACTTCATTACTGTTTCAAATATTGAGTCTAAAGATCCGATTCAAATTATTGAAGGTAATGAAAAAGTTGTTCGCCCTCGTTTATCTGATGCTGAATTCTTCTTCTTACAAGATCAAAAGCAACCGCTTGCATCTCGTAAAGAAAAATTGGCAAACATGGTATTCCAAGCACAACTGGGTACGCTTTGGGATAAATCAACACGTATTGCAAAACTTGCTGTTGCATTATCTGCAATCACTGGTGCAAACCCAGCCGACGCTGAAAAAGCTGCGTTACTTGCTAAATGCGACTTAACATCTGAGCTTGTAGGTGAATTCCCAGAACTTCAAGGTATTGCGGGTACTTACTATGCACGCATTGAAGGCGAAAACACTGAAGTTTCAGAAGCTTTAGGCGAGCAATATTTACCAAAATTCGCTGGCGATGTTTTACCAAAAACCAAAACTGGTACAACGATTGCCCTTGCTGACCGTTTAGATACACTTGTTGGTATTTTCGGTATTGGACAAGCACCTACAGGTTCTAAAGACCCGTTTGCTCTTCGTCGTTCAGCAATTGGTATCTTACGTTTAATCATTGAAAATGAATTGGACGTAACGATTGAAGAACTGGTAAATCTCGCACTTCAAGGTTATGGCGACATCGTTAAAGACCACGACAAAACGCGTGCTGATGCTGTTGCATTCTTGGAAGGTCGTTACCGTGCCAAGTATGAAGACCAAGGCGTTGCTGTTGATGTGCTTCAAGCGGTTCAAGCACTTGCACCAAAATCTCCACTTGATTTTGACAAGCGTGTAAATGCTGTAAACCATTTCCGTGCACTACCTGAAGCTGCTGCACTTGCTGCTGCAAACAAACGTGTTGCTAACATTCTTGCAAAAGAAGCAGCACCAGAAGGTTCTGTAGTTGAAGCGAACTTGGTTGAAGATGCTGAGAAAGCATTATTTGCTGAGCTTCAAGCAGTTACTCCTGTTGTTGAGCCATTACTCGCCGCAAAAGATTACACAGCTGCCCTTTCTAAGCTTGCAGCACTTCGTGCCCCGATTGATGCATTCTTTGATGGTGTTATGGTCATGGCGGATGATGCTGACCTGAAAGCAAACCGTTTACGTTTATTGGCTCAGCTACGTAACTTGTTTACTGCTATCGCTGATGTAAGTGTATTGCAGGGTTAAAATTATATAGAAATTAATTTTTGTATAATTAAGTCTTATTAAAACCATGTTTTTGATTTAAATCAGAAACATGGTTTTTTAATGATTTCTTATTGAAGAATTTCGCTCAGTAAAATTATAAACGATTATTTTGCAATCAATTAATAAATAAGAATTATTTACCACCTTCACATTTAATCCATAATTCAATAAACTAGAACAAATAATTACCAAACTTAACAAAGTACCATTGCAATGAAAAACTTAAATTTATTACTTATATCAACATTATTATTTACTGGATGTGCAACAACAAAGTCTATTCAATATCCAGCTGCGGGTAAGCAAACATCTATTTCAGTTTCTTCAGAACAACTTTCTTCAATGACTGAATCAGGTGCAGGTGATTACTTTGTAAAGGAAAGTCAAATATTAGTTGGTGATGCAAGTAGTGCTTCTGCCAGCCCCGTTTCTGGAATGTTTGGCCTTATCGGAGTAGGTGTTGCAATGGCAATTGACAAAAATGCAAATAGTTCAGCCATTGAAAAAAGCTCTCTTAATCAACCTATTAAATTTGACCAGTTAATACAACAAAAAATTACCGACTCTTTCACCCAAAATAAAGCAGATACCACACTCAAACTGCTAGGTTTAAATCAGGCATCAGAAGTCAAAATTGTGCCTTATTCACGTCTTTCTTTCCGTGAAAAACCAATTGTAAAAGTAAATTTTGGTTTAAAGACCCAATTCAAAAATGCGGCAGACAATAATGCAGATACAAAACGCTTATATCACTATGTGAGTAAGGAACGTATTTCTTTATCTGAATGGGAAGCTCAAAATAATTTATTATTTATGCAAAAAGCAGATCAAGCATTTAGCGCTCTTAGCCAAGTGTTCACTTTAGATTTACAACATCAATTAAATTTAACAGCATTTGATGAGAACAAGCAAAAGAACTGTAAAACCAATGCAGATACATCCTTAGTTTCTTTTATTCAAACTCCTGACAATTTATGTGTTGGTGTAGTTAAAACAAGCAAAGGGGATGTATTTCAAAATAATATTTATATCGTTGAACAATAATAAAATTACTAATTAATATCAAATAAATAGAATAGAGAACTACTTAAGCTTAAGCAGTTCTCTAATGTTTAAACAAACTCTTTAATTTCTTCTAAACTTTTCGATGGCTCAAACCACATAAAATCATAATCAGCCGCATCATGAATATAAAATGGATCATTTTTCATAATTTCTTCAGCTTCTTGAATCGAAGAGCTTAAAACTAAAATCACTCCACCTGCCCTATTTTCTCGACGCCCCGATGCCAGAAATTTCTTTTGCTCATAGTAATGATCTAAAAATGCAATATGTTCTTTGAGTACAGCATCAACTTCGGTTAATGGTTTTTTATAGGTCAAGGTAACAACAATCATTTCATTCTCTTAAAGGAAGTAGCACATGACATAGGAGGGTTAAACTACTGATAGCTTATCTATAGTTTATTCGATGGTACGCCGATTCCCCCAATTCATCCACACTAAACTCCCCACAATAATCACACCACCTAACAGCACAATCATTGATGGTTCTTCATTTAAGAAAACAACTGCCAAACTCATTGCAACAATGGGCGAGCAATACAAAAAATTCGACGCAATCGTTAACGGCATATTTTTAAGTACATATCCCCAAAGCACATAAGCCATCGCACTGGGGAAAATACCCAACAACACAATCGACATATTGGCCTGCCAAGTGGCATGTAGAATTTCAGCAGACAACTGCGCGCTATAGAACAGTAAAGGAATGGTTCCGAACCAAATGATGTAGCACATCATGCTCAAAGCATCATAATTTAAGGCAAATTTTTTATATAAATTAAAGTAAATCGCCCATGCAATTGCCGCCAAAACAATTAACAAACCATAAGGGCTCGGCACACCAAAGCCTCGATCACCGCTAACTACTAAAACGGCGCCACAAAGACCTAATAAAATACAAAACCACTGTTTGAAACGGATTTTCTCTTTAAAAAACAAAGCTGAAACGATAAATGTAAATAGCGGAATAGATTGACTTAAAATGCTAGATGCAACCGCACTGACATATTGCTGCCCCGTATTTATAAGCAAATGATGCAAGGTCACAGAGAAAAATCCTAATACCCCAAGCGCAGGAACATCTTTCCACTTTAACGGCTGAATTCCTTTTTTCATGACCAAGAGCAGTAAGAAAACAGATGCAATCACAAAGCGGAGCAGAGCTATATGCTGCGGTGTATATGAATGCAAAGCACTGTGTACACCAATAGGTGAATAACCCCAACAAAAGACGGTAATAGCAATACACAAATAAAGCTTAAATGCCGGAGGCTGTTTTTCGACAGCAAGTGAAATTGCCATGTTAAATCTACGCTAATGAAATGGAACTCTTTCATCATATGCGCATGGATAGTTGAATAAAATTAACTTATATTGAGTCTAATATTCATTAAAAGTGAATGATAAAACATGGATATCGCTCAGTTAAAAATGTTTCAAACGGTGGTTGAATGCGGCACGATGACCAAGGCATCTTTGCAGTTGCACTGCGTTCCATCTAATATCACGGCGCGCATTAAACAACTTGAAGAAGAGCTTGGCGCACCTCTGTTCTATCGGGAAGGGAAAAGTTTAAAGCTCACTCCATCTGGAGAAATCTTTCTTAATTACTGCCAGAAAATTTTAGCGCTTTGTGATGAAGCAAAACGTAGTATTCACCCTGATGCACCGCCCTCTGGTCCATTAAAAATTGGGGCTATTGAATCTTCTGCTACGACTCGCCTACCCAACTTACTGGCGAAATATCATCAACGCTATCCAGAGGTTTCCATTCAAATTATTACTGGCACATGGAAACAGTTATTAGTTGATATTTCTCAGCATAAGCTCGACGGAGCCATTGTCGCTGGTAATATTGAGTTTCCAATGTTAAACAAACTCGGTATTTATCAAGAAGAAATTATTTTAATTGCCCCAGAATCTTTCGGTGAAATCCACTGCCAAGAAGACCTGATTGGTAAAGAAATCTTTATGTGGACTGAAGGTTGTCCTTACCGCGCTGCTCTTGAAGAATGGCTTAAGCTCAAAAATATCTCGCTTCCAATTACCAGCATTACCAGTTACGCCACTATTATTGGTTGCGTGAGTGCAGGCTCTGGTGTGTCTTTAGTACCAAAGAGTCTTTTTGAGCAATATAAAAATTTAACCAATATTCGAGGCTATAAATTTGAACATCTTGCCTTTATGCAAAACCAGTTTTTCTGGCACAAAAATGTGAGCAACCATAAAGCTCGAGATATGTTTTTAGAATTGATTAAGTCAGAATTTATAGCTTAGCTGTGCATTCGAATGAAATTATCTATGTAAAACGCTATGCTTTACATAAAATAATGATGCATAAAACACATCATGACATTTTAAATATTTTAATTTTATTGATATAAAACAATATCCTAATAAAAATTAAGAATCAATTATAAAAACATAAACTGCATGACCCATCCGCTTTTTGCAACGACATCACTCAAAAGAAGCAGATGCTAAGTACATAACGTATTTTTTGAGTCATTCAACATGAATAAAGCAATTGGAATTTTAGGTGGTATGGGTCCACAAGCCACAATTGATGCCATGGATAAAATTATTAAAAATACGCCAGCACATTGCGATCAGGAGCATATTCCTGTCATCACGGTTTCTATTCCAGACATCCCAGATAGAACACAATCGATTATCAATCATGATGATAAACCACTCGAAAAAATGGCTGAATATCTTAAAATTTTAGAAGCAGCACAGGTCGGCTGTATCATTATTCCCTGCAATACTGCCCACTTTTGGTTTAACCAGTTACAGCAACGCACCCAAACCAAAATGATTAGTATTATTGAATCTGCGGTTCATTTTATTCAAGACAGCCAAATTGCTGAAGTTTGTATTCTTGCGACGTCCGCCACCATAAGCACTCAACTTTACCAAAGCCAGTTCATCCAAAACAATATTCGTTTCTCTACCCCTTCTGTTGAGATGCAACACAAAGTGATGCAAAGTATCTATCAATACAAAGCAGGAAATATCGAAAAATCAAAACAACTTATGAGTGAGGTTATTCATTTTTATAGACAAAATAAAAGTACAAAATTCTTATTAGCATGTACTGAAATTCCGCTCATCTTACAAGACAGTATCCAAGACAATCCTGAACTGTTTGTTGATGCGACCGATTTACTCATTAAAAATGCGATTGCTTGGTATCAGAACTCATTAACAGCATCAGCCGCATGATTAAAAAATTTAATGCAAATTATGCATAATTAATTTAGGCAATGGTCCAATCAATTGCCTTCACAAAATTCCATAATCCTTCAGAAGTTGCATTAAGCCTTACACTACTGCGATATAAATAAATATCGACAGACAGTACTGACTCTTTCATTGGTACGATCATCAACTGATTTTGTTTTAACTCATCTTGAATGCTGTAATCGGGTAACCACCCTACGCCATAACCGCCTTTGATCATATCCTTAAGTAATAGACTCATTGAAGACACAAAATTTGTCTCAAACTTGTCCGAATGATGATCTTGTAGAAATTTATTTACCTTTTTCCCCATGTAACTGTCATCGGTATAGTTCATGAGTGGAATTGAAGTATCTTCGAGTGAAAATTTAGGTCGACCTAAATGATTTGGAGTCGTGACTAGATAAAGCTTTGCCGAAAACAACTTATGGCACAAAAATTGTGGATTCATTAAGTCATCATCATAAAAAGATGCAATAAAGTCACATTGACCATTTTTAAGAGAATCTACGGTTTCATTCACATTGATTGCTTCAACATGAAAAATCTTTTCTTGGTAATTTTTTAAATTTCCTAAAATTTTAGGAAAAATATATCCTGCCAAAGAATGCGCAGAAGCAATCGTGACTTTGCTTCGCACATGATTATCACCTTTAATTTGATCTATATTGAACTCAAAATCATCCAGTAAATTTCTAGCATGCAATATAAAAAGCTTACCCTGCTCCGTTAACTGCAAAGGAGAAGTTTCTCGATCAAACACTTCAAAACCAAGACTATTTTCCAAGGCTTGAATGCGACGACTCAGCGAAGACTGAGAAATATTTCTAATATCAGAAGCGACTGTAAAATTTCGGTATTTTTCTAGAACAATCAGGTCATATAACCATTTTAATTCAATGTTTTGTATCACTTGAGGCTCCAGATCATTCTAGAAATTTAGATACGGTATTTAATTATATTTGAAATGATGATTTATCGTAATCAAATCGTATGGGTTTTATCTCATTGCAGTACAAGCTGTATTTTTATCAGTAAGATCAGCACTTCATCTTTTGATTCTGGTTGGGGAGGTTTTATCCAAAATGAAAACCCTAAAAACTCTATGTATTGCGACCTCTATATTGGCTTCATCAAGCTTATTTGCTGAAACAACGCAACCTCAACAAGTGAATGAAATAGCTTCTAAAACACAACCTTATGGTGATAATCCAAGCCTAGGGCGTGTACTGTTATATAAAACAGGAAAAGGCATACAAAATTTAGGAGACAATATTCAAGGTGCTTCTGAAAAGACCTCAAATAAAATTAGTGAAAAGTGGAAAAACACCAAAGAATTTACTGCTGAAAAGGCAGAAGTCGTTCAACAAAAAGCGGATACAGCAAAAGCTTTTACTGAAACAAAAATAGATCAAGCTAAGCAAAATATTACCAGTAGCCGAAACGGTGAAAACATCCCAATAGAACAAGGTGAGTTAAGTAAATCTAGCACTACGGTTAACTAAATTTTTTGGATAGCGCGATAACTTCGCGCTTTAATATAAAATACAAATATCAATCTAGACATAAATACCACTCACTATAAAGAGCTAGGAATCTGCCTTATGAATAGTCAAAAACTTCTCTTTTCAACACTATGCTGCTTAGCATTAACTGCATGTGCAACATCAACGCCCCTTTCTTCTTATTCTCAAGCTCAAGTTTTAGAGCAAGACACCAATATCGAAGCTTATCCGTCTACGACAGGTAATGTGGCCAAGCTCATTAAACAAGATAATCAAGCTTGTATGATTGAATTTACAGGTTATTTAGGTGGAGGACATGTGACCGAACATTGGACGTTTAATAATAAAGGTCTAATTTCAGCGACTTCTTCGACCCTACAATACCCTGATGAATCAGGCATATTAAATCAAGCAACCAACTCTACGACTAAGAGTTCTACGACCTTTAATATTCAAGATCCTGAAATTCAAAATAACTTCAAAAAACTCCAAAATAATTTTAATGCAGCTAATTTAGCAAAGTGTAATTAAGGCTTTTCCATAAAAAACTCGTTGCAGAAGCTTTCTTTTGCAACGAGTTATAGCCATTTAAAATTTCTTGGACCTGATTTAAAAATTATAAATAAGCTATTTAATTAGCGATCAAGCCATTTGTTGCTGCCAGCAAATCAATTCGCGGAAAAACTAATCCCGTTCTCGAATCTGTAATTGGTTTACCTGTCGTTTTTAAACGGCTAATCGTTTGATCAATACTTTCAATTGGACTCACGCCATTTGCTCGTAATAAAGCAATCGCGCCTGCCACATGTGGTGTTGCTTGAGACGTACCGCCCATGGTGTAACCGCCCGCAGTAATCATTGCACCTGGTGCTAATAAAGTCACAAGGCTACCACCATTACTAAAACATGCTACCTTATCTGCTGCTGTGGTTGGGTCAGAACATTTCACTGGATTCCCCCATGACACACCACCAATATTACTGTCATAAACAGCGCCGACTCTCACTGCACCAGCAACACAGGCAGGAGATGAAATACCATCTGCAAATGCATCATTACCTGAGGCTACAACTGGCACCACACCAGCAGCTCGTGCATTAGCAAATGCCGTTCCATAACTGCTATCACTACACTCTGAAGTATATTTAACGCCAGGAACACCAAGGCTTAAATTAACCGCTTTAATATTATAGGTTTGTGCATTGTTTACGGCCCAGTTAATCCCTGCAAGAATATCACTATCGTAGGCTGTACTGACCCACTTACCTTGGGACCGCACCTTTCTAAAGACATCAATACCAATAATTTTAGTTTTGGTTGCGACTTTAGACACAATACCTGAAACATTACTACCATGTCCGTCATCATCTAATGCTCCATCATCTGGTGCACTATCAAAAGAATAAACCACCCGACATGTGCTTGATGGTGTATTGACTGCTGTACAACCAAAATCGGAATGTAAATAGTTCAAACCTGTATCAATCACTGCCACACTAGAACCCTCACTCGTAAAACCATTGGTGTTTGCTTGGGGTTGGTTAATTAAAGGTAAGCTTTCATTGGTCGTGGTTTGATTAATCCGATTTGGGTAAACCGCTTTAACATTCGGGTCATTTAATAAAGAGACTAATGCTTCGCGGTTACTAATCCGATAAAAAGCTAAAGGCAAATTATTGTAGTCCCGCAGTACTTGCACACCGCCAGCACGGTTAAACCTTGCCTGTATATTCTTTTTATTGGTTGCGATATAACTCCGCCGCTCTAAACCAGAAGGCACGCTCACCGAAGGAATATTGTATTCAACAATTAAATCATTCGAATCGTTAGTGACCAAAGCATCTAAATCGATTTTGCCCTGAAATACTTTTTGTTTTGCTGCTTGATTTAACTGCTGTTTAGCACCTTTAGAATCTAAAGGAAGTGCGGATGCAGTTGTACTTAATATCGTACATAGACCTAATAGAAATAACGTTTTACTTTGCATTATTTTTCTCCGTAGTTTTTTCAACTAACAATTTGCTTATTTCGCTTTTATTTCATTTGCTGGATCTTTTTCTGGATCAATCGGTTGAATCGAAAGATCACTTTTTGTGTCATAAAAAGGAACGGTATCAGCTGACACCGATTGAGGATGAGTTGAATCTAAAGATAGATTTTTAGCTTGAGTAGGCTCCTTAAGTTTAGAAAGAAAAGAGGATGTGTCTGGTTGTGACGAATTCGATTCATGTAAAACTGAATTGAACACATCAGATGCACCGCTTGTGGGCTTAAAATAGAGAACAACGGCGACCAAGCCGACTAATACAAGAAAGGAAGCAATAATTTTCATCAGTTAAGATCTCTGTTCTTTTGTTTATAGACATCTATTTTTATTTTTGATTATTCGAAATAAAGAGGTATTTCTTAAAATATATTTCATGTGAAAAATCTAATGAATGAAATATATACCCACAAAAGAAGTAGAAATATCCACACCCGAATAAGCAAAAATGTTGTTCTGCCCTGTACATTTATATTTCTGGCAGAAGGTGGTTCAAAAAAGTGCTAGAAAGCATCTTATTCTCATAATAAGCAATAACTATGCCGTTCCCACTAATAAATAATGAGACTCAAATCATAATTAGAGATATACGTACATGTTGAAAAGAAGAGAAACTTCAAGAAAATTTGAAATTTTATTTTTAAAAATAAAAAGATAAAATTAGCCCAGCTTAATTAGAATAACTAACAAATAAACATTCTTTTTCACTTTATTATTAATTTTTATTAATCTTCACAATTTATCCCTAGTCTGTTTACTCAACGTAACACTGTTGTAACGTTTTGGTGAAGTTAGTTCCCAACCCATAATGCGTTAGCTATGATTCGTTTGCGTTTATGAAATACCTCACTAAAAGGGTATATTCTTTGAAGGATATCGCAATGAAAATGATGAAAACAGCTATCGTTACTGCAAGTGTTCTTGCTTCTGCCTCTATTTTTGCACAAAGTGCGGGCGTTAATGCAGATGCTTCTGCCCAAGTAAATGTACAACCAGGCGGTCTTGTTAGTGGCGTAGCCAACACAGTCAAAAATACTGCACATACTGTAGGCAGCACAGCAAAACATGCAGGTCATGTTGCTGCTGACACTACGGTTAAAGCGACTAAAAAAACAACTGGTAAAGTGACTGAACTTTCTTCTAAAGCAGCAACAGGTACTAAACACTTAGCGACTGAAGCTGCAACAGGTACTAAACACTTGGCTACTGAAGCTGCAGTCGGTACTAAAAACTTTGCAACTAAAACAGCAACTGGTACTAAAAACCTAGCAACTGAAGCTGCAGTGGGCACTAAAAACTTAGCAACTAAAGCTGCAACAGGTACTAAAAACCTAGCAGTTGAAGCTAAAGCCGATACAAAAGCAGGTTTTGATGCTGTAAAGACTAAAGTTGCAGAAAAACAAGCTGACCAAAAAGAATTTACTGGTGAAAAACAAGCTGATGCTCAAGCGCATGTAGATGCTGTAAAAACTCGCGTAGCTCAAAATCAAGCTGAGCAAAAAGAGTTTGTTGCAGACAGTAAAGCAGATGCTCAGGCAAAGTTAAATGCAGCTCAACCAGCGGCAATCAATGCTAATACTGGTGTAAATGTTGGTGTTAACGTTGCTCCTGTCGGAATTAATGCAAGTGTAAATGCAGATGCGCAAGCGTCTACACAAAAAGCGGAAAAGAAATCTTGGATTAAAGGTCTTTTCGGTAATAACTAATCCGTTATAAATAAAAAAAGGGCAATTAATTGCCCTTTTTTTATTTCTCAAAAATCAAGCATTCAGCTCGTTTCAGTTAAAACCAAGCCCGCACGCAAACCAAGCTTCACATTTGGATTTGGAAATAAAATCCAGACCTGATCTTGCTCAACAACATAATTACCAGAAGGTTGTGTCGCAATGATTTCACCTTTTGTAAAAGTCGAAAAATTCGGAGCTTCAGCTGATAAGTTCATCTGAAAATCTTCATCTTTTTTAATTAAAGAGTCCGATACTTTAAACACTCGAATTTTCGCTTTATTGCGTGCTGGTAAAACTTGCTCAGAAACAACATGACGAATGACTTCATCAATTGCAGCAAACTGGCTCAAGTCATTTTGTCCAAATGGCAAAGCTTTACCCAACTCTAAGGTTACACTGGCTGCTTTAAAATTCTCACTGGTAAAATGTGTAAACGTTTTGCCTACCGCATTGTGATACACCAAAGCATCTAAATCAGCCGATTCAAGACTTGCTGTTAAATTCGCATCATAAGCATGCGTTTGATATGGAAATAACGCGAAAGTAGGCAATAAAGAAGCCCGAATAGCTGTGTGCAAATCATAGTGATAACGTTTTGCTTGGCTTGAACTTTCATGAAAGAAAGTCGTGACAACTTGCTCTAAAACCTCAGCTCGCTTTGATTCTTCAGTCACTGGCAGCGTTTTATATCCACTACAAAACATTCGGTTCACATCGTCATGCACATAACGTTTACCTTGACGCATTGCATATGGATTACCCAATACAAACAACAACCTCACAGCAAGGTTTAAGCGTCCGGCAAATAAATCTGTGCAAAGATGAGACAACAATTCAATTGGTGCTGTTTCATTCCCATGTACACCAGCTGACAGTACGACGGCTTTGTCGTACTGTGCATGTGGCGTACATTCAAGAATTCCCTCACCTAACCAACGCCAAGAAAAATTATCTTGTTTTCCTTCACGTGTTGTAGGCTGCTCACCTTGTAAGGTTAATGCTAGAAAATCTTGCATGTCACCTCCTCCTTATTTTTGGAAAGGATAAACCGAACCCAAACCTAAAATTTTGGTCAGCTCATCGAGTGCCATACGGCTTTCCATCAATAAATGCGGATCAGCTAAATCTTCTTGAGTTAAACGATCACGATAATGTTTATCTACCCATTGATTGAGTGTGCCAAACAATTGATCATTCATTAATACTTTTGGATTTACAGCATTTAACTCGGTTTCATTTAAAGCTACGCGTAAACGTAAACATGCTGGTCCACCACCATTACGCATACTTTCACGTAAGTCATAAACCTGAATAGCATCAATTGGTGTACCCATCTGAACCATATCGTTCAAATAACCCCACACTGCCTTATTCTGGCGCGACTCTTCTGGTACAACAATGGTCATTCCACCATCTGGACGAGTCAAAATCTGGCTATTAAATAAATATGTTGCTACTGCATCATCAACGGTAACGCGATTTTCAGGAACTTCAATCGAGATAAAGTCTTCACCGATGCTTGCCATTTTTTGACGAATTTCAGCAAAAGCCTGATCTTGATTTAAAAATGCATGTTGATGATGGAATAAAACCTGTTGGTTGCTGACCGCAATCACGTCATTATGAAAAACGCCTTGATCAATCACATCTGGATTTTGTTGAACAAAAACTGTATGTGCATCATCTAAACGATGCAAACGTGCGATTGCTTCGCTTGCTTCACGCGTCTGACGAGCAGGATAACGTTTTGGCCCCGGCAAACCATTATTTAAATGTTGTTGACCGTAAACAAAAACTTGAACCCCACGCTTAGCATAATCACCACCTAAACGATTGTGATTTGCTGCACCTTCATCACCAAACAAAGCCACTTGCGGCAATGCTTCATGGTGTACAAAATGACGTTCATTTTTAAAGATTGCTTGTAAAACTTGGCTTGTTGTTTCCGCTTCAATCGAACGGTGAAACTTATTATTTAAGTTCGCTGCGGTAAAATGTACACGTTCATCTTGGCTATCTGCCGAAGGTGAAACTGTTGCCGCATTTGCAGTCCACATTGGCGAAGCGGAACTTAAAGATGATAAGAGTTCAGGTGAATGACGCATTGCTTGAGCAACAACACTAATGTCATCTCCTGTAAAACCTAAACGGCGTAACATTGGAACATGCGGGCGTTCATGTGGAGCAAGTACACCCTGCTTCATACCCAAATCAGCTAAGGCTTTCATCTTTAGCAAGCCTTGTTTGGCTGCTAATTTTGGATTAGAGGCATTATTACGGTTTTTTGTCGATGCTTCATTACCAAACGACAAGCCCGCGTAGTGATGTGTTGGTCCCACTAAACCATCGAAATTTACTTCATATCCTTTCATTTTTCTTTCCCTAGTGTTTAAGGCAACACAATCCCTGGAGATAATTTTTCTGGCAAGGTTAAGCTGTCACTTTCAAGTGAAGCCATTGGCCAAGCACAATAATCAGCGGCATAAAAGGCACTCGCACGATGGTTACCCGATGCCCCTACACCACCAAATGGCGCAGCACTTGAAGCACCTGTTAATGGCTTGTTCCAGTTCACAATACCGGCACGCGCTTCAATAAGTACTTGATCAAACAATTCACGTTTTGGAGAAACCAGACCAACAGACAAACCAAAGCGAGTTGCATTTGCAATTTTCAATGCTTCATCAAAATTGTCATAACGTTGAATGGTCGTAAGTGGACCAAAATACTCTTCATCTGGAATATCTGTCACACCTGTTACATCCACAATACCCGGCGTAAGTAATGAACTGTCTTCTTGCGGACGCGTCATTGGCAATAAACTTTTTGCGCCAAGCTCAAGCAATTTTTGCTGAGCAAACATCATGTTTGATGCGGCAACTGACGAGATAACGCCACCCATAAATGGTTGTTGTTCATCATTCCAACGACCAACTTTTAAGTTTTTAGCAACCTCAACAAAACGTTGAATAAATGCATCACCTTCTGGGCCATTTTTTACCAAGATGCGGCGTGCACATGTACAACGCTGACCCGCCGAAACAAAAGCAGATTGAATAGTAAGATTAATCACAGCATCAATATCGATAATTTCATCAATAATCAATGCATTATTGCCGCCCATTTCAAGCGCAAGAATTTTTTCAGGAGCACCTGCCATTTGTTTATGTAGGTGATAACCTGTGTTCGCACTTCCGGTAAATAATAAACCGTCAATTTCATGTGAAGCAGCTAACGCTTCACCCGTGGTACGACCACCTTGCACCAAGTTCATCACACCATTTGGCAAACCTGCTTGCTGCCAAAGTTTTACAGTTTCTTCAGCAGTCCAAGGCGTTAATTCACTTGGCTTAAATACCACGGTATTGCCTGCAAGTAATGCAGGAACAATATGTCCATTTGGTAAATGACCCGGAAAGTTATATGGACCGAAAACTGCAAGCACACCATGTGGACGGTGGCGTAAAGATGCCACGCCATCAGCCATTTCAGTTGAGCTTTCACCAGTACGCTGGTGATAAGCACGAATTGAAATTGCAACCTTGCCAATCATTGATTGAACTTCAGTTAACGTTTCCCAAAATGGTTTACTAGTTTCTTGGCTAATGACTTCCGCTAAGTGCTTTTTATTTTCTTCAAGCAAAGCTGCAAATTTTTCAACAATCGCCACACGCTCTACAAAAGGTAAACGTGCCCATGCTGGAAATGCAGTACGCGCCGCTTGGCAAGCTTGCTCAACATCAGCAGCAGTAGCCTCAGCACCCGACCAGACAGTTTGGTTATCAACTGGATTTGTTTTTTCAAATGTTGTGCCGCTGCCTTGTAACCAGACACCGTTTATAAATAAAGAGTTTGACATCAGGATACTTCCATTGGATTGAGTGATAGCACACGAACAACATGACCTTCTTGTACACCGAGGTTTTCAGCTTGTTCATGCGTTAAATTTATAGTGTTATCAACAAGATCAAGCTTCATCAGCATTGCGCGATAGTCATGATAATTATCATTTGCAACGAGATATTGAGTCTTACCGACCGCAGCTTCACTTGTAATTTTGACGTTTAATAACTGACTTTCTTTTACTGCGCGTAATTCATCAATATTGACTTCAACCGTTGGGCCAGCATCAAAAATATCGACATATCCTTGATAGCGTAAACCTTCCGACTCAAGCACATGATAGGCAGGCAAAGTTTGTGGATGCATTTTTCCAATCACCTCTTGCGCATCTTTTGGCAAGAGATCTACATAGACCGGAAAACGTGGCATAAGCTCTGCAATAAATACTTTTTGCCCAATTCCGCTTAAATAGTCGGCAGTTGAGAAATCCATATTAAAGAAATGGTGACCAATCGCATCCCAAAATGGAGAACATCCATTTTCGTCTGAGAAACCACGCATTTCGGCAATTAATTTTTTCTCGAAATATTGCTTAAAGGCAGCGATAAACATAAAGCGGATTTTCGATAAGAATTTACCGTTTTGGTTTTCACGACGCTCTGGATCTAAAAATAATGTACAGAGTTCACTGCTACCTGTTCTGTCATTACTTAAAAATAAGGTCGGTAATGACTTATAAACATTTAGTGCTTTTGAAGCATGTACTTGTGTTCCAACATGAAAGTTGTACCAAGGTTCCATGAGTCCTACAGCAACCTCAATTGCACTTAAACCAATAACACGTTGAGCTTCTGTATCTTCAAGAACAAATAAATAGCCTTGTTCACTTTTATGGACATTGCCATTTAAAGTATTGCGAGTACGTGAAATTCGAGCCGAAAGTGTATCCATATTTTGTGGCAAGGAAGTCAGGCCCACACCCGACTTACCTGCTAATTTATAAATATCTTCAAGGTCTCGAAACTCGGCATGACGGACAATCATCATGGCTAGCTTCCTTTTTTTTATTTAGCCAATTTTGCCAATGCTCTTTTTAAACGAGCAATCCCTTCATCAATATCTTGTTCAGGAATAATGAGAGACGGAGTAAAACGAACGACATCCGGACCTGCAATTAGAGCAAGTAATCCTTCCTCACCAGCCCAAGTCGTAATATCTTTAGCTTTTCCTGCATACTCAGCTTGTAATACGCAACCAATGAGCAAACCTTGACCACGAATTTCTTCAAAAATCTGATGTTCAGCATTTAAAGTATTCAAGGCATCAAGGAAATACTGATGACGATGCTTTACACCCTCAAGGACTTCCGGTGTATTAATAAATTCGAATACTGCACCTGCAACCGCACTTGCTAATGGGTTACCACCATAAGTCGTACCGTGCGTACCAACTGAAAAATGCAGCGCAAATTTATCTGTTGTTAGCATTGCACCGACAGGGAAACCACCACCTAGTGCTTTTGCAGTTGTAAGAACATCTGGAATAACACCAGTGTTCATGTAGGCATAAAGTGAACCTGTACGGCCTACACCAGTTTGTACTTCATCAAAAATAAGTAAGGCACCAAACTCATCACACAGTGCGCGTAAGCCTTTTAAAAATTCGATGTCAGCTGGAATAACACCGCCTTCACCTTGTATCGGTTCAACAATGACTGCACATGTTTGCTCATTAATCACCGCTTTTGCTGCGTCTAAATCATTAAAGGCAACATGGTTAATGCCGTTTGGAAGCGGTGCAAAGTCTTGTGAATATTTAGGTTGACCGCCTGCTGAAACGGTAAATAAAGTACGACCATGAAAAGCATTTTTAAATGCCACAATGCCACTTTTACCAGCAACGCCGCTGTCTAGACCGACTTTACGAGCTAGTTTCAATGCCGCTTCGTTCGCTTCTGCACCTGAGTTACAGAAGAAAACTTTGTCTGCAAATGTATTTTCAGTGAGTTGTTTTGCAAGGCGTAGAACAGGTTCATTTGTATAACCATTGCCCACATGCCAAAGTTTTTTTGCTTGTTCTGTTAAAGCATTTACTGCCACTGGATGCGCATGACCTAATGCGTTTACTGCAATCCCGCCTGCAAAATCAATATATTCTTTATTTTCTTGATCCCATATACGTGAACCTTCACCACGTACAGGAATGAAATTTGCCGGTGCAAAAACTGGAACCATCCAGTCGTTAAAGTTGCTTCGAGTTACAGAAATTGGCTTTTCCATGCTTACCTCAGTATTTATTTAATATATTCGATATCACTTGAATTTTAATAATTCAGAAAAAGGGACTGAACAAATAAACCCTATAACATCCTTTGTATTTGCTCAGACCACTTTTTCTAAAAGTAATTTCCGCAGATTAGCCTGGGAAAATACCGCGCTCTTTACGAGCTTTTAAAATACGCTCACATGCCAAGATGTAAGCTGCTGTACGTAAAGTACAAGCATTGCTGTTTGCTGCATTCCAAACATCATCCATAGCTTGAACCATCAATTTATCTAAACGCTCATTGATTTCTTCTTCGGTCCAGAAGTAGCTCGCCATGTCTTGAACCCATTCGAAGTAACTTACAGTTACACCGCCGGCGTTACATACCACGTCAGGCACTACAACAATGCCACGCTCAACTAACACATCTTCAGCTTTAGGATAAGTCGGGCCGTTTGCACCTTCTAAAATCAACTTAGCTTTAAGTTTTTCAGCACGGTCAACAGTGATTTGACCTTCCAATGCAGCAGGAACAATAATGTCAACTTCTGCTGTCCAGAAATCTTCATCAGCGATTGCTTGCGCACCAGCGAAGCCGCCAACACCACCTTGATTTGCATTTACGTGATCACGTAACGCTTCAAGATCAATACCATCAGCATTGAAAATAGTGCCTGTATGGTCTTGAACGTGTGTAACTTTCGCTTTTGATTCAACAAACAAGAAAGCAGCTTCACTACCAACGTTACCAAAACCTTGAATAGCGATTTTCGCGCCTTCAATTGGTAAATTGATTTTTGCAGCTACTTCGCGGCCTGTAACAAATACACCACGACCAGTCGCTTTTACACGACCTAAAGAACCACCTAAGTGAACTGGTTTACCAGTTACAACACCTGTTACTGTGTAACCTTGGCTCGTAGAATAAGTATCCATCATCCAACCCATAATATTGGCATTTGTACCAACGTCTGGAGCAGGGATATCTTTTTGAGGCCCGATAATGTGACCGATTTCAGTCGTATAACGACGAGTCAAACGCTCTAATTCACGATTTGATAATTTACGCGGATCAACACGGATACCACCTTTTGCACCGCCAAATGGCAAGTTCAAAACAGCAGTTTTAATTGTCATCCATGCAGACAACGCCATCACTTCATTCAAATCAACATTTGGATGGTAACGAACACCACCTTTACCAGGGCCACGAGACAAGTTGTGTTGTACGCGGTAGCCTTCAAAGTGCTGGATAGAACCGTCGTCCATTACAATTGGCACGTCTACAATAAGCGCACGTTTTGGGCGTTTTAAAGTATCGATATACTCTTCCAAGTGACCTAAATATGGAGCAACACGGTCAATTTGTGCCAAGTAAGTTTGCCAAGCATCGCTGTGTTCATTTACGTATGAAAGATCTGCCATCTTTTTTCCTATATACCTTCATAGATTCAGATTTGATAAATCTGCAATCTTTATTATTTAGCAACTAAAACTTTGCAATAACAATGCCTTAGTTTATTTACCAAATCTTCTGCCCTTCTAAAGCATCAGACTTTTTAAATTCCATTTGTTGATACGAAAAGTATGATCTACTTTTATATATCGATATCTTTTACAAGTTTTCTTTTGTCTAAATTACTGTTTATAAAGATAGCTTTATAAAAGCAAAAACTAACTACAACCAACTAAACCAGCCGGCTGAAATATGAATACAAAAGAAGTGACATAACCGTTTGGGAGTTAAAAAGAACTATGATTTACAAAAATCATGAGTCCATAAAATTATTTTTGACTAATCGATAGATCCCTCCATTAGTCTTTTTAAAAATAAACTTTGTTCAATAATGCTACAGATTAATTATTTCCATACATACTGCTTAAAATTAAGCCGAAACATAGATATAAAATCTTCCAATAAATATAGCACAGAGCACGCTCATTTAGAACATTTTAAAATAAATAAGCAGAGAAAAAATAATCAAATCGCACTGCCTTTTATAATAAAAAAACAACAAATATTAAAAAAACCTTAACTCTAATAAAAAAAATTTATAGAAAATAAACTTCCATAAATATGAAAAATGTAAATATTTTTAATCATAAATAACAATTAGTTATAAAATTAAATCTTTTCAAAAACCATCAAAAAATTATCTATTCTCCACATTAAATCCATATTAACCCTATTCCACCCCTCTATTCTAAAAAACTAAAAACACCACCTTATTAAATAACAAGACCAAACATAGACTTAATCAAATATTTATAATAAATAAATATTAATAAAAATCCGATAAATGGTGAATTTATAGAACAACATTTGTTTCCATGATTAAAAATAAAAATTCATTTTTAAAAAAAATATACAGAATCCATCCTTCTTAATTTCCTACAGACCATAAAAAAGGCCCCAAATGGGACCTTTAGACTACGCTGGTGAAAGCATACAACACTTAGCTCTGTACCACATCTTTCTTGTGATAAAAAATGAAGTAGCTCGCATAACATAAAAGAATAAAAACAATACAACAGATAAAGCCAACCCGCATAGAGGGATCAACTACCATACTAATGCAAGTAACAGCACAGAACAGACCACCCACAATTGGAGTCAAAGGAAATAAAGGAGCAGCAAAACGTAAGTCTTTTGCAGTTTTCCCAGATTTATACCACTGTCTACGGAAATTGAATTGAGATACGCAAATTGCAATCCACACAACCACCATGGTAAATGCTGCAACACCCAATAAATTTTTAAAGATCATCTCAGGGGCAAACTGCTCTGAAAGCAACCCAGGTATTGCACCAAACATCGTCACAGTAATGGCAACAATCGGTGTTCCTGAAGGAGTAAGCTTTGAAAATATTTTTGGTAATTGGTTTTTTACTGAAAGTGACCACATCATACGTGAAGCAGCAAATAAACCAGAATTGGCAGCTGAGAGTAAAGCAGTAATGATTACAAAGCGGATAATATCTTCCGCATAAGGAATACCAATGTAATTAAACACAGTCACAAAAGGACTATTACTTACTTCGTTTGCATTCAAACCAGCAAGCTCGAATGGCAATAGCGAAGTAATCACAACAATGGTACCAACAAAGAAAATTAGTAGACGCCAAATGGCTGCATTAATCGCTTTTGGGACTGTCTTCGCAGGATTTTCAGTCTCACCAGCCGCTACACCAATTAACTCTGTACCCGAAAATGCGAAATTAACGATCAGCATAGTTGCAAAAATTGGGAATAAACCGTTTGGAAACCAGCCGTGGGCTGTCAAATTACTAAACAATGGTGCAGTTTCATGCCCTTGATAAGGAATAAAGCCAAAAATTGCCAACAGCCCCAAACCAATAAAACAGATAATCGTGATAACTTTGACAAGTGCCAACCAAAATTCAGACTCGGCAAACAATCGAGTTGAACTCACATTCAGAATAAAAACTAGGGCACCAAAACACAGCGTCCAAGCCCAAACAGAGGTAGTTGGAAACCACTCCTGAACCAGTAAAGCGGCAGCGGTAAACTCAGTCCCCAATGTGGCAGTCCAAGTTAACCAGTACAGCCAAGTAATCATATATCCTGTGCCTGGACCGATATAACGGCGGGCATATTCTCCAAAAGAACCCGATTCAGGTACATGAACTGCAAGTTCACCGAGACATAGCATTACGGTGTAGGCGATTAAACCACCCAAAAAATAAGAAATAATTGCCCCGATTGGGCCTGCTTGAGAAATTACATCACCAGAACTTAAAAAAAGACCTGTACCTATGGCACCGCCAAGGGAGATCATCACCAAATGTCGAGTACTCATTGCTCGTTTCAAAGGTGCAGAACTTCCATGTTGCGATGCATCATTATTCCGATAATTTAATGATTGCATATAAAAAACTGTAACGACAATTTAGTAAAAAATCATTTTAGGATAAAAAAATAAATATGCAATTATCTTTAAATAGTGAACTTATTTTAAACAACTCCTCACCACATAAATAACATATAAATAAAAAACAAATACTTATTAAAATTTAAAGTTATAGTTGTATTTTAATTAGCCTTGGATCATTTATTTACTTTATATATGTGCAAAGACCATTTACTTTAAAGCATGATATTTTTTCACCTAATTTATAATGCTTGTATTTAATACGCCAGATATTCACAAAACAAACACATCATTTATTTAAATAATGACTTTGAATTTAATATACAAATAAATTAATGAAAAAATATTTTTTAAGCAAAAAATAAAGCCCAAATCTTTAGACTTGAGCTTTATTTAACCACTAGAAAGGTTTAATAGGCGATTGAGATTAGTTGTTCAGTAGGCGTGATTGAACCTTCTATAAATTCACACATCCCATGTTCATCACAAGATAAATTTAATTGTTTATAGCTAATTGCAAAAAAGTCGGAATATTTTTTGATTACAAACGGACTCATGTCAGATGTTAAAGGCTCTTTGCTCTTGAACAATTTAATGACTTTGCGATCATTCATCCCTAACAAATAAATTTCATTATTTAATTCAATGTGCACTACACCAGTATGTTCAGCCACAATGGGAATCAAATATGACTTATTTGCCAATAGAACATCTAAAGCATAACTCTCAAACTTTGAATTAATGAGGTTGAATACCAAAATTGAATTAAAGCTATTCTGTAACCCTTCTTTATAAGTCACTTCTTGCTGAGTTTGTTGCACCTTAATACCCAGTTTTTGAAAGTCTAGCTCAGTTGCCTGCTTTGCTTTCATAAGGCTACGAGTAATAGCCTGTTTAAGTGGGTTATCAAAATAACGTTCATCTAGCTGAAAATCATTTTGGCGTAATATCTTTAACAACATGTCGTCATGATGCGAAAGAACATGTGCAAGTACATTACGGAAATAAAACTTACTTTGCTTTTTGACCTTACGAACCTGTTGATAAAAATAAATTTCGTCAAATTCATGCTCAATAAAATCATGCAATAAACTTGAACTTGCTAATACTGACAATGCTTCATGACCAGTAAATGGCAAATGAATCGTATGTAAGTTTGGCAATAGCTCTTTTATTTTTAGGTAATGTTCGCGGTCAATCGAGAAATAAGGGTCATAAACAATGACGTATTCACGCGCTGCATCCACATCTTGCAGCTGGATCTGCATGTCTTTATTTGCTACCGCATCAAAAAACTCAGCATAGCGTCGATCTTCAACATAGTCAGGATCAATTGAATATTGAGGTACAAATGCAATCACACGGTTCATATTCAATAAATTAGAATATTTGATTGCTGCATAGCCGCCCATCGAACCGCCATAACCCACAATATTTTTAAAACCCTGAAGAACAGGCGAAATTGTTTTCGCCAGCTCAATCATGCTCGCTTGAGGAAACCATGATTTTTGTTTTGGCATTATCCCAATAACATTGTATTGGTATTTAATTAGGGACTTTTCAGCATTGATAGATAAGCCACTCGCTCGGGTAATCAAATCGCCAAAAGAGAGAACCAATGTATTAGAATCGCCTGATAAAAAAATGGCTCTAATGTGTTCGTCTTCAAAAATAATTTGCTTATCCATGCTCACACCGAAAGAAAATTTGCTCCCACATACAACGTCAAAAATGAAACAAAATAGGTGTTTTGCCAATTTATGATTGCGGAGTATCTTATTTTATAGATGCCAGTCAGATTAAAAAGCGCAAAATATGACACAATCCTTACATCCTGCCGCTCAAAAAGGCTTCAGCTCAGCTGCTGAACTGTATCAGCAAGTTAGGCCTAATTATCCCGCAGAAATAGTGAGTTGGCTGCAAAATTACCTCCAAATACAGGAAAACTCTACTGTTATCGATCTTGGATCGGGTACTGGCAAATTCTTACCCTACTTAAAACAAACACATGCAGATATTATTGCAGTTGAGCCAATTGGCGAGATGTTACAGCAGCTTCAACACGTTTATCCTGATATCAAAACATTACAGGCTTTTAGCCATTCTATTCCTGTAGCGAACCATAAAATTGATGCCATTATTTGTGCGCAATCTTTTCATTGGTTTGACAACATAGATACCCTAACAGAAATGTATAGGATATTAAAACCACAAGGACATTTAGGGCTGGTTTGGAATCAACGCGATGAGCGTACGGATTGGGTCAAAGCTTTAGCTGATTTTCTACTTCCACTTGAAGGAGATACACCCCGTTATCATAGTGAAAAGTGGAAAATCGTATTTGAACAGCAGGATTTATTTGTGTTTGATAGCCTACAAACGTTTACACAGTCACAACGAGGTAGTGTCGAACAAGTGGTGAGCAAACGATTACTCTCAACAAGTTTTATTGCTGCAATGACTGAAAAAGATCAATTACAACTCAAAGCACAGTTTGAAAAAATTGTTTATGATTTTACGGGATTAGGTCCTCAAGATCAGATTGATTTTCCATATGTTACGTATGCATATCACTTTCAGAAAAGTACGTTACCCGTTAAATAATTAGTGAATAGGTTTGGTTGAAAGTTATGAAGAAGAAAACACCTCAGGTCATATTAATGTCTTTGCTTTGCTCTAGCCTATTTCTTACTGCTTGTAAAAAAGCGGATGAGCCTGCTAAGACGGAGCAACCTTCTGCCACCTCATCTACCGATCAGGTTTTAGAAAAACTGAATGAAAGACCTGTTAAGACTTTTCCAGCGACTGCTGATGATGCACACGATATTGCGCTACTAGAGGATTATGACCGCCGCTTTACAGAAATGAGTGACGAGATGGAAAGCGAATTAGCAAAAATGCATGAAGCTGGAACCCTCACTACAGAGTTTGAGCAACAACGTACTCTTGATAATGTGCGCTCTTCTCTTACCATGCTAAAAGATTTGGATTTAAAAACTGAACAAGGCCGTTATATACAAGGCCTACTCTACCAATATTGGGAAAACCAAGAAAAACACTTGAGTGATAAACACGCGACTAAAGATGAGCAGGTCAATGATCTTGCCGACTATTTACAAGCACAAAATCAATTAAAATATTGGAAAGCATCGCAACAGAAATAAGTACTACATTCCTTAATCAAAAGCCTTCATATTTATGAAGGCTTTTTAAATTATATATTTTGCTTTTCAACCCAATGAATAGATTGCACACGAAATAGTTCACAAGCACCATCACCTGTATCAGTTGGTGTAAGCGACGATTTCCAGACTAGATCTTTATCTTTAATTTCGACAAGGTCACCTTTGAGATAGACCAGATCTCCACGTTTTACCTGTTTAATCTGTTGGGCGATTTGCGGGTTCGCAGGAATGATGTGCATATTAGACACCATTTGCATCGCCTGCTCTGCTGGAACAGGTAATTTAGGAATTTTCCAGTTTAGATAACGGTCATATTGTTTTACTGAAATATGACGTGCAATCTCAGGCTGAGCAAACAAACCCCAGCTTACTGCATAGTCAATAGGTGAAAACTTAGCTTGTTCATCATTTTGATAAACTTTTGAACCCAAGATTCTGAAATTCCCCTGAAAAGGCTGTAATACTGAAATAGACTGGTCCTTTTCAACAGGGTTCAAACCTTGGGCAATATTATATTCACTTGAGGTCGATGCAAATGCTGAACTCATGCCAATAGCAGCCAGTAAGCCCATCATCAAACGTTGTTTTTTCATCGCGTTACACCTCGAATATTGCTAGATCAAATTAAATAGATCTCAATTTATAGTAGTCGCAAGCCATGAAAAAAATATCGGAATTTAGTAACAATACAGATTAATTTCGTCTATTTTTGTGCACTCAAAATTAAAAATTTAATCTTCAAAATCCACTCTTAAAGTTTCAAAACGAACCTTTCCTTGTTGCACAGCTTGTGCAATTGCCTGTTGGCCTTTGGTTAGCCTTGCCCCACCGCTTTTTACATCAAGTAAAATAATATTAATGTCTTCTGCCGTTCCATCACCATCTCGGAAATCAGTGTATCCATCAAAAATAATATAATCCACCGGATCGCCCATGAATTTTGCATCGCTTGGTAGATACTGAAATTCTGGCAAAATGGGAGCGAATTGTTCTGCCATTTTCCCTTTCAACACCGCACGACTTGTATTCACGCTTCGCTTTTGTGCTTGAGTCAGAGCTTGTTGGTGTTCCAATTCAAGTTCAGCAATATATTGCTCATATTCAGCCTTAATTCGGCCATTGCGAGTATTTGATAAAATAATAGTAGTGATAATAATACCAATACCCGCTCCAATTAGCATGGCAAGCCATACAGACATAAACTTTCCTTAACAAGCACAAATCAACATTGCAGATCTAATCATATCTAAAATAACGAAACAGCTTAAACTTTTGTCAAATGCGGTCATCTACTTCTCATAAAAAGATGCTAAGGTATAAAACATAAACAAATGTGCTGCTGAAAATAATTGGATTTATGAAAACGATACTTATTGCAAATCAGAAGGGCGGATGCGGAAAAACCATGACGGCCATTACGTTGGCAACAGCATTGGCACAAAAAGGATATAAAGTAGCATTAGCAGATTCCGATAACCAAAAATCGGCCTTACAGTGGTTAAAACAACGCCCCGATAGCGTCGCAACGATTCAGAGCCTCGACTGGCGTCATGAAAAATCAATTGGTGATGCACCCAAAAATCTGGACTATTTAATTATTGATGCGCCTGGTGCACTTTCAGGTGAACATGCTGAACAACTCATCAGCGAAGCTCATGCCATTATTACTCCACTTCAGCCTTCATTTTTTGATATAGACAGTACTCGCCGCTTTTTAAAGCATTTACAAGATATTAAACGTATTCGTAAAGGCAAAGTACAGATTTTACTTCTTGCTAATCGGGTAAAACCGAACAGTGCAAGCTCAAAAGATATTCAACAGTTTTTTGAAAAAATTGAACAGGAACCTGTTGCATGGATTTCTGAACGCAGTGCTTATGGTAGCTTAGCTATGCAAGATTTAAGTGTTTTTGATAAACCACAAAAAAACTTTATTAGTATTCAAGATCAATGGCAACCTGTTCTAAACAAGTTAGTTGAAGATAAAGCTGAGTGGTTTTAAGTGAATTTTGATCTCTAAGAATTGGCTATGAGTATTTTTACATTCAGGCCTTAAAATTTGCCTCAGGTTATTTTTCAGTTAATATGACTTTATTCTACGTAGAAAATTAGAGAATTATTGTTCGTGCATCCATACGCTCCTAATTTACAGCGCGTTTTATTGTTTGGGCTGTTTTTTATTTTGATTTTTTTAGGATTTAATATCCTGAAATACTTTATTGTTCCTGTACTTTGGGCTGCCATCATTGCTTATATGACTTGGCCTATTTATCTAAGAATTCAGCGTTTTTTTGGAGAAACCCGTAATACTTTAAATGCAACACTAATGATTAGTCTGGTCATTTTAGTTGTTGGCATACCTTTTACATGCGCTATTTTTATTTTGCAGCATGAAGGCCGCAACTTATATTTTGATTTACAACGTCAGGTTTTTTCGGGTCATTTAAGCGTTCCTGATTTTATTCGCGATCTTCCTTTTGTTGGAAAAGAGATTTCTCGCACACTCAATGAGTTAAATAACGATCCTAATAGTACCATTCAGAACATTGCAGCTTGGGTACAAAGCCATTTAAGTTATGGCCGTGTGCTGCTCGGTGAAATTAGTAAAAATATTGTCAAACTTGGCTTTGCAGTATTTAGCCTCTTTTTCTTTTACCGTGATGGTCAACTCATCTTAACTCAGGTGAGTAAAGCCTTAGAAATGGTGATAGGCCCTCGCATTCACCATTATCTTGATACGATTTCTGAAACGACTCGTGCCGTAGTCTATGGTGTCGGTTTAACTGCCATTGCTCAAGCTTTTTTAGCTGGATTAAGTTATTTCGTAGCAGGTGTACCAAATCCAATGGTACTTACTATTGCTACTTTCATATTAGCTTTAATCCCATTTGGTACACCAATTTCCTATCTAGGCGTCGGTCTTTGGTTGTTCTCTCAGGGACAAACTATGGAAGCAATTGGTGTAATTGTATGGGGTGTACTCATTGTAAGTAGCTCAGATAATGTGATTCGCCCGCTTGTTATTTCTGGTGCCACTAAAATTCCATTCCTATTAATTATGTTTGGTGTGTTAGGTGGTATTGCGAGTTTCGGTTTGGTGGGATTATTTATTGGACCTGTAATTTTGGCTATTTTACTGGCGATTTGGCGTGAATGGTTACATGAAACCATTGAACCTGAACCTATGCCCAAAACGACCATGATTTATGATTCTGAGAGTGAATCCTCCAATCATAAAGAGTGACATACTTATTTAATTTAAAAATGTTTCAAGATACAAAGTGACTATTTAAATTAACTTGTAGGCTAAGCCTTACTTTGTTTGAATCTAATAATCAGACATATATATTTATAAGGGCATCCAACCATGCAGACTTTTAATAAAATTGGCGCAGTCTTTGCGCTTACAGCTTTTTTTACAGTCGGCTGTAGTTCAGTCACAAAAACTGTATCCGACACGGCTCACGCATTAACCACAATGCATACGAAGAAAGTGGTTGATGTAAATGAAGTTACCGCAAATGGTATTGGTAAAAAAATAGGTACCATTAGCTTTCAAGATAGCGACAAAGGTTTAATTATTACTCCTGCTTTAGCTGACTTACCTAGCGGTACTCGTGGTTTCCATATTCACGAAAATGCCTCTTGTGCCCCTGCTGAGAAAGAGGGAAAACCTGGTGCTGCTTTAGCTGCTGGTAGTCACTACAATCCAAACCAAGCTCCTCATCATGGTACGCCAACGACTGGCCATTTAGGCGATCTACCTGCTTTAGTGGTCGATAATACTGGTGTTGCAACAACTGCTGTGATCGCACCTCGATTGAAATTTGCAGACATTCAAGGTCGAGCGATCATGATTCATGCGGGTGGCGACAATTACTCAGACTCACCTTTGCCTCTCGGCGGTGGCGGAGCACGAATCGCATGTGGTGTGATTAAATAATTTATATGTTTATTAAATTGTGGGTATCTAAAAAGATATCCACAATTTTGTTAATTTATTGATCGCTATAACTTGGTTTCAGCCTAATAAAATCTTAAAAAATGACTGACTTTTGTAGATAAAAAGAATAATATTTTTGAAGTAATAAAAATTTAAAGTTACATACTGCTTTCTCACGTATTCTCTAATTTAGAACAAAAGCCGTGAATTATTTGACCCAGATATTTAATAGTTTTAAGACAAACTCGATTTTAATTTATTGTCTGCAAATTCTGATTGTACTCACAGGCACAACTTTAGGTTTGCTTTCACTAGGCCATAACGAGCTGATTGTTCCTGTGACTTTAGGAGCAATTGCAGCAGCGTTAACCGACTTTGATGACCGTTTAAGCATTCGATTACGCAACTTAGTCTATGTCTGCCTGCTATTTTTTACAGTCAGTAGCATTCTTGGATTTCTCGCTCCCTACAAAATCTTTTTTATTCTCTATCTCTCAATTTCTAGCGCTTTTTTCATTTTATTAGGGGCTTTAGGGCAACGTTATGCCACGATTTCGTTTGGCACTATTTTGCTTTCCATTTATAGCATGTTCGGGTTAGGAGAATATGCTCATTGGTATCAGCAGCCTACCTACTTTGTTTATGGAGCTTTGTGGTACGGTTTCACCTCTATTTTATTTTTTATTATTAAACCTACACTTCCCTTACAAGATAAACTCTCACAAATTTTTAAAGAAATTTCTGTTCTACTACAGGCAAAAGCACGTTTATTTGATCCAGACAATAAAGAGAATGTAGAACAACTCTTATATGAACTGTCCTTACAAAATACGCAAGTGGCTCAAAGCCTGAATCAAATACGCAGTTCCCTACTCACTCGGCTAAAGGCTTCACGGGTGAGTAATAAAAGTATCTATTGGCTAAACCTGTATTTTTTTGCGCGAGACATTCACGAGCAAGCAACCTCTAATTATTTACATTACGAACATATTCAACAGAACTTTAGCCGTAGTGATCTTATTTTCCGTTTCCAAAAAAATCTGCGCCTACAAGCACAAGCTTGTCAGGACTTAGCCCAATGTATTTTATATAATCGGCCATCTCAGCCTTCGCAAGAAAGCCAGACAGGATTAAATCACTTAGAGAGTTCTTTAAAGGACTGGATACAACAACATCCACAAAATTTTGAAGTTAAAAATTTAAAACTCATTTTTGATAATTTAAAAGGAATGCATGAACAGTTTGAACAACTGCAATATGCACAGCCCTTCCCTGAAAATAATACCCAGACAAGGCAAGAGCACTTAAATTTACTTGATGATGATATTCAAGGGTTTTCAGATCTGATCTTGAAACTTCGGCAACAGCTTACCCCTCAATCTGCATTGTTCAGACATGCGGTACGAATTGCTGTCGTTTTCGCCGCGGGCTATGCCATTTCATTATTACCCTTTGCTCAGCATGGCTACTGGATTTTACTGACCAGTTTATTTGTTTGTCAGATTACCTATTTTGCGACTAAAAGCCGCCTTAAGCTTCGAACAATTGGGACATTAATCGGTGTTTTATTAGGAATACCAATCTTATATTTTGTACCTAGTATTGAAGGCCAGCTCATCATTACGATTATTTGTGGAGTATGCTTTTTTTACTTACGGCAAAAGAAATATGCTTTGGCTACGCTTATGGCTACCCTCATGGTGCTATTAATTTTTAATTTAAAGGGTGCAGGCTACAGCATTATTTTACCTCGCCTTATAGATACGCTATTAGGCTGTTTTATTGCATGGCTCGCTGTAAGTTTTATATGGCCTGATTGGAATTTTCGCAATATTCCTAACAATATTAAGAAAAGTAGCAAAGCGACGCTCGACTATTTCAATGTGATTGTGGAGCAATACCAATATGGCAAAAATCAAGACATAGAGTACCGTCGAATTCGTCGTGCGGCCCATAATGCTCAAATTGAGCTATCAAACATGATCTCAAGCTTAAGTGCCGAGCCCAATCCTAATCCAGAACTCATTCATTATGCTTTCCGTTATTTGGTTTATAGCCACAGTCAACTCAGCTATGTGGCAGCGTTAGGCAGTCAACGACAAAAAATTGATGAAGAACAAGTTTTACAATTATTACTGCGTTGCCAGCAAATTCTTAGTCAAAGCGTACTTGAGCAGTCACTACCCGACAACACATATATTGAGCAAACATTGCAAGAAATTCGAGGCCTAACCACTCATGAACAACTTTCCGAGAAATATACATTAGTCTTGAAACAAATCAGTTTATTATTAGAAACATTACCAGAATTGCTGATGCTTAAAGACAAACTTTTAGAGCAAGAAATTAAATAGCTATAACACTTTATTGAGGATAAAAATGTACTTTCCAAAGATATATAAATTTCTTTGTGCCACTTTTTTATTGCTGAGTAGCACATCATATGCATTTGAAATAAATGATTTAAAAAAGATTATAGAATGTCAATCAGATCAAGAAACTTATACCAATTTTGCTTCTGAATATGATGAAAATTTATCAGCACTTGGTTTTAAAAAAGTTGATGATCCTGAGCAACCGTTCATCTATTTATATAAAGCAGCTCAGCCCATTCAATTATTTGGTATTAAAACTCATGAAATTGCTTTGGCGGGTCAAGGCATAGTAGCCGTTTTCCGAAATGCAAATGTTAATCAACTTTCGAAAAAATTTGATATACCTCAACATCCTGACTTTAAAACGTTACCTTTTTTTAGAGGTGTTCGCACCGTCAAGACAGAACCAGCAACAGCAGATTCTTTTACTGTTTATCATAATCTCAACTTATCAGAAATGACCGGAAAAAGTCCGATGACATTACTAGGTTGTACCTATGAAACAGACCGCGAAGAAATGGAAAAAATGTTAAAAGAATAGTTAAAAAAAAATACCGGAATATAAATTCCGGTATTTTTTTTAATCATTTCCTTGGAGCTTTCTTTCTTGCATTTCCTGTTTTAAAGCATTTCGTGGTTGGCTAAACCAGAGCGCAATAAATGTAAAAGCAGATAATGCAAAGGCCCACAAATGAAATTGAGTATAGAGATAACGTACCAGCTCGATCATGGCAAAGAAACTCATCATAAGCAGCATCGAAACTGCTGCCGCAACAGTTCCTTTTGATACTTCAGATGACATCAGTGCAAAGCGGTACAAAACTGAGAAACTAATTCCTTCACCAAAGCAAATTAATGTCATGCCTGTGAGTAAACAAGGAATTAAATAGGTTTGCCACACTACACCTAATATTAAAATGAGTGTGCCAATCAGCATGATAGGTAAACCGATCATGACCGTTTTACCTAAAGACAGGCGATCAATAATTTTAATTAAAACAATATTCCCGATAATTAGACCTAGAAATACCGGAAATTGAGCTAAACCATATTGCACACTGGTGAGCTTCAACTCATCTACCAAAATAATTGGAGATAAGGCAATCCAAAGCATTAAAGGCATACCCACCAAAGGCAAAGCAAGGCTTAAACCTAAAAAGCGATGATTACTAAATACCTTTTTAAAATCATCGAAAAGATAGCTAAAAGGTTGCTTGGTAACACTGACCTGCTGATTTGGCATTTGTTTTTTTAAACCCACCCAACTGAGTAATGCCAATACAGCGATGGCTACAAAGCCCCAGTGCCAAGACACATAATCAATTAAGAAAGCACCGAGTACAGGTCCCAACAAAGGTGCAAGCAATGAAATATTTGCCATGAGTGCCATGACTTTAATTGCATCACGTTCAGCAAAACTCTCTTGAATAGCAGCATAGCCTACTGCTGAAATTACACTTAAACCAATACCTTGTAAAAAGCGTAATGTCAGAAAGTGTTCCATTTGTCGGGTTAATAAAATTAAAAAACAACATAAGGCGAAAAATAAGACACCAGCCAAAAGTACTTTTTTACGCCCAAGACGATCTGACAAAGGCCCAAGTAACCATGCAACCGAGGCGCCGCCTAATAGGTAAAATGACATTGAAGACGGTGCCCAAGTTGCGCTTACACCAAAATCTTCAGTGATTGCCAACATTGCAGGCTGAATCAGGTCATTACCAATATAAACCGCAAATTCAAATAGCACTAAGGCCAAAGGAAACATCAACGTTGTACGGTTCAACGTTGTCGTTTGAATATTTTTCATGAGTTGTACACTTCAAAATAGCGGCCATATGTCTCTACAACTACATATAAAATAGGATGTAGTCATGATGATGACAGTATGGTCAATCAATCTTTAATTAAGTTTTTATATGCCGTGAGAGTGCATGTTTAGAATGTGAAACACCGTATTCACAGGGTGTCTAAGAATAGAAAAATTATATGGCGTAAGATTTGATAATTTTTACCAGTTGGCATAATTACCGAGCGCAACAATAGCATTTTTTGAATTGCTCAGCAATCGGACAATTATAAGAAGTTTAAATCTTATTTTTTTTACCCACAGCCATACTTTTTTTATTGTGAATAACCTTAAAGTTATCCACATCTATAATAAAAATTAATCATTAAGGACAAGGATTAACTTGGAAATCTGGGGTTTCCTGCCCTTTCGTACATTGATAACTTTGCTTTTTATTCACAATTTTCCAGACTTGCTCGTCTCGCTTTAATAAATATTCTGTACGAACTTTTGTTATCGCATCTTCGCTAGGATCTGTCTGTAAAATAGTGACTTGAGCATTAGAGGGATCATCGGCAGCATTCATTTGCTGTGAAATGTCCAAATTACTTGCATCATTTAGAAGATCTGGTTGATCAAGTAATACTGCTTGAATCGGGCTATCAGCAAGTTGAGCAGAAGAATTTTTAGCTGGAGCACAAGCTGTTAGCACTGCTAAGCTACAAACAATCAGCAAACTCATTTTTTTCATATGTAATCTCTTAGCTCTACTCAAACTTAATGCTAAAGCTCACCAACAAGTTTTTCCGTAGCACTTTGTAAAATAAGATTAAAGTTATTGATATTATTCATCTAAATTTATTTCACAATTCGAATTCCTATTTAATTGTTGATTTTTAATCAAGAATATTTTTCCAATTCATGCATTTTTCTATAAAAGTAAATTCCGTAGAGTAGATTTCAAATTTAGGAATTTAATTAGAGTAACTCCCATGAGTAAGATTTTAGTCATTAACGGCGCCAAACAATTTGCACATTCAAATGGTGAATTAAATGACACATTAACCACACTGGCAAGCTCACACCTCACTGAACTCGGACATGAAGTTCAAGTGACCCGTGCCGATAGCAACTACGATGCAGAAAATGAAGTTGAAAAATTCTTATGGGCTGACGTTGTGATCTATCAAATGCCAGGTTGGTGGATGGGTGCGCCTTGGACTGTAAAAAAATATATTGATGACGTATTTACTGTGGGTCACGGCTCACTCTATGCAAACGATGGCCGTAGCCGCTCTGATGCCGCAAAAAAATACGGTTCAGGCGGTTTAATTCATGACAAAAAATATATGTTGTCATTAACATGGAATGCCCCGATGGAAGCATTTGATGATGCAGATCAGTTTTTCCATGGAGTAGGTGTTGATGGTGTTTATTTACCCTTTCATAAAGCGAATCAGTTCTTAGGCATGAGCACACTTCCTACTTTTATTGTCAATGATGTGATTAAAATGCCTGACGTTGATAGTTATGTTGAAGAATATAAAACCCACTTGAATAGTGTATTTGCAGCAGCCTAATAAGGAAAAATCCATGCTTACTATTATTGCGGAAATTCATACTAAATCGGGTGGACAACATCGCCAAAATGTATTGGATGCATTTCAAAAAATCATTCCAACTGTTTTAGCAGAAGATGGTTGCCATGGCTACGAGCCTTTGATTGATCACATATCAAATGCCAGTTTTCAAACCAAAGAACCTGACACGATTGTGATGTTAGAAAAATGGGAAAGTGTTAGCCATCTTGAAGCACATCTGGCTACACCTCATATGCAAGCCCATCATGCAGCAGTTAAAGATGATGTAATTGATGTGAAAATTAAAATTTTAGAAAGTGGCGTATAATTTAACCCATAAAAAAAGACGATATATTTATCGTCTTTTTTTGCTTAAGAACAAAGTTGCGTTTGGAAACCTCTAGAGCCTTTACCTCTCGCACATTGATAGCTCTTTTGCTTATTTTGCAATTGCCACTTTTCATCAACCAATTTAAATGCATACTCTGTTCGAATTGCAGAAACAGAGTCGTCCATTAAACCTGTTTGAATGACAGTAATACGAGAAACAGTTGGTGATTCCACACGGTTAAACACTTGCTGAACTGAGGTATTGTTGTGCTCTTTTACAATCTCAGGTTGAGATTTAAGTACTTGTTGCATTGGGGTTTCTGAACCTACAAAAGGTATGAATTTACTGGTTGTCGCACACCCAGTGAAAAGTCCAGCACAGAGAGCTGAAATTAAAAATAAACGTTGCATTTTTATCACCAAAAAACAAAAGGCATAGCTTTATGATGCTATGCCTTTGTCGGTTACTCTGTAGAAACTATGTAGTTCTAAAGATGCCTACTTTTTTACAGATCAAATAATTTACCCGGATTCATTAAACCATTCGGGTCAAATACTTTCTTCAACGCTTTCATATATTCAATTTCTTCAGGCGAACGTGAATATTCCAAATACGGTTTTTTCGTCATACCTACGCCATGCTCGGCAGAGATTGAACCATCGTATTTTTTAACAGTATCAAATACATATTTATTCACAACCTGACATTTCGCAAAGAACTCATCTTTGGTTAAGTTTTCAGGTTTTAAAATATTTAAGTGCAAGTTACCGTCACCAATATGACCGAACCAGCAAATTTCAAAATCAGGATAGTTCTCTTGAACAATTGCATCAATTTCACGAATAAATGCAGGTACGTGAGTAATTAATACTGAAATATCATTTTTATATGGAGTGAACGGCGCGATTGATTCAGAAATATCTTCGCGTAAACGCCACAAGCTTTCTACTTGGTCTAGGCTCTGGCTCATTACACCATCAAGTACCCAACCCTGCTCCATACAATGCTCGAAAATTTCCATCGCTTTATCGAGAATCGGCTCATATGGTGCTTCAAACTCAAGTAATACATAGAACGGACATTGAGTTTCAAATGGGCGTTGTACATGTCCATGATCTAAAACTTTTTGCATTGCAAGTTCACCAAAGAACTCAAATGCAGTTAAGTCGATATCTTTTTGGAAAGCATGTAATACAGGCATTACTGCATCAAAATCAGGAACACCTAAAACTAAAACTTGTAGGTTTTGCGGTTGACGCTCAAGTTTAATTTCCGCTTCAGTTACTAAACCTAATGTACCTTCACCACCAATAAATAAATGCTGTAATGCATAACCAGTTGCATTTTTAACCATGCCTTTGTTTAAACGTAAAATATCACCTTTACCAGTGACAACGGTTAAACCAAGTACCCAGTTACGGGTCATGCCATATTTAATGACTTTGATACCACCGGCATTGGTTCCGATATTACCGCCAATCTGGCTAGAACCCGCTGACGCGAAGTCAACAGGATAATACATACCTTGTTCTTCAGCATAATTCTGCAATTGTTCAGTCACAACACCAGCTTGCACTCGCACCATGCGATCTGCTGGGAAGAACTCAAGAATCTGGTTCATCTTGTCCATGCTAATGACAATTTCACCATTCGTTGCAACAGCACCAGCAGAGAGACCCGTACGGCCGCCTGAAGGGGTAATTGCGATATTAAACTGGTTCGCAAGCTTCACAACAGCTTGAACTTGCTCAGTGGTCGATGGAAAAACGATGACCGATGGGTTCGGATTAAAATGCTTAGTATGATCTTTACCCCAGTTTTCGAGACTATCAGCATCAGTTTTAATACGGTTTTCACCGACGATTGCCGTTAATTGGGTAAGTAACTCAGGTGTTAAAGCGACTGGAGCATTCATCGTTTGCAGACCTAGCAAAAAGTAAACTATGGTGGGACTATGGCGTAATATTTCTCAGAGTTTTCACCTGAGCAAAGCCATAAGCTATATTCTACATGTAACCGCACAAGCGATAAAGTTCAGAATAGAGATACTGTCACTACAAAACATGTTTAACCTTCATAAATGACTTTTTATGAACCTTCAAAGCATAAATATTTTTTAAGTTAAAATGACAACCACATTTTGAAACTATCAACAAGCCATAAATAGAAGTGATTAGATATAGATAAAATTGCCATAAGACGATGGCGCAAACGAAATATCTATAGCACCGCCCATTATGTTATTATACCGCCACCAAATTTGGCCTTTGTAGCGGAGCCGTAATGAGCCAACATCTTTCACTACCTAAAGATAAAATCCGTTTCCTTTTGTTAGAAGGCGTTCACCAAAACGCAGTCGATACTTTAAACGCTGCGGGTTACACCAATATTGACTATCGCAAAACTGCTCTTGAAGGCGAAGCGCTAAAAGAAGCGGTTAAAGATGCTCACTTTATTGGTATTCGTTCGCGTACCCAATTGACTGAAGAAGTTTTCGAAGCTGCAAATAAATTGATCGCAGTGGGCTGTTTCTGTATCGGAACAAACCAAGTTGATCTTAAAGCAGCAATGGCACGTGGTATTCCTGTATTTAACGCACCGTATTCAAATACGCGTTCGGTTGCAGAACTTGTACTTGCTCAAACGATTCTTCTTCTTCGCCGTGTTCCTGAAAAATCGGCGGCTTGTCATCGTGGTGGTTGGGATAAGTCTGCTGTCGGTTCTTTCGAAACTCGTGGCAAAACTTTAGGTATTGTAGGTTACGGTTCCATCGGTTCTCAGCTTTCTGTTCTTGCTGAAAGCTTAGGTATGCATGTGATTTATTACGATGCAGTGACTAAATTACCAATGGGTAATGCTCGCCAAGTTGGTTCGTTAGACGAACTCTTAGCGACTGCTGATGTAGTTACATTACATGTGCCCGATGTTCCATCTACACGTAACTTCTTCACTAAAGCACAATTTGCAAAAATGAAAGAAGGCGCAATCTTCCTAAATGCTGCACGTGGTACATGTGTAGTAATTGAAGATTTAGCAGATGCAATCAAATCTGGTCATATTGCTGGTGCAGCAGTTGACGTATTCCCTAAAGAACCAAAAGCAAATGGTGAAGAGTTTGTTTCTCCACTTCGTGGCTTAGACAATGTGATTTTGACTCCTCACGTTGGCGGTTCAACCATGGAAGCGCAAGCAAACATCGGTTTAGAAGTTGCAGAGAAATTTGTTGCTTACTCTGACAAGGGTATGACGCTTTCTGCGGTGAACTTCCCAGAAATCGCGTTACCACTTACTGCTGGCCAACACCGTTTATTGCACATCCACAAAAACGTACCGGGCGTATTGTCTAAAATCAACAACTTGTTTGCTGAGCAAGGCATCAACATTTCTGGTCAATCACTCATGACTAAAGGTGACATTGGTTACCTCGTAATGGACGTTGACGCTTCTGCTTCTCACGAAGCATTAGATATGTTGCATGAAGTTGAAGGTACAATTCGCGTGCGCGTATTGTTCTAATACGAACTGTAAATTTAAAAGCCACAGCATTGTCTGTGGCTTTTTTATGGGCATTTACATTATCATGTGAAAAGTATACCAATCGATCAAATAATAAAATGTCCAGTTCGAACCAGAAATCTCAGCTACATGCTTTGGGCTTTCTCATTCTCGCTATGCTAAGCGTACAAAGCAGTGCATCTTTAGCTAAAATTCTGTTTCAGAACTTTCCTGTGCTCACTGTCTCCGCAATGCGCCTATGTTTAGGTGCAATGATTCTTGCCTTTATTTTCCAAATTTGGCGAATTAATTTTAGTCAGGTTCGTTGGAAAGCGATCTTGGCTTATGGATTTGCTCTTGCTGGAATGAATGCACTTTTTTATCTGTCAATTGAGCGATTACCAATTGGTATTGCCGTCGCTTTTGAATTTATTGGTCCCTTAAGTGTAGCCTTATATCACGCACGCCAAAAATATGATTTTGTCTGGGTCAGTTTCGCGATTATTGGCCTCATTTTACTTTTCCCTTTCAATCAAGCTCATAGTCTGGATTGGATCGGAGTATTATTTGCGGTTAGTGCGGGTGCATGCTGGGCGCTTTATATTATTGCTGGTCAAAAGCCTTCTGGCATTTCAGGTAACCACACTGTGTGTTTAGGAATGACTGTAGGCGCATGTGTATTGCTACCAATTACTTTTTTTTCAGGGTCAATGGGCCAAGTTATAGAGCTCCCCTATCTTTTTTATTTTATTGGCTTAGCAATTTTAGCCAGCGCGTTACCATTCTCTTTAGAAATGCTAGCACTACGTAATTTAACACCGTTAAGTTTTGGAACATTGATGAGCCTAGAACCCGCAGTTGCTGCACTTTCTGGCTTTATCTTTTTAGGTGAATATTTGTTATGGAATCAATGGCTGGCACTCGCAACAATTATTGCAGCTTCCGTCGGTTGTACCATAACCACCCAAAAAGCACGTCAGGAACGTAGAAAAACAGTCATTTAAATCGACTCAACCTGCGAGTTGGAACATGGTATTCGCTATAATTGAACATTCTTATTTTAAATAATATTAGATGAGGCCCTCGGGTATTTTCCATGCAGAATCTTCCCATTATTGCTGTGCTCTATATGATTCTGTCGATGGTCTCATATCAAATCAGTGCTTCATTTGCTAAGCAACTCATTGCAATATTAGACCCTCTGACCGTTACAATTTTAAGGCTGAGCTTTGCAACGGTTATTGTCGCTATCATGTTCCGTTCGTGGAAAATCTGGTCACGCTTACCCTATTTAAAATGGCATGATTTATTGATGTACTGCGCATCTTTAGGTCTCATGAATATTTTATTTTATACGTCGCTTGGAAAATTACCTCAAGGCATTGCAGTTGGTTTAGAATTTATTGGACCATTAGGTCTTGCTCTACTTTCTATTAAACAAAAGAGTGACTACATTTGGGTCGCACTTGCGATGTTAGGTATTGCACTGATGGTACCTTGGCAAGACCCAACGCAACACCACTTTTCCTATGTGGGTGCTGCATGTGCGCTAGGTGCTGGATTTTGTTGGGCCTTCTATATTTATTTTGGTCAGAAAGTTGTGACCCAGAATATAGGTATGCATGCTTTAACCATCGGAATTGGATTATCTGCACTGACCTTACTACCCATTGGTATCTGGCATAATGCTCCCGCATTACTTGAGACGCAGTACTGGGGTAAAGCAGTACTCATTGCTATTTTAGCGACTGCTATTCCATACGCTCTTGATTTGATGGCACTCAAACAACTTAATAAATTAACTTACGGTACCCTCACGAGTTTAGCACCCGCATTGGCAGCATTAACGGGTTTCTTATTACTTCACGAAGAAATCAGCATGCTGCAATGGGTGGCTTTAGCTTGTGTAATGCTAGCGTCGATTGGGGTTACTTTAAGAAGTACTAAAAAAGTAGCATAGTTAAATACTATTGCTGCTTTTTATACTTTTTATATTCCTTTAAATATTTATTACCAAGCGTTTCTTTTTCACTGTCTTTAAGAATTTTTCCCGCCTGTTGGAAAAATTTATGCTCTTCTTCTTTTAAATGATGATGGACTTTTTCACTCAACTGTTTGGCGGTTGCTAACCAGCTTGGGCTACTCATATCCGTTTTTTCGAGCTGTTCGACCAACTCATCCATTTCATGGTGCTCAGATAAAGCATGTCTCGTAATATCCAAACCAACATCATCAAACATTAAAGGGATATATAAATAACGGTCTTCGGCAACAGAATGAGCATAAAGTTCGTTTTTTAATGCATCAAATAATTCTTTTCTTTCTTCGGTTAAACCATGTGTCTGAACTAATTGTTCAGAAAGGTTTCGTTGATTTTCATGGCTTTCTCTTAATGCTTCGAAAATATTCATTCTCTTCCTCATTTTTTAGCTAAAAAATCTTTTTTATTTCAAGGTTTATCATACGTTGAAATTTATAATGTTTAAGTAGCTTAGAATGAGACTATTTTTTACACAGTTTTCTTTCTAGTAAACTTCTGTAATTATTTTTATATTTATGATTTTGAATGGCATCGTAAAAAGTATGAACTTCGCCTCCTGATCAGTTCATACTTTTCGAAATATTTAGCCTGTTACAAACATTTGATAGCCCAAACGGCAAATCAGGATACTGACTAAAATTAAAAAGATAATACGGACAAAACCACTACCGTATTTAAGTGCGGTACGCACCCCAACAATAGAACCCAATACATTCGCGACTGCCATCATTAAGCCAATGTGCAAAATAGCGTGACCTGTCGGAATGAAGAAACTCAATGCAGCCAAATTGGTCATGAAATTACCAATTTTGGATAAGGCAGAAGCATGCAAGAAGTCTACTTGTAAAAAGCGGATAAAGAAGAAGATAAAGAAACTTCCCGTTCCTGGGCCAAAAATACCGTCGTAAAAACCAATCGCCAAACTACCAATCCCTGCCAAAATTAGCATTTTGTTAGTAATTTTTTGTTCAGTATGAACCTGCCCAAAGTTCTTTTTAACTAGCGTATAAACTGCTATCACAATCAACATCACAAATATGAAAGGACGCAATACAGATTGAGGAATTAAGGATAAACAGGCAGCACCAGCAAAAGAGCTAATCAAAGCACAAATGGCAATAACTGCTAAAAGTTTCCATTGCAATTTCACTCTTTTCGCAAAAGTATAAGCAGCCGATGCTGTACCAAAAATTGAAGAAAGCTTATTAGTACCAATCACCGTTGCAGTCTGCATGGTCGGGAAAGTGCTCATAAGACCTGGAATCTGAATAAGTCCGCCGCCCCCAACAGCAGCATCAATCGCTCCCGCAGTAAACGCAAAAAAGATCAAACTCAGGATAACATCCCATTCCATACCCATGCTCTATACTCTACATCTACTACAAATTTAAGATACGTTTAGGTACCAACCGTTTTTTATCGGTAATCTCGGCTAAACCTAGACAGCGCTCTTCCGAAAAAACTAAAACTTCTGCTTCTGCAGAATGCTCAATATTGCTTTCTAAACCGTTGCAAAAATATTTTTCACGCCCTTCTGGAACCTGAATTTTTAAGAAATGGTCAACTGGAGCATAAACTGGAAGTAACAAAGCTTCTCTTTGCTCTTCTGTCAGACTTTCCAGATATTCAATGGTATAACTCGGAATAAGCTCAAAATGTCCGGTTTGAGTCCGGTTTAGCATCGTTAAATGCCCACCACAGCCAAGTGCTTCGCCAATGTCTTCACCTAATACACGAATGTATGTTCCTTTAGAACAAGTTACATCCAAAGTGATACTATTTTCGGTAAATTCAATGAGTTCTAAAGCATAAATCGTGATTGGACGTGCTTCACGCTCAATCTCAATACCTTTTCGGGCAAGCTCATATAACGGCCTACCTTCTTTTTTCAAAGCAGAGTACATTGGCGGAACTTGTTGAATATCACCTCTAAATTTTTCTAGGGTTTGTTCAATAAGCTCTCGGTTCAGAACAGGAACAGGGCGTTCTTGTAAAATCTCCCCTTCCACATCACCTGTCGTTGTGGTTTGCCCCAACCGAACAGTGGTTTGGTAGCGCTTTGTTGAGTCCAGCAAATAATGTGAGAACTTGGTGGCCTCTCCTAAACAAATAGGAAGCAACCCTGTCGCCAAAGGATCTAAAGCTCCAGTATGACCTGCTTTTTGGGCGCGATATAACCAACGCACTTTTTGCAAAGCCGCATTTGAACTGAGCCCTAATGGTTTATTTAATAGAAATACACCACTGATATGGCGACGAGAAATTTTTTGATTTTTTGTCGTCATTTTTACTGGAACACAAAGCTAGAAAAAAGTGCCGACATGTTAGCAAATTCGGCAAGATATTTTCACAATATTTAGGTGCCTTTTCACTTATTTTATGGCACATTAATAATCGAGTAAAAAAACAACAAATTAAAACTTAAGGAAGATATCTTTATGCAAGGGATGCAGAAGAAGGTATTGTGGTGTGTGCTCGGATTTTGTATTTTGGGCCTCATTACATGTGTATATTGGTTAAGCCCTGACTCAAAAAACACACCAGCTCAGATGAGTGAAAATAAAGCTCAAAACTTAGTATCAGCGCCTCATACAGATCATTCATCGCTAAAAGAAGACGCGTACCATAGTAAAAGTCAGCAAGACACCGAAGTTAACTGCCAGTTAAAAATTGATAGTTCTCAACATTTGGTCGTAAATAGTCAAACCCGTGACTGCTTTGAATATTTTATTACCCAATATGGGGAAAATGATTTAGAACAAATCAAAATTCACTTTGGGAAATTTATTCAAGGACAATATCTAGAGCCAGCTCGCTCACAGATTATGGACTTATGGACCCGTTATTTAAAATATCGTGAACAGCTTGCTCAAATGCAAGCACCTTCAGCAAAACAACAAGATAAAAATTATTTTCAAAAGATTTTTAACTCGATCCAAGATATAAGAAAACGCTTTTTTTCGGCCTCTGAAATTGAAGGGCTTTTCTCGAGCGAAGATATCTATCAGAACTACACACTAGATCGAATGCAGATACTTGAGGACTCTTCTTTAAGCGAAATTGAAAAAGCACGAAAGCTTAAAGAGCGTTTCGAAGAACTTCCAGAAGACTGGCAACACAACCTACAAGAACTCTCCAAACTTGATGATTTACATACGCTGACCAAACAAATTAAAGCTCGTAAGGGTTCAGCAGAAGAACTTCGGCAGATGCGTACAGCACTTGTTGGAGCCGAGGCAACTCAAAGATTAGAAACTTTAGATACACAACGGAATGCTTGGCAACAAAGGGTCACCAGTTACCTCGATGGTCGAGATGAAATTATTAAAAGTAACATGAGTGATAGCGCCAAAAACCAAGCGATTCAGCAGTTACGTCAACAACAATTCAATTCATCACAAGAACAACTAAGACTTCGAACTTTTGAAACGGTCCATGATCAGGGAGGTGAACTGCCATTTAATTACTAAGCCTTTCCTTTTTGGGAACTGGCTAACATTCACTAGCAGTAAGAAGCTGCTTTTCATACAAAATAAAAATAGTGAGTAAAAAATGAAAAGGAAGTTAATGTTTTTCTGCGCTGCAATGCTCTCAGGACTGAGTATTTCAGCGGCCCATGCAACAAATGCTGAACAAGTTAAAAGCTCGTTCGTATATTCATCTTACGCACAAACAAAATACCCACTGGTTTTTAATCACGGTATGGCAGGCTTTAGCCGAGTTGGAACAGATACGCTTGGTCTTGATTATTGGTACCAAATTCTTCCTGATCTTGCTCGTAATGGAGGAAATGTCTGGGCAACAAGAGTCTCACCATTTAACTCAACAGAAGTGCGTGGAGAACAACTTGCACAGCAAGTAGAAGAAATTATTGCCATTACCGGTAAGCCCAAAGTCAATTTAATCGGTCATAGCCACGGGGGGCCAACAATTCGCTATGTGGCTGGTATCATGCCAGAAAAAGTGGCATCACTCACAACGATTGGCGCACCTCATAAGGGATCACCAATGGCAGATGTCATCCTGAATGTTGAGGGTACTCCTCTTGCAGGCGTGGCAACTTTAGTAAACTGGTTTTCAGCAGCAATTACTTGGGCAGGAGGTCTAGATCCGACAAGTTATCCGCACGACTCTTTAGCAGGTGCTCATAGCTTATCAACTAAAGGTTCAGCTCAGTTTAATGCTCAATTTCCTATGGGTATGCCAACTACTTCTTGTGGTGAGGGGGCATATCAAGAGAAAGGTATTTATATGTATTCTTTCTCAGGAAATAAAGCTTTAACAAATCCATTAGATCCATTTGATATTGCCCTTACAGGCAGTAGTCTAGTAGTCGATCCGTTTGGTGATAATGATGGGCTTGTTTCACGATGCAGCGCCAAATTTGGTAAAACCATTCGTGATGATTACAACTGGAATCATTTAGATGAGGTGAATCAAGTGCTTGGGATACGCTCTATTTTTGCTTCAGATCCTGTCTCGGTTTACCGTCAACATGCAAATCGTTTAAAACTTCAAGGACTATAATTTTTAAACAAAAAAATGCGCCAAAAGGCGCATTTTTTTACTCGGTATAAGCTTACGCTTTACGAGCTGGTAATTTTTCACGAATACGTGCAGCTTTACCAGACAAGTCACGGAGGTAGTAAAGTTTAGCACGACGAACGTCACCACGACGTTTCACTTCGATTTTAGCAACGATTGGAGAGTGAGTTTGGAATACACGCTCAACGCCAACACCGCTAGAAATTTTACGAACTGTAAATGCAGAGTTTAAACCACGGTTTTTCTTCGCGATTACAACACCTTCAAATGCCTGAAGACGCTCACGCTCACCTTCTTTTACTTTAACTTGGACAATAACAGTGTCACCAGGAGCAAAAGCAGGAATATCAGTTTTTAACTGTGCATTTTCAATAATTTGAACTAAAGGATGTTTACCACTCATTGTGGGAATCTCCAATATGTGCGGAGTCAGAAGAGGTCTGAGGTTCCGCTGGGGATAGAGGCTAAAACGCATATCAACCCGTTTATCTTTCCCTTTATGACAATATGTCTATAAAGAGCCTTAGAATATACATAAAACTATTCATTAAATAGAATCATGCTTTAACTCGAAGCATTGCTTCTCGTATTTTTGCAGAACTTTCGTTCCTGAGAATAGCGGTTAAGAATTACCACCACTCCCTTGCGCATCTTTTAGCCATTTTTTCTGCTGCTTATTCAACTCTACTTTTTCAGCCAACTCTGGTCGACGTTCTAAAGTTCGTTGATACCGCTGCAAAAAGCGCCATTTTTCGATATTGCCATGATGTCCAGATTTTAACACTTCTGGTACATCCAGCCCCTCAAAATGGTCTGGCTTTGTATATTGTGGACAATCTAAAAGACCATCAACAAAAGAATCTTGTACTGCTGACTGTTCATCTGACATTACATTCGGCAAACGGCGAATAATACTGTCAAGTAACACCATAGCGGGCAGTTCACCACCAGATAAAACATAATCACCAATTGACCATTCCTGATCAACATATTGCTGGATCAAACGTTCATCCACTCCTTCATAACGTCCACACAGTACAATTAAGCCGTCGTAATCAACAAACTGCTGTACTGCCTGTTCATCTAAGGTTTTGCCTTGTGGAGACATATACACTACAGGAACATGAACATATCCTGCTTGTGAGGCAAGCTGTTTAGCATGGTTAATTGCTTTCGCCAAAGGCTCAGCCATCATCACCATTCCAGGGCCACCACCAAATGGACGTTCATCCACTCTTCTGTAGTTTCCCTCAGCAAAATCACGTGGATTAATACAAGTAACTTGTACAATATCCCGTTTTGCCGCACGTCCGCTGATGCCGTAGGCTGTAATCGCTTCAAACATTTCAGGAAAAAGCGTAATGACTGCAAAAAACATCACAGACTCCTCTATTTTCCTGCTGTATTAATCCTAAAAGGATTAATAATCTACGCCCCAATTGACGTAAATACGACCAGCTTCAAGATCAACACGTTGTACTACATCTTTATGCCAAGGAATCATGCGTTCTTCTGAATCAATGCTGTCTGGGGTAGCATGCACCACCATCACATCATTGGCTCCAGTTTCAAACAACTCATGAATTTTACCTAAGTTTACTTCCTGTTCTTCATCATCCAGACCTAACACTATTAAGCCTTTTAAATCTGACCAGTAGTACTCATCTACATCTGCTTTTGGCAGTTGAGACTTAGCAACCCAGATATTAGCGCCAACCAAGTTTTCTGCTCCAGTGCGATCACTCACACCTTTCAAAGCAACAACTAGACCTTTGCCATGTGGTTTCCAACGTTTTACATCTATTGTTTGCCAACCGGCCTTGGTCTCAATGTACCAAGGCAGGTAGTCAAACATATTGCTCATGGGTTCTGTATTTGAATACACCCAGAGCCACCCATTCAATCCATAAGCTGAACGTAACTGTCCAATCTGAATACGATCTTCGGGAACATTCTGTGTTGATGTCATGGGTTACCTACTACAAAAAAATTATGCAGTAGCTTTTTTAGCTTGAGCAGCTAAAGAAGCAACACGTTCAGAAGGTTGAGCACCTTGAGAAACCCAGTGAGCAAAACGGTCTGCATCTAAACGAAGTTTTTCTGCTTGACCTTGTGCAGTTGGGTTAAAGAAACCGATACGCTCGATGAAACGACCATCACGTGCATTGCGGCTATCAGTCACAACGATTTGATAGAATGGACGTTTTTTTGCGCCGCCACGTGCTAAACGAATAACAACCATGATAAAAGCCTTATAATTCTTACGGATTATCCCTGCGCCGACCATCGGCAACACTTCAAACCCCTTTCATAGAGGGCGACATTCTACGTGATTTTCGCCCTGAAAGAAAGATTATTTTTTGAGTTATCCGCAGTTTTGAATTTAAATTAACGTCTATCCCAATTCGAAGTAGTAGAGGTTGTACAAGACTGGCCTTTAGTCCAACATTTTTGCCCTTCACTGTTCAAAAGTACAGTTCCATTTCCAGCTTGAATCGTAGTTGTTTTAGGAGTTGCAGTAAGCGTCCATGTTTGATCATTAACATTTAAAGCAATTCTATAAACTGCATTTGAGGTGGGATAGTCTTTACTTGTCAACCCGTTATCTAGCGTTGCATTTGTATAGTGATGATTAATAGCATAATAACTTTGGAGACGCTGTGCAGTTTGCATCATTTCACTTTGCACATCTGCGCGATTTCCACGAATTTTATACTGAGTATATGAGGGATAGGCAAGTGCTGCCAAAATTGCAATAATGGCAACAACAATCATTAATTCTATGAGGGTAAAACCTTCATACTTTTTCATTACCATGTCTCACTACTACTGCCACAGTTTGTATATCCACTGACTACATTTTTAACTTTTGTCATACAACGAAAACCGTCGCTGTTTATAAGTAAATCATAGTTATTAGCTTGCTTAGGTTCACCACTACTATCCTTAGCCCTTTCCACAGTAATAACCCAGTTTAGGCCTTGGACTTTCGCTGAATCTGCCGTCTCTTTATCATCAGAGTCCTTTAAAATAGATAAAGGTAAATGTTGAGTACTGTCTAATAACGTCAGTGTGTACTTTGCAGTTGTTGACGTCGCATCCAGCGGTAACAACAAACTACCAGTTGTTTTATCATAGGGAGTAACCGTTCCAGCATTATAAAGATAAGTCGCATCAAAACCTTTATAGCTAAAGTTTTTAGCTTTAAAGCGCTCTAACTCCGTAGCAATACGCTGAGCCTCTTGTTTTGCTACTGCCAGGTCTTTTTTTTCAAAGTATCGCGTATAACTTGGATACGCGATAGCAGCCAAAATCGCAATAATCACCACAGCGACCATTAACTCAATTAAGGTAAAAGCTCGTTGTTTCAACATGACTTCCCCTAGCGAGTTTCATACCAGCGTAAATGTTGTAACTTCGCAGTGGTACTAAATAACTGACATTGTGGTAAGTTTTTATTAGCAGTATTTGAACAATCACTACCCGAAGTCACATTTTTCATCAGTACACTACTAGTACTATTACCATCAGTATAATCACCAATACCTGTACCCAAAATACCCGCACCCAGATTTGTACTATTTGGTTGCGTTGTGGTGGCACTATAAAAATTACATTTTCCTGTCGGCAAACAGAATTGATAAAGCTTAGAATCACCCTTTACCCCAGCACCACAAGAACCACCAATACCATTACCATCACGGTAAAATACATTGACATAAAGCATGCCATCTAATGCATAGAGCCCATTCATGCCTTTATATACACCAGCACTATTAGAATATGTATATTTCCAACCATCATTCGCAACTACGCTCACCCCATTTTGATAAATATCACCAGCAAAACTAGCTGTAAAATATGTATTTAAATTCCTAAGAGTAGCAATATTTTTGGTCGTTAAATCAGTATCTACTAAGCTATACAAATTAGTTTTGACTACATCTTTATCAAAAACAACAAATACACCATCATTTGCACTTGTTGAAGCAGTCGCATTATTTGTACCAACAACGCCTGATAAGGGAGAACTACGGTTACCCGAACTGAGCGCAACACCCCCAACAAGTGAACCATTGTCATCCTTAGAGACAGAGAAACTTGGTATTTCATAAAAACGTGGGCTCGTACCATCATTATCAACATGCTGATTAAGCAAACGTACTACATGGGTTACAAAATTTCCTTTTTTGGCTGCGGCATTATCACCAGTTGCATTGTTATTTAAGTCAATGCGAAAAGCCTGCCCACCCAAGTCCCCAAAATACAAATGATCAACTAAACCGTCACTGTCACGATCTACAGCATTAATTTGACTAACTACACTGTATTTTAAATCACTATTTTCAGTATGTGCTTGAGCACCTTTATCTGCAGATGCATTAGCACTTGACCACCAAAGTAAATCACCATTGTTGGCATCAAACATATAGACGCCTGCACCTTTATTATTGGTCTGATCATAAGCTGGATTTTCATAACCCGCGTCATAACCACCGCCAACAAACATCACTAGTTTTTTCTTACCGCCAAAATTAACATAAGCAATGGTCGGTTTTGACCAACTTTGTCCCATATAACTGAGTGCATTATCAGTATTTGGTGTTTGATCGGCATTGATTGCACCATCTGGGTTAATATGAAATTTGAGTTTAGGATTGGTTAAATCAGACAAGTCCAATGCATAGTAGCTGCGTCCCCCCATACGTAAACCACCATACACCCATTGCAAACCTTTTAAGGCAATTTCATCGCCACTGGTGCTATCAGTTATAGTACGTCCAGAATTATTTACCGTCAGTGTTCCATCTGCTTTTGCAACATATTGCGTGTGTGCAGTCCAAGGACCATCTATGCCATAGAGTAATTCAGGGCTACTGGTTTTTTCTTGTAAAAAAGCAGTTCTTTGTTTTTCACTTTGCATCATTTCATTTGGCACAAAAGCAAAAACCTCTTCACCCTCCTTACGATCAGTATTACCATTTTTTACCTTTACGACATGCAAAATACCCTGTGTTGTGCCAAATAATAAATAATCTTGCCGGCTTGTAGTATCCAATTGCCCATTTGTAACCGTAATTTTACCCTCTTGAGTCAACAGAATTGGCGTGGAATGCATAACTGCACCGATTTGACGCAAATCAACTGTTTTACCAATAAAATCTGCTAATTGAGCATCTCCAGCTATTGGGACGTTGTAACCCAACAAATTCAACCAATAATTTTTTTGTGGATCATTTCTAAAAAGAGCCGAAACATTGGGGTCCACTGCAAATAAATTTTGTAAATCTATTTTCTTCAATGTGTTAATTTCATTTGCAGTATAAGGTGTCTCACTCCCTGTAATTTCTCGATTGGTATAAATTGTCCGCTTCACATTATTATCTACAATACCTAGCGGTAATCGACCAGTAACTCCATCCCCATCACTATCATTCCAAATCCCTGTAGTATTTTTATTAAGTGCCCCATTCGTATCAAATAATTTAGCTGTTTTATCTGCACCACGAATCTCACCACTAACTACATGATACTTATTCATATTTCCTGCCCACATTTGAGTATTATCCTGTGGTTTTGGAATAAAAGAGGCATAGTAAGCATAAGGCTGGATACGTAATGGATTTAATACATCTTGCGGTAATGTTGGAGAACCTGTGGTGACAGAATCAAAAGTTGGTTTTACTTCATCCACAAAATTAACAATACTTTGTGCAATCTGCGCTGGATTAGATGCTGAATACCACCCCCCTTTACCATATATCCCCCAAAGTGCAGTATTGGTAATATCAGCTTTGGTTGCCCCACCACCACCTGCATAATCATTTGTAATTACATTAGCATTATAAGCATCAACAATTTCTTTTTTATTTGCAGCATTATCTAAGTTGCGATCGTAAGCATAACCATTATCTAAAAGCTGTTGATAAAACTTACCAAAACCAACAGCAGCAGTTTTTATCACTGGACGTGTAGTCGTGCCTGTTGCTAAAGTTCGAGCAAACTCTTCAATACATTGCCAAGGTGCATCACTTTCGGGACTCACCAATGTCGTTCCACTGGAACTAGTTGTAGCTTGATAGAAATCTGTTCGTTTACAGCTAAAGATATTACCAACACTACTTTGCATTTTAGACTGGGGATTATAACTAGATCCTTGAGTTGGACCACCATCAGTCAATGCATAAATACCGTTACCATTACAACTTGAAGTATCTGAGCCAATAGTCGTTAGTAAAGATTGTGCTGCAACCGCATAAGCATTACCTGTTGGGGTATAATTATTTGCATTTATTCCTGCAATTTTAGAGAGCATACATTGCCGTTGTGTAAAACTCCCCCCACATTCTGTTGCCACCGCATCTAAACGACGGACAGGTAATAAAACAGTACCGCCATTGGTGCCTGAAAAATCGGTTAAACCAGCAATAATGTTATCGCCCAACTTTGCACTACCATTACGCCCTAACAATACATCAAATAATCCGTCTTTCAGTTTAGTAATACGATCATAATATTTTGTAGCTCCAACAAGTTCAGATTTATAATAAAAACAAGTCGAAGAACTACTCGAACAGCTATTACTTCCTGTTGCAGTCGTAACTGCTGTATAAGCTGTAAGTGAAGTAGAAGTAGGGGCTAAAATAGTAACTGTACAATCAGCAGAATTTGTCGATGAAGGTCCACAAGCAGCCCAGCTCGTTGTACTACCACTTTTTGTTCTCTTATAGTAATAAACACGCTGATTTGTACCACCCGTTTGGCAATAAGATCTTGCATAAGTAGGAATAGTTTGTCCATTAAAAGTATTACTAGATGTATCAGTTGTTGTAGGGACTGTTAACGAACTTTCCGATACTGAAGCATCACAAGCATCTTTAAAATTATTTGATGCTTTCATACTTATTGATGTATCTAGTAAAAACATAATTCGGGTTTTACCACCACCCGTCCCGACACTGTAAATATCAATATCACTTGCATAGCCCGAAACACTATAACAAGTAGTAAATGTCATTAATGCTGACAACGTTATAGAAAGTATTTTTTTCTGATTCAAATTCATCATTTTTTCAATCCCCAATCTTTCTGTATCACGATGCCAACTTAGGCGAACCACCAACGGTATAATCTGCATGTTGCATGTTATAAGGTATGTTTAATCCATCAAAACAAGCTCCCACCAAAGAAGCACGTTGTTTAAAACAATTTTCTATTTGTGAGCTACTCGCCCCAGCAAAACTTGGCAACACAGAAATAACGGTTGCTCCAATATTATTCGAAATACTTGGGATACTACTTTGCCCTTGGCTCGTACCTAGAGGCACATTGCCAAAAGGGCTGGCGGTGGTTGCAGCACGAGTTAAATACACCTGAGATAAAACAGCTGAACGCCCTGTTGCAAACCAGTTTGATTTACAAAAACCAGTTACCCCAATTTTCGTTGTGCTACCATCGGAAGTAATCGCACTTGCATTTTGTAAACTAAAGAATGTACTTCCCGATGCCTTATAACAAAACACCAATTCATCTTGTGCATTATCTACCGAGTTAAAATAGGCAAACATGCCATTTAAAGCCAGTTGCTGGTCAATCTTTGCTGGGTTCTCAATATTAAATAATGCTGCATCAGAGTTTTCGAGCAATAAGGCATTTACTTGACTATTTGTCGCAATTTTTAAGCCTAATATCCCCGATTTAATGGCAAGTGTTCCCAACAAAGTGACCATAATTAAAATAATCAGAACAACAATGAGTGTTGCACCGCGCTGCTTTGTTCTCATGATGCCCCCAATGTGTTTCTTAATGCCACCACCTGACTTACAGCCTGTCGTAAATATTTTTGATTGACTGCATCTGTTCCACTTAGTGTCACAGTCTGCCCTGCCAATTTAAATATCTTTTGGGTGTTTACATTTGAATCAGAACCGATTTTTCCAGTTGAACGTGCTAAAACCCCTATTTCAACTGAAACTACTTGTAAATATTCTTTTGGTTCAGTAACACTACTGCCCATAGCTGCTTTATATTCATCTAAAGTCATATAACGTAAGTTATTATTTACTAAATTTTTAATTCCTAATCGCACTTTGAAAACATCAATATATTGCATAATTTGCTGAGCATTATTATCTAACCCAGTAATGGCCGTATCACCAGTTGCATACCATCCAGCATCACAAGCCAATGAATAAGAAACTGGCTCACCTGTAGGCTTGTTAATCTCTTTTAAGAAATAGCGTTGCACAATAGTTTTAGACTGTGCACTGGTAATCGAATTCCCTTCACAATCTATAATTTCATTTGCAGCAGGCACATATTGAATAGTTAATTGGTCACTTTTCCCTGAAGTGTTGTCAGTATCTTTATTCTGTAAAGATACAAATTTAGTTTCTAAATCAGTAATATTCTGCAAAGCTATAGGAAGGTTTTCTTTAGCGAAAATAATACCTGAACCGATCACTTTATTATTTACATATTGACTGGATACAGTATTCAAATTGGTATGGCGTAAATCATATGTTAAGGATGAGAGTCCAAAATTGGCATTTTGCTGCAAGCCCCCTAAACTACTTTGTAGTCCCATTGATCGCTGGCTACTTAAAAAAACAGCAAGCCCTGCAGCAACAATAAGTAAACCAAGTGCTAAAGCAACCATGAGTTCAATCAGAGTAAAAGCTTGTTGAGGTTTAATCATGGTTATAAACCTCCATAATGATACATTTGGCATCAGGTACATAGGCTGTGCCATTGGTACAATTTGAACCACTACTCCCATCTGTAGCTGTTGTACCGCTCCATGCTATATATATACATTGGCGAGTTAACGTAGAGCCTTTACAATTCAACACTGCAAGACTCATACCTAAGTCTGTAGCACGTTGTTTGACCTGAGCATAATCATACTTCGCCATATTAGCAGCACTACAAAAACCAGCAGAACAATTCGTTAATGTTTCGCCTTCGCCAAGATCTACATAACTATTTAAACCAGTACGGTTCACACGCATGCGCTCTGCCAAGTCTCGGGCAATATTAGTTGCTTGAATGTTCTGACCTGCTTCAGTACTCGCAGCAACTGCTCGCACTTGTAAAGCAACAAAACCAAGTACAGCAATACTTAATAAAAGTAGTGCAACAAGCACCTCCATCAAACCAGCACCTTTTTGAGTCGTTATCATTGTTATTTTCTCCAATTAACCTGGACAACTGGTTGCCGATTTATCGTAAAAAACGATGCCATCTTTTTGCACATAAATATAGGATTTTAAAGTGTTATCTGAAGTATGTTGAAATACAAAACATAAGTTTGTAGTTGCTGTAGATTGTCCCTGACGGTTATACGTAATACTTGCAGCACCAGTGTATTTCTCAACGTGGTTAGAAGGTATCCATTTTTTATAAAAGGTTGTCACGCTACTATCTAAAGCCAACACTCGATTAGTTTGTTTAAATACAGCTTCTGAACGAGTTTCAGCCAGTAAGTTAACAAAATTGCCAGTATCAACACTCAATTCATTTCTACGAATCGTTTGAGTAAAAGACGGCGCAGCCATCATTGCGATAATAGCCATTACCGCAATCGTCACCATGAGCTCAACCAAGGTGAACCCTTCTTGCGGAATAATTCCCCTCATCCCCAGATACCCCAAATAAACTTAAAAATTTTTATTTATTATTTAAATTTTACGGTTTAGATTTACAAAACAAATACAAAGCAGATAAAGGGTATAAAAAAACAGATAACTGTCATATCAACAATTATCTGTTTAACTTTTTAAAATCAGTATGTTAAATAAGTCACATTTTATGCTTGTGTCACATGAATACGTAATTCTTTAGGAAGACTAAAGGTTATATTTTCTTCACGCCCATCTAATTCTTTAGGTGCTTGGGCGCCCCAGTCTTGTAAACGTTGAATCACTTGCTTAATTAGAATTTCCGGCGCTGACGCACCCGCTGTCACACCAATTTTGCAAGTATCATTGAACCATGACTGTTCTAACTGATCAGCATTATCTACAAGGTAAGCTGCTTTGCCCATACGCTCTGCAAGCTCGCGTAAACGATTTGAATTTGATGAGTTAGGTGAACCTACGACCAATACAACATCACACTGTTCGGCCAAGTCACGTACAGCATCCTGTCTGTTTTGAGTTGCGTAGCAAATATCGTCTTTACGTGGCCCTTGAATATGAGGAAATTTTGCACGTAAAGCATCAATAACTTTAGCCGTATCATCAATTGATAAAGTTGTTTGAGTTACAAATGCAAGTTTTTCAGGGTGTCTTACTGCAAGTGCTGCAACATCCGCTTCATCTTCAACCAGATAAATGTCACCACCTTTTAATTTGTCATATTGACCCATTGTTCCTTCAACTTCTGGGTGCCCTTCATGACCAATTAAAATTGCTTCAGTACCTTCACGCGCATATTTAGTCACTTCAATATGAACTTTGGTAACCAAAGGGCAAGTCGCATCAAATACTTTTAAGCCTCGGCGCTCCGCTTCTTGCTGAACAGCTTTTGAAACACCGTGCGCACTAAAAATTACAATTGAGTCATCCGGAACCTGATCTAGTTCATCAACAAAAACTGCCCCTCTTTGACGTAAGTCATCTACCACAAATTTATTGTGTACAACTTCATGACGTACATAAATAGGAGGATTAAAACATTCTAAAGCCCGATTGACGATTGCTATGGCTCGATCAACACCGGCACAAAAACCACGCGGATTAGCTAACACAATTTCCATAACAGCCTCAAAATTAATAAAACAGGGGAATTTCTCTTGAATATTTGCAATTAAAACTATTCAGTTTAAACGCACGGTACACTACAATAGCGAAGATATTTTATCATATCAGGAAAAATATCATGTCGGGTCTATTGTTTGTCGTTTCTGCTGCATCAGGAACAGGCAAAACATCTTTGGTGAAAGCCCTGCTTGATCGTGTAAGCAATTTACATGTTTCAGTCTCGCATACTACCCGAGGTCAACGTCCTGGTGAGTTAGATGGTGTTCACTATCACTTCACTACAAAAGATGACTTTCTAGACCAAGTAAACCATGAAGGCTTTATCGAATACGCTGAAGTATTTGGTAATTACTATGGCACTTCTCAAGCAACTGTAAAACAACAGTTAGCTCAAGGACACGATGTTCTACTTGAAATTGATTGGCAAGGTGCAGAGCAAGTACGCAAACTTTTTCCTGAATCCAAGCAAATATTTATTTTACCGCCAACACAGTTTGACCTACGTCAGCGTTTATCTAATCGCGGCACTGACTCAGTTGACGTCATTGAACATCGTTTAAGCTGTGCAGTTGAAGATATGCAGCATTACACGAACTTTGATTACATCATTATTAATGATGATTTTAATAAAGCCTTACATGAGCTTGAAGCTGTGATTACAGCAAACCGTTTAGTGTTATCCCAGCAAGCAAAACGTTATCAAACATTAATTCAAGACTTGATTACTCCTCAACCAAAACAGGAATAACTTGAGTCTGGATCGAAAGCCTTTTATACTGTTTAGTCTGTTCAAATTCACCATTCCAAAACGAGAACTTTTATGGCACGCGTCACCGTTGAAGATTGTTTAGATCATGTAGACAACCGTTTTGAGCTTGTGCTCGTTGCAAGTAAACGTGCTCGTCAATTGGCACGTCAAGGCATGGAGCCAACTGTAGAATGGGATAACGACAAACCGACTGTAGTTTCTTTGCGCGAAATCGCGGCAGGACACGTTACGAAAGAAATTCTTAAACAACGTGAACAAGATTATCAAACTTCTAGTCTTGATCTTGCTCTTTCTACAAACAGCTTGAATTTAGAAGGTTTTTCTTTCTAATTAATTCTGTTTCATAAAAAAACCATCGTTTTTCTACGGTGGTTTTTTATTTGGCTTTGTCTTGAATTTAAAGATATTGAAAAAATCAATTATTTTCATTGAAAAAAAATACACTTTTTCAAATGAAAAAATTGACAAGTTCCGCAATATGCTTTTCATTAAGAAGTAGATAGATTTAGTTTCTCAGCATTAGGAAAAAGGGTGATTTATGCCAGGCGAAGAGGTCAGCCAAGCCAAGCAACAGCTTAAATTGATTATCGACCCTTACTTATCGGTAAGTGAGGTCGAGAAAGTGCTTGCTGCCTGTGATTTTGCCGATCTAGCGCATACTGGCATTACACGTAAAAGTGGTGAACCCTACATTCTGCATCCAATTGCTGTCAGCTGCATTCTTGCGAACATGCGTTTAGATGCTGAAACTTTAATGGCAGCACTTTTACATGATGTTATTGAAGACACTCAATATACAAAAGAAGATATTACTGAAAAGTTTGGTCTGACAGTTGCCGAGCTAGTTGACGGTGTAACCAAACTTAGCCAGTCAAGTGATAAAGAATATAACAAGGCCGCCTCATTCCGAAAAATCTTGCAAGCGACGCTACAGGACCCACGTGTCATTATTATTAAATTAGCCGATCGCTATCATAATATGACAACTCTAGGTGCTTTACGTCCAGATAAACGCGCCCGTATTGCTCAAGAAACTCTTGATATCTTTGTGCCAATGGCGAGATTAGTCGGCATGAATGAAATGGGCGATAATCTAGAAAATCTTTGTTATCAAAATCTTGATCTTGATATGTTTGATAACGTGCAAAATGCGCTACGTCAAACCAAACCAGAGCGATGTAAATATCAAAGTATCTGGGAACAAAATCTCGCAGAACTTCTCCACAACTATCATATTCAAGGCCGCATTAAAAAGAAAAATAACAATATCGAATTATTACGCCATTTCGTTAAAAATGAGATGGATCTACAAGAGCTTACCCATAGCCATGCTTTTGAAATTGTTTTACAAACAATTGCCGACTGTGACCGCTTAGTTGATGCTTTAAGAGAAAATTTTCAAGTCATCCAATACCAAGACCATATCCGTCGTCCGCTTCCTGGTGGCAACCAATCTTTATTGATTAAACTTAAAGGTGAAAAAACCACATTATCTCTTACCATTCAAACCGAGCTTATGCGTAAAGCTGCCCGTTTTGGTGTAGTATTAGGTGAAAATGCACCACAAACTTGTCGCTCAGCCATTCAAGCCTCTATGCAGAACTTGAATACGCTTATCGATGGAGAATGTGCAAAAACAACCTTCAATGATTTATTAGATTACTTACATCAAGAAAAAATTTGGGTTTACACACCACATGGTCAACTCCATGAATTACCACAAGGTGCTACCGTAGTTGATTTTGCTTATTCAGCAAGTTTATTTTTAGGTAACCATGCAGTTGGTGCAAAAGTGGATGGTGAGATTAAACCATTATCTACACCATTAATTAGCGGTCAGGTTATCGAAGTTATTACGGATGTTTTAGCAACACCAAATCCAGACTGGTTAAGCTTTATTAATACGCAAAAAGCCCGCCGTGCTTTACAACATGTTCTTAAAGATCAAGAAATAGAAGAACAGCGTCTTGTCGGTGAGCAAGCACTTTCCCGCGCATTAAAACTCTTCAATCGTTCGATCAGTGATCTCTCTGATGCTGACTGGTTAGATTTACTGCAATGGCGTCATATCGATAACAAGAATACATTGTTTGAACAAATTGCGGTTGGTGACTTACTTCCTCAACTTGTGGCTAATCACCTATTTGCTCATGACAAACACCCTCAAGTAGAAAACTCAGATCGACTTATTCAGAGTACTGAAGGTATCGACGTTAAATATGCGCATTGCTGCAATCCAGTTTTAGGTGACCCAATTCAGGGGCACTTAACACGTCGTGGGTTAATTGTGCATCGCATCCGCTGCCATAACTTGCTACATGAACAACATCTACATCCTGAAAATATTATGCCGCTTCAATGGAAAGCAGATGATGTAGATGATGTACGTTTTACCGCCTACCTCGCTATAGATATGACAATGAATGATGAACAGGTATCAGACCTGATCTATCAATGTCGTAAAAATAATGCTGGGGTAGAGATGGTTCATTCAAATGAGCAAAGAACTTTTGTTAATATTGTAGTTAACAACCGTAAACATATTGCAAAAGTCATCCGTGACTTACGTATGCATTATGGTTTCCCGCGTATTGAACGTTTGGATGCTCCTAATCCCCAAATGGAAGTTTCAAAAGTAAGCTAGTCTTTACAAGAGCTATTGGTCAGGTTTATGTTTCTTTAACAAAATCAAACTTTCCAAATCCACTTAATCAATTAAATCGATGATACTTTTGTCCAAACCTATCATCGATTATGATGGAAAGAGATTTAATCAAGGAGAACCAAATGTCCCGCCAAGTGATTCATACTGAAAATGCCCCTGCTGCTATCGGCACATACTCTCAAGCTATTTTAGTAGACAATACGCTATATCTCTCAGGGCAGATTGGTTTAGACCCATACAGTATGGAACTTGTAGAAGGTATCGAAGCTCAAATTCGCCGTGTATTTGATAATTTAAAAGCGGTTTGTGAAGCTGCTGGTGGTTCACTTGCAGACATTGCCAAACTTAATATTTTCCTAACCGATTTATCAAATTTCCAACTTGTAAACCAAATTATGGGTGAATATTTTGCTCAACCCTACCCTGCACGTGCAGCATTAGGTGTAGCTAGTCTACCTAAAGGTGCATTAGTAGAGATGGATGGTATTGTTATTATCAATCAATAAGATACAAAATATTAAACACTCGAAATTAAAAAATATTTAGCTCTAAATTAGGTACCACCCTTGCGTAAAATTTGAACACCACTCAGATTTCCGCTCAGGTGGTATTTTTTTATCCAAAATCCCAATAATAATAAATGAGATTTTAAATGAATTTCATTGACAAACGATAATAATTATCAATAATATCAATTATCGCATTTATATTTGGGGATCACTCCCATGTACGTTTGCTTGTGTCGTGGCATTACCGATCAAGATATTAAAGACGCTGTTGAAAATGGCGCTGAAAGCTATCGCGAAATTCGCGACTTGCTTGATCTCGGTACTTGCTGTGGACGCTGTGCACCAGAAGCACGTGCTATTATTAGTGAAGAATTATCAGAAATCGCTGCTCGTATTTCCGTAGCTGCGTAAAAGAATTATAAACATTTAACCGTATTTATTAGCTCCTCCACCGCTTTTTGCGGAACGTTAATAGTTCCTCATTCAAGCGGTTTTTTTTGGCAGGAAACTTTCCTTTACTAATATTGTGTTGTTTTTGATTGCGATTTTCATTTGCTGTTCCATAAACTACTCGCCATATCCATGATTGTTCACTAAAATGGTTTTATAGATTGCCTTAATTGGATTAAGGCAGAAATTGTTTTGGAGTAGCTACAATGAAAGGCAATCGTGATGTCATTAATCAGCTTAACCAAGTGCTGTATCATCATTTAACTGCAATTAATCAATACTTTTTACATTCACGCATGTTTAATGATTGGGGAATTGAACAGCTAGGTTCTGCCGAATATAAAGAATCAATTCGTCAAATGAAGCATGCAGACAAAATTATTGAACGTATTTTGTTTTTAGAAGGCCTGCCTAATCTTCAACATTTAGGCAAACTTTATATCGGCCAACACACAGAAGAAGTCCTGCACTGTGACATTCGTAAAGTGAAAGAAAATATAGAGGCAATTCAAAAAACAGTTGCACTCGCTGAAACAGAACAAGACTATGTAACTCGTGATCTCGTTCAAGAAATTTTAGAAAAAGAAGAAGAATATTGGGACTGGTTAGATACTCAGATTGACCTTATCGGCAACGTTGGCATTGAAAATTACATCCAGAGTCAGATGTAATTTCTCATAAAAAAATCCCCTTGAGTACAAGGGGATTTTTTTATTACTTTTCTTTTAATAAATCTGGTAGCGTTATTTTTTGCTTATACAGGTGCTGTAAAATTAATATTTGCTGCTGCGCCTGCTCTATTTTTCCATTATAAGCCAGCAATTTTGCATATTTACGTAAATTATAGGGAGTCGCTTTATTCTTTACTGAATTTCCCCACTCAACTAAATCAGCTTCAGGTAATTTAGTTTCTGGATTAAGTTCAATCCATTTTAAACGCTCTTCAAACTGCGTTAAAACAAAAATTTTACTGCTTCCCATGAACTCTGCATTTGGCTTTTTATTCTTATAAAGTAAATTACTATTCAGAACATAGACATTGTAATCACGTAAAATCGCAATAATAAGCAGTAAACTAACTATCCATATTAAGCGAAAAAGTTGCTTATTAAGTACAATTCCTTTGAGTACTGGAGTCTGCGCCTGAACAATACCAAGTAAAAAACCACAGGTAAGCAAGAAATAAGCATAGCGCTGTGGGAACTCGAACATGGCATGAATAAACACCGCACACAGCATCATAATCGCTATAATTGAGATGGTTTCTTTAGCCTGTTGATTTAACCAAAGGAACCAACATGCAAAGTAAGCAATGATTACAGTCGCTAATGGAATACCATTCCAGATAATTAAATCAAGCAGTACATTATGGGCGCTATTAAACCATACATGTACAGTTCCATATTGAATACTATCGACTACAGCAACACTAGTTTGGCTCCACCCATACCCTGCCCATGGTTGCTGAGCTATAGCATGTAATATCTGTATCCACATACCTACACGCTCATGCCCCGAACCTGCCCGAGCAACAAACGTACTCGTTTCAGTAATCTCTGTATTTGTAGAGAATTCGATGAATTGAGTGATATAAGGTAAGATTAAGCCAGCAATTAAAAAAAATGTTAAGCACCACAAAAAGCCTTGAGCAATTCCAAATCTTTTTTGCTTTTTAAACTGCTTAATCATCCAATAGATGAGTAAAAATGGAAAAACTATCCATGAAGTTCGTGACTGACTCAATGCAACCGTAAATAAAATAATGAGCGCTGAAGGCAATAACAACGAGATAGTTACTTTGTTCTTTTCATATAAATATAAACACCCTAATAATCCAATAATTAAAAAGGTCGCCATATTATTGGGTTGACCAAAATTACCGTAAGGACGATTACCCAGCAACTTAAGCACATACGGAATATGAGACTCGATATTCAACCATTGGCAAATTGCAATAAAGCTAGTGGCAAGGGATACAATAATTACGAGTAAGCTAAAACCCGAAAAGATTTGATCTCGCTTTTGTTGATCTAAAGACAGGTTATAACCAGCTAAGACCATAAACCAAAAACCTAGCAAGTAAAATGAACTCAATAAAGCTGTGCTCAAATCAAAAACTAAACCAAAACCCCACTGTACTATTGGTATAAAAATAAATGGCAGCAACAATAGTTGTGCTCTAGGAATTTTAATATTTTGCTGAATTAGAGCGGCTAATACGCATAATCCAGCCCCAAAAGTACTCACTTCACTTGAGAACATGACCCAAGGGCTATAGTGAAATGGAGACAACCATGCAAAACCCAACAGGATTGCAGCGAGGAATAGGAAGAATACTTGCATAGTGAGAGGTTAGAGACCAAAACTGGAGAGAATTATACATGGAAGCCTAAAAGAAAATGTATGAAGTCTCTATGAAAAGATCTTGATAGAGTTTACTTCAAAAAATTAAGGAATTTTTGAAGCTGGCACCAAGTGCTCAGCAGCACCATAAAACCAGAAATTTGGTGCCATTCTTTCAGCATAGCTACCACAACCCCAGCACATTAAATCTTGTCCTAAATACATGATCGTAATGTAAAAAAAGATAGCTCCCCATAAACCGATCAGTATTTTTGTCAACAGAAAAGAAAATTTGGAACTAAAAGATAATTTTCTTTGGGAAAAAGTAAAAGCTATAAATAATACACAAGCAATTTGTGAAGCGGGATAAACCATACTTCCTGAGAACATCGCATCAACTAAAATTGCAGCTAAACCAGCTTTTGCAATAGGTAAAGCATTCTTATCTATAAACAACCTAACAACTTGATATATCATCCAAACTAAAAAAATACATCCAACTATTCCCCATTCAAAAATTAATCTTAAATATAAGTTATGTATGTGATGTCCATATTTATATTGGATTTCTGAAAGATATCCTCCCCCTACTCCGGTCCATGGTTTTTCTTTCCATTGCTCAAAAACAAACTTCCACATTTCTGCACGCATGGATGTCCCTATTCTCATTACGGTCATTGTATTTTTATCAGCGAAATGAATAGTACTTTTATAAACCAAAAATGCTAAAAATATATAACCACAAGTTTGTAGTACTAAGTTTCGACTTTTTCGAGTGGAGATAAAGAAAACTAGTAAGCCTGTCATTACTGCAAGTAAGGCCGATCTGGCACCATCGAAGAACCACGCTAGAGCGAAAAAGAAAATAGCAATTGGATAAAAGTAATGAAAATAAGGGTAGTTTTTATTTCTTAAAAAAATGAGAAAAAAGAATATAGGCACGATAACACTGTCATAAATTCGGATCGTGCCAGAGTTAAATTGCCAGTCAAACCATTGTTTATACAAAATAAAATTAATGATAGAAATAAGAATAAATAAACACGGAATAAATGCTGAAACGACAATAAATGCTAAGCCATGTTCTATATTTTTGATATTCTTTAACTCATATGTTAAAGCAAAAAATATAAATAGTAATGCTATCGCAGACCAAAGTTCTTGAAACTGAAAAATGCTATAAGTTGTTATCTGTATAGTTATTAATAGGCTAATTAGAAAAAAAGTAAATTGAGTAACGATTGAATATTCTATTTTTTTTGTAAATATTAAGACCAATAAAGCACATAATGCTAATGGAAATTGTAATAAACGAAGTTCATCATATTGGAAAACTGAACAGCCAATTTGATAACCCAATAAAGCTGCGACCAGATAAATTACTATTAGCATAAATAGAATAGTTTTTTTTAACATATTTATTTTCTTCAATAAAAAAGAGAGGTCTAGACCTCTCTTTTTTATTTTTTAACTTATGAAGCTGTAAAAGATTGTGGAAGTAATTCAGCTGGTGCATCAGTAGAACTATTCTTTGTTAAGATACCTGTTTCACTTACATTCATTGCAATCTTTTTAGATGTAAGTTTATTTGAAACACCTGATGATTTGAATGTGTAGGTAATGGTACAAGATGGGGCTGTTCCACCAATCTCAGCATCACCGTATTTTCCACCTACTTTATCAGCCGCTGTTACTGCCGTAGCCCCGCCTGCAAAACATGTCCCAGCTTGTAAATTAGTATTAATCGTTGTTTTCAATCCATCCGCTAATGTAAATGCTTCAGATGCTTGTGAACGAGCGATATAGTTTTGATATTGCGGAATCGCAATTGCCGCCAAAATACCAATAATCGCAACCACGATCATGAGTTCAATTAATGTAAAACCTTTTTGTGCATTCATAGCCTTTTTCCCCAAAGATTGTATGTATGTTTTTATATAAGCTTTTTCAGCTATCAACTATATTGCAGCAACCATGCCAACTTTTATTTTATTTATAAAACAAAAACTTATACTAATTTTTCAATTTACTAAATATAAAATCACTGTAAATAACTGACAAAAATTGTCATATATTTTTTCACTACAACATATCACACATCAAAAAAAATAAACCAAACTTATCAAAGTTTATATTTGTTTTTGTGAACAAATTCTCTTTAAAAATAACCAAATAGGTGACATTTTTTGTCAGTCACCTTTTAAAAATAAAAACTATGAGATATAAGAATTTTAGAAAATAATTTAATTAATGATAATAGGGGCATTTCCCAATTCATTGGATTGATCTGGCATGTTTTCATCATAAAAATGTGACATCACCTCTCCAATTTGATGAACACCAATCACTACAGCTTGCTGATATTGTTTTTGTTTAAGTTGTTGCACGATAGAATCACAAATCTGTTGCCAGACCTGATCATTAGTGGCATTTCTAATACCGCGGTCAAATATAATTTCTACTGTACGTTCACATAGGTTCAAATAAAGTAGTACTCCACTATTTAACGCGGTGTCCCAGACCCCGAGCTCTGCAAACAACTGTTGCGCTCTCAATCTGGTATTTTGCCGATAGGCCTGTGAACATGGAATGTGGCCTTCAATTACTACTTGTATTTCGCCCACATGTCCATGTTCTGCCTGCTGTACAGCATCAGCAATTGTTTGTTTATCTTGTTTTGAAAAATATCGACTGCTGGCTGGCAAGTAACAAAAATGTTTAAACCAACGTTTTAAGCTTGGCTCTACAGATTCCTCAATTTTAGGTTGAGTAATAATTTGTGTTGTTTCTGATGTTGTTACCATGAGCCTGAAGCACCTCCACCGCCAAAACGACCTCCACCGCCGCCATAGCCTCCGCCTCCACCGCCGAAGCCACCACCACGCCCTCCTCCGCCTGCACCACTCAGAATAACCTGTAAAATAAGCTGGGCAATTGAGGTAATGAGTAAAAAGAAGATTCCAAAACCAAGTAGTAAGCTAGTTACTAGTCCGGCCCCATTTACAAAGCCTGCCACTGCCGCAGCAACACCCGCAGTAGATGCACTAAGAGGTCGCCCTACAATAAATGACCCTACAATTCCGGCAACAAGAATAAATAGAGCCATTGTGAGGGTTGTTTGTTTGGCTTGTTGCTCTTCTGCGGCTTGGTGTTGCCGTTCCTTTAAATCTTGAGCAGCTTGCTGAGCGACTTCGGGATCAAGATTAAGAATTCTTCCAATTTCATCAAGACCTGCATTTAAACCTTGCGCATATTGGGCTTGTTTAAAATAGGGTGTGATTTGGTTTCGAATAATTCGACTCGAGACAATATCTGGTAATACGCCCTCTAAGCCATATCCGGTTAAAATTTGTATACGGCGGTCATTTACCGCAACCGCAATGAGCAATCCATTATCGCGCTTCGCTGAACCAAGTTGCCATTTTTCACCTACACGCAATGCATAATCAAAGATATCTTCTTGTCCTGTTGTAGGAACAATAACAATACCGATTTGTGCTTTGCCTTGTTGATATAAACTTAGAATTTTTTGGTCGAGCTGCTGCTTCTCTGCCTCGCTTAATATATTTGCTTGATCAATAACAGGCTGATTTAAGGTTGGCAAACCACGAATCGATTCACCATCTGCCATGTCGTTGGTGACTTGCGCTTGGGGAGCTACGCCAGAAGCAGACTGCTCACTTTGAGAAGCGGAAGCTTGAGCCTGCTGCTTCTGAATAATTTTGCCCGCTACAATGGTGTCAGTTTCATCAGTAGCAGTTGCAATATTAGTTTCACTCCATGCTGCATTCTGAAAAAGAACACCGCAACAGAGCAAAATTAAGGTAATAACAAATACCTTAATTTGCTTAAGCTGAAGCAATATATTATTTCTCATGCAGCACTCCTTTGATTCTTAAAATTAATCAAAAGAAACTTTTGGTGCCTGCTGTGCAGATGCTTCTGCAGAGAAATTGGCTTTTGGATGCATACCAATTACTTTTGCAGTCACTGCTTGCGGGAACTGGCGTACATATCCGTTGTAGTCTTGCACTGTTGTAATATAACGATTACGAGCTACAGCAATACGGTTTTCTGTTCCTTCAAGTTGAACTTGCAGTTCTTGGAATTGGGTATTGGCTTTTAAATCTGGATAATTTTCAGAAACAGCAATCAGACGAGATAAAGCCCCTGTTAATTGACTTTGAGCCTGTTGGTATTTTTCAAGTAAAGCCGGATCTTCTAGAACTTCTTTATCAACCTTCAAACCAGCAACATTCGAACGTGCCTGTGTAACCTCGGTTAATACTTGTTCTTCATGTTTAGCATAACCTTTTACAACATTTACAAGGTTTGGTACTAAATCTGATCGACGTTGGTACTGGTTTTGAACTTCAGACCAAGCTGCCGTTACGGCTTCATCTTTTACTTGTAAAGTGTTATAGCCACACCCTGAAAACAATAAGGTACTGGCAAGTGTCGTCGCGATCGCGAGTTGTTTAAATGTTTTCATCGTCACATTATCCTCAAGTTTTTCTTTATATTTTTAACCTCTTTCCTAGATTGTATGATGATTTTGGCATTATTGTGTTGCTTTTATTTTATTGATTTAAAAACCGGATTTTTCAATCCGGTTATTTATTAACTTAATAGTTGGTCTTTTTCTTGTTGAAAACTTGCCATTCGATATTCATCTGCTAAAGAACTTTTCCAGTAATCGACCATACGGCCATAATCCTTTTGACTTGGATGAAAATCTTTTTTGTAATATGCGAAATATTCGGGCATGAGCTGAACAAGCATTTTAACCAGCAAATATAAACCAAATAAATTACCTCCAATTTTAGGTAAGCTATTCCATTTATCTTGCCAAAATAAGCGGGTTGTTCCATAAAAAGCAATACTGGCAAATCCTGTTGTGACACTACGCATGAGTAAGCGACGAATACGATCATCCCCATACACATGCTGATAGACATCGAACGCCACTGAACGGTGCTCAATTTCTTCAATCGCATGCCATACCCAAAGTTTTAGTGCATCTTGATCTAACGTTTTTAATAACTCTGGGTGCTGTAAAACATATCCCCCAAGTAGAGCAGTAAAATGTTCAAAAGCACAGGTAAGGGCCAATTGCAGTTTAGGAGGAATCGTTCTTAAATATTTATCACGCTGATTTAGCCAGTTTTGAAAGCTGTCCAGATTATAATCATCACGCCGCCAAGCTTCATTAAACTCACCATGCGCTTTAGAATGCATTGCCTCTTGTCCAATAAAAGCGGCAATTTGAGCCTGTAATTGTGGATCGGAAACCTTATCACGTACATTGCGCACGCTATTTACAAAAAATTGCTCTCCTACAGGAAAAGTTGAGGAAAGTGCAGTTAAAAAGTGAGACATAAGAGGAGAATTCGCAAAATAGTGCCGCTTGATCGCCTTAGGATTAAATTCAAGGCGACGCACAGTAATACCCAACGCTTTTCGACGATTTAAATATGATTTTTCTGCCGTCATACCTGCGATGTTCATATTCAACACCTATTGTATTGAAGAAGGAAGCTTTGAGTATGTCGCGAGCTTGGAAGGCTAAAAAGGGCAAAAAAGCTTATTATATTTGCCAAAAATGTCAAAGTGACTAGCGGTAAAAATAAAGCCTGCATCAAGCAGGCTTTATTAAAAACTTTAAAAATAATTTTTTAGATTAAACACCGAGGTAGTCTAGAATGCCTTCAGCAGCTTGGCGGCCTTCCCAGATTGCAGTCACGACAAGGTCTGAACCACGCACCATATCACCACCAGCAAAGATTTTCGGGTTTGATGTCTGGAATTTGAATTCTTGCTTTTCAGCTGCGACAACACGGCCCGAACCATCAAGATTAATATTCACGTTACCAAACCAGTCAGATGGGCTTGGGCGGAAACCAAATGCAAGTAAAACAGCATCAGCCGGTAAAATTTCTTCAGAACCTGGAACTGGTTCAGGGCTACGACGGCCACGACTATCTGGTGCACCCATTTGAGTCGTTACGACTTTAACGCCTGTCACTTTGCCACTTTCGCCTACGATTTCGATCGGTTGACGATTGAATAAGAATTTCACACCTTCTTCATAGGCATTTTTTACTTCACGTGCAGATCCTGGCATGTTGCTTTCATCACGACGGTATGCACACGTTACATCATGAGCGCCTTGACGTAATGAAGTACGGTTACAGTCCATCGCAGTGTCGCCACCGCCAAGTACAATCACTTTTTTACCATCTAAGCTAATGTACTCGCTTGGGTCTTTTTCCCAACCTTGGCAACGATTTACGTTAGAGATCAAGAAATCAAGTGCATCATAAACACCTGCAAGATCTTCACCTGGGAAGCCACCCTTCATGTAGGTATAAGTTCCCATACCCATGAATACAGCATCATATTCTGTAAGTAATTCATCAATGGTGACATCTGTACCAATTTCAGTATTTAAACGGAATTCGATGCCCATACCCGTGAAAATTTCACGACGGCGTTTCATTACATCTTTTTCCATTTTAAATTCTGGAATACCGAATGTAAGTAAGCCACCAATTTCAGGACGCTTATCGAATACAACTGGCTTAACACCACCACGAGCTAAAATATCTGCGCAACCTAGGCCTGCCGGACCGGCACCAATGATTGCAACTTTTTTGTCAGTCCATTTCACGCCTGACATATCTGGACGCCAGCCTAAAGCGAAGGCTGTGTCGTTAATATATTTTTCAGCATTACCAATAGTCACTGCACCAAAACCATCATTTAAGGTACAAGCACCTTCACATAAACGGTCTTGTGGACATACGCGACCACATACCTCAGGTAATGTGTTCGTTTGATGGCAAAGCTCAGCAGCTTGGAAAATTTGGCCTTCAGCGATTAATTTTAACCAGTTTGGAATGTAGTTATGTACAGGACATTTCCATTCGCAATATGGGTTACCACAACCTAAACAACGGTGAGTCTGATTAGCGACAGTTTCCGATGTAAAAGGTTTATAAATTTCCACAAATTCTGCTTTGCGGACAGTAATATCTTTTTTCTCTGGATCTTGGCGTGCTACATCCAGAAATTGAAAGTCATTATTTAGGCGTTCTGCCATGTCTCTCTCCGTGGGTAGGCGCGGATTTCACTGTTGCCCGCACCTGCCTATGTCGTTGCAGTCGTGGAATTATTGTGGATCAGCTTGTGTTGTTTTCAAAAGCGTTTGCAAATTAGCAGCCTTTGGTTTCACAAGCCAGAATTTACGGCTGTAGAAATCGAACTCATTGCGGATTTTATAAGCCCAAGCACTACCTGTTTCTTTGATATGCTCATCGATAATACGCAACAAGAACTCTTTATGATCTTCCATAGATTCTGTTGAAATACGATTTAAATCAATCAATTCGTGGTTGTAGTAATCTACAAAGTCATTATCAAGGTCAAGTACATAAGCAAAACCACCAGTCATGCCTGCACCAAAGTTATGGCCTACTTTACCAAGTACAGTCACAACACCACCTGTCATATATTCACAGCAGTGATCACCAGCACCTTCAATTACAGCAAATGCACCAGAGTTACGAACTGCAAAACGCTCACCCGCTGTACCCGCTGCAAAAAGCTTACCACCAGTTGCACCATACAAACAGGTATTACCAATAATTGCTGTGTTCTGTGTTTGGAAAGGCGAACCTTGTGGTGGGAAGATTGAGATACGACCGCCTGCCATACCTTTACCCACATAGTCGTTTGCATCACCTTCAAGACGGATGTGTAAACCACCAGCGTTCCATACACCAAGCGACTGACCAGCAGTACCAGTTAAGTTCATGACTACAGGATGCACTTCCATGCCTAAGTTGCCGTAGCGACGAGCAATTTCACCTGACACACGAGCACCGATCGAACGGTCACAGTTCACAACTTTGAAGTTGAACTGACCGCCTGCACTTGATTCAATTGCAGGAAGCATTTCTTCAACCATTTTCTCAGCCAATACACCTTTATCAAATGGTGCATTACCTTGTACTTCACAGTACTGTGCTTTACCGTCAGCAGATGGATGAGAAGTTAACAATGCACTTAAATCAAGATGAGCATGTTTTTCAGTTTCACCCGGTAATACTTCAAGTAAATCAACACGACCAATTAAGTCTTTCAATGAAGAAACACCTAAAGCTGCCAACCATTCACGCGTTTCTTCAGCAATAAAGTGGAAGAAGTTGATCAGCATTTCTGGCTCGCCAATATAGTGCTCTTGACGTAAGTGGTCTTGTTGAGTTGCAACACCGGTTGCACAGTTGTTCAAGTGACAAATACGTAGATATTTACAACCTAAAGCAATCATTGGTGTTGAGCCGAAACCAAAGCTCTCAGCGCCTAAAATTGCTGCCTTGATCACATCAAGACCAGTTTTTAAACCACCATCAGTTTGTACGCGTACTTTGCCACGTAAGTCATTCACGCGAAGTGCTTGATGCGCCTCGCTGAGACCTAATTCCCATGGAGAACCCGCATGGTGAATTGATGAAAGTGGAGATGCTGCTGTACCACCGTCATAACCAGAAATGGTAATGAAGTCTGCATATGCCTTAGCAACACCTGCGGCAATTGTACCCACACCCGGCTCAGATACCAGCTTTACTGACACCATTGCTTTCGGGTTAACTTGTTTCAAGTCAAAAATTAACTGAGACAAATCTTCAATTGAGTAAATATCGTGATGTGGTGGAGGTGAAATCAGCGTTACACCTGGTACAGAGTAACGTAAACGTGCAATTAAGCCATTTACTTTACCGCCCGGTAACTGACCGCCTTCACCTGGTTTTGCACCTTGAGCAACTTTAATTTGCAATACTTCAGCAGAAGTTAAGTAAGCAGGTGTTACACCAAAACGACCAGATGCGATCTGTTTGATTTTCGAGTTACGAATTGTGCCGTAGCGAACAGGATCTTCACCACCCTCACCAGAGTTTGAACGACCACCAATCGTATTCATCGCAATTGCAATTGCTTCATGTGCTTCTGGAGAAAGAGCACCTAAAGACATACCTGCCGAGTCAAAACGAGGCAAGATATCTGCAACTGACTCTACTTGGTCAACTGGAATCGAATTCGTTGTTTTTAACTTGAATAAGTCACGAATGGTTGCAACCGGACGGTTGTTAACCAACTCAGCATATACTTTAAAGTCTTCATACTTACCAGAGCGAACAGCCGTATGTAATGAGTTAATCACGTCTGGGTTGAACGCATGGTACTCTTTATCAAATACGAATTTAAGCAAACCACCCTGATCAATCGGTTTACGATTTGACCAAGCTGTAGCAGCTAATTTTTTCTGGTCTTTTTCAAGGTCAGCAAATGTTGCGCCCTGAATACGACTTGGAACACCTAAGAAACACTGATCTACCACTTCAGATGACAAACCAACTGCTTCAAAAAGCTGACCGCCACGATACGAAGCAACCGTAGAGATACCCATTTTTGAAAGAACTTTTAATAGGCCTTTCTCAATCCCTTTACGGAAGTTCGCTTGCGCATGGATTGGATCACCTAAAAGCTCACCTTTAGCAATCAAATCATTGATCACGTCATATGCTAGGTATGGGTAAACTGCGGTTGCACCGAAACCAAGTAATACCGCAAATTGGTGCGGATCACGTGCAAAACCAGTTTCAACCATGATGTTAGCATCAGTACGTAAACCAGTTTTAATGAGGTAATGGTGTACCGCACCTGTTGCAAGTGCTGCATTTGCAGGCAAGAAACCTTGGCGAATATTTTTATCAGTTAAAACAATTAAAGTTTTACCATCACGAACGGCTTGTGCTGCTTCTTCACAAATACGTGTAATCGCCGCTTGCAAACCTTCTTCTTCAGCATAGTTCAAATTGATGTCAACAGACTCATAGCCTGCACGATCAATACTACGGATTTGCTGTATTTTTGAGTTAGATAGAACAGGGCTCGAAATAATGATTCGATCTGCGTGCTCTGGACCTTGCTCAAATACATTCTGCTCACGACCTAAACAGGTTTCGAGCGACATTACAATCGATTCACGTAGCGGATCAATTGGAGGGTTAGTCACCTGTGCAAATTGTTGACGGAAATAATCAGTCACATGACGTACTTGACGAGACAATACAGCCATTGGCGTATCATCACCCATAGAACCTACAGCTTCCTGACCACTTTCAGCAATTGGACGCAATAACTGGTCACGCTCTTCAAATGTCACCATAAACATTTTTTGAGCTGCTTTTAAAGCATCGCCAGTTAAACCTTGATCAACTAATTGTTCTTCAAGTTCAGGATTAGCCTTTAAGCGAATTGCATGATCACGCAACCATTCACGGTACGGACGCATATTTTTAAGATGTGTATTTACATCTTTTGTATCAAGTACTTTGCCCGTTAAGGTATCAACTACCAAAATTTGGCCTGGTCCAACACGACCTTTAGAAACCACGTCTTCAGGTTCATAGCCCCAAACACCAATTTCTGATGCTAAGGTAATGTAATCATTTTTAGTAATTACCCAACGTGCAGGACGTAAACCATTACGGTCAAGCATACAGATTGCATGACGACCATCTTGAATTACCAAGCCCGCAGGACCATCCCAAGCTTCCATGTGCTTAGAGTTGAACTCATAGAATGCACGTAAGTCCGCATCTAAAGTCTCTACGTTTTGCCAAGCTGGTGGTACGAGCATACGTAACGCACGGAATAAATCCATACCGCCGCCGACCAAGATCTCAAGCATATTATCTAAGCTTGATGAGTCTGAACCAGTACGGTTCACCATCGGGTTAAGTTCAGTTAAGCCCGGCAACAATGGATTTTCAAATTTAGGAGTACGTGCTAATGACCAGTTACGGTTTGCTGTAATGGTGTTAATTTCACCATTATGAGCAAGATAACGGAAAGGCTGAGCCAACGGCCAACGTGGTAAAGTGTTGGTCGAGAAACGTTGATGGAACACGACGATGTGTGATTTTAAACGTTCGTCTGCCAAGTCCGTATAGAACTCAGCAATCGCAGCAGGCATCATCAAGCCTTTATAAGTGATCACTGTCGAACAAAGCGTAGTCACATAGAATAACGGATCTTTTTGTAATTGTTGTTCCGCACGGCGACGCGCCAAAAATAGCTTACGGTTGAACTCAACTTCGGTTACACCCATTGGACAGTTCACAATGACCTGTTCAAAAGCAGGTAAAGATTGAAGTGCAATTTCACCTAGTGCATCGTTATTTGTAGGCACAACGCGCCAAGCCAGTACGCGTAAGCCTTCTGCTTCAATTTCTTTATTTAAAATATTTTTAGAATGTTGCGCTAATGCCGGATCAATATTTAGAAATACCGTACCCACAGCAAAAACTTCGCTCAGTGTAATATCACTCAGTTTTTTTGCTTCATCACGAAAAAATTGCTTTGGCATCGCCAATAATAAGCCGCACCCATCTCCCGTCTTGCCATCTGCGGCAATACCACCACGGTGCGTCATGCAACTTAAACTGTGAATCGCGGTTTCTACAAGATGATGACTTGATTCACCCTTCATATGGGCAATCAGTCCAAAACCACAGTTATCCTTAAACTCATCAGGCTGATATAAACCTTGAGCGGGAGCTACAGTATTAGGCGATGGCATGTGCATAGCGTACCCTTCTTTCAATAAGGCTCTTTCGAGCGTCAAACAAACAACTTATTTCTGCGATATTGCCTACGGACGATAGTTAGCTCAATGTTTCGCAAAAAAAAATTTTGGGCTGATAAGCCAATATACGCTGTTCCATAAACGCGTACACTGGTTTTTGCTAGAAAAATGTTTTGACTTATTTCGCACTCTTTTAAAGCAGTTCGACCCCACGACTCTGCATAGACTTCACTCTTTAGAGCGCCAAAATAGTTAGCAGTACATTAATAAGCACAAGAATAAAGCAAAAACTATGCCAATATGAACTTTACAACTTAAGTGTTTATATTTATTAAAAATAGATCAGTTTTATTCAGGCTATCATTTTAATAAATGACCAAATATGCACCACACTTGGTCAAAGAGTATATGTATTTCTTATTATTGCACTATATTTGTGCAAATTATTCTTACCGTTAGTTCCCTCTTATGCCCTCATTTGTTGCATTTTTTGGAGGAGCTTCAGTTGCACGATTTTGTTGAGCCTTTTTAGCAGTATCAACAGCAGAATTAGACTGGTGTACATCTACAACATTTCCCTCTGCATCTCGACGAATAATAGTTGTCCGAGTTGTAGAGTTCGTTGCTGGAGCAGCCACTTTAGGTTGCGTACTGACAGCCCCATTTACACCTGTGCCCATGAGTAAAGACTCATCAATTTTTGGCAATGCAGCTGGACGTAAACGCACTTCATAAGTTTGGCTAACCCCACCTTTCATTTCATCCGCACCCAAGTCATTGACGAGTGGCACATAAGTCGAAAATTGTTGAGGTTGCGGCTTAATCGATTCAGGTAAATCAAGATTCAGTTGTGTTAACTGCTGAATTGCATCTTCAGAACGTTTAAATACACCATATGTCAAAACATATTGTTCAGATTGCTTATCGCCACTTAATCGGAAGTAGATAAATTTATTTCGGTCTGAACGATTCTTTAAAAAGTTTTTAATAATATCTTCGTCAGATGCACGGAACAGCTCAAGCGTCCACTGTTTCTTGTTTTCGCTAATAAATTTTGTACCGCGGAACTCTGCCTCATGTTGACCAGATACAACCGTCCGAGTCGTTAAATCCAGAGGTCTAACTTCATCAGCTAAAGCACCTAAGTTAGCCGTTGTTGCTACTTTTTCTGGCTGAATTTGCACTGGTGTGTCTGAATCGGCTGCTTTTTCAACTTCGACAAGCTTCTTACTATCAGTCATTACCCAGAAAATAAAAGCCAGAAACAAGCAGACGATACCACCCACCAACCAGATATATTGTTGAACATTCTGCCAAAGTGTACGTGATACAGTCATGTGTTACCTTAATTTATTATCCGTGTTGATTTGCCAAAATAGCTTGTTTCATGAGTTCAACATCAAAGTCTTTAGTAATTACCGCTTGTCCAAGTTGCTTTAACAACACTAAACGTAATTGACCATTGAGGACTTTTTTATCATGTGCCATATATCCAAGGAATTCATCCAATGGAATTTTTGGACATGATATCGGCAAATTGGCGCGTTGAATAATTTTTTTTGTACGCTCTACATCATCGCTTGAAATCCAGCCTAAACGCTGTGATAAATCAGCTGCCATGACCATGCCGATAGCTACTGCTTCGCCATGCAACCAAGTACCATAACCAAGGTACGATTCTATAGCATGACCAAACGTATGACCTAGGTTGAGTAAAGCACGCTCGCCTTGCTCTTTTTCATCATTTGCAACAATACGGGCTTTATGAGCACATGAACGATAGACTGCTTCTGCTAAAAGATTAGCATCTCGACCAACTAATCCATCCATATTCTGCTCTAGCCAAACTAAAAAATCAGCATCACCTAGCAAGGCGTACTTAATGACTTCTGATAATCCAGCAGACAACTCTCGGTCAGGCAATGTATCGAGTTGGGCCATATCAGCTAAAACAACTTGAGGCTGCTGAAATGCGCCAAGCATATTCTTACCCAGTGGATGGTTAATTCCAGTTTTACCACCTACACTTGAATCTACCTGTGAAAGAAGTGTTGTCGGAACCTGAACAAAATATACACCACGCTGGAAACATGCTGAGGCAAAGCCAGCCATATCACCAATAACACCACCGCCTAAAGCTAAAACCGTACAGTCTCGGTTAAAACCAGCTTCAAGTAATGCATCAAAAATTAAATTTAAATGTTGAATGTCTTTATATTTTTCACCATCAGGCAAAATACAAGTAGCTATAGTTTTACCCAAACTTTTTAACGCTTCTTGATAATGAGATAAATATAAAGGAGCGACCGTTTCGTTACTCACGATCATGACCTGTTGACCATGAATATAGGGCTCAAGCAACTGTTTAGGATCAAGTTGACTGCCAATAAAAATAGGGTAACGGCGTTCGCCTAATTCAACATGTAAAGTTTGCATGAATTTATAAAACCACGAGTAAGTTTGGCTATATTAGCGTGTTAGACAAAATAAGTTGCAAAATCTTTTGAGCAAGATCACGAGCAGCGCCCTGATTGGTTTCAATCGTATAATGAGCAACTTCACGATATAAAGGATCACGTGTTTTTAACAAATCACGCAATTTTTGTTCAGGGTTTTCAACTTGTAATAGAGGTCTGTTTTTATCGCGATACGTTCGTTGTAATTGAAGTTCCACAGGAGTGTAGAGGTAAACAACAATACCGCGCTGCTTTAAAAACTCACGGTTTGGAGCTTGAGTGATAGCACCGCCCCCAGTTGCTAATACCAAGGCATTACGGGAAGTCAACTCATTCAAAACAATAGTTTCACGAGTACGAAATCCAATTTCCCCTTCTTTTTCGAAAATCCAAGGAATAGTAGCACCCGTTTTGCGCTCAATTTCATGATCACTATCTAAAAATTCACGCCCCAATAGTTCGGCTAAATGACGTCCAACGGTTGTTTTTCCTGCCCCCATGGGCCCTACCAAATAAATATTTGGCAGGGTTTCAAACGCTTTGCTTGGCAAGGCGCCACCTATTTCAATTGCTTTCATTGAAAAATATATTAATGATTTCTCACCAAAGTGTCATTAACAATTCGTGGCGTAACGAAAATCAGTAACTCTTGTTTATCATCAGATTTCACATCTTTTCTAAATAAACGGCCAACTACAGGGAGGTCTCCCAAGAAAGGAACTTTGGTTTGTGAGTTAGAAGTTGCCTGTTCAAATACCCCGCCCAAAATAACGGTTTCCCCATTATTCACCAATACATTGGTGTTAATCTGATTTTTATTCAAAATTAACTCGCCATTAGGAGCACTATCGGCAACCGAATCTTTTGAAATATCCAATTTCATTTGAATTTTACCGTCAGGTGTAATACTTGGCGTAACATCCAAACTTAACAATGCATCTTTAAAAGAAGTTGTGGCAGTTGAACCAGCAGCAGAATTAGTTGTGGTTTGATATGGAACTTGCTGGCCTGTTGCCACCCTAGCTCGTTGTTTATCCGCAGTCATGACTTTTGGTGTTGAAATCACTTCACCATAACCATCTGCCTGCAATGCTGACAACTCCAAATCCAACATAAAATCAGACATACTGATTAAGCTAAAAGCTATACTACTGGCTCCAGTTGATGTCACCCCCAAATCAACGTTTAAATTATCTGGCCGTTCAATCGTGTATTTACCTTCATCATCTGGTTCTCTTAAATTCCAAAGCGTCGTATCACTACCACCCACCAACAAACTATTATTACTATTCACCCCTTGCGATAATATTCCCCACTTAACGCCAAGTTCTTTGGTGAATGAAGTAGATGCTCTTACAATCCGCGCCTCAACCATGACCTGTTTGACTTGCACATCCAACAAATCAATCATTTTACGAATTTGATCAATCGACTGTGCTGTATCATTAATAATTAAGGTATTGGTTCGATCATCTTGAGTAATTGTTCCACGTGGACTCAACAAACTCCCTACGTTATTGCCTAAACTATCAACACCCGTATTTAAATTGGTTGAGGTTGAAGTTCCATCACCAGAAGTGCTTTGCATACCATTATTATTGTTTGAACCTTTTGTTACTAAGCTCATAATATCTTGAGCTCGCGCATATTTAAGTTGAATATACTCAGTTTGCAGTGGAGCCAGTTTGACACTCTGTGCCACAGCTTTTGCTTCTTCTTCTTCAGCCTTAATCAACTCTGCAACAGGCGCAATCCAAATGACATTACCATTTCTGCGTTTATCAAGATTTTTGGTCTTTAAAATAATATCAAGTGCTTGATCCCACGGTACATCTTTCAAACGCAAAGTAATATTGCCTTGTACACTGTCAGCCGCAACCATATTAATGCCAGTAAAATCGGCAAGTAACTGTAGAACCCTACGAACTTCAATATCTTGGAAATCAAGAGAAAGCTTATTACCAGAGTAATTAGGCGTCTTATATAAAGAAGTTACGTTTTTGTCTTGAGGACGCTTTAAGCTAATGGTGAGTTTATTTTCCGCCTGATAAGCCATATATTCATAGCTACCAGTAGATTGAATCGTAATAACACCATTGCCTTTATCATTATAAGATTCGATGGTAGAAACAGGAGTCGCAAAATCGTTCACATTTAAACGTTTAGCTAAATGAGTGGGAATTTTAGAGCCCAATGTCCTCACTACGACTTTGCTGCCTTGTTGTTGAACATCAACAGGAGTATTACTTCCCAATAAATCAATAACAATTAGCCCTTCACCTTGACCACCACGCTGAAAGCCTATATTTGAAACACCTTGGGGTTGAATCGTATTTGTTGATAAAGGTTTAATAGCTGCTTGAGCTGAATTAATCTTTAAAATAAAAGTATTGCCTTCTATGCGCGTTGTAAACGCGCCAGCCTCTTTTAAATTTACAGTTAAACGTGAGCGCTGATCGTCAGAACTTACATCGACCGAGCTCGCTTCATTAGTACCAATCGCCACTTTTGACTGTGTTAAAGTCTGCTGAGCTTTATTAAAATCCAAAATCAAACGCGAAGGATTTTCAAGTTGATATGCCTGTGGTTGCGGCGGTAAACCATTAAACATAACTCTAATTTCTGTACCCTGACCTGCAATTTGTGTCGGTACAATATTGGTCATGCTGACCTGTGCAGATGCAACCTGCATAACTGCAATGGCTACAGCCCCCATAGAAAACTGACGGAATACGTGATTCATTGTCTGACCATCCCCAATTAAATAATCTTTAAAAATACTTTTTCTTTGTTATTCCCTAAATTTTAGGGTGCGGGTCCAATTAACACTAAGGTTCTTGGTCTCTCCACATAGCCTTCGCGCCCATCAGGGACAATTTCTACTAGATCAATCTGGGTTGGACCAATATGGGTAATACGCCCTTGATTCATCCCGATATAGTTCCCCACCTGCACTCGCTCAATTTGCTGATCAGGTGATTGGATAAGAGCCAGTACTTGCCCACGGTTATTACGTATGCTTCCTTTCATGTTTAAGGATTCTAATGCATAACTTTCTAGAGGCTGAGGTGCACGTGAGAAATTCGGATATACCCGTTTTCCTGCCATAATTTTGAGCTCAGCAGCAAGTGAGCTTGGTAAAAATGGACTCTTTAGCTGATGAGCCGCATAATTAAACTGTGGCACAGGTGTGAAAACAGGTGCTGGATCTATCGGCTGTGGTGGCTGGTTACGTATATCTGCCATTTGCTGATTTACAGCGTCGATTCTCGAGTCACATCCGACTAAAACTAAACATGCCAAAATAGAAAAAGAAATTTGCTTAAGTTTCATTGTAATGCTCCTATTTCGACTGTGTATTAGCAGTAGAGGAAACAGGTGCTACTGAAGCCGAAGCGTTATTTTCCGGATATTCAGCATTTTCTACGGCGCCCATATAGCGATAAGTTTTTGCTTTAATAGAATAATTAAGTACAGGAATATCTGACTTACTATCTTTATTAACAGCTGCAGCTTCTACAACAAAGTCATGCATTGTCACAATACGTGGTAATGCCGCAATACTACTGACAAAAGCACCAAAAGCGTGATAATCGCCGGTTGCTTCCATCGTAATAGGCTGTTCAATAAAAATTTCCTGCTTCACTTCATCTTCTAAACGGATATTTTTAAACTTCAGGCCAGAATTCACCCCAGTTAAGTTAATATCTTCAACCAAGCTTGGAATTTCGGTTTCTTTTGGCAGTTGCTCTAACTGCTGATTAAAGTTTGCTTGCATCTCTTGAAGTTGAAGCTGATATTGCTGCAAGTTACGCAATTTTGAATCTTTTTCTCGAAATTCATTCAACAAATTACTTTCTTGTGCCTGTGCATTATCAATTGCTTGTAGCTTTGGCTGAATAACAACAAAATATCCCAAAGCCAACACAGCAAAGAAAATAAAAACCCAGCAAGTAATTTTTACAGATAATGGCCAGCTACCATAGCTGTTCATATCTAGTGTGTTAAATTGCTGAAGAAATTTTTCTAAAGTGATCTTTTTTTTCTTAGATGGAGCTTGTTCTAACGACAACTCATGAAGTTCATCCGGACTCATTTAACCGCCCCCTTATCCGTACTTACAGTCGTATTGGCGGTATCATCTGTTGTAGTCACCCCCACTTCGCCCAAATCAACAGTCACAACAAAACTGCCATAGCTATCTTCCACTCGAGGAAGCAGCGAACTCGCAGTCTTATCTTTTTTCTCTTCAGTCGCCAAGAAAGAGTTCATAAAAGCGTTGCGATACCATGGCGATGCTTCGAGATTACGTAATAACTCCGCAACCGTATTTGGACTTTCCGCTTTACCTTCAATAGTAAATTTATCTCCAGTTCGACTAAATTTGGTCAAATACATCGCAGCAGGAGTAACACGTACCAATTCATCTACCAAACGCACGACAACAGGGCGCTGACTTTGCAATCCCTGAATAAGTTTCATACGCTCGATAATAGCGTCACGTTGTTCTTGCAGACCATTTAAGGTTTTAAGCTGTTGATCTAGACTCTGGTTTGTACTGGTGATGAGTTGATTAGCTTGTTCTTGATCATTTAATTTTTGATTCAAATAAAACCACCCAGAAAATACAGTGGTGATCCCCAGAACAACTACCCCAAAACAGAAAATAAGAAATTGTTTTTTGCGCTGTTCCCTAAGCCCATCACGCCAAGGGAGTAAATTAATTGCTGCCATTAATCAAAACTCCTTAAAGCCAAGCCACATGCCACCATTAACGATGAGGCATCATTTTCAATTTTTTGAACGTCGACTTGAGGAGAAAAACCCATTTGTAAAAACGGATTGGCAATGGTTACACGGTAACCAAGTTTTTGCTGCAACAATTTAGCAAGCCCAGGAATATTGGCATTCCCACCAGCGAGTAAAATATGGTCAATTTCATTGAATTGTGATGAAGAGAAGAAAAATTGTAGAGATCTAGCTGCTTGCTGCACGACAGCATCAAGAAATGGCTCTAAGACTTCGATGTCATAATCATCTGGTAAAGAGCGCTCTTTTTTAGCCCGTCCCGCTTCTTCTAAAGACAAACCGTAACGGCTTTGAATTTCCAAAGTCAGCTGTTTACCACCGAAGACTTGTTCACGGGTATAAATGATTTTGCCATTTTGCATAACCGATAATGTCGTCATGGTATGGCCGATGTCTAAAATCCCAATGGTATTTGCACCCATGGGTAAACTATCAGCAAATACACTAAAAGCACGCTCGACAGCATAACTTTCTACATCTGCAAGCTTAGGAGTTAAGTCCACCAGTTCCAATACTTCTACTCGTGTTTCAACATTTTCTGTTCTTGTTGCAACTAAAAGTACATTCACACGGTTTGGATTAGGCAGTCGATCTGGTAAAACCTCAAAATCAAGGCTCACTTCATCCAAAGGGAACGGTATATACTGCTCCGCATCTAAACGAATCTGAACTTCTCGTTCATCATCATTCATATCTGCATCCATTTCGATGGTTTTATGAATAACCGTCGATGTTGGAACAGCAATTGCAGCGTTACTGGTTTGGGGATTTGCTAAATTCATCGCCCGTTCCAAAGCTTCCGCAACTGCCTCTGGATTCAAGATATTTTTTTCAACTACACTGTTCTCGGGTAAAGGCATCAAAGCATAGCTTTCTACCCAATATTTACCGTTCTTAACAGAGAGCTCTAACAACTTAACAGAAGTCGAACTAATATCGACACCCATTAACCCCTTATTCGGTTTACGATATAACCTGAGCACACTATTGTCCTATTATTTTTTTATCCCCAAAAAAAAATTACAAACTAATAATCTAGGTCTTTATTTTTACACGGATACAATATCTCATCTAACAATCCGCATGTCTAAAGGCTATACTGACCACAATTAGTTTGTATTCGATCTTATTAAAGCTTACTTATCATGAAAAAGCTATCCAGTTTGGGCTTCGTGCGTCCAATTTTTTTGATCATTATTATTATCTTAGTCTCACTTCCGATGGGCTTTTATGGCATGTATCTCTATATCGCCCCATCGCTCCCAGAAATGAGTTCACTAAAAAAAGCTCCGCTTTTAAAACCACTACAGGTCTACACATCAGATAATCAACTGATTGCCGAGTATGGTGGTAAGCTGTCTATTCCGGTTGAATACAAACAAATTCCTCCTGCTTTTATTCATGCATTTTTAGCAGCAGAAGACTCTTCTTTCTTTGAACATAGCGGGATCAGTTTTAAGGGGTTAGGGCGTGCTTTAAGTGAAAGTGTGACTGGTTCTGATGTCCAAACTGGTGGTTCAACCATCACCATGCAGGTTGCAAAGAACTATTATTTGAGTCCAGAAAGAACTTTAAAACGCAAAATAACCGAGATCTTTTTGGCTCGAAAAATTGAGCAAAATTTATCTAAAGAAGAAATTCTCAGTCTCTATGTAAATAAAATTTTCTTAGGAAAAAATGCCTACGGTATCGCCGCAGCAGCCAAAATTTATTACAACAAAAGTATTAATGAACTCAGCATTGCTCAAATGGCAATGATCGCAGGTTTACCAAAAGCGCCTTCTAAATACAACCCTGTGGTTAATCCAGAGCGTGCACTTGAAAGACGTAACTGGATTTTAGGTCGTATGTTGCAGCTGGGTTATATCTCTCAAGCAGAATATCAAAAAGCTGTAGCTGAACCGATCAACCTCAACATGCCCAATCGGGATTTAAATAATATTCACCCTTATGCAGGTGAAATGGTTCGTTCAGAACTCGTAAAACATTTTGGCGAACAAGCAATTGATTCTGGCTATAAAGTCTATACAACCATAGATTCTAAACGCCAAGCGATTGCAGAGAAATCTGTGCAAGATGGTCTTGAAGCTTATGACCGTCGTCATGGCTGGCGTGGCGCGGAAGCACACGACAAACCATTAAGTGAATTTAGAGCATATGCCAACACCTACCCTGCACAAGTCACCAAGGTAAATAGCAGCTCTTTTGAAGCATTAATGCAAGATGGCACAACAGTTACTGTACAGTGGTCCGGTATGTCATGGGCCCGTCCCTATCGCAATGCAAATAGTGTAGGTGGTGCTCCTTCCCGCGCATCTCAGATTGTTCAAGTTAAAGATATTGTTTGCTTACGTCCAAATGAGGCAAAAACGGCATGGTCTTTAATTCAGATTCCAAAAGTTCAAGGTCAGTTAATTGCAATCAATCCTAACGATGGCTCAATTGAAGCAATTGTAGGTGGTTATAATTTCTATCAATCGAAATTTAACCGTGCTTTGCAAGGCTGGCGCCAACCGGGTTCAACGATTAAACCTTTTGTCTATGCATTGGCACTAGAGCGCGGTATGACACCGTACAGTATGGTTAATGATAGCCCTATCACGATTGGTAAGTGGACACCGAGAAACTCAGACGGACGTTATTTAGGGATGATTCCATTACGCCGTGCGTTGTATTTATCTCGTAACACCGTATCTGTACGTCTTTTACAGACAGTCGGTATTGAACGTACTCGCCAGTTATTTATGGATTTTGGTTTACAAGAAGATCAAATTCCACGTAACTACACTATTGCCTTAGGTACTCCTCAAGTCTTGCCAATTCAAATGGCAACTGGATATTCGACTTTTGCCAATGGCGGCTATCGCATTCAACCACACTTTATTCAACGTATTGAAGATGCATACGGTAAAGTGATTTATGAAGCTAAGCCAGAATATGCATGTATTCCATGTATTAACGCACCTGAAACAACTGATGACGAGCAGAAAGTTACGACAACAGATGATGAAGTGATTGAAGTTACAAACAAAGATGTAGAGCAGAAAGAAAAGGCTGCTAAGCAACTTAATCTTAAACAGACTGATAAAGCGAACAGTGAATATCGTCAGGCACAGCGTATTTTAAAATCAAGTTCTGCTTATGACATGGCTAATATTTTACGAGACGTTATTGAACATGGTACAGGCCGTGCCGCGCTTAAAATTGGTCGTAATGACTTAGGCGGTAAAACAGGTACAACCAACGATGCAAAAGACGCATGGTTTGCTGGCTTCAACGGCAAGTTAGTTACTGTGACGTGGGTTGGATTTGACCAACCGACGACACTAGGTCGTCGTGAATATGGTGGTATTGCTGCATTACCGATCTGGATCAACTTTATGGGTCAAGCTTTGCAAGGTACACCATCAGCTTGGGTTAGCCTCGACAAAGATGCTCAAGCACCTATTTCACGTGACAAAAATCAAGCGGTAGTAGAAGTTAGCGATAAGAAAACCTATCGCGCGGCTCCACCATTGGCTCGTCCGTTATATCGCCCAGCACCACCGCAACCGAAGCTCAACAATAATAATGACTTTGCCGATTTACCTGGCGAAGAAATTGTTATTCCATCAAAAGCTGCGCCTCCTGCTATGAAACCTTCGCAGGAACCCACGCCTAAGCGAGAAAAAGATGAACTAGAAAATCTGATTAATCAGATTGAATAAATAATAAAAAGCCATCTAACGATGGCTTTTTTTTGCGCTTTAAAAATAGTCTATTAGCTAGCTTCTTTATTACGCTTCTGAAAGACATAAATTTGAAAAGAAGCCATTAATTCTAATTGCGACTGCTGCTCTAACTGCAAACGACGTTCGGGAGAAGCTTTATAAGCATAAGGCGTCATAGCAATTAGATTTTTTAAGGCTTGTTGATCAAGCACAAAGGGGGCATCAATAATTTGCTCTTGCTTTAGCTCAAACAAATCTTGCAACTGCTCTACAAACTTTTCTGGCGTGTGAGGATTAACTTGTTCAAATAAAGCTTCACGCATTGCATATAAATGTTCAAAGGCAGGCGTGACAACAATTAAATAGCCATCATCTTTTAAAACACGCGCAATTTCTGCTTGTGGAATTGGGCTAAACAAACTGGTACATGCATCCATGCTTTGATCAAGCACAGGTAAAGTCGCACCAGTTCCAACGACCCAAGTCACTTCAGCATTGAGCTTTGCTGCACGCTGCACCGCATTTTTTGCAATATCAACACCAACACATTGCTCAACCACTTGCTGCATGGCACTTGTGTAATAGCCTTCACCACACCCAATATCAAGTACAGTTTTTACATCGAGTTGTTTTAATAAAGCGACTACAGCATGTTGTAAGGGTTGGTAATAACCACCTTGTAAAAAAGCTCGTCTCGCATCGACTGACTCTGGCGTATCTCCGGGGTTTTTACTGTGTTTATGTTGCACAACATGTAAATTGACATAACCTTGTTTAGCCACATCATAACTATGCCCCAGCTCACATCGCCAAGTTTTTTCATTTAAATCCAGAGATTGACGACACACAGGACACATTAAAATTTGCTTAGTCACTTTTAATTATTCTCTTGTTCTTTTTGTTGTAAATAAGTCTTTGCGTGCATTCCCACAAATGTACGCCCCGCATTTGTTCCGTTAATCCATTCGTCCACCTGAAATAAATCAAATAGACCAACCTTGACTAAAGTTGGAATTGCGATCTTTAATTTCTCTTCAATCTGTCCTCTTTGCCCTGCATTATATAATTCAATATTATGCAACATTGTAGCGACAGTTCCTGTTTGTACCTGACTTCCATCTTTAAGTACGACCTGAGGTAACACCTCACCCTCACCAACCACTTTTTGATTAATTACAGATAATTGGTCTAGACCAGCAACTTTTGTCATTCATCTCTCCAATAAAAAAAGCCAGTAGAACTGGCTTTATATTGACACTAAAATAAGATCTATCGCAATTTTAAAGTCATTAGACCTAAAACTACTAATATAATTGTAATAATCCAAAAACGAATCACAACTTGGGTTTCTTTCCAGCCCTGCTTTTCATAGTGATGATGCAACGGCGCCATTAAGAACACGCGTTTATTACGCATTCGCAACGATCCAATTTGCAAGAAGACAGATACTGCTTCCATAACAAACACACCACCCATAATCGCAAATACGATTTCTTGGCGTACCATGACAGCAATTGTTCCAAGCATCGCGCCTAAAGCTAAAGCGCCAACATCACCCATAAAGATTTGGGCAGGGTGCGCGTTATACCAAAGAAATGCTAAACCTGCGCCAATCATGGCAGAGCAGATCACAACAAGCTCAGAGGTATATTTCACATATGGAATATGTAAATAGTTAGCGAAACGGATGTCACCAGACAAGTAAGCAAATACACCTAAGCCTGTAGCTACCATTACAACAGGCATGATCGCCAAGCCATCTAAACCATCGGTTAAGTTAACTGCGTTAGAGGCACCATTAATCACCAGATAGGTAAATACAATAAATGCCAAGCCTAAAGGAACAATTGAGAGTGGAATTGAAAGATTCTTAAAGAAAGGAATCAATAAATCCAGCATATTTGCAGTATGTTCTGCATTGGACTGTTGAGTTGCGATTAAATATAACGCAATACCAGCACCAAGGGATGCAACAGAAGTCCAGAAAAACTTCTTACGTGCAGGTAAACCTGCATTGTCTTTATAGCGAATTTTAATCCAGTCGTCTGCCCAACCTACAGCACCGAACACAACCATTACACCAAGCACAATCCAGACATAAGGGTTAGATAAATCAGCCCAGAGTAAAGTACTAATCCCAATTGAAAGCAGAATTAAAATCCCGCCCATCGTTGGCGTACCCATCTTTTTAGCATGATTTTCAGGAGCAAATGAACTTACTGCCTGACCGTATTTTAACGCTTGTAATTTACGAATCATGATCGGTCCGAGGACCAAACCAATGGTCAGGGACGTTAATACACTGAGTAAAGAACGTAATGTTAAATAACGAACGACCTGAAACGAGCTGTGATAGCCCGCAAGTTGTTCAAACAACCATAACAGCATTTAAAGTTTCTCCATCAAATCAGCCATCAACGTTTCCATATGAGTAAAGCGAGAACCTTTAAACAGGAAACTCATGGACTGGGGTTGATGTGTTTGGATTAGATTGATTAGAAATGGAAGCGCCTCAGCTTGTGTCTGAAATGCTTTCACTTTATTGGAATGAGAGTCTGCACCCTCGAGAGCGGCTGAAGCAAACTGCCCAACTGCAATAATATGATCTAAAGGAAGTTCGGCGAGATCATGGCCTAAATCGTGATGCTCTTGCCAACTGCTATCTCCCAACTCACCAATATCACCCATTACCATCACTTTTATGCCTTGTTGCTGCAACAATACTTGCGCAGCAGCACGCATAGAATTTGGATTGGCGTTGTAAGTATCATCAATAAATAAGTAAGGAGATTTTTGAATAAAGTTTAGACGACCTTTAGCCCCCTGAGCTTGCTCTAAACCTTGGACAATATCTTCAAGTCCAATACCAAGCGCCAAAGCAAAGGCTACAGCCGCAGTGGCATTTTGCACATTATGCTCACCTGCAAAAGGGAGTTTAACGGTACTCGCCCCTTGCGGTGTATGTAGGGTAAAATTTGTTGATTGAGGCAGTAACTCAATATCTGTTGCATAAATATCGCCCCCTACGCCAAATGTAGAAATGCGATGTGCTTGCGCAGCTTTATGAATTTCAGCAGTAAAATCATCTTGTTGTGGAACGATTGCAACGCCATTTGGTAAAATATGACGATAAATTTCTGATTTAGCGCGGCAAATACCTTCACGCCCACCAAATTCGCCCAAATGAGCTGTCCCAATATTTAAAATGCCCGCAACATGAGGCTGAACCAACTTAGATGTATAATCAATTTCACCCTGATGACTTGCACCTAGTTCCATTACAGCAAACTGATGTTCTTTTCTCAGTTCAAGCAACATCATCGGCACACCAAGGTCATTATTTAAATTACCACGGGTGATTAGTGTCGGTGCTAAGCGCGATAATATACTTCCCAACATTTCTTTAGCTGTGGTTTTACCGCTACTTCCTGTTAATGCAATCACTTTTAGTTGTGTATTTTGCTCACGGCGATAAGCGCCAAGTTGCCCGAGAGCCAAGCGAGTGTCGGCAACAACTAGTTGGGCAATATCTACATCTAAAGGGCGTTCAACAATTGCGATTTGACAACCATTCGCTGCAACCTGAGCTACAAAGTCGTGCGCATCAAAACGTTCACCCTTAAGTGCTAAAAAAACATCCCCAGTTTCCGCATGACGTGAGTCCGTCAAAATACGTTTAATTTCAGTTTGAGGGATCTGGTCTTTATGCCAGTAGCCCTGTGTTGCCTGTTGTAATTGCTGAGCTGTCCACGGTTCCAAAGGCACGGTACTGGTGGTTGAAGTATGCATAATTTGTCCTATTGTGCAGGGTAAGCAGCGTCTACAGTATGGTGTTGCGCAGCAATCGCTGATTGAACTTCAACAACATCATCAAACCAGTGACGCACACCATTAATTTCTTGATAGTTTTCATGACCTTTACCAGCAATAACAACAATATCACCAGCCTGAGCCTGCTGTGCAACAAATTTAATTGCTTCACGGCGGTCATGAATTTCATGCATACGGTGCCCTGAAAAATCGATTCCTTGCTTCATATCAGCAAAAATTTGTTCAGGGTCTTCGGTTCTTGGATTATCTGAAGTCAAAATAATCGGATTTGCGCCGTCTAAAGCTGCTTGAGTCATTAGTGGACGTTTCCCACGGTCACGATCTCCACCACATCCGAATACAGCCCAAAGTTGATTAGATACATGACGTTTTAGAGTTTTAAGTACCTGAATCAAAGCATCTGGCGTATGCGCATAATCCACAACAAATAAACGCTCACCATCACGAATGACCTGCATTCGTCCTGGTGCACCAATCAATTGAGGGACAAAAGCGACTAATGCTTCTAAATCAAAACCTGCTTGCTCAGCAGCAATAAGTGCTGCAATCAAGTTTTCGACATTGAAATGTCCCAATAATGGACTTTGAACAGTAAAAGAACCTTGCTGGCTAACTAAATTAAAAGTCGCCCCAGCCAAACTGTAACTTAGGTCACTAATATAATAATCTGCTGTATTTTGAGTAAGCGAATACGTCAGAATCTTTGGCTGAGCAGGATTTTGTTTTGCTGCATTTATCATTAGAGCAGCATACTCATCATCCAGATTAATAACAGCCACGTTTAAAGAGCTGAAGCGGAATAAAAGAGCCTTAGCTTCAGCATAAGCCTCTAAAGTGCCATGATAATCCAGATGATCACGGCTCAAATTGCTATAAACGGCAATTTCAATAGCACAACCATTTAAACGGCCCTGCTCTAAACCATGTGAGCTTGCTTCCAAAGATGCAAAAGTTGCACCTTGTTTAGCATAGTCATGTAACGCATTTTGTAATTGTAAAGCATCAAGTGTGGTATGCGTTGATGGTGTTAAGTCTGGCAAAATACCATTACCCGTAGTTCCCATCACTGCACATTGCTGTTGTTGCGAACTAATTAACTCAGCAATTAGACGTGAAATTGTCGTTTTACCGTTTGTGCCTGTCACTGCAACAATACGTGCTGGCGTGACAGGATCTATACGCTGCAAATAACGCTGTTGCCACTCACCCATGCGCTGACGTACATCAGGGCATACCCACTCATTCGAAACGCCCAACTCAGTCTCGCTAATGATAGCAAGTGCACCATTGGCTAAAGCTGACTCCGCAAATATACGCGTTTTTTCAGGTTGGCTATAACTGGTCAAGGCGATAAAGATTTGGCCTGACTCAACTTTACGGCTGTCTAAACTAAAACCATGAAAAGGCTGCTTAGACCACTGTACATCAATCTCGACTGGATTAATTTCTTGAAAAGAAACAGACATAGCTTACCTGCGAATAGGGTTTTCTGGAGTATCAAGGGGCTTATCAAGCGGTACGTTCATTAAGCGCAATGATTCTTGCATAATGCGTGCAAAAACAGGGGCAGCAACCAAACCACCGTAATAACGGCCTTGCGGGTTTTCAACCACAACAATAACAGCTAAACGCGGGTCACTAATTGGAGCTACACCCGCAAATAAAGCACGGTATTCATTATTTGAATAACCTTTACGGTCTGCACGAAGTTTATGCGCCGTACCGGTTTTACCACCCACGCGATAACCCGGAATATTAGCTTGTTTTGCAGTACCACCAGGCATAGTCACCTGCTCTAGCATAAGCAAAACCTGATCGGCAATTTTTGGAGCAAGAACTTGTTCACCTTTAGGTGCCTGATCTAACTTATGTAGGCTTAAAGGCATTTTCTCGCCATGATTTGCAAGCATTGCATAGCCTTGCGCCAACTGGAGAATAGTCGCATTTAGACCATAACCATAAGCCATGGTACCAATTTGGGAAGAATTTAATTTACTTACCGGTAGTACCAAGCCTGAGCTTTCACCTGGGAACTTCACAGCCGAACGTTTACCAAAGCCAGCGCGATTAAAGAAGCTCGGCAATTTTTCTTTTGGAAGTGACAATGCAATTTTCGCCGACCCCACGTTTGAAGACTTGATAATTACGCCACTTACAGTTAAAGCACCATAATTATGGGTATCACGAATCGTATGCCAACCTAAACGCATTGAACCCGGAGAAGTGTTTACAATGGTATTTGGCGTATATTGTCCAGTTTCCAGTGCCGCAGAAACAGTAAATGGCTTCATGGTTGAACCCGGTTCGAACATATCAATCGCACCGCGGTTACGCATGGCATCTTTATTAGATAAACCGTTTTTGTCATTTGGGTTATATGACGGCCAACTTGTCATTGCCAAAATTTCGCCAGTTTTAACATCTACAGCAATAGCTGTTGCCGAACGAGCGTTATTTGCAACACCAGCAGCCGTTAATTCACGGTACATAATGTACTGCAAACGTGAGTCAATACTTAAAGTGATGTTTTCGCCCGGTTCACCCTCACGAATAACCTCTGAAACTTTTAAACGGTTTCCGCGCTTATCACGAATAATTTTTTGCTCACCATCCACACCCGACAGCTGTTTATTGAGCTGCATTTCCAAGCCTTCAATCCCCTGGCCTTCACTGTTGGTTAAGCCAATAATCTGGGCATTTGGCTGTGGTTGAGGATAATAACGCTTATACGTTTTCTCGGCATATACCCCTTGAAAGTTACCCTTCGTAATGAGGTCTGCCTGTTGCGGTGGTATTTCTTTCTTCAAAACCAGATAACGAGAACGCGGTCGTGCATTCATCTGTTTTTTAAGATCGGCACGGTCTAAACCGACTACATCCGCCAACTCATCAAGATTCAAATTTTTATCGGGTAATTGTCTTTTTAATTTACGATTATTCGGATCTTTCTTTAATTCTTCTGTAATTTGATCATATAAGTGCTTCGTATCGAAATAATCACGTGGATCCATTACGATTTTCATGATCGGTGTACTAATTGCTAAAGGTACTCCATGGCGGTCACTAATCACGCCACGCATAGCTTCTACACGCTCAGTACGCAAAATATTGGCATTGGCCTTGTTTTGTAAAAAATCTTTATTAATTACTTGTACATAAAATGCACGTGCAATTAAAACAACAAAACAGAGCAGCACCACTGCCCAGAGCAGATAAAACCGCCACATATCAAAGGCAAGAGTTGGTTTTTCCGAAATAGACTGCTGTTTTTTCCGTGTTTGTTTTGTTCGCTTATCTACCATACAGCAAGGCCTTACTTATTTTGCTCTGAGGTCATTGGTAAAGAAATTACCACCGTTTCTGCAGCCGGTGGAGAAAACATCCGTAGCTGAGTTACAGCACGCGTACCAATCTGTGCTGTTGCACCAAAGGTTTGTTGCTCAATGAGCAAACGCCCCCATTCAGCATTGAGATCATCACGTTCACGCATATAAGAGCTAAGCTCTCTATAATCATGACGATATTCAAATACTTGAAATACCACCATCATGGCACTTATAAAAACAAGCGCCACCAATACTGTATACACAACAACTTTTTTCACCACGTTATTTTCTGTGGTTGCGATTTCATCACTGCTTTTCATTACGCGCCTTTTTCTTCCAAGCGTTCAGCAACCCGAAGCCATGCACTACGTGAACGAGGGTTCGCTTTTACTTCTTCTTCACTCGCACGAACCCGTGAAATTTTCTTTAATCTTCTTGTATCTACCCGCTGCTCAGGCATTCCCCAACCGAAATCTTCTGCTAACGTAGATTCTTTTTGAATAAACTGCTTAATCAGTCGATCTTCAAGAGAATGGAAACTAATAACAGACAAACGTCCTTCCGGTTTTAGCAAGTCTACAGCTTGCGGCAAAAACAGTTCAATATCTTCTAGCTCTTTATTAATAGCAATTCGAATAGCCTGAAATGCACGTGTCGCTGGATGTTTATGTTTTTCCCATTTTGGATGAGCAGTTTTAACAACTTCCGCCAATTGAGCGGTCGTTTCTAGTTTTCCAGCTAGTTTAATGGCTTTAGCAATACGTCGACTATAACGCTCTTCACCATATTGATAAATAATATTTGCTAATTGTTCTTCTTCAATTTTAAGTAACCACTCAGCCGCAGTTAAACCCTTAGAATTATCCATTCGCATGTCCAACGGACCATCTTGCATAAAACTAAAACCACGCTCTGCCTGATCAAGTTGAGGAGATGAAACCCCTAGATCAGCCATAATTCCATCAACACTCATCACGCCAATTTCCTGCATCTTCTCTTTGATATCAGCAAAACTGGCATGAATGATGGTAAATCTTGAATCTTCTTGTGCCAAAGCAGCAGCAACTTCCAATGCTTGAGGGTCTTTATCAAATGCATACACTCGTGCATTTTCATCAAGTTTAGAAAGCAATAAACGGGTATGCCCACCTCTTCCAAAGGTTGCATCGATATACACCCCAGTTGTGCGATCTGCCAATAAGCTCTCAATGGTCTCGGAAAGTAAGACAGAAATATGCGACATAGGTGTTAAATCATAGCGTGAAAATGTAACTGCACATTATCACCTTGTTTATGACCAACACCAAACGGCTTTTTGTAGGAAAATATTAATTTTTCATAGATAAAACCGTTTTGTTAGCACTTTTTAAGCAAAATAAGAAACCAAGAATAATTTTTTATAGCTAAATACGAATTTATAAAAATTATTATTAAACGCTTTACCTAAAAAATTCTCTTTTCCCTTTACGCTTATTCCGTTAGAGACTCTCCCAGATTTACCTCAGGACGAGATGAGCTGGCAATCTTTCTCGGCATATTTACCGATTTGATTTAACCATTTTTGCCGTTGGTCTGAGCTTGCTCCCCGCACTGTTCCAATATAATTAACTTTGACTCTACTGACCCCACAAAATTGCAAAGTCGCTTTTTTAAGTTGACGTGTACTTGGTTCACCATAGTACCAACGATAAAACCAGCCTGGCTGGTCTAAAGTAGTAATGAGTCGTGCTGATTTGGAGTGTAAATGACCAATAACTCGATTACTGTTTTCTCGGTAACTAAATACAAGATTCGGTAAAAAGAGTCGATCAATAAAACCCTTAGCTATGGCTGGAAGTCCTCCCCACCAAACTGGAAAGAACCATACTAAATGATCAGCAGCCTGAATTTTTTCCAACGCATTCATTAAATCAGGTTCCAGATCCATACGTTTCTCATAACCATATTTTAAATTAGGCTCGAAATCCAACTTAGCAATTTCTATAAGATCTACGTGAACACCTAATGTTTTTACTTGTGCTACATAGTTGTGAGCTAATGCATGATTAAAACTGATATCGGATGGATGACCATTAATAACTACAATACGTTTAGAGAGTTGAGACATATATCGCCTTTATTGTCGCACATTCAAATATCAAGTGATATCTGAAATAAATAAGTAGCGAAAATATCTTATAAAAATTAAGATAACAAGTGATATCTCAACTATTATTTGATCTGGCTCTTATGACTCTTTCTCGCAATGAAAAACAGGTACAAACTCGACAGCATCTCATCGAAGCTGAGTTTGCACTCATTTCTGAATATGGTTATAACGCAGTATCAATCAGGAATCTTTCTAAACAAGCAGGTTATACTCAAGGTGCCTTCTACTCTAATTTCAACAATAAAGAAGCGTTTTTACTTGAGCTGATGGAACTTCAATTCGCTAAAGAAAATTTACAATTACAAGAAATATTTACCAGTGCTCCTTCAAATACCGAGCAATTAATCGATTCGTTGCGCCAATGGCTGACAGTTTTTTTTACAAACGATGAATGGCTGAAGATATCAATAGAACTACAACTATTTGCTGCACGTGATATTACCTTCGCCGAGGAGTATCAAAAGGTTTGGAAAACTCATCAGCAAGAAGTAACCAAGATCATGAAACAATTCTTTTCTTTAATGCAGATGGCTGAGCCTGATGACTATGATTCTATTGTTATAGAGCTTGTATCATTAAGTTATGGGCTAGCTTTACAATATATGATTTTTAAAGATGATGTAGACCACTACATTAATATCTTTATCAGCACCTTATTAAAAAGATTGGGTAATTTCTAAATTAATCAAAAATTAGATGTGAAAATCTTAAAATTCAAAAAAGCCGCTTAATTATTAAATAAGCGGCCACATGGAAAAACTTAGTTAATTACTGCTTCCCATCATAAATTTGATCAAAGACAGCTCCATTAGCAAAGTGAGTTTTCTGAGCTTTCGCCCAACCACCAAACACATCATTAATGGTAAATAATTTAATTTTTGGAAATTGGGCTGCATATTTTGCTGCCACTTGAGCATTACGTGGTCGGAAATAATGCTTAGCAGCCAGCTCTTGCCCTAAAGGTGAATATAAAAAATTCAAATACCCTTTTGCTAAAGTTCGATTCCCATCTTTATCAACGGTTTTATCTACAATTGCGACTGATGGCTCTGCCAAAATTGAAATTGATGGGTAAACAATTTCATATTTGTCTTTATCAGGTCCTTTCGTCGCCAATAAAGCTTCGTTTTCCCATGATAATAAAACATCACCAATACCACGTTCGGCAAATGTTGTTAGCGAACCGCGTGCTCCCGAATCAAGTACTTTTACATTGTGATAAAGCTTTTTAACTAACTCACGAGCCTTGGCATCATTACCACCCGGTTGTTTCAAAGCATAACCCCACGCAGACAAATAAATCCAACGAGGTGCGCCACCTGTTTTAGGGTTAGGAGTGATAATTTCAACACCTGGTTTTGTTAGATCATTCCAGTCACGTATATTTTTCGGATTACCTTTTCGTACTAGAAATACAACAGTAGAAGTATAAGGTGCAGAATTATTCGGAAATTCTTTTTGCCAATTCGGCTGGATAAAACCTGCTTTCACAATCTCATCAATATCATTCGCTAACGCCAACGTTACAACATCAGCTTCTAAACCAGTAGCCACCGCCCGAGCTTGTTTACCAGATCCACCATGCGACTGTTTAAATTCAACATCTTGCCCTGTGCGTTGTTTCCAGAACTTACCAAAAGCCTGATTATATTCTTGATAAAATTCTCGAGTCGGATCATAAGAAACGTTTAAAAAAGAAGTAGCAGCCTGAGCTGCTGTTGCCATTCCCAAATACACAGCTACAGCCATTATTGATATTTTTTTCATTTACAAAATCCATCATTGGTTTTAGTTTTACTATATTTTTAATTTTATAATTTACAATCAATTACTTATATTAATATATTTTTTATTAATCTCTTTAAAATATATAGATTAAGATGTCTAAGTTATTTCATTTTTGAAAAGTTTTGTAATTATTCTTACAACTTAATGAGGGCCTTCACTTTATCTACACATTAATTTGTTAAATAATGAAGCGCAAAGGATACATATGGCCTACATTTGGGTCGACCAGATTAAAATATAGATAATTTTTGTAAAAAGTGTGACACAGTTCCACTTTTTTATTAAGATTTATGTTTAAATCGTAGCATTACCGTAATTTTACATTTCGTTAAACTCAAAAAATAGATGAAATGTAATGAACAGAGGGGATGATTAATAATGAAAATTCATTATGGAAAAGCGTTAAGCTTAAGTTTGGTGCTGGGTTTGGCATCACAGTTTTCTGCAGCAGCAGTACTTAAAGATACTCCAAACAAAACTGGGGCAGATAAGCAGACTTCACTTATTGAAAAAGCTTTAGATCAACAGAAACGTAATCCTATCGTATTACCTTCCACAAATGATGAACTTAAAGTACTCAATTCAATTCGCGTTACTCCCACTCAAAACTTTCTTGCTGCTCAGCACGAACGTTTTTCACGTTTTGTTCAGGCGATCTTCCAGCCGCATGCATCTTAAATTCTGAAACACCCCTCACCGTTTCAGCTTTAGCCCAGTCTGACCTTAAATAAAACGTCAGAATACTGGGCTTTTTCGTTATAATAGTTTCAATTTTTATTTTGACCCATTACCTATGAAAGTTCGTACTCGTATTGCACCTTCCCCTACCGGTTTCCCTCATGTCGGCACCGCCTACATCGCCTTATTTAACATGTGTTTTGCGAAACAACATGGTGGGGAGTTTATTTTAAGGATTGAAGATACAGACCAACTTCGCTCTACACCAGAGTCTGAAAAAATGATTTTGGATTCATTGCGTTGGTTAGGCCTAAATTGGTCGGAAGGTCCAGATGTGGGGGGGCCTCATGCACCGTATCGTCAATCTGAACGTATGGGAATTTATAAGCAATACGCATTAGAACTTGTTGAAAAAGGTCATGCTTTTTATTGTTTCGCGACAGCTGAAGAACTAGACCAAATGCGTGCAGAACAACAAGCACGTGGTGAAACACCAAAATATGACGGGCGTGGGTTAAAACTTTCTCAAGAAGAAGTGACACGTCGCTTAGAATCGGGTGAACCTCATGTCATCCGTATGAAAGTACCTGAAGAAGGTATTTGTAAATTTAATGACTTATTACGCGGGGAAGTTGAAATTCCTTGGGCGCAAGTCGACATGCAAGTTCTTCTTAAAAATGATGGATTACCAACTTATCATTTGGCCAATGTTGTCGATGACCATTTAATGGAAATCACTCATGTATTGCGCGGTGAAGAATGGCTTCCATCTGCGCCAAAACATCAGTTGCTTTACCAATATTTTGGCTGGGAAATGCCAACGCTCTGCCACATGCCGTTGTTACGTAATCCAGATAAATCAAAATTATCTAAACGTAAAAACCCGACATCAATTAACTACTACCGCGATATCGGTGTATTACCAGAAGCCTTGTTAAACTATTTAGGCCGTATGGGTTGGTCAATGCCAGACGAAAAAGAAGTGTTCACATTACAAGACATGATGGATAACTTTGATATTCAACGTGTATCACTCGGCGGACCAATTTTTGATGTTGAAAAATTAAACTGGCTTAACGGTCAATGGATCAAAGGTTTAACCCCTGGTCAACTGTTAGACCGTTTATTAACTTGGAAGAGTGATCGTAGCACTTTAGAAGATATCGCTGCTGCCATTCAACCGCGTATTAATTTGCTTTCAGAAGCAGTGAATTGGGCTGGTTTCTATTTTAACCATATGCCACAAATCACAGCAGAAATGTTTGAAAGTAAAAAGTTGACTCAAGAACAGGTTCGTCAAAGTTTACAATTTGCAATTTGGCGTCTTGAAGGCCAGTTTACATGGAACAATGACACTGTGAGCCAAACCCTAATGGATCTTGCGAACCAGATGGACATTAAATTACGCGATTTCATGCCAGCGTTCTTTATCGCAATTGCGGGTTCAACCAGTTCAACACCTGTAATGCAGTCAATGGTCACCCTTGGGCCTGATTTAACTTTCGCTCGTTTACGTCGCGCTTTAGAAATTGTGGGTGGACCAAGCAAGAAAGAAGTTAAAAATTGGGAAAAACTCAATGAGAGCTTAAAATTGCCGAAAAATGAAGCAACTAGCGAAGTTTAATTCATTTTTTAGTTGACGTGTGAGCGCATTCAACCTAATATTGCGCTCACACAAACTGGGGTCATAGCTCAGTTGGTAGAGCGCTACAATGGCATTGTAGAGGTCAGCGGTTCGATCCCGCTTGACTCCACCACGCTCCTTTGTGTTTGCCTCATCAAGTCCCTATCGTCTAGAGGCCTAGGACATCGCCCTTTCACGGCGGTAACCGGGGTTCGAATCCCCGTAGGGACGCCATATTCTGCTTTATAAAATTATAAAAAGACTCTATCGTCACCTTACTGTTTATTCTTTATCTCTTTCTAGATTGCACATTTGTCTATTTTATCTAAAATAGCGTCTTTCTTAATTCTCTCAATGTGTAATATGCAGCCATCTGACAATCAACTAGATGCTCATCAGCATCAGAACAGTACTGCACCTTTAAAAAGAGCCATGAGTACTCGCCATCTTGTTATGCTATCACTAGGCGGGGCAATCGGAACTGGTTTATTTTTAGGTTCAGGGGAAGTCATTTCACAAACTGGAGCTATTGGCGCAATTATTGCCTATATTCTTGGTGGCGCGATCGCTTATATGGTCATGCTTTGCCTAGGAGAGCTTGCTGTACACATGCCTGTTTCAGGCTCTTTTGGTGCCTATGCCAAAAAATATATTAGTCCTAGTACAGGCTATATGATTTCTTGGATGTACTGGCTGACCTGGACTGCAACGCTTGGAACTGAATTCACAGCCGCAGCATTACTCATGCAGGAATGGTTCCCACATATTTCAATGTGGATCTGGACAATTGTTTTTGCAATCACTATTTTTGGTTTAAATATTAGTTCAACTCGCATTTTTGCCGAGTCTGAGTTTTGGCTAGCTCTTATTAAAGTCATTACCGTTATTGCTTTTATTGTGCTCGGCCTATTAGCAATTTTTGGTTTAATTCCTTTTCATGGTAGCCAAACTGCACCGCTATTTAGCAATCTTACAGCTCAAGGCTGGTTCCCACACGGTTTAATTCCTATTTTTACCACCATGCTAATTGTTAACTTTGCTTTCTCAGGCACTGAATTAATTGGCGTAGCAGCAGGTGAAACCAAAGATCCGGCTCAGAATGTACCCAAAGCAATTAACGCTGCGATTTGGCGCCTTCTTATTTTCTTTGTCGGAACCATTATTGTTATTAGTGCTTTGCTTCCCTTCCAGCTTGCAGGTTTAGGCAGTGAAAGCGTAAGTAGTAGTCCTTTCGTTACCGTATTTAATTATATTGGTATTCCATATGCAGATGACATTATTCGGTTTGTAATTATTACAGCTCTGCTTTCGGCAGCAAACTCAGGACTTTATGCCGCTTCACGTATGATGTGGTCACTGTCAGAACAAAAATTATTACCTCGCGTATTTGCTACGCTCTCAAAAAGTGGAACACCTATTGTTGCCTTAGTTGTAACAATGTTTGGAGCAATTCCAGGCTTGTTATCAGAGCAATTTGCCCCAGAGACTATTTTTAAAAATCTGCTTGGCGTTGCAGCATTTACTATGGTTATTGTCTGGATGAGCATTTGTTTAAGTCAATTTAATTTCCGTCGCCAATGGTACAAATCTGGCCATACAGTTAAAGACTTACAATATGCTGCTCCATTATTTCCTATCGTCCCAATTTTAGGTTTTATTTTCTGCTTTATTACGTGTTTAAGTATGGCAGCAGACCCTGAAATGCGTGCTGGTTTTGTAGGCTGCCTCATTTTTACAGCTTTATGTTATGTCAGCTATTTTATTTTTTACCGCAATAAAGTCTAAACCACTCTTATTCAATGAAAGTGTAGCAAAAAGCTACACTTTTTTTTGTCTACATACTGGTTTTATATAACATACCGTTGTAGATTAAAATTTATATTAAAAACAATTCCTTGTATAGAATGAAAATTATATTTATCCACGGGATGAATCAACAGAATTACACATCACACCGCTTAAAAGAGCATTGGTTAAAAGTATTTAAGCTCGGTCTAAAGCAAATGCCTTGCAAAGTTAACGTACGCGATCTTCATATTCATATGCCATTTTATGGCGATTTGATGAATAAATATCAATTAAGTAATCAATTAGATCTTACAACCTTGTTACCTAAAACATTTTTAAATAATTATTTACCTATTCATTTACATGAGAATAATCCCCCAACGAAAGAACACACCCCATTTATTCCCTTATTGTCGCCATCAACGGATCAAGCTGAAAAAAGCTTTTCAGAACGACTCTATCTGACCTCTCAGCTCGTAAAGGATCGAGTACTCAAAGAATTGGTTGTTCTTTTAAACAACTTTCCAAAATTGCATGAGAGCTTGATACAGCAGTTTCTGATTGAAACTTATATGTACTTATCTAATCCTGAATTTATGCAAGAAGTAAATGAGCGAATTTTAAAGAAAATGCGAGAAGATGATGATTATATTGTCGTTGCGCACTCTCTCGGCTCAGTTATTGCTTATCGGCTATTTTCCGATACTTCTTATCAATTTTCAGTTAAACGATTTATAACTTTAGCCTCTCCTTTATCTTTTCGCGTCATTCAAAGTAAGCTCCCGAACCCAATTGCCAGACCACCCTGTATTCACGGTGAATGGTTTAATTTTTATTCTCAAGATGATTTTCTGACTGCATTTCCATTATCTGAGGCTCCTTTTAACTTTGATCCGCCTATTATTAATCAGAAAATTTTTACCTTCGCCAACCAGCCACATGAGATTTTAGGATATTTACAACATCCCTCCGTGATAAAGGCAATTATTGAACCTTTTCAAAAAAATGAGGGCTAAATGTATATATTTTCTACAATTTGAGTTATTTTTAAGCGCTTGATAGCTTTTTTTAATATTTATTCAGAAAACTATTTGACACTTTTATTAAATCGACCTAATATACGCCCACCTCTGAAACGTCCCTATCGTCTAGAGGCCTAGGACATCGCCCTTTCACGGCGGTAACCGGGGTTCGAATCCCCGTAGGGACGCCAGTAATTTTTTCAGATGTATGCCTCATATAAGTCCCTATCGTCTAGAGGCCTAGGACATCGCCCTTTCACGGCGGTAACCGGGGTTCGAATCCCCGTAGGGACGCCAAATTCTAAAAAGCCACTGCATAATGTCAGTGGCTTTTTTCTTGCCTTAAAAATGAAAAACCAATCAATGATTAGCTTTTCATATGCTCCATTAGCTCGCAATGCCCACTTGTACTTCAAGGCGACCCGACTGTACCCGTAGTCCTCTAATTTCAAATTGATCTACCAATTGCTGGACCAACTCTCGGCTTTCTCTCAAAATATTCAAACCCGGTAAAATACTAAAATCAGTCAAACTCAGAAGCTTTTCAACCATCCATGAACGGTTATTAATAAAGTCAATAAATCCTGCTTGCTCTAGGTCAATAAACCACATACGGTGACCATCGCGCTGGATGCCAGGAATATCGCCAATCAAGTGATTAATGAGTGATGGAATCGGTAACATATTCACCACTTCAAAACCAACTCGGCCAATACGGCGCACAGCCCAGTTTGACAGCGTTCCCCCATGGCGGATCTGAACATCGAGGCTCTCATCCATTTGACGTAGGCGCAAAAATTTTTCCTGCCCAATACGGCATTCCAATACTTTAAAATCTAAACTTAAACGATACATGAAACGATGGTAATGCCCATCGATCTCGACTTGGAAACTATCATTGCCACACTTGATTTTAATATCATCAATTTCAGAACGGTCGATGCGCTTACGAATTTGATTATTTAATAGCATTTCCGGTAAATACAGCGTTAAGGTACTCTTCCCCAAAAATGTACGTGCCATGATCAACGCGACTTGACGTGCAGTTTCACTGGTTTCAGACACCATATCTCGTACAGTACCTGCTGCCAGATTTGTCATTCCGACAACTCCACGTCTGGTGTGAGTGGTCACTTGGTCGAGCGCATCTAATGCAGCATCCGCGACCCCTGCAATATTACGTGTCGTATCACTAGCGAACCCGACCGCATCTTGGGCATGTTGCAATGTCTTATGCAGTAATCGACGAGATAATGACTGTTTTGCGGTATCTGGGGTATCTACAGCCGATGCTGTTGTTGTAGGCTTCGACTCATTGTCATCTTGTTGACCCAAGTCCCTCTCTCCTTTTTATATTTATTTCACATCCTATTTATGAGTATTTAAGCTCATTTATAGTGCTAATCACACTTCATTTTTCTGTAGATTAGCATGCTCTACAATATTATTTTAATTTTTATGTGTACGCATAAATCATCTGCTTTTTGTATTTCCTTGTTTATTCAAAATTAATTTTTTGCTAGCTCAAAGCACTTCATCGATATCTTACAAACTTTTTTCTTTTTCAACATTTCCGTTAGAATAGATTCAAACTGAATGTGGAGTTCCTATGCAATACCGTTGCCCTCAATGTCAAAGTGTTAAAATTATGCCTGTAAGCCAAGGCATTAACAGCGTAAAACCAGCAGTTCCTAAAAGCCTTGCTATCTTAATTCCTGCAATTTTTATGCTTTTACTCTTGGTTATTATTAGCATTTTTATGTGGATTTTTGGCAATGGTGCAAGCAGCTCTCTTCAAATTGCAACAGTAGTTGTTTTTGTTGTGACTGTAGGGGCAGGGTTTATGTTCTGGCGTGATTTACCAGACTTTAAACTGTCTATGCAAGCATTTATGCAGTCACAAAAACATTGGAAATGCCGTGACTGCAATAACGAGTGGGAAATCTAATCAATTATTCACATCAGTTTAATGCTGATGTGAATGTGCTTCGTCAGCATGTTCATGGGGAGCATGCTGGGCAGTGTGCTGACAGTTAATCTCCTCGTCATCTTCAATTTGCAAAGTAACCTCTGCAATCCCATGTTCATGAGATAGCATTTCAACTGCTTCATTATAAAGCCTTGTACGCTCTGCTTCTGGCGCAAACAAGTGCACCGTTAAATGAATATTTTTAGACGTAACGGCCCATACTTTAAGTTGATGAATACTCTCCACACCATTTAAAGAAAGTAGATCTGTACGTAATTTCTCAATATCGACTTCTTCTGGTACACCTTCGAGCAAAATATTAATGCTCTGTTTAAGCAAAATCCATGTTCTTGGTAACACCCAAAAGCCAATGAGTACGGCAATAAGCGTGTCAATCCAGTACCAGTTAGTGAAATAAATCGTTATTGCCGCGATGATCACTCCTACCGAACCCAATGCATCGCTTAAGACCTCTAGATAAGCACCTTTAACATTTAGACTAGAGTTAGCGCCCGACATTAAAATTTTCATTGAAATGAGGTTAATTACCAAGCCAACCGTTGCCACAATAAGCATCCCCACACTTTGGATTTCAGGTGGCTTAGAGAACCGAATATAGGCCTCATATAAAATATAAACTGCCACCACAAAGAGCATGAGCGCATTAAATAAAGCTACCAAAATTTCAAAGCGCTGATAGCCAAAAGTACGCTTATTATCGGCGGGACGTTTTGAAATTTGAATGGCAACCAAAGCAATTGCCAAAGCAGCTGCATCTGTAAACATATGTGCAGCGTCAGAGAGCAATGCCAAACTTTGCGTGATTAAACCTGCAATGACCTCAACAATTAAAAACGTTGTAGTAAGAGCTAAGGCAATTGTTAATTTTTTAGCATTACCTTCAGTGACTACGGCATGACTATGATCATGTTGTCCACCCATGTTGCGGACTCCTTATTATTTATCTTTATGGTGAGGTAAAAGTAACAATGAATGCATCATTATTTTTACCTCTTTCAAACACTTTTTTGACTTAGATTCTGTAATCAAAAAAGATATCTCAAATCGATGACATTATGAATGCTCAGCGCTTTTCACCTTGCTTTCATTCATCCATCGATAAATTACTGGTAATAAAACCAGAGTTAATATCGTAGATGAAATAATGCCACCAATAACAACCGTTGCCAAAGGTCGTTGCACTTCTGCACCGGTTCCTGTTGCCAAAGCCATTGGAATAAAACCAAGCGAAGCAACACAAGCCGTCATGAGTACAGGTCTTAAGCGCAAGATCGCCCCATTCCACGTGGCTGTTTGAATATCAAAGTTTTCTCTAAGCTCTTTAATAAAGCTCAGCATCACCAGACCATTCAAAACAGCAACACCCGATAAGGCAATAAACCCGACACCCGCCGACATTGAAAGTGGAATATCCCTCAGCCAAAGCGCGATAATGCCACCCGACAAAGCAAACGGAACGCCGCTAAACACCAACAGACTTTCTTTAATGTTATGGAATACAGCCATGAGTAAAATGAAAATCATAGCAAGCGCTAATGGAACAACAATTTTCATTCGTGCAGCAGCTGAAGCTAGATTTTCAAACTGACCACCATATTCCAACCAATACCCTGCTGGTAGTTGTTCTTTTGCGAGCGTTGTTCTTAGCTCTTGAACAAATGATCCTAAATCACGGCCTTCTACGTTAGCGGTAATAATGACACGGCGCTTACCATTTTCACGTCCTACCTGATTTAAGCCTGAGGTACGTTCAACTTTAGCGACATCTTGAAGCTGGATTAGACCACCATTAGGTAGCTGAATCGGAAGTTGGGCTAAGTTTTGAATGGTACGTTGCTGATCCTCTAAGCGAATTTCAAAATCGAATCGTCTATCACCTTGTAAAATCTGCCCTACATTTTGTCCACCGACACTTGCCGCCACAATATCTTGAATGGCTTTGGCAGATAATCCATATTGCGCAGCCAAAGGACGATTAATTTCGATACTTAGCACAGGCAAACCGCTCGTTTGTTCTACCTTAACCGCTGTAGCACCAGAAATCGTCTGTATTTTTTGAGCAAATGCCTGAGCCTGCTCATTAAGCACTTGCATATCATCGCCAAAAATCTTGACGCCAATATCGCTCCGGATACCTGAAATCAGCTCATTAAAACGTAGTTCAATCGGTTGAGAGAACTCACTGTTATTGCCCGGTAATGTCGCCAAGAAAGCCTGCATACGCGAACGTAGTTCATCTAGCGTTTCTTTAGAGTTTGGCCATTGATCATGAGGTTTAAGTAAAATAACTGCATCAGAGATATTAGGTGGCATCACGTCAGTTGCAACCTCAGCTGTTCCTGTTCGAGCAAAAACAGCCTTTACCTCTGGAAAGTTTTTCAAAATGAGCTTTTCGGTATTTTCTTGCATTCGCAGAGATTGCTCGAGTCCAGTGCTAGGTGAACGCATTTGCTGTAAGGCGAAGTCACCTTCACTTAACTGGGGAGCAAATTCACTGCCCATTTGGGTAGCTAACACGCCTGTGAGCACTAAAATACTTAATGCAAAACTAAGAACAACGATCTTAAGTTGATAAGCCTGATCGAGAATATCTCGATATTTCTGCTTTAAAAGCAGCATCCAACGTGTTTCTTTTTCTTTCACTTCACCCGTAACAAAAAGAGCAACTGCCGCAGGTACAAATGTCACAGAAAGAATCATGGCTCCCAATAACGCCATAACCACGGTCATTGCCATTGGATGAAACATTTTGGCTTCAACGCCAGATAAGGCAAAAATAGGTAAATAGACCACTAAAATAATCATTTGCCCAAAAATAAGCGGTCGACGGGCCTGTTTCGCGGCGAGAAAAACTTCTTTAAATCGCTCAGTGCGTGTAAGTGGCCGTTGTAAAGCATGCTGTGCTTCTGCTAGACGTCGAATGCAGTTCTCTACAATAACAACTGCCCCATCTACAATAATCCCGAAATCAAGCGCTCCTAGGCTCATCAGGTTGGCACTAATGTTTTGCTCAGCCATCCCCGTAAGGGTAAATAACATCGAAAGCGGGATAACACAGGCAGTAATTAAAGCTGCTCGGAAATTTCCCAAGAAAATAAACAAAATCACAATAACCAGAATCGCCCCTTCTACAAGGTTCTTCTGTACTGTTGCAATTGCTTTATTTACTAAACTCGTCCGGTCATAAACCGTTTCGATTTCTACACCTTTAGGTAAGGTAGATTGGATTTCCTTAATTTTGCCATCCACCGCCTGAGCAACGGTACGGCTGTTCTCCCCCATCATCATCATGGCTATGCCAAGAACAGTTTCTTCACCATTGTAAGTTGCAGCACCCGTTCTTAAATCATGCCCAATAGAGACATTCGCCACATCTGCCACACGAATTGGTAAACCATTTTTAGTGCTTACGGTAATGTTTTGAATATCCTCAACACTACTTAACATACCCGGAACACGAACAGTGAGCTGCTCCCCGTTTTCTTCAATAAATCCTGCACCGCGATTTTCATTGTTTTCTTGCAAAGCAGTTTGAAATTCATTAATTGAAATTTGCAGCTGCTGCAAACGTTTTAAATCAGGAGAAACAATATAGGTTTTATTGTAGCCACCAATACTGTTAATTTCGGCTACGCCTTTCACCCGCTGTAATTGAGGACGTACAATCCAATCCTGAATTTCGCGTAAATCCATAGCTGTATAGGCTGTACCATCAGCTTTTTTAGCACCAGCTTTTGCTTTTACGACCCATTGGTAAATCTCCCCCAAACCCGTTGAAACAGGAGACATAACTGGATCAACTGATTCGGGTAGTTGTCCGTCCGCCTCTTGTAAACGCTGGTTAATCAGTTGTCTTGCCCAATAAATATCTGTTCCATCTTTAAAAATGATGGTGACTTGAGAAAGTCCATAACGGGAAATAGAGCGAGTCTGTTCCAGATTAGGAATTCCGGCCATCGCATTTTCAATAGGATAGGTAATGCGTTGTTCGACCTCTAAAGCCGTATATCCATTTGCTTGAGTATTAATCTGGACCTGAGCATTGGTAATGTCTGGAACCGCATCAATAGGAAGCTTTTGATAACTCCAGATACCGACTCCAATCCACGTCAGTACAAATAGCATGACCCAAATGGCATTTTGAATAGCAAACTGAATAACTCTGTCAAATAGCCCTTCAGGTTTGGGCAGCTCAGGTTTATTAATGTCCATGCTCCGCCTCTCCTTTTTCCAATTCGGATTTCAGCAAGAAGCTGCCTTCTGCAACATAGCGCTGGCTTGGATTAATACCTTTTACAACTTCGACCCACTGACCATCTTTAGAACGTTGCCCCAACTGTACCGTGACAGGTTCAAACTCAAAGCCTGTTTTGACCATTTTTGGAGTAAAGATAACGTCTTTACCTTCGACTTGCTGGATCGCTTGTGCTTTTACACGTGTTACTTTTTGCGTTGAACCTGAATTTAGCTCAACATTAACCATTAGGTTTGGACGCAATTCACTACTATTTGCCAAGACCTTTGCACGGACTTGTAAACGCCCTGTTTGAGCATCAGCCTCTGTAGTTAAGCTTTGAACCTGTGCCGTAAATACATTCCCAGTTTGCAAAGATTTAAATTCAATTTGCTGATTTGGCTGCACATTGATATTTGCAGTACTTGGTAAAATAAATTCCAGCCACAACTGATCAAGTTGATTAATAATAAAAAGCTGGTCTGCTAGCTGTACGTTTTCTCCCACTACAATATCTTTATTACTCACCATGCCAGCAATTGGAGCTGTTAAGGTGTAGCGTCCTCCTGAGCCTGAACCCGCGCCGAATGCACTTAGACGTGAGCGAGCTGCTTTAACTTGTATCTGGGCTTGCTGATAAGCGTTATAAGCTCTTTGATAGTCTTGTTTAGCAGAAATTCCCTGAGACCATAAGCTACGTTCACGTTCATAGTCCTGACGCGTTAAATCAAGATTAGACTGTGCAATTTGTAAATTGGCTTGTTGATCGACTAGATCTGGAACCAATAAGCTTGCGAGAGCCTGACCCTTTTTAACTTGTTGTCCCAATTCAACATAGACCGCTTCGACACGACCACTAAAACTTGGTGAGACATGGGCTTGACGGTCAGTATTTACAACCAGTTTGGCTGGATAAGTTTGGAGCTGAGCAACTTCACCTACTTCAGCTTGTTCAATTTTTAAATTTTGTTCCTGCATTTGTTGAACAGTGAGCATCAATGGTTTTTCACCCTCATCATGGTGTTCTTCACCCTCTTCTTCAGCATGCTCATGCCCTTCTGAGGCTTCAGAAGAGGCAGGTTTATTTTTTGAATTTAAAACGAGTAGCCCGATTAATATTGCAGTGATTGCAGCAATCACTCCCACCCAAAGCCACTGAGAATTTTTCTTTAAATTTACCGACATTTTTATTCTCCTGCCTGAGTTGGGAATGATTGGCTTTGTTGCCAAGCACGTTGATTCAATTGCATTAAGGCATCTTTCGCCATGATTTGTTCCGCCTCTAGACCGAGACGCAAACTTTGAATTTCAATTGAATTTTGCCAAGCCTGTTTTAATAGCTCGACTTTACGTAAACGGACATCTTGTAGTTGCATTGTGGCTTGCTGGACATCGGTAACAGCGAACTTACCCAAACGGAAACCTTGTAATGTTTTTTGCTGAACTTGAGCCGCAAGAGGAACTTGTTGATCATTCAGTTGTTTAAACTGGATGCGTAAACCTTTCAATTCAGACATCAAAGTCTCAATATCTGCTTGATTCTGCTGTCGATAAAAGCTTTGTTGGCGTTGAGACAGCTCTTGCTTGGCTTGAGCAATCTTGATTCCATACTGTTGGCGATTAAAAAGATTTAAAGGAATTTCTACACCTAAACGAATTTGGTTATCTGTACTCTGCTCTGGAGAGCGAGTGTTATTAACACCCAAAGTTACGGTAGGTTGTGGTCTTGCTTTTGCTTTAAGCTGTTGAATATTGGCTTGCTGTACAAGGGAATCTAATTGGAAAGAGCGCTCCAATAAATTATTTTGTGAATCTTGGTTTGGTTCTACATTTGCTGCCAGCGCCCATAATTGGTTTGGACTTTGGAATAGCTGAAATTGACTTGAACCACCACCCCATAAATTCACCAGTTGCTGTTTCGCAACTTGGAGTTTTAAATCGACTTGTTGATATAAACGCTGATTTTCCAAGTGAGACATACGCACTCGGTCTACATCAACTTGCGCAATACTTCCTGCCTGATAACGTTTTTCCGATGCTAGTAAATTTTCTTGGCTCACTTCTAGCTGCTCTCCAATGAGAGATTTTTCAAGCTCAAGCAAAGCCACTTGCGACCAAAAATATTTAACGATTAATCCAAGCTCAGCGGTATAACGCTGCTCAGCCAAATCAATTTTTGATATCTCCACTTTTGCCAAGTTTTGTGCAGCTTTGCGCTGCCCAAAAATATCCAAAGGCTGAGAGATACCAATTGCGAGTTCTTTTTCTTGATCACTTTGGAAGCCCGTTTGCTCAATGGAAAGACTTGGGTTGGCCCATAAACGACTTTGCTTTAAATTAGCCTCAGCCATTTGCTGCTGTGCTTGCCAAACACCTTGCTGACTTTGATAGTTTTGTACCTGTTCTAACGCTTGCTCAAAAGTAAACGCTGCTTTTTGAATATAACGTTCTTGTTGAATCTCAGACTGAGCCATCGTTACTTGTGCAGCCAATAGCATGGCAACAGATAGGCTTGAGATGGTTAAAACCTTTTTTAACGTTTTATTAACGTTACTCTCTAAGTGAGAAGGAGAACTCACTCGAGTTGAAAAAATAGAAGACATGTTTTTGCCCCGCAATAAATAAGAGATGCGGTGGGCTTTTTTTGGCTACCCCACCTGTAGCGGGGTTAAAACAGGAGGAGGTTTTAAAGCAGTAAGATGGGGTGACTGGTAAGAATTAGACCAGTGATAAATTTGTGCGAGTTCCTGCACATGTACTACAGGTGCTTCAGCTTGCTTTGTAACTTCAGTCATCACAATATGAAAACATGAAGGCAAATGATCATGGTGATCTTGCAAATTTAAAGGAGCTTTATGAGAAGTGTTTCCAGCATCGTTCTGTTCAGTATGAGCTTGATGTGAAGATTGATAAACATTCAAAACTGCATGATGCCCGAAATGATGCAATGCTTTTTCCTGATTTTCATGCGCGCAAAATGCCGCTGCCACATTCCATAAACTCTGGAATATGAGCAAACTAAACAAGATGGACATAAAAATTGCGGAACGTGGCAAAAGCGCACCATTAAGCTAAAAAGTTGAACAAAGCCACTATAACAGGCACTAGGCATGTAATAAAATTACAAAACCTCGAATCACGAATCCCCACCTTTTAATTTAGAACTTATCTCACGTTAGACGAGACAAAAATAACTTATTATTGAGTAATCATTATGTACAAGCTTTTTTCTGCATCTATATTAACAATTTGCCTTAGCTTAACTGGCTGTGCAACATCAATGCTATCATCAGCCTTACCCGATGAAACAACCCAAGTTCAGACGAATACCTTAAAAACAGATCAAATTATTGCCCTAGGGCAGGCAGTTAAAAATCAGCAGGAACAAGGATTAGTATTTATAGGTCAAGACTATAATTATTTAATGACTGATGGTAGCGCAGAGTTTCTAAAAATTATTAAAACCATTCCGGCTACCGAAAGAACGCTTAATATCCCCTCTCCACTTATACTCACTATGGATGATCCAAATCATTTTCACGGAGTAATACAGGTTCGCTATAATACACGCATGGGAAATCTAAATGAAAAACAAAAAGATATGTTAAAGGGTTTGGGTTTTAAACAGAATTTTGCCATGCTCCAAGCTCAAGAAAATACCCCATATCCCTATATTAATATTCTTTTCAAAGGGCAACTTTATGAATCTAAGGACCTAAAAGATATTCAACAAAAACTAGCAACTCCATACGTGGTTGAATTACAGGAAAAAATTGAAACAACTAAGAAACATCCATTCAAGCGTGCTACCCGCAAGGTTTTATACCCTTTAGCAATGACCTTTGATGTAATTGTCTTTGCACCCTCTTTAATATGGGCAGATTTACATGGTGACTTTAATAAATAAAACACTGAGATTCCTAAAACAAAAAAACCAGCCCTCAGGCTGGTTTTTTAAATTAACAGAGATTAACCGCTAATTTTTTTGTATTTGGTACGTTTTTGAGCAGCGTCATCACCTAAACGTGACTGGCGATATGCTTCATATTCAGCATAGTTACCTGCGTAGAATTCTGGCTGTTCATTTTCAAATGACAAGATATGTGTCGCAATACGGTCAAGGAACCAACGGTCATGCGATACCACCATTACCGTACCTGGGAATACAAGAATTGCATCCTCAAGCGCACGTAAAGTTTCAATATCCAAGTCGTTTGATGGCTCATCCAGTAAGATTACGTTTGCACCTAACTGTAAGATCTTCGCAAGTTGTAAACGGTTACGCTCACCACCAGACAATTCACCTACACGTTTTTGCTGATCTTGACCTTTAAAGTTAAAACGGCCGATATAAGCACGTGATGCGATTTCGTAATCACCGATTTTTAAGATATCTAAACCGCCAGAAACTTCTTCCCAAACAGTTTTATTATTATCTAGAGTGTCACGGATCTGACCAACATAAGCAACTTTAACCGACTCACCCAAGGTCACAGTACCTGTATCAGGTTGCTGTTCGCCAGTCATCATACGGAATAAAGTCGTTTTACCTGCACCGTTTGGACCAACGATACCAACAATCGCTGTTGGAGGTACGGTAAACGTTAAGTTTTCGTACAACAAGCGACCGTCAAATGATTTACTGATGCCTTCCACTTCCACAACTTTGTTACCCAAACGTGGGCCAGGTGGAATATAGATTTCAGACGTTTCATTACGTTGCTGGAATTCTTTAGAGTTAAGCTCTTCAAAACGTTCCATACGCGCTTTGTTTTTCTTTTGCTGACCTTTAGCATTTGAACGAACCCATTCAAGTTCTTTTTTCAATGCTTTAGCAAAAGATTCTTCTTGTTTATTTTCCTGCTCTAAACGAGCATTCTTTTGTTCTAACCAAGAAGAATAGTTACCTTGATAAGGAATACCCATACCACGGTCAAGTTCAAGAATCCACTCAGCCACGTTATCCAAGAAATAACGGTCATGCGTAATCGCAACGATAGTGCCAGGGAAATCTTTCAAGAAACGTTCTAACCAAGTTACAGATTCTGCATCCAAATGGTTCGTCGGTTCGTCCAGAAGTAACATATCTGGTTTCGAGAGCAATAAACGGCAAAGTGCAACACGACGGCGCTCACCACCAGAAAGTAATGATACGTCTGCATCCCAAGCTGGAAGATTCAAAGCATCCGCAGCAATTTCAAGCTGGTTGTTTAGGTTATGTGCATCCCAAGCATGGATAATTGATTCTAATTTTTCCTGCTCTTTTGCAAGTGCATCAAAATCTGCATCTGGATCTGCATATTCTGCAAAAACCTGATCAAGACGTTCTAATGCATCTAAAGCTTCACGCACGCCATCTTCAACGTTACCACGAACGTCTTTAGTTGGATCTAGCGGTGGTTCTTGCTCTAAATAGCCGATTTTAATTCCAGGTTGTGCACGAGCCTCACCAGAGAAATCTTTATCTACGCCAGCCATAATACGAAGCAAGGTAGATTTACCTGCACCGTTCAAACCGAGCACACCAATTTTGGCACCCGGGAAAAATGATAAAGAGATGTCTTTTAAGATTTCGCGCTTTGGCGGAACCATCTTAGACACTCGGTTCATCGTATAAATATATTGGGCCACGCAGGACTCCTCAATTGAAAAACCAGTACATCGCAATAAGCGATAAATAATCGCGCTTATTATACGCTGAAAACCTCTTTGACTTGAAGTTATGATTTCCATCGTACGGATTTATCAAACAATTTTCTTTTTCAATAAGTTGCAAAATGTTTATGTATAAAATTTATACAAGGTTTCAGCGTATATTTTTCTATCTTTATTCCTAAAATTGGAAAACAAACCAGAATTTCTGCAATTTTCAAGATGAATTTTAGGCTAGACTCGCTCAATATTTAACTCACGAAGATGAAGTAATCATGACTTATAAAGATGAAACCTTAGCCATTCATGCAGGCTATTCACCAGAGGCGACCACAAAAGCTGTTGCAGTCCCTATTTATCAAACCACATCTTATGCATTTGATAATACACAACACGGTGCCGATCTTTTCGATTTAAAGGTTCAAGGTAATATCTATACCCGTATTATGAATCCAACAACCTCTGTACTTGAGCAACGTCTTGCTGCTCTAGAAGGTGGAATTGGTGCTTTAGCATTGGCTTCTGGTATGGCCGCAATTACTTATGCTATTCAAACGATTACCGAAGCGGGAGACAATATTGCCTCGGTCTCAACATTATATGGTGGAACCTATAACTTATTTGCTCACACCTTACCGAAACAAGGTATTGAGGTCCGATTTTTTGATTACCAAAAGCCTGAAAGCTTGCGTAACTTAATTGATGATAAAACCAAGCTTGTTTTTGTTGAGTCGATTGGCAACCCACTCGGAAATATTATTGATCTAGAGGCGATTGCTAAAATTGCTCATGAATATGGTGTTCCAGTCGTTGTAGACAATACCGTTGCCACCCCTGCTTTATTAAAACCATTTGAATATGGTGCCGATATCGTCATTCATTCTCTTACAAAATATATCGGGGGTCATGGCAATAGCATTGGCGGTGCGATTGTAGATAGCGGTAAATTCCCTTGGGGTAAATATCCAGAACGCTTTAAAGTTTTGAACACGCCTGACCCGAGTTATCACGGGGTTAATTATGTCGAAGCTTTAGGTGAAGCAGCTTATATTGCACGCGCACGCGTAGTTCCATTACGCAATACAGGTGCTGCAATTAGCCCTTTAAGTGTGTTCTTGATTCTACAAGGTTTAGAAACTTTGAACCTTCGGATGGAACGCCATACTGAAAATGCTCAAAAAATTGCGGAATATTTGCAAAATCATCCAAAAGTAAAATGGGTGAATTATGCAGGCCTCAAAGATCACCCACAGCACCAACTGGCTCAAAAATATGTAAAAGGCAAGCCTTCTGCAATTTTGTCTTTTGGCGTGCAAGATGGTCTCGAAGGCGGTACTCGTTTCATCGATGCACTACAACTGTTTACTCGTCTCGTAAATATTGGCGATGCCAAAAGTTTAGCTTGCCACCCTGCAACGACAACTCATCGCCAGCTCAATGAACAAGAACTTAAAGCTGCGGGCGTAAGTGAAGATATGGTGCGTCTTTCAATTGGGATTGAGCATATCGATGACTTAATCGCCGATTTAAAACAAGCGCTTTCAGCTGTATAACTTTTAAACTATCTAACAAGCCTCTGGAAACAGAGGCTTTTTTATTTTCTGCTCATAATATAACTAAAAACAATTAATAGATTAAGATACTATTTTAGAGTTTTTACTCTAAATAAATTGTTAAATTTCATATATTTACTGACTAGACAATTTTTAAACATCTATTAAGATAAGAGCTATATTTATGAGTTCATTTGGATGAACCTACGGTTGTAAAAAATAAAAATTACATACCGGAATAAATAGTCCCTGCCCCTACTTAGGTAAAATGCTGTGAATAAAAAATTAGAAGCTCTGTTCCAGGAAAAGGTACAAGATAAAGTCATTTTAGTGACAGGCGCCTCGAGTGGAATCGGATTAACGATTTCAAACAAACTTGCTGATGCGGGTGCTCATGTTTTACTTGTTGCCCGTACTCAAGAAACTTTGGAAGAAGTAAAAGCAGGTATTGAAAGTCGTGGCGGTAAGGCATCAATTTTCCCATGTGATCTCAACGATATGGATACGATTGATCAAGTGTCTAAAGAAATTTTAGCTACGGTTGATCACATTGATATTTTAATTAATAACGCCGGTCGCTCTATTCGCCGTGCCGTACATGAGTCTTATGATCGTTTCCATGACTTTGAACGCACGATGCAGTTAAATTATTTTGGCGCAGTGCGCTTAGTTCTCAATATTTTGCCTCATATGATTCAACGTCAAGATGGGCAAATTATTAATATTAGCTCGATTGGTGTGTTAGCAAATGCGACTCGCTTCTCTGCCTATGTCGCGTCTAAAGCTGCTCTTGATGCATTTAGCCGCTGCCTATCAGCTGAGGTTCATGCACATAAAATCGCGATTACTTCAATCTATATGCCGTTGGTTCGCACCCCAATGATTGCACCAACTAAAATTTATAAATACGTACCAACACTTTCACCTGAGCAGGCTGCTGACTTAATTGCTTATGCAATTGTGAAACGTCCAAAACGTATGGCAACCAACTTAGGGCGTTTAGCTTCAATGACTTATTCGGTTGCGCCTGGTATCAACAATATGTTTATGTCGATTGGCTTCCGCTTATTCCCAAGTTCGGATGCGGCAAAAGGTCAAGAAACCGAGAAGTTGAACTGGGCACAAAAAGCATATGCACGAATTTTCCCAGGTGAACACTGGTAATTTTCGGCTAAAAATATAATTTAGGATTTAAAAAGCGCCTCAAGTAAGGCGCTTTTTTTAACTAAAAATATTACCCATCCAGAAACTGAACATGGCCTGTTTTTACATCATAAATCGCGCCCACAACTGCAATTTCACCTCGCTCAACCATATCTTTTAAGACGTTACTTTGGTTAATGATGTATTGAATGTTGTAGTGAACATTCATGGCAGTCACCTGATTGATAAAGGCTTTGCTTAGTTCACGTGGCTGCATAATGTCATACACACTATCAACTGAATGCATTAACGGCCCAAGCACATATTGAATATGTGGCATTTCCTTCACGTCAGCCACTTGCTTATGCTCTAAGCGTAATTGACATGCGCTCGTAACCGCACCGCAATCGGTATGCCCTAAGACTACAATCACTTTAGAGCCTTTAGCCTGACAAGCAAACTCAAGCGAGCCTAATACCTTTTGCCCAGCAATATTACCTGCGATTCGTAAGCTAAACAGATCACCAATACCCACGTCAAAAATCATTTCGGTAGGTGCACGTGAGTCCATACAACCAAGGACTGCTGCGATCGGATGTTGTCCTTCATCTGCGGTAACTCGAATTTGTCGATAAATATCCCGTTGAAGGCGTTCATTTCTTACAAAACGCTCATTACCTTCTTTAAGCAAATTCACGACTTGCTGTGGACTCAGTTTTTGTTGTAAATCCCTTGTACTAATATCAATATCAAGTACTGCATCATCAACATCTTGATAGTGCTGCTTAAACCCAACAAGTTTAAGGTTTACCTGACGTTTAATGGCAGTTTCATTTTGATAATCTTGAATAACCTGATAGATATCAGGATCGATCGAATCACATTGAGTTGCATCAATAATGAGTTGTTGATGTTTATGCACATGTTCCAATGCAGAAATAAGCGCAGAACGATTAAGGAAGGTTACTTGTGACGGGAGTTCAATACGAGTAACCACACCATGCAAACGCTTTTCTCTATAAACACGAATACCTTTATTAAAATTCCCATAAAGAATAAAAGCGCTACTGGTGAACAGACCAATTAAAATTCCCATTAAAAGATCAGTCTGCAAAATTGCAACTAAGGTAATAATAAAAGGTAAAAACTGTTTCCAACCCTTTTGATAGAGCTGTTTAAATAGTTTTGGATGAGTAAGCTTAAAGCCTGTCACAATTAAGATCGCAGCCAACGCAGACAAAGGAATCATGTTCATTAATGGTACGAAGAACAAAACCGCTAACAGCAACAATACACCATGAATAATGGTGGAACATTTACTACGTGCCCCTGCATTTGCATTCACCGAACTACGCACAATAACCGAAGTCACAGGCATTCCACCAATTAAGCCTGAAATAATATTACCTGTGCCTTGTGCCCAGAGTTCACGGTTAGGAGGAGAAGAGCGTTTTTGAGGGTCGATTTTATCTGCCGCTTCCAGATTCAATAATGTTTCTAACGATGCAACGACAGCAAGCGTAATTGCTCCTGTGTAAATCATAGGCTCAGCTAAATAGCTAAAATCAGGGAAAATTAATACTTCTTCGGGTGCTTGCAATATATTCGGCAATTGAATGAGGTTATCAACTTGCACTGCCCATGGAGAACCAATACTCACCAAAATAAAATTTAAAACCGCTGCCAACACAACTGCAATCAGAGCAGAAGGTAAAGTTAGTTTTTTGAGTGGGCTGCTATCCCACGCTAAAATTAAGAATAAACTGAGCAAACCAATGAGTGCAGCTCCTCCATCAAAACGCTGAAGAAATGCATCTGGCGTTGAAGTCCAAACCTGTTTCCATGAAAAATCAGAAAGCCCGAACAGATAAGGTAATTGTGTCGCAATCAGGATGACACCAATGGCCGCCAGTAATCCCAAAATGACATTATTTGGAATAAAGTTTGCAAAAAAGCCTAACTTAAATAATCCAAAGAGAATTTGCAGAACACCTGCGAAAATAATACACAATAAAAAGGCGGCATAATTGCCGCCTAATTGTTCTAACTGTACAAGAATTACAGCAGTTAGTCCTGCTGCTGGTCCGGCTACACTGATGTGAGAGCCACTCAGTAAGCCAACAATAATACCACCAACAATACCAGCAATAATGCCAGAGATAATGGGAGCTCCTGAGGCTAAAGCGATACCCAAACACAGCGGTAATGCCACAAGGAATACGACAACTCCTGACAGGAGGTCTTTTAAATGAAATCTATTTTTCAGGTTTAAAACCGACATAAAACAACCATTTATAATAAAGAAATAAGCAAAGTTGTACTATTACAGCCTGAAAGTGATTAATTGCTTCAAGGCTTGGTTGATGGTGTCGGACAACTGAATATCGTTAAAGTTGAGTTATGCTATAACGTTGTATATTTGATTGTAGGTTTCACAACGTTTTGTTGATCTTAAGATTCACCTCATCTTTACGACTGCGATTTTTTTTCTTATCTGCTTTTATATAACTGTTAAAAAAATAATTCTTAACCCATAAAAAAAGCCTCCGACTGGAGGCCTTTTTATCAATTAAAAACTCTTATTTAGAGCCTTTAATCCCTGCTTGTAGTAACAATGCACCTAAACCGCCAATCTTTTGTTCTTGTGGTTTATCTTGCTTGCTACGCTGAGGACGTTCAGCTTGATCTTTACGCGGTTGAGGACGTTTACCTTGAGGTTTACGCTCAAAACGCTGTTCTGTATTTTGCTCACGACGTGGTGGACGCGCCGCTTTAACAGGTGCAGAACCTTCAGCACGCATACTTAAGTTCACGCGGTTACGTTCAACATCAACCTGCATAACACGCACTTGTACAATCTGGCCCGGTTTTACAACTTTATGCGGATCAGATACGAATTCATTTGCCAGTTCAGAAATATGAACTAAACCATCCTGATGCACACCAATATCAACAAAGGCACCAAAGTTTGTGACATTAGTGATCACACCTTCAAGCTGCATACCTTCTGTCAATTGACCAACTTCAGTAATATCTTCACGGAATTTAGCAGTACGGAACTCTGGACGTGGGTCACGACCCGGTTTTTCAAGTTCAGCTAAAACGTCTTGAATTGTTGGTAAACCAAATTTGTCATCAACAAATTCATCAGCTTTGACTTGGCGAATGATTTCAGTATTACCGATGATGTCTTTAACAGTTGTTGCTTTTGCTGCAACAATTTTCTCAACAAGACCATAACTTTCAGGGTGAACAGAAGAAGCATCCAAAGGTTCAGAACCATTTTGAATACGCAAGAAACCAGCTGCCTGCTCAAAAGTACGATCACCTAAACGTGGTACGCTTTTCAACGCTTGACGGTTATCAAAACGGCCATGCTCTTTGCGGTATTCAACAATTTGTTGAGCAATTGCTTTATTTAAACCTGCGATATAAGCCAAGATTGCTGGTGAAGCGGTATTTACATCAACACCGACAGCATTCACACAGTCTTCTACCACTGCATCAAGTGTTTTTGCCAAACCAGTCTGGTTCACATCGTGTTGATATTGGCCCACACCGATTGACTTCGGATCAATCTTCACAAGTTCAGCAAGTGGATCTTGTAAACGGCGAGCAATAGATACTGCACCACGAATTGAAACGTCAAGTTCTGGAAGTTCTGCCGACGCAAGTTCACTTGCAGAGTAAACAGATGCACCCGCTTCACTTACAGTGATTCGTGTTAAATTCAGATCAGTATTCGCAGCCATCATTTCAGCAACAACAGCTTCTGTTTCACGGCTAGCTGTACCATTACCAATTGCAATGAGCTCTACATTATATTCACGGCATAGGCGTGCAAGTTCAGCAATTGAGCCTTCTTTGTCTTCTTTTGGAGCAAATGGATAAATCGTGCTGTGAGCAAGTACATCACCAGCATCGCTGATCACTGCAAGTTTCACACCTGTACGAATACCAGGGTCAACACCCAAAGTCGTACGACTGCCAGCTGGCGCTGACAATAATAAATGACGAAGATTTTCAGCAAATACCTGCATTGCTTCTGTTTCGGCAGTAAGACGTTTTTCTGTCAGCAATGAATGCTCAATTTGAGGACGAATCTTACCTAACCAGAATAATTTTGCAGTTTGCTTTAAGAAATCCTGACGTGCTTGAGGTTGAATTTGCTCAAGGTTGTATTCAGTTTCAATACGCGCCAATGGTGCATCATCTTCACCATCTACTTTCAAACCCAATACGTTTTCTTGACGACCACGTAACATCGCCAATAAACGATGTGAAGGTAATTTGTTTAGACCTTCAGAGAATTCAAAGTAATCACGGAATTTTTTACCAACTTCTTTCTTTTCTTCAGATGCAACTGCACTTTTTAAAACCGCACTTTTTGCAAAAGTTGTTTTTAATTCTGTAGTAAGTGAAATATTTTGTGCCCAGTCATCAATCAGAATATGCTGAATTGCATCTAACTGACTTTCAACATCTGGATAGTCTTCATGACTGAATCCAGCTAATGCTTCTGTCGGGTCAACTTGTTCTGCAATAATTTTTTCAGCAATTGGTCCTAAACCTGCTTCTTTTGCTTTAAAAGATTTACTTGTACGCTTAGGGCGATACGGTGCATAAATTTCTTCTAAAGCATTTTTTGTTTCGGCCGCATTCACCCGCGCCAACAAGTCATCACTCAATTTATTCTGTTCTTGCAATGACTGAATAACCTTTTCACGGCGCTCATATAAATCACGTAAATACGCTAAACGAGTATCTAATTGGCGTAACTGCGTATCATCTAAACCTTGTGTTACTTCTTTACGGTAACGGGCAATAAATGGAACACTGGCACCTTCATCAATTAAGCGGATGGCAGCTTCTACTTGGTTTGGACGTACGGCAAGCTCACTTGCCAACTGCTGAACTAAGTCAGTCATCGTGTTTGATCCCACAAGGATAAAGTTTAAAAGCACTGATTATAAAGACCAAGCCCATAAAATCCACACTTGTTTGCGTATTCAAAACGTTTTTTTGTATTGACTCTGAATATTTATAGTTTTTACGACTACTAGAGCACATAAAAACAGGAGTTCAAGTATGAAAAAGTTGAGGCTGAACTCTGTTTTTTAATCTTTATAAAATATAAACGTAGGCCTTGTGTCATGAAAGTGACAAAATTTTATTATAAATTATGAGAAAATGATCATATTGATACATTCCTCAAAAGATAAAAATATAGCCATTCAACAAGGTTTTATTCGTCCAATCTTTTAACCAACTCAACTATCCGCTTACTTCAACAATTAAAAGCTTTATAACAACCAAGTTGGTCTACCTAAAATAACTTATTTGAAACAATTAGTTATTACTATTTAATTATTAAAAATTTATCAAATATTTAAGTATTTGTTTTTTTAAATCAGTCTTTGCTAAATTATGGGCTTAAGATGTTGTTTTTTGGTTTCAAACCACCTTGAAAATTGTAATTTTGAGCAAATTGATACATAGTCTTAACGAGAACATCAGCATTATACTGAGGGCTTGCTGGCAATAAGCCTGACCGACCCAATAATATATAAATTATGACTTTAAAAGGGAGTACATCATGAGTTTAGTTGTACCTGCTGAACATCCTGAAACCGTACACAACGAAACGGATCGTGTCGAACGTATTTTAGTGGTCGATGACGATGTGCGTTTACGTACCCTCTTGCAACGTTTTTTGGAAGATAAAGGCTTTGTTGTAAAAACTGCCCACGATGCTTCGCAAATGGACCGTTTATTACAACGTGAGTTATTTTCACTTATCGTACTCGACTTTATGTTGCCAGTTGAAGATGGTTTGAGTATTTGCCGTCGTTTACGCCAATCAAATATTGATACGCCTATTATCATGTTAACAGCGCGTGGTAGCGATTCAGACCGTATTGCAGGTCTGGAAGCTGGTGCAGACGATTACTTACCAAAACCATTTAATCCAAATGAGCTTTTAGCCCGTATCCGTGCTGTATTACGTCGCCAAGTTCGTGAAGTTCCAGGTGCTCCAAGCCAACAAGTTGAAGTTGTGAGCTTTGGACCATGGTCTTTAGACTTGTCTACCCGCACGCTGACACGCGAAGGACAAATCGTTACCTTAACGACTGGCGAATTTGCAGTATTAAAAGCATTGGTACAACACCCACGTGAACCATTAACGCGCGACAAACTCATGAATTTGGCTCGTGGTCGTGAATGGGGTGCAATGGAACGTTCAATTGACGTTCAAGTCTCTCGTCTACGTCGTTTAATTGAAGATAATCCTGCACGTGCACGTTATATCCAAACTGTATGGGGCGTGGGTTATGTATTTGTTCCAGATGGTGCGGAATAAGCTTGAGATAAAATAGAGTGAGTTTAGAACCAATCGCGCCACAAAACTTTACTGACTACGCCACCTACTCTGAACGGAAACGAACTCGGTGGGAACGTTTTCTCGACAAGATTAAGCCACGCTCTGCTGCCATGCGTACCACCATTCTGGTACTGCTGGTGGTATTTTTTAGCTTATTTATGTCGTTATGGTTCTTTTGGCGCACTCTTTATTTACCTGAAATTCAACAACACGCCCGTTATCTAGCAGTTGAACTTGAACTCGTCAACAATCCAGATATACGAATTTTCCATCGTGATAACGAAGTTGATGTTGATACGTGGTTACGTAATCGTGTTGGTATTGAATACGTTACCAATCCCAAAGAATATCCAAGCGTCCGCGATAAAGTTATTGCTGAGTTTTTTACCAATCAGATCGAACAAAAACTGGCAAATGAGATTGGGACGAAGGATGTTACGGTTTACTTCCAGTTTAAGCCTAGCCCACGCATCTGGATTCAAACACCTGAAATGCATGGGAACTGGGTCCGTGAGCCTCTAAAAACTTACGCCAACTATAGTCCTGAATTACTGGTTGGTTGGATTGTTGGTGTTCCATTACTTTCAGCTATTATTATTCTGATTTTAGTTAGGCAGATGAACCGCCCTTTACGTCGTTTGCAAAATGCTGCAAATGAATATAGTAAAGCTGGAACGGCACCTTATTTAGATACCAATCACGGTCCCTTAGAAATTCGTCAGGTGAACCAAGCCTTTAACCGCATGGTTTATACGCTTGACCAAACTGAGCGTGAACGACGTATTATGCTGGCCGGCATTTCACATGATCTAAGAACTCCTCTTACGCGTATTCGCTTAACGGCGGAAATGCTACCTGATGAGTTTTTACGTGAAGGTCTAGTCTATGACGTAGATGATATGGATGCGATTCTTAATCAGTTTATTTCTTATATGCGTGATGGCTCAGATGAAGAATTGAAAGACACCAATATCAATATGCTTTTGCAAGAACTTGTTATCCAGTTTAAGCCACTTGATATTCACTTCGAGATGCAGGATGTGCCAATTATTCCGGCACGTAGTCTTTCTTTAAAGCGACTTATTGCCAACCTGATTAACAATGCAAAACGCTATGGTGCCGAACCAATAGAACTCAGTGCAAAAGTTGAAAATGAACATATTTTAATTACTGTTGCCGATCATGGTGAAGGTATTCCAGCAGATCAAATAGAAGAGTTAATGCAACCTTTTGTTAGAGGAAACTCGGCAAGAACAGTTCAAGGAAGCGGTCTGGGCCTTGCGATTGTCAAACGTATTGTTGATATTCACCATGGTGAAATTCAAATTCATAACCGTGAACAAGGCGGTTTAGAAGTTATTATTTCTTTACCTATCCCGAAACCAATCACTGAAGAAAACAGCTCGATCAATCCATTAGAAAAAATAAAACAAACTTTGAGTGAGCGCTTTTAATTTAACCAGTTAGTTATTAAAAGCCTCATTTTAAAGACAAATAAAATAATTAAAAATCAATAAAATAAAAACCATAAATATATTTTATACCACCATTTATTTACAAAATTAGACCTTAGCCTAACACCTATGCACTTTTCAATTTTTCATAGCTAAAATCCCCTATGTTTTGACAATTCTGAGGATGTCCAATGTCTTTAAGTCGTATTCGCCTAGCTTCTCTTCATGACAAGGTCATCAGTGCTGAACAAGCTGCACAATTCATCGAAGATGGAATGACCGTAGGTATGAGTGGTTTTACTCGTGCTGGTGAAGCTAAAGCTGTTCCACAAGCACTTGTAGAACTTGCAAAGAAAAATCCGTTAAAAATCACGTTAATTACGGGTGCCAGCTTAGGTAACGACTTAGACAAACAACTCACGGAAGCAGGTGTTTTATCTCGTCGTATGCCATTCCAAGTGGACAATACCTTACGTCGTGCCATTAACAATGGCGAAGTTATGTTTATTGACCAACATTTGTCTGAAACTGTTGAGCAAATGCGTAACCAACAGCTTAAACGTCCTGATGTTGCAGTGATTGAAGCAATTGCAATTACTGAAGATGGCGGCATTATTCCAACGACTTCTGTTGGCAACTCTGCAAGTTTTGCTATTTTTGCCGAGAAAGTAATTGTTGAAATCAACACATCTTTAAGCGAAAGCTTTGAAGGTTTGCACGACATCTACATTCCAACCTATCGTCCAACACGTACCCCAATTCCATTAACAAAAGTGGATGAGCGCATTGGTACATCAGCAATCCAAATCGATCCTGCAAAGATTGTTGGTATTGTATTTAACGATACGCATGACTCACCATCAACAGTAACTCCGCCAGATGATGAAACCCAAGGCATTGCAAACCACCTGATCGCTTTCTTTAATAAAGAAGTTGCTGAAGGTCGCTTACCGAAAAGCCTTGGCCCATTACAAGCAGGTATCGGTTCTATTGCCAATGCTGTATTGACTGGCTTAAAAGATTCTGACTTTGAAGACCTCATCATGTACTCAGAAGTATTACAAGACTGTACTTTTGAATTAATTGATGCAGGCAAAATGAAATTTGCTTCTGGTAGCTCAATTACACTTTCTGCAAAATGTGGCGAAAAAGTTTTTGGCAATATCGAAGCTTACAAAGACAAATTAGTACTTCGTCCACAAGAAATTTCTAACCACCCTGAACTGGTTCGCCGTTTAGGTATTATCGGCATTAACACTGCCCTTGAGTTTGATATTTACGGTAACGTGAACTCGACTCACGTTTGCGGTACTAAAATGATGAACGGTATTGGTGGTTCAGGTGACTTCGCTCGTAACGCTCACTTGGCGATCTTTGTGACTAAATCAATTGCTAAAGGCGGCGATATCTCTTCTATCGTGCCAATGGTGAGTCACGTTGACCACAGTGAACACGATGTTGATATTTTAGTGACAGAGCAAGGTTTAGCAGACTTACGCGGTTTAGCACCTCGTGAACGTGCTCGCGCTGTTATCGACAATTGTGTACATCCACTTTACCGTGATGCATTAAATGATTACTTTGATCGTGCATGCGCTAAAGGTGGACATACGCCTCATTTACTTCGTGAAGCATTGTCTTGGCATGCAAACTTCGAAGAAACAGGTCAAATGCTTCAAGCAGCACCAGTTGCAAAATCAGCTTAAATAACTGGTTTAATTCAAGCACTCCTACGGGGGTGCTTTTTTATTTGTTTAAATTATTCATAAAATACTGCTCAAGCCCGAATTTTTATTTTATCTTTTCAGCACATCAAAACAAAAAGTAGAAATCTATATGTTTATTATTCGTCAATTTACAAATGCGGATCTGGAAGATGTCGTTATTTTATGGGAAAGCTGCGGCCTGACTCGTCCTTGGAATAATCCTGAAACCGATATTTTCAGAAAAGTCTCACAACAAGATGATTTATTTTTGGTTGCTATTAAAGATGAGCAACTCATTGGCACGCTTATGGGCGGCTACGACGGCCATAGAGGCTGGATTAATTATTTGGCTGTTCACCCCCACCAACAACGCTTAGGAATAGCTACAGCGCTCGTTCAGCAGCTTGAAAAGCGACTGATTGCTCGGGGCTGCCCAAAACTACAATTATTGGTGCGTAAAGATAACCTAAATGTACTGAATTTTTATGAACAGCTCGGCTATGACGAAGTAGAAGCGGTATGTTTAGGAAAACGTCTAATTAACGATAGTTCACATGATTAAGCCCTTACTTGTTATAGCTTTGACATAATAAGAAAAATAATCAGAACTTGGGGATAAGTGACAGTGCTTGTGGATAAATCTCATTTTACCCACAAGTAAGAAAATGATTTGTTCAGATAAAAACAATAGGCATGAAAAAAGCCTCATACGTTATGTATGAGGCTTTTTCGAATATGGTGGCGAGACCCAGGATCGAACTGGGGACACACGGATTTTCAATCCGTTGCTCTACCTACTGAGCTATCACGCCGATGGCCTGTATTAAGCCGTATCTCAGAACAATAGTCAACTATTATCCTGAGTTTTTGATTTAAATGAGTATTTTTTATACTCAAAAAAAATCCCTGATGGGATCAGGGATTGAAAACACATATAATGGTGGCGAGACCCAGGATCGAACTGGGGACACACGGATTTTCAATCCGTTGCTCTACCTACTGAGCTATCACGCCGAAGTGGGCGTATTAAACAATGTTTATATGATCACGTCAAGCAACTTCCGTGTTTTTTGTAACAAGTGATTATTTTTAAATCACCATCACATACGAACTGGACTTTTAATGGTGTAATTTACCAATATGAGCCAAACAGCGATGAATAGCACCACAACCCGGCTCAAAAATTTTCACGCCTTTTGACTCTTCTATACGACAAGCTTCTTCAACTAAACGCTCTGCTACCCCACGACCACGGTTGGCAGGATGCACAACAATATATTCAAGAACCTTGCTTTCACCTTGTCCTGAAGACCACATTGCCCCTATAATTTTGGTGTTAAATTCGGCAGTGTATAGCGTGGTATACTGTTGTAAATCTTGTTCAAGTTGTTCAATCGCATCGTGCCCGTCACCAAACTCCGGACTTGTATCATACAGTCGCTCAAGCTGATCGCGAATCTCTGAATTATCTAGAGAACTATAAGCATGTACGGTAATAGGCATTGATTAACCCTCCTGAGCAAACTATGATGCTGTCACGAATTCGTCACAGCGAAATTATCGTTACATCCAATCATTTTTGACGTTTTTTTGAGGAACGTGTCCATGACGCAACGTATCAGTGAAGTGGTTAGAAATACCAATGAAACCAAAATTCGAGTTCGATTAAATCTCGACGGTACTGGTCAAGGCACACTAAACACTGGAGTTCCATTTTTAGACCATATGATTGATCAAATCAAGCGACATGGCTTATTTGATATCGATATTCATTGTGACGGAGACCTCGATATTGACGATCACCACACCGTAGAAGACTGTGGAATCACGCTTGGGCAAGCTTTTGCACAAGCTTTAGGCGATAAAAAAGGTTTAAAACGCTATGGTCATTTTTATGCACCATTAGACGAAGCTTTATCTCGTGTTGTTGTAGATTTATCTGGTCGTCCGGGTTTATTTATGGATATTCCATTTACCCGCGCACGTATCGGTACGTTTGATGTCGATTTATTTTCTGAGTTTTTCCAAGGTTTCGTAAACCATGCGCTTATGACCTTACACATCGATAATTTGAAAGGTAAAAATAGCCACCATCAAATTGAAAGTGTGTTCAAAGCACTAGCTCGTGCTTTACGTATGGCATGTGAAGTTGATCCACGTGCCGAAAACACGATTGCATCGACAAAAGGTAGCCTCTAATGACACGTATCGCGTTACTTGATTATGGCATGGGCAATCTACACTCAGCAGCTAAAGCACTTGAGTATGTGGGCGCCACAGTCGATGTGACCAATGATCCAAAATTAATTGCACAAGCCGACAAAATTGTTTTTCCGGGTGTTGGTGCAATGCGCGACTGTATGCAAGGTATGCGTGAAGCAGGTATTGATGAAGTCGTACGTAAAGCTGCTTTTAATAAGCCAGTTCTTGCGATTTGTGTCGGCATGCAAGCATTACTACAAAGTTCTGAAGAAAATGGCGGTGTAGACGCACTAGGTATTTTTGACGGTGTAGTAAAGCACTTCCCTCAAATGGAAGGGTTAAAAGTGCCTCATATGGGCTGGAATCAGGTTCATCAATTGGACCCAAGCCACCCAATGTGGAACAACATCGAACAAGATGCACGTTTCTACTTTGTACATAGTTATTATGTCGAGCCAAAAGATGAAAGCGTTGTGGCTGCGACCTGTGACTATGGTGTGAACTTCTGCACAGCAATTCACAAAGATAATTTATTTGCGACTCAATTCCACCCAGAGAAAAGTCATACTGCCGGTTTGCAGTTACTGAAAAACTTTGTGGAATGGAATATTTAATTTCCTTTAAAAAATAAAATAGATCAGGTCGAGATGGCCTGATCTATTTTTTTATTTATAATAACAACCAATCATTTACAGAATGATATTTTATTCAACAAAATATTGAATATTTATACTTTTAAATAAAACCAAATGATCAGGAAAACAAAATGAATTCACCTTTTGAAAATCAACCGATTCAACAAGATTCCCCCTTTAAAGCAAGTGGCCGTTTTGGACGACTCTCTTATGCGGCATGGACCCTCTTATTTTCACTCGTAATTGTGATCGCCGTTCTTATTGTCGCTTTTACTTTTGGACTAACAAATAGTGAAGATTTAAGCGGTCTTTCCACCACAGGAATGATTGTTATAGGTATTGTTTATATTGCCTGTATCTATGTTAGCTTTATATTTACTATCCGCCGTTTACATGATCGTAATAATACGGGATGGCTGTCATTACTGATGCTCATCCCTGCTGTAAACTTTATTTTTATGATTTATCTATTTGCTGCAAAAGGTACAGAAGGCACTAATGATTATGGTCCACAGCGCCCAACTCTTGGCTGGGAGCGTGTTTTAGGCTGGATTTATATTGTCCTAATTCCACTTGCTTTTGTTTTTGCTATTGTTGCCACAATCATGGCTCCAACCTATGAAGGTTATGTTGAGAAAAGCGAAAGTGTTGTCATTGGTACTCCTTCTCAGTCTCAATAATTTCTTGTAGTCCTTTATAAAGCCTAGTTCTCTAGGCTTTATTCATATATAAAGCTAATAGCTCAATTCTTTTCTACACTATAAATATGTCTGAAGCTTCCCCCCTTCTTGATAAAGCCTCTATTCAGCAGCTTCCTCCTTTCGAAAATCTTACCCACCAAAATATTGTGGTGATTGAAAATATCGAGCAATGTAAAAATATTGAAAATGAATTAAAAGCAGCCCATTTTCTAGGATTTGATTCCGAATCAAAACCCACGTTTCGAGTGGGCGAAGTCTCGACAGGCCCACATCTGATTCAGTTAGCGACTGAACAAAAAGCATATCTGTTTCATGTAAATTCATTCACTTTAAAATTTTTGCAACCCATTTTATCTAACCCCAAACAAATTAAAGTCGGTTTTGGCTTAAAAAACGATAAGCATATTTTTCATAAAAAAGGGATTGAACTAGAAGGTTGTGTCGACCTCGCAAAAGGCTTTAGCCATTTTGGTTTTAAACAGCAACTGGGAGTACAAAAAGCAGTGGCGCTGTTATTTGAGCAATATCTTGCAAAGTCGAAAAAAGTCGGAACGTCAAACTGGGCACGAAAACCGCTTACGTCACAACAAATAAGTTACGCTGCTGCCGATGCTTATGCTGCTTTATTGGTATTTCAAGCGCTCAGAAAACAAAAACTATTACCCGCTCACATTTATCAAACTATTCAAACCGCACTTCAAGCGTAAAGTTATAAAAGTCTTTTCTAAGGCTTAGCGATTGATCAATACTTTGCTAAGATGTGCAAAATTTCATAATCATGATGAAGCAAGGAGCGGAAGCATGCTAATCATTCCTGCAATTGACCTGAAAGATGGTAAATGTGTGCGTTTAAAACAAGGGCGTATGGAAGACGATACAGTTTTCTCTGACGATCCAGTTGCAACTGCCCAGCATTGGGTAAATGAAGGCGCACGTCGTTTGCATTTGGTCGATTTGAATGGCGCTTTCGCAGGCACTCCAATTCATAAACCTATTGTTGAAGCAATTGCTAAAGCTCAGCCAGAATTACCAATTCAAATTGGTGGTGGTATTCGCTCTTTAGAAACAATTGAGCACTATTTAGAAGCTGGCGTGACTTTTGTCATTATCGGCACTAAAGCAGTTCAAGAGCCTGAATTTGTAGAAGAAGCTTGTAAACGCTTTGCAGGCCACATCATTGTTGGTATTGATGCCATGAATGGTATGGTTGCAACTGATGGTTGGGCTAATGTAACTGACGTTAAAGCAACTGATTTAGCAAAACGTTTTGCTGATGCAGGCGTATCTAGCATTGTTTACACAGACATTGCTCGTGATGGCATGATGCAAGGTGTAAATGTCGAGCAAACTGTCAACTTGGCTCAATACTCAGGCTTACCAGTAATTGCTTCAGGTGGTGTAACTAACCTTGATGACGTTCGCAACTTAATAGGCCAACCGGGCATTTTAGGTGCGATTACAGGCCGTGCAATTTATGAAGGCACACTGAGCCTTCGTGAAGCTCAGCTTTTGTTAGATGAAAATCGTCTTTAATTTTTAAGATGTAAAAAAGAGCCGCTTTAGGCTCTTTTTTTATTAACTATATAATTTTATCTAAGGTAGCTAGAAGTTGTTTTCAAAGTTAGCCGAACTATGCCAGTTGTAGAGTCATAACAAATTAAGTATTTATTCTCTATAGAATTTTTAGGCACATATAGCTTTGATTCTTGATATAGAGCTATTTCTTTATTAAAACTAAAATTTTGTTTACAGCTTATTTTCTTATTCTGAATAATTTGCCAATACAAGTCATCTGGACCATAAACTATATATGAATGCTGCTGATTAATCTGATTATCCGATATTCTTAATCTTTTTCTTAAACACGGCTCATTGGAATTAAGACAGTATTTTTTCAAATGAGGAAGAAGCCAAACTTTTTTTGCTGGTGGTTGTGCAAAAAAGAACTCATCTTTTTCATTATCCACTAGCGATAGGAAATTTTTATTTTTTGCACTTATTAACCATCCTGATAAACGTTGGATCGCTTCAGGATTCAGTTTATAGAAAGAAATATAGTATTCATTAGACTTAAAACGCGAATCTTCAAACAAAATCATTTTGTATTTATATGCAATTAATTGATTACAATAATTTTGTTTTGTTATATTCCCAATAAGCTCACAATTCTGTTGCTTCACTTCATGAAAATTTTTATACACATAATATGCATCCACCACTAATCCCTTAGTTGTGATCACGACATATAAACTAAAAATAAATAATATTAATATTCTCAGCCATTTGGGCATTTATATTTCTCTTCAAATTTTTTATTAGAATCAATAAACCACATTACGCATAAATTTAAGTACCTGATTTCCACTATTGATATAGGTATAAGTCACTGAACTAGCAAAACTAAAAGATGAACCAGCAGGAATTATTTTTATGCTATGGGTAAATTGTATGGTCAACTCACCTTCTAATACATAAATAAGTTCTTGCCATCCTTCCGCATCTGCTTCGGCAATATAAGATTCCCCCACTGCCAACGACCATGTCCAAAGCTCAACTTGAGACCGAGATGGAACTGAAGCCAGTAAAGTTGCTTTGCTTTCTTCTTTGTCTCCCTGCCAAGCAAGTACATTTACTAAGGTTTGCTCTTTGAGCTCTGGTGCACTCACAATCGTTCTAAAATCTACACTTAACACTGCCGCAATTGCGTCGAGTTTAGCCAAGCTAATATTCACTTGCCCTGTTTCTAAAGCAGCGATTGTTCGTCTACTCACACCAGCCTGATCGGCTAAATCCTGTTGGCTTAAACCTCGCTCATCTCTTAATGAACGGATGTTTGTGCCGACATGCTGTAAAACGGTGCTGGACTGGGTCATAAAATAAGTAGCAAAGAAAATATGAGCAATATATTGCACAGAACATAGGAATACTGCAATATGTGCAGTATATTGCACAATTTCTCCTAATCAGATATGTCACCAATTTCTCTGAGCTCAAGCAAAGCCCCACAGCTAGCTCTTATCCTAATTACCATTATTTGGGGTGGAACATTCCTTACTGTGCAGTATGCACTGAGTTTTTCGTCACCTATGTTTTTCGTAGGCTGTCGCTTTGCGGTAGCTGCCTTAACGTTATTGGTTATTTCATTAAAAAGTATGAAAGGCATAACGTTAAAAGACTTAGGTGCAGGTAGCGCGATTGGCCTTGTAATTGCGGCAGGTTATGGAACTCAAACGATTGGTCTTCAAACCATTCCAAGTAGTGAATCGGCGTTTTTAACGTCACTTTATGTGCCACTTGTTCCTCTTTTAATGTGGCTCATCTTTAGAAAAACTCCACACATCATGACGTGGGTTGGAGCAACTCTGGCTTTTGCTGGTCTTGTTTTGTTGACAGGCAATGGTTTTAAACAGATTTCATTAAGCTTTGGGCAGCTTTTAACAGTACTGGGCGCCTTTGCGATTGCTTTAGAGATTATTTTTATTAGCTACTTTGCTGGAAAAGTAAATTTACGCCGCGTCACCATCATTCAACTCGGTGTTGCCTCTCTACTTTCTTTTGCCATTATGCCTGTGATTGGTGAACATACGATTCCAGCATTTTCATGGCCTCTTGTACTGATTGCGGTTGCATTAGGCTTAGCCAGCGCACTCATTCAATTTGTGATGAACTGGGCTCAACGTGTGGTTGACCCTTCACGTGCTGCAATTATTTATGCAGGAGAACCCGTTTGGGCGGGCATTATTGGTCGAATTGCTGGTGAGCGTTTACCAGTCATTGCTCTTTTTGGTGGTGCTTTAGTGGTATTAGGTGTTTTAGTGAGTGAGTTAAAAATTAAGTTACCGACCAAAAAAGTCAAAGGAATTCAAGAATAAAAAAGAGAGCGAAATGCTCTCTTTTTTATCAATTATTTTTTCTTCAATAATATGCAGGGTTGATAATACTCAACTGTCGGCATTGGATCATAAAATGGATGGAGCAATGCCTTCCACTCCTGATAAGCCTCAGACTTTCTAAACCCTTCGGTATGATTTTCAATCTCATCCCAAAAAATCATTAAAATATAATGATGAGGATCAGTTGCATGTCTAATCAGCTGGACAGCATTAAAGCCTTCCATTGGATAGACAATATGTTTGGCCTGCTCGAATGCCTCAAGAAACGCCTCACTTTGCCCAGCCTTTATGCTCAAATGCACATGTTCAATAATCATGGTTTATTGATACATCGGGCGGTTATCATTTAACGCAATCAAACCGCGAATTGCACGATATACAATCCAAATCCACGCAGCAGCAATTACGCCTACGCAGAATACGGTCGATGAGACTGCAACCCCTGCAAACAGATCAGGATTTTCACCAGTAAAGAACAAGAAAATAAACGGCAAAAAGGCGATAATATTCCAAGCCAGATACCACCAGAATGTTCTGATTTGCCATGTAAAGTGGCTCTCAAAAATTGAACCTTGCACATCAGAACGTTTCACGTAGTTAATAATTAGAGCAATAACCGCAAGTAAGCCACCTGTAAAAATGGCAACAATATAAAGTACATATAAAATAAGCGTTAAAGTACGATTTGAATCTTGGTCGATAGAACTATTCATTTTTATACCTCTCGAGTTTAATAAAACGATTTACTTTTATGAGCCCCGCAACACATTTAAGGGAGAAATTAGCCACAAAATCAAAAGTAAATGAAGGAATATGGTACAAAAATAAATCTTACGAAAGGGTTGTTTTTGTGTTTTATGTCTCAGTTTTTGTTGTGCCCACCATGCAGCAGGCCAGCCCCCTAAAAAGCTGACAATATGCAATGTTTGTTCAGGCACACGGCGATTACCCAATTGTGCAGCTTCTTTGTCTTGTGAATAGAGCCAATAACTCAGCACATTCATCATTAAAACAAACAACAAGGCGTAAGCTGGCAAAGTATGCATAAAGCTCATAATGCCCATTAAAACAAAATAAAATACGATCCCCATTTGCATGGCAGACCATGGTTTTGCTTGAAATGAAGATTCTGTTTTTGCTGACTTTGAAGCTTTGCGAGTTTGAGATGCTTTTAGGTAGGTCACCTGCTGGGCACGGAAGCGACCACGTTCATCAAGGATAATCAGATATTCCAGTGCACAGCCAATAATTGGCCGAGGACCGGGGCGTGCAAAATCTTTGATATGCAAAAAGACTCGCTCTTTTTCAGCATCATCTGGCTGAATAAAGCCATAACCTTTTTCGTCGAACCATTCGACTAATCGCCCCTGATCTCGCATCTTTATTCCTTATCCTTTTACATGGCTTAAACGATCTTGCATCATTGCTCGCATTTCTTGCGGATCTTTTTGCAAAATGTCGTCGCCTGTACGTCCTTCTTCTTTATTTTTTTGAGCAACTTGCAAGCGCATTGACCAGAAACGACATGCTGCCATTGCCAAGAATACATCTAAACACTCAAGTTCATCTAAAGTAAGTGCGCGAACTTTTTGATATGCCGCTAAGTAAGCTGCTACTTTGTCTGAATTTAAATGCGCCGCTGGGTATTCAGTACAGAAATCATTGATGGTAATCGCAATATCAAATAGCAATTCATCTTGATTGAGCTCGTAAAAATCTAAAATACCTTGTAATTGCTCGCCTTCAAACAACGTATTGTCTCGGAACAAATCTGAATGAATAAAACCTGTTGGTCGGTTTGAATACTGCGCTGTTTTAGTATTAAAAGCTTGATAGACCTGCTCAAGTAACGTTTGGTCACCTTGAGTCATGTTTGGTTTAAGCTGCTCTGCAACACCTGTCCAGTATTGATGATCACGTCGATATTCACGCTCAAGCGGAAAATCTTGCAAAGCAACATGCAGTTTTGCCTGTGCGTCTGCAATTGCGGCAACTTGTGCAACTGTCGTTTGCATGGGATGGTGCCCCATTAAACGTGGAGCAATTTGTGCAGGTTTTTCTGCAATAACATGAACCGCTTGTCCACTATGTTTTAAAGGCACAGCAACGGGTACATCATGAGTCCCCAATTGTTCAAGAACAGGAATCAGCTCGCCTGCCCCTTGTGCATCTAACTCTTCAAATACAGTCAATACATATTGTTTGCGGTTTACATCAACCAGAAAATAATTGGTGTTTTGAATACCTCCCTGAATTGGGTTCAGCTCCAACACCTCTAATCCATAAGGTGCAGCAAAGGCGCGAACTTCATCTAAACTCAACGGGGTATAAACCGACATGGAAAACCTGCAAAAAACATCTGTGAAGTTTGATAGAATACCTCTTCCCTCCATGAAGGTGTAGCGCCTGTGTAGGAACTTTCACCAACGGCGATTATTTTTGGAAAAAGCTATGCTTGCTAAACGTATTATTCCTTGCCTAGACGTTGATAACGGACGCGTAGTTAAAGGCGTTCAATTCCTCGATATTCGTGATGCTGGCGACCCTGTTGAAGTGGCGCGTCGCTATAACGAACAAGGTGCAGATGAAATTACCTTTTTAGATATTACCGCTACACATCATGGACGCGATACCACTTACCGTACTGTTGAACGTATGGCCGAGACTGTATTTGTGCCATTAACTGTCGGTGGTGGTGTACGTAAGGTTGAAGATATTCGTTCGTTATTAAATGCAGGTGCTGATAAGGTGAGTATTAACTCAGCAGCCGTATTTAATCCTGAATTTGTTCAAGAAGCTTCACAGCACTTTGGCGCGCAATGTATTGTGGTTGCAATTGATGCTAAAAAAACCGGCGACAACAAATGGGAAATCTTTACCCACGGTGGGCGTAAACCAACCGGTATTGATGCGATTGAATGGGCTGTAAAAATGGCTGACTTTGGTGCGGGTGAGTTACTCATTACCAGTATGGATGCCGACGGTACTAAAGCGGGTTACGATATTGCTTTAATGCGTGCCATTAATGACCGTGTTACCGTTCCAACAATTGCTTCAGGCGGTGTAGGTAACTTACAACACCTTGCAGACGGTATTTTACAAGGTGGCGCCGATGCAGTATTGGCAGCAAGTATTTTCCACTTTGGCCAATATACCATTCCAGAAGCTAAGCAATATTTAGCTGAACAAGGCATCGAAATGCGCTTGTAAGTTTATTGATATTTAAAGGGGCTATATGCCCCTTTATTTTTTTATGCAGCATCGTCTACAACATTCAGATCACCGATGAGTTTAGGGTTTTCTTTTTTCTCGACCCATTTTGCAGGAAAGATTTTTTCTACAGCTTGAGATAAAGGTTTAGCAATTACTGTCGGTAACCATATGCCCAAAGGATTTTGTTCTTTTAAATCTGCCGAAGACACCACACGTGTTCCCATCACATAATCAAACCAAGGCTTGGTCACACACCAATTGGCGTCTTGATTAGAGTTCATGTGGTGGTCGTAATGCCATGGAATTTTACGCTTTGCCCATTCAGGCTCCAGATGTGCACGGCGATGAATATAATAATAATTTCCAGCACTGTACCAAGCTGCGAGTGCCATGCCTTTTGAAAATGGGTAAAAAATAGCGCTTGAAACAGTTGCCACCACTGCTAGTGAAATTAACTCATTTTTAGTCCGCCAATTTCCAACACCTTCCACATAACAATCATCATGAAATTGCTGTTTGCGTACTTCACGATGATGTGCCCAATGTGACTCCATGCTTTTTGGCACAGGGCTATAGCGCGGTTGTCCAGCACGATGTACCCCATGCAAAATATATTTATGAGCTACCCATTCAAATGCGTTGGCAACCGCAATTCCAGCAATAAACCCTTTTAACATCGCTTTACTCCTTTTTCTTTTTATTCAGAATATAAAATTCGATATGCTATGTATTGACCAGAATTTATGGTTTCATTGACAAATCACGACAAGAAAGAGGTGGTCAGGGATGCCACAACTAAAAAATTATACGGGTTCGGTCTATGGAGGACTCGGACACCTATTAAAAGCTTACTGCGAAGCCAATCAGTTAGCAGTACCAGAGCAATTAGAACAAATTCAAAATCTGGAACGCTTTGACTATGTGATTTGGCGCGACCTATTAGAAGTGATTTATAAACTAGCCCCCAAACCGGGTTTAGGTCTAGAAATTGCCAAATATGTACAACCCAAACACTTAGGAATTATTGCCTACCTTGCACTCTCTTGCGATAACTTAGGTGAAGCTTTAATTCGCTATCATGATTTTCACCGCCTAATTTATGACGGAAGTCCGTTAGTGGTTGAGCTCTATGGGCAATATGCTTCTATTCGCTGGGAAGCTACAGAGTTGCACCCTACCCAACTTACCGATGAAATTGCCATTGCTCTGGTTATTCAATTTTTACGCCTTTTTATGTCTCACCAAGATGTGCATTTACATGAAGTGCATTTTTTAAATAACGCACCTAAAAACATCAGGGTTTATGAACAATACTTTCAATGTCCGGTCCGTTTTAGCCAGCCCCGTACCCAATTACTCATTCCAATTACTGAAATTAATAAACCACTTAGTAGTGCCGACCACACCCTACAACAATTATTGGTTCAACAAGCCCAAGCGCTTTTAGAGCAATTACCAAATTCGACACAACTTGATCAACGCTTACAGCACTCAATTTTGACTGGGCTACAAAAGGATCAATATCAAATTGAATATATTTCAGCTCAGCTAGGCCTTTCAGTCCGACAGCTTCAGCGCCACTTACAACAACAAAACACCACCTTTCAGGAACGTGTTCAGCAAGTACGGTTTATGCTCGCGACTGAATATTTAAAAGATCCGCATTTAAGCTTACAAGAGATTGCTCTTTTGCTTTGTTATTCAGAACAAAGTGCTTTTCAAAGAGCATTTAAACATTGGACCAATCAAACACCGCAACAATGGCGAGATCAATTTTTAGACAAAGAATAACCAACCAAAACTTACAAATCTTTTCTTGATTAAAACAACACTGAAAACAAAAATTTCATATAGTCACATGCTTCAAATTTATGTGACGTAATTCACATTAATTAAAATAGATTAAATAAATGAGTAATCAGAATGAATAAATATTTTGCTGAATTTCTAGGTACGTTTTGGCTAGTCTTTGGTGGTTGTGGTAGCGCAGTATTAGCCGCAGCTTTCCCTGAACTTGGTATTGGCTTTGCAGGTGTAGCCCTTGCCTTTGGTTTAACCGTACTCACAGGTGCCTATGCTCTAGGGCATATCTCAGGTGGACATTTTAATCCCGCGGTAAGTGTTGGCCTTTGGGTCGGCGGCCGCTTCGATGTTAAAGATCTCATTCCCTATATTGTTGCTCAAGTGGTTGGTGCCACTGCTGCGGCATTTGTTCTTTACATTATTGCTCAAGGTCAAGCTGGCTTTAGCGGTGTTGGTGGTTTTGCTTCAAATGGTTTCGGTGATTTATCACCAAACAAGTTTGGCTTAGGTTCTGCTTTCATTATTGAAGTGGTACTTACAGCTTTCTTCTTAATCATTATTTTAGGCGCAACTGACCGTCGAGCACCTGCTGGCTTCGCCCCTATTGCGATTGGCTTAGGCTTAACGCTTATTCACTTAATCAGTATTCCAGTCACGAACACTTCTGTGAACCCTGCACGTAGTACAGGTGTCGCGTTCTTTGCTGAAACTGCTGCTTTAAGTCAGTTGTGGTTATTCTGGGTGGCGCCGATTTTGGGTGCTGTGCTGGGTGCTATTATTTATAAGGTAGTTGCTGGGGATAAGGATTAACACGACGGAGTTCTACTTCGTAAAATCGAAAGTAATCAGCTAATTCTCATTACTTTTGTTTCGGCAAAAGTAACCAAAACCATTACCATTCACAAAACCTGTTCTCTGGGATCATGTATCTGATCCCACACAGTAACAATTCTGATCTTAAAATGGGCAGGTTGTGAATGGCTTTATCACGAATCAGATTTCACGCATCGTTCAAAATCGTAGATAACTTGGTCAGATCCAATTCCACTGATAAATCATTTATAAAAACGGATTATTAATTTCTTGTTCAGCTGGACGTTCAATTTTCTCAGGCAATTCTTCTTTTTCCAAAGCCGCAACTACATCGTTTAAAAAGCTCTGTAAAGCCTTCGCTTGTTCTAGCCCGACTTTGTCTTTAGTGATTTGCAAGTTGCCATAAATGCTGACGCAATCGACATCATTTTCTAATGTTAAATCTTCAATTGAAGAAGACTCTGTACCCTTTTCAAATGGCTTAAACATAGGTGTTATCTCGTTGTTATATCTTGACAGTGTAATACGACCAATTTAAAAAAAATCAATCAAAATTAAAAGTGCCGATAAAATTAAAAAGGCTCCCATCAGGATATTAAAATATTTCAAACGGTTGCCATGGTTAAGCACCACCGAAAATTTATCGCCACATAGCCCCCAAAAGAACAAACACGCATAGCAGGTAAAAAAATAAATAATGATAAAGATTGGCAACGACTGCGGGTTTTCAATGCTTGTAAACATGGTAATACCTGACACGCACGCTAGCCACGCCTTGGGATTGAGCCATTGTAGTAAAAAGCCATCTTTAAAATTGGGAATAATCATCTGTTCTGCTGGAGCACTTGAAATGGAAATGTTGGCAGCAGAAAGAATAATTTTTATACCGATATAACAAACAAATAGCGTTCCACAAACTGCAAGAAATTTTAATACGATCGGAAACTGAGTTAATAAGCTCTGGAGACCAAATGCCATAAAAATTAAAAGTAAGGTAAAACCAATGGTGGCGCCTGAAATATAGGGAAGCGATCTTTTTAAACCATGATTTAAACTGGTCGATAAAATTACGGTATTTACGGGACCGGGGGTAATAGACATTGCAAATGAAAATAGAAACATCGAGGCAAACATTGTTATTGTCCTTATTAAAATAAAATAAGTATACAGATCTGTATACTTATTTTATTGTATGAATTTAAGACAATGCAATAACTACTATAAAATTGCTTACTTCAATATTTGCAAGAAATAGTTCACCAAGGCTTCCACCAGTTGTTTCACAATGGCTTGGCGTGTTTCTTCATCAATGCTTGGAACTTTTGCTTCCATTGGTTCTGAGGAGCCACTTTTTTGCTTTTTAAACTGGTCTTGTAACGCTTTAATTTGATCAGCGTTTAAGTCCTGCTCACATTGGCTCTCACCATCCCAATGTAAATAGTCTAACTTCTGATTTGGCTTAACCGACGTTGCTGTTAAAGGTAGACGATAGACATTACGCTTTTGCTGCTCAGTTAACTGTGGAAACAGGTTAACGCCTAAGCGTTCTTCAAGGTAGCAAACACTCACCACTTTCACTTGTAGAGAGTTATTGTTGGGTGCGTAGTAAGCCCCAATAGCGCCAGTTTTTGGCATATATACCGCTTTATAAACTGCGGTTGGAACAATTACACCTTGCCCAATGGTTTTAAGGCGTTTACCTTCAAAAACAGGGCCGGTAACAACATATACATCTTGTTTTTGCTTGGTCGCAATAGCACGTGTGGCTTCTTCAAGTTTACGCCAGACTTCTTGGTTATTTTTAGGCGCTTGCGGCACCATATTACTTAACGAAAAGCTATCGGACTGTGAGCTCTTATTTGGCATATCGCCATTCGGTGCCATATGCCCACGGTCATAGCCTGAACCACGATAGTCGCTTAACAGTGCCCGATGCTTTTGATCAACACGAGTTTCTTCATGAAAGTTATCTTCACGCTTAATTTTGACACTCAAACGTTCTGCATTTAAATGCTCAGCCGACCATAACGGCGTTTTAGAGATGCCTGAATACAAAACGTTAAAGCCGTTAAAGCACAGCGGATAACTGTCTTTTTTTAAACTTTCTTTATTTAAAGCAGGAGGAACTTCACGATAGAACTGATTTAAACAAGTCGAGTTAGTACTTAAAGGCGAAAACCACTGTGAAATCTTTTCACTACCAAAAGCAATTGCAAAGCTTCCAGCCGCAATACAAGCAAGAATAATCTTGCCGAAATGTCCACTTATCGAAAATTGGTTTGTACCCTTACTACGTTTTTTAGTTGCCATGTTTATATCAATACCACTGTCCACCCGCAGCTTAACAATCCTGCTTTTTTAAGTATATCTCTTATCTTTCAAATGGTTAAAACATGGTCATATTTTTTGTAACTCTACTCTGCTATACGTAACAATTTGTTGGGATTCTGAGAGGCTTTGGCTATTGAATTACGTCAATTGCGTATCTTTCGTTGAAAAGCACTGATTGCTTATGACATGGTTAGCTCCACAAATTTGGATAAAAATATAAACGGAGTCCATTGAATGATCCATTCAAAGATTATTGGTATTGGCGTAATCACGGGATTGTGTAGTATGGCCGCTTTGGCTGAACCAGCAGTCCAGCCAGGAGAAACTTTAGAGAGTTTGTCTAAAGTGAAAGTTACTACAACGGTAAATGGCCAGCCTGGTTCTATTAGTGATTTAGTTAATAGCGGACAAGTACAGCAAGTTTCTGCTGCACCAACAAATGCTGCTCCTACTGGTGCTCCTATTCCGGCAGATGTTCCACCAGCTCCTCCAGCAGGCGGTGAAATGGCACCACCAGCAGCGCCAACTGATGCAATCCCTCCTGCACCAAACCAAGCGTCTCCAGCGCCACAAGATCCGAATGCTGTACCACCTGCGGCAGATCCAACTCAGTCGGCAGACCCAATGGCACATGATGGTCATATGCCAGCAGATGCACCTGTTCAAGCTCAATAATCAGAGCATAAAAAAACCAAGACATATGTCTTGGTTTTTTTATGCATCAATATTTTATATTTCGATTTGACTACCTAACTCAACCACACGGTTGGTTGGGATTTGGTAGAAGTCACTCACTGGACTGGTATTGCGCTGCATAGAGATAAACAGTTTCTCTCTCCATGGAGACATACCATCACCCACCGAATGAACAATACGGTCTCTAGAAATAAAGAAGCTAATATGCATTAAGTCATATTCAAGACCTAGCTGTTCATAGGCTTGCATGAGAGCTTTTGGTACATTCATTTCATCTTTAAAGCCGTAGAAAATCTTAATACGGAAGAAATGTTCAGCTAAGGTTTCTGTTGAAATACGCTCTTCAGGTTCAACATAAGGTACATCTTCAATCACCACAGTGACCAAGATATTGCGCTGATGAAGCACTTTGTTGTGCTTGATGTTATGCAGCATGGCATGTGGCACCACGTTTGGCGTACCCGTCATAAAGACTGCATCACCCGGAACCCAGTGCACGCTATTACCAATACTTTTCACAAACAAATCGAGTGATAACGTATCGTGTTCGAGCTTGGCAAAAGTGAGCTCACGACCACGTTTCCATGTCATTAAGATGGTCACTGCAATCGCACCAATCAATAATGGAACCCAACCACCCGACAAGATTTTAAGTGAAGTTGCGCCAACTAATACCGACTCTAAAACAAAGAATGGAATAATCAGGAGTAGCACTTTTGGCAGACTCCACTTCCAAGCCGAATAGATAAACACAGCAACCAAAATCGTATCACATAGCATCGTCAAGGTTACAGCGAGACCATAAGCACTTGCCAAGTTTGAGCTGCTTTTGAAAATCAAAATTAAGATAATAATTGCGATTAAAAGTAACCAGTTTAAGAAAGGAACATAAATCTGGCCTTCTTCAGACTCAGAGGTATGTTTAATACTTAAACGCGGTAAATAGCCCAATTGAATCGCTTGACGCGCCAGTGAAAACACCCCAGAAATTACGGCTTGAGAGGCAATTACGGTTGCCATGGTCGCCATAATAATCATTGGGTAAAGTGCCCACTCCGGCACCAATAAATAGAACGGGTTTTGAATCGCCGCTGGGTCTCTGAGCAATAATGCACCCTGTCCTGCGTAGTTTAAAACCAGACATGGCAACACCACAATGAACCATGCAAGACGAATCGGAATTGGTCCGAAATGTCCCATATCGGCATAAAGTGCTTCACCACCAGTGACTGTTAATACCACAGCACCCATCACGAAAAAGGTCATGACTGGATTGTGATAGATAAACTGAATCGCCCAATGTGGACTAAACATGCCTAAAACCACAGGTGTTTGAATGACACTGTGAAGACCTAATAATCCTAAAGATAAAAACCACACCATCGTAATCGGGCCAAAAAACTTACCGACAAAGGCCGTACCGTGTTTTTGTACCAAAAACAACGCGATGATAATAGTAATCGCAATTGGCATGATGAACGGGTCAAACACATCGGTTGCAATCGACAAGCCTTCGACTGCCGAGAGTACCGAAATGGCTGGGGTAATAATGCCATCACCAAAAAATAGCGATGCACCAATAAAACCAATGGCAATCATGTAGATTTTTTTGTTATCGGCAATTTTGGCTTTACGTAAGTTCAGTGCGAGTAAGGCCATGATTCCGCCTTCGCCATTGTTGTCTGCACGCATGACGATGGCGACATACTTAATACTGATGATCAGCATTAAGCACCAAAAAATAATAGATAAAATTCCTAATACGTTTTCAGGCTTAATTCCCAACCCATGCGCTGCATGGAAGGACTCTTTTAAGGCGTAGAGTGGACTTGTTCCAATATCTCCAAAGACCACCCCAAGAGCTGCCAAAGCCGTGGCAGGCAAGGTTGCTTTTTTGGCCGTATTTTGCATTGTGTAATTAAACCAACATGATTTTTATCGCAATCTTATCACCTCTATTATTTTTTTTCTGTAAAGCTCATCTTAAATCTTGGCAGAACTCGTTTTTTTAGTTACTATCCCACGCCTTGGTGAGGTGTCCGAGTGGCTTAAGGAGCACGCCTGGAAAGTGTGTATACGTTTGCGCGTATCGAGGGTTCGAATCCCTCTCTCACCGCCAGAATTGAAAAAAGACCTACATCGTTTTGATTTAGGTCTTTTTTATTTAGCCTAGAAAAAATCACTCTAATCAACTATAAGTAACTTCGCACCATTCAGGCTAAAAGACTGATGTGGTTCTGAATTATCCCCTACCTGATAACTCATTCCTGAAGTTAAAGTGAATGTTCGCCCATCCTTCAATCGACTTTCTAACTCACCTTCTAGGCAAAATAAGATATGTCCTTTTTCACACCAATGGTCTGCTAAATAATTAGCCGAGTACTCGACAAGTCTTACCCTTATTTTATTTCCTTCTTCACCAAAAAATTGGGTTTTCCAATAAGCTTTTCCAGTTTCACCGCTATATTCAGTGACTTCAATTTCTTCCCAATTTGTAATTTGAAATGGAAAAGGCACGATATTCATAATTTTTTCCAAAGACGTATTATTGTATTTTCAACTTATAGACAAATTTGATTTTTGCAAACAATTTAAAAATATTATTTCTTAAGGTCCACTGCCTAACTCAGTAACGAGCCAATTAGATTTAGGATCTATTTGCACAAGATTTATAAACAAAATATAGGTACCCGCGGGGTTACCAGCAATATCTGCATGTACTGTTTTTATACTTATTTGGACTGAAATAATTTTATAAAATTGTTGATAGTAATCAGGTCTATTTTTTGCTGAATCGTAACGAACTTTTAGCACTTCTAGAACTTTTGAGTCTTTATAGTACTGAGCTGTTTCAGCACTTCGAATGTTTAATTCCTCACCTGACCAAACATACTTAAAAGCTGTGGCTGAATCTCCATTAGAAAGTGAATTTAAAAAGGAAATAGCTGTTCGACTCGCTTGTTCTTTTTCAACGTTAGCCTTTTTCTCGTATGATTTAAAGGCTGCAAATAAACATAGTCCAGCAAGAAGCAGTCCGATAGTTATAAAGATTCTAGACTTTAGCATTTGGCTTCCTTTCTAATTTTTAAAATGCCATGTTAAAAATTAGTCAGATCAAAATTAAGTGATAGAAAGACCCAAATCGTTTTGATTTAGGTCTTTTTTATTTGAAATAAAATTTAGACTTCTCTAAACAACCTTAATCTAAAATGAACACTTCTAATGACTCTACATAAGGCAAAATAAGATATTCATGATTAGATAAATGCTGTTCTAATTGGGTATGAGTCTCTTGATTGAATTGATAAAAGTTGCTCAACTCATTAATCAATTGAGTTGTTTTATTTGCATCAAATTCTGGTGTTTTAATAAAGTATAATAAGCTTGCACCTAAGCCAACATAGTCTAAGCCATAGTTCTGATCTAAATGCTGAATTAAGCTAAAAGACTCAAAAGGATTCAAATCACAAGTAAAGTATCCATTGAGGCATGCTGCAAATTTTTGAGTTTCATTTTTACTGTTTACTAACTTTACTTGAATAACGTCATCTAAAATTTTTTCGGGTTCAGCATTAATCTGTAGCAGAGTCGATTGATCTTCATCACAATAACTAATTTTTTTAGGCAAGTTATTAAAGTCTATATAATTTTCTGGCTTTAATAATTGTTCAATATGATGTTGAAGTTCTAAAGGTCGAGTATTATCCCAACTTGCTTCACTGTCATCTTCAACGAGTTCTGAAGTATCGAAATAAAGCCCATCTCCCATTGAAGCATGCATGGAAGTGTATTGGCATTGTCCAATATCTTCTAAAAGTAATAATACTTTTTTAGGTAAATACTTCTGCTTAATTTCTGAATATAAGTTAACAACATCATTCCATGAGTTTATTTCACTGATTGTTGCGAAGCATATTAATTCATGAGCATCATCAGTTATAAGGGAGTTTTCTTTTTCTTTAATACTAAGAATAGTCATAAGTTTTTAAATTAAATCTATATTTAGCTGATATTTATATCATAAATAAATCGTATATTTAACTTAAAAACCCTGACCCAAATCTTTAAAAAATATTCAATATTAAAGACCCAAACCCTCACGTTTAGGCCTTTCCCATCTTTAAACTTACTCAGACAACGCTAACAACTTCTGAACATACTGAATCGCATTATTGTCTATGTCTTGGTGAGTCGGAATAACGTCGTCTTCTGAAGGGTTTGTGTCTAAACCATAAAATGCATGAAGCGGTTGATAGACTGCCCCAACATATAAAGCTGTTAGTTCAAATGGGGTAAAAATCTTCTCCAAAGAAATTTGATACTCTCCACTTTCTGAATAAACTTGTTCTTGCCCACCAGCAGATAAAGCTAGCATAAACTTTTTATTTTTGAGCTTGTCACCTTCTGAACCGTAAGCCCATCCATACGCCAAAACTTCATCTAACCATTGTTTCAAAAGCGGCGGACAGTTAAACCAATACACTGGAAATTGAAATACTAAATTTTCGTGTTCTTCTACAAGTGCTTGCTCTTTGGCAACATCAATCACCCCGTCTGGGTAGGCTTGATAAATTTGGTGAATCGTAAATTGATCGGGATGTTTTTCTAGTTCCTCAATCCATCTTTTATTTACAACAGACTGGTCTATGTGAGGATGCGTAACAATGACTAATGTCTTTTTCATTATGAAAACACTCTTATCGAAAAGTAGATAAATCGATTATAGAAGTGTGCTTTCCTAAATATAAGTACGGTAATTTGTGTTATATACTATACTAAAAGATAGTATGGATTTTAAAAATGGATGACTGCATTCCAACGTATACGCCATTAGAAGATACGGGTTTTGGCTACACCCTTTCTTTGATTAATGGCAAATATAAGATGATTATTATGTATTGGCTTTATGGAAAAACCGTCATGCGTTTTAATGAGATGCAACGCTGCATTGGCAATATTTCGTTTAGAACACTTAGCAATACACTCAAAGAATTAGAAAGAGATGGACTAATTCATCGCAAGGAATATCCTCAAATTCCGCCAAAAGTCGAATATCGTCTTTCAGAAAGAGGACAGTCTTTAATTCCTTTGTTAGATATGATGTGTGCTTGGGGCGAGCACAATAAGCCGTCTTAGTTTTATAGACTTGAAGTGATACTAAATATGAGAAATGAATTAAGAGAAATTTTTATTAAGGGATGCGACGAGAAAATTGAAAAGAAGGGAGACAATGTCGGCCTATCTTTTTATGCTTTTTTTAAAAATAAGAATGATAACCCTGAGTTACTTATGGAAGCTGCCCATTGGTGGATTATGTTGCATAAGCTAGATCACTTTGAGAAGGCAGTTAAGATTAAACAGTTGGTTTTGAGTGAGCAGTAGAAATTAGGATATTAGCATTCGAAAAGAGAGCCTAGCTATTCCATAAACAATTACATTTAAGTATTTTATAGATAATTTTTATAAAATTATGAATTCAGCTCTTAAGTTGATACTTAATAAAATAATATAAAGGGAAAAAAAATGAATGATATAGAAATACAGCATCTAATTGTTATGGAAAAGATATATGCTGGAGGTACGCTAAAATGGAAAACCCAAAAGAAATCAAAGCGCTGTGATTGTGTTTTACATGCAAATGAAATAGGGGATGGTTATTTCATTTTATATGCTCGCCAGAATGAAATTGATCCAGACAACTTTTCATGTGGCCTTAAATTAGTTCGTTCGGGAAAAGATGATTTAACTCTTTTAAGATATAATGGTTCAGCTCATCAACATACGAATGTTCTTGAAAGAGAACTTATAGATTATGAATGTCACATCCATATAGCGACTGAGCGATATGCAAATTCGGGTTACAAAATTGATCATTATGCAACCCGAAGTAATGAGTATAGTGATCTTAGTAGCGCTATTAAATGCTTGATTGATAAATCTAATATTCACCAATTAACTTTAAGTGATTTTATAACACAGGAGGGTTTTAGTTTTGATTAACAATGAAAAACTTAAAGACCTACTGTGCTCTTCTTTTTGCCATTCAGTTCGACTGAAAGAAACAAAAGCAGGAACTATTGTATCTCTACCTATGAAAGATAGAGATGGCGATGGTTTTTCAATTTATATAAAAGATATACCAGCAGGTTTCCGTTTATCTGATGGAGCTAGCACTCTTATGCGCTTAAGTTATGAACATGACATCGATTCTATGCTTAAGGGAAATCGTGGGAGATTATTTGATTTAATTCTTTCTGAAGCTGGTCTAGAAGAAGATGATGGTGAACTATATAAAGAAGTAAGTGCTGATAATCTTGTTTATGAATTATTTGATTTTACAAAAGGATTATCACGTCTGAGTGATTTAGGGCTGTGGACTCAACATAGAACAGCTTCGACATTCTATGAAGACCTAAAAGCTGCAATTTATAGCTCTGTACCACAAGGAATAAGTATATATGAGGATTATGTAGTTCCTAATATTCCTCAAGGTGAAAACTATCCTGTAGATTTTTACATAGAAGCTTCTAAACCTTTATATATTATGGGGGCCGGAAACCCAAGCCAGCTAAAACTTGCTACTATTGTGCTTCAACACTTAACAATTCATACAGATAATTTCGATTCAATGGTCGTTCTATCTGAAAGAAAAGGCATGCCCGAAAAAGATATAGACAGATTGATGAGTGCAGCAAATGATATTGTTCCATCAATTGAAGATATAGCTACAATTAAGAAAAAAATTCTTCACAGAATAGCTTAAAATAAACACTTACTCTTAAATTAGAAAAATTATTTATTATTATTTTTAATTTGCTTATATATTTAAAATATATTTTATATTAAATATATAGTATAAAAACAAACCTCCAAATAAAAACCATAAAACACTTTAGCCTTATAAGATGCACAAGTAATTTATTAGGACAATTAATATGATTTCTTGAAAAAATAAAATAGAAACAACTAAAATTATCTATGTTTCTCTAAAATTAATATAATTAAAATAGAGTTAATTAAACGAAGATATAGCTTAAATAATTTAATTACAAAATAAATATTAAATAAGAGTCCAATATTAAATTAAACTCTTATACCCTTTAAATTAAGAAATTAAACTATTAGATTGTGATTCTAAATCTAATACAATCCAGTGTGTAGCAACTGCAACTAGGTAAGTAGTAAATCCTACAATTCCAAAAAACAAAGCATCTTGGATATGATTAAAACCTAAATTTACCAGAAATAAAGCTAGGCAAAACCCAACCATAGAATTCAATGAAATAACTATTTTCTTTGATAAATAAGAACACAAATTAATTAAAATTAAATTTAATTTAAATTCAAATATAACACTTACAAGCAATATGGTTAATGGAATAAAAGATAAAAGTTCAAAGGGTGTTATATTAACAAGAAAATTAAATACAACCTCAATAACCTTAATATATCCTGTTGGCAAAGCAATAGACAATGCAATACCCGTTATTACAGCAATAATTAATATCCAACGTTGTTCTTTAGATTTTAAAATTTCTGAAATTTTTCTCAAGCTTATGTTCTCTAAAAAATAGATAAAACAATTTTTACACAAGCTTAAAATAAAATACAAGTATTAATTATCAATTTTCAAGCTTGTTAAAAGACTTCAAAAAAGCCCAACTCCCGTCGGGCCTTCCCCCATCAAACCCGACTTATAAAATAGTCGAGTAATACATCCCTTTCATCGGTGTTATTGGTACCCAAAAGCTGAACCATCGCGCCATCAATCACAAACAAAAACATGTGTGCATCTGCAACTGTAACAGTCGCTTTTACAGTTAAAAGGAATTTATGAATTTCTTTAATGAACCAGTTTCGGTAGTCAATGACGAGTTTATATGCTGCTGGATAGATCTTTTCAATTTCAAAAATCGCTTTAAATGGCAACCGATAAAAGCCATCTAAATTTGCATGTAAGAGGTAAATTTTCTTGAGTTTATCGAATGCCATGAGTTCTCGGTACGAATGAATAATTGAAAACACCTCATGTTTTAATGCATCTATTTGAAAAGTTAAGCTCATCTGAATGAGCCTTTCTTTTGAGTGAAAGTAGTTATAAAAAGTGGCTTTAGGGATTTTAGCTTCCTCAATAATTCGATCGATCCCGATGTAAAACCCATTTTGATTAAATAAATCTTTTGCTGCGTGGAGCACGCTTAATGCTCTAAATGAAGCTTCTAAATTTGGCATTTTTATACCGTTTAAAATAATTTTTTGTTGTATGTAAAAGAGATAAAAATGCCGTCGCTCCTAAATTGAGCGCTAAAAACAGGCATGCGAAAACGACACAAAAATGGTGTGTTCGCCTATCTCGGGTTTTATTGTTGCTATGATTTTTTAGTCGTAATGACCTATGGCTTAAAACCTAGAGTCGGTTAAACCGTTTTAAAGACCAGTGCGATATAGACGTAAAGATTTTGGCAAAGGTTGCCAATGGGAGAGATGAAATAGTACGCATAGCGAACTCCTGTATGTATTAGAAGCTCTACCACAATTACTGCTAAATAATGGTGGCAGGACGAAAAGGGGTTAGCAGACTGGACATACAGAACCAGCACACCCGAGGGTGTCCCCCTTCCGCCCTACCGCAACGTGAGGGGGACGGTGGTTTCACACACAGATCTCCCCCTCAGAAGGAGCAAATCTGATGTGCTGTATGTAAAACGGTCTGCTAAAACCGACTGGCAATGTGGCCAGCAGGCAAAGGATAATCCGCGTGTTTTTGAGTGTCAATGTAAGGTTGAATAGAAATTGGTTAAATAATTTTTGTTTTCATTCAATTAGATATTTAAGCTAAACAGTCATTCAACTTAAATTTAACGATATCATGGTAATAATAAAAATGTAGGATAGTGAATTATGATTGAGTTCATCATTTGAATGGGTAATTAATAATGATAATAAAAGGACCTTCCACCAGTTCAGAAGAATATCAACTTATCTTTCAATGGCTTGATGAACGATTCCATTATTCTATTGGGGCAATGGCTTTTCTTAATCAAACACGAGTTACCAATACCGAGTGGCAACTCTTACGGTTATATCACCCGCAGAACTCCAAGCAACTTTTAGGAGTCGCGGTCATCGTTACTGGGGGCACCTGCTTCTGGGTTCCATCAAAGACATCTTCATCTGGGGCATCACTCTGTACATCAATTTTAGAGCTTCAACCGCATCGGATTGTAACGAACGCAATCGGGCGAGACTTATTACATGCCGAGATCAAACAAAAAGGACGTATTTTACGAGAGTATGATCAATGGATCATGATTTGCTCACGCCAATTTTCTGAAGCTCAAGGCCGCTTGGCGGAACGCTCGGACATTTCCCGTCTTAACGAATATCAACATCAATACAATAAAGAGCGGTCAGCAAATGAAACACCGGATTGGGAATCTCTAATTCAACAACAAAAAATTATTGTGCTTGAAGCAGACGACCAAATCATTTCAATTGTGCGTTTAGGCATAGAAACTGATCGTCTGGTTTCTATTGGTGGCACATATACCTTCCCTGCTTATCGTCGAAAAGGTTTTGCCGAGCGCGTCTTACAATTCACGGTCAATCGAATCGTTGCAACTGGACGGATTGCCCACTTAATTGTCGATGTTGATAATACTCCAGCCGTTACACTTTACCGCCAAATGGGCTTCGAATGCGTAGAGTCTTCTTACATTGGTTACCCAGAGTATTTATAAAAAATCATTCATTTTCAAAACTGCTTAAATGAATCGATTGATCACGCTATAAATAAAAGCTACAGTAAATAAAGTTTGAATTTTATAACTTTAAATAAATTGATAACGCATGCAGGCAAAGACATGGAAACCATACATGATTTTTATCGCCGCTTTTCTTTAACCAGAGATAGCGATTACTCGGTTCCATCGACTTCGTTTGGACATTTTAATGTGTTCCAACGTGATGCCTGCTCTTTTCTGACGCCTTACAGCCGCCGCGATTATTATAAAATTTCACTGGTTTTAGGCACAGGCGACCTCCACTACGCCAACCGCTGGATACGAGTAGACCGCCCTGCTTTACTGTTTTCAAACCCGATGGTTCCCTACGCTTGGGAAATTAATTCGCCCGAACAGGCAGGCTGGTTTTGTCTATTTACCGAAGAATTTGTAAACCACGAATCAAGACAAAGCTTTTTAAAAGACTCCCCGCTGTTTAAAGTCGACGGCGACCCATTGTATTTTTTAAATGATCAAAAAGTTGATGAAATTTCATTTATTTTCAAAAAGATGATGGCAGAAATAAATTCAGACTACATTCATAAATACAACGTTTTAAGAAACTATTTGCACCTGATTGTGCATGAAGCCATGAAAATGCAACCGACCCAACAGTTTGAAAAACATAGCAATGCTGCGGTTCGGATTTGCCATTTATTCTTTGAATTATTAGAGCGCCAGTTCCCAATCGACTCGCCCCATTTTCAGCTTAAACTCAAAACAGCAAATGACTATGCCTATGGTCTGTCAGTGCATGTAAACCATTTAAACCGAGCCGTAAAAGAAGCCACAGGCAAAACCACGTCTGAGCATATTAGTTCACGCATTACGCAAGAAGCCAAAGCACTGTTACAACACACCAGTTGGAATATTTCCGAAATTGCCTATAGCTTAGGCTTTGAATATTCAGCGTATTTCACCAATTTCTTTAAGAAAAATACGGGTTTTTCGCCTAAAAAGTTCCGCGAGGACTGTGTGGCCTAAAAACATATTGTTTGAATTTTATAATTATTGGTTTGAATGTTATACGTCAGTTTGAGCCAAAGCATTTTATAGTTTTTCTACTCAAGTGATTTGCAAAAAAGAGTGTGAAAAATGAAATATAGAACTTTAGGACAAACAGGCGAAAAAGTATCAGCACTTGGTTTAGGTTGCATGGGAATGAGCTTTGCCTATGGTGCCTCAGACGACACACAAAGCATTGCAACTCTAGAAAAAGCCTTAGACCTAGGCATTAACTTTTGGGACACCGCCGACATGTACGGCAACGGCGCAAACGAAGTATTGCTCTCAAAAGTTTTAGAAAAACACCGCGACAAAGTATTCTTGGCGACCAAATTTGGCTTTCGCTATAAAGAAGATAACCTTAACCCACAAAACTCTTTAGAGTCTTATATCGACGGTTCTCCAGAGTGGATTAAAGTTGCGGTCGAAAACAGTTTAAAACGCCTAAATACAGACGTAATTGATCTGTATTATGCCCACCGCATTGACCCGAATATTCCAGTTGAAGACACGATTGGCGCAATGGCTGACTTGGTCCAACAAGGTAAAGTTCGCTATTTAGGACTCAGTGAAGCGTCGGCTGAAACCATTCGTAAAGCACATGCGATTCACCCGATTGCAGCGGTTCAACATGAATATTCGCTCCTCACCCGTGAGTTTGAGCAAACCCATTTGCAAACCATTCGCGAGTTAGGCATTAGCCTTGTGCCGTATTCACCGCTATCACGTGGTTTAATCACCAATACACTCGATGTGGGCAACCTAGAAGAAAACGATTTCCGTCGCCAGTTACCACGTTATCAAGGCGATAACTGGAAAAATAACCAAAGTTTGGCGCAAGCATTTAGTGAATTTGCCCAAAGCAAAAACGCGACAGCGGCTCAACTGGCTTTGGCTTGGATTTTGGCACAAGGTGAAGACATTATTCCAATTCCGGGTACGCGTAAAATCGAGCGACTTGTGGAAAATGCTGGCGCTGTAGACCTTGATTTAACAACAGCAGATTTGGCAGAAATCGACGCAATTATTGAGAGATACCCAAACATGGGCGCACGCTATAACGCTGAGCAACTTGCTGCGGTAAATCATTAAAATATGAGCTGTAAAAAAAGTCCGACTTAGTATCGGACTTTTTTATTTAGTCTTTGCTATAACTGCCCTGCTGGCGTCCATCGTTCCAAGTTACGTCTAACGATTTTTCAGAAATCGTCAGGCTTTCAGGAAATATACTTAAATTCTTTTTGAATTTAGAGTCAGGTTTTAAACCAATACAGTTGCCATTTTTCCACCATGTCCCTTCGGCATATTGGTCTAAAGCGCCATAAGCTAACATCCATTTAAACTTACCGTCTGGCTGAAGTAAAAGTTCCGAACCAACTTCCATCACACCATTTAAATAATAGTGTCCACTCCAAGCTTGATCGGATTGCTGAAATTTCACCTCTTTGCATGTGCTGGTTGGTTCTGCATAAATTTGAGAAGAAATCGCAATCGTAGAAAGTAATAGCAACCGTGCAAATATATTCATCATTTAATTTCCTTTAAAAATCAATAAACTTCTTTTTTTAATCAAGTTATTAGTTAGTTTTAATTCAGCTCTGTCTTAGAGAACAAGCAAGTAGGATTCTCAAGTTTTTATATATTCCTCATAAGAAGAGACCACTGTTACATCATTTGCTAGGAAATCAGGATACTTTTCTCTTAGTAATTCAACACATTCTTGACTTGCGGTTACTACAACCAATGGATCACTCGGATAGGTAACAAACATGGGGAAATCACTAATGAGTTTAAAAACTGCTCTCTCCATTTTTTCTGATCCGCATGGCCTAAAAATAGTTAAGCCTTCTACACTCGAGTTATCCTTACCGAAAGTTATGGAAAAATGACAGTGTACACCTGCCATCCGGCCTTCATATAACTCCACGCCATAATCTAAAAAGTAATAATTGTCATCTATTTCTGTCCAATAAGGACTAAAAATATCTAATATTTCCTCTTTAGTTGCAGAATCATCCATTGAAAAAATAAAGTATTCAATACCCATGTTTTCTCTCTTATCTACTATATCTCATCATTCAATTACTACTATCCAACATAACCATAAATCAGGCCAACTACACCAATACATAATAGAATGATAAAAGTTATATTTTCTGTCTCAGACTTGTTTTTACGTTTTTTACCGTATAGCCCAACAATTACTGCAATTATAATTATCAAGATACTAGCAAGCATTACAAATGCCCATCATAATACCATGGCCAATATTTGCCGAACTTAACATTCAAGTTTCCTTTTTTAAATCTTAGAAAAGAATAGTAAGGAATTTACTATTTTCCAGACTCAACTTTTAAATAAGTTCCATCTGCATACACATTATGTCCAAAGCCACAACCCGAGTTGCCCTCGTTTTGTTTGACCTGAATATAATTTCCTAATTTGGCATTGGTTTTAAAATCAAGCTGAATGCGGCAGTCTTGATCTTTATAGACGATTTGCTTTTTATTGCTCGGCATTGTGGTGCCAAACTCACCCATGTTCGGGCCGTAAATTAAGCTTCTAAGTCCCATATATAAACCAGCATAGCTGATTGCATATTGCCCCTTCTCACGGCTTACCGTGATGTGGTCCCACTCACCAAAACCTGAGTAACGCACATATTCACCAGACAAGTCATTTGATGCTTTAGGTGCAGGTAATTGCTTAAGGTTAAATTGGCTCGATTTTGATTTTTCATCGAGCATAAACCACGATCTTGCCCAAAGTGGCTGACCCAGTTTGGCGTAGGCTAAACCCACGTTGTTATTGGCAACTTCAATATCTCGATCGGTAAATTTAACTGTAGTTTCATCTGCATTGGCTTTACAAAACGCAGTCCAAGAGGCTTGATTCTGGAAATTTTCTAGGGCTTTTTTATATTGTTTTTGGTCGTAGTTTTTCTTACCTAAGCTCGCGTATTGCTTCACTTTATTACAGCTTTGCTGTAGCTCTTGTGCAAAAGAAAATTCTGCATGAGTAACCGACAAAGCCGAAAGTGTCAGAACCGCGCAACCTGAAATAATAGATTTAATCATTTTTAAAATTCTTTAATAATTAACTAATTATATAATATGAGCTAGTTCAACAAATCACAATTCTCTGCAACAAAAGTCCATTACAATGCTGGTTAGCTTAGGTTCTTTCATCACGCCATATAAAAAGGCCTGAACGTTTAAGTCCAAGCCTTTTGATTTTTAGAGTTTAGCCAAATCTCAACTAAGAAGACTCACTTAGACTCAAACTAGAATGATGATTTTGACAAATTGCGCTTTGCAAAATTTTCATACTATTTTTAATCGCATCTTCGACCTGTATTTGACTCTCTCCCATAAAATGAATTTTTGCAGGAATATTTTCATAACTAAAATTGTTATGGTCACCACTTTCTTGGATTAACTGATAAGTAATCGTTTCATTCTCTAATTCTTTAATGCCATTAAATAAAAAGCCAGAACTATACGGATTCGGCATCATCAGAAAACCAGTAATTTTCGTATTCACTGGCTCTAGCGGAATATTCATTGCCGCCTTAATCCACATTTCATATAAATCGACTGACTCATTACGTAATGTAATGAACGGAATTTCCCCTCCACCGACTCGCCCGCCAACCTCTAAAAACACCAGCTCACCTTTAGACTCAATAAATTCGAGATGAATCGCCTGATCTTTTAATTTTAAGAATTTACATACGTCTAAAGTAAATCTTTCTACTTTTTGAATAAACTCAGAATTATCAATCGTGACTGAGCCTAATGGCGCACCATTTCTGAAGTCTAAACAGGTATTAATATATTTTGAGACTTTAAAGTAAGGCATTTTATTGTCAGAAATAATCGCATCGACGTGATAGATATCTCCTTCAACAAACTCTTCTACTTCGTAGCCCGAATAGGAAGACAATCGTGGTATATCAGCCAATTCACTGATTTTTATTACGCCTTCAGAAGCAGCGCCCACTTGAGGTTTTAAAATAATCGCTGAGCCACTTTCTTGCAGAAACTTTTCAATGTCTTGGTGTGAAGACACTTCTGCATATTTAGGGTAACGGACAGTAGAATGAGCTAAAGCATCCTTCATTTTTTTCTTGTTACGGCACAACAAATTGTCTTCAACCGTTGCGCCCACAATATTCAATTCAGTTCGAATGCGAGCCGCAGCATCGAGGTCATATTCTGAGATGGCAATAACGTAATCTATAGGTTTTTTCTTATAGATTTTTTTAGCCTGATCGAGAACCTCTTCTTCATTTAACTGTTCTAAACCAGCTATGCAGTAACAGTTTGAAGAAGTGATATAGCGCATCGTTTCTGTTAATGAAATATAAGATACATGGACAGCATCGTGATCTATATATTTATTAAAGTCAGACAATTCATCGTCATATCTATTGATGATTAATACATGTTTCATATGACTTTCACCTGCTCATGTATATGTGTGACTAAACTACGGATCTTATCTTCACTTTCAGAACGGAGGATGATGTAGCCTAATCGTGAGGTCCAATCATGGTTACAAGCGAGTTCATCATCTGCTTCGTAGTAAAAGTGATGGTGTACACATTCAGGCGCTTCTAACAGTTGCTCTAGCCCACTAAAACCTTTAAAAAGGCGGTGGTTTCCTTGCGGAATAAAGGCAATTGCAGAGACCATATTTTTCTCTATTGAAGGTGAATATGGCAGGTCGAGGTATTCGCTCAGTACAGCTTGTGCGAGGTCAAAATTAGTCGCCAGTTTAATTAACTCAACAATATTGTCACCCGGTAAACGTGCAGCTAACTCAATTGCGATCGCTTTCCCCTGAGGTGTTACTCTCAGTTCTAGGTGAAAAGGTCCGATGTTTAATTCTAAGGTTTGAATGACTTTTGCGGCATAATCAAAAACGTGTTCAGAAAATTGACCCTCATATTGATTACCCACAATATGCCCAATTTCGACAAAGTAAGGTTCAGGACCTAATAGCTTCTCTGTCAGTGAAGCGAAGGTTATTTTTCCATCTGTATGGACAATTCCTTCAACACTGTATTCCTTCCCAACAATATATTCTTCAACAATTAAATCACCACTTGCATAGAAGCCAATATCATTCGGTTTAGATTTCCAGATCGCTTCAACTGTTCTTAATAATTCATCAAGATCAGAGACTTTTTTAACAGACATACTGCCCGCCATATCAACTGGCTTCACTACAGCAGGAAACTTAAAACCTTGAGGTAAGCGAATCTCTTTACCCTGTGAAATCAAGGCATATTTAATATCGCTCAAGCCTGACTTGGTTAGCTTGTCACGAAATTTGAATTTATTTCTAACCGTTTGAGCTGTCGTATATTCAAGAGAGTTTTTGGCAAATGAATTGCCTAGCTGTGCTGCCATAGGTACAGCATATTCAACCCCCGGTAATATCGCTCTTACTGTCTTTAACTCATTAATTTTAGAGAGTTGGCTATGAAAATCACTGGTATCTATTTTTATTATCTCTTTTGCTTTTTGTCGCATTGTTCCATCAATGCTGCACTCTCCTTCGTCAGTAGAAAAAACATATAAATCTATACCTAATTCTTGAGCGGCATTTAAATAAGTGACGCCAGAAGAAATAGGTTCTATAACTACTACAGTCATTGTTACAGTCTCCGTTAGGGACCAAAACTTTCCAACTCACACAGAGGCTGATTTAAAATTTTATTAATTATTGGGGTAGAACCGACACCCACAGTTAACTCGTGAGAGTCCAAATAATTTGAAAAATCAAATCCATTATTCGTCCACGTACAAAACGGGATATTTATAATATTGACCTCAGCTTCAACCTGCTCTCGAAAAACATTGACGCAATGTTGATGGTAATGACTTAAAACTGACCGATTAATCGCATAGATATTCACTTTAGAAATAGGATTTTTTCGGATGAGATCCAATCCCCGAGTAAGTGCAGCGCCCATACCACTTCCACCGCTTACAATATTAAGCGTAGATATGGCCTTCTCGTATTCAGGTTCTATATGATTATTCAGGTTGTATTCTAATTGGTCACCAATCGCTAGCTTTTGAAATAAGTTAGAAAATATTCCATTTGGTCTTAATTTTATGTGCAAAACAAAAAAATCATAATTTTTCACACCCAGTGAAACCACAGAGTAACTTCGAATTAAAGATTCTGATGGGTGTTTGATATTTACAATTGCTTTAGAACTAAAGAAGGTCCTTTTAATTTTAAATGTGAGCTCAACAATATTCTCAGAAAGAAAATTTCTAGTTATTAATTGAGCCACACTAAAATTATTAACCAATGGTGCGATTTCGACATCGCTCTGAGCATAGCTAATACAAGGCAAGAACTCTTTATCTATGGCAACTTGGTTTCCCGATTCATATACGACTCCACCTTTTAGTTTACATCGACAAACTCGGCACACACCTTTTAAACAGCCTTTCATCACTGTGCTATCAGGCACTGCATTGATAAGAGGCTGCTCAGAATCAGCAATGAAAATATGCTCTTTAATGCGAACATTCACCATTGGCATATTCTAATTCCATTGCTATGAAAGGGTTTCAGCACGCACAGCCTGAAAATACTCTCCTACCATCGGAACAAAGCTATTGATATGCTTAATTGCAAGATCAAAGTCTTCTTGTGTTTTAATTACAGAAGAAAGCATATCTGTCATCATGCCGCTATGGTCTTCAGCTTCATCAAATGCAACATGCGAAGCTGCACCCGATACAGCCTGATTCCCCATATGGACACCCGCTTTTTGCGTAATAAAATTATTAAATTTGTCGCCATAATATTCGAGGAACCAGTCCCAGACGACTGCTGGCAATGCACCAAATTTCTCTACACAAAAGTTTAAATACCCCATCAGTTTCCATGTTTCAGGAAATGCATTTTTTGAAATAATCTGATCTGAAGAATATCCATATTTAGTCAAGTCTTGACCAAACATTTCATCGTGTCCAAATTCATCATATAAATAATATGAAAGCTGTTTTGCAGCAGAGATATTATTGATTGCAGCAACGCGTACAGCATTTGCATCTAACTCATTATTCATATGAATGCGAATAACGCACTCTAAAATATGTCGTTTATAATATTTTTCATCGAACCAGTCTTCATTATGAAATTTATGCATAATTTCATCTTTTTTAAACTCACTATGCATAGCATGATCAACCGCACTTTCTAATTTTTTCAGACTTTCCTGTGAAAAAAACACGTTTTATCTCCGTTATATTTAAATTATTATCCAAGTATTAAATACTTATTTAGCTAGAATTAAGATTATTATTAATTAAACTTAAAACAAGCAAATATTATGTTTAAATATATTTTATAAAATGTCAACAAAATATTATTTTTTAGATTTTCTAACTAAAAGAAGTATTATTAATCAAAAATAAAAGCAATAATTTTAATTAACAATTAAGCAACAATATTGTTTAAACAAAAAAATTAATTCCAATTAATATTCACCACCAACAAAATTTAAATAACTTACACTTCATGGAAAAGAAGGAATTTAACAGGGCTATATTATTACAAAAAATAATGTAGAATCCTTGTGGCTAAATATATGGAAGTATTATAAAAGTGAATAATTTAATTATCGGAACCCTATTTGCGCTCTGTGCAGCTGCACTCAATGCCTCTATTGGTGTGATTAGTAAATTACTCATGCATAGTGGTTTAAACCCACAAGATATTGCCTTTTTAAAAACCATTATTGCCTTTTTCTTTTTAAGTGTTTTTTTATTTAAAGTCCCTGTTAGCCAAAAGATTGCATACATTAGTAACACTCCGAGCAAGCTCAGTGTTTTTACTCAAATTGCGATATGTGCTTTTTTAGGCATTTTCTCTCTATTCTTTTTCGAGACCATTGCCTACAACCACGGTGCTGCGGCCAATGTGGTCGTGGTATTAATGGCTTCAGCCGCTATTTCAGCTTTATTTTTTGGCAGATTAGTTTTAAAAGAAAGTATTTATATTCATTCAATTATTGGAACATTATTAGCTGTAACGGGTATTAGTGTAATTTCATGGAAAGGTGAAAATAGTTTATTAATGCTTATCAATGCTTCTATTGCAGGTATTGGATATGGTTTATTTTCAGTATTAATTAAAAAATTCAGATTAAATGGTGGTTTATTTCTAACCAAGTACTTATTACTTTTCGGTAGTGTTTATCTTGCCGTTCCCTTTTTAATCAACTTTCATAGCATAAACTTTAACACTGACATTATTTTAGGTTTGGTTGGCTTAGCAGTCTTGCCTACCATTCTAGGCTTTTTCTGTACCACCAAAGCTTTGTCTTACATGAGTGCGGCAAAAGTACAAGTGACTGAGCTTTCTGAGCCAATTTTTGCGGCACTCATGGCTTGGGTCTTCATTCATGAGCAACCGACTTTATCTTTTTTATATGGCGCAATTTTCATTATTTCAGGCATCTTTTTAATGAATCGAGCGCCTAAATCATAATTTGGCTAATTTCATTTATATTGCTCTGCATGGTGGCAAGCCACTTGCACCACACTGGCAAAGTTAATTGCCATTTGTGAAGGAGCAAGTTTTTTATATGCAAGCGCTAAACCTACCGTAGGTACTGGCGCTTGCAACGACCGATAAGCCACACCCTGTATTTGCAATTGTTTGGTCGACTCTGGAACCAAAGACACCCCCAAGTTTGCAGACACTAACGATAAAATTGACACAATTTGAGGAGCATTTTGTCCAATTCTAGGTTCAAAGCCACAGTTTTGGCAAGCTTGTCTAATCGCATCAAAAAGCCCTGCACTAATTGAGGGTGGAGAGACAATAAAATCAAGCTCTCGCAGGGAAGCTAAATCAATTTCTTTTGATGACTCGTCTAGTTTAAAAGACTCTGAAGGCAAGGCTGCAATTAAAGGTTCAGCCAATAACTCTTGAACGATTAAGCTCTCTGGAATATGACGTGGAGGCCGAATAATCGCGACATCTAAACGATCTTCAAGCAGTAAGTCTATGAGCAGCAAGGTGTTAGCTTCTTCAAGCTTTAAATTCACTTTAGGATATTGCTGCTGAAAATAGCGAACGCATTTAGGAATTAGAGGATTCAACATTGAAGTGCCTGTAAAACCTAATCGCAATTGGCCAACTTCACCATTTGCCACTTGTTTGACCAAGTTCGCTGCATCTTCTACACGCTGCTGTACAGGCTGAATGGCATTTAAAAAGGCAAGCCCAGCTTCGGTCAGTTCCACCCCATGCGGAGAACGAATAAATAAATCTGCACCTAACTCTTCTTCTAAGTCTCTTATTTGCATGCTTAAAGGTGGCTGGCTCATGTTTAAGCGATGCGCCGCTCTGGTAAAGTTTTTTTCTTCTGCTACCGCTAAAAAGTAGCGTATATGTCTTAGTTCCATCGCTATATATAAAACATATCATGATCCATTGTTAAATATATTAGAAAAATACCATCTAAATTGCTAATTTTAATTTATCGAATTTTCTCGATGAAGCACGCCGAAAGGCGCTGCACCTCTTTTCTGTCATGGTCATGATATGAGCTCTTCATCTACACCCAGTACCTTAAGCACTGAAGCAACTTCTGTTCTTTCCCGCGAGTGGATTCACAAAGGTACTAAAGCCTATAAGCACGCTGGTTTCGCTTTATTCTTGGTAGGCTTTGCTAGTTTCTCTCTGATTTATTGCGTACAGCCGCTTCTGCCAGCGTTTAGCCAAAGCTTCCAGATTAGCCCTGCGAGCAGCTCTTTAGCCTTGTCTTTAACGACCGCCTTTTTAGCGATTTCAATTGTACTATCGAGCGCTTTTTCACAAGCGATTGGTCGTCGTGGTGTGATCTTCAGCTCAATGCTGTGTGCAGCTATTCTTAATATTGTGGCGATGTTTACACCTAACTGGCACAGTTTACTGATAGCGCGAGCAATAGAGGGTCTGTTACTCGGTGGAGTACCCGCTGTCACCATGGCTTGGATTGCTGAAGAAATCGCACCTGAACACCTTGGTAAAACCATGGGTTTATATATTGCGGGTACGGCTTTTGGTGGAATGATGGGCCGTGTTGGCATGGGCGTTTTGATTGAATATTTTTCTTGGCGCACTGCTTTAGGCTTACTTGGGGCAATCTGTTTTATTTGCTCGATTGCCTTTTTGAATTTACTTCCTGCTTCGCGTAATTTCGTCCAGAAAAAAGGTTTGAATTTAGATTTTCATATACAAATGTGGCGTACCCATTTAAGTAATTTCAAATTGCTACGCCTGTTTGCAATTGGATTCTTACTAACCAGTGTGTTTGTTACCTTGTTTAACTACGCTACTTTCCGTTTAAGCGGTGCGCCTTATTCACTGAGTCAAACGCAAATTAGCCTTATTTTCTTGTCGTATAGCTTTGGTATGGTGTCTTCATCATTAGCAGGTGGCCTAGCCGACCGCTTCGGCAAAAAAACTATGATGATGAGTGGCTTTGCCTTAATGATTGTAGGCAGCCTCATGACGCTGCTCACCTCTCTTTTTGGCATTATTATCGGTATTGCATTTATTACAACGGGTTTCTTCATTACCCACTCACTCACAAGCAGCTCAGTCGGTGCTGAAAGCAAACAAGCCAAAGCCCACGCCAGTTCACTGTACTTACTGTTTTACTATATGGGTTCGAGCATTGTTGGCTCGGCAGGTGGCTGGTTCTGGTTACACGGCGGGTGGAGTGCCATAGTCGGTTTAACCGTTGTACTTTCATTACTTGGAATATTTTTAGCGGTTTCTACCTCACACACGAAAGCTCATTAATTTTTAATTTAAAGGAACCTCACATGTCGAGTTTATTTGTTTATGGCACTTTAGGCCCGGGCCGACCTAACGCTCATATCCTTGAAAATATTGGCGGACAATGGGCAGAAGGCTGGGTAAAGGGAACCTTACGTAACGAAGGTTGGGGCGCAGATTTAGGCTATCCGGGAATTGTGCTCGATGATGCTGCTAATCAAGTTCAAGGTTTTGTTTTTAGCTCGGAACATTTAGATTCGAACTGGAAATTGCTTGATGATTTTGAAGGCGAAGAATATGAAAGAGTACCTGTTCAAGTCACTTTAAATAGTGGCGAACGTGTTGATTCTTTTATTTATATGTTGAAAACCAACTAAATATGATAGCGTGCTGTCTTCACAAAAGCAGACCGCACGCATTTGCGTATTTTACACGGTAGGCACAGTTCCACCATCAATCACAAACTCAGTACCAGTAATTGCCGAAGCGCGTTCAGACACTAAATAAGTGATCAAATCTGCAACCTCTTCTGGTTTATTTGGGCGCCCTAACGGAATTCCACCCAAAGCATTCATAATAATTTGCTTCCCACCTTCATAATTTGTTTCCGCTTCAAGTGCAAGACGTTCTGCCAAAGCCACAGCAGCTTCGGTTTCAATCCATCCCGGCGCCACACGCACAACACGAATTCCCTTTGGAGAAATCTCTTTAGATAAACTTTTACTATATGTAGATAACGCCGCTTTTGCTGCTGCGTATGCAGTTGTTGATTCTGGTAAAGGTAATTCTCTTTGAATAGATGTTACATGAATAATAACGCCGGAACCTTGCTCTAGCATCAGAGGTATCAATGCCCGATCCAAACGAATGGCAGGCATCAAATTTAAATTGATTTCTCGCTCCCACTCTTCATCACCCAATACAGCAAACCCGCCTGCTGGGGCAGATGAACCACCTAAGACATGTACAACAATATCAATTTTCCCCCAGTGTTTCTGCACAGCCTGCGCTACATCACTGCATCCTTTAGCTGTAGTTAAATCAGCTTCAATAAAATGCACATTTTGTGGTAAATCCCGTACAGGATGGCGAGCGACAGTCATGACATCCACACCAACTTGATGTAATGCTCTTACAACAGCGGCTCCAGTTCCTTTGCTGCCGCCTGTAACCAACGCCCTTTTTCCCAACAGTTGTAAAGGAAAATTCATACTGTAATCTCCAATACTTCAATTTTTTCATCGTTTAGCTGGAAGGCATAATGTAAATTGATCGGGCTGCCAGGGAAGTTACCCTCCACACGTGCTACAACCAGATGCTGCCCATCTTGCACATCAATGCTCAGCGGTTCCACATGATATTCATATTGAGTTGAAGCCTGCTGCTTCCAGCCTAAGATGGCCTTATGACCAACATATTCACGACCTTCATCGCGTACAACGCCATGCTCTGTAAAACAAGCAACTACAGCTTCTGCCGTCTGCCGATCTGATTCAAAATAGTATTGAATTATTGATGGCAATAAAATTTGATGAACCATATCTCTAAGCCTTATGCGAGTTGATGCTTTTGATTGTAGCTTCACAATATTCTTGTTATAAGAGGGATAATATGGGATGAATTAATGCATAAATCGGGACAATGAATAACACAAGTCTAACGGACCTAAAAGCTGTGATTGCTCTTGCCAACCACCGTAATTTTCGTTCAGCTGCCGTTGAACTAGATATGTCATCTTCAGCACTCAGCCGAAATATTGCTCAGCTAGAACATAATTTAGGGATACGATTATTTAACCGTACAACCCGTAGTGTTTCACTGACCGAAGCAGGTCTACAGTTTTTAACGCGTATTACACCAGCTTTAGAACAAATTGATCTTGCTGTGCAAGAGACATTAGACCGTCGTGCCACTCCCTCAGGAACATTAAGAATCAATGCAGAAGAAGGCATGTCTCGGCAAATTCTGCATTCTGTAATCATTGAATATATACGTCGCTATCCAGATGTTCGAGTTGATCTCGTTTCTGATGGAGAGTTTATTGACATTGTAAAAGAAGGTTTTGATGCTGGCATACGTTTCTCAAGTACCGTCCCACAAGATATGGTTGCTATTGAAATAGGCCCAAAGCAATCCATGGCAGTAGTTGCAACACCAACTTATCTAAATACACATGGCATCCCCCACATACCTTCTGATTTGTTAAAACATCAATGCATACGTCTACGATTGCCTAGCGGTAAAATTTATAAATGGGAGTTTTCCCAACACAATGAATCTTTAACTATTGATGTTTCAGGACATCTCACAATTGACACCTATATGTTAGCCATTGACAGTGCTTTATCTGGTATTGGTTTGACCTATACAGGGCATTGGTTTGTAGCTCCGCTCATCGAACAAGGTAAACTGGTACGGGTTTTGGAGGACTGGACGCCTCTCTATGCTGGTTTATGCTTATATTACCCACAAGGAAAACACCCGAGTGCCGCATTACGTGCTTTCATTGACTTAGCACGTGAACAACGACTCATTCCTTCCCATCCAATTCTTTAAACTATCTTTCATTATCAGATGTGAAAAACCATCTAACTGCTCATTTTTTGGCTTGTATTTTTTTTAAGAAACTGTAAAATTCATTCCACGTCGCCGACATAGCTCAGTTGGTAGAGCAACTGACTTGTAATCAGTAGGTCCACAGTTCGAATCCGTGTGTCGGCACCATCATTAAACCTCATGAATATTTGATTTATGGGGTTTTTTGTTGCCTGTAGGTTTTGAAATATTCAAAGATTTATAGTTATTACAAAAAATTGAGTGCATGATCTACACCCTTCAAATTATTTTCGTATTTCTGCAATTCAGTAACCATCTCTTTTGCCTCTGCTATAATTTTAGGCAAAACATATTAATCATATTTTTAAGGAATACCTTTTCGACTAAAAGCTCTTGTCAAAAACTTTGTTTTTAAAATTTGATAAACACTTATTATAAATCTAAACTTCAAAATAGCTTTCTAAAACCAATTTATTATTTTAAAAGCGAAATATGATGCCGCTAATTTATTAAAAAATATAGGATTAAAATAAGAAATATTAAAAAGATAAGATTATAATGCGCCCCCAAATAAGGTCATTTTAATGAGACCTATTTTATAAACTTTAATTCATTAAGATACCAACAAGGAAAAATATGAAACTCCGTTTTATTTTACCTGCTTTATTTCTAACGTTGCCTTTAACAACATATGCCCAAGACACCACGTCTCAAATTCAAAACGTTGCAAACCCACCAATTTGCTTAATTGAGGGTACTCCTTCAGCAGAACACTATAAATCTATTAAACGTATTAAAGCCGCAAAAGGAACCTATGGTGGGTTTGAAGAAATAAAACCTAAATTAGCCATTGTTGCCCGTAAATATGGTGCAGATGTGGTGATTAATTATCATCAAAGCCAAAGATTTGGTTTCTGGCCGTGGCGTATTGTTCGTCCTGTACTTACAGGAACTGCCGTAAAATGGAATACGCCTGTTGATTGTGCAGCCTTAGGTGGAAAAGAAATTCGTTAATACAAAATGAAAAAAGCCCAACATCCTGTTGGGCTTTTTTCGTATTTCGTTACTAGGTACACTTCCTGTAATACCTCACGTCCTGATGCTTAAACTTATTATTGTTGTTTTACGTTTTGGAACTTCCTGTTCCCGTTAAGTGCATCATAGGTAATTTATGAAGTCATAGAAAGACGCAAATTTCCCGAATGAATGTACGAAAAAGCGTACGAACTTGTCAGAATATCTTTAACCTTCTTTTCTCTTCTCTATCATTTTTTCAAAATGTCTAAGGTTTGGGTTAAGCGTATCCCAAGCATAGGCTTGGCTCACAAAGACTTCCGCCCTAGGCTGATAGAGACTTGGGTCATCTAAAGTGCCTGCACGTATTGAAATCATTTCAGGAGCTATTTCAGGCAAGCCAAAAAGCTGGGAACCACAAGTCGGGCAAAACGCTCTTTTAATGGAACGACCAGAAGAACCTAATGTCTCAAAATATTTAAGCTCGCCACTCACTTTCAATTCAGATTGATGAAAAAAAGCAATTGGCGCATATGCCGAACCCGTCGCCTTCTGGCAATCTCGACAATGGCAATTAAAGCTATAACGTGGCTCTGCTTCGCTTTGGTAGCTCACTGCTCCACACAAACACGATCCCTGATATTTAGCTGACATAGCTCATCCTATTTTTTTATTGCTGTGATTTGAATATAACGTACATATCCAGCTTGGTAGAGTTGTTGGCATAACTTTGCAGTCATTTGAATTTTAAAATTTGCCAACCCGCGGCTTTGATTTTGTTCTTGTTGATTATGAATATATTGCGAAAAACCGAGTAATACTTGCTCGGATAAATCTTCAATTTGAATATCGACAAAACCTTGTTGTTCTAAGGCATTTCTTAGCGTTTTCTCGTTTGGCACATTGTCCCAAACCACGTCTGCCGCTTTAAGCAGATAGCGATACTTTTGTTCTTGTAAGACTGTCATGTTTTGACATGAGTCAGCTTTCATTAAGTAATGAAAACCTAATCGGCCTTTTGAATTTAAAACTGGAGTAACTGAGTTAAGAAATGAATTTAAAGAACTGTGATAAGCCGCGTCGATACACAACACCACATCGAAAGATTGTTTGAATTCAAATTGTTTTAAATTTAAAAATGAACCACTGTAAATCTGGTTTATTTCGGGAATAATTTTTTGAATTTTATTAACGCATTTAGCTTGCAGGTCAACTGCACTAAGGCTTTTTGGCTGATAGCGTTGTAACCAGTAAATTAAACTTGCACCCTGCCCACAGCCTAAATCCAATAGATGATCTTTTGAATTTAAATTGACTGCTTGTGCCAAATGGTCGGCCAATTGGCAACAAGCCTCACGGTAGTTTTGGGTATTTTTCCAAAAGCCCAAATTTGTCCAAGCAAGCTCTCCATCATCTCCCAAGCTTGATGCATCAATTGCATATTTATGGGGAATGAGTTTAGAAAGAGCTGCTCGAACTTTTGTTTTCACAATTTTAGTAACCGAGCTCAGGAGCAACTTCAACCTGAGGCTTTAAACCTACAAATGGTAAAGGTGCACCTAAAATTTCAGCAATGTGCATTGCAGAAGTAACGGCTGACTCTAAAATTGGCAAGCCATCACATGACCATGAACCACAGTAGAATACTTTACGGTTTAAGTCTAAATGACGTTGTTGCAATTCTTTATTTAAAGCAATTGTTTGCGAGTCAACTACTGCACGCGTTAAAGTCACTTTTGAAATAACTTTTTTAGGGTCAATATCAGTGACTGGACGCCAAGTCTGGAATACAGGATTTTTACCAACGAGTGTTGGTTCAACTGCATTCATCCAAACTGTGAATTGCTGACGCGTAAACTTACGATCCATCATATAGCTAAGCACCGACCAGTCTTTACGGCGTGGTGGCATTACTGTGGCATCTGTATGAATCACAAGATCGCCTTGCTCAAAACGGAATTGCTTCAGCAGCTTCATATCTTCAGCAAATTGTTCAGGGTTTAAAAACTCATCGATCTTAGATGTCGGAGTTGCAACAATCACGCGATCAAATAAATTCTGTTCACCTTGGCTGTTTTCAACCAGTACTTTTTCGCCTTGTAATTCAACTTTCTTAATCGCTGATCCGCTATGGATGTCGATATCTTTAATTAAGCTATCTACAAATGCAGGTGTACCACCTTTCATACGTAACAGCATGTCGCCATCAGTTAAGTGACGTAAAAACTCAAGTAGATTTTTTGCAGGCCAGTCGCCAATTGTTTTTGGGTTACAAGTACAAATGGTATATAGCACTGGCATTACCACACCATGCCAGAATACTTCTTCTATATCATTCTGATTAATAAATTCAGCGAGAGTAATGTCTTGATTTTTAGATTTGAAAAACTGGTGGATTGCAGTTTTTAATTGCAACATCCCTTTCACAAGACGCCAGCCATATTGCTGGATACCTTTACGGTTATTGATAATCGGGAAATTACCAATACGGCTACGAGATGTGGTTAACCATGTTTCAGTACGGTCTTCAAATAACCAGCTACATGACATATAGGTACGAACTGGAAAGGTTTTAATACCTAAATGAGCAGCAAGGCTGAGTGTATTTTTCCACAAATGTGGATTCATCACACGCAATGGTGCATCAATAATTCCACCGTCGAACTCAATACTATGGCTATCCATTCCCCGGCCAGGAAGTGCTTCAAATATCGTGATCGTATGCCCTGCATCTTTCAGAATTCTTGCTGCCGCAAGACCTGCCATTCCACTGCCAATAATTGCGATATTCAAAATGATGTCCCATTTTTCGAGAATTTTTTTGATTATCACTCATACCCTAAAAAAACACCGTATTAAAAACTACCAGATTTTTATTTTTTGAATGAATTTATATACAAAATATTTAGTTTCTTACCCATCTCTTTTTTTATATTTTCTTACAAAAACAAATAAGCACATAAAACCTTATATTCTTTGAAAATTTAAAAAAAATCTTTTAAATAAAATAAGATAATTTAACTATATTTATATCATTTGTTTTACAACTATCTTTTTTTGGGATATCATGGGACCACAATAATGAGAACCAAATCACACAAAACAATGCCGAAACAACAATGCCAACCATCATAAAAACAGAACCTTTACAGCGAAAAAGCCCGCTATTCACACTTGATAGCGGGCTTTTTATTACTTTGCTTTAACGGTTAATCGAGAGCGATTTATCCTTCTTGCATGATTGAACCGAATTTTCCACGATTAAAATCATTAATTGCTTCCATAATCTCAGCTTTAGTATTCATGACAAATGGACCATAACCTTCAATTGGCTCATTAAGTGGTTGACCTGTTAACACCAAAAATTTAGTGTCTTCTTCTGCATTTAGGGTGAACTCAACGCCTTCACGAGATAAAATCGCAACGGTTTTACCTTCAAGACGGTTTGAGTCATTAACCACAACTGCCCCATCTAACACCACAACAAGCGTCGTATAACCTTCAGGTACATAAAGGGTATGTTTTTGGCCTTTAACCAATTTACCATCCCATACATTTAATGGACTAAATGTAGTTGCTGCACCTTGTGCATCTGCATATTCACCTGCAATCACACGCAAATGGCTACCATGCTCGTCTAGTGCAATATCTGGAATATCTTTGGCTTCAATCGCTTGGTATTTTCCAGGGGTCATTTTTGAATTGGCAGGTAAATTTACCCACAATTGCACCATTTCAAAAAGACCACCATGCTCTGCAAACTCAGGAGAATGAAACTCTTCATGCAACACTCCTGCACCTGCAGTCATCCATTGCACATCACCGGTTTTAATGGTTCCGCCGCCACCGCTTGAGTCTTTATGCGTCACTTCACCTTGGTAGGCAATCGTTACTGTTTCAAAACCGCGGTGAGGATGCGAACCTACGCCTTGCTGCTCAGTCGTTGGCGAGAAGGTATAAGGCGCTGCATAATCCAGTAGCAAAAATGGGCTTAGGGTTTGGCCTAAACGGTCATATGAGAATAGGTTATATACAGGGAAACCATCACCCACCCAATGCATCTGGTTATTTTGATATGCACCAAGAAATTTCTTCATCTGATCTCTCCTATATATGTAGGATTTTCTTGAACTAGGGTTGATTTTACGCCTCAATAATTGCAGTTTATAGATCAGGATTAGCAACACATTATTTCATCTATGAGACAATCTTAGAATTTGGTGTACAGTTTAAAAGATCGTCCTATTTTTAAAATTCTTAATCCTATTTTTTAGACTTAACCACAACATAAAACTCAATTAGCATAATTTTAGGCAATGATGACCTACTTAATAATTTTTCATCATTCATTTTGATAACACGAGGAAATAAAAAATGGCTCAAGATTACGTGCGTTTAGACAAGGATAATGCTGCAGTTCTTTTAGTCGACCACCAAGCAGGTTTACTTTCTTTAGTTCGAGATATCGATCCAGATAAATTTAAAAATAATGTTTTAGCACTTGCAGATGCTGCGAAATATTTTAATTTACCTACTATTTTAACGACCAGTTTTGAAAATGGTCCAAATGGTCCTTTAGTTCCAGAATTAAAAGAACTTTTCCCAGATGCGCCTTTTATTCCACGTCCTGGCCAAATCAATGCATGGGACAATGAAGATTTCGTAAAAGCTGTAAAAGCGACAGGTAAAAAACAACTGATTATTGCAGGTGTAGTGACTGAGGTTTGTGTGGCATTCCCTGCTTTAGCTGCGTTAGCAGAAGGCTTTGAAGTGTTTGTGATTACCGATGCTTCTGGTACTTTCAATGAATTAACCCGTGATGCTGCTTGGGACCGTATGTCAAAAGCAGGAGCACAGCTCATGACTTGGTTCGGTATGGCATGTGAATTACACCGTGACTGGCGTAATGATGTAGAAGGTTTAGGTGCATTATTCTCAAATCATATTCCTGATTATCGTAACCTTATGACCAGCTATAGCTTTAATACATCGCAAAAATAATGACATAACCAAGATTAGAATGCTTAAGCATTCTAATCTTGCATTTAAATGGATTGATCTGAAATTGATAAGCTCTTTTGATGATTTTTATTATTTCTATTTGGTCGTAAAACACGGCGGCTTTAGTGCGGCCAGCGAAGCCGAAAATATTAGTAAGTCAAAGCTCAGCCGACGCATTATCGACCTTGAAAATAAATTTAATGTCAGCCTGATTCAAAGAACAACCCGCCATTTTAAAGTGACCGATTTGGGCCAAGAGTTTTATGAGGAATGCTGCAAAGTTATTGCTCAAGTTGAATGTGCAGAAAACGTTTTGTTAAAGCAAAAAAGTGAACCTCAAGGGTTGGTAAAAGTGAGTTGCCCACCTCTGATGATGCATTTTCAAATTAGAAAAATTTTAAATCAGTTTTTAAAAACCTACCCTAAAGTTGAAATATCACTCGAACTTACAAGCCGCCGAGTAGATATTTTGCATGATGATATTGACCTTGCCATTCGGACCAATTTCGAACCCAATGAAGACTCAAATCTTATTGTTCGTGATGTGATTAAAACTGATCATTGCTTAGTTGCCGCGCCTGAGTTACTCCAAGGTCGCACGATTGAACATTATTCAGAATTACAGGACTTTCCAAGTATTAGTTTGGGAACCCAAAAGCAAAATTATATCTGGCATTTATGCAATATTCGCAATGGCGAATCGGTTGATGTGCCTTATCAACCACGAATAAAAAGTAATGACTTGGCAGGTGTCTACTATGCCGTTATGGATGGCCTAGGAATTGCAGACCTTCCCTTTTTAACCGTTGAATCTGAAATTCGTAAAGGCAAGCTTATTCATATTCTTCCTGAATGGAAATCGAATATTGGCATGCTACAACTGGTTTATGTGTCTAGAAAAGGCCAACGTCTTGTGGTTGAAAAACTCATTGAAACGCTGATTGATGAATTGCGACGTTTGCCTGAAAGTAATCAAGGTTATTCATTTTCATAATGCATTGAGTACTTCTTTTAGTAGAGAACAGATGCATTCTGTTTAAGTTCTTTAAACTTTTCTATAAGAAAATCAATTAATAACTTTACTGAAGGCAACAATCCACGCCTGCTTGTATACACCAAATGAATCATTTCAGGAGGAAATTGCCATTCAGGCAATACGTTCACGAGTGTTCCTTTAGCGAGATCTTCATAGACCACAAGTTCTGGTAATTTTGCTACTCCTAAACCTTGTAGAGTCGCATTTCTTAAAGCTGTTAAATCCGTAGTGGTGAACCGAGGGTGGCATTTTACTGTGACTTTTTGCTTATCTTGCGAATCGAGATGCCATGTATATTCAGGTGCAAAAGATTCCATCATTAAAATAGGCCAATCGGCTAATTGCTCAGGTCGTGAGATTGAAAAATATCGACTGGTTAAATTAGGACTAGCAACAACAAACTGTCGTGCCAGAGCCAGCTCACGAACAATAGAATCACTATCAGGTAAAGGCAAAGGACGGATTCGAATGGCCAAATCAAATCTTTCATCAATCAGGTCAACTCTTCGGTTTGTCGCTTCTACATGTAGTTTGATTTTAGGATAAAGCGCCAGAAATTCGTTAAGCATTTCACTTACATTAATGTGCAGTAAGTTTGTGGGACAAGATAATTTAATTAGGCCACGTGGTTCCGATGTTAAATATTCAATCGCCTCTTCTGCTGCCTCTGCTTCAATCAGCATTGCCTTACAGTGCTGATAGTAAATCTTGCCCACCTCAGTAATTGAAACTTGGCGGGTTGTTCTATTGAGTAACTTAACGCCAAGCCGATTTTCTAGCTCTGCCATACGTCGGCTTAATAAAGACTTGGTCACCATCAACTCGTGACTCGCAGCCGAAAAACCACCGCAATCAATAATCTTTACGAAAAAAAAGAGGTCATTTAAGTCTTTCATTTTGCAATCCTGACGTATCATATATTAATTACAGTACATTTCAGCAAGCTGAATATAAAACATACCATATTGTTTTCTGTATATGACAATGATTTCTATTTTAGATATTTTTCACCCTTTATCCTATTTGTAATATGAATTACACCCTCACCAAACAGAGCATATAACAATGACAACTCCAGCAAACTTCAATGGTCAACGTCCAGTTATCGATCCAGATGATTCAGTCATGCTTTTGATCGATCATCAAAGTGGTCTATTTCAAACTGTAGCAGACATGCCAATGACCGAATTACGTGCCCGTGCAGCAGCATTGGCTAAAATCGCAAGCTTGTCGAATATTCCAGTGATTACAACCGCTTCTGTTCCACAAGGTCCAAATGGTCCCCTTATTCCAGAAATTCACGCAAATGCACCTCATGCACAATATGTCGCCCGTAAAGGTGAAATCAATGCATGGGACAATCCTGAATTTGTTGCCGCAGTAAAAGCGACTGGCCGTAAGACTCTTATTATTGCTGGGACCATTACCAGCGTTTGTATGGCTTTTCCAGCAATTAGTGCGGTTGCAGAAGGATATAAAGTTTTTGCAGTGGTTGATGCTTCAGGAACTTATAGCAAAATGGCAGAAGAAATTACGTTAGCGCGTGTTGTTCAAGCTGGTGTAGTGCCTATGGATACGGCAGCAGTTGCTTCTGAAATTCAAAAAACATGGAATCGAGATGACGCACTTGAATGGGCACAAGTTTATACTCAAATTTTCCCTGCCTATCAGCTACTGATTGAAAGCTATACCAAAGCTCAAGAAGTGATTAAAAATAGCGAAGTTTTAGACTCAGCACGCTAAGTCCAAATCTTGTCTAAAAAAACCGGTCATGAATGGGCATGACCGGTTTTTGTGAAACATCACATACAGCATAACTGCATGTTTTCGTTCAGAACAAAACGAACCCGCTTTGTTCCTTACTCAGATAAGTCTACGCAGAGGTATTTCATTTCGACATATTCTTCAATGCCGAATTTTGAACCTTCACGGCCTAGACCTGACTGTTTTACGCCACCAAACGGAGCGACTTCATTTGAAATCGCACCCGTGTTAATGCCGACCATACCGTACTCAAGTGCTTCGCCCACTCGCCATTGACGAGCTGTGCTTTGAGTAAACAAATAAGCAGCTAAACCAAACTCGGTATCGTTCGCCATTGCTACTGCTTCATCTTCAGTTTTAAAGCGGAAGAGTGGTGCAAGTGGACCAAATGTTTCTTCTTTCGACACTTTCATGTCTTGCGTTACGCCAGTCAAAACTGTTGGTTCAAAGAATGTGCCACCAAGTGCCGAGCGTTGACCACCGATACGAATTGTTGCACCTTTCTCAGTTGCATCTGCAATATGAGACTGAACTTTTGCAATCGCATCTTCATCAATTAAAGGCCCTTGAGTTGAACCTTCTTGACGTCCATCGCCAACTTTAAGCTTAGACACCGCTTCAACCAAACGCTCAGCCAATGCATCGTAAATACCATCTTGAACATAGATACGGTTCGCACAAACACATGTTTGACCGCTGTTGCGATATTTACTTGCCATAATGCCCTGAACAGCTTGTTCAAGATTGGCATCGTCAAATACCACAACTGGTGCATTACCACCGAGTTCAAGTGAAAGCTTTTTAATGGTTGGCGCACATTGTTGCATCAAAATACGGCCAACTTGTGTTGAGCCTGTGAAGCTGAGCTTACGAACGATATCGCTTTCGCATAAAGTTTTGCCCACTTCAGCCGCATCACCACTAATGTTAATTAAAACATCAGCTGGTAAGCCTGCTTGTAATGCCAAAACTTCAAGTGCATAAGCTGTTAACGGCGTTTGCTCTGCCGGTTTAACCAACATTGAACAACCCGCAGCAATTGCTGGTCCTGCTTTACGCGTAATCATGGCAGCCGGGAAATTCCACGGCGTAATCGCAGCAGTGACACCAATCGCCTGTTTAATCACGAGCAAGCGTTGGTTTGGTAGTGTCGGTGTTAAAACCTCACCATCAACACGGCGAGCTTGCTCGGCAAACCAGCGGATGAATGATGCTGCATAACCAATTTCACCGCGTGCTTCAGCCAATGGCTTGCCTTGTTCAGCCGTTAAAATCTGTGCCAGATTTTCTTTGTGCTCAAGCATGAGGTTGTACCATGCCAATAACACATCAGCACGAACCAAGGCAGTTTGCTTTTTCCAAGCAGCTTGCGCTTTGGCTGAACGGTTAATTGCGGCTTCAACCCCTGCACGGTCATAGGTTTTAACCCATGCCAAAGTTTCACCCGTAGCAGCATCATTTACCTCGATATAATCATTTGAAGCAGGTGCTTCTAATGAAATATCAGGATGTTTTAATAAATACTGCAAATTGTTTTGAATCATGCAGATTGCTCCATTGCTTTTGCACTACCTGCTTTAAGTGTCGCAAAACCTTGTTTCAGGATATCAAGGCCTTGACGGAATTGCTCAGCAGGAATGGTTAATGGATATAAGAAACGAATTACATTACCGTATTTACCACAAGTAAGAAGTAACAACCCGTTTTCCATTGCATAGTTTTGTACAACTTTTGCTTGCTCAGCAGTTTCTAGTTCTACTGCAACCATTGAACCTAATGCACGAATATCAGTCACTACATTGCCTGTTGCTTGCTGAATGTCTTTAAGCGCAACAACCAACTCAGTGCCTAGCTCATTTGCACGGTCGCATAAGTTTTCTTCTTCAATCGCATCAATCACTGCGTGCGCAGCAGCAACCGCAATCGGACTACCTGCATAAGTACCACCTAATCCACCTGGGTTTGGTGCATCCATCACTTCTGCACGGCCAACCACACCCGAAATTGGGAAACCACCACCTAAGCTTTTCGCCATCGTGATCAAGTCAGCTTTAGTCTCGTAATGGTTCATTGCAAACAATTTACCAGTACGTGCAAAACCAGACTGAACTTCGTCAGCTACAAGTAAAATACCGTGCTTATCGCAAATTGCGCGTAAACGTTTTAAGAACTCGGCAGGTACAACATGAAAGCCGCCTTCACCTTGTACTGGCTCAAGCACAATCGCTGCAACATCATGTGGTGCAATATCTTCACTGAAAATATCTTCAACACTTTCAATTGCCGCATCTACTGAAATACCTTTTGCAGGCACAGGGTAACGCGCATGGAACACACCAGCTGGCATAACACCGAAATCACGTTTGTAAGGCGCAGTTTTACCTGTCATTGCCATGGTCATGAATGAACGACCGTGGAAACCGTTACCAAAAGTGATAATGCCGTGACGACCAGTGTAACAACGGGCAATCTTCACCGCATTTTCAACTGCTTCTGCACCTGTTGTGAAAAAAGCAGACTTAGCAGGTCCGGCAATTGGTGCGCGCTCATTAATACGCTCAGCTAAAGCGACATAGCTCTCATAAGGTGTAACTTGATAGGCAGTATGAGTAAATTTAGTGAGTTGTTCAGTCACCGCTGCAATGACTTTAGGGTGGCGATGGCCTGTATTTAAAACCGCGATACCACCAGCAAAGTCGATAAATTGGTTGCCTTCCTTGTCCCAAAGCGTGGCATTTTCAGCTTTTTCAGCGTACCACTGACACATCACGCCTACACCACGTGGAGTTGCTTGCTGTTTACGTGCGTTAAGTGCAGAATGTTGATTATCCATTTGATTCCCTCATATTTTCATCATCAGTTGCAGCTTTGGTTTTTACATCCTGTGCTTAATTTTCAGGGTGCTTTACAACAACTGCCTATGCATGTAATTTCGCTCGTCTGGCGGCAACTGACGAGAGCCATTTTTTAACTGTAGGAGAGAGCCAATTGCGTAGTTTACTTGGAGATCATTTGTTACAACGGCTCCAACAGGACATCGAGGGTAAACTCCATCAGCGACTTTTTCGTTGTCTACGCGCTGCCATTATTGATGGAGTGGTTCAACCAAAAACGCGTTTGCCCGCTTCACGGGATTTGGCCAGTGAAATTCATGTTTCGAGAAATACAGTTCTTACTGCCTATGAACAACTACAGGCTGAAGGCTATTTAGAAGCACGTACAGGCCATGGCACATGGGTTGCAGAGAAACTACCCGAAAGCTTTTTAAATACACAAAATAAGAAAAAAGCTGTTTCAAGCCCGAAGGTTCAAAACTCATATGCTTTGTCTCAACGCGGTTCAAATTTATTAGGCTATGCCGCAGCGTCTCCACATCAATGGGGTGCATTTGTACCAGGAGCTCCGGACGTTACCGAGTTTCCACATCATATTTTTAGTCGTATTCAAGCAAAATTAAGCCGTGAGCCAGACATTAACCGCCTTATCTATAGCAACGCGGGCGGATGTATTGAACTTCGAAGTGCGTTGGCAGACTACTTACGGGTTGCCCGTTCAGTTCAGTGTGATGCTGACCAGATTATTATTACCGAAGGTATTCACCAAGCGATTGATTTAGTCTCACGTGCGCTCAGTGACATTGGTGACCGGATCTGGATTGAAGATCCAGGCTATTGGGGAATGCGTAATACTTTACGTATTAATGGCGTTGATATTCAACCCATGCCAGTCGATGCCGAAGGCATTATCCCCGAAGAAAATCCGGTTAAACCACCTAAACTCATTTTTGTCACTCCCTCACATCAATATCCACTCGGTTCACATTTAAGCCTCGATCGCCGACGCAAATTGATTGAGATTGCCCGCCAGCACAATAGCTGGATTGTAGAAGATGATTACGACAGTGAATTCCGTTTCTCAGGCCAGCCGTATCCATCTTTACAAGGTTTAGAAAATGATGCACCAGTTTTATATATGGGCACGTTCAGCAAAACCATTTATCCATCTTTAAGAATTGGCTATTTGGTCGTACCTAAGCCGCTCTTTTCACCCTTACGGATTGTGGCAGCCGAACTGTATCGTGGTGGACATTTGCTCGAACAAAAAGCTTTAGCTGAATTTATTCGTGAAGGTCATTACGAAGCACATATTCGTCGTATGCGTCTGCTCTATGGCAAACGGCGTGATTACTTGGTGAGCCTGATTAAACGCTATCTAGGGCCTGAATTCATCCACGAATATGATGAAGCAGCAGGGTTACATCTGGTTTTAAAACTACCAAACTCTTGTGATGATGTCGAGATTGCAGCGACCGCGCTCGAACGTGGTGTCAAAGTTCGCCCACTTTCACAGTATTACATGCAATCACATGCCCACGCGCAACGTGGTTTGCTCATGGGCTTTGCCTGCGTCAATGAAAAAGACATGGTGATGGCTTTTGGTGTGCTACTCCAGTGCTTGCGTGAAGCAGGCGTATCAACCCTGAATTAATTCTTTAATCTCATCATACTGAATAAAAAAGAGCCTCATAAAGAGGCTCTTTTGGTTTCTAAAATATTAAACTAACTTTTCTTCTTGAGTATGAGTTAAATGGGTCGTTCTACGGTCTTTACCCCAGCCCAGTTTTTCCGACAATATTCCAAAGAACACAATAATGCCGAACAATGCTGTGGTGTAAATCACTTCTTTGAAATATGTGCCTTCAATCAGCATGGTGAGAATTGCCCCAATAATTGCAAAGATCACCACATAAGTCAGATAAGGGAACATCCACATTTTAAAGTCAATTTTCACCCCTTCAGCTTCTAGTTTTTTACGCATGCGAAGTTGAGAGTAAGCAATGGTCAGGTACACATACAATGTTGCCGCACCAGTCGTTAGCATGAAAAAGTCATAAACATCCATACTCTTGGTTGCAGTTAAAATCACGGCAATTACAGAGAAAAAGCATGACACAATTACGCCAACCCACGGGCTGCTTTTACTGTTCACAGAACCAAAACTTTTCGGTGCATCACCACGTTTAGCTAAAGAGAACAACATACGTGAACACGTGTAAAGTGCTGAGTTAAAACAGCTACACACCGACGTTAACACCACAAAATTCACAATATGGCGAGCCCCCGGAATACCAAGTGCACTTAACGTTACGCTATAGGTTCCCCAAGTCGAATCTTTCAAAAGTTCATTGTTGTGAGGAATTAAACATACCGCGACAAACATTGATCCCACATAGAACAAAATAATTCGCCAAACCACTGAGTTAGAAGCTTTACGAATTTCTTTAGAGGGATTTGCCGATTCTGCTGCCGCTACAGTAACAATTTCAGCACCAATATAGGCAAACATGACCCCAAGTAAGGCGGTAATAACGGATGAACCACCATTTGGCATAAAGCCTTGAGAGGTTAGATTACTAATACCAGAAGCAGCCGGATTGCCCCACGGCCATAAATGCATGATGGCCAAACTACCAATCACAAGGAAAATAACAATCGCGATAACTTTTATAAGGGCGAACCAGAACTCGAATTCACCATAATTTTTCACGTTTTGTAAATTGACTGCGACCAATGCGACAATGACCACGACCATATAGGCCCAGATTGGTATAAATGGGAACCAATTGTTTAGAATTTTACCTGCTACATAGGCTTCCCATCCCATGAGCATTGCGAGAGTACACCAGTACAACCAGCCAATTGAAAAGCCTGCCCAACGACCAATCGCGCGGTCTGCATAAGTTGAGAAAGAGCCACTGTCAGGGTTTAAAACGGCCATCTCGCCTAACATCCGCATGATGAACCAAACGAGTAGACCACCCAAAGCGTAAGTTAGAAAAACAACAGGGCCCGTATTGTAAATAATGCTACCTGAGCCCACGAATAGAGAACCACCAATAACCCCTGCAATTGAGATCATCGTTAGGTGGCGTGATTTAAGTCCATGTTTTAAACTTTGGGAGTGATTGGCTTCAGAACCACTTTGATGAGCTGCCATATCATTTTCCTTAATATATGGAGGATATCGGCCAATCTCGGAAATCCTCCGAAGCCAACTATATCCCCTAAAAATTTAGCCGTTTTACCCAATTCCTAAAACAGAAAATTCACTGAGCTTATCCGGCGCTTCCGTATGCATACTTCCAATGGCTTTAATTTGTCGTTTCGGCCCTGAAGAAACGAGAGCCATTTTTGGAATAAAAGAGAGAGCCAATTGCAAAATTTATACGCAAAATTGGCTCTTTTTAGATTGCATGTAGGTAAATGGTTTTTAGTTTTTATTTTAAAAATGAATAGGTTTTACTTTAATTAGATTGGAATTATTTAGTTTTGCTCAGAAATTAATAAAGCTTTCGTACCTTTTTCTAAAGCTCTGAATATATGTTTCTGGTCGGCAGGGTAACAAATATAGTCTCCAACACTGAGTTCAACGGCTTCATCAATTAGACCAACCAAAGCTTTACCTTCTACCACAATAATGTGCTCGACAGAACCAACTGGATGAGGTTCTGAAAGACGGTCTTCACCCGGTTCAACAATCAGTAAATAAACATCTCGACGCGCATGTGGCGGACAAGTTGCCAATAAAATCGCTTTGTAATTGGCAATTTCAGAGCTAACGGTTGGGCCATCTCCACAACGAATGACTTGTACCTGATTGCTTGGCTCTTCCATCAAACGCGCAAAAGGAATATTTAGTGCAACACAAAGTGCCCATAAGGTTTCAATGCTTGGGTTACCTTGCCCTGCCTCTAATTGTGAAAGAGTAGATTTTGCAACGCCTGCACGACGAGCAACCTCTGCCAAAGAAAGCCCCGCTCTTTGGCGTTCACGATTTAAACCTTTAGCAATAATTTCAATTGGCTGAGACATTCACCACATCCGTTCTATAAAAAAAACGATCGTTCGTTTTGACAAAACAATCAGACTTATTCATTATAATGGAAAATCGTTCGTTATATCATCCTATGACCACATACTCTCTCATTAAGAAACTTAGTAAAGACACCACCCGCTCGATTTTCTTTGTGTGTCTAGCGACCAGTGTCGTTGGTATGTCTTTAGGTTCACTCGCTGCAAGTTATGGCTTAGCGCTCTGGATTCCACTTTGCCTATCCGTATTTGTGCTCGCAGGAACTGCTGAATTTATTTTTATTGGGTTCTTGGCCGTAGGTGGTAGCCCGATTGCTGCTGCAATTGCAAGACTACTCGTCAATTTACGGCATTTACCTTTTGGGATTGCGGTCAATGAATTAATCAGAGGTAAATTCTCTCGATATTTCGGGGCCCATATCATGAACGATGAAAGTGTTTTGTTTGGCATGGCACAGCCCGATTTTGAGACTAAAAAAGCTGCTTACTGGTTATGTGGTATCAGCATCATGCTCAGTTGGCCACTTGGTGTAACGGCCGGTTATTTTATTGGAACCGCTATTCCAGACCCAAAAACATTTGGTCTAGATGCCATTTTCCCTGCCATTTTAATTGCACTTACTTTTAATGCTTTAAAGAATAAATCCACTCGAAAAGCTGCATTTGCTGGATCAACTTTGGCACTGATTACCACACCTTTTTTGGCCTCAGGACTTCCAATTCTGCTTTCACTTTTTGGCTTAATATTTGGTAGAAAAAAATGAATCAACAATTACTGATTATTTTGGGCATAGGCTTGCTTGCACTCGGTACTTACAGCATCCGTTTTGCTGGTTTTCACTTAGGTGCTAAGTTTACTTTTTCTGAAAAATACCAAGTTTTACTGTCAAACGGCGCAACTGTTTTGCTCTGTGCGATTGCGGTCACGACGACATTTTTTGAAGGCCAAGATTTTGCGGGATTCGCGCGTATATTGGGTGTTGGATTTGCGCTTTTATTAGTTTGGAAAAAAGTACCGCTGTTATTGGTAATTTGCTTGGCAGCCGCTGGTACAGCACTTTTACGTTTGCTTGGAATTGAGTAATAAAAAAGGCGAGATAAACTCGCCTTTTTTAAAATTTTGCTTAGAACGGTAAATCGTCGTCTAAATCTGCTGGTGCAGAAGCTGGTTGCTGTGGAGCTTTTGGAGCAAAACCACCACCTTGCGGGCTGTTGCCACCATTACCAAAACCAGCTGGGTTGCTGCCATAGCCGCCACCACTATTTTGGTTATAACCACCACCTTGGTTATTATTATTTTGATAACCATTGCCACCTTGTTGAGGTGCGTTAAAACGTGGTTGATTAAAATCATTACCGCCAGCGAACCCTTGTTCACCTTGTTGACGACCATCTAACATTTGCATCTGTTCGCCACGAATTTCTGTTGTATAGCGCTCTTGACCATTTTGATCAGTCCACTGACGCGTGCGTAATGAACCTTCAATATAAACCTTAGAACCTTTACGTAAGAATTGCTGAGCAATTTCCCCTAAACGGTTATGCAAAACAATACGGTGCCATTCTGTTTGTTCTTTACGCTCACCTGAAGTTTTATCGGTCCAAGCTTCACTTGTCGCGATTGAAAATTGAGTCAACGAACCCCCATTTGGAAAGGTTTTTGTTTCAGGATCACGACCCAAAGTACCAACCAAAATAACCTTATTTACACCACGCATTAGCTGTCTTCATCCTATACATTTCTATGTTTTACTTTATAAGAGTTATGCTTAAATGGCTACCTCTTTACCGAACAACTGCGTTAAATCACGTCGCGCAGCCTCATCAAGTGACTGTTTATCGACTTTAATATAAGCAACTTGCTGGTCAGGCATTACCACAACTTCTTCTATACCACGAATTGCCAATAGCTGTGTGGTCCACTCATTCACCTGTTGCACTTGCGGCAATGGCAACACAATAGATGACAAATACCGCGGCTGAGCTAAACCAAAACTAATTAGCAACCATATTATAGCAATCCCTGTTAAGACACTCCATCCAATCGCAGTATTATGTAACATCAATAATTGACCACCTAGTGTGCCACCAAAAAAAGCACCTAAAAACTGACTACTGGCATTTACACCCATAGCAGTTGCTTTTGACTGGATTGGAGCACATTTTGATAACCACGATGGCAATAATGCTTCCATCACATTAAACGCAATAAAGAAAATACCTAGGCCTGCGAGTAATACATATTTTGATTGATAACCAAATATGAGTAACAGCAAACCTGCAATAATCCCTGTAATTGCCGTTAAGAAAATTCCTCGCATTTTGCGATATTTTTCAGCCACGATAATGCTTGGAAATGCAAAAAACAGGCTAATCACCAAGAGTGGCAGATATACCAGACCATGACTGGCTAAAGGAATATGTGCAAACTCGATGAGCTGTGAAGGCACATAAATAAACATGGCGGTAAGCAGTAAGTGCAGTGCAAAAACCGAGACATGCAAACGGTTTAAATCCCCCATTTGAATGACTTGCTTAAGCTGCGCCATATAGCCTTGCTGATAATTACGATGATGACGAGTCACTTTAGGTACAAGCAATAGCATCAAAATCGCGATTAAGCCCATAATGGTCGTGACAAAGAATAGGCCTGAAATACCCACAATGCTTGTGAGCCAAGGCCCTAAACTAAAAGCCACCACAAAAGACAAACCAATACTCATGCCCATGGCAGCCATGGCCTTAGTACGTTGCTCTTCGCGCGTAACATCTGCCAAAAGCGCCATCACGACTGCTGAAACAGCACCCGCACCTGCTATAGCACGGCCAATAATCACACCATAAATCGTGTCAGATAAACCGGCAATTGCACCGCCAATAGCAAAGAGTAACAAGCCAAGCACCACGAGAGGTTTGCGGCTAAAACGGTCAGCAAGTAAGCTAAATGGAATCTGTAAAATCGCCTGACTTAAACCATAGACGCCCACAGCCAAACCAATGAGTGCTGGAGTCGCATATTGATATGACTGCCCGACTACAGAAAAGACAGGAATAATCATGAACAAACCCAACATGCGTAGCGCAAAAATACTACTTAAGGCAAAAGTTGAGCGACGTTCCAAAGCATTCATCATATCAATACACGTTTATCAAACTAGGCAAATTATAAGCCGATTCGTTTCTAAAAATACGGGACACCTTATTTAAATTAACGATTTCAGCTTAAAAAAATAAAGAGGCATTTAGCCTCTTTATTTTAAACATCTTTACTGAAAATTAGCTTAAGAAGAATGTGGATGGCGTTTACTATATTGAATTGAAGCAAATACAGCCCAAACAATAAATGCTACACCAATTAAACCTGTTACCACTTCTGGTACATGTACGCCTGTACCACTTGCAATCATAATGAATGCTAAAGCACCAATTGCATAATGCGCACCATGTTCTAAGAACACATAAGCATCTAGCGTGCCTTTTTCAACAAGATAAACTGTCATTGAACGGACAAAAATAGCACCAATTGCAAGACCAAGCATAATCACGACAACATCGCTGGTAATTGCAAATGCACCTATCACACCGTCAAAACTAAAAGATGCATCTAATACTTCTAGATATAAGAAACCACCGATACCCGCTTTAACTACACCAGAAGCAGCGCCTGATCCATCTTTCATAATGGCGTTGCCATCTTCATCAATTTCAGGTTCACCGCCTAACATATGGCTTAATACTTCTACACCGATATAAACCACAATGCCCCAAATACCAGCCATAGTCACAACAAGGCGCTGCGATTCATCAACATTGGCTGCCATAATTAACATTGCAATGAGAGCAATAAAAACAGACATTGCAGGTACGCTAGCTAAGCTAGAAAGTTTAGCTTCAAGCCATCTAAACCAATGAGTTTCTTTTTCCTCATCAAAGAAGAAGTTTAAGAAAACTAATAATAGGAATGTTCCACCAAAAGCAGAAATCTCGGCGTGATGGGCCATTAAGCGTTCAGAATACGTTTTTGGATCGTTGAGTGCCAATTTAGCCACCTCAATCATTCCCATATCCGCAGTCACGGCAACAATCGCCACTGGGAAAATTAAACGCATACCAAAAACGGCGATTAAAATACCCACCGTCAAAAACAGCATTTTCCAGAAAGGATCCCAATTACGCAGAACCGATGCATTGACAACAGCATTGTCAAAAGATAAAGAAACCTCCATTACAGCTAAAATGGCTGTAATCGTTAAAGCTTTAAGCATGGTAGACACGCCCGCTTCAGGTCCATGGGTAAAACCCCAATACGCGGATAGTGCTAAACACACCACCGTAAAAAATATCGAAAATCGGAAATGCTTCATGGATCAGACCTATGCCAAGAATTAAACTTAATCTTTCTTTAAAAACGCGGCTATTATATCGATAATTCACCATAAAATGATGTCGTTTTGTGCCGTTATTACACTTACTTTATCCCTATGTTAAATAAAGAAATTTATAAATTTCAATTAACTCATTAATCGTATTAAATATTTTCCTAATATATAAGTGCCATTATTATTTTTGTATTTTAAAATTGATTTAGAATCCTGTTTTGCACGTCTTATTTTAAATGGAATGGTTTTATGCTTTTTTCTCAAGAACTCTGGCAACGTAATTTAAATTTATATCAAAAAATTCTAGACCTGCCTTTTAATCAGGAACTTGCCAGTGGAACTTTAGACAAAGAAGCTTTTTGTCATTATGTGATTCAAGATGCTCAATATTTAGTGGCCTATGGCCGCGTTTTAGCCGTTGCAGCAGCAAAGGCTTTTGAAGCTGACGATATCATGCAATTTTCAGATGCAGCAAAAATTGCAATTGTGGTTGAACGCAGTTTACATGATGACTTCATGAAAAATTTTGGGGTAACCAAAGAAGAATTTAAAAATACGCCATTAACGTTGGCCGGCCACCATTACACTTCATTTTTAACCGCAACTGCTTGGTCTGAAAGCTATCCTGTGGTGCTTGCGGCACTGTTACCTTGCTTCTGGATCTATGCTGAAGTCGGTAAAGACATTGTAAACAAATCAATTCCTAATAATCCTTACCAAGCATGGATTGATACCTATGCAGGCGAAGAGTTCCATACAGCCGTTCGTAATGTCATTGCGACAGTTGATAAAGTTGCAGCACGTTGTGATGCTGATACGTTAGAGAAAATGCATGCCGCGTACACCATGGGTGCAAAGCTTGAGTGGTTATTTTGGGATAGCGCCTACCACAAAAGACAATGGTTAGGTTTAGATCATATTTAAAACTTCAAAAGAATCGGTCAGATGGTTCAATACTCTGATCGATTTTCACTAAAATGCGAGACAGATATGTATATCGGCGAATTAGCATCTTTAACTGGAGCCACTCCTAAAGCCATTCGGCATTATGAGAAATTAGGCTTGCTACCTGTGGCAAAAAGAAAGGGAAATTATCGTATTTATGAAGCGATTGATGTTCAGTCGGTTAAGATGATTCGCCTCGCGCAAGCTGTCGGATTTAGCCTTTCAGAACTGTATGACTTGTCTGCTTTAAAATATAAAAATAATCGATTTCCTGTAGAAGTTGCACAACAACTCATTCAGAAAAAGAATCAACAAATTATTGAGCAAAAAGCAACGTTAACGCGTTTACAAGAAGATTTAAAGCAACTGGAGAATGAGATTATTCATACTTATATTACCAATAAGATTTCGGCTTAAAACAGCTCATTAAAATTTGAAATAGCTTTCAAAATGAGTGCTTGACTCTGACCTTAGGGTAAAGGTTTATCGTAATGACTTCGTTTATTACGGATAAATAAAATGAGCGCTCATCTTTCTACATTTAAAAATTCAACAGCATTAATTACAGGAGCATCTTCAGGAATAGGCAAAGCCTATGCTCAAAAACTTGCATCTTTAGGGATTCATTTAATTTTGACTGCACGCTCCGAACAAAAGCTGAATGATTTAGCTGATGAACTTAGAAAAAAATATAACGTAAATGTTGAGGTTATCGTTTTAGATTTAGCTCAAGCGAATTCAGCTCAAATATTATTTGATGAAGTGCAGGCTAGAAAATTATCGGTAGAAATTTTAATTAACAACGCAGGATTTGGAAAATGGACTAAATTTCTAGATCAATCTGTATCTACCTATCAAGAAATGATCACGCTGAATATCAGCAGCGTAACGTCTTTATGTTATTTATTCTTGCCTCACATGCTTGCTAACAAAAAAGGCATCATGATTAATATTTCATCTACAGGAGCATTCCAACCTCTCCCCTACATTGCTGTTTATGGGGCAAGTAAATCTTACGTATTACAATTTACTGAGGCGCTGGCAGGAGAATATTCATCTTCGGGTGTTAAATTTCTAGCGGTTTGTCCGGGCAATACGGAAACCAATTTTACTCAGGTGGCAAATGCCGATACGAGTGGTATGAAAAGCTCTACAGTTGAGGATGTTGTATCTGCAACGGTTAAAGCATTAGATAAGAATAAAGCAACGATTGTGGTGGGATGTAGCAACTATTTGACGTCTCAATTGCCTCGAATTCTTTCTCGTCAAAAGATGATTAATTTAGTTGAAGGGATGCTCAAAACCCGCGTTATCGATCCGTCATAAAGCTAGTTCAATTTAAAAGATTAAGGGCTATCTCTTAATCTTTTAATGCTGAAATAGTTGCCAGCCATAAATTAAACCTGCCGCGGCAACCACCCAACACAGTGTTGCCAAACCTAGACATGACCACATCGACAGACGCGTTGCAAGTACATAGACCGCCACTAAATAAATGGCATATGGAATAAGTGACCATAGGCCAAACAGAGCTGTTTTCTGTAAAGCCTCAGCTCCTTTTTGCTGATAAACAATCACATGGGCAATCAAAGCAAAGGTAGGAAAAAGCGGGACTAAACCTGCAATATAAAATGCCTTACTTTTCGATAAAACCGAAATGATGAGAACAACCCCAGCCCCCAACATACATTTTAAAAATAACGCCCACATGTGCTTATCCTATCTGGTCATTTCCATATCAAAACGCTGTATTGTGCGCTTTTCAGAAAAAATTAACAGCGACCAAAGCAATCAGTGCTGGAACTGCCTGAATATAAATAATCTTTTTACTGGCTGTCAGTCCGCCATAAATACCTGCAATGAGCACACAGCCTAAAAAGAAATTGGCAATTGATGTCGCAAACGGTGCATCTGCAAATAAAGCCCAGAATAAACCCGCAGCCAAAAAGCCATTATAAAGACCTTGGTTTTGTGCCATCACTTTGGTGAGTTTTGCTTTTTCTGCATTATTTCCAAAGGCTTTCATGCCATAGGGCTTGTCCCACAAAAACATCTCTAACACTAAAATATAGACATGTAATATTGCAATTAAACCCACTAAAACTTGTCCGATCATACAATTTTCCTTTTTATTTTAAAGATATGAAAAAAGATCAGTCTCTCGACTGATCTTTTAGTGTTTTACGGCTTTAACAATACTTTGCCTTGACGAGCACCTTGAGTTGCTCTTTGAGCAGCTGTTTTAATCTCATCAAAACTAAATACACCTTCAACAGGCAGAGTTAATTTTTTCTGAGTCGCTAACGTTAATAACTCGACAATAAGCTCTTTTTTGCGTTCTGCTGGCATTTCTTTGTTGACCACACTCGCCCAGAAACCTTTTACAGTCGCTTGTTTAAAGATGAGATCACCAGATGAAATTTGCATGGTTTCACCTGTCATACTTCCAAACGAAACCAATAGGCTATTTTCACTGAGCAAGTTCAGCATTTCACCACTTGCACTTCCGCCAATCGAGTCCACACCAGCAATTAAAGGTTGGTCACCATGAAGCTGTTTAACTTGCTCTTTCCAGTTAGGCTGATCGGTTGCTACAACATGTTGAATGCCTAATGCTTGCATCTCTGCAATTGCGTCAGTACGACGAACTAGATTAATTACGGGTAAACCACGTGCCTGTGCAATCATCGCAACAGTTTTACCTACTGCACCATTCGCTGTGTTTTGAATTAACCATTGACCTGGTTGAACATTTACAAAGTCCAACAGCATGAGGGCACTAATTGGCATACCAATCAGCTGTGCTGCTGTTTCGTCATCAATTTCATTATTGAGTGGAATAAGCCCTTGAGCTGGTGCAATAAAGTATTCAGCCCAACTACCATGCACAGCTGCAACTGCAATACGTTGCCCTACCTGTACATGAGTAACGCCTTCACCCAACGCATCTACAATACCAACGGCTTCACTACCACCAATAGCGGGTAAAGTAGGCTTGTAGCCATAACTTCCACGTACCGTCCATACATCATGATTATGGATTGGAGACATGATTGTTTTAATACGAACTTCGCCTGCTTTTGGTTCTGGCTTTGGCATATCCGCCTGCTCTAAAACGTCTACAGGTTCGCCAAAATTACCATGGATAATACTTCGCATGCTTTATTCCTCTATCGGTTTTAAGAGTTGTTGGGTGGTTTCTAAAGCTAGATGTAGATGTGCTTTGTCTTGCGACAATTTTGTGAGTAAAGCGGCACCTAACCATAACTGATACATGACTTGCGCAGTTTTTAAAGGGTCAATGTGTTTTGGAATTGATCCTTCTTGTTGGCCTTCTTTGAGTAGCAAAGCCAAACGTTGCGTTAATTTGTGCACACCGTCATTGAGAATTTGGCGCATATCTTCCGATAAATCGGAAACCTCGGCTGCCAGTTTCACAATCAGGCAGTTTTCAGCCCAGCTACCATTTACTGGGTCATCAATCCATGCCTGCCATAACGCCATTAAACGGGCGTGGGCACTTTGTTCACTGTGCTGCCAAAGCTGTTCCATACGAACTTTATAGTCAGCCATGTATTGCTCTAGCAACGCACAGCCAAATGCCTCTTTCGAAGCAAAGTAGTGATAGAACGAACCTTTAGGTACGTCACAAGCCTTTAAAATTTCTTGTAAACCAACGCCGACAAATCCTTTGTGTAATACCAGCTCAAAACTGGTATCCAAAATGTGTTGTCGTGTGGTTTCGCTTTTATTTAATCGTTTCATACAGACACAATACTCCACTATTAGACCAGTCGTCTAGTAAAATTATGTTGCTCATTAAAATTTGCTAAGAGTAGAAATCAAAAGAGAGGAATGTTAAAAATACAACCTGCTTAATTAAACAAATTTTGTCGATTGTCGTTTAACCGTCACAATTTGTCGCTTTAAATCATTTTGTACCACTTGAACAATTTTAAATCGTTATCATATATAGGGTCTGTTGTTTATAACCAGTCACACTGCACGAGACTGATCAATCAACACCTAAATTTTCATTAATACATAATTGAGATGTTTTATGAGCCAAAGTCATATCCGTATTCGAGGCGCACGTACCCATAATTTAAAAAATGTGTCTCTCGATATTCCACGCGATAAATTTGTGGTAATTACGGGGTTATCAGGTTCAGGAAAATCTTCTCTTGCCTTCGATACCCTCTATGCCGAAGGACAACGCCGCTACGTCGAATCACTTTCGGCCTATGCCCGCCAGTTTTTATCGCAAATGGAAAAGCCTGAAGTAGACTCGATTGAAGGTTTATCTCCAGCGATTGCGATTGAGCAAAAATCTACTAGTCACAACCCACGATCGACAGTCGGTACTATTACTGAAATTTACGACTATTTACGCTTGCTCTATGCACGTGTCGGCACACCGTACTGCCCTGAACACGACTTGCCGATGGTCGCGCAAACTGTTTCTGAAATGGTCGATGCAGTAAAAACACTTGAAGAAGGCACAGCACTGATGTTGCTTGCCCCAGTGGTGCGTGAGCGTAAAGGTGAATACAGCAACTTGTTCGAACAACTACAAGGTCAAGGTTTTGTTCGTGCGCGTGTTGATGGCGAAATCATTGATATTGATACGCCACCTGAACTCGATAAAAAGAAAAAGCACACCATTGAAGTTGTTGTTGACCGTTTTAAAGTACGCGAAGATTTAGGTAACCGTATTGCCGAATCATTTGAAACTGCATTACGTTTAGGCGGTGATATTGCAGTTTTGTCATGGATGAATGGCGAACACCCAGACCGTGTTTTTTCTGCAAAACACTCATGCCCTAAATGTGATCGTGCTGTGGCAGAACTTGAGCCTCGCTTATTTTCATTTAACAACCCGTTTGGTGCCTGCCCTGTTTGTGATGGTTTAGGTACTCGCAGTCATTTTAGCTCTGAAAAGCTCATTCCAAATCCTGAACTTGCGATTAGTGAAGGTGCAATTCGTGGTTGGGATCGTCAACGTCCTTATTATTATTCGATGCTGCAAAAAGTTGCCGACCATTTTGGTTTCCAACTTGATACGCCTTGGAACCAGTTAGATAAAGATACTCAAAAGAAATTTTTACAAGGTACTGGCAAAGAAAAAGTCGATTTAAGTTATATCGATGAACGTGGCCGCAAACACACGCGCGTACAACCTTTTGAAGGAATTTTGCCGCACCTTGAACGTCGTTACCGTGAAACTGAAAGTAACTATGTACGAGACGATTTAGCTCAATATTTATCTAATGCCGCTTGCGATGCCTGCGATGGTTCACGTCTAAATGAAATTTCACGCAACGTTCGGGTCAAAGATAAGACCATTGCACAAATCACCAAGATGTCGATTGGGGATGCAGAAAACTATTATCAAGATCTCAATCTTGAAGGCGCTAAAGGTGAAATCGCCGATAAAATCTTTAAAGAGATTCGTGAGCGTTTACACTTCCTCGTCAGTGTCGGCTTAAATTATCTCAGTCTCGCTCGTTCGGCAGAAACCTTGTCTGGTGGTGAAGCTCAGCGTATTCGTCTCGCTTCGCAAATTGGTGCAGGTTTGATGGGCGTGATGTATGTACTCGATGAACCATCTATCGGTCTGCATCAACGTGATAATGATCGCCTACTACAAACCTTAATTCGCTTACGTGATTTGGGTAACACCGTGCTTGTGGTTGAACACGATGAAGATGCGATTCGTGCTGCGGATCATATTATTGATATCGGACCGGGTGCAGGGATTCATGGCGGTGTCATTATCGGGGAAGGTAGCTATGACGAGATTGCAAACAATAAAGACTCTCTTACAGGTCAATATCTTTCAGGCAGCCTCAAAATTGCGATACCTACACAACGTACCCAATCACCACGTCCAGATGAATTCATCAAACTCTCTGGTGCAAGTGGTCATAACCTACAGAATGTCGATCTCACCATTCCGCTCGGCATTATGACGTGTGTGACTGGCGTTTCAGGTTCCGGTAAATCAACACTGATTAACCGTACTTTGCTTCCATTGGCAGCAACACAACTCAATGGTGCAACCACGTTAACGGCTGAAAAGTTTGACTCAATTGATGGCCTGCAACATCTGGATAAGGTCGTCGATATTGACCAAAGCCCAATTGGACGTACACCACGTTCTAATCCAGCTACCTATACGGGTTTGTTTACGCCTATTCGTGAGTTATTTGCGCAAACGCCTGAAGCCAAAGCGCGTGGTTATAGCGCAGGTCGTTTCTCGTTTAACGTGAAAGGTGGACGTTGTGAAGCCTGTGAAGGTGATGGCATGATCAAGGTCGCGATGCATTTCCTACCTGATATGTATGTGCCTTGTGATGCTTGTCATGGCAAGCGTTATAACCGTGAAACTTTAGAAGTTGGTTATAAAGGCAAGAACATTTCAGACGTATTAGAAATGACCGTTGAAGATGCGGCTGAGTTCTTTAATGCAATTCCTGTGATTCATCGTCGTTTAGATACTTTAATGCAAGTAGGCCTGGGATATATTCGTTTAGGTCAAGCTGCAACGACACTTTCAGGCGGTGAAGCGCAACGCGTTAAATTAGCTCGCGAGTTAGCAAAACGTGATACGGGTAAAACCTTATATATCTTGGATGAGCCGACGACAGGCTTACATTTCCATGATATTGCCAAGCTACTCGACATTTTGTACGAGCTACGCAACAAGGGTAATACCATTGTGGTGATTGAACATAACCTTGATGTGATTAAAACAGCGGACTGGGTTGTCGACTTAGGCCCTGAAGGTGGTTCAGGCGGTGGGATGATCATTGCCGAAGGCACACCTGAACAAGTGGCTGATGTTGAAATTTCTCATACTGGGCGTTTCTTAAAGCCGATGTTGAAGTAATTTATTGAATAAAAAAGCCGGAAATCATTTCCGGCTTTTTTATCCCTCAACTGCATTTCGTCCTCGGGCCTTAGCTCTTAATAGTGAACGGTCAGCTCTCTCTAAGAGTTCTATCCAACTCGCCGCTCCTATCGCAAAACCAATACTGACAGACACATGCAATTTTTCATCTGAACCGGACAAATCAATTTCTTGTAAAGAAATCGCAATCCGAATTTTTTCTGCTAAAAGTCGCGCATCTACAAATTGCACCTGCTCTAATAATATTAAAAATTCATCTCCGCCATAACGAACAATTAAATCTGAACTTCTTATATTTTGCTTTAATTGCTCAGCAATATTAACAATGACATGATCACCTACAATATGCCCATATTGGTCATTCACCTGTTTAAAACGATCAATATCTATAATCATTAAACAAGTCTGCGTAAATTTTTGAGGGTAACTTTCAACAATTTTTAAATATTCAGATAAAGCGAGACGGTTGGACACACCAGTTAATGGGTCTGTATTAGCAATATTTTTTAATTGAAATTCAAAAGCATCGCGTTGTTGCAACATACGTTGTAATCGATCAATCGCCTCAAATAGGGAAAAAAATTCACCTTTTGTTGTTACATTCATCTCATCTGTCCAATGATCAGAACTATGCGATAAATCTAAAATTAAAGTCCTCGCTTTAATTAAAGGGGAAAACACTCTTCTTTGCGCATAATTAAGTGTAAGTAACGCTGTGGCTAAAGAAATTAAAGAAATTAATAACGTTAAGAGAAAATCATTTCGAGCAATTACATTTTCTTGAGTGGCAATTACAACACTTTCATCAAGAATATAACTTTGTAAATCAACCACAGTGGTAAATTTACCCACGATTGCTTCTGTCAATTGAGTGCCATTTAAATAATATGGCTCCCCCTTTTGGCTTTCTTCTAATAACTTTTCTACAATCGGAATACCTTTGTCGATAAATTCTGATTTCACTCGGGAATATAACCGACGGTATTCTGGGGTCTTTGCCTGTTCAGGCTGCAAGGTATCGACCAAAATCCATAAATATCTAGACTGATGCTGAGTTTGTAGAGAACGCGCACGATTATTACTTGGAATTTCTTCATTAAAGCTCACAGGAGCAATAATATTAGATGCCATACGTCCAGCCTGATCTCGCATATCGGTCAGAACTATAATCAACGTAAAGTAATTAGAAATACGGCTATCTTTACTTTTTAGCTGCAACATCAGTTTTTGCAGTATTTCCCTACAATTATCCCATGCTCCAAACATCCCTAAAATGGCATTATCCATTTGGACGGAAGTTCGCGCTCCATATGGAATTTCACCATAATAGTCGACCACATGCCGCGCTTGTCTAAGATTTTCTTTGAAGTTGGTTTGAAGCTCATTTGCTAATGAAACATAACCTGCTTGTTGTAAGATAAGGATACTTGTATCAATTTGCGCATCGACAATTAAACGAAATTTTTTTAATTCTTGCTGATTCTTTAATAAATCATGAGGACTGCTCGACATCATTTTGTTGGCTGGAGCACGCTCCTTAGAAACTTTATAGGCAATATCGGCTACAGCTCTTAAGCTTTTTATTTCGGCTAAGGCTTGTCTAGTTTTTATATAATCCTGATAGCTTCCCACAATGAGGGGGATCGCCATGAATAATAAGGACAAAATAATAACCAGCATAAAAAAGAACAGTCGATTACTAATATGCTCTGAACGTAACCCTGACATTTCTAGCTGGTACTCCGTAAATGTCCTGCCATTTTTACTACGATATAAATTAGGCTTAAATCCATCCTAGCATTTTAATAACTAGAATTTCATCAATAAACCCTTCATTTCTCTTTTAATAATTATACGTTTCCTACATTTTAGTAAGCTTAAATAATAAACGGGATCGAAAAATTAAATGATATTTATAAAAAAACTCTATTTTACAGATTAAAAATTTTTAGCAATGATAGTAAAACATATTTAGTTATCCTCTTGGATGCACTTCTCCCAGCATCCACTGCCCAGCTTTTAGCTGGGTTCTTTTTGATCTATTATTTTCCAATAAATTTCATATAATTTTTCTTATAATTTTAAGATTTTCTTATAGATAAAAAAAAGCTCAACCTTGGGGAAAGCTGAGCTCATAAAATCTGATGTGCTACACACATCGTATCTGGGAAAGCACTTTAAACCCTAAAAACGTTAGGTAGTGAACTTTGCAATTGAATTATGTGACTTATCTCTACTTTTGTAAAGTCGATTAAATTAATCAGAATTCAAAATTTAATCGATTTTTCAACTTAAAATAGAGATTTCTTTTATCTTATTCACTTATATAATAATTAAAAATAGTTAAATTTTTTAGTTAAACTAATCTAAATATTGTTAACTATTGCTCAAAATATTACAAATTCGACAAGAAAACGATGTTTTTTTATTCGCATTGTAAACAATATTATACTTTCATTAATGTTAAAACCGATTAATATAATCTATTTTTCCAATCACAATTGTAATAACTTTTAAACATTTACTTCTAAACTCCCTATGAAATATAATTATTAGCCTCTTGTAAATGTTCATTTTTTTATCAGGTTGACAATTTACTTTTCATTTGATTAGTTTTTCACCAATTTTAACATAAGTGTCAAATATCTTTAACATTCCTTTTTTTCATTATTGACTTCATAAATTGTTACAATACAATGACCCCAGCTTTATCTCTTGTTATTGCTGGAAATGATTATGAAAAAACTTGGTTTAGCCACTGCTGTATTATTAGCCATGACCGGTGCTCATGCTTATCAATTTGAAGTTCAAGGTCAATCAGAATATGTTGACACAACTGCAAACGATAAAAACTTCACTGGTGACGTTGCTGGTACATTCTATTTAAAAAATGTTGATACCGCTAAAGGTCCATTAGCTGAAGCAGCTTTCTTGAATCAAGCTTCTAGCGTATCTTTAGGTTATAGCTACCAACAGTATGACCAAAACAACGTAAACTACCACATTGGTACTTACGGTGTTAAAGGCGAGGCTTACGTTCCTACTCCTTACCTTCCTGTATATGCTAGCGCAACTTACAACCACACTGATGTTGATGGTAAAAACAACTTCTCTAAAGATGACAACGGTGACCGTTATGCATTAGAAGTTGGTGCTATGTTGTTACCTAACTTCTTGATGACTGTTGGTTATACAAGTGTTGCTAACCAATTCGCTTTAGATAACTTTGGCATCATCAGCAACGGTATCTACTCTGCTGCAAACCAAACTGCTGCGATTCAAGATGACCAAGATGCTGTTACAGCACGTGCTAAATATGTAGGTCCAATCGATGGAACTAACATGGCAATTGGTTTTGAAGCTGCTGGTGCTTTCGGTGAAGAAAACCAATACGGTTTAAAAACTGACCTTTACTTAACTCCTAAGTTAAGTGTTGGCGCATCTTTCGTTGGTAACGATGGTGCAGCTGACATCAAAGGTAATGACCTTGGTGAATTCCGTCAAGCTTGGGGTGGTAACGTAAACTACTTCATTACTCCAGCTTTAGCAGTTGGTGCATCGTACATGAAAGCTGACGTTAAAAAGTCTAGCTACGATACACAAACTATCGGCTTAAATGCTAAATTCCGTTTCTAATTTAATTTAGAAATCGAATTAAAAAAGGACTCTATTGAGTCCTTTTTTTATACCTAAATATTAGCTTCGTACAATATTTAAGAAATACAGATGACGTTCGTATTGATCAATAATGTCTTGAATTAAATCTTCTTGCGTCCAATCCATTACATCATAGTTCTGGCCACCTTCTCGTAAAAACACTTCAGCCTGAAAATATTGCCCATCTTCTGCTTCTATACGCCCCATAAGAAAACTTGGTGGCAATGTTTCACGTGAAACAACTTTATAAATAAAATTAATTTCATTGTGATGGTCTACCCTAAGCTGCATACCATCTTCAAGCTGACTAATTGAAACTTCTAAATGACGGCGTTTCAACTCATGCTTAATATTTTCAAAAGCACGGCTTACCTGATTTTCAATATATTGCTTTACTTCGTCTTCACTATGAGGATAGTGCATGATTAATCCTAGACGCTGTTGCCAGCTTCGTGGATTATGAATAGCACGCGGTGTGATTCGTGCTTCCTGAATAGCAGTCATTTTAGTGACATCAAGATGCAATGCTTTGATTAATCCCCAGCTCATTAACAGCATGACGACAGTAAATGGTAATGCACTCATAATGATTGAGGACTGAAGCGCAGCCAACCCACCGACCAACAACAGAATAATGGCAAGTAAAGCCATAAGTACTGTCCAGAACAGACGCTGCCAAGTCGGTGAATTTTCTGTTTTTGAAGTTAAATAATCAGTAACTAATGCCCCTGAATCGGCCGAGGTCACAAAAAATAAAACCACTAAAACAGTTGCTAAGACATTCATTACCCCAGAGAAAGGTAAATGATTTAGAAATTCAAATAATGCGACTGATGAATCTTGTTGAACCGCCTGAATTAAGGTGGTTTGATGCTCATGGATAATGCTAAATAACGCAGCATTTCCTAAAAAGCCCATCCAGATAATGGTAAAGCCAGTTGGGATAAGCAAAACCCCAACAATAAATTCTCGAATGGTACGACCACGTGATACGCGGGCAATGAACATTCCAACAAATGGCGACCAAGAAATCCACCAAGCCCAATACAAGATCGTCCAACCCCCAATCCATCCATTTGGCTGATAGGCATATAAATTGAACGTCATGGTAAAAAGGTTAGAGAGGTATTGCCCAGTATTTTGAATAGTGGTTTGGAGTAAATAAATGCTAGGGCCGGCAATAAAAATAAATACTAAGAGAATTACAGCGAGAACTAAGTTTATTTCTGATAAACGTTTTACCCCTTTATCTAAACCTAGAAATACGGATAAAGAGGCCAAAATACTCACAAAAATAATGAGTAGAACTTGAATATGGGTACTTTGCTCTACACCAAATAAATAATGCAAACCAGAATTGATCTGCGTTACGCCGAAACCAAGAGATGTCGCGACACCAAATACCGTTCCAATCGTTGCAAAAATATCAATGCTATCGCCCAATGGACCATAAATCTTTTTCCCAATCAGAGGATAAAGTGCGGAACGGGTCTTCAAAGGTAAATTATGTCTATAGGCAAAATAAGCTAAAGCCAGTCCGACTACAGCGTAAATCGCCCACGCATGTAACCCCCAGTGGAAAAAGGTTACTCTTAGTGCTTGCTGTGCTGCATCAATGGTTTGTGCCTCACCGCTTGGCGGGGTAACGTAATGCATGACGGGTTCAGCAACACCGAAGAACATCAAACCAATCCCCATCCCTGCTGTAAACAGCATGGCGAACCAGGACCCATTATTATAATCAGGCTGGCTATGATCAGGCCCTAATTTAATGCGTCCAATCGATGAACAGGCGATATAAATCAATAAGATGAGAAAGAAAGCAACAGATAAAACATAAAACCAGCTAAATGAATCAGTGATCCATTGTTTTAATTGTTGCGTTAGAAGCTCAAAAGAACTCGGAGCAATCACCACTACTGCTAAAAACAAAGCAATAATAATGACCGTACCAAAAAATACGTTAGGATTAACGTTTGCGAACCAACCGGACTGTTTGGAAGGCATAAATCCTCCATGTTATTTTAATGACGAGTGACAGGCTTAAATGCCAATAAGATATTCATAGAATGAACAAAGCTAGGGCTTTCAATAGAGAAAGCCGATAACACTCTAAATAAACTTAAAGAATATTGCAGTTACAAAGGTGTAAATAAATTAAAACACCTCCTCCATTATTTATCTGAATTTTTTTTAGGGAGGTGGGTAATATATTGTAAAGCAATTAATCGCGTTACGATTAAAGCCAAATACATAACTCCACAGAACATTTGGAGCATGGCTAAAACGCGCGCTGGTGGGCTCAGAGGCATTAAGTCAGATAAACCTGTAGCCGATTGCAAGCTAAAGCTGAGAAATAATAGGTCTAACCACGTCTGTAAATGGTGAACGTTATTTGGATTTTGAAAGCTAGACGGAAGAATAAGCTGACAAATGTTATATAAAAATGCAAAACCCCAAGCAATAAGCGTAAAAACTGCTGCTGCCGCAAACAACTCATCTCTTGTTAAATACTGATCGGCAAACATATAACGAAATAAGCCATAAGCTGCTGAAAAGTAGGCTAGCGCTTCACAGCCATGTGCAAAAACCTGAACATATAAATTGCCATAACCCAATAAAATAAATACCGAAGATATAATCGCCCCACTCACAAATGTTAACCCGAGAAAAGTAAACATTGGGGTTTGACGAATAACCTTGGCAATAATGAGTAAGGCCAGCACTCCTAAAGCCCATGTTAGGGTGCGGTAAAATACATCATGAAAAGTCAGCATAGCCAAAATGAGTAAGATAAATTGCACAAGCAGCAACCATGCAGACGGTAGCAATCGAAAGCTCGCCCAGAACTCGATGATAGATCGCATTATTATTTTCCTTATTTAATTATGCTTTTTGAGGTCTAGCAAATCATACTGTACACAAAACAAGGCAAACAAGTTGTTCTTTATTAATATCTAAACCCTAAATTGAAAATTAAATAAGTATAAAAAAAGCCCCGTAGGGCTTTTTTTAAGAATTAGATAGCAATATTGCACTTAGTGATCCGATGCACCAGATGCCCCAATACCTGTCATTGAACGAACATATTGAGCATCGAAAGCAGCACGCTCTTTTTTAGCACGTGCTGAGTTATCGGTAACCGAGAACAACCAACAGCAAAGGAAAGACAACGGCATTGCGAATAATGCAGGGCCATTGAATGGATTGATTGGTGTATCAGAGATTTTTAAAGTATCTACCCAAACTGCTTTAGATAGCACAATCAATACTACTGCTGTTACAAGACCAACCACACCACCAATAACTGCGCCACGAGTCGTTAAACCTTTCCAGAACATTGAAAGAACAAGAACTGGGAAGTTTGCACAGCAAGCTACAGAGAATGCCAAGCCTACCATAAACGCCACGTTTTGTTTTTCAAACAAAATACCCAAGATCATGGCAAAAATAGCTAAACCAAGTGTCGCAATTTTTGACATGCGAAGCTCTGAAGCAGGCGTCGTTTGACCTTTTTTGAATACGTTAGCGTATAAATCGTGAGAGATTGCAGATGCGCCTGAAAGTGTTAAACCAGCAACAACAGCAAGAATGGTTGCGAACGCTACTGCTGAAATGAAGCCCATGAATAAGTCACCGCCTAAAGCGTCACTTAAATGCACAGCTGCCATATTGTTACCACCAACAAGCTCAAGTTTGCCTGTTACTGCCATTTTTGCAACGTCAAGGAATTGCGGATTGTTTGATACGAAAAGAATCGCACCGAAACCAATAATGAAAGTTAGAAGGTAGAAGTAACCAATAAAACCTGTCGCAACCACAACTGATTTACGCGCTTCTTTTGCATCTTTTACTGTAAAGAAACGCATAAGAATATGCGGTAAACCAGCTGTACCAAACATTAATGCCAAACCAAGAGACAAGGCATCAATCGGGTTTGCAGCAAGTTTACCTGGCCCCATAATTTTTGCAGCATCGGTCAAGCTTACATCATGCACTTTACTGAATACTTCAATTGATTGGGTAAACATGTTGCTGAAACTAAAGCCAACTCCTTTCATGACCATGAATGCCATGAAGGTTGCGACACTAAGTAACATTACCGCTTTGATAATTTGTACCCATGTCGTTGCCAACATACCACCAAAGATTACATAGGCCATCATTAATAGACCAACGATGACTACAGCAATATTGTAGTTCAAACCAAATAGTAATTTGATGAGCTGACCCGCACCTACCATTTGAGCAATCAAATAGAATGCCACAACAACAAGTGAACTGATTGCAGCTAAAGTACGTACTGGTTTTTCTTCAAGACGAAATGAAACCACATCTGAAAGGTTATATTTACCAAGGTTACGCAAACGTTCTGCAATTAAGAATAAAACGATTGGCCAACCTACCATAAACCCAAGCGAGTAAAGTAAGCCATCAAAGCCCGAACTAAACACCAACGCAGAAATACCAAGGAAGGATGCGGCAGACATATAGTCGCCAGCAATTGCCAGACCATTCTGGAAACCGCTGATGCCACCACCTGCGGTATAGAAATCTTGTGTTGATTGGGTTTGTTTTGCAGCCCACTTAGTAATAAACAAAGTGAAGCCAACAAAAATTAAGAACATGATGATGGCATGCCAGTTAGTCGCCTGTTGCTCAGCTTCACCTAAGTCAGGACCCGCCATAGCTACCGTTGAATATAGCGATGCTGCTGTCAGCAAGACTTTCGCCTTTAATGAATTCCATTTCATATTAGTGTAGTCCTTTATCGTGCGTGATGGCTTCAACTTCCTTCAACGCTTCTTCACTCAACTGATCAAGGGTGTGATTTGCAATGAAGGAATACACACCACACAGTAGGAAAGATAAAACAATAATTCCTAAACCTAGCGGGATTCCCCATGTCGTTACACCACCACTAAATGAACTCATCAAAAACTCTTTGTTGTAGCCCACAAGCAGCATAAAGCCCACATAAAGCACTAACATAATGACTGTGAGCGTCCAACTTAATGCACTTTTTTTCTTAACCATCTTTTGAAACTTTGGATTGCGTAGAATCTGTTCTACTTGGTTCTGATCCATAACCAAACTCCTTGCCCAGTGCCCAGCCTTGGCCACTTTTTTAATAGTAGTTTCTCAGGATTTAAGTTAGCAAAATTCCGTGTAATTCGTAACTTAGACTTTGGTCGTTAAAATTTAATCAATTTATAGCTTTGTTTCTGCTTGGGGTATGATAGGCACAAGGTTTTAATCATGTGAGTCATATGAACAGCTGGCTGATTATTGGGGTACTCACCCTTTATATAGCACTCTTATTTATTTGTGCTTTTTTTGGTGAAAAGCATGCCAGCCGTCTGAGTACACGTGGCCGCATGTTCTTGTTCAGCTTAACCTTAGGTGTTTACTGCTCATCATGGACATTTTACGGCGCAACTGGAGCCGCTGTTCGCGAAGGCGTGATTTTCTTACCGATTTACTTAGGTCCACTTTTATTTGTCTGGTTCGGCTATGACATTTGGCGACGTTTAGGTCGAGTACGCCAACACCATGCTATTTCATCAATTGCTGACTTTATTGCTGCACGTTACGAGAAAAGTGGGGTATTGGCATCACTGGTTACCATTTTGGCCGTAATCGCAATTATCCCCTATCTGGCCCTACAGCTACGTGCGATTGCTTTAAGTACGTCTGTCATTATGGAACAGAATGCTCATATCCATACAACCACCAATAGTGTTTTGCTTTTAACCAGTGTACTTGCTATTTTGGCCATGATTTTTGGTACAAGACAAATCGCAAATACCGAACAACATGGCGGCCTCATGCTCGCCGTCGCATTTGAATCTTTTGTAAAATTATTCGCACTCATTTGCGTCGCTTTATTTTTTATTTTTGAAACACCAGCGAACCTAGTCCAAGTTACAGCCGATGTAAACCAAACCTTTCAGGAAGTTCAGTTATTTGGAGTACCTGAAACATTCTGGATTCAGACCTTATTGGCAGGTTTAGCAATTATCTGCCTACCACGTCAGTTTCATGTGGCGGTTGTCGAATTACGTGATGAAAAGCATATTCGCGGTGCACGTAAATGGTTTGCGGTTTACCTCATTTTAACGATTTTAGCCATTATTCCGATCGCAAGCTGGGCGTTGCATGCAGCACCGGAGTTCTTAACGGTACCCGATGTTGCCGTGTTGTCATTGCCGCTTAGCTATAACCAAGAAGGGCTGGCTTTACTGGCTTTTTTAGGTGGGTTCTCTGCATCGACAGGCATGTTACTGGTTTCGTCAGTTGCCCTGTCTATCATGCTAAGTAATGACTTAATTATGCCTGCGCTCTGGCGTTTTAAAGTGCTCTCGCGCCATGATAAGCATCTTCCTAAAGTTCTTAAGTTTAGTCGCCGCATTAGTATTGTTGCAGTGATGCTACTTGGCTTTTTATTCTTTCATTTCTTTAATGATATTAACCAGCTTTCAGTATTTGGTTTATTGGCTTTTAGTGCTGTCGCTCAATTTGCCCCTGCCCTTATTGGTGGTTTGTACTGGCGTGGTGGAAGTCGTCAGGGTGTATATGCAGGACTCATCATTGGATTTCTAATGTGGAGTTATACGCTATTATTTCCAACGATCTTACGTAGTTTGCCCGAAGCCTATCAGGAAGCGGCTCAGAGTATTTTGCTTTTTGGCCCTTTTGGAATCAATGCGCTACGCCCTGAATCATTATTTGGCTTTGAATCATTTGCACCACTCACACATGGTGTCATTTGGTCGCTTGGTTTAAATATTCTTTTATATATCTGGATTTCTAAACTCTACCGCCCAAGTGTAGCAGAGCAAATTCAGGCTGAAAGTTTCTTCTATTATGAAACAAAACCATTGCCATCACCGCACACCTCTACCGATTTAACCTATTTACCGCATGATGCAGCACGTTTAAAAGTAGGTGATCTCTTTGCACTTGCCAAAAGAATTACTGGTGAGCAACCAACAACTCAAGCCTTTGAAAATTTCTGTGAACAAAATCATTTAATACTTAATGAAAATAGCATTGCGAATGGTATGTGGTGGCGGTTTACCGAGCAATATCTAGCCGGCATTATTGGGGCAGCCTCTGCACGTACTTTGCTCACTACAGCAATGATTAATAATGGTCTGGCTTTAGGTCAAGTTGCTAATATTCTGGACCAAGCCTCGCAATGGCAACGTTTTAACCAAAACCTACTCATGACCATGATTGACCACATGACCCAAGGTGTTAGCGTAGTTGATAAAAACATGTGTCTGGTGGCATGGAATAACCAATATTTAAAACTGTTTGGTTACCCTAAAGACTTGGTGTACGTCGGCTGTCCAATTGCAGACTTAATTCGTTATAACGCTGAACGCGGTGAATGTGGCCCTGGTTCAGTCGAAGAGCATGTACGCAAACGGTTGCACTGGATGAAAGTTGGAAGTGCTCATGAATTTGAGCGTATCCGTAAAGATGGTCGGGTTATTCAAATGCGGGGTAACCCTATTTCAGGCGGGGGCTTTGTTACTACGTTTGCCGAAATTACCGCCTTCCGTGCGAATAAAGCAATACTCGAAGCCCGAGTAAAAAACCGAACCCAGCAGCTTGCCGATGCCTTAACCGAACAACAACTTGCACGTGAACAAGCCGATATGGCAAATATGTCGAAAAGCCGCTTTATCGCTGCGGCAAGCCATGACTTATTACAGCCCATGCATGCCGCTCGCCTGTTTAGCACCGTTCTTGAACAGAGCATTGCAACAGAAGAAGACCGTCAGACTTTGCAGCAACTTGATCGTGCTCTATATGGTGCAGAAAGCATGCTCTCTGCCCTACTCGATATTGCCCGCTTAGAAGGCGGTAGCATACAGCCAAAAAGACAACCCTATCCTTTGCATGATTTACTCAGCGATCTTGAACTACAGTTTAAATCGATTGCTGCTCAGCGAAATATTTCACTGAAAGTTCATGATGTATCTTTTTGGATTGACACAGATCCACAGTGGATTCGACGTATTATTCAGAACTTTGTCAGTAATGCTTTACGCTATACAGCAAAAGGTCGAGTGGTTGTGGGTGTTCTACGCTCGGCACAAGAGTCAGGGCATATCCGAATTGGTGTTTGGGATACAGGACCAGGAATTGCGGAAGAACAGCGAATTAAACTGTTTCAAGAATTCGAGCGCTGTGGACATCTGTCACCTTGGGGTGAGCAAGGTCTAGGCTTAGGGCTTGCTATTGTGCAGCGTATGACAGGTTTGCTGAATTATCCTGTTCATGTTTACTCGCAACTTGATAAAGGCTCATGCTTTATGATTGAAGTTCCAGTCGTAGAAGCGCCAAAAGTCATTACCCCGACTGTCCAGACCATACCTTTAAAAACCAAAGCCTATCGTATTTTATGTCTGGACAACGATGAAACTATTTTAGAAGGTATGAGTAGTTTATTAGGTAAATGGGGCTATCAGGTCTTTAAAGCCACTGAACCCGAACAAGCGCTTGAGATTATTCAAAAGGAAAATATTCAGGTCTGGCTCATCGACCAGCACCTGAATAACAACCAACTCGGCGTTGATTTTATTATGCAAAATCGACAGCAGGATATTCCAGTTGCTTTAATTACCGCTGACTCTCACCCCGAGTTACCTCAGCAGCTTAAAGAGCTGAATATTGTTTTACTCAAGAAACCACTTAAACCTGCTTCATTAAGAGCTTGGTTATCTGGGCTTAAAATTGCCAGTGCAGCAGATTAAATATTTTCTCTTCCAGACTTTTTATAGGTTTGGGAGAGATCCTTGGCAAAAATTATTGGCTTAATTTAAGCCAATAGGCAGAACTGCTCAAAAAGTCTACTTTTACCCAAGAAATAATTGACCAAACTTTCCAATGCCTCTTTTCCTATGGCAAAGCCCACCTTTTTTGTAAGTGAACACGTGTACACCTAGTTACAATTTAATAAGCTTATATTTTTTAAAAGAAAATAAACCAAAAACTCCCATATATAACTTTAGTCGTATTCCACTTGCATTCTTCATGTTCCATAAATAATCGATGTGAATTTTATATGCTTCAAAATTTCTAAACCCATTCCCAATTTATAAAACATCCATACCAACTTATTAATGCAAAGGACTATTGCCATGAATACTTTTGATACATCCCCACAAGGGCAACTCTCATCTCAACAGTTTTATCGTCAATACAGTGCCAATGCTTTACTTCCTGAATTAGATTGGCAAAGCATTTTTCCCAATAGCAAACTCAATGAAGCACATATCAAAGCATTAAATACCATTTATCAGTGTGCTGTTCCGCTCGCGCTCAATATTTTTCATGATTTGAATTTTGATGTATTTGCCCCAGCAGCTTACCATCCACAAGGTTTGGGTCTATTTGATAAATTAGGTCAACAAGAAGAAAACTTCTTACAAGTCCTCACTGCGGAAAGTGAAAATCTAGATCATGATACGCGTCATCAAATCTGGAGCATGCTACTTCGAGGAGGGGCTGTACTCGTTTTCAAAGCTTGGCTTGGCCATGTCAAACTCGGAGAAAATCAGTTAGACATGACTCAGTTTGATGAACTCTCTGACTTACTCTTTATTAAGACTCATCCAGATCAACTTGCTGAACGTCTACATGTTGATGCAAAAGCAAAACTCGACCATATCTTCTTAATGTATGGCAACGATATTTTCCTTGATCGATTCAACAGCCTAGAAACAGCTGCCCTGTTTGTTGATTTGGGTGTTTATGATGCGGCGTTCTTAAGCTTGCGTGATGACCGCGTAGCTGAATATTTAAAAATGAAACGTTATGTGACGCAAGAACAAATTGATGATTTGCAATGCGCACTCAACCCATTGTACTGCGACAGCCTAACCCCAAAACAAGATTGCCTTGCTTAATTCACACATATAAAAAAGACCTCAATTGAGGTCTTTTTTTAATTTTTAGATTTTTCTATCTTCAATATTTAATGCACTAATTGCCAGTACCGCCTGTGTCCGGTTTTGCACACCCAATTTTCTAAAAATAGCTGTTACATGGGCTTTAATCGTTGCTTCTGAAACATCGAGCTCGTTGGCAATCTGTTTATTTAATAAGCCTTCTGCAACCATCATCAAAACACGGAACTGCTGAGGTGTTAATGACTGAATACGTTCTGCCAATGCAGTTTCATCTGCCGCTCGAGGGTCAAGATTAAGATTAGATGGCAAGTTAGGTGGTAACCAGATATCACCTTCTAAGACTTGACGAATCGCTTCACCAATATGACTTGGATGCGCAGATTTAGGGATATAACCCATCGCACCATGTGCAATCGCACGCTGAATTATTGAAGTTTCTTCATGTGCAGAAACCACAATAATTGGAATAGCTGGATACTGTGCTCGCACATAAACCAAAGCAGAAAAGCCTGAAGCACCCGGTAAATTTAAATCGAGCAATACCAGATCAGGTTCTGCCCCATTTTCCAAACGCTCATAAAACTCATCAACCGAAGCTGTTTCATGAATTTGTGCCTGTGGCAGGCTATAACGTACTGCTTGAATTAAAGCATGACGAAACAAAGGATGATCATCAACGATTAAAATATTCATAAGCGATTAAAGTAATCTTGAGCATAATTATGGCCTATTGTAACCCTACTATTTAGATGAAAGATACGTTCATCTTATCCATTTTTATGCAAAATGTTGATAAATGCAGAACTTAGCAAAAATTTTCAGATGTTTTTTAACTTTTAATCAAAATTAATCTGTTTTTTATATAAGCTTCCTTTTTATTATAAAAAATATATCACCAATAATTATATAAAATAAAAACAACAACTTAGTAAAAATACAAAGTATAAAAATCCACTATTTATCTTTTATATTTAAAACAGATAAGGTTGACCAATTTCGTTATTTTACAGTTTACCGTCGTTGTTGATTAATAGGTCCAATCACCTTTTTTAGGCTTAGGAACCAAATTATGACTGGTATCACATCACCAAAACCTTTGAATATTGTTGCTGTTTCTGGTGGCTTAAATACCCCATCTAAAACGGAAAGTCTGGTTCAAGCCATTCTTGATGAATTATCTGAAGCAATCGATATTAAAGTTCACTTTATTAAATTAAGCGAAATTGGGCCTTTATTAGGCGGTGCATTTTATCGCAACCAACTTCCACAACGCGTACAAGATGATCTTGCAGCGGTTGAAGCAGCAGATGCTTTAATTGTAGGTACACCTGTTTACCGTGCTTCTTTCACAGGTTTGTTTAAACATTTCTTCGATTTTGTTGAGCAAACAGCCTTGGTCGATGTGCCTGTACTTTTAGCAGCATCAGGCGGTAGCGATCGACATGCGCTTGTACTAGAGCATCAGCTTCGTCCATTGTTTAGCTTCTTCCAAGCACAAACTTTACCAATTGGCGTATATGCGACAGATCGCGACTTTACTCCTGAATACACGGTTAAAAGTGAGCAATTAGCAGATCGTATTACGCTAGCAGTAGCTCGCGCATTACCAATTTTAGAATGGGCACCAGCCAAAGGTAAGCGTGCTGAAGTCATCAAATCTAAATCTCAGCAAGCGAACCAAGAGCTTGGGATTAATAAACAGATTGAGCAAGAAGAAGTCTTACCTTCAGCAGCCGTTCCAGATCTTGATGCAGCGGAATCTCGCTTACATCATAAGTCTGGCAAATCATTAACGCATGTTGCCTAACCGCAATATGTCTAAATAAAAATAACGAATTTGGGAGAGCGCACCATGACGCAATTACAACAACCGATTAAATTTGCTTATTGGGTACCAAATGTAAGCGGTGGCCTTGTAGTAAGTAACGTCGAGCAGCGCACAGACTGGAGTTACGACTACAATGTTCGACTTGCACAGGCTGCCGAAAAAAATGGTTTTGAATATGCGCTCACTCAAATTCGTTTTACGGCGGGCTATGGGGCAGAAAATCAGCATGAATCAGTCAGTTTCAGTCATGCATTATTAGCAAAAACTGAAAAACTTAAGGTCATTGCTGCTATTCTGCCCGGCCCTTGGAAACCGGCACTCGCAGCTAAGCAACTTGCAACAATCGACTATCTAACCGAAGGCCGTATTGCCATTAATGTGGTCAGCGGCTGGTTTAGAGGAGAGTTTGATGCGATTGGTGAAGAATGGCCAGAGCATGACCAGCGCTACGTCCGCTCTGAAGAATTCATTCGCACTCTAAAAGGAATCTGGACTACTGATAACTATAGTTTCGATGGTAAATACTATCAGTTCCAAAACTACACACTTAAACCGAAGCCTTTACAAAAGCCTTATATTGAAGTGTTTCAGGGTGGTAGCTCCCGCGCTGCACGTGACATGGCTTCTCGTGTATCTGACTGGTATTTCACCAATGGTAATACGGTAGAAGAGATTCAAAAACAAGTCGAAGACATTCGTACTAAAGCAAAAGCCAATAACCATCATGTCAAAATTGGTGTGAACGCCTTCATTATTGCCAGAGATACCGAAGAAGAAGCAAAAGCGGTACTTCAAGAAATTATTGATAAAGCCAACACTGAAGCGGTAAATGCATTTGGCGATGCAACACGTGAAGCAGGTGCAGCCTCACCAGAGCAACAAGGTAACTGGGCGAAATCAAGTTTTGAAGATCTAGTGCAATATAACGATGGTTTTAAAACCAATTTAATTGGTACACCCCAACAAATTGCAGAGCGTATTGTGGCACTTAAAGATGTAGGTGTTGATTTGATTCTTTCTGGCTTCTTACATTTCATTGAAGAGGTAGAATATTTTGGGGAAAAAGTTCTACCGCTCGTACGTCAATTAGAACTTCAACAAGAAAAGGAGATAGAAATTCAAGCCAAATCAGCCTAAAAAACTTCAGTTAAAGCAGCGCAAGACAATAAAAACAATAAATTAAAAATAAAGACTTATTGGCTCCAAGACTCGGCTTGGAGCCTTTATTTTTTTAAGATTTCTCAACTTCTCGAATCACTGTTTCAACCGAATAGCGACACCACTTTGAAAGTTTCTCAATAAATTCATTTAATGCTGAGGGTTCGAAATGGCTGACGATCATATAACACGCGTTTCCCATGACTTTAAAGCATTCATCTATTTGTTCATATTGCTTGACTAAATTTTCAATTTCTTCAAATGCGCGTTGTTCATTTAAATGCAAATGAATAAATTGTTTATGTGAATACTGCACGGCAATTGTGTAATTTTTAATGATACCAGCATCCATTAACTGAGCAATTCGAGCGCCCACCGCCTGCCCTGTTCGATGCACACGTTGCCCAATTTCTTTATTTGTTAAACGGGAATCTTGCTTCAGTAATGCAATAATTTTTAGATCAATCGGGTCTAATTCAATATTCATTTTTCATGGCGAAAGAAAACTGGCGGTAATGCTTTCATCTGACTATAGCCGATTTTACTGGCTGAGAATAATCTTGTTTTATCTCATATCAACAAGAGTGATCTCATGAAACAAGCACTATTAATTATCGATGTACAAAATGATTATTTTAAAAATGGCAAAATGGAATTGGTTGGGCCAGATCAAGCACTAGAAAAAATAAAACAGCTTGAACAATATTTCAGTGAGAAAAACCTTCCAATTATTTATGTACAACATATTAACCCACCACAGGCGAGCTTCTTTCAAGAAAATACCGACGGTGTTTTACTTCACCCTGAACTCAACGCTCAAAACGACGCATTAATTGTGATAAAGCATTATCCAAATAGTTTTTTAGAAACCAATTTAGATGAACTTTTAAAAGCACATCAAATTGAGCAACTCGTGATTACAGGCATGATGACGCATATGTGTATTGACTCAGGGACACGTACCGCTAAGGAGTTAGGCTATCAACCAATCTTAATTGCAGATGCCACCGCAACACGTGATTTAAGCCATGACGGAAAAACTGTAAAAGCTGAAGACGTGCAAACTGCTTTTTTAACTGCGCTTAGTACGTTTGCGAATGTACAGAATACTGCCGATTTTCTAGCAAAATCTTAAATAAGGTTCAATAAAAAAGCCCCATTTGGGGCTTTTTTAAAAATTAGTTTTGCTTATCAGGATAGACCGTTACGATTAACTGATCTACCACAGCAGGTTCAGCCAAGGTTGAGGTATCACCTAAACTATCTAACTCATTTGCCGCGATTTTTCTTAAAATACGGCGCATGATTTTACCAGAACGCGTTTTAGGTAATGCTGGTGCCCAGTGTAGTGCATCAGGAGATGCTACTGGTCCAAGTACTTTACGTACCCAGTTAATTAACTCTTTACGCAGCTCTTCCGACTCTGGAACACCCGCTTGTAAGGTCACAAAAGTACAAATACCCTGCCCTTTAATATCATGTGGCATTCCCACCACCGCAGCTTCTGCTACTGATTCATGCGACACCAAAGCACTTTCAATTTCAGCCGTACCCAGACGGTGACCTGAAACGTTTAAAACATCATCTACTCGGCCTGTAATCCAGTAATAGCCATCTTCATCACGGCGAGCACCATCACCTGTAAAGTAGTTATTTTTAAAGGTCGAGAAATAAGCCTCAATAAAGCGGTCAGGGTCACCCCAAATGGTACGCATCTGGCCCGGCCATGAATCTTTAATGACTAGATTGCCTTCTGCTATACCTTCTAGCTCATTACCTTCACCATCTACAATGGCAGGTTGAATACCAAATAACGGACGTGTTGCGGAACCCGGTTTTAAAGCTGTTGCTCCTGGCAATGGCGCAATTAAAATACCGCCAGTTTCAGTTTGCCACCATGTATCAACAATTGGGCAACGGCCTTCACCAACTACATTGTAGTACCAGTTCCAAGCCTCAGGGTTAATGGGTTCACCAACCGAACCGAGTAAACGCAAGCTACTACGGTTACTTTCGCGCACATAAGTATCGCCCTCACGCATCATGGCGCGAATTGCGGTTGGAGCTGTATATAAAATAGAGACTTTGTGCTTATCGACCACATGACCAAGACGTGCCCATGTTGGATATTGAGGCACACCTTCAAACATTAAGGTTGTGGTGCCATTTGCGAGTGGTCCATAGATCAAATAACTATGTCCTGTAATCCAGCCCACATCAGCCGTACACCAGTACACATCATCTTGTTTTAAATCAAAAACTTCTTTAAAGGTACTTGTAACATAGACTAAATAACCACCTGTAGTATGCAAAACGCCTTTAGGTTTACCTGTCGAACCTGAAGTATAAAGAATAAATAATGGGTCTTCTGCCTTCATAGGCTCTGGAGGACAGTTTGCATCAACCTCCATAATAATAAGGTGATACCACAAATCACGACCCGGCTTCATTTCAATCGGGTTCGCATTACGGTAAACCACAACTACATTTTCAACACACTCTGTACCCGGCAACTCTAGAGCCAAATCGACATTTTCTTTGAGTGGTAATAACTTGCCCGCACGTAGACTTGAGTCTGCCGTAATGACAAGTTTAGCTTGGCTATCTTCAATACGACTTGCTAAAGAGTCTGGTGAGAAACCGCCAAATACCACACAGTGAACCGCACCAATACGAGCACACGCTAACATGGCAATTGCAGCTTCAGTGACCATTGGCATATAGAGCACAACGCGGTCACCTTTACCAATGCCATATTTCTTTAAAACGTTGGCAAAGCGGCAGACTTCATCATGTAATTCTTTATAAGAAACAATTTTATGGCGAGAAGGATGATCACCTTCCCAAATAATTGCAGGTTTATGAGGATGTTCTTTAAGATGCCTGTCTAGGCAGTTTGCCGACACATTCAACTCACCATCAGCAAACCATTCAATTTTGAAATTGTCTTTGTCAAAACTCGTATTTTTAACTTGGGTAAATGGCTTTATCCAATCGACAATTTTAGCTTGTTCAGCCCAGAATTCATCTGGGTTCTCGATAGAGTGTTGATAACGTTTAAAGTAGTCTGCTTCAACAGTACGAGCTGTTTTTTTAAATTCCTCTGGTACTGGATAGATCTCATTCATACGCAACTTCCTTGATCTTGTGCATCCCATCTCGAGACTGTGGCTATTATTTTACTGGATCTTATTTGCATGCCTTTGCAGTATGATGACTCTTTCAAAGTCCAAACAATGCGACTTTGGTCATATATCAACCACTCACTCAAGCATACGAAATTGTGAACATTTTTATAAAATTAAGTTGATTTAAAACATTTGTCTATAGCTTTTACTTTTATAATTTTTTCAAGATTTGATGGTTTTGATCATCAACAAAGATTATTTTGTCTCTCATACGCAACACAGGAATAAAATAATATGTTTGCCCAAACAACCTCCTCACGCCCACCACAGCTCCCGTTTAAAGATAGCCCTTTTTCAGTTCATGGGCGCTTTAATCGTATGAGCTATTTAGGTGGATATGGACTCATCTATTTGCTTACCATAGTAGGCTACTTTATTTTGGCCTCGTTTCTTGGAAGTTTTCAGCTATCCAGCGATCTATTTAATTTTGAATTTTATAGCTCTCTTTCAGGCATTAGCGCTTTAGTCATCTGGGCTTTTTGGCTATTTCTGATCTATCTCAATATTGTTCTCGTTGTTCGACGTCTGCATGATTTAAATAAGAGTGGCTGGATGGGGTTACTGTTATTAATTCCTGTTGTTCAGTTCTTTTTTATGATTTATTTACTGCTTGCCTCAGGTACAGCAGGTACCAATCAATATGGTCCTGTTCGACCTTCAACGTTTATAGAAAAGCTCATGGCTTGGCTTATTTTAGTGGCTATTTTAATTAGCCTCATTTCAACAGCAGGAATTTTTTATTATTTCTCAGGAACCGATACCCTAGAGACACCGACACAAATCTTACAAAAAGGAACGGAATACTTTTAATTAAAAAACACTTTATTATTCAGATGAACTCATTATAGTAGGCGCACATTTTATCTCCTACTATGATGAAAGCCGAAAATTGCTTTCATAATTTTTTTTAATTGAGACTTGTCGTGGCTGATGAACAAAAATCCTTAACGGATGTCGCAAAAAATACAGGCGAACTTTTGCAAGAGGCGGGTACTAAAACCACTCAAACGGTTTTAGCACATACTGAAAAGTATCATGATGCCTATACCACAATCGATAAAATTGTGGATAGCTTCTGGGAACGTGTGCCTTATATTTGTATTGCGATTATCGTCTTTATTATTTTTTGGCTTCTCACCAAATTATTTAAGTTCTTTGTTCGTAAAACATTAGAAAACCGCTCTTACACGCGTCAAAACCTCGTTTTGGTCTTAAACCGTGTAGGTAGTACAGCGATTCTATTCTTTGGTTTCTTAATTGCTTTGGTTATCTCGATTCCTGGGTTTACACCAGGCCAATTAATGAGTGCTCTAGGGATTGGTTCCGTCGCAATTGGTTTTGCATTTAAAGATATCTTTCAGAACTTACTCTCAGGTATTTTAATTTTACTCAGCGAACCTTTCCGTATTGGCGATGACATTATTGTCAACAACATGGAAGGAACCGTAGAAGATATTCAAATCCGTGCGACCTTTTTACGTTCACCCGATGGCCGTCGTATTGTTATTCCTAACGCGACTGTTTACACCAGTGCAGTAACTGTAAATACTGCATATCAACGTCGCCGCTGTGAATTTGTAGTCGGAATTGGCTATGAGGATGATGTCCAAAAGGCAAAAGCTGTCATTCTTAAATTACTCGACAACAGCCGTAATGTGCTGAGCCAACCTGCATTTTCGGTCAACGTAACGGCCCTTGCAGATTTCTCTGTCAATCTAACAGTTCGTTGGTGGGTAGACACAACGGAAACAACCACCTCTGCTTCGATTAGTGAAATTCAGGAAAGAGTTGTAGATGCGTTTGATGAAAATAACATCTCAATTCCATATCCAGTACAAGAAGTAAAAGTGTATCGTGGTGATCAACCAACTGAAGAAACTGTTAAGCCAAATGCTTAAGCTGCGAATAAGCGTCCTAAAATATAAGAAATAGACGTTTCAGTTCTTAAAATACGGTTGCCTAAGCTCACTGCTTGGCAGCCGTTTTTTGTGAGCAAATCAACCTCATAAGGGATAAAACCACCTTCGGGTCCGACCACAACACTACAGGCGTGATCAATATTAATTGGCATAGTTTGCTCTGCATATGGATGGGCCACATAGGCAGGGCACTCTTCTGAAATAAATGTAGGCAAGATATCTTCAACAAAAGGCTTAAAGCGTTTATATATTTGAATTTCAGGAACAATTGTGTCCCCTGCTTGCTCAAGTCCCAAAGTAACGTAGTTGTCGATTTGCTGTAAAAAGGGAGTCTGCCAGTAACTTTTATCGACCCGATAACTATGAATCAGACTAATTTTTTCAACACCTAAAGTCACACTATCCATAATTAAACGGCGTAAAACTTTAGGTCTGGGTAATGCCACAATTAAATGAACCGGAATTTTTGCAGGTACAGTTTCTTCACTGATAGGTCGGAGACAGACTTCTTGCTCGTTAATCGAAACAATTTCCGTGATATATCGTGCGCCGTTACGAATACCAATTTTTAGATTTTGGCCAACTGTAATATCAAGATGTTCACGTAAATGCTGTAATTGGCGCTTTGAATGAATCGACCATATTTCTGACTGAGCATCTTTTGGTTCTAATAAAACGATATTCATGGTTTATCGGCCAAATACCGGTTAATTACTCCAATATGTTTTTGCAATGAGCCTTGATTACGTTGTAAGACTTTATGCGCTTGCTCTACCACTTGTTGAGTCTGATCAGGTTCAGCTAAACAAGCCATCCAGATTGCCACAACCTGCTCTGCATTTTGAGCAATCAATACACCATTTTCATCAATGAACTCATCAACAATAGTTTGGAAGTTAAAATAACGAGGTCCAATTACTGTTGGAACATTTAAAACCATAGGCTCTAAAATATTGTGCCCACCACCAGGCTCATTTAAAGAGCCGCCCACAAAACACACCTGACTTAAGGTGTACCATAACCAAAGTTCACCCATACTATCAGCTAGATAAACCTGTGTACTGGTATGAATACTTTGGTTCAAACTTCTACGATGAGTAATTAAATCTAAGTTTTGGCAAATTTCAAATACTTCATCAAAACGTTCAGGATGTCGAGGTACAACAATACAAACTAAATCTGGATCTGACTTTAAATAAGGCTGAAGTGCCTGCAAAATTTGTTGTTCTTCTGGTGCATGTGTACTGGCAATTGTCAGGACTTTCCGTTGCCCCAAATACCATAGCTGGTGTAGCTTTGCAGCCTGATTTACAAATGCTTCAGGGGCGTGAATATCAAATTTAATATTTCCAACCACCTGACTTTTTTGTTGATCTAAGCCAAGTTCTACATAACGTTGTCGAGTCGCATTATCTTGTGCCAACACCCAGTCAATTTTTTTCAGCATTCCTGCTGTTAGACCTGTAACTCGCCCATAACCCTTCGCTGATTTTTCTGATAACCGCGCATTTAATAATAAACATGGAACATGCTGCTGTTTGGCCTGATCAATTAAATTTGGCCAAAGCTCAGTCTCAACCAATGCTAAAAGTTTTGGCTGATACAACTCAAAAAATTGTTTTAAAAGATGCTTCTGGTCAACAGGCAAATAAACTGCTTGAAACAAGTCTAAATAAGGGGCTTTTAAAAATAACGATTTGGCACGTGCCTGCCCCGTCTTAGTCGTATTGGTCACTAAAACAGGTTGTCCGAGTTTAAGATAATGCTCGATTAAAGGCTGCGCGGCGTTAGTTTCTCCAACCGAGACAGCATGGAACCAGATTGCTCTCACATTCTTCGGAGATTCAAACGGCCCAAATCTTTCAAGACATTCCTGATTATATAACTCCTGGCTTTCTGCACGTTTTTTTATCCGCCAGCGGTAAAAGGGTTTTAATAAATGAAGTGCGGTGTTGTACCAAAAAGGGGTCGCCAAGCGGTTTGCCTCAAATAGTCAAAATTTAAAAACTGGGGAAAATATAACATAGATAGAAAAAATGGCAGAGTTTCGATACCTAAACTCTACCATTACAAGAAAAGCGATTTACTGAGTTCATAAATAAACTACGTCAGTAAACAGTCATTTCAAAAAATTTACGAAGCTTCTAGCGCTGGATAGTCTGTATAACCTTCAGCACCTTTAGCATATAAAGTCGTTGGTTGAAGTTCATTTAAAGGCAAGTCCTGCTCTAAACGCTGTAAAAGATCTGGGTTGGCAATATATGCTTTACCAAAAGATACTGCGTCAGCTTCACCATCACGCAAAATACGTTTTGCAGACTCTGGTGTTAGATTTTCATTAGCAATCCATACACCATTAAATTTTTCACGAAGTTTTGGACTAATGCTGTCGGCAGCTTCATATTCACGAGAGAAAATGAAAGAAACATTACGTTGATTCAATTGCTCAACGACATAACCAAATGTCGCTAACGGATTTTCATCACCCATATCGTGCGAATCACCACGCGGTGCAATATGAACACCAACTCGGCCAGCGCCCCACACTTCAATAAACGCATCAATCACTTCTAATAATAAACGTGCGCGGTTTTCAACTGGACCACCATACTCATCATTACGTTGGTTGGTGTTACTTTGAAGGAATTGGTCAATTAAATAACCATTTGCCGCATGTAACTCAACACCATCAAAACCAGCTGCTTTAGCCAATTCTGCTGAATGTTTATATTGAGCTACAACCTCTTTAATTTCCTCAATTGAAAGCGCGCGTGGCGTTACATATGGACGTTTAGGACGTAATAAACTCACTTCACCCGCAGGTTGAATCGCACTCGGTGCAACAGGAGTATCACCATCTAAAAGCTCAGGATGCGAAATACGCCCTACATGCCATAATTGGGCTACAATTTTTGAACCTTGAGCATGAACTGCCTCAATAATTTTATTCCAAGCCTGTGCCTGCTCTTGTGACCATAATCCTGGAGTTTCTGCATAACCCACAGTTTTTGAACCAATCACTGTTGCTTCAGTCAAAATAAGACCAGCATTTGCACGCTGTTGATAATATTCAACCATCAAATCATTCGGTACTCGGCTTTCACCACTACGCGCACGCGTTAATGGAGCCATTACCAATCGATTTTTAATTTCAAAATCACCAACCGTTAAAGGAGTATTGAGTTCAGCCATAGTCGCCTCGACTTACACTTTAATATCGTTAAAGTGTTTGTTTTAAATGTTCGATATATTGCTGAATCAAAGCTTCGTTACGTGAAAAATAAGACCATTGACCATATTTTTGGACCTGAATTAGGCCCGCCTGTTGTAAAACAGACAAATGATTAGACATTGTAGACTGTGCTACTTTACCCAATCGTTCAATATGACCTGCACAAACACCCTTCTCAAAACTACCACCACATTCTTCCACCGGTAAATAATGCGCAGGTTCTTTCAACCATTGTAAAATTTGCCGACGTAGCGGATTGGAAAGGGCTTTGCTAATTGCATCAATATCCATAGGCTCAACACGTCTTTTAAACGAACAAAGCTTTATTCAGCATTTCGAAACCATCATATCGCATTTTTGCGATATTCATATCTATTTTTTCCGATATTCATATCGCATTTTTTCGATTAACATTCGAAGGCTGAACTGCTTTGCCGTTTTAATCGCTAAAAATCCAAGAGTTCTACATATTCATAGATGAACTGTATTTGAACTAAAAGTTCAGCAGACTCTTATAAACCTTGTTTTAAGCTCGCCTCAATAAAGCGATCAAGGTCACCATCAAGAACAGCACCCGTATTAGAGTTTTCAACGCCCGTACGTAAGTCTTTAATACGCGAATCATCTAATACATACGAACGAATCTGGCTTCCCCAACCAATATCAGACTTCGAGTCTTCCAAGGCTTGAGCCGCTTCATTACGCTTTTGCATTTCCAACTCATACAGTTTCGCACGTAACTGTTTCCATGCATGGTCACGGTTAGCATGTTGTGAACGTTGGTTCTGACACGCCACCACAATACCTGTTGGAGTGTGAGTCAAACGAACTGCCGAATCGGTTTTGTTAATATGCTGACCACCAGCACCCGATGCACGGTAAGTATCTGTACGAACATCAGAAGGGTTAATATCAATTTCAATATTGTCATCAACTTCTGGGGAAATAAATACCGCAGAGAATGACGTATGACGGCGGTTACCACTGTCAAATGGTGATTTACGAACTAAACGGTGTACACCTGATTCGGTACGTAACCAGCCATAGGCATATTCACCTTCAACACGAATCGTTGCAGACTTAATGCCCGCCACATCGCCATCAGATACTTCCATGAGTTCAGCTTTGAAGCCATGACGTTCGATCCAGCGCATATACATACGTAATAGCATAGATGCCCAGTCTTGTGCTTCAGTACCACCCGAACCTGATTGAATCTCGACATAGCAAGGATTCGGGTCCATCGGGTTGCTAAACATACGACGGAATTCAAGTTTAGCCAGTTCATCTTCGGCAGCGCCAAGCTCAGACTGAACATCTTCAAGTAGGCTTTCATCATCGGCTTCTACGGCCAAATCTAGCATTGCTTTTGCATCTTCAAGCTGTGTTGACAAGCCATCCAATACATTAATAACGTTTTCTAGTTCGCCCTTTTCTTTCGCCATTGCCTGAGCACGGTTTTGATCATTCCAAATTGCAGGGTCTTCTAACTCACGTAAAACTTCTTCTAAACGTTCCTTTTTCAGATCGTAGTCAAAGATACCCCCGTAGTGTTTGGCTACGATCAGTTAAGTCTTTCAATTGGTTTAGATAAGGATTAATTTCCACGCGAGTGTTCCCATAAAAGCAGATAAACAGTCGATTATTTTAGCATAGCTTGTCATTCTCAAACAAAAGGACTAAAACTTATTGTTTTTTATTATTTTAATCGTGATAAATAAATATAATAATATTGATTAATGTTATAAAAACATATTAAAATTAATAACTTAAAATCTTAATAACTTTATAACATTCATTACTAGAGTTTTTCTCATGAAAAAATCAAATATTTTATTAGCAATCCTCACCGCCGCATGTGCTTTCAATGCAAATGCCTACCAAACTGAAGTTGGTACAATGTACGAATTTACAGATATGGATGGGGGAGAAAATAATAGCTTCGGTATTAACGGCAAATATTATTTTAATCCAGTAGAAGCAAAAACTTTCCCTTTAGCTGAAGCTGCTTTTTTAAATAAATCTTCAAATATTGGACTAGGATATGCATATAGCAAACTAGAAGATGATGAAGATTCTGGAAAACTCGAATTTAGTTCTGTAGGCATTACAGGTGAATACTTTATTCCAAATACCCCACTCTATTTATCAGGAGCATTTAACCGTACAAAAACCGAAGTCACTGCAAATGATTTTGGTTCGGTTGATGATAGTGGTAACGGCTATGCTGTAGAGGTCGGTTTCTTACCAACCGATGGCTTATTATTGGCTGCTGGTGTAACAGATTTGTCTGAAAGTTTTGATCCAATGCAAGCAGCTAAATATGGCTTTATTACTTCGATCTCAAATTCCGCAGCCGTAACTGGTGAAGATGATGATACAGCCGTAACTCTACGTGCGAAGTATGTAACTCAAATTTCTGGTTTTTATACTAATTTTGAAGGCCAAACTTATATTGGAGATGAAACTACTTATCGTTTAGGTGCAGATCTTTATCTTGATCCAACTTTAAGTATTGGAGCATCTTTTGCAGACTCAACAGCAGAAGATTCAGATACAATTTTTAGTCTTCGCGCACAAAAATTCTTTACACCACAAGTAGCAGTAGGCTTAACTTATACGACTGTTGAGGATGCTGATTCTTTTGGTATTAATGGAACATTCCGCTTCTAATTCATAAGAATTTATTAATTAAAGATATAAACGCTTGGATAGATTTATCTAAGCGTTCTTCACTCCATTTTAAGTTTAATCTGTAATATCCACATACAAAATTGGGTACTTTTACAGCATTTTTTATGATCTACACAAAATATCCTCAATTTTAATAAAATAAAACATTCTTAATTTTTATTTAATAATCAATATATTAATTAAAACTCATTTACACAAAATGAACATGGTTACAATACGGTTACTTGAGCAAGATTGACGCATAAGCATTTTGGTCTAGACTAAAAGTTGTAACAAAACATTTATAAAATCGCTTTTTAGAGGGGAGAGATTCCATGAAAAAACTAGCAATTGCATCAGCTCTTTTATCTGCACTGGCAGTAAGTGGCGCAGCAAACGCTTACCAAGCTGAAGTTGGTGGTTCTTACAATTATCTTGATCCAGATGACGGCAGCAGTGTAAGCAAATTCGGTGTTGACGGGACTTATTACTTTAATCCTGTTCAAACTCGTAACGCTCCACTTGCTGAAGCAGCTTTCTTAAGCCGTGCAAGTAATGTTAACGCTCTTATCAACTATGGCGATAACAGTGGCACAAAAGACACTCAGTATGGCGTAGGTGTTGAATACTACGTTCCTAACTCAGATTTCTACCTTAGCGGTGATGTAGGTCGAAGTGAACGTGAAATCGACAACACCAATATTGATAGTAAAGTAACTACTTATGCAGCTGAAGTAGGTTATTTACCAGCTCCTGGTTTATTACTTGCTCTAGGTGTTAAAGGTTACGACGAAAAAGACGGTAAAGACGGCGCTGATCCAACAGTTCGTGCTAAATACGTAACTCAAGTAGGTCAACATGACGTAAACCTTGAAGCGTTTGGTGCGTTTGGTGACCTTGACGAATATAAAGTTCGTGGTGACTACTACATCGATAAAACTTTAAGTCTTGGTGTGGATTACTACAATAACGACTTAACTGATAAAGATGAATTTGGTATTAATGCTAAAAAATTCTTAAATCAACAAGTAAGTCTTGAAGGTCGTATTGGTTTCGGTGACAACGACAACACTTATGGTGTTCGTGCAGGATACCGCTTCTAATATCGCTTAAAAGCACATAAAAAAATCCGCTCTAATGAGCGGATTTTTTTTATTGGTTTAAATGCACAATACGCAATTGTAAATTTACATTGCCATTAAATGCATTACGATCCATTTCATATACTAAATGAACTTCATCTCGCATAGGATTAAATTCAAAACGACCAGCTGCATTAAATGCAATCGCATCAAAAGTATATTGATCTAGGGCTAATCTAAGCTTTAGATGTGTTTCTTTAAGCCAGCGATAATCGACGACCTTAAAGTTCCCTTCAAACTGAGGAAAAGGGAATTTTTGCCCCCATGGTCCAAGCTGCTCTATCCAGTCCAATGTGTCTAGCTGCAAAGCAGAAGCTGGTAACTCTCCATCCGTCCATAGTGTTGCTTGAAACAGAGACTCTTCCATGGCTGCAACACAGCCAGTAAAAACCGTTTTAAAAGCATCAAAGTTTTCTTTTCGAATCGTTAAGCCAGCCGCTGCTGCATGTCCACCAAAATGACTCACCAATTCTGGATGTTGTTCAGCAACTTGTTCAATCGTATCTCGAATATGCACGCCATCAATTGAACGCGCAGAGCCTTTAATATGGATACCATCTTCATCTGGTGCAAAAACAATAGTTGGGCGATGGAACTGTTCTTTTAAACGCCCTGCTACAATTCCAATCACACCTTGATGCCAACTCTCTTCAAAGAGTACAAGGGCTTGTGGAATATCTTCTTTTGAGAGTTGCAAGCTATCTAAAGCAGATAAAGCTTGTTGCTTCATCTCCCCTTCTATCTGGCGTCGCTCTATATTGAGTTGATTTAATTGCTGAGCAATTGGATAGGCAGTTTCCATATTCTCTGCAAGTAAACATTCAATCCCAATACGCATGCTTTCCATACGTCCAGCAGCATTAATACGTGGTCCTATAACAAACCCTAGATCTTGTGCACGTAATGAACTCGCCTCTCTACGAGCAATATCCAATAGCGCTAAAATTCCAACTCGGCATTGGTGTTGTTGGATTCGCTTTACACCTGCATCCACCAATATACGGTTGTTATAATCTAATACAGCAACATCGGCATAAGTTCCCAAAGCCACTAAATCTAGATATTGAGTGACTTTACTTGTACTTTTGCCTTGCTTGTTACGTAAACTTGCCAAATTCGCCAGCACATAAAATGCAACGCCAACACCTGCAAGCGCTTTACTTGGGAAATCACAACCTAACTGATTTGGGTTAACAACTGCTTGTGCTGGAGGTGTTTCTTTAGTTGTTAAATGGTGGTCGGTAATAATGACCTGCATATCCAAGGCCTGAGCAGTTTCCACACCTGCATGGCTGGAAATACCATTATCAACAGTAATTAATAGATCTGGTTGATAAGTTTGATGAGCAAGCTCTGCAATTGCAGGTGTAAGCCCATAACCGTACTTAAACCGATCGGGAACCAAATAATCGACTTGTGCCCCCATATCGCGAAGCACCAATACCATTAACGCGGTGCTGGTTGCTCCATCGGCATCATAGTCGCCGACAATAACAATCTTTTTCTGCTCATCAATGGCTTGATCCATTAATGCTACAGCGGTTTCTAGACCTTTGAGCTCTGGAGCAAGCAAATTCTTAAGCTTGAGCTCTAATTCCTGTTCAGATTGGACTCCACGTCTTGCCAAAATCTCGGCAATAAACGGCGGCACGCCCTGAAACTGTTCAGGGCGTGTCAATAAAGGTCTTTGTTTGATTTGTATTTTTGTCATTTAAGGCATCAGCCGGTGCAGCATCCATTGACCGTCGATTTTTTCATAACTCAAGCGGTCATGTAAACGATTTGGTCGCCCTTGCCAGAATTCATAATAATCTGGTTGCAGACGATAGCCTCCCCAGAACTCTGGTTTATCAAGCACTTCACGGCTTTCGACTTGCTGTTGCAAGTCTTGAAAGCGCTGCTGTAACAGCTCTCGGGTTTCAATTTTTCCACTTTGTGGAGTACTAATATGCGCTGCAATCTGGCTATCACGTGGTCGTTTACGATAGTAGTCTGTAGATTCCTGTTCAGAAATTTTCACTACATGACCACCAACTCTCACCTGACGCTCTAGACTCGGCCAGTAAAATAATAATTCAGCATATGGGTTCTCTGCCAAATCTATACCTTTCTGACTGTCATAGTTAGTATAAAAATCATAGCCAGCTTCTGTAGCACCACGCAACAAAACTGTTCGAACATGTGGTCTGCCATTGGCACCCGCTGTTGCTAACGACATGGCATAGGGTTCATGCAAATTGGCTGCTAGAGCATGGTTAAACCAACCAAGAAACTGCTGATGAGGGTTTGATTCAACCTGCCCCTCATACAACTCGCCTTGTTCATAGCTCAAGCGTAATTCACTTAAATCTTTAATGACATCACTCATGTCATGCACCTTATGCGACTTGTGCTTGTGAACGAACCGCATCTGCTAAATGCTGAGCTAAAGTATTTACTTCGTGCTCATCGTCACCTTCAACCATGACACGAATCACTGGTTCTGTTCCAGACTTACGGATCAAGATACGTCCACGGCCTTTAAGCTGTGCTTCTGCTTTATCAAATTCAGTAACCAATACTGGAATAGAATATGGATCAAGCATTTGTTCTAAACGTACATTTAAAAGAACTTGTGGGAATAGTTTAAAGTCTTGAACCAATTCATGAAGAGCCTTATTTTGCTCGACCATCACAGTTAAAACTTGAAGCGCGGCGATAATAGCATCACCAGTCGTACTCTTGTCTAAAGTGAGAATGTGACCAGAAGGTTCGCCACCTGTTACCCAACCCTTTTCTTCTAAAGCCTGTAATACATAGCGGTCACCGACTTTTGCACGAACAAAATTAACATTTGCTTTTTCAAGTGCAACTTCAAGTGCCATATTACTCATGACAGTACCAACAATACCAGCTGGCTTATTTTGCGCCTGAGTCGCCAAGATATATAGGATATGGTCACCATCAATTAAGTTACCAAACTTATCAACCATCACAACACGGTCAGCATCGCCATCAAAGGCAATTCCTAAATCTGCTTGGTGCTCAACCACTGCTTTTTGCAAGTGTTCAGGATGTGTTGAACCACAGCTTTCATTAATATTTAAGCCATCTGGTTCATTATATAAAGCAATGACTTTTGCACCTAGCTCACGGAAAACTGAAGGGCCAACGCTATATGCAGCACCATGAGCACAGTCCAACACAATCTTTAAATTATTTAAATCAAAGTGGTAAGGGAAAGTAGATTTACAAAATTCGATATAACGACCGTTTGCATCATTTACACGAACACTTTTACCTAAGTTTGCAGTGTCCTCAATGAATAAGTCTTTTTCTAATTCAAGGTTAATTTCTTCTTGTAATGAATCAGGTAATTTTTTGCCTTCACTTGAGAAGAATTTAATCCCATTATCATAATATGGATTATGTGATGCAGAAATAACAATACCTGCATGTGCATGCAAAGCACGAGTAAGGTGTGCAATTGCTGGTGTTGGTAATGGACCAAGTAGATGAACATATACGCCAGCAGCGTTTAAGCCTGCCTGTAAAGCAGATTCTAAAATATAACCAGATAAACGTGTGTCTTTTCCTAATACAACGAGCGGTTTATTTTTTGGACTCGTTCGTTTTAATACCTTCCCTGCAGCAAAACCGAGTTTTAAAGCAAACTCTGGAGTAATAGGCATTTGCCCAAATTTTCCACGAATACCATCCGTTCCAAAATAACTCATAGCTTATCTCATTCTTACGCCACTTCAGCGGTGGCTCACTTCATATATGGCAATTCCGCCATATTTCTTTTCGTTAGATTTACTTTACACCAAAAACAAAAAGCCGTCAGTGTAATGACGGCTTTCTTCATTGTTTTGGTTACCAAAATCTAACCAACACGATAGTTTGGAGCTTCTTTAGTAATCGTTACATCATGAACATGTGACTCAGACATACCTGCTGAAGTAATTTTCACAAATTTCGCATTTTGGCGAAGATCTTCAATCACTGATGAACCTGTATAACCCATCGATGAACGTAAACCACCCATCATTTGATGAACGATGTTACCCATTGGACCTTTATATGGAACACGGCCTTCAATGCCTTCTGGTACTAACTTCTCAGCACCCGCTTTTGAGTCTTGGAAATAACGGTCAGCAGAACCTGTTGCTCCCGCCATTGCACCTAATGAACCCATACCACGATATGCTTTGTAGTAACGACCTTGGAAAAACTCAACTTCGCCAGGCGCTTCTTCAGTACCAGCTAAAAGTGAACCAACCATGATTGTACTTGCACCTGCACCGATCGCTTTTGCCATATCGCCAGAGAAACGGATACCGCCATCTGCAATTAAAGGAATTTGATCTTTTAGTGCATTAGCAACGCTGTCAATCGCAGAAATTTGTGGCATACCAATACCTGCCACAATACGTGTCGTACAGATAGAACCAGGACCAATGCCGACTTTGACTGCATCTGCACCTGCATCTAATAATGCTAATGCAGCATCACCAGTTGCGATGTTTCCGCCAATTACTTGTACTTGAGGGAAGTTTTGTTTCACCCAACGTACACGTTCAATTACACCAGCTGAATGACCATGTGCTGTATCAACAACAATTACGTCAACACCAGCTTCAACCAATGCTTCTACACGACTTGGTGTATCAGCACCTGTACCTACCGCAGCACCAACACGTAAACGACCAAGGTCATCTTTACAACTGTTTGGATAACTCTCAGCTTTACGGAAGTCAGTCACTGTAATTAAGCCTTTAAGTTCGTTGCTCTCGCCAACGACCAAGACTTTTTCAATACGGTGTTTTTGCAATAATGCTTGAATATTTTCTTTAGACTCACCTTCACGTACAGTCACCAAACGATCTTGGCCTGTCATGATGTTGCTAACTGGTTGTTCTAAATTGGTTTCAAAACGCGTATCACGGCCTGTCACAATACCAACAACCTTGCCGTCTTTAACAACAGGTACACCGCTAATGTTATTAGCGGTGGTAATTGCAATCAGTTCACGTACTGTAGTTTCAGGCGTTACAGTGATAGGGTCTTTCACCATACCCGCTTCGAATTTCTTTACACGGCGTACTTCTGCAGCTTGAGCAGCAATATCCATGTTTTTGTGCAAAATCCCGATACCGCCATTTTGTGACATCGCAATCGCCATACGTGACTCAGTCACTGTATCCATTGCAGCAGAAACTAATGGGATATTTAAATGAATGCCGCGAGTTAAACGTGTCTTTAGAGAGACATCTTTTGGGAGAACAGTAGAGTAGGCAGGAAGTAATAAGACATCATCGAAGGTTAGCGCTTCTTGAACGATGGTCAGCATAACAATCTCACTGGTAAATTCCGTGAGCTATTATAAACAAATTTCAATGCAATTTTCATATTATCTTTGCCTTTTTCAGCAATAGATATCGGCCTGCTCTAAATAATTTCCACTTAATTATACTTTTAGCTCTATTTTCTAGCTCTTATCTTTTTATAACCCAGAACTTCATCTGGGTTAATTATTAGAAATAATATTTAGATTTATGCAGGGCAACTAAAAATTTGCTCTGACATTAAATCGACACCACAAGGTAAAGTTTCAATCCAATCTAAAAACTGATTAATCATTTCTTTACCAATAAATGGGCTGCCATGCTGTGGAACAATCATTTCAATATCCATCTGACGGACCATGTTGACCCATAAACGGATGACCTTATTTGAACACATATAGCGTTGGTGAAAAGCTTTCATTTTCATAACATGCGTATCGAAATCTGTTAAAGGTTGATTAGCATCCTCAACAATCGACGCACCCATATCACCAGAAAATAAAATTTTAGCGACTGGATCATAGAACTGAAAATTACCCACCGAATGTAGAAAATGGGCTGGAACCACCACAAGTTTTGATTCCCCCAATTGAATCACTTGGCCACGATCTGGTAGTTCAATAAGGCGATCTTCCCAATTCCCTTTCATACGTTCACTCATGAATGCAGAATTTAGGTGCGGTAAAAATCGTGCCCATAATTTAGAAGCGACCACTTTGGCATCGGTATAGACCAACCAGCGTGGCATTGAAGTAATAATGTCTGGATCCTGATGAGAGGCCATCACATAATCCAGATTTTTCAATCGCGTATATTTATTAAGTTCCATGGTCAACGGAACATAGGTCAAATCGCCACCTGGGTCGATCACCGCAGCTCGTTCATGATCAATAATTAAAAATTGATTGGCTTGTATGCCTTCCCCTTTGACCAAACTGGTAAAACTAATACATTTATGTACGCCATTATCAAATAATATCTGCGATGTTGTTTTTTCAAACCCCATACAATTCCCCAAAAAAACTTTAAATATTAGATATTTTTATATCCATACTAAAATAAAGGGATTCGATAATTCTTGCAATGAATTGCTTTATTTTTCTCATAATATTTTAAAATAGCTTTTGCTTTTCTTATTTTATAAATGAATCATAATGTTATTTAAAATTAACTCACAATAAATTAAAATAATTCTCATTATCAGTTTTTGTCTTTTGCGCTGTCTAGGCCTCCCATGAACCAAGCACCTTATTTTTCAAGCTCCAAAACATTGTTAGCAGTTGCTATTTTTAGTTCGATGACAGCAAGTCATGCTGATGAAACAGCAGAACAAAAAAATTCGACTAGTGTGCTACCCACAATTTCTATTCAGGCGCAAAAAGAAACCACCTCCCCGTATGTCGCAACGAAAGCAACCTCTGCCTTAAAATCAGATGCACCCTTGTTTAAGACTGCTCAATCGGTTTCGGTAGTAACACGTGAACAGCTCGATCAGAAACAAGCAAGAACCTTAGCAGATGCACTTGAAGGTGTTGCAGGAGTAGAAGCTGGAAAACTAGGTCGTCGTGGTTGGGATGATTTCGTTATTCGAGGGCAGACATCTTCTGATTCAGTTTATGTAGATGGCTTAAGAGTTGGTCAAAGCTCACCAACTCCATCTGTAGCAGCTGAAATATCAGGTATGGATCAGGTACAAGTTTTAAAAGGCCCTGCATCTATTAATTTTGGTTTGGTTGCTCCAGGCGGCATGGTGAATTTAGTCACTAAACGCCCTCAAGCAGAAAGTTTTGCACGTGCTAGTATGACTTATGGCAGTTACAGCCTTAAAGAAGGCACATTCGATTTAAACTATAGTCCTAATAATAGTGAAAAAGGTGCTTTCCGTTTAAATGGTCGTATCTCGGACCAAGATGACCCGACAGATTATGTGTATTTTAAAAATTACTATATTTCCCCTTCTTACAACTTTGACTTAGGGGATAACACCGACCTTTCTGTCATCGCAAGCTATCAACATCGCGAATATATTCGTCAGCAAGGTTTACCCGTCATTGGTACTCTAAAAGATAACCCTAACGGTGCTATAGACCGAAGTTTATATATTGGCGACCCTAATTTCGGTAAATATGAAGCCGATGTTTACCGTACTGGTTATACGTTTAAACATGCTTTTGATAATGGCTGGAACTTCAATCAGAATTTTGCCGTACAAAAAACTGAAATGGATGGTACAGCTGTTTTTGCTCGAACAGGTAGTAACTTTTGGGCAGATAAAAACTACACCACCATAAGCCGTAAAAATAACAGCCGCCACCAAATTATTGATAACTTAAGTTTTGCCATCGATAACCGTTTAAATAAACAGTTTGATTTATATGGTATGCAACATGATTTCAATATAGGTGTAGATGCCTTCCAAGAAAAAAGTGATTACACCAATAACCGTTGTAATGTAGGTGATTTAAACATATATGCTCCTGTATATGGGCAAACTGTTACTTGTTCCAATCCTGTCAGTAACCACGATATTAACCGCTTAAAATACGCAGGCTTATATATTCGTGACCGTATTCAACTCAATGATCAATGGCTTTTAAGCTTGTCTGGACGCCAAGACTGGGCACAAACTCAAACTAGAAGTTTGGTTAATAGCAATACGAGTAAACAATCAGATGAAGCATTCACAGGTAGTGCTTCTCTTATGTATACCCTTAATGACATTGTGGCTCCTTATGTTAGCTATGCCACTTCATTTACTCCTAACAGTGGTACAGATGTAAATAACAATCCGTTCAAACCTGAAGAGGGGAAACAGGTTGAAGTGGGGATGAAATTACAAAGTCCTGATCAAAGAATTCAAGGCGCTATCGCTTGGTATGATTTAAAACGTCAAAATGTTGTAGTCAATGATTCAATCAATACGAGTGAGAAAGTACAACGTGGCGAACAGTTAACACGTGGTATTGAAACTGAACTCAGCGCAGAAATTTTAGAAGGCTTAAAATTAACGGCTGCATATACCTACACAATTGATGCAGAAATTAGTAAAGATGCAAACACGAGTAATGTAGGAAAAGCTCTCGACAATATTCCTGAGCATGCATATAGCTTGTCAGCACGCTATAAATTTGACCCTGCATCAAAACTTGGTTGGTATGTAGGCGGCGGGTTCCGCGGTGAAACGTATAAAACTGTCGATGGCTTAGATGTTCATGTTCCAGGCTATACAGTCTTTGACACTGAAGCTGGCTATGACACTGGGCATTGGGGCGCTCAACTTACTATCCGCAATCTATTTGATAAAGATTACTATGCAGGTGCGCTGAATGAGAATTTAGTGACACTCGGCAACCCACGCCAAATTAACTTTACAGTGAAATTTAACTACTAAAACGACCTACAAAAAAACGCACTCGAATTGAGTGCGTTTTTTATGGCAGCTTTAAATGTTTTAGAAGAAATAATGCTGCACTAAAGTAGAGACACCTACAATTAAGAAAATAGCCGCACCAATTTTATGAATGAGTGAGATAGATAAACGTTCAGCCAATTTATTACCAATAAACACAGCTGGTGCATTGGCAATCATCATACCTAAAGTTGTACCCAGCATAACCCAGAAAATACTGTCGTAACGAGCAGCTAAGGCCACTGTTGCAATCTGCGTTTTATCACCAATTTCAGCCAAGAAAAACAAGATAAAGGTTGCACCAAAAACACCAAATTTTTGCCATCTATTAATGCTATCTGTTTCATCATCTAACTTATCTGGAATAAGCATCCAGAACGCCATACCAATAAAACCACCGGCCAGTACCCAAACTAAGATTTCGGGGCTCAAGACGGTCGTAATCCACTGTCCAAGCACAGCAGAGATACCATGGTTAATTAAAGTTGCTAACAGAATCGCAATGAGAATAGGGATTGGCTTACGGAAACGTGCAGACAATAAAAGGGCGAGTAATTGAGTTTTATCGCCCATTTCAGCTAGGGCAACAATTGAGGTAGAAATCAGAAATTCTTGCATGTCGTTTCTCTGGCTAGCATAAATGCCCATGACCTACCCCTCCTGCTAGCCAAATATCTGCAGAGTGGTAAATCAAAGGTCTTGCCAACTCGGAAACGATGAGACGTTTAAGCTATGATGACCATGTTCTGTTGAACAATTATGTTGATCATCACCTATTCATTTAGAAATGAATAGCGGCTACTCCCCAATGAAGTATGTGCTTATTATATTCGAGCAGTTCTATTTTTCAAACAAAAAATTTTATCCATGCCCACACCAACAACCGACCTAAGCCTAATAGTAAGGCTAAACAAATACTTAAGTTAATAAACCCCAAATTGTTAATGCCTGCTATGTGCTGTGACTGAAATTCAAACGGCAAAATAAGCATTGCTACAAATACTTCCAACCCCATTGCAACGTAAGTCATCCATTCCCAAGGAAAGTGTAAAACACTGACCCATACCCCCATTAATAAAAATACAATCAATAGGATTGGTACCATGATTTTTAAAAAACCCGCCATTTATTATTTCTCCTTTACCTAATAACGAGAAATTTCTCCTCTCTCGACACTTCCTTCTTCGTCTTTAGATTAACCTAAAACCAATTAAATTAAATATCAAAATAAAAACCCCGCCGAAGCGAGGTTTTAATGATTCATTTCAAAATATTAGATTAATAAAGTACGAATATCTTTAAGAAGTTTCGTAAGTTTATTGGTAAAGCGAGCAGCATCTGCACCATTAATTACACGATGGTCATAAGACAATGACAGCGGCAACATTAAGCGTGGGTCAAAGTCTTTACCATTCCACACAGGCTGCATAGTTGCTGGTGATATACCTAAAATTGCAACTTGCGGCCAGTTTACGAGTGGTGTAAATGATGTACCACCAATTGAGCCTAAGCTTGTAATCGTGAAGTTCGCACCTTGTAAGTCTTTCGGTGTTAATTTCTTATCACGTGCTTTTTGACCTAACACACCCAATTCAACTGCAATTTGCTTAATTGATTTTTGGTCAGGATTACGAAGTACTGGCACAGTTAAACCATCAGGTGTTGCTACCGCAATTCCCATATGGATTTCATTGCGCAAGAGCACTGATTTACCGTCATCAGATAGATGACCTGCGAACTCACGCTCTTCTTTCAACAAATGCGCAACCGCTTTGATAATGAATGCCATAATCGTCAGGCTGACACCTTCTTTTTTGAAGTTGCCTTTCAGTTCATTACGCCAATCTTCTAACTCAGTAATGTCAGCCAAATCAAACTGGGTGACTTGCGGAATAAAGTTGTTCAATGACAATTGCGGAATTGATACTTGCTGCAAACGCGTCAGTACTTTTTCTTCCACGCCACCAAACGCAGTGAAGTCAGGAAGCTTTGGCAAACCCGAAACTGCTGGTGCAGCCGCAGCCACTGGAGCCGCTTGTGGTGCAGTTAAACGAGTCTTCACATAAGCAAAGATATCTTCTTTAATCACACGACCATGTTCACCAGAAGTTTTAACTTGTGATAAAACCACACCAAGTTCACGAGCAAGCTTACGAACAGCAGGGCCAGCATAAACTTTAGCGTTTTCGGCTTCTTGCTCTTTCGTTAACTTATCAGTACCAGAAGCAGCCACAGGTGCTGACTGAGTCGGAGCAGGAGCTGCCGCTTTAGGTGCTGAAGCTTGTGCTGCCGGAGCCGCTACTTCTGCTTGTGGCGCTGGAGCTGCCGCAGGTGCTTGGCCTTCCGCTTCAATTGTTGCAAGCAAAATACCTTGTGAAACTTGTTGACCTGCTTGCAAGTGAATCGCTTTCACAACGCCAGCAACAGTACTTGGAACTTCTACAGTTGCTTTATCTGACTCAACAACAACAAGGCTTTGGTCTACATCAACTTTATCGCCAACTTGTACCAAGATTTCAGCAACAACTGCTTTGTCTACGCCCAAATCAGGAACGTTAATATCAACTGGTCCAGATTGAGTAGCAGCCGCAGCTACAGTTTCTTGTTGAACTGGTGCAGGCGCTGCCGCTGGAGCTGCTGTAGAAGCAGGAGCTTCAACTGGCGCACTTGATGCAGACGTTGTTTTCACTTTAATGAGCACAACACCTTCTTTAACTGTATCGCCTTCTTTAACTTGAATGCTTTCTACAGTACCAGCAACACTGCTTGGTACTTCTACAGTTGCTTTGTCAGATTCAACCACAACGATGCTTTGTTCAACATCGATTTGCTCACCAACTTTTACTAAAATTTCACCAACTAGTGCTTTTTCAACACCAATATCGGGAACTTGAACTTCAACCACTTGGCTAGTGGTTGCCGCTGCTGGTTGTGCAGCAGTTGAAGCCTGTTGTACCGCTGCCGGTGCTGCTGATTGTTCAGCTGCTGGTGCAGGTTTTACAACTTCTTCTGCTTGAGCTACAGGTGCAGCACCCTCAGCTTCAAGTTCAAACAATACCGTACCTTCAGTTACGCTATCGCCTTCTTTGATTAGGATGCTTTTTACGACACCTGCTGAAGTGCTAGGCACTTCAACAGAGGCTTTATCTGACTCAAGCAAAACAAGGCTGTCATTTTCAGCAATGCTATCGCCAACTTTTACCAAAATTTCAGCAACAACTGCTTTATCTACGCCAATATCAGGGGTCTTAATTTGCATGCTTAGTTCCCCTCACCTGTTTGCGCTTCATGGTATTCAGCAACTGGTTGAACTTCTGGATGTGCTTGTGGAGCCCATGCCACTGGACGATCAGTATCTAACTCAAAGTTAGAAATTGCATCTTTAACTAAACGTGCATCTACTTCACCTTCGTCAGCTAATTTTTTCAAAGTAGCAACAACGATATGTGCAGCATCAACACCAAAGAAACTACGCAAGTTAGCACGTGTATCTGAGCGACCATAACCATCTGTACCCAACGCAACAAATGGGCGGCCATCTGGAAGATAGGCACGGATTTGTTCGCTATACGCACGCATATGGTCTGTTGCTGAAACAACGATACCTTCTGTACCACGTAATTGTTTAGACACCCAAGACTCTTTCACTTCTTCAGTAAGTGGGTGTAAACGGTTGTATTCTTCACATGCCATACCATCACGCGACAACTCATTGAAGCTTGTTACACTCCAAACGTTTGAATGGATTTGGTATTCATCACGTAAGATTTTCGCAGCTTTGATCACTTCACGAAGAATTACACCTGAACCCATCAATTGGACAGTTGCTTTTTCATCTTTTTCGAACAAGTACATACCACGTTTAATGCCTTCCTCAGCGCCTTCAGGCATTGCAGGATGCTCGTAGTTTTCGTTCATTACAGTTAGGTAATAGAACACACGTTCTTGGTTCACATACATACGTTGTAAACCATCATGTACGATTACAGCTAACTCATAACCAAAACATGGATCATAAGATACACAGTTTGGAATCGTGTTCGCCAAGATATGTGAATGACCATCTTGGTGCTGTAAACCTTCACCGTTCAATGTGGTACGACCAGCAGTAGCCCCTAACAAGAAACCTTGTGCCTGTGCATCACCAGCAGCCCATGCGATGTCGCCAATACGTTGGAAACCAAACATTGAGTAGTACATGTACATTGGAATCATTGGCAAGTTATTCGTTGAATAACTTGTTGCCAACGCAGCCCATGCGCTCATCGCACCAGCTTCGTTAATCCCTTCTTGAAGCATGTGACCGTCACTTGCTTCACGGTAATGCATTAACTGTTCTTGGTCTTCTGGGGTATATTTTTGACCGTGAGCAGCATAAATACCAAGCTGACGGAACATACCTTCTAGACCAAAAGTACGCGCTTCATCTGGAACGATTGGTACTACGCGGTCTTTAATTGCTTTTTCTTTAAGTAAAGAAGCAATTAAACGCACCATCACCATGGTAGTTGATTGTTCTTTGCCTGCTGAACCTTTTAATACTGCATCAAATACAGATAATTCAGGAATCGCTAAAATTTCACTCTCTTTACGACGTGCAGGTAAATAGCCACCTAAAGCTTCACGACGTGCCTTCATATATTTCATTTCAGGAGAGTTTTCACTTGGGCGATAGAATGGAAGCTCTTCTAATTTATCATCTGTAAATGGCAGGTTGAAACGGTCACGTACATATTTTAAAGAATCGATCTGCATTTTTTTGATTTGGTGAGTCTTATTCACCGCTTCAATTTCTTCAGACAAACCGTAACCTTTAACAGTTTTCGCAAGAATAACTGTTGGTTGACCTTTGGCTGTCATTGCTTCTGCATAGGCAGCAAAAACTTTGTACGGGTCATGACCACCACGGTTGAGATTATCGATGTCTTCATCGCTTAAATCTTTTACAAGTTCCGCAGCTTCTGGGTACTTGCCAAAGAATTTCTCACGTGTATATGCACCACCTTTCACTTGATAGCGCTGATACTCACCATCAACTGTTTCGCCCATTACCGCTTTTAAAGCGCCTGTGCTGTCTTTTGCAAGTAGCGGATCCCAATGACGACCCCATACTACTTTAATGACACGCCAGCCCGCACCACGGAATAAAGATTCTAATTCTTGAATGATTTTACCGTTACCACGTACAGGGCCATCTAGACGCTGTAAGTTACAGTTAACCACCCAAATTAGGTTATCAAGTTTTTCACGACCAGCAAGTGAAATTGCACCAGTACTTTCTGGCTCATCCATCTCGCCATCGCCAAGATATGCCCAGACTTTACGATTTTCTTCTTTGATCAAGCCACGATTCATCAAATATTTTTGAATGTGTGCTTGATAAATCGACATGATTGGACCAAGACCCATTGATACAGTTGGGAATTGCCAATAGTCCGGCATTAAATATGGATGTGGATAGCTTGGTAAACCGTTACCGCCAACTTCACGGCGGAAATTACTTAACTGTTCTTCAGTCAAACGCCCTTCAAGGAATGAACGAGCATAAATACCAGGAGCACAATGTCCTTGGTAATAAATCATATCTCCGCCAAAGTTATCGCTGTTTGCGCGGAAGAAATGGTTAAAACCTACGTCATATAATGTTGCACTTGATGCGAAGCTCGCCAAGTGTCCACCTAAATCATCGCCTGTTTTATTCGCGCGAAGTACCATTGCTAAGGCATTCCAACGAATCAATGCACGAATACGGCGTTCCATATCTTGGTCGCCTGGCATTGCAGGTTGTTCTTCAACAGAAATTGTATTTAAGTAAGGTGTATTGAGACGTTGAATGGGAACATGCTTGGCAATTGCTTGTTGGTAAAGTTTTTCCAATAAGAATGCCGCGCGCTCAGTTCCCATATGTTGTAAAACTGAATCGAATGCATCTTGCCACTCTTGGGTTTCTTGTGCATCGGAGTCACCGTAAAACGCCATAATTCACCTGTTCCTTGTCCTTTAATCTACTTTGTATTTTTACCACGTTTTACCCCTCTCTAGTTATTGCCATGGGTGAATGTGAGGGGGGCCTATTATTTTCTGAATGAATAGTCATTGACCGAGCATTAAACAAAATAACAAAAAAACGCCAATAATGGCGTTTTTTTATACAATCTTTACGTTAAAAAAGGTTTAAGTTAATTTCAGATTCATAAATTCAATAACCTTAATCTTTTTAACTATGCTTTTAAGGAAGCATCGCCAAGTAAGTTGTTGGATTCTTACGTTGACCATCTTTTACTACTTCGTAGTGCAAATGTGGACCAGTACAGCGACCAGTACAACCTACATTGGCAATATGTTCACCTGCCGAGACTTGTTCACCTACACGTACCATCAAACGCGAAGCATGCGCATAGCGTGTTAAATAGCCATTACCATGGTTAATTTCAACATATTGACCATAGCCAGTACCCCAACCAGATTTGGTTACAATACCCGGGCCTGTAGCATAGATTGGCGTACCACTTGGAGCAGCCATATCCAATCCACCATGATGTTCGGCACGGCCACCCATCGTACGGCCACCAAAGTTGGAAGAAACACGTACTGTATCAGGAAGAGGATGAGAAATTAACCAAGAGTAAGCATTTGAAGAAGAGGCATTAAAAGAGTTCTTTGCGCTCGTATTGCCATATTTTTTAGCGAGTGACTCATTGTTGAGTTCAACCGTTTTTTGGCGTAAGGTCACTGAAACTTTCGCACTCGCTGGAAGATCTAAATCATCAGGATGAGTGTATGAACCTTGAGATAATGTTTTTGATAGTTGTTCCAATCGATCTGAATCAGTAGATTGGTTAATTGTTTGATAATCTGCAAAAGCAACTGATGCTGCCGAAGCGGCAAGTGAAAACGCTAATAAAATACGACGCGTGTGCATAAAAACCTCTTGAAACTGTTCTTACTTAAGTTCCTTATGATCTCTTCCTTGATATCGATTGAAATGAACGCTTAAGATGAAGACAAGAATCTATCCGAGAATGACCCATGTCTAAACCCGATAACGTTTTTCAACAATCCGGAAAACACATAAAAACAGGAAACCTTACGTTTCTAACAACGCAAGTCGCGCAATGGCAAAGACTTACGAAAATTATCCAACCCTTATTGCCCCAACCGGAACAATGGCAGGTCGTGTGTTATCAAAATGGTTCTTTGATCATTACTGGTGAAAATCAGGCGATGATTAGTCAACTCAGTTATTTACAGAACCAATATGTATCTAAATTATCTCAACTTGAAGGGTTAAAAGACCTACAAAGAATTCAGGTTCGCTTGAGAAATAAAAACATTCCAAATCCACCCTCATCTGAGCCATCTAAACCCATTCCCCCGGAAACACAAGAAATGTTACGTAGTGCAGCCGACTTCGTGAGCGACCCTAAGCTTAGCCAAGCTTTACTACGTTTGGCAAGCAATAAAAAATGACGAGCTCTATATTTAATGAAAAGTTCAGCCATATTTGTGTGACAAAATTCACACTTTAAAATGTTACATTATAACATGACCAAATAAAGACAATGACTTATGTCACACTCACATATGGAATTGGACATTCATTCTCGTCATCAAATGTTACAATTTCATAATTACTCGGATCACTTTGAACATTGCGTAACAACTGATTATTTAAAGCATGTCCCGATTTATAGCCATCGAACTTGGCAATAATTTGATGACCAAGCAAATACAAATCACCTACTGCATCTAAAATCTTATGTCTCACAAATTCATCGGCGAAACGTAAGCCTTCTTCGTTAACAACGCCCGTGTCATCTACACCAATCGCATTATCTAAACTTGCACCTAAAGCTAAGTTATTTGCTTTGAGATAATCCAGATCTTTCATAAAACCAAAAGTACGAGCTTCACTGACTTCATATACAAAAGTTTCAGTAGAAAAGTCGATAGTCGCAGATTGATATTCTTTAGCAAATGCCGGATGGTCAAAATCAATCGTAAAATTTAATTGAAAACCATTATGCGGTCTAAAAATTGCTTTTTTATCATCTATTAATGCTTCAACTGGTTTTAATATTCTTATAAATTTTTTCGGCGCATCCAGCTCACGTAATCCACCTTGCATTAACAGGTAAATAAATGGGCCGGCACTTCCATCCATAATCGGAACTTCGGACGCAGATACCTCAACAATAAGGTTATCAATTCCCAAACCTGCAATTGCGCTCATCACATGCTCAATCGTTCCAACTTTTATATCTCCAATTACTAAATTGGAGCACATAAAAGCTTCTTGAATCAGCAAAGCATTCGCATGGATTTCCACAGGTGGATCTAAATCGATACGACGAAATACAATACCCCCATCCACGGTATGTGGAATGAAATTGATCATCACTTTTTGACCGCTATGAAGACCTATTCCACTCGCTTTTACCACACGATTGAGAGTACGTTGTTTCACCATGCTTTGTAACTTCTTTTTTAAAACCGCTATACGTTAGCATATTTAGTCATTGATCAAAAACAAAAAAAGGCAGTGATTAAACACTGCCTTTTTTTTAATTTAATAATATTTTACTTACGTTGCTGATTTTTCAAGTAATCTTGAATGCTCATCGGAGAAGAACGCGGAGAAGAACTTGCAGTACTACTCACTTCATTGTCTGCATTTTGACGCTTATTAATAGCAGGAACATCATCTTCATCAACAGATTGAGCTGATTGAGTCGATGTATGACTTACCGTATTGCGTTTTCTCGGTTCCGCATCTGCTGCATTACGAGTTAAACCAGTTGCAATCACTGTTACACGTAATTCATCACGCGCATCTGGATCAAATACAGTACCGTAGAAGATTTCACCTTCATCAAGGTCAACAATCTGGTTCACGACATCAGTAATGATTTCAGTTTCGCGTAAAGTAATATCATCACCGCCAGTAATGTTAATCAACACACCTTTAGCATTAATAATATTGACGTTATCAAGCAATGGACTACGAATAGCCTGTTCAGCCGCTTGACGTGCACGATCTTCACCACGACCTAAACCAGCACCCATCATGGCATAACCACGTGTACTCATGGCAGTTTTCAAATCGGCGAAGTCAAGGTTAATGTGACCACGGTTTACAACAAGGTCAAAGATACTACGTACAGCGTTTAACAATACATCATCAGCTTTTTTATAAGCATCTTTCATTGAAATATCGCCATATACGCTGAGTAAGCGCTGGTTAGGGATAATAATCAATGAATCAACATGTGCTTCAAGCGCTTCAATACCACGTTCAGCAGACTTTAAACGGCGACGGCCTTCAAAGTTAAATGGGGTTGTCACAACACCAACAGTCAAAATACCCATTTCTTTGGCAACTTCAGCCACGACAGGTGCCGCGCCTGTACCCGTACCACCACCCATACCAGCGGTAACGAATACCATATCCGTACCTTCAAGATGGTGACGAATAATTTCACGGCTTTCTTCTGCTGCAACTTGCCCTACTTCAGGGTTAGCACCAGCACCTAGACCACGTGTACTTTGCTCGCCTAACTGAATTTTGAAAGGTGCATTCATACAGTCCAGTGCTTGTTTGTCTGTATTGGCACAAACGAATTTAACACCTTGAATATCAGACTGCACCATATGTTGAACGGCATTACCGCCACCACCACCTACACCAAATACAGTGAAACGGGCTTGACCGTTGCCATCGTTTAGTTCATCTTCTATAAATTCAAATGAGGCCATGACCTTTAGGGTTCCTAATACATTATGGCAGTCACTTCAGCCCGTATACTGCCTTGATTTTCAAAAATAACTAATTTTAAGAATGCTGTGCAATACAAACCTTGTCAAGTACAGTGGTTTTCTCTTACAACTTCCTAACAATTCTACCAATAAATCCATACATCCTAAAAAATGGCTTTTAGCTTGCTATTAAACGCATTCCAGCCATTTACCATTCGTTCCCATACCGAACGGTCATTTGCCTCTTCAGGCTCTTCAACAGCTTCTTGCAACTCACTTTGGCTAAACATGAGCAAACCAGCTGCTGTTGCATACATCGAACGACGTAACGCGGCTTGATGCTGATCATCAGCATAAACCTGTAACGGTGGATTGCCCAAATGTGCAGATACCCCCAACATACGGCGAGCTAAACTCACCATACCTTCGATTTGACAAGCATCACCTGTCAGCACTACACCATGATATAAACCATGAATTGCGCCGCTGTTTTCGAGTTCATCGCGAATCTGGCTAAAGATCTCTTCATAACGGGCAATAATAATTTCTGACAACTCAATTCGACTAATGGTTTGAGGGCCATCAATTCCTTCTACCTGAATCATGTGATCTGGCTTAACAGCACTTAAATCAACACAACCATACAGAATTTTAATGCGTTCAGCTTCTTCTGTCGTGGTTTGCAATACAGCAGCAATATCACGTGTAACGTGTTCACCACCGCGCTGCAATGTACGTGCCAGAGCCAAACGTCCATCTAGATAAACTGCAAGATTGGTAATGCCTGCGCCAACATCGACCAGACAAACACCATATTCTTTTTCATCTTTAAGCAAACTTGCCTCAGCGGTTGCCAAGCAAGATACCACCATTTTTTCAACCCCGATATTTGCACCTTTCATGGCGCGATCAAGGTTTTGCATAGTCGCTATAGGCATCATCATTAACTGATAATGTCCTGTCATACTATGGGCAGTCATGTTAATTGGATTCTGCACCCATTCAGCAGAATCACCCAATTCAAAGCCTAACGGCACTGCACTTGCTAAATAGTAATCAGAAGTCACATGACTTGCTTTTGCCAATTCTAACGCGCGCACGACTTCATTTGTTGTAATAACATGTGCTGGATTAGCAACTGGTGTGCGGCCAGAGGCATAAAAACTTTGCAACTCGGTACTCGGAATCGATACCCATGCGCTATGAATGCGACATTCGGCCATATTTTCCGCTTCAGCAACAGCATTTTTAATCGCAGCGATGACTTTATCGAGGCTGACGATTTTTCCTTTATTCATGCCTCGATTGCGAGCAGTTGCCATACCGATAACTTGAATGTTATCCGGCGCATGAATTTTTCCAATCAAAACTGAAACTTTATGCGTCCCAATGTCAATCGCAACAACTGAGGGAACAGCTTCATTCATCACTCATACCATTTCTTTGTTGTTTAATACCAGGCAAATTGCCTATTTTAAAGCCACGTATTATGGCTTTGCTTTTGTTCCACCTGCAATGCTTGTGTCATCAATCGTTACAACAAACTGACCATTCACAATTTTAGGTGGTGTTGCGTTCTTCCATTGAATAGATAATCCATTACGATATCGCAAATCAATGGCTGAGATTTTCGACCACACCGGTTTTAAGTCAGATTGTGCCAGATGACTTAAACGTTGCAACTTATTCATTGTTTGATCTTGGTCAACGATAATTCGTAAACCTGTGTCAAACTGCATAAACCAAGTCATTCGCTCCGTCAGATATAACTCTTTTAGGCGCAAATTGGCGGGATGGAATAATTGATTGATTTCATTATAGCGTCGCATCATCATTTTCGACTGGCTTACCGGACCATGTAGTAACGGAAGCTCAGGGTGAATTGTCGGCTCTGCCTCACTAAATACATCGCCTCCATCGCTTAACAAGCGACCTGTTCCCCAACGGGCGATGGCATGTCGAGGCATGACACGAACACGAATACCATTGGGCCAGGCACGAGATACAACAACTCGGTCTACCCATGAAATTTCTAATGTTTTATCACGAATCTGTTCTAAATCAGATGTGAAATAATTCGCTTTTATAATTGGAGCAACATTCTGCATCACTTGTTGTGTTTCAACTGAAGACGTCGACCCTACAACCTCTAGCTTTGCAACTTTTGCATCTGTAATAACTTTATATAGCCCATAAATTCCGACTGCCAGCACTACAAAAGCAATAACCAACAGCACCCATCCACCAGCATTCGCAAGCTTCTGCTTACGTGTAGGCGGTTTATCATGAATAGAGGTGATAGCCGCACGTTTACGGCGCATGGAAGCCGGAAGTTGTGCCATATTTAAGCCGTACCTTCCAATGTTTGCTCAAGAATGGCAACACACAATTCATCAAAACTATAGCCAACAGCTTGAGCAGCTTTTGGAACTAAAGAATGGCTGGTCATACCTGGCACAGTGTTTACTTCTAAAAGCCAGAAATTACCCTGCTCATCCTGCATCGCATCAATACGGCCCCAGCCTTCGGCACCAACTGCTTGAAAAGCACGCAAGCACAATGCTTGTAGGTTTTTCTCTTCTGTCTCACTTAGACCACAAGGAATACCGTACTCAACATCATTACGTTCATATTTTGCTTCATAGTCATAAAAAGCAACGTCTGCTGGTGGTTGTAAACGAATAACCGGCAAAGGCTGTCCATTTAAGAACGAGATTGTGAATTCACGACCTGTGATCCATTTTTCTGCCATCACAACAGCATCGTGCTGAGTCGCTTTTTCAATTGCAGCAGCAAAGTCTTCTGCTTTCTCAACCTTACTCATGCCCACACTTGAGCCTTCATGTACAGGTTTGATAATGACAGGCAAGCCTAGCTCAGCAATAACCGCATCTAAATCTGTCTCTTTAGTAATAATGCGATATGGCGCTGTAGGTAAATCGCTACCTTGCCAGATTTGCTTGGTTTTGACTTTATCCATGCCAATAGCAGAACCTTGTACACCTGTTCCTGTGTAAGGCAGATTTAACCATTCAAGTACACCTTGAATCTGGCCATCTTCACCGCCACGACCATGCAATACAATAAATGCACGATCATAATTTACAAGTTCAGTCACACTGCGATCTTGCGGATCAAATGCTTCAGCCTGAACACCCGAACGTAACAAAGCATCCAGAACTGCCTGACCACTATCTAAAGACACAGCACGCTCAGCCGATTTCCCACCAAATAGCACGGCAACTTTGCCGAATTTTGTAGCATTTGACACGTTTAAATCCTTAACCCGATAATTCAATATTTTTGTTTATTTCACATACAAATGGTGTTGTGCAAGTTCTACAGAAATTGCTCCAACGTTACCCGCACCCTGCGTTAATAACAAGTCATTTGGTTGTAACACATTTTGCATGATGTTTTGCAAATTACCTTCAACCGGATCGACCAAAATCGGTTCCACCTGTCCACGTAAACGAATACTACGCGCCAAAGTACGGCTGTCTGCACCTACAATAGGCTTCTCACCGGCAGGATAAACTTCCAGTAATAATAATTGATCGACTTGAGAAAGCACTTCAATAAAGTCATCAAAACAATCGCGGGTACGAGAGTAACGGTGTGGCTGGAATAACATAACCAAACGACGATCCGGATGGCTCTGGCGAGCAGCTTTAATAGTCGCTTCTACTTCTTTCGGATGGTGTCCATAGTCATCAACTAGCTTAACGTTACCATCGGCAAGTTCGAATTCACCTTGTACTTGGAAGCGACGACCAACACCACTAAATCCGTCTAAAGCACGACTAATCGCTCCATCAGAAACGCCTTCGTCAGTCGCAACGCCAATAGCAGCCAAAGCATTCAAAATATTATGCATACCCGGTTGGTTGATGGTTAAACGTAGCGGCTCACGACCTTTACGTAACACCGTGAAGTGTGAACGCATGCCATCTTGTTCAACATCAATTGCGCGAATGTCGTTATCTTCATTAAAACCATAAGTAATAACTGGACGGCCTACACGCGGCATGATTTCACGAATGTTGGCGTCATCACCACAAACTACAGCCAAACCATAAAATGGTAAGTTATGAAGAAATTGTACGAACGTATCTTTTAATTTATCAAAGCTACCTTCATAGGTATCCATATGGTCAGCATCAATGTTCGTTACAATCGCTGCCATTGGTTGCAAATAAAGGAAAGATGCATCCGACTCATCGGCTTCAGCTACGATAAAACGACTTTCGCCTAGTGCAGCATTTACACCTGTACTGTTAAGTAAACCACCAATGACATAGGTTGGATCAAGGTTTTCTTCAGCCAACATGGTGGTTAAAAGACTAGTCGTTGTAGTTTTACCATGTGTTCCTGCCACAGCAATACCATGACGGTAACGCATAAGCTCACCTAGCATCTCTGCGCGGCGTACAATTGGGGTACGCTGTTCAATCGCTGCTTTAATTTCTGGATTTTCTGGATCAATCGCTGTAGAAACTACAAGCACATTGGCATTTTTAATATTTTCCGCTTGATGGCCGATGTAAACCTTGATGCCATTTTTCTCTAATTGTTCTGTAGTTTTAGATGCTTTAATGTCTGAACCAGAAATTTTATAACCTTGGTTTCCCAATACCTCTGCAATGCCACACATCCCAGCACCGCCGATCCCCACAAAATGAATGTGTTTGATACGGCGCATTTCAGGCACTTTAATCAGTTTTTTTGCTTGGTTCGCAGCTGTTGATGGAGACATAGTAAATCCGATTACATTTTTTGGATAAGATCAACCACATGCTGAGTCGCATTTGGTTGGGCATGTTGACGCGCTTTCACTGCCATTTCTGTAAGTAATTGGCGGTTCATCAGCGAAGTGAACAATTCATTTAAAACATCTGGTGTCATAGTCGATTGCTGGCAAATTTTTGCAGCACCGATATCAGCCAGAAATTTGGCATTTGCAGTTTGGTGATCATCAACTGCTATCGGAAGTGGTACAAAAACCGCAGCAACGCCTGCTGTTGCAACTTCCGTCACCGTTAATGCTCCAGCTCGGCAAATAATTAAATCAGCTTCACTATAAGCCTTTGCCATATCTTCAATAAACGGCAAAACCTGCACCTTTAAGTTGGCTGGTGCATCTGCATAAAGTGCTTGAGTTGCTTCAACTTGCTGTTGACCACTTTGATGAAAAATATTGAGTGGAACTTGTATTTTTTTGAGCGCTGGCGGTAAATGTTCATTAAGCGCTTTTGCACCTAAAGAACCGCCGACAATTAAAATATTTAAAGGCTGTTCCGCTTGCTCACGCGCATCATAACGCCACTTAGAGCTTAAAATATCGGTGATTTCACGACGTACCGGATTTCCGGTTGTAACAACTTTTTCGCTAACAGGAAAAGTATTTGGAAATGCTTCACACACGACTTTAGCAACACGCGCTAACTGTGCATTGGTAAAACCAGCAACCGCATTTTGCTCGTGAATAAGTACTGGAATACCTAACAATCGTGCTGCTAAACCACCAGGCCCCGCAACATAACCACCAAATCCAGCCACAGCATCAACTTTAAGCTGTTTCATATAGCGCATTGCGCTTAAAGTCGCTTTTAAAATTTTAAAAGGCGCAGCAAGTTTACGGATCACACCGTTCCCACGAACACCTTGAATATCAATTTGATAAATTGGAATATTTTGATCTTTTAATAAACGATTTTCCATACCTGTTGGCGTGGCTAACCATGAAACCTGACAACCTTGTTGTTGAAGTTGTTTGGCTACGGCGAGGGCTGGAAAAACATGTCCACCTGTACCGGCAGCCATCATCATGACATGTTTGGGTTTGCTTTGCTGTGAATCGGTCACGGTCTAATTCTTCAACTCAAAAAACAATGGAAATTGTCATCTATTTTTGTAGCCGTTTATTTTAATCCTAAAGCTTCATTAACGAAAAGCTAATTTCACTCGTTTATAACAGAAAGATGTGCTTTTTTGAAAATATGCCTACAAAGCACTAGCGTATTTCATATTGTGATTTTATTAATTCATATATTTTCAGGTGATTTCCCATAAATACCGCTGAAAATCACCTGAAATAAATAATTAAGCCGTACGACCAGCTTCTAATACATCAAACAGATTATCGGCAATTGATGTACCAAATTGAGCATCAATTTCACGAATACATGTTGGGCTTGTGACATTAATTTCAGTGACATAATTACCAATCACATCTAAACCAACAAAAACCAAACCTTTTTCGCGCAAGAAAGGACCAATTTTAGCTGCAATCAGTTTATCGTTTTCAGTCAGCGGACGCGCTTGACCTAAGCCACCTGCCGCCAAATTACCACGCACTTCACCGTTTTGGGGAATACGAGCTAGACAGTAAGGAATAGGCTCGCCATTCACCATCAAAATACGCTTATCCCCTTCTACGATTTCAGGAATATAACGCTGAGCCATAATTGGACGAGTACCTAACTCTGTCAGCATTTCCAACGTTGAACCAATATTTACACCATCTTGATATAAGCGGAAAATCCCCGTACCGCCCATACCATCAAGTGGTTTCACAATAACATCGCCATGTTCTTTAAGAAATTCACGAATTAAACTTTGTTGCGATGTTACAAGTGTAGGTACTTGCAGCTCGGGGAATTGCGTTGCAAATAGCTTTTCATTGCAATCACGCAATGACTGAGGTTTATTGATAATCCATGAACCTTCGCGTTCAGCTTGCTCAAGTACGTAAGTCGTATAGACAAAATTCATATCAAACGGCGGATCTTTACGCATCAACACCACATCGTAAGCCGCGATAGATTCTTTTTTCTTTTCACCTAACTCGTAATAATGGTTGTAATCTTCAAATACTTTTAATGGCGAGATTAGACCGTAAGCCTTACCTTGATCGATATATAAATCTTGTTGTAATGCATAATCCAATTCATGTCCACGACGGCTCGCCGCCCACAACATTGCCATGGTTGAATCCTTTTTAAGATTTACGGTTTCAATCGGATCCATGACGACAAGTACACGCATGCTCAAGCTCTTCATAAAATTTAAATTAGCATGAGTATAGCTGAGATTTTTCACTCGTTTTTCTTAATTTCAGTAAATCGCTATCTGTTATTCCATTCACTAGAACTCAAGTAAATTCAGTTAAACTATGATCATAAAATATTATTTTTAAAGGCTAAAGATGAAACTTTATCGCTATTTAACTGGCCCTGATGACTCTGCTTTTTGTGCACGAGTAACTAAAGCACTGAATCACGGCTGGGAATTATATGAAGCACCCAGCATGACCTTTAATGGCACGCATGTGATTGTTGGACAAGCAATTTGCAAAACGATTGACGAAAATTATGATCCAGAAATGGATATTTTAGATGTTCTCAAAAATAATGCTTAACTCAAATATTTCCTTTCATCTCTAAAAACATCTTCTTAATCTAAATTAATAACTCAAGCTAACCAATACTCCCCCTTGTTAGCTTGAGCAATCGCTACATCCTTTCAAAAATAAAGACTTAAAAAAGCAATCTCATAAATTTTAAAGACAATAGTTCTTTTATTCTAAACAATTAAATGATTATAATTATCATTTATAATTTTATTTTTGTTAACTGATTTTATTTTATGTTAAGAATTTCTACATCATCTCCCCAAATTAAGCGTCTTTTCCCGCTCAGCTTACTCAGTTTAATGATCTTGAATATTCAAGGTGTATACGCTGAAGACTCTAGTAACTCATCCTCGAAAGTAGCAGCGACCATGCCCACCATAAAAATTGAGGCGATGAGTGAACTCGACCCAATTAAAAGCTATATCGACTATGACAAAGCCAATGTCACACGCAATGGTTTAGACAAAAAAGATATCCCTCAAACCGTTGATACCATTGATGTTCAGAAATATAAAATTTATGGATCAAATGATCTAAGCGTTATGCTGCAAGGTACCCCTGGCGTATCCACCAATTACGACATGCGCGGTGACGGCATCACGATTCGTGGTTTTGGCGCTGATACAGGCGATATTTACCGCGATGGTATACGTGAAAGTGGTCAAGTACGCCGTAGTACTGCCAATATTGAGCGTATTGAAATTTTAAAAGGCCCCGCCTCTGTTTTATATGGCCGTAGTGCTGGTGGCGGGGTTGTGAATATGGTGAGTAAATTCGCCAATTTCGACTCTAAAAGTTCAGTTGGCGCTTATGCAGGTTCATACGATAACTATGGAACCACTGCTGACATCAACCAAGTCATTAATGACAATTTAGCAGTACGCCTTACGGGAGAATATGGCGAGACAGATAGCTTCCGCTCTGGTATTGAAAATAAAATTGAGATGTTTTCACCAAGTTTTACTTATAAAAATGATGATGGAACGCTTACTTGGACTACACAATATACGTATGACAAATTAGGTCGTGTGCCTGATCGTGGTCCAGCATATGAAAACTTACCTGCGGGAACTTCAATTAAAATGGAATTTGCCCAAGACGGCGATTATGTTGATGATATTTTGCAGGTGGTTCGTACCGATGTGAATTATGAATATGCGCCTGATTGGAACTTTCACTGGGCAGCGAGTTACCGACAAGCAGAACAGAACTTTGACCACTTTTATTTTGGAACTTATTGTGGGTTAGATGGAAAAAATTTGAAAGGTGAAGCATGTACGACTAAAAAAGGCTACATCAACCAAATTTACTACTGGCAGCAAACCAACAATAAAACAACGACGAATACATTTGATATTAAGGGCAAGTTCAAAACAGGCTCGCTTGAACATCAAATTATGGTCGGTACAGACTGGACCTATGAACAACGAGAACCACGTCTAGCCAATAAGACTCAAAATGGTTCAGCCATTTATGGTTACGTCAATCCATTCACAGGTGAACGAGAATCAAGTCGTGGCAATGGTCCTCTCTTAATTAGTCAGCATAACTACAATGAAGGCACAACTTATGGTGTATTCATTCAGGATTTAATTGGTCTGAATGACCAGCTTAAACTTATGATGGGCCTACGCTACGATTACTTCGATTTTTCAACCACTAACAAACTCACTAATGCACGTCGCAATGTAAAAGACAGTACTGTTAGCCCGAATGTTGGCTTGGTATGGCAACCGCTTCCTGAACATAGTTTTTATACGTCTTACTCTAAGAGCTTTGCACCATTTGGTGGACAAATGGGTGTTAACCAAGTTACTGGAAGCACTGATGTCACAAAAATGGATAAAGAGCCTCAATATAACGAGCAATACGAAGTTGGGGTAAAAAGCGAATGGTTAGATAGTCGTTTAAATACTCAATTTTCGGTCTTTGATATTCGTAAAAATAATATCCGCTATAAACCGAATCCTGACAGTGAACCAGAGGTGTGGGCAACTGCTGGTCAGCATCAATCTCGTGGTCTCGAGTTTAGCTTTATTGGTCGCGTACTTGATAATGTCTTTGTTCGCGGTGGTTATGGTTACACCGATGCCAAAGTAAAAGAAGATAAACAAAAGCCTGAACAAGAAGGCAACTCTTTAGCCAACACATCTAAAAATACGGGTAATTTATTTGTTCGTTATTTACCAACTGAACAGTGGTATACCGAGGTGGGCGTAACCTATGTCGGGTCTTATTATCCAAATATTAATAATGCAGTAAAAATGGAAGGCTTTAATCGCGTCGATGCAGCAATTGGCTATAGTGCAGACCCTTGGAATGTCACACTTGCAGTGAATAATCTAACCAATAAAGAATACTGGCGTTCAGACAGCATGCCAGGCACACCACGTAATGTGTTATTGCGTTTGAATTATCAGTTTTAAATAAAATATTAAACTGGCATACCCCTATTTAGAGGTATGCCAGTTTATTTTTAGATTCCGTATTTTTCGCGATAAGCTTGCATGTTTGCTAGCGCTTCTTTTTCGCCTTTGGTGATGACTGAATAAGGGTGTAATGAAAAGTTGGGTAGTATCTTGAAGTGTAAGAAGGATGATGTAAAAGATTTCGAATAGATCACTTTATTGACAACAAGTGATAAATCCGCTTTAAAAAAAGCCGACATATTACAAAGTCGGCTTTTTGCTAGTTTTTAGGATGGCGAAAAGTATTTAAATAAAATTAGAATATTTTACATAACACCCATTAAGTTAAATCAAGATAAACTTTTCACGACCAAACCGATATATTTTCGATCAACTCTTTTACTGTTCTAGCTTCATTGATAAAAAGTTCAATCGCCTGTGCTTGATTAAAATCACTGTTTTTAAACCATTTTGGATTTTTTAAAAATAAATCCCTGAGTTCTTTTTTAATCTCATCTAAGTTTTTTTTCTTTGGAGATGAAACATCAAAAGTAATATATACTTTCTTCCCTGTTCCTAATGAATCTAAATTTTTCAGGGAATATTTCAAGGCATAGAATATTCCTTTTGAAGTTAGACTATTTTTTATTGTGGATTTAATTTTAAAAAGATTACCACTTGAATCAATAATAAAACAGTTTTGAAATAAGCCTTCTTCATATTTTCTTTCACTTACAATATGAAATTTTTCAGAATCTAGATTTCCGAGTAAATATTCTGAACAATATACAATGACAGGAAAATTAAAACTCATTCATTTTCTCCATATGTTACTAAATCACCCCCTATACCCGTCATTATGGAAATCTCAGTACCTTTAGCCCAACTAGGAGTACCATGCAGCCATCTACCATATGCATTATATGCTTCTTGAGATTTACTATTCCCATGAATCTGTTGATGCACAGTTCTCTCTACTGCTTTTAAATTCCACGGATGATTTTTTATTGCGTCTGGCACTTTTTTTCCCATCCAACTATTTCTTTCAATTAACCAATGATGTAGTTCATAACCTTTAGGTGTACCTTGAGCATTTCTGACTCTTGGGCTGACATTCTTCCATTTAGTACTTAACTTAAACCAGCTTGCACTTGATTTAGCATGTTTAAAGGCACCAGTCCACCAGCCTCCTCCGATAGACCCTAAAGCTCCAGAAACCCCAACTTGCGTCCAACTCACACACTGAAAATCCCCACCATTCAATGCCAGTTGAATGCCTAAATCAGTTCCTGCACCTAATGCTATTCCAACTAATATCGGTACAAACTGCCCTGTCGGATCGTTATACAACACAGGATTGCTATAGGCATATGCATAGGTATTTGTTCCATCAAATAAACCTAAAGGATCACTTTGAACATAACGTCCTGTTGCTGGATCATAGTCACGGTAGTAGTTATAGAATGTTCCGACCTCACTATCATAATACTGTCCAGCATGACGTGAAGGCATGGTGAATTTAATATTATTTGCATCAACATCTTCATTTGGTAATACATCCCCAAATTGATCTCCATCCAAACGCCATAAGACCTTACGACTATCTCCATCACCTTCACTTACAGCCCTAGGTGTGTTTAAGTGATCCGTATGTACTCTCAGTAAAACATTCGGACGTTCTTGACTGAACATCCCCACCAAACGGTCACCGAGCCAAATATACTCACGGATTCGATTGCGGTTTTGATCGTATTCACCTAACAATTGCCCAGATTCGTTATATACAAAATAGACAATACTTTGTACTCCATTATTTGAACTGTATTTGATGACACGCTGCCCAAGTGGATCATAGCGATTTTCAATACTGCTACCATTTTTCTGGATCTGGCTACTACGCCCAGCTGCATCGTATTGATAACTGCGGGTATTATCTTGTGTGACTTGACCTGTTGCTAAGTAGCTGTAGTCATTGATACGGTTGCTTGTATTTGCAATTGAAAGTGCACGATCTGTCGAGATGCCATTTTCAGCTTTGTTTTGCTGTATTCGATTACCATTAGCATCATAGCTATAACTTAGGACAGCATTTTTATCTCCTAACTGGATATTTTGCTGGGTCAATCGATCCATGACATCATAGTTAAAAACCGAATTTAGCGTGCTATCGCTGTCGTTAATACTGGTGATTCGATCTGTAACATCAAAATTATAATGTCGTGTCAAAATACCAGTTGAACTTATGTCATTGACTCGGCCATCTGTATCTTGAACAAGATTAAACTGGTCATATCCTGTTCCCCAATCCCAACCACTGATTCCCATTGGGGTGTAGCGAACATTCTGGAGTAATTTACCACCAGTACTCGAATTAATATTACTGAGTAGACCTTGGTTATAGGTATATGTGATTTTGAGTCCACTTGGATAAAGAATATTGGAGAGCTTCCCTCCAGCGGTATAGTTGTACTGGACACGTAATGGCACATTTGGTTTGAGTGCCATCACTTTTTCAATGACATTCCCAGCACTATCTCGAGTGTAGCGAATACTGCTATTGGTATTGCTAGTTTGTGTTAGCTCGCCTTGCCCATATTGGCCGCCATCATAATAAAAACTAGTAGTGAGTTGATTTGACCCACTACCATCTGTTTTTTGACGTACTCTTTCTGAGCTGTCATATGTATAAATATGCGTATTATTTTGACTGTCTGTGTACTGTATAAGGCGACCTGCATCATCATACTGATAGGTAGTTAAACCTGTATCAGGACTATTTACACTTTCTAAATCACCAAATGCGTTATAGTGGTATGTTGTGGTATTACCCCGTGCATCTGTAACCGTTTTTAATTGATCCAAACTGTCATATTGATATTCAGTCAGCCCTTGTGCTGGGTTTCTTTGTTGTTTTGCTCGACCTAAAGCATCATATTGGTAGTCTGAAGTTTGATTGAATGCATTTTTTTGTTCAGTCAGTTGGTTTAAATCATCATAACTAAATTGTTCTATTTGATTATGATTACCTTGTTGCTGGCTGACGCGTCCTAAAGCGTCATATACAGTTTCAGTCTTGAGTGCAATATTACTGTAATTATCAGTGATTGTAGTGTTGGTAATTGCGCCTGCATTATTCCGAGTGTAATTCACAGTATTACCAAGACTATCTCGAATTAAAAGTAAACGTTGTGCTTCATCATATTCATAATTCAGTATTTCACCATCTGGAAAGGTCACCTGAGTTAGTTGCCCAGCATTATCATAAACATAAGTTGTTGTTGCACTTTGGCTACTACTTAAACTCATGGCACTAGATGTTTGACTGGTTGTTCCAGTTCCTGAAAATGGGGTTCCCAATCCAATGGATTGGCACCATTGGTTGATTAAATCAATAATCCACTGTGCCCATTGAACAACTTTATTTGTACTGTTGTAGCTTGTTTCAAAACTTGGGTTTAAGCGGGTTTCTACTGTTTTTAATACACGACCAAGATTGTCATAGGTATAAGTAATTTTATGCCCATTTTGGAAGGTAATAACTTTGGGTTGTCCCAAAGTATTGTAGCTACTGTAACTGATTACTAGACCAGCTGGATCCGTCACTGTAAGTAAATTACCAGTACTGTCATAGTTATATGTTGTTTTTGCGGATGTTGGTTCATTCAGTGTGAGAATTTGACCTAAATTATTATACGTACATGTCCATGTTCTTGTTTTTTGGGTGCTTAAGTCTGTAATAGTTCGGGTTAGAAGGTTTCCTGTATTGTCATACGTTAGATTTATTCTGCGTAATGGTTCTTGTATTTCAGTAGGTAACGCTAATGTTGGGTGCCATTGTGTTGTTGTAATCCTTTCTTCGGCAGTTCCAGCAGCTTCTATTCGTTTTATTTCAAGATTTCGACCTAAGTCATATTCATAAGTGGTGACTTGTCCGAATTGTTCATAACGGACCAAATTTCCAGAACTATCATATTCTAAATTACTTTCTGTTATCGCTCCACGTTTTACTGTTCTAATATGTTGAGTACCTGAAATACGGGACCGGCTATATTGTCGTTGAGTACCATAAGGATCGGTCACTTGTGTATTATTGTCTGAATAATTAAAGCGGAATTGCTGTGTATTGCTTGCATGTTCCGTCAGAATACCTCGATCAAATTCATCATAGGCATAGCTTGCAAAACGATGGCCTAGCTCATCGCTAATCCCTGTCAACAAATAAGGGTTTTTGGAGGGAGCAACTTGAGTATTTTCATTATAACTATAATATTTTGTGCCTGAAGATGGTCTGCTTACAGCCCATAATGTGTTCCCACTATAAGAATATTGAATAATCTGAGTGTTCGGTAATTTAATACTGGTGAGATAACCATCCGTATCATAGGTTAAAGTCAGTTTTCGACCAAATTGATCTGTAACAGTATTTGCTTTGAAGCTTGTTGCATCGGGATAGCCCACTGTCACAAATTGATTACCTAAATAATCAATTCTGGTCAATCGTCCTTTTAAATCATAAGTTTCAACTTTATTGTTTTTAAGATCTTTAATTTCCCAACCACTGCTTAACTGGTTTAGAACTAAACTTGTATCAGGATCTACATACCAGTCAGTTGTACCTAATAATGGACTTGTTCTACCTTGTCGTAGCGTAGCTATTATTTCTTTACCATCTTCACGCCATAAGGTTATAGATGGGATACTCGTTCCTGATGATGTGAAATATAAGCGCATTGCATAATTATGAGTCCAAGCACGTGTTGAACCAAAAGGTGTATTATCGGATAAGACATTGTCTGAGAATAAACTGTTATAAACTCGATTGACTTCTAAAGGACCAATAGGTGCTTTCCAATCTGTTTCTATTTGAAATTTATTACCTGTACTGACTGAACAAGGATTTCCTAGGCCATCACAACTTTTACCTTTGTCTTTCTTTGTTTCATAAATAGGTAGGCATGTTGCAGTCGTATGTTGACCAAAGATTGCTTTTGTTCCAGCAGGACAATCATTTGATTCTGTACATAAATCATCACATTGATTTGGACAATTATAAGTTAAACTACCAACATCTCCAATTGTGCATTTAAGCCCACACTGTTTATCCCCTTTACTAATTCCTAGTGTTCCAAACCATGCACGACAAACATCATCTGCAGCATATACTGTAGTTTGAAAGAATAAAATAAAGGCTATGATTAATAATATATTTCTAAAGTAAGTCATTATTTTGAGTTGATTAATATTTGCTTTATATAATCTATATAAATTCTAGTATTTAGTAAATTATTACCAACTTATTTTTAATATCTCCTAAAACCGACATAATACAGTTTATGCGAAATTATCAATATTTTGCATACATTTATTCAAGTATTCAGCGCACTGAAACGGCTTTCTATTATTTTTCAAGCCCCACGACTATCATTTAACCAATACCATTAAATCAATTTAATAATTTAATTAAATTATAAAAAAAGGAAGCCACAGCTTCCTTTTTCCATACCTAACTCTTAAATACCGTATTTCTCGCGATAAGCTTGCATATTTGCTAGTGCTTCTTTTTCGCCTTTTGCATCTAAATAATCCATTAAATCTTTCATAGTAATGAGTGCATGCACAGGAATTTCTAATTCTTTTTGAACTTCTTGAATTGCTGAAAGCTCACCTTGACCACGTTCTTGACGATCTAGTGCAACTAAAACACCAGCGATAGTTGCACCAGCATTTTTCAAAATCGTTACGACTTCACGAATTGCTGTACCTGCGGTAATTACGTCATCAATAATCCAGACTTTTTTACCTTCAACCGCAGCACCAACTAAAACACCGCCTTCGCCATGATCTTTTGCTTCTTTACGATTAAAGCCCCATGGCACACTTTTGTTATGTACTTGGGACAAAGCAACAGCAGTCGCAGCTACAAACGGAATGCCTTTGTAAGCTGGTCCAAAAATAACATCAACATTTTGGCATTGTGTTAATTTATCGGCATAGCCTTGTGCTAAAAGAGATAAAGCTTCACCATCATTAAGTAGGCCTGCATTAAAAAAATAAGGACTCACGCGTCCAGATTTTAAAGTAAACTCACCAAATTTAAGCACACCGCGTGATAATGCGAGTTCGATAAATGCTTGCGGGTTAAATGACACAGGCGTTGTCATGAGGTGCTCCAAATTCACAATTGAGGTTAAATTTTCGCATGATACCAAAGGATCAGTATCCAAGTGATGTAAAAATTCTTCGAGTCGTTTCCATTAACGTAAATGGCTTGCGTTCTTCGGTGACGAAAGGCTTACTTGAATGGTTAGAACAATCAGATGCCGATGTCGTATGCATGCAGGAAAGCCGCATTACCCATGAACAATGGACTGAAAAATTTAGACCCGAAGGATGGCATACCCATCTCTTTCCAGCAGAGCGTGCAGGTTACGCAGGAACTGCCATATATAGCCGTCTACCCTTTGTCTCGGTTAAAGATGGTTTAGGGTTTGAGCTGGCTGACAGTCAAGGTCGCTTTATTTCTGCTGAATTCGATTTAGGTTTGTCACATCCAGTACATATTGCGTCATTATACTTACCTTCAGGCTCAAGTGGTGAAGAAGCGCAAGCACGTAAAGATTTATTTTTAGGTGAATACGCAAAAATCTTGAAGCAATGGCGTGATGAAAATAAGTCAGTGATCATTTGTGGTGACTACAACATTGTTCATAAACGCATTGATATTAAAAACTGGTCGGGTAATCAAAAATCATCTGGCTGTTTACCGCATGAACGTGCTTGGCTTGACCATATTTATGATGAACTTGGCTATATTGATACTTTCCGTGTAGTTCGAGCAGAAGCAGAACTTTATTCATGGTGGTCAAATCGCGGCCAAGCTCGTGCAAAAAATGTAGGGTGGCGTATTGACTATCAAGCCTGCTCACCAGACTGGAAAACACGCACAGCCAATGCATGGGTCTTTAAAGATCAATGGTTTAGTGACCATGCACCCGTTATTATCGACTATAAAATTCAAGAATAAGTGAACAGTTGTTCACTTACCTTGTCGTTTTCGCTTACAGCATATGTCGTTTTTGAGTATTTTTCTTACACAGCTTTATCGGCATTATAGCCCCACGGCACAGGGAAGCAGTCAGGATGACGCAAAAGGATAGGACGCCGTAGGAAGATAAAATAAACTTATGATAAGTTTATTTGCAAGGATGTGACATTGGACGTTGAAATGAGACCCGCATGATCAGGATGATTAAATGCGGGTTTTCTCTTTTCAATCTCTTATTTTTTGCGCTAAGTTCTTTTAGTTTTAACTTCTTCTTATTAAGCTCATTATCGCCTTGTCTTATGACAATAACATGACATTTCTCTTTCGATTAATCATAATTTTTCATTTGTTTTAAAAGTATCTGTATAAAGTAGTGCTCAAATGCTTTTTGGGTTAGGCTGTGTGCTCTCTCTTTTTGACATGGTCCGATAAAATGTTAAAAATTTATGGAATCAAAAACTGCAATTCAATGAAAAAAGCATTTGATGCCTTGCAAGCTAAAGGGCTTAACTATGATTTTCATGATTATAAAAAACAAGGGATTAATGCAGATACCTTAAAAATCTGGTTAAAAGAAATTGGGCAAGACACGGTTCTAAACAAAAAAGGAACCACTTGGCGCAAGCTATCAGAAGAAGAACAAACGCATGCGTTAAGTAGCGAAGACAACCTTATTGAAGTACTTATTGCTCAACCAAGTTTAATTAAAAGACCAGTTTTACAAACCTCTCAAGGGTTTATCGTCGGTTTTGATGAAGCAACCTATCAAAATATCCAAGCATAAAAAAACGAGCCATTTGGCTCGTTTTTTTATTAAAACTTTTAGTTAGCGCGAATCCACGTTTGGTTACGACCAAGTGCAGAAACGCCAATATAGCCACGCAATTTAAGCTTCTTACCGCCATCTGTTAACTCACCTTTCAATTTGTAAGTTTTGCCAGATTTAGGATCTAAAATCGTACCGTTTTCATAACTGTTGCCACCTACATTTTTTAAATTATGTACAATGGTGACACCTTTAAGTGGTTTGTTTTTGTACGGACCTTCACATTTTGTACAAGCGTTTTCTTCGCCCGGTGTCAAAATGTTTTGAATGGTTGCAGTTAAGGTTCCATCCTTCTGTTCCGTAAATTTAACTACGGCTTTTGGCTTATTGGTCTGATCATCAATTGTTTTCCATACCGTTCCATTGAGTGTATCAGCCGCATTGGCAAATGCAGCCATACCAATGAGTCCTAAAGCTAAAGCAATCTTTTTCATTTTTGTAATATCCTTGGGTCTTTCAAGATTTTAGTATTCAGAAGTCGCAAAGATATTGCAATTTTTGAATGTGACTGTTTCGTGTAACCTTGTAATCTTGCAAAATAAAATTTACAAGAAAACAAGAAACTAGCATAAAAATGGATGCTCTATGAATATATCAAATGTTTGGAAATATTACTTTACAGAAACTTTTCTTAAAACAACAATTCGCAAGCCAAGTCAGCTAAATTTACCACCTACGGCCTTACGTCCTGTTTTAGACCAAATGTGTCGTGCTTTTCCACGACAAAAAAATGTCTCTGTTCGCCCAATTCGGCTGGCAGGCATTAAAGGTGAAGAAATCAAACCGCAAGATCATGCTACTCAACTGATTTTTCACATTCACGGCGGTGCTTTTTTTCTTGGCAGTGTCAAAACACACCATGCTTTTATGACAGATTTGGCCGCTCGCACCCAAATGCAAGTTATTCATGTGGATTATCCACTTGCGCCTGAACACCCATACCCTGAGGCAACCGAAGCTCTATATGACATCTATCAATCTTTAGTGGTACAAGGTTTTCAGCCAAAAGATATTATTCTATCGGGTGATTCGTGCGGAGCCAATTTAGCATTAGCACTTTGTTTACGCTTAAAAGAACAACCTGAGCTCATGCCGAGTGGCCTGATTTTATTGTCGCCTTTTTTAGATTTAACGCTGACAAGCGAATCATTAAGATTTAACCAGAAACATGATGCCCTGCTTTCGCTTGAAGCCCTGCAAACAGGGATCCAGCATTATATTGGCAATCAGATTGCAGCCGATGACCCACGTGTTTCGCCTATTTTCGATGACTTGCATGGCCTACCGCCGACTTTGGTTCAAGTAGGTTCTAAAGAAATATTATTAGACGATGCCAAGCGCTTTAGAGAAAAAGCCGAAGATGCAGGTGTTAAAGTTCAATTCAAACTTTATACAGGCATGTGGCATAACTTCCAGATGTTTAATGCATGGTTTGATGAAGCAAAACAAGCTTTGGCAGATATTGCTGAATTTGCTCATGAACTCGATAAAACTTAATTTATCTATAAATGATGTGAACAGTGAATAAAACTTTTCACATCATTTTCTTTATAAAAAGTCATCATATATAAAATGAAAATCATGTTATGTTTAAAATATAAATTATTTAAACAATCCAACTTTAGGATGGTCTAACAAAGAGGCATCTATATTTAGGAGCCCTTACTTATTATGAAAAGTCGTTTAATCACTCATCCCATACATAAAATAAAACAGGTGATAATCGATTTCATCCACAATAATCACATCATTAACTGGACGCCATTACAAAAAAGCGCCCTGATGCTTACACTTGCCTCTGCAATGAATTTCAGTTGGATTTTATGGAAAGGCTATATTTTAATTACGCCAAGTGTCTGGCAATGGGCACATTTACCTTTAGTTGAATCTCAAATCTGGCTCAATTTATTGACCTTATTTTTATTGGGTCTTTTGATTATTCCTTGTTATCGCTACAAAAATGATGAATGGGCTCAAAAAGTAATTCCATTTATTAGCGTGCAATTTTTTACACTCATGCTATGCCACGATGGATATTTAATTGGCAGTATTAGCCCCGCCACCATGGTGGGTTATGTCGGTACCATTGGTGTAGGACTCGTGTTATTCGACCGAAAAATTGTTTATAGCGCTCTCGTACCTGCGACCATTATTTTAACGGTATGTACTTATTTGAGTATGAAAGGTACTTTGCCTTATGCGCCGTTATTTAATCTTATTGCTATGCAACGTGCTCAAACTAATCCCTTTTGGTTAGGAAGCATGGCATTTTTTATTATGCCCATTTTATTGGCTTGTTTTATTTTATTTGAAATATTACTCACCCAATGGCGTCAGCGCGAAACTTATATTCAACGCCTAAGCCAACTCGACCCATTAACCAACGTATTAAATAGACGTAGTTTAAACACGCATTTAGAGTCACTACACCAACAGCAATTTGATTATGCGGTCGTACTTCTGGATATTGATCACTTTAAAAAAATTAATGATATTTACGGGCATCACCAAGGTGATCAGGTCTTAATTGAAATTGCTCAATGTCTGTCAAAAAACTTGCGTAGTGAAGATATTATTGGTCGATTTGGTGGCGAGGAGTTTATTTTATTGCTCCCCCATACCGATATTATTCAAGCAGAAAAAATTGCTGAGCGCTGCCGCCATGCTTTAGAAGAACTTCCAGTTTTTAGCACTCAAAATAATCCCATTCATATTAGCGCGAGTTTTGGAATAAGTAGTTCAGCATTTGCAAAGGATCCATATCTTGTTATTCGCCAAGCAGACCAAGCGCTTTATGCCGTAAAAGCCTCAGGACGTAATCAGGTACGTACATTTCATCAGACTGAAGCTATTCATACGCTATGATTCTTTTAGTTTTGCCAAACTCGCGAGTTGCTGTAAAAGTTCTTGCTGGCTAAAAGCACCCGTTAAACGCAACGCACGAATTTCTTTTTGCTCTGGGCTTAAGAATAAATAGGTCGGTGGCCCTAAAATGTTCCATTGTTTGAGTAGCGCTTCATGCGACTGATCATAATGGCTCAAATCAAGCTTAATTAAATAATATGGCGCAAGAGCAGATTGAACTTCGGGTGCTTTTAAAATACGGTGCTCAATAGGTTGGCAAGCAACACACCAGTCTGCATAAACATCAACTACAATAGCCCGATCAGCTGGAGCACCCGCTAAAATTTTCTGAAAATCTGCTGCTGTAGTTGCAATATGCCACTCGGCCATGTGATCAGAACTTTGCAAATTTCGATTATGAATATGTTGATACTGGTTATAGGCTACAAAAGGTATAACGATTAACAATAAAATCGCATAGAGCCATTGTAGCTGCCCTTTTTTCCAGAAAAACTGATAAACAGCATAAGCTATAAAAGCGAGTCCTAATACTAGACTAAGTACTTGCATGCCCCAATCAGGTAATAAAGGACGAATAAAGTAAAGGCTTAAACCCAACATCAGGAAAGCAAAAATCACTTTAATCTGATGCATCCAGTCGCCAGCTTTAGGTAAAAATTTTGCCCCCAATATGCTCGCGAGCAATAAGGGAATCCCCATCCCAAATCCCAGACAAAACAGAAGCAAAGCCCCTTGCCATTGATTTTGTGTTTGAGAAATAAACAATAAAGTTCCAGCAAGGGGTGCAGTCATACAAGGACCCACCAAGAGCGCAGAAACCACACCCATGACTCCAGCACCAATCAAGGTACCGCCTTGTTGCATGGACTGAATGCGGTCAAGTCGATTTAACCATGTTTGCGGCAAACGAAGCTCAAACAAGCCAAATAGATTCAGAGCAAATACAATAAACAGCAAACTAAAAGCAATTAAAGTAGCAGGCTGTTGTAACCAGCGTTGGAAATTTAAGCCTGCTGAAGAAGCAATTAAACCTAAGCCTGCATAAACCAATGCCATACTACACACAAAGGTAAGTGCAATGACCCAAGCTTTTAAACCTTTATGCTCTCGAATAATCAATGAAGTTAAAATAGGAAGCATCGGTAAAGAACATGGCGTAAATGCGAGCAGCATGCCTAAACCTAAAAATAATAAAACTCCATACCAAAGTGAGTGTTCAATTAACTTAGCTGACCAGATCTGATCTTGTGCAATTTGTGGTGTAGTTGTATCAACAGCCGTCTGTGTACCGTGCTCTTTTTCTAAAGATTCTGAATCTGAAGAGGTATCTGCTTGTGTATTTGCTAAATCCAATAATCGTTTTGGCGCTGTTCCTGCTTGGTTTTGCACACCAACCAAACCATCGGCATCAGTTTGAAACTCAATTTTTTGAGGTGGGTAGCAAATGCGGTCTTTGGCACAACCCTGCCAAGTCACACTATAGTGTTCTGAAGGCTTTGTCTTAATTTGAAAATTAACTTGATTGTAGTAAACCTGACTTTGCCCATAATTTTCATCATATTGAGCAACAGCTTTAGGTAACTTTAAAGCTAAAGGTTGAGTACCTTGTTGTACGGTAAATTTATGCTGATATAGATAGTAATTTGGCTGAATCTGCCAAGATAAACTCGCAGTATGCGGCTCAGAAGATTCAACCGAAAATGAAAAAGCTTGTTCGGGTGACAGTAACTTATCTTGCGCAGAAACCAACTGGCTAAATACACAAACTATAACTGCTAGAAAATAAAGAATTCCCTGATGTATAAGCTTTTTCATTAACATAAATTTAAATTGCTTTGATTAGAACAAGAATGCCACGCCTAAGCCACCGTTATAGCTCTTGTCTTGACCGTTCAAATCGACGCCTATGCTTGCATCGAGCTGAGTACGATTATTGACTGCATAAACTAAACCTGTACCTAGACCATATTCATAGTCTTGGCTTTCAGTTTTACGGTAAATAAACTCAGAATATCCTGAAAGTTTACCTGCGATTTTATAATCAATCGTTGGGATTGCTGTTACAGCCCAATCACTATTTTGCACTTCATAACGCATGGTAATTGAAGTACCTACTAAATCACTATATTGGTAAGCTACCGCAGAGGTAAGGCTATAAATGTCATCATGTGCCGTAAATTCATCATTTCCAGTTGCAATGACAGCCTCAGCCAACACTGCCATAGACAGTCTGTCATCTTTTAAATCAATCGCTTTTTTTAAACCGATGCTTACGTCACCAAAGCCCGAAGTATCATTTTTTTTACCAGCACGTTTAGTCTGAGTCCATGCCGGACCCTGCCATCCTAACTGTAATTCTAAGTCACGACCTAAACCTGTACGGAACAACATATCTTGATTTAAGGTTACGGTCTTTTCTTTAACACCATCAACAGTTGCTTCAGTATAGGTTACGCTTGGTAAACCTTGCTCCCAAGCCAAGTTGCCTACAGGGGTAATACCCGTCCCCATTCCTGCCCCTGGGCGGTCAAACGAGAACTCTGCGGCAAAAGTACTTCCTGCAGCAACAGTAGTAAGGGCAAAAGTTAAAATTTGTACTATTTTCATTTTAATATCCAATCAAGTAGTTAATTCTTTTGTCATTTTAGCCCCATGACGGCGCAATAATTCTAATGTTTCACGCTCTTCTTCAAGTGATTCTGACCAGTCTATTTCATCAAAATCACAATCAAAGAACAACTGACTGATTGAAGATAAAATAGTGAGTCCTTCTTCATCACGCGAGTTTGGATCAACTTTTTCATCGAGTAAACGTTGAACAGCTGGAGCACATGCCGAGCTTGCAGCATCCCATAACGGACCATAAAACTCTTCTGCATCCCAAAGATGTACATTGGCTTTGGCCTGAATCAAAGCTTCGAGAATCTCAAGGTAAACCTGTAACGCTTGTTGCTTTTCTTCTTTTGATAATGGTGTACCTGCTTCATAAGCTTCCGATACATTTTCCCACCATTTAAAAATTCCGTCACAGATAATTGATACAGGTGGCCCCTGTTCCGGATCAATAAAGTTCGGATCAAGTCCTTCAGCAAGTAATTTTTGCACTTGCGCGAGTTCTAATTCTTCTATGGCTTTAATTAAAGCTTGCTGCTGGGTGGTTAACATGACCATCTCTCAAAAATATATTAGGGCTATTATGCCTAATCTCTTCTCCAGATTTTAGAGGTTGATTGCATTGCATTGCAAACCTAATGTTGTGAATAGTTTTATTTTCATCAGATATAAAAAAAGCCCCGAAGGGCTTTTTACCGTTTTCAATTAAACTTCATCATCAATGAATTCTGGTTGCCCACCTCTCGGGTGTTCTTTTTTCTCAAAAGTATGTTCGAGGCTACGTTTTAATTTTTCAATTGCACCATGAATTGAAGCATCAATATTTCCTGCTTTATGGTGCACTGCAACTGGTTTCAAACCTGAAGGACGTGCTTCAATCATACAGTGGATATCTTTGTCACCACTTTTGTCCCCATTTTCATCACTAAAATGAACCGAGAAATGCGTAATACGTTCGCTATGACGTTGGAATTCTTGAGTAAGTTCTGCACGTACATAAGTAATTAAACGTTCGCTATTATGGATGTTTTTATCTGTGCGGATTTCTATATTCATAAATACCATCCTCTCTTTCTTACTGTGGATCTTTTCTATGCAAAACTTTTTTATGTTGGCATGTTTTAAGCATGCATGAACTGACTTCAATTGTACATTTTGATGGTGTAATGGTTTGTTATCTCCTGACTTAAACGTACTGCTTTTAATTTATTTTGAAGATCTTCATATCTTCAATATCAGTCCATCTATAAAAATATGCAAGCTGATTTTTTAAATATTTATGAAAAATTGAACAAAAGGAGAGCAATCGTGACCGAATCTTATCTATCTGGCGCCGAGCTCATTGAGCAAATTCAGAAGTCTCCTTATTCACGTGATTTAATCGGTTATCACGGACAGCCCCCACAGGTTAAATGGCCTAATAATGCCAAGGTTGCTGTGCAATTTGTGCTTAATTATGAAGAAGGTGGCGAAAAACATATTGAGCACGGCGATGAGGGTTCGGAACAGTTTTTATCAGAGATTATTGGTGCTGCAAGCTACCCTGCTAAACACATGTCGATGGACTCTATGTACGAATATGGTTCACGTGCTGGATTTTGGCGCATTCATAGTGAGTTTGAACGGCGCAAGCTTCCAATGACCATTTTTGGAGTTGCAATGGCACTGATCCGCAATCCTTATATTGTGGAAGCCATTAAGCAAGCTGATTATGATGTAGTGTCTCATGGCTACCGCTGGCTTCACTATCAAGATACCGATATTGAAGTAGAAAAACAGCACATGGAACAGGCCCTATCTGTTTTAGAAAACTTGTTTGAAAATAAAGTGATAGGTTGGTACACCGGACGTGACAGCCCCAATACTCGTCAGTTACTTGCAGAGTTCCCACAAATACAATATGACTCTGATTATTATGGTGATGACCTGCCTTTTTGGACCACACTTACCGATGCTGCGGGTGCATCCCGCCCCCATTTAATTATTCCTTATACTTTAGAATGTAACGACATGAAGTTCTGTTCACCGGGTGGATTTAATAATTCAGAACAGTTTTTTCAATATTTAAAAGATAGTTTTGATGTGCTGTACGCAGAAGGTGAAACTGCACCAAAAATGATGTCAATTGGAATGCATTGCCGTATTTTAGGGCATCCGGGTCGTTTTAAAGCCTTACAAAAGTTTCTCGACTACATTCAAATGCACGATCGTGTCTGGGTATGCCGTCGACAGGATATTGCTGAACATTGGTATAAAAATCACATAACTGAATAATTGATTTTTAACTTTTTAAATTCTTAAGCTGTTGATTAACAGCTATTGGCACTGTTATTGCTAAAACTCTATATCACGACAATGAGTTTAGGAATAACAGTGTTTTTAGCCGAGTTTAATCAAGCCCCACCCGAACAACTCAAGACTTTGTTAAAAAACTGTGTCCACATTCCAACATGGGCCGAAAAAATCATCTCAGAACGCCCCTATTCAACAAAAGCATCTCTTTTGGAATATGCAGAAAATTTAAGTCACATGTGGTCATGGCAAGAGATTCAAGCAGCTTTAGCAACTCACCCAAAAATTGGTGAACGGCAGGCAAAAAAGCAACTCAATGCAAAAGAGCAACATTTTTCAAATCAAGAACAAGCTGGCATTTCTTTAGATGAAAAAACGCAGCAAGCTCTGCTACAAGGCAATCTCGATTACGAACAAAAGTTTGGCTTTATTTTTTTAATTAAAGCAGCAGGACTCAGTAGCGATCAGATTTTAAAAAAGCTACATGAACGTTTACAACATGACTTGGCTATCGAAAAAATAATTGTACATGAGCAACTCGCTGCGATTGCTCTATTACGTCTATCTCAGGAAATACAAGCATGATCAGCACTCATATTTTAGATACGAATTTAGGCAAACCAGCTGCACACGTAGAAGTGAAGTTGTTTCATGCAGAAACCCATGAGCTGATTGCGACCGCAACCACTAACCAAGATGGGCGTGTGAGTGATTTTGGAATAAAAGAGTTTGCAGAGGGTGCTTATCAACTTGAGTTCGAAATCGCCCCTTATTTTTCATCACTAGAAGTCAAAACTTTTTTCCCGCGTGTTTGCATTCAATTTTTTATAGAAGACATTAATCAGCATTACCACATTCCCTTACTGATTAGCCCGTTTGCTTACTCCACTTATCGCGGTAGCTAACTCAAATATAACGAGGAGAAAAATATGAATCATCGGCAAAAGAATGCGATTTCTCCAGAGCATGAATATTTAGGAATATCCAAAAGTTTTGCTTACGGGTTACAGCACGTGCTTACCATGTACGGTGGTATTGTTGCACCGCCCCTTATTATTGGAACAGCGGCTGGATTAAGCTCAGCACAAGTCGGAATGCTAATTGCAGCTGCCCTATTTGTAGGTGGATTGGCAACACTGATTCAAACTATTGGGACCAAATATCTAGGTGCAAAATTACCTTTAGTTCAGGGTGTGTCTTTTGCAGGTGTTGCAACCATGGTCGCAATTATCACCACAGGCGGTGGCTTACCTGCTGTATACGGTGCGGTCATTGCCGCATCTCTAATTGGCCTATGTCTTGCGCCTTATTTTTCTAAAATTATTCGTTTTTTTCCGCCTGTTGTAACGGGATGCGTCATCACAATTATTGGTTTATCTCTGTTACCCGTCGCAGTTCGCTGGATGATGGGCGGTAACAGTAAAGCACCCGACTGGGGAAGTGTAGAAAATATCTCTTTGGCCTTACTAACCTTAGGCATTGTGATTGTTTTAAATATGTTGCCGCAAGCCAGCATTCGTCGCTTATCGATTTTATTAGCTATTGTTGCTGGTACTGCCCTCGCCTATTTTATGGGTTTTGGTGATTTTAGTCAGGTGAGCTCAGGCGCATGGCTGCAATTTCCACACTTATTTGCATTTGGCTTACCGACTTTCGAGTTAAGCGCAATCTTGTCGATGTTGATTGTGACTTTAGTCATTATGACGGAAACCACAGCCGATATTATTGCTGTCGGAGACATTGTAGGAACTGAAGTAGATGCTAAACGTATCGCCAATGGTGTTCGTGCCGATATGTTTTCAAGTGCTTTCGCCCCTATCTTTGGTTCGTTTATGCAAAGCGCTTTTGCCCAAAATGTTGGACTGGTTGCGATTACAGGTATAAAAAGCCGATTTGTGGTGGCAGCAGGTGGTGTAATTCTGATTATTTTGGGTCTACTCCCTATTATGGGTCGTTTGATTGCAGCGATTCCAATGCCCGTACTTGGTGGTGCAGGTTTGGTCTTATTTGGATCGGTTGCAGCAAGTGGAATTCGCACTTTAGCAAAAATAGATTATAACGATCAGAAAAATTTAATTATTGTCGCGACCGCTTTATCGGCAGGTATGATTCCAATTATTAACCATGAATTTTATGCTCATTTCCCAGTTTGGGTACAAACTTTGTTCCATTCGGGCATTAGTTCAACTTGTATCTTTGCTATCTTGTTGAATTTATTATTTAATCATTTACCTACATTTCGCAGCTCGCGTACCCCTCATTTAAGCCAAACAATAAATACCAGAAATACACATTAAAGATTTAGTTTTTAGCGCCCCACTTCGGTGGGCCTTTTTTTAACCGTTGATCAAATTTGGCTTCATTTTTGCTTAAGACACTGTATCCTTAGCGTGCTTTATTTGGGGGGAGATCATTTAAATGCAATTAAAGCAACTTGCGGCGACTTGTGCCTTGTTATCTGCAACTGCCATGGTTCAGGCAAAACCAATCTGGCAAGATTTTAGCGTGACTGGACTTTATGGTGAAAACTATGAAGTTGTAGATGACAAAGAAACCATCCTTACTTTGGAATATGCAGCGAAAGTTAAATACGCTGATGTATTTTTCTTTATGGACCGTATGCGTGGTGAAAATGACCACAAGAGTACTTACTTCGAGTTATCACCACGTTTAAGCTTAGGTGAAATATCAGGTAAAAAACTGGCGTATGGCCCAATCAAAGATGTGTTAATTAGTTCCACTTGGGAAGGCAATAGTGAAGACGGCAACAACTTCGATAATTTCCTTTATGGTTTTGCTGTCGACTTAAATATCCCATATTTCCAATATGCGAATTTAAACTTCTACCGTGCAAATAATGAGAACACTGACGACGATTATCAAATGACGTTCGTTTATGGTATTCCATTTAAAATCGCATCTGAAGATTTCTTGGTAGATGGTTTCCTTGACTGGTCAACTGCTGAAGGCGACCATGCCAGCGAGTTAAACTGGACAACACAATGGAAATGGAATGTTGGTAAACACATTTCTCCTGATACACGTCTATACCTAGGTATCGAGCACTCTGTGTGGAATAACAAATTTGGCCTTCAAGGACGAGACGAAAACAACGTCAGTGCATTGGTTAAATACCACTTCTAAAATTATGATTTAGAAGCTTGAAACAGCAAGGAGAAGTCCTTGCTGTTTTTGTTTTAATCGAGGGGATTACCCACAATATTGCTAATAATCCCCTGCATAATATGTCCACCTTGTTCACGGCGTAATTCTGCATACCAAGCTTGTGTAACGCTTTCATCTTTCATATGGGTCACATCACAACGTTTACGCGCACGAAGTACTAACTCATTTACACGTTCATTGCGCTTGTTTTGATAGCGACGTAAAGCATCTTCAACACCTAAAGTATTAATTTGCAAAGAACGCGCTAAATAAATCGCATCTTCCATGGCTTGGCAGCCACCTTGCCCAATATCAGGTGTGGTGCTGTGCGCAGCATCACCTAAAATCACCACGCGACCTTTATAAAACTGGGTGAACGGCTCAATATCATGTATTTCTACCCGATTGGTCTTTTGCGGGTCTAAACGTTCAATGAGCTGCTGTACTGGTACACACCAATCAGCAAAATATTGTTTTAAAAGTTTTTTATATTCATCTCGATTATTTTCTAAACCTGCTGGTAAAGGCACATCTAAAAAGAAATAGAATTTCCCATCTGCAACCGGCATCAGAGAAGCACGCTTACCTTCGCCCACATAAGTTGTCCATTGCTTCGCTGGAGCTAAATCTTCAGATATTTCAACCAAACCATTCCAATTCACATAACCCGCATAACGGCGCTGTACTTGCTGGCCCAACACATAGGCCCGTGTAAGAGAGTGAGTACCGTCTGCCCCAATTACTAAATCGGCTTGTGTAGAGCTACCATCAGCAAAATGCACCTCAACAAAATCAGCCTTGTCATCAAGACTGACCATTTTTTTGCCTAAATAAATCTGATCTCGGCCAAACTCATCCATCAGCATATTTTGTAAATCTGCACGTGCAACCGGATAAGGTCTTTGCCCTACTTCTTCAATTAATGGCGATAAACTGAATTGTGTCATCACGTCTCCAGTTAAACCATCTACATAAGCCAAATCGTCCATTTGTCCACCAAGTTGGGCGATTTTCTCGGTTAATCCAAGATAGTTCAGACATTTTACGCCATTTGACCACAATGAAATTGCAGCACCCACAGGAAGAATCTTCTCTGTTTGCTCAAAAATGCGAACTTGATGACCAAATTTCTTTAATGCAATGCCAGTGGTTAGACCTCCCATTCCCGCACCAATAATCACCACATTCATAACACTCTCCTATAGATATTCACCTATAGGGTGCTTATGCTAAAAACATGCCATCGTTTAAAATTTATTTAGCTTTTCCATAAAACTGGCATGCACCATGCTTATATATTTACGTGTAAAACTCGTCTCAGCACGCTCAGTGTTAGGGCAGTTTTAAATGAAAAATCATGTTTTTAACAAGAAATACGGATAATCCACTATGGCAACATTGCACGCTCCAGCTTTTGAACTTCCTGAAATTTTGAATACGAAAACCAATTTGGCAGATGCCCGAATTGGTGCACAAGTCATTGAGTGTTCAGATGATTTCTTTGCAGAAGCAAAGCGTATGCTGCAATTTGATGCACCTATTTTTGTTGAAGATAAATTTGATGACAACGGCAAATGGATGGACGGTTGGGAAACGCGCCGAAAGCGTCATGCAGGCTATGACTGGTGCATTGTGAAGCTTGGTGTGACTGGAAAAATCAGTGCACTTGATATTGATACCAGCTTTTTCACAGGAAATTATCCAGCATCTGCATCATTAGAAGCATGTTATGCACCAAATGGTGACCTTACAGGGGCAAAATGGGAGAGTCTTTTAGGAAATACGGAACTCGGCCCAAGCCAGCATCATATTTTTATGGTCAATAATGATGCACTTTTCACTCATATACGCCTCAATATTTTCCCAGATGGAGGTATTGCTCGTTTACGTGTCTATGGTGATGTTCATATTCAGGTGACTGATAGCGAGCAAACACTCGATTTATTAGCCCTCGAAAATGGTGGCCGCGTAGTTGCCTATAGCGATGCCCATTTTGGACATCCGCGCAATTTGATTAATCCCGGCCGTGGCATCAACATGGGCGATGGATGGGAAACCAAACGCCGCCGAGCACCAGGTTATGACTGGTGTATTCTTGCTCTAGGTAAAGGCGGGAAAATTGATAAGCTTGAAATTGATACAGCTCACTTTAAAGGTAATTTCCCTGCCCAAGTATCCATTCAGGCGGTTTACCTTGAAAATGCAACCGATGCACAATTAATTCCACAGAGTATGTTCTGGACTTATTTACTTGAAGCTCAACCTATGCAAATGGACCATATTCATGAATATGTGAATGAGATTTTACCACATGAAAAAATCTCTCATATTCGTATCAACATGATTCCAGATGGCGGCATTAGCCGTGTACGTTTATGGGGGAAAATTGCCCAGTCATGATCATGAATAATGTCCAAATTCAGCCCTTAACCATTGAGAGCTTTCAGCCATTCGGAGAAGTCATTTGTTGTGACGGGCATGACTTTTTTCATATTAATGATGCACACACCGAGCGCTACCACGCGCTCGTTGAAACAGAAATTGAAGGGGAAGCAAAAGCAGGAATCAGTATTTTCCGTAATATTAAAGCTAGCCTTTTACCTCTGGAAATTTTAATGCTAGAGCGTCATCCGAAAGGCTCTCAGGCATTTATTCCCTTACAACAGCAAAAGTTCTTAATTATTGTGGCACCTGCTTTGGACGAGAATACTCCCGATATTTCAAAATTATGTGCATTTGTTTCAAATGGAAAACAAAGCATAAATTATCGGGCAGGTACATGGCATCATCCTTTGCTGACCTTTGAAGCACCGAGTGATTTTGCAGTAGTGGATCGAATTGGAGGCGGAGCGAATTGTGATGTTTTTCAATTTCCATACGCTATAAAAATTACTGTCTAAAATAAAATATACAGATCTGTCTATTTTAGTTTAATGACAGCAATCGTTGTGGTGATTTCCAATAATCTAGGTTTACATAAAAAACCCCGCCTATTAGGCGGGTTTTTTTTAATTCTATTTTAAACGGTGATATCGGCTAGATTACCTTTCTGCTCAAGCCACTGCTTACGATCTGCTGAACGTTTTTTGGCAAGTAATTTATCGAGTAAACCTGCCGTAAAATGAGCATCGTCAAGATCGAGCTGTACCAAGCGGCGTGTGTTTGGATCCATCGTGGTTTCACGTAGCTGAATCGCATTCATCTCACCCAATCCTTTGAATCGGGTAATTTGAGGATTACGATTGCCTTTCACATTTTTCAAGATGACTTCGAGCTCATCATCATCTAAGGCGTAGAAGACATCTTTACCAATGTCGATACGGAACAATGGTGGCATCGCCACATACAAATGGCCTTCTTCCACCAGTGTCGGAAAGTGTTTAACGAATAGCGCACATAACAAAGTGGCAATATGTAAACCATCTGAGTCCGCATCGGCTAAAATACAAACTTTGCCATAACGTAGCTCGGATAAATCATCGCTACCCGGGTCTACCCCAATTGCGATCGCAATATCGTGAACTTCTTGAGAAGCCAAAACCTCATCTGAAGAAACTTCCCAAGTATTTAAGATCTTTCCACGAATTGGCATGATGGCCTGAAAGTTTTTATCGCGTGCTTGCTTGGCACTACCACCTGCCGAGTCACCCTCGACAATAAATAGTTCACTGTCTTCACGGGTTTGCCCAACACAATCTGCTAACTTACCTGGTAATGCAGGACCAGAAACAATCTTTTTACGCTCAACTTTTTTAGCTGCTTTTAAACGACGACCCGCTTTAGAAATCGCCATTTCTGCCAATTGCATGGCAATTTCAGCATGTTGATTCAGCCAAAGTGAAAAAGCATCTTTGGCAATATTTAAAACAATATTAGATGCCTCTCGACTAGAAAGACGCTCTTTAGTTTGACCTGAAAACTGTGGTTCTTGGAACTTGAGTGATAAAATATAGTTCACACCATCCCAAACATCTTCTGCGGATAGTTTGAGATTACGTGGCAACAAGTTACGTAGCTCACAGAACTCACGTAATGCTTCGGTTACACCTGAGCGTAAACCGTTCACATGAGTACCGCCTTGTGCGGTTGGAATTAGGTTTACATAACTTTCTTGAACCTGCTCACCGCCTTCTACATTCCAACAAATTGCAAATTCACACGCCGCACGATCGGCTTGCCCACTACTCACAAAAGCTGGATTTGGCAAGATTTCACGGTCTTGCAATTCATCCATCAAATAATCGACAAGGCCATTTTCAAATTGCCATTCAATTTTTTCATCGTTAATTTGATCGATATAGATAATTTTTAAGCCTGCTGCTAAAACAGCTTTGGCTTTTAAATTATGTTTAAGGGCTTTTAAAGCGAATTTCGGACTATCAAAATATTTAGTTTCAGGCCAAAAATGTACGGTCGTACCTGTCGCACGTTTTGGTGCCTTACCCTCTAGCACAGCTAAAGGTGCAACAGGCTCCCCTTGCTCAAATGCCATTTGGTATAGGTTGCCCTGACGTTGTACTTCGACCTCAACACGTGTTGATAAAGCATTTACAACTGAAATTCCCACACCATGTAAACCACCCGAAAACTGGTAGTTATCGGTACTGAATTTACCGCCAGCATGTAACTTGGTCAGAATGATTTCGATACCAGATTGGCCATATTCAGGATGAATATCGACTGGCATACCACGGCCGTTATCTTCAACCGACAATGAACCATCTTTATAAACTGTGACACATATTTTGTCGGCATGACCCGCTAATGCTTCATCAACAGCATTATCAATAACTTCCTGAGCTAAATGGTTAGGTCGAGTCGTATCGGTATACATCCCTGGACGACGACGAACAGGGTCTAAACCGGAAAGGACTTCAAGCGATTGAGCCGTATATTGTGTCACGTTGTACGTTTTCCTTATTTGATGGTGTGCGCAAAGAATTCGATCACTAACGGTAATTTTTCTTCAAAATCTTCCATAGCATGATTGCCATGAGCATCCGTCAAAATCAATGAGGATGGCGTTGCAGCACTATAATAGCGTTGTGCTTGACGATAATCCAAAATTTCATCGCCTTGTTGCAACAAGACGAGTATTTTGTCGGCATTTTCAGGCTGTTTCAGTTCAAGTTGCTGCAACTGTCGTAGCTGAACATGGTCAATCGACCATTGATCATTCACCACATAGGGCATGCTTTCAACTTGAAATAACTCATCAAACAACTTCCATGGTTGCATAGCAGGGTTAATCAGTACAGCCGGAATATTATATTTCGCGACAAAGTATGTCGCAAAAAAACCACCTAAACTGCTACCTACAAGTGCAACATCATCCAAACTTTCAATAAGCTCTGAAACTTGCTCAACCACCTGATCTGGAGATCTATTGAGGTTTGGCAAATGCACATTAATCCCTAATTCGCTACAATACTGCCGTAAGCTCAATCCTTTAATCGAAAGAGAGCTACTATTAAAACCATGGAGGTAGATAATATTCATATATTTCCCTCTAAATTGAGACTAATTTCACAATTTTGTTCTCAGTTTGTATAGAAAAGCACAATTGTCAGACAAGAAGAACCACTCAACTAACCATTCATCAGTATTTTAAAAAAATGTGTTATTTAAACTACTAAGATGGAAACGTTTACTGCCGTTGATAAAAAGTACAGCTTAAAACGTCGGTTATAACGTATATGGGGAAAAGATATGCCGAGCTTAACACCACTACATGAAACTTATTGTAAATGGGATCGTACGCCACCTAGTCAGGCAGACGTACTTGAAGGTTTAGCTCAACTGTTCAGCACCAGCTTAAATGGTGTACATGAATTAATACAAGTTATTAATATTGAAGTCTTAAAAAATGCTTTTGGTATTAGTACACAAAACGCTAAAAACTTTCAAAAACGACCATTTGTACAAAAGGCATATCAATTTTCTTATGGCGCTTTACAAAAATATGGTCGTTATTTTTTAGCACCCGGTTTACGTCGCATTATTGAAAAATATCCAACACTTCACGAAAAACCACTCACCCCAAGCCTACATTTTTTGGTGGGAATTTTGAATGGTGTTTTTGGGGATTACCTACTTAAACAACATAGTCCTCTCGCCCTACCGATAGTGCTATACGATCACTACGGAGCTATACAGCAAGGTGAGCTTGCAGGTCGTATTGTAATTATGGTTCATGGTTTGTGTATGAATCATCTGACTTGGTCAAACGCCCATTATGGTGGAATTGGAGAGCGTCTATTAGCCCAGCGTGACCATAACACCATGCTGTATTTAAATTACAATACAGGGCGACGTATTTCGGCCAATGGTCGCAGCTTCTCAAATTTATTAGAAGATCTCGTAAAAAATAATCCAAGAATTACTAGCATTGATGTGATTGGCCATAGTATGGGCGGACTGGTTTCTCGCAGTGCATTGTTCTACGGTAAACAAAATATGTATCAATGGATTCATATGGTCGAGAACTTGGTGTGTATTGGTTCCCCACATCATGGTGCAGTCTTGGAGCGCTTTGGTTTTACCATACAAGATAAACTTGGCGCGTTCTCTTTTGTAGGTTTACTTGGTCAACTGGTTAATATTCGCAGTAACGGTATTTTAGACTTACGCCACGGTAGTGTTCGTGATGACGATTGGGAATATATGGATGCCCGAATTGGCATGATGGATGATAACCGTGCACCAGCTCCTCTACCTTCCCATATCAATACTTTTTTAGTGGCAGGAACACTCGAGTTTGAAAAAGTACGCAATAAAGCGCTTACTGTGATTGGTGATTACTTGGTGAGTGTGAAAAGCGCGCTGGGTGAACATCCTAATCCACGTTTTCAGCTCAAAGTTCCTGATTCACATAAAGCTGTGTTTTATGGCTTAAATCATTTTGAAATTCAGTATCACTCGAGTGTAGCGGAACAGATTACTCGCTGGCTATATCCTCATGCGAATGATTATGTGCAAGAAGGTATTCAAACTCATATTATTGATATGCCGAACTATACCCTCGAAGATTTGGAAGGGATTGTAGAGACGTAAAAAAAGCCCAACTTTTGTTGGGCTTTTTTAATTAATTAGCTTTTATGAAGAAAGAGAAATATTATCAAATTTCAACCTTCCAAGCTTTATTAGTAGCTATTTTTCCATTTTTTATATTTAAAACTATATTGTAGGCTGCTGCACCACCATTATTAAAAGTATTTAAAATATAAATATTATTATTCAAATAATATATTTTAAAGTCAGCAAGTTCGTTTTTGCCCCCATCGATACCATCTTTAGGGAAAAAATATTGCTCAAGCTCAGTTCTACTGATTTCTATTCTGTTATCTTTTTCTTTAATAATAATTTTATCAAGTTGTAAAAAATTATTGTCAGGTAGACTACCATCTGTACCAAAGAACTTTTTATTATTAAAATACTTATATTCACCTTTAAAAGTTTTATAAAGTTTAGGATCTGAAATAGCTTTTTTTGAATACACTTCTACTATTATATTTTTATCACTATAAACAGCTTTTTCTCTAGAATATTGAGATAGCTTAATAGAAGTGTAACCACTAAAATTATTTATTCTGTTTTTATAGACAAATCCTGTTGCACCATTACTTGCATTAACTAAACAAAAATTATTAGTCTCTTCATCCATCACACAAGAAACAATTTCATTATTATTTAATTTGGATGTAACTTTAGAACTTAAACTTGAATTTTCCCTTACATTCACATACTCATCTTTATCTTGAATAAAACCAAAATCAGCATATGAGGATCCTACAGGCCCAATCATAAGAACAGTGAAAATTATAAATTTAAAATGTTTTTTCATTTTGAATAAGCTCATTATTTACTTTTAATTTCTATTTTATAATAATAGCAATATCATATTTTAAGCTGACATTACTATTATTAAATGCAATCAAAATCTTAACAACAAATGATTACTCTTCATCATCATGACAATCATTTTTCTTATTTTTTATATTCACATCAGTTGTATACTTAATTGCAAAATTTAAATTTATTAAATCTTCTTTTCCAAAGATTTTCGGAACTATATTCCAAACATTTTTACCATTAGCAACAAATGCCAAATTAAATCCCGGAACTTTATTATTAGTATCAATTTGATATTCTACAGAAAATCCATCTTTTTTCTTACCAACAATATTATATATACGTGGCTCCTTTAACCCTTGATCACAAGCTTGATATATATAAATTTTTTCCTTTAAAATCTTAATTGTACTTTCGCTACAATAACACCCACCTACTTCCAACTCTTTTATAATACCATCTTTATATTTAAATGGTTTTATTAATTTCCCTTCTAAACTATCAAAGTCTAAGTATGACTTTCTTAAATCTTTAATTTTAGAATTATTAAAATCACTTAGACATTTATAATTTTCATTATTTGCTTCTTTCCCATTAAAATTACATTTTAAATTTCTATTTTTTAGCCAAGACCTTTGATTATCAACAAGATGCTTAACTTCATTTTTATTATCAATAATATAGATTTTTATATCAGAATATGTACTATTCAGATCATGCTCACTATTATTATATACTTTTTTCTCATCTAACTGTTGTGGTTTATAATCTGCAGCATTTGAGGAAATACATACGCCGAAAACCAATAAAAAATTATAAAATTTAATAAAATTAGTTCTCAATACACACACCTTCAATAAAAACATACATTAAGATAAGGTTCTATTTTTATATTTTGAAGCTAATCCTCAATACAAATATTGTATCTAATATTTAAATACAAATATAAATATTTTAGATAAAAAAATGTAAGACTTACCATTCTTACATTTTTATTCAAAAAGGGAAATTAAATCAGCTTACCTGCTTAAAATATACTTTTTCACCCTCGGAACATACTCCATAAAACACTCCATAAGATTCATTTTTTACAGAGGGATTATTCAAATAACTATTACAGTCCAATACTAAATCTTTAGCATTCTTCTTAAAAACTATTTTTTGCTTTTGATAATATGGAGCACCTGTATAATTATCAGCTAAATAATAGATCCCTGATTTAAAATTCTCTGATTCAGCCTGTTTAGTTGCATATCCATTCTTTATAAAATCAATACCGCCCAAGGCTAGGTTAATTGTATCTATATTTAAACTCAACTCACTATTATTATTTTTATCCACTTTAGCTTGTGCCCATCCAACTTGAACATCTTCACTATAAAAATTTTTATAATATAAAGTAAAATTACCATTATTATCTTTTATATAAAATTCATCATATGCAGGCTCAAGTCTTTTAAAGAGATAATTACCCTCTTTTTTTGTAGGTGTAAAATTCTTACATTTCCCCGACTTTTCACAGATTCGATACGAAAAATAAAGTTTTGTGTTACTTGACTTAGGCTGGTCCGCCTCAGTTGTACAGGCATACATAAAACTAATTACAAATAAAAGAAATAATCTGCTCATCATTGCATAATCTCTATGTGCATAGCACCTTCACCAGGTACATCTGCTGAAATAAAATACATTGAAACCTTTGGTCTTTAATCTTGGAGCTCAACAATTTTTTAGGTAATTTAATATCAAAGATTTTAGTTAAATATAATTAATAATAATCTATATCATCTTACACCTAATCTTATTACTTAAATAAGATTAGGTGTAAGCAATATTATTCACAATCGGATAAATCAAATCCTTTTTTTCCTAAGTGTATTCCTTGTATTTCCCCATGCACAACATCAAAAATTAAACTATTATTTTTCTGTAAATTATCAGTCACTATGTAAGTATAATCATCTTGTGAATCTCCAGCCCCCTCACTTTTTATTTTTTTAATTTTATAATCTTTATAATTCTTGTATATATTTTCAACACCCATACCATTCCGTATATTTTTTGACGTGTATATACTTTTATTTTCACTTCCTACTAATACTTCAACCAACTTCTGATTATTAAGAGTATATGAAATATTATTATTAAAATCTGAAAAAGTTGTACAGTTTCCTATTTGATCTTTTGCTATACCTTTTGATGAAAAATCAACATCAGAGTATTTATTACCAACAATATAAGATTTATCTTTTAAATTTATTGAGTTAAAGTCTAAATAACTTTTTTTATCAGCAATAGTATCAGAGTGACTACATGCACTTAAAAAAATGATAAAAAAGGTAAATATAAATCTCATATCATTCATCCTTATTAAATGTTACTGACAGGCCTTGTAAATGTAGATGATTATTATGTCTTGGATTAGTCCATTGACTACATCTTGGAAGTATATAACCTTGTTTAAGTTTATATTTATTAACCAAATGTGCAGGGTAATATTCGCTTAACATATTTTTCGTCTTACCCCATCCAAAAGATATCAATATATTGACAAAGCGTAGCGATGCGTCATGATCATATTCTGCCATTTCAAAATTAACACCTACTGAATGGTTTCTATCTACTCTAATATAACCAATATCATCAACTTCACCATTCAAATGAGAACTACTTCCTCCTGGTGAACCATTTCTATCACTAAAACCACTAAACCGGACTTTTTCACCAAATTTACAGACTGCACCAATATATGCAGCGAATGCTACCGTAGATAACCAATATCTATGTTGTTGTTGAGTATCATTATGAATTGAGATATTCAAATTACCTATTTTTTTCTCCCATTTGTTATTAGATTTTGAATCACTATCCCCAAAAATTTCTCGAATACTGACTAGATGACTAATTCCTGAACCTTTTTTACCTTTCTTCAACCATCTATCAGCTGTATAAATTCTACTTTTCCCAATCAAAATAGGTTGATTATTTACTACATAATAATATGCTGCGAAACCTGTAGCATCTTTATTAATCCTATCGATTGTTCCATTTGGATAGATTATATAATTTGTAGTATCACTTGTAACACTAGCTTGATTACTAACAGTTGTTAATGGTTTACCTCCATTTTCAGTATAGGTATTACTTTGTTTTACTTCATTTTTACTATTTTTCTGAGTTTTAGCTTGATCAGCTTGTTTTTTGGCAGTTTCTTCTTTCTTTTCTTTCTTATGCTTGTTTAAATTTTCAGTTTGCTTCTGTTTTGCATCATTAGCTTCATATGCTTTTGAAGCATGAACAGCACTCCCATTCACTGTAAAAGCTTTTGTTACAGTATTTTTTTCAACTCGACTTAAGATTAAACTTTTTCCCTTTATACCGAAACCAAAAACAAAGCCTGTTAACATTCGAACATTCAGTATACCGCGGCTATCTGTCCTTTTAGAGATTTCTCTACCCCTGTAAAAAATACTAAACAAAGTATTTGGAACAGGTTTATTCTCCTGAGTGACTGAAATATTAAAAGAATGTACAGGAAGACTCACTTTCACTGTTTTATTTTTTAATGCCGCATTCACTGTGAAATGATGTATAACTTGTTTATGTCCTGTGCCCTGTACAGAAACTTCAATATCCTGTCCTATCTCTGCAATAATATTTTGCTTGATTCCATGACTATCGGCAGTATGCTTTTTAATATTACCTTTATAAGTAAGAAAAAAATTCATATTAGAGATTGCTTTACCAGAGTCACCTTCAACTATTTGAATATTAAAGTCTGCATCTTTAGATAAAGAGTCTTTCTCTTTTTCTGGGGCAGTAGAAGGTTGTGTTTGTTCATTTCTTATTTCTTGTGGTGTTTTATTAGTTTGCGGTTTTGGTTGTGGTGTACTATTTTTTTCTAGAGTTGCTGGATGACTTGAAACCTTAAAATCACTTAAAATTGCTTTTTGTTTCTCATTTGCTTTCTGAATAATGGTATTCGACTCTTTTCCATCAGCAAAAATTTTTATTTCAGTATTCGGGTTTCTAACAATAACAGGCAAATTTCCATTTTCATCGCTTTTAACCTTAACCCTAGTTTCGCCTGAAATATATTTACCATTATTTTCTGAAATAATAATAACTTCTTTATTCTTTATCTCTAAACCTGAACTATCTTTTAAACTAATATAAATTTTTCTTTTGCAACAATTTTCTAAATCAAAATCACCAAACATTGATAGATATGAAGAAATATGTGTACCATTTCCATCAGATACAGGAGATTTTATCTTGAATATAGGAGATCCCAAAAAAGTTGCTAATCCACCTTCACCCATTAAATGGGCACTAGCAATTGCTCCAGATTCTGTTACTTCTACCCCATTAATAATTTGACCATAATATTGATTAAAATTAAGTAACTGCATACGTTTACATAAATAATTAATCCAATCACTTACTGCCATTAATTGTAACTCAGGCTTTGTAAGGAAATCATTAAATGAATAAATTCCATTTTTACCAGACCATTTTCCTTTCCAATCATTTTTATCAAAAGTTGATCTAATAGTTTTTATTTTTTGCTTCTCTTTCTCTGGATTTAACTTTCTAAAATCTACACCTGTATCTCCTAAATAGTAACCTGTTTCAAATAAGGCAGACTCTCCCATTTGAAAGAAACCTGTATAACCGCCTGGACTACTTTTTTTAGCAGCCATCATATTTATTTTATGGTTAGAACTTAATTTTAAGTCAGCACTTGATTCTTTATAGCTAACAGCCTGTATAAATCCCTCCCTATTTAAATTAAATTCCTGCATTGAACCATCTTGGAATTTTATAGTTTTTTTCATTATTTAAACCTATCATAAATTTTATATTTAGAAATATTATTAATAGATGTCTCTTTCAATAAATATCCATTTAAGACAGATACAATATTGATATCTTCTCCTACTTTTCCGCAAGATAAATTTACATCTATAGTATCCTCTTTTTTGAATCCTTCCTTAATTTTTTTTTCGTCTAATACTCTTGAGTATGCAAATGAATTACCAGCGTTATATATCATAATAAGATCATTTTTATTATGCTTCATGTCAGCCCAATAAATATAATAATCTTTATTTTTATATTTAACATGACTACATGATCCAGTAGAAACCCAATTTTTATCTTTTAGATTAAATCCTATTTCTTTTGCTAATTTTTTATTTTCTTTACTAAAATTATCTTCCCATATATTAGAGCATTGAATATCTTGCAACACACTTACTTTTGCTGTCGGTTTTTCCCAATACTTCATACACTCGTTTGTACTTTCTGCATATAAACTTATACTGTTTAATAGAATATATGTACCTATTACTATCTTTAATACTTTCATTATCAGCTTAGTCCTTGATTCTGAAATTTTCAAAATCTGATTTTAAATCATCATCTTCAATTTGTTCATTACTATCGTGGTCATGGTTATGCTCATCATCACCTCCACAGCAGGTTTCATCTGAACTTTTTCCTTGACCATCGTTGATTATTTCTTCAATGAGTTGTAATTTATCTGAATGCTCATCATTTTTTCCTAATAAAAGTATTTCAATATTATCTGGATTATCACTAAATATTCGTCTAGTCCTTGCGAACTCATCAAGGAAACCAATATATTCTGTTTTTTTCGCATGATTAATGACTTTATATTTAAATCCATCTTTTAATAAATTAGTATTAATTAATTCACTAAAATCAAATCTTCGACTAAAAATTCCACTCTCAGGCATTTTCGGCAACTCAGCATTTACTGTTGCACCGCTCGTAAACAAATGCTGCCCAGCTTTACTTTCAAACTTACCGCCTGTCGTTGAAAATACGCCATCCGCATTAATTTTGAGCTGCGACCCACCCGCTGTTAATACAATTTCTTTTGGACTCGTAAGCTCGATTTTATCTTCAGTAGAAATGAGCTTGATGACCTTCTTGGCAATCGCTTCAATGGCATCGTCTTGCGCTTGCAGTTCGAGCTTTCCTTTTGCTGCATAAGCGCGGAAACCCTTTTGTGCAGCAAACAGACTAATTTTGTCTTGTGCATGCCCAATGATATTTTTCTGTGCGCTTAAATTAATTGAACCACTGGCACTTTCAGCAATATCTTGTGAAGCTTGCAAAATAATATTTTCAGGTGTCGTTAAAGCAATACCATTTGGCGATGCTAATAACATAAGGGCTTGTCTAAAGATTTTGCCCTGTTCTTGTTGTTTCGTATCTGCACTACTTTCTAGACCTTGGGTATAACCCTCCATAAAGCCTTGTAAAGAACCCAATGCTTTAGAAGGTGTCACTTCCAATTTACTGCCCTTACTAAAAGTTCCGCATACACTCATCAAGTCAAAGTCTTTAGTCTCGACATTCCCTAAGACTTTGCTGACCTCTTTAAGACTTTCAAATGGATTTTGATGAATTCGATCTTTAATGCTTGCGAGTTTGCCTTTAACAATGTCAGCACCATGTTCTTCAACATTTTCAATAAAGGCTTTTAAATTCTCTACCGAATCTTTAGCATCGCTAAAGAAAGTATTAAATTCATCTACAACTCCTTTTGCATCGCCACCTAATGCACCAATATCTTCAATAAAACCACCACAATCTTTTAACGCATGAATAGGATCGTTATTAATCCCTTCTTTAAATAGATTTACCGTGCTATTTAAAGCCTGCCCTGTGGTTTTTAGCTCAAGTGACTGGATGAATTTGGGTAACCTGTTAATCACGTTCAAAGCATCAGTTTGTTGCTTGGCTGCAACTTCACTGAGCATTTTCATGCTTTCATAGCCTTGTGAAAGTAAGGATTGTGCTTGTGCAGCTTCTAAATGATCTGCAATTGCCTGCTCTTGCGCATAGGTACTAATGAGCATGCCTTTACCTGCACGCACAGCTCCCCAAGCGTCTGTTCTCAACTCAAAGCCTTCACCACGACCCTGACTGGTTGCTTGTTCTTTAGGATGGCTTAAATTACCTAAATTCAGCTGTGTTGCTGCATGACTACTTTGTAGTTGGGTACTGATTTGCCCTGTCGTATCGTCAAATCGCAATTGATTAAACCCACTGCCACTAACTTCCTGACTACGAATACCGCTGAGTTTTTTAGTATCAGGAAGCTGTCCTTTCACATCAAACTTGGTTGGTGAACGCTGCGCTTCATGGATGCGCCCTGTCACAAATGGACGATCAATATTGCCATCAAAGAAGTCAATGACCACTACTTCACCAATACGCGGTAAGAAGCGTGCTCCATAGCCTTCACCCGCCCACGGAGTCAGTACATCGACCCAAGCTGAATCTGTATCGTTGTCATTGCTACCTGCGCCACCATCATGACCATGATCATCACTGCGGGTAAACAGAAAACGCACCTTGATGCGCCCCCATTCATCGACATAGATGGTCTCTCCCTCTGGCCCCACAACTTTCGCTCTTTGCGGGTAGGCAATTGGACGATGCTGTTCTGGATTATATTCAGGTGTCGTTTTGATTTGACGGCGAATTAAAGTCAGCTCATTACCTTGACGCTCAATATCGTCATAACCATGTTTATCCCAACGACTTTGGGTTAGTAACTGACTAACTTGCTGATGTAGATCTTTTGGTAAATTATTTTGGTTGTAGAAATTTTTAGCGATAATCAGGAACTCTTGATCAACCCCTTCATGTTGATCAACTTCAGGATGCTCTCGGAGATTAAACCAATAGCCGACTTGGCTATCTCGAACACTGCTATAAGCTTTGAAGTATTTAGCCTGACTGGCATACATGTCATTAAACTGCTGATTCAGTTTCTCTAGTTGATTACTAGTTGAAGCAGTAGCCTGATCCTCACCTTTTAAATCTTGCATCCAAGCAGGACTCATGTGCCATGCTTGCTCAAGGCTTAAACTCGCTGAATCAAAGTTATCTGAATGTGTATGGGTCGTGATGACGGAACCAGCGCCTTCTTCTTGTGCTAAGGCATCGGGCTGCCAACGTTGCACATGTACCGCAGTCGGCTCCAAACTCCGCACCGCAACAAAACCCGTAATACTATCTTGATATTCTGTCGCACTACTGCGGTGATAGCGAATGCTACGGCGTGCTAAAGCTTGGTACTGGTTATTATCATCAATTAATCTAAGCTTTTGGGCCTGTATTGGAGCAGTAAAATGAGGAACAAAAAGCTCTGATTCATCAACTAACCAACTCACGCCTTCACTTCGCCATAAACGCGTAAGAAAGTCATAGTCGGATTCATTATGCTGCATGATAAATGGACGAGTATCATAACTCTGGCTTAACCCACTCAGGTCTAGGCTTAAACTTGTCGCAAAAAGTGGACTTTTTTCTTGCCACTCTTTGAATAGAACTTCGGTAATTTCTACAATACTTTTATTCATAAAAACACGACTATTACGGCGTTTATGCCATAAATTTGTCGCGTCTTTTAAGGTCAATTTATAAAGCGTTAAAGCGCCATCACTTTGACCATAACTGGCTTCAGTCACAATTCCTGTAGTTCGAAATAATTGGCCAGAATCTGTAACCTGATCAACAGCAACCTGAACGCCTATAAACTGCTTCAATGCAATTTGGGCACTCGTCGAAAGGCAAATTAACTCAGCTTCAATTCCCCCATTTAGCTGATGTTGGCCTTCTATACGTTGTAAAAAAACTTGGTGATTGAGCAATTCATTAGAAAATTGCACGTGGATCGCACGTTTCTGTGCGCTTAATCCTATTTTTTCCAAAACATTAAAGATATTAAAAAACATTTTTTATAATCATAAGGATATAAAACGGCTGCACTTTATAAAAAACAGAACTATCTGTCTACATTATTATGCTTTTTTTCAATTCGTTTTTTTATATTTTGATTAATTTTAAAACAATAAAAAAGCCCAACTTCATGTTGGGCTTTTTTTAATCTATTTAAACTCTTTTTTTAGCAGTCTTAAACACTGGATAGAAGCGGAACAATTGCCATAAACATACAAGTAATAGCAAAATGAAATAGACCAATGACCAAACTGGTAAAGACTGGCCTAAAAAGGTCCAGTCAATTGCTGCACATTCACCTGAACCCGACAATACTTGCTGTAAAACTGTTTTCATTGGTAAGGCATCAACTAAATAGTTTAAGCCTGGACCACAGCTTGGTACTTGATCAGGTGGTAAATGTTGTAGCCAGACATGACGCCCTGCTACACCCACTGACCATAAAATTGCGATGCCAGCCAAAAATGCGTAAAAGCGTTTAACTGCATTGGAAACGGGGTTATGCAAAAATGCAATCAGTGCCACAAGGCCCATTGCCATTAAGCCAACACGTTGAAAAATACAGAGCGGACATGGCTCTAAACCTTTTACATGTTCCAGATACAACGCAAAAGACATGCCGACAATACTTGCTAAAACAAGTAGTCCACTCACCAAACGGTAACTTAATCGCATGTAAAACCTCATTTTATTATCGATATTGTTCAACATATTGGTCAAAACTGACCTGAGTATCTTGCTCAAGTTGTTCTTGCTGCTGTAAAGATTGTGCAGCCAATTGCTCAAAATGTTTCAAGGTTTCCACACTAAGCTCATGCTGTTCATAACTTTCAGCATGTAACTGGGCCATGTGGCTACCAAAACTCCAAGTTCCACCATGCTTTAACGTATCGTCAATAACATGGGCTGACAAAGTTTCATCAACTTCATCAATTCGTGCTTGCATGATCGCTAATGCAGAACCATACAGCTCTGTTGCATAGGTCTGATCGAGTAACTGCGCACAACCTTGCATCTGAGCAATATACAAACGTGCCCAATCTTCGATGTGATAAGACCCGTTTAAATCTGTAATGGTTGCATTCGGCGCTCGGCCACGATTCACCACTTCAGTCTGGTTCTTTTCAATCAAATCTTGCTCAGGGCCTAACAGCTCTGGGCTATCACTTAACAAGCAATAAAGTGCTAACACTTCAAGGAAGCCAGCTGTCGTTTCATCAACGCCAATTGACGAATATGGGTTTACATCAACAGCACGTAACTCAACATAACCCACTCCTCGATTTTTCAAGGCTTGAGATGGCGTTTCACCCGCTTGAGGCACCTGTTTTGGACGTACGAGACTGTAATATTCATTCTCGATCTGCAAAACATGATCATTAATTTGCAACGGCTCACCAGCGGCATCATTTAACCCTAAACGGCTAAATGGTGGGTAAGGAGAATGAACGGCTTTTTGTAAACCATCCAAATAGCCACATAAATTGTTGTAATGAATACCTAAGCTTTTTTGGGCTGAGTTTTGATAGCCCAATCGCCCCATACGTAAAGCTGTAGCATACGGTAAATAGTATGAACCTTTGATTAAAGGCAACAACTGATGTTTATGTCCGGTTAAGAAACAACGACATACCGTTGGGCTTGCACCCACCAAAAACATAACCAGTGGCGTTAAACGGATAAAATTACGAATAAGACCAAAATAACGATGGCTACGATAATCCTGCAAACTTAATGATTTTAATTGTTCGTCAGTTTCATGAGCTTGCAACTCAGCAAAAAGCGTATCTGGAAAAGATAAATTGTAATGCACACCTGAAATCGTCTGCATACGACGACCATAACGTATTCCTAACCCACGACGGTATAATGTTTTAAAACGACCAATATTAGAAGTGCCATACTGCGCTAGACGAATACGTTCTTCATTGTCATCTAACATACATGGCATAGACAGCGGCCAAAGCTTTTCACCATTTTCTAAATGACGATGCACAACGGCATGAATATCTGTGAGCTCATGTAAAGCTTCACCAATGGTTGGCTTTGGAGAAGTAATAAACTCCATCAATGCTTCTGAATAATCAGTCGTAATTTGCGGATGTGTTAAAGCTGAACCTAATGCTTTTGGATGTAACTCTTGCGATAAGAACCCATTACTTTGCATACGTAGGCTTTCACGCTCTATTCCACGTAACATGCCTTGTAGTAGCGACGAATCCACCCAAGCAGGAATAACTGATTGAGATGGTGTAGTGGGTTGACTCATGCATTTGCTCGCTTATTAAAGATCACTATATACAAAATCGTGAGATGATACGGTTACTTATATAATCACATCATTCCAGTTTGGCAATTTTTATCACAATCTTGTTATTTAAGACACGAAAGAATTGTGATTTTATTGAAGAATAATTGCTAAAGAGTTGTCAATATCATGAACGAACAAGACATTTTAAACTTCTGGTTTTCACCTGAACACCGTTCACTTTGGTTTGCAAAAAGTGATGATTTTGACAAAAAGATTTGTGAAAATTTTTCTGACGTTCATCGACAGGCAACTCAAGCAGAACTTTGGTCTTGGCGAAAAACGGCTGAAGGCCGTCTGGCAGAGATTATTGTACTAGACCAGTTTTCTCGCAACATTTATCGTGATCAACCACAATCTTTTGCTTACGATAGCCTTGCTTTAGCTTTGGCACAAGAAGCCATTAGCTTGCAATTAGATGCACAGCTTAATCCAGAGCAACGCTCTTTTTTATATATGCCGTTTATGCATAGTGAATCAAAATTGATCCATGAGTTTTCATTAAAACTCTTTCAACGCCTCGGTAATGAAATTAATTTAAGCTTTGAGAAAAAGCATAAAGTGATTATCGATCGCTTTGGTCGTTATCCTCATCGCAATGCGATTCTTGGACGTGCCTCCACTCCAGAGGAAACTGAATTTTTATTAGAACCAAACAGTAGTTTTTAAAACTTCTTAATTTTTAACGCTGAGTCATCTATTTTCTAATACTCAGCTGGGAGTTCATCATGAAATATCTCTCTCTTTGTTTAGCCTTAGGCACTGCCTTAACTCTAACTGCTTGTGCAACAACGCCAAGTAAACCAAGAACCTTTGATCAGCTTGGCCAGTTTTCAGCATATCCTTTAAATGCCCAAACTTTTCGGATTAGTTTTCAAGCTGACCCGAATATGAGTTATGGCGCAGCTGAAGAAATCACTTTGGTAAAATCAGCACAAACGACGGTACAAAAAGGCTTCCGCTTTTTTAAAGTGCAAAATGATCCAAGTAATCAAAGTCAGAAACCTCCTCGTCAAGCCGTAGTTTACCCATCTGCTCCAAGTTTTTACCCATATGGTTACGGTCGTCGTTACCCTGGTTTCTGGCATGATCCGTTCTATGATTACCCACAAGTGGTCAATATCGATCCTGTTCAAGTGTCGTATACTATTGAATGTTATCGGGATCAGAAGCAGGCTCCTCAGGATGCTTTTGATGCAACCTTGATCTTGAAATCAATCGGACAAAAATATGGATTGAGTCCGACAGGAGAGCTGTTGCCCCCGCCTGAGCCTCCAGTAAAACAAAAATGAATAGGATAAACTTATGAACATGGCAGAAGAAGTCCACCACGTGCCCAGTCTTAAACGTAGCAAATATTTTGCTACTCTAGCGCTTATTATTGTCGTTGTGCTGTGGGTTGCATTGATGGTAGCCGACCGTTTTCTGCCAGAGTACACAGGTTTTATTCATATTTTGATGTTAGGGGCTGAAGCCGGTGTAGTCGGTGGTTTAGCCGACTGGTACGCGATTACAGTTCTGTTTCGGAACCCATTTGGTAAGTTACCAATTCCTAAATTTTTAAGAGACCACACCGAGATTATTCCACGCAACAAAGCACGCATTGCAGAGTCAATGGGCCGTTTTGTACAGGAAAATTTTCTTTCGCCTCAAGTGGTCGAACGTAGCTTAGAAAAAACTGACTTAAGCCTCGCAATTGGTCAATGGTTAGCAAGTCCACAAAACAATACGCAAGTGGTACAGCTTATTCAGCAAACTGTTCCGAAACTTTTTGAGTTTGTTAGCCAAGATCAAATTGCCAACTTTGTGCAAAACAATAGTGTGCAATGGGTGCGTAATACCGAAGTCAATAAACTCGCAAGTGAAATGCTCCGCGCAGTATTGGAAAATGACTTCCACCAAGACGTTTTACAGCGTGGTCTCGATATCGCCCATGAGTGGGTGGTACAAAACCCAGATAAAACCCGTGAATTAACCCGAAAAATGTTTAAAGCGCTGGGTGTCTGGTCCCTTGCAAAAGGTGCAAGCTGGATCGGTATTGATGTTCAACAACGCACCATCGACTCACTCGTTGAAAAAGTAGAATCGATGCTGGCAGACCATGAACATCCTTGGCGACAGGAAATTGAAACCATTGCCCATTCGCTCATGCTAGAGCTGGCAAAACCAGACAGTGCTGCCAGCCAACGCCTAAACAGCGGTAAAGATGCCCTTTTAGACAGTCCGCAAGTCCTAAATTTCATTAGTGGTGCCGTCACCATTTTGTGTGATGCCATTAAAGAAGATTTAATGAAAAAAGACTCAGGTATTGCAATGAACCTTCGGGCTGCTATTCAGCAACTGGGTGAAAACCTTGTTCAAAATGCCAAAGTACGTGAAGTGTTGAACAAAGAAATGACAGGACTTGCGCTGAATTTTACAGACCAATATAGCCATAAAATCATCCGCTATGTGAGCGAACGCATTCATGAATGGGATTCGCGCGAAATGATCGGAAAAATTGAAAACGAAGTCGGTGGCGACTTACATATGATCCGTGTGAACGGCGTTGTAGTCGGGGCATTTATTGGTTTAACACTCGGTGTAATTCGGGCAGTGATTGAATCAATTCTATAACTTTAAATATTTTTATAAGAGAACAATATGCTACAGCTTCAGTCAAAATTGGCCACTCAAGGCGTGACGATTTTTAGCACCATGACGGCAATGGCACATCGACTAGGTGCACTCAACCTGTCACAAGGTTTTCCAGATTTTCCGGCTCCACCAGCCTTACTGGAAGCCTTATCTCAGGCGACTTTGGCTGGGCATAATCAATATCCACCTGGCGATGGTATTCTCGCTTTACGTGAACAGCTTGCTTTACAATTTAAGCAACGCGACCAACTTCAACTTGATCCTGTAACGCAAATTACCATTACTCCCGGCGCAACCATTGCAATTTTTTGTGCCATACAGGCATGCATTAATGCGGGCGATGAAGTCATTATTTTTGACCCAAGTTACGACAGTTATGGGCCTTCAGTACAATTAGCTGGTGGTAAAGCCATCCACATCGCTCTTGAAGCACCCGACTTTAAGGTGAACTGGCAACAAGTTAAAGATTTGATTAATGATAAAACTCGAATGATTGTGGTGAATACTCCCCATAATCCAACAGGCACAATCTGGGATCAACAGGATTGGTTAGAACTCATTGAACTGATTCAAGATAAAAATATTGTGATTTTATCCGATGAAGTCTATGAACACTTGGTCTTTGACGGTCAACAACACTTTAGTGCATTGCATTTTCCAGAACTCAGAGAGCGTAGCTTTGTGATCGGTTCTTTTGGAAAAACCTTTCATGTAACAGGCTGGAAAACAGGTTATTGCGTCGCTTCACCTGAGTTAATGCGTTTATTCCGCCAAATTTACCAATATGCGAATTTCTGTGGCACGACACCTTGTCAGATTGCTCTAGCGCAATATATGCAGCAACATCCAGAACATATTCAAGAGCTGCCACAGTTTTACCAAACTAAGCGAGATCATTTTAATCAGGCGATTCACCATAGCCGTTTCTTGCTAAAACCGTCTCAAGGTACTTATTTCCAAAATCTCGATTACAGTCAAATTCGGCCTGACCTGAACGATGTTGAAATGTGCCAGTTTCTAGCAGAACAACATAAGATTGTGGCTATTCCGGTTTCGGTTTTCTACAAGCAAGCGCCGGAGTCTTTGCGTTTGATTCGTTTTTGCTTTGCTAAAAATGATGAGACATTGCAAAAAGCAGGAGAAATTCTGAATCAATGTTAATAAATTTAGCCACTTAGCATAGTAAAAACACTACAAGCCATTTGCTCTAACTATGCTAAGTTGGATATCTGCCCCGCTCATCAAAGAGATGGGCGATGGAGAATGCATGCCACCAAGACAGTCTTTAATTCATCAGCAAAATCTATGGAAAACATTTTTTGTTTTCTTGCTCCCCCTGATTGCAACCAATATTTTGCAGAACTTGTCCGGAACTATTAACACCATCTTTGTTGGTCAAATGATGGGAGTAGATGCAATTGCTGCCGTCTCTGTTTTTTTCCCTATTTTATTTTTGCTGCTCGCTTTTATTATCGGGATTTCAACAGGTACGACTGTTTTAGTAGGGCAAGCATGGGGCGCGCAAAATATTGAAAAAGTCCAAAGTGTGGTAGGTTCTACCCTCTTTATGACACTGATTGGTGGAGTAATTACCGCGATTATTGGTGTGTTTTTTGCCCACGATATTTTAGAGTTATTAGGCACTGACCCCAAGGTGATGCATCTTGCTTTGCCTTATGTTCAATGGATGCTGGCGGGTAGCCCACTTCTGTTTGTTTATATTATCTATACTTCAATTTTACGTGGTGTAGGCGACAGTACCACGCCTTTACTTGCCCTTGCTTTAACCAGTGTAATTGGTTTGGTGATTACCCCGATATTGCTTAAAGGTTATTTTGGCTTACCAGCTCTGGGAATTATTGCTCCAGCAATTGCAACGATCACGGGTTATGTGGCTATTTTGATTTTTCTTGCCATCTACTTAAACAAGAAAAAGCATCCGCTTAGACCGAATCGTCAGCTTTTGCAACATATCCGTCACAATCCAGAACTGAGCAAAATCATTTTGCGCTTAGGCGTCCCAACCGGCATTCAAATGATTACCACCTCAATGGCTGGCTTGGTTATTGTTGGGTTGGTTAACCATTATGGTTCACATGCTACAGCAGCATATGGTGCGGTAAATCAGGTGCTCAATTACATCCAGTTCCCTGCCTTATCAATCTCAATTGCAGCTTCAATTTTTGCTGCGCAAGCGATTGGTGCAGGTAAATCTGACTTGTTATCTCGTGTAACTCGTACTGCCTTAGGCATGAACTTTTTATTTACGGGTACTTTAATTGCACTTGGCTATCTATTTTCAAAATATTTAATGGCTTTATTCATTACCGACCCAACCGTGGTGGTACTGGGCCAACAACTTTTATTTATTGTGCTTTGGGCAATTTTATTCTTTGGTGCGGGTGCCATTTTTGCATCGATCATGCGTGCCAGTGGAACTGTGACCGTCCCGATGCTACTTAATATTTCCGCTATTTTGTTTATTGAAATTCCATGTGCTTACTGGTTTAGCTCAATGTGGGGGCTTAAAGGGATCTGGGTTGCCTATGCCTTGGCATTTGTGAGTTTATGTATTATTCAAGGGCTCTATTACCAATTTATCTGGAAGAAAAAGAAGATCAAAGTTCTTATTTAGAACCAATCAATTCTTATAAAAAAAGCCATCATTTGATGGCTTTTTTTAACTTTAAAATTATTTCATTAACTTGGTCACAATGGTAGAAGCACGTTGATATCCAGTTGGGAATACACGCTGGAATGCATCAAGAATTTTTGCATCACTACCAATCAATAAACGACGTTTATTTTTTAATACTGCTTGTAAAATTTGACGAGCCGCCTCTTCAGGTGGAGTACGTAATAATTTGTCAAAATTTTGAATCGATTTAGTCGGATCCATACCCAAACTATTCAAGCTATCACTCATTTTTGCAGATTTAGCAATATTGGTGCGGATTCCACCCGGATGTACACACAAAGAGCTTACGCCACTTTTTTCAATATCTAACTCTTGACGCAATGACTCGGTAAAGCCACGAACAGCAAATTTAGTCGCGTTATAAGCAGATTGAGTCGGTTGAGCGGTTAAACCAAATAGGCTTGAAATATTAATAATATGGCCATCTTGAGTTTGCTTAATGAACGGTAAGAACTCTTTCGTTCCGTACACCACACCCCAGAAGTTAATCCCAACAATCCACTCTAAATCTTCGTAGGTCGCACCTTCTACAGTTGAACCTAGAGCGACACCAGCGTTGTTGAAAATCAGGTTAACGGACCCATGATCTTGAACAGTTTCTTGGGCCCACTGCTTTACCGCTTCACGGTCAGAAACATCAAGCTTTTTGGTCGTCACAGTAATCGTGCTATACGGTTTTAAAAGCTCCACGGTTTGCTGTAATCCCTTCTCATTAATATCACTCAATGAAAGATGGCAGCCCTGTTTTGCCAAAAGAATTGCGAGTTGTTGCCCAATGCCAGAACCTGCGCCCGTAATTGCAGCGACTTTGTTTTTAAAATTTTTCATTGTCCATCCTTTGTTTTTCGATATTTGCACAATCGGTTCATTGCATGTGCAGCTTAGACATCTTTAATATAATTTTGACAATATCCATTGTCAATATAGTACACTGTAATTTCAGATAGAATGGCACAATTCTGCTGAGAGCTTTATCATAGTAAGCATATTTGGCTAAAACCTATAAATTAGGAAACCATTCTTTAGGAAACGACTTATTTATGGCGACAAACGACTCAACCAGTAAAAAGAAAACAAAAACTGTGAGTAAAGAACGTCAGTTCAAAGGGTTATCTCTATCTGAACGTAAAGAGGCACGCCGAGAAAAACTGATTGAAGCTGGTATTGCGACCTATGGAACACTCGGTTTTTTTTCCGTGACGGTTAAGGATGTCTGCCAAGAGGCAAAACTCACAGAACGCTATTTTTATGAATCATTTAAGAAGAGTGAAGATTTATTTCAAACCATCTTTTTAAAAATGATTGAAGAATTGCAGCAAAACCTGATGCAAGCCGTCATTAAAGCGACACCAGATCCAGAAAAAATGGTCGATGCTGGTTTAAGGGCACTGCTGACGACATTAAAAGACGACCCGAGATTAGCTCGCATTGTCTATGTTGACGCAGTTTTAGTACAAGAATTACATAATCAAGCCACCATTCAAGAAACTCTTGCACAGTTTGATCGAATGATTCAGGCCTTTGTTATGTTGACCATGCCGCAAATCCAACACAACGAAAATGAGCTCTCTTTAATCGCAACAGGCTTAAATGGATATGTCACTCAAATTGCAATTCGATGGGTCATGGGAGGCTTTGAGCAGTCTCTTGAACAGGTTTTAACCGCATGCCGCATTGTTTTCTTATCTTTATTGGCCAAGGTTTCAAAATAATATTAAAGTTTTTTGACACTCTAAAATGTGCAAAACCCGTTAAGCTTTGAAGGTGATAACTTATTGAATGATTTTAAGAATATTTAAGCTTTCATGTCATCATTCGGTCACACCTTTGCCTTACTTTTGTCACAAATTATTGCTAAATTCAATTTTATAGACTTTTCTGCAATGAAATTGTCATAATTAATCTTTGTAATAAGCCTGTCATAACTACAAAACGGTTCACCGTTAAATCTATAGGATATTGCGCTGTGAAAGATGACTATATTTTAATTGTCGATGATGAGCTTCCTATTCGTGAAATGATCCATACTTCTTTGGACATGGCAGGCTTTCAATGTTTGCAGGCAGAAGATGCCAAACAGGCTCATCAAATTATCGTCGACCAACGTCCGGCGCTTATCTTGCTCGATTGGATGTTACCTGGAGGCGTAAGTGGTGTCGATTTATGTCGCCGCTTAAAACGTGATGAGAACTTAGCAGAAATTCCAGTAATTATGCTTACCGCTCGCGGAGAAGAAGACCACAAAGTACAAGGTCTGGATGCTGGCGCAGATGATTACATGACGAAGCCTTTCTCAACACGTGAACTGGTTTCACGTATTAAAGCGGTTCTGCGTCGTGCAAATGCATTAAGTGGCGAAAAAATGATTGACGCCAATGGTTTAATTCTTGATCCTGTGAGCCAACGTGTCAGCTTTGGCGACAGTATTTTAGATATGGGCCCAACTGAATATCGCTTACTTGCGTTTTTTATGACCCATCCAGAGCGTGCATATACACGTGCCCAGTTGCTCGATCAGGTCTGGGGCGGTAATGTATATATCGAAGATCGAACTATCGATGTGCACATCCGTCGTTTGCGTAAAGTTTTAGAACCTTTTGGTGTTGACCGATTTGTTCAGACCGTACGTGGAACTGGCTACCGCTTCTCAACACGTGCAGATTTAGCCGCAGGTTAACCAAGATTTATGTATGAACCCTACCCCGTCCCCGAACAGGTACGTGAACAAAAGCTTTCCCGCTACAGTAGTTTATGGACGTTTGCCAAACAAGATTTACGGCTTTTATTATTTTTTATAATTATTGCCGGTTTAGTCGGTTTAGGCCTTGGGTATTTCTGGAGCTGTATTTTTATCGCCTTTGTGGTGTTTTTTACACTCCAGTTGCGTTCGCTTTATCTGGTCAATGACTGGATTGCAAATAAACCTTATGACGTTCCTCCAAACCTAAATGGGATTTGGGGAGCGTTATTGTTTAATGTTTACCGTGCCCAGCGTCAGGAACGAATCGTTCAAGCAGAAATGGTCGGTTTAATTGATCGCGCTCAGTCTTCTTTAGTGGCGCTTGCCGAAGCTGTTGTCCTCATTGATGATCAACATAAAATTGAATGGTGGAACCCTGCTGCTGAACGTTTGTTAGGTATCAGCCCTCTCGACCGTGGTCGAAATTTATTAACGATTTTACGCCAGCCGACCTTTATTGAATATTTTAACAATATTGATCAAGCACCCGATGGTATTAAATTACAGTCAAGTTTTGACGATGACCGATATGTGCAGGTCAAGCTCACACGATTTGGTGGAGAAAGTCGTTTATTGGTGGCTTACGATGTTACTCGTATGCACAACCTTGAGCAAATGCGTAAAGACTTTGTAGATAATATTTCTCATGAACTTCGTACACCATTAACTGTACTCAGTGGTTATATCGAGACATTTACCGATCAAGAAGATATTAGTCCACGCTGGAAACGTGCGTTTGATCAGATGCAGTCACAAACCAAACGTATGAATGCTTTGGTGAATGATTTACTACTGTTATCGAATTTAGAAAATAATAAGAAAATTGCAAAAAATCAGATTATTGAAATGCCGAGTTTAATGAATCAACTGTTTGATGATGCTCAGGCCTACAATGCCGATTATGGCCATACACTCAATTTACATATTGATAGTCACTGTGACCTGATTGGTTCTGACATGGAAATCGCCAGCGCGTTTAGTAACTTAATTACCAATGCCATCAAATACACGCCAAAAGGTGGAACGATTACGATTGGCTGGCATGACGACGGTGAACATGCCTACTTTAGCGTACAAGATACAGGTATCGGGATTAATCCGAAACATTTGCCACGTCTGACTGAACGCTTCTATCGTGTTGACAGCGACCGTAGTCGTCAAACAGGCGGTACAGGTTTAGGTTTAGCCATTGTGAAGCATGTATTAATGCAACATGGCGCTTATTTAGATGTGCAATCTAAAGAAAATGAAGGTTCAACTTTTACAGTAGTTTTTCCTAAAGAAAGACTATATAACATGGCTTAAAAAGTATTCATTCCACATAAAGGGTGGATATTAAATAGATGCAGTGAAAGATACTTAGCCATTTTTTATATATAAGTTATTATGGACATGATTTTAATTTTTTGTCATTGATAATATCAAATACAATCTATAGTCAGCCTATATAAGTTATTTAATAAATCTTCTTTTTCTCTCATATCTATTTCATAGATTAGAATTTATGAAATAGATATACTAACTGTACTTTAAAAAATAAGACCACCCAATTTATACAATATATATAATCAATGTCATTGATAATTTAAAAAATAGTTAAAATAAAAAACACCATTTAAACTAATTATTTAACAGTTTCAAAAATCACTTTCATTTTTAAATAAAATTAGTATTATTAAATCGCTACAAAAAACTTAATCCATAAGAACAGCTAACATAATAATTAAGCGAGGCTTAAATGACTATTAACCCTGTAGAAATAATATTGGAAAACCCTGAAATAAGTGATTTCTTTATTCTTGTCTTGAAAGATGGAGAAGCATTAAAAGTGGAAATTCTTCAGGTTGATCAAACTCAAAAAATCATTCACGTATCCATAGAAGACGAGTCAACTCGGTTAATCTCTTTTGATCAAATTGAGATGCTGGAACCACTTGAAGAAGAACCTTATATAGAAACTATTGATGATCAATTAAAACGTATCCCTATGGGCAAGTATTTGATGGTTTGGGGACATTTTGGTCGTTCAATAAATCAAACTTGTGAACAGGGAGAACTTAAAAGTATTGATTGGAACCAACGTACAATACTGTTGCGCAGCAGAGTTTATGAAGGTCAAGAAAATACAGTGAACATTGATAAAATTGATTATATAGATGAGTCACGAGAAGGCTCAGGAGCACGAGGCCCAGCTGTAGCCCCAGACTGGTATAAAGGTGCTGATGGAAAATGGCGCAAAAATGGACGCGAATATGAAGGCTGATTTTACCGCAGTTTCCCTAAAGAAAGACTGTATAACATGACCTAAAGTCACCCCTTCAAATATAAAAAGCCGGCTCATGAAAAGTCGGCTTTTTTAGCATTTAAACCAATTTACTTAGAAGTCGAGCAATACGACTTACTTTGGTTTTTCTCTATTACATTTAAAAAGTTAGTAGCAAAAGTATTGCTCTGGCGTAGTGCATCACGATGATCTCCACCATCAATCGTTTGATATATCGTTGGTTTTTTTAATTTACATAGCTGTTGATAATAGGCATATGTCCCTCTCGGGTCGACTAAATGATCTTTAGAACCCTGAACAATCATTAACGGTACGGTAGGTACCATATTTTCAATCGACTGTTGTTTTAGATAAGCCAAGAGAGGTTTTAAATCAGCATCAGGTCGAAATATGCTAGAAGGAGATTTCTTTAAATCAGTTTGAAGTTCAGATAAACAACGGCTACGCGCTTGAGTCAGCACCGCGTTCATTTCTGGACTGACTAAATTTTCAGGAACTATGCTCGGCTCTGCTGCTTGCGCACCCAATAACACAATCGGGAAGAAAGCAGCTACGCTAGGTTCTGGGTTTGGATGACTCTGCACATATTCTGCAATACCTTCATATTGATAGCCACCCGGAGCAAGAGCGATTGCCCCTTTTAAATCTAGTTCGGGCGCATCTTTTTGACCATAGGCAGACACTGCAATTGCCGCAGCCCCGCCTTGGCTATGCCCCATCACTAACCACTGTTTATTAAAGCTCTTGGGTTTAAGTAGATGCAATGCACATACTGCATCGACCACCGTATGCAGTTGGCTCTTTGCATTCATATAGGGATGCGTGCCTAATGTACCTAAACCCTGATAATCAGGTGCGACAACTGCATAGCCACGTGCAAGCCAACTATCTAAAGCTTTGGAAGCAACTTCTTGATATGAATGAACTGGTCCACCCACATAATCACCCGAAGGTGCACAAGTATCAGCGACTCCAGTCGTACCATGTGCCCAAGCGAGTATAGGCCAGCCATTTTTTGGAGATGTGCCTTTGGGTAATAAAATAAAAGCCGATGCAACAATAGGTTCGCCCTGAATACCTCGACTACGATAATTTACCAATAAGCGCTGATTTGCATGAGGAAATAAATCCGTCACAGCTTGCTGTTCTAGCGACAATATTGAACCTGGTTTTTCGCTCACAATTTGCTTACTCAAATCTGTAATTGGAGCAGCCATCGCAGAGCCAGACACCAAACAAGCACTGCTAAATAAAATTTTTAAAAAAGAATTACTTTTTCTAATCAAGGGATTACTCCTCTATTATTTACATTATATCTATTTAAATAATCAATTTATAAAATCTAAATTACCATAAAATTATCTACATTTATATTCAATTTAAACTAACTTACATTTAAACATAATCACTTAAAATTTAATAAAAATATATTTTAAAGAAACGTATTATAAATATGGTTGCAAAAATTAATCCCATTTAAATAATAAAAAATATATGCTGATATTTTCTTTTTACTATAGCTATGAAAATGTCAAAACAATATAAATTTATACCGTACCTGATTTACCTTACTCTCTGTTCTCTACCGATTTATAGCTTTGCAGACATTCAGGTATATGGTCCTGGTGGGCCAGCACCCGCCATGAAAGAAGCAGCCAAACAATTCACCAATAAAACTGGCATAGCTGTCCATGTAACATCTGGCCCTACGGCTCAATGGTCGGACCAAGCTAAATTAGATGCCGATATTATATATAGTGGTTCCGAAGCCATGATGTCTGATTTTGAAAATTCTTTTTCTGAACAAATTATAAAAGACTCGGTGGAACCTTTGTATTTACGCCCCGCAGCCATTTTAGTACGCAAAGGAAATCCTAAAAATATTAAAGGTTTTAAAGACCTCGCTAAATCTAACATTAAGGTTTTAGTTACGCATGGCGCAGGTCAAGTCGGTATGTGGGAGGATATTGCGGGTAGAACTGGAAATATTCAATTAACCAAATCTTTCCGAAAAAATATTGTCACCTATGCAGCCAACACAGGTATTGCCAAGAAAAACTGGGAAGAAAATAGTAGCTACGATGCTTGGTTAGTCTTTAATATTTGGGGAATCAGTAATCCAGATGTTGGGCAAATTATACCTATAGAGAAAGAACTAGTTGTCTATCGCGATACAGGTGTTGCCTTAACCAAACATAGTTTAAAAGATGCTGAAGCTAAACGGTTTGTAGAGTTTTTATCGTCTCAGCAAGGCAATACTATTTTCAAAAAATATGGTTGGACTAAATAATTTTAAAGGGAGCTAAGCTCCCTTTTTATTTTTTAAAATGATTAATTCTACTTAACCTAAAATATATTCATTTCAAATTAAATATACGCCTGCGGCATATAAACTTCCCAGCATTAGGCAAAAGGCTGAGCTGACATACCAAAATAAATCACTATTTCCCACAAATTTTGACTTTAACCATGGAAAAGCAAAACCACGGATAAGAAATATAACTGCGACAAGCGACAAAATAAGTTTGGTAAAAGGTAATATCTGTATTCCCTTTGCTGCAAGAAAAGCATAAATAGAACATACAGTCAGGATTAAACCGACAGCTATAGCTGTAAAATTAGGATACCAATGCCCTCTTTCGACCATTTGAACAATAGTTTTCCCTGCCCCTAAGAACCGGAAACCATTTGCTCCCCAGAATACACAAATGAAATGAAGTAATGCTGCACAGAATGTTAATAATGCAGCAATATAAAGTAGAGCGTTCGGAAGTGAGTGCATTAGATTTTATACTAATAAATATATATGATATTTATTATACTCAATTATAAAATATATAAAACTTATTAATAGTTGAAATGAATTTAACTTGGTATTTAATATTTTAAATACTAAGCTTAGTTCACTTAATTATTTACTCTCAAACTCTTTAAAATCAGCTTTTCTGATTTTTGCATGGATACCTTTGGTTTTATCTACAACTTGTGAAACTTCAAAATCAGTTGCGGCACTTAAATAGGCATAAGCCGTTGCTTCATCAATACCGTATTCTTGATTTAGGAAACGAATGGCTTCACGTGTAGACTTTTTCATCGCTTCATCTAGATCTTCATCTAGACCCGGCGTAATCCAAAACTCAGCATTTTCAGCTAAAGGTTGTTTTAGCTCTTTGCCCGGTATTTTATCTTTACCTGCTTTGAGCAAGGTAAATTTTAGTGTTGCACGTGCTGAAGCTTCGAGTGCAGTTAATGCTACTTCACCATCCCCTTGCGCGAAATGGCTATCACCCGTATAGAATAATGCGCCTTTGACCTGAACAGGATAATAGGCTGTTGAACCTGCACCTAGTTCATTAATATCAATATTTCCGCCATACATTGCAGGGGGTACAGAGTGAACAGGTTCAGAAGTATTTGCCGCTACACCCATAATTCCCATAAAAGGATACAGAGGAAAACGTATTGATTTACCCGATTCTGTTTTTAATACACCTTCGTACTCACCTTTAGCATTTTTTTCAATTGGTGTGAAAATCGATACATTTCCATAACGTTCAGGATGTTCAGCCGATGCATTTTCTTGCTTTGCTTTTTTTGGAAATTCCCCCACTAAAGCACCTTTACCATGTCGATTTGAAATAACACCGTAAGGTACACGCGGCTCAACTTTAAGTACTTCAACTTTCAAAATATCACCGGGCTGTGCGCCTTCAATTGCAACAGGACCTGTCACAATATGTGGCCCATCTTTATGAAAATCATGCTTTAAATTTGACTGCGTAATTGTTTTTGCTTCTTCCAAGATTTCATTAGATTTGACACCTTTCGATTGAAAGAACTTTTCAGCATTACGCCCTTGGTCTTCAAGCAAACCTTCATGAGAAACCGTATCAAATGTCACAACACTACCCGACGGAACAGTAAGTACGGGTTTGGCATCCCGATTCGGTAAATAACCCCATGTAATGGTTTTTAAAGTAGATGGAACGTAATAATTACCTTTATATTCGCCACTTTGAAGTTCAGTAGGCTGTTTTGAAATTTGATTTAAAACTTTAAAATCATTGGCATGGCTGAGTGAAATACAAAGTACAGATAAAACCGAAGCTGTCAGGCGTTTAACTTTTAACATGATTTCAGAACCTAAAAAAATGAAAATTACAGTAAGGTCCTGAATAGTTAGCAAGCATTGTGCCAAGGCTAAAGACTGTGCAATATCTAAAAAGCACTTCATATTTATAAAATTAAATAATTTTTTATATTTAACAACTTATCTTCAAATAAAATTAAAATTACGACTTAAGTCTAACTTGAATATTTCTTTCTATTTTTATTTATTAATTTTCAATCATATTAATATTTTTGCTCTCTTCAGACACATATTTATAGACTAGCTTCTATAACGTCCTATTTCAGATCATTTAATAATAATTATATTTCTATATAATATAAATAAAAACATAGTTATATATTTTACGATTATATAATTTAAATCAAAAAAATAAACCCTGAATAATTAAAGTCAGGGTTTATTTATCTTATAAGGGTTATATCGTTTACTAAACCGTATGTCCCATACGCTCGCCCATTACAACTACAGACTCAGCTTTAAAACGTTGTTCCCATTCGATCTTATCTTTTTCAAATAAAATAACGGCAGTAGAACCTAAATAAAAACGTCCAAGCTCGGCACCTTTTTCTAGTTTCAACTGATGATGCTGTAATTCGATACGACCTGAAGGTTTCACTTTACCTGTCGCCACAGTTTCAATACCAGCAACAATCATGGCACCTACTAAAACAACAGCCATACGGCCAAGTTCAGTATCAAACAAACACACCATACGTTCATTACGGGCAAATAGTCCCGGTACATTTTCAGCAGTCACCTGATTTACCGAAAATAGCTCACCCGGTACATACAAAGTTTCAGTTAATGTACCTGCAAACGGCATATGTACACGGTGGTAATCGCGTGGCGATAAATAAACTGTCGCGAACTCGCCTTCTTGAAATGGCTGAGCAAGTTGTGGGTCGCCAATGAGTTTCTCTACAGAAAAGCTTTGGCCTTTTGCTTGAAATACTTCACCCGCAGTAATTTTACCAATCTGAGAAATAGCACCATCAGCAGGTGACACAATGCTATCTGCATTTTCGTCAACGAGACGCACGCCATCTTTTAAAGCACGAGTAAAAAAGTCATTAAAAGATTTATATTTCAGGGCATTACCTTGTTCAGCAATCGATAAATCAATCCCATATTTGGTTTTAAATGCATGAATAACAGCAGTTTTCACAACTGGATTTTCACTCGCAGCAACTTTACCTACCACACGGCTTAATTGATGCTGTGGTACAAGGTTTTGTGCCTTAATAAATAATTCTTTTTTTAATCGAGATGTGAAACTCACGACGGTGATTCTCCAGTAATAATAGGACTATCGAGGCGATTGCCCCATTCACTCCACGCACCATCATAGGCTTTTGCTTCCCAGCCCAAGAGTCTAGCCAAAATATAGGCTAAACCGGAACGGTGATGTGACTGGCAGTACACAACTACGGGTTGCTGTAAATCGAACCCAAGTTGTTCAAGGCGCTGCCGCGTGCGTTCAAGCGGATGCAATTTTAGATGATTTTGACGATTAAGTGCAGTACTCCATTCAAAATGGAGCGCATTTGGAATGTGACCGCCGCGTCGTGCTGCTAAACGGATCCCACTATATTCATCACTTGTCCGGCAATCCCACAATTGAACATTTTCTTGTTCTACTTGTTTGCGTAGCTCTTCATAGTTCACACGGAACTGAGCGGCATGCGATAAATCAATCTGAATTAAGTCAGTAACAGGAGAAACTTCTTCGACTTCTGCTGTAGTTGGTAACCCTGCTCCTAACCATGCATGGATACCGCCATTAATTAAACTGGTACGGGTGAATCCTAAGCAATGCAAATTCCAGATTAAACGTCCAGCCCATGCTCCACCTTCATCGTCATAGACCACAACATGATGATTCGGTGAAATATTCAATTTCTCAATCAGTGCTTGTAAACCTGCTTCATCTGGCAAAATACCAGTGGCTTCTTCGTGTTGAGACACTAACCATTTAGGTTGTAAGTGAATAGCATGCGGAATATGAAGTTGCTCATAAACAGAAGCACGGCTCAAATCTACAATACGAATATATTCATTGCCTAAATAAGGCACTAATTCTTCTGCTTCTATTAATAAATCGAGTTTAAAATCCGGGAGTGTCATCGTCATGGTTTCTTTTTATACCAGCTTAATTTCATATTAGCATAAGCATATATCTATCAAACTCTGATTTTCTGCAACTCTTTAGCAGAAAATCAGATATCAGCATTCTTACTTTTAAAAATACAAAATAGTGAGATTATTTTTTAATTAAACCACTTCTTCAAGTTCTTCGATTTCAAAAACCTGACGTAAATAAGCCAAGAAAGTATCATTATCAGTCATAGTTTTACCTGGACTATCAGAAATTTTCGCAACCGATTGACCATTACATTCAACCAATTTCAACACAATATTGAGCGGTTTTTGGCCCATATCATTGGTCAAATTAGTTCCAATACCAAAACTCACCTGAAAACGATCTTTAAAGTATTGATGTAATTCCCATGCTTTTGGCAAATTAAGGCCATCACTAAAAGTCAGCATTTTGGTTTTGGTATCAATTTTTAATTTACGATAATGTGCATAAGCCTTATCGCCCCATTCGTAAGGGTCACCACTGTCATGGCGTAAGCCATCAAATAGTTTCGCAAAATACAAGTCAAAATCTCGGAGGAAAGCATCCATGCCCACCACATCGGTTAGGGCTATTCCTAAATCTCCACGATATTCTTGAACCCAGGTCTCTAAAGCCGCTTTCTGGAAATCACGCAGTCGGACATCAAGTGCCTGAAAAGCTTGTAGGAATTCATGAGCCATGGTCCCAATTGGCGTAATGTTTAACTCTTTAGCAAGTAATACATTACTTGTACCACGGAATACATTTGGCACGGTTTTATGAAAAGCTGCCACAACATGCTTTTGCCATACGAAGCTATAACGGCGACGTGTACCAAAATCAGAGACTAAAAATGGCGGGTCATTCGGCTTTTGAGTTTTTTCATATTGCTGAACCAATTCAAGCTTGGCTTGTAAACGGCGTTCACCCTCAGCCCATACTTCATCGTTTTTAATACGGCTAAAATAAAGTTCATTTACAATTGCCAATACAAAAATTTCAAACATCATGGCTTGGACCATCGGACCTTCAATACGAATATCCAAACGACCTTCCGCATCAATGCTGGCCTGAATAAAGCGCCTTTTCAGTTGAAATAGTTCCAAATAATCAACAAAGTCACTTTTGATAAAGCGTAATTTACGCAAATATTGAAGCTCGTCTTCTTTATATTTAAGGCTACATAAATAGTCGAGTTGCTGATTTAAATCATCCAAAATATCTACTAGTGGATAGACAGTATCTTCTAAATTTCTACAGCGGAAATGGTAGACACTATGGGTTTGCGGAAACTTATGCAAAACCACCTGTAACATCGTAAATTTGTACAAGTCTGTATCTAGTAAAGAATGGATAATTGGAGACATAGTCAGTGATTATTCGCTTGCTTCTTAGCATTAAAGCATATTTTTATAAATGAATTGCGAGCTTTTAGACCATTGTTGCAGCTCCGTGAAATTTCCTTTTAAAAATCATTTAATTTAATTTCTGCTAAACTACGCCAATTCAATCAATTGCAGAAATTTGCTTTAACTATGCGTGCTTTAATACAACGAGTTCTTGAAGCTAAAGTGGTGGTTGACGGTGAGACTACCGGTGAAATCCAACAAGGCTTATTGGTTTTTTTAGGCATTGGCCGTGATGACACTTTAGCGATTGGCCAAAAGCTTATTGATAAGATTTTGAAATATCGTATCTTTGATGACGAACAGGGCAAAATGGGCTGGAATGTGTCTCAAGCAAATGGTGGAATCCTGCTTGTTTCGCAATTTACCCTTATGGCTCAAACCCAAAAAGGTTTACGTCCAGATTTTGGTCCAGCCATGCCACCAGCAGATGCCAAAGCGTTATATGAACAGTTGGTTGAATATACACATTCACAATTTGAAAAAGTTCAAACTGGCATTTTTGCAGCCGATATGAAAGTTCATTTAATTAATGATGGTCCAGTTACGTTTAACTTGGAAGTCGAAGCGTAGATATAAAAAAACTCCCGAACGGGAGTTTTTTTATATCTGGCGATTAACGACCAGTTTTCTCTTTAATAAAAGCACGTGCCTGACGTACTTTATCTTTAACTGGTTTTGGCAACTTAGGTGGAATGAGTCTAGCCACTTGGTTAAACCAAACCAATAGGCTGAAGTCACCTTCCATTTTAATGCTGCCGTTTTGCATACCTGTCATGAATGCTGTTGGATCACCTTTAATCAAAGTTTTTACACCCTGTTCGCTATCTGCAAACTGCAAGATAAAATCAGCTTTTTCAGGTGCGCCTGCAACAGTATCGATCTGTCCATTATTAATAATGATCTGACGTGCAACACCTAAATCCGTACCAATCTGAATACGGAATGCGCGGTCATGAATCAATTCAATAAACTTAGGGCTAGTACGTGCCAATTGCTTCATACGCAGCACTAAACCTGCTACCAATAAATCTAACGGGTCTGTACTGACATCAACGAGAGGTAATTTGACTACAGGTATAGAAGAAAGTTTCATGAACATTCACGCCTATTGTATTTTTATGAAAACTTTAGAGCAAAACTCAGTAAGGACATACCATTGCCTGTGTTTTGTGCATTAACTGATAATTTTTAGCTGGCAACGCAATCTAGATGAAACGTCAACAGACCCATGTATCGTAGCATAACTGGCTATTTTTTAATAAATGCTTTGTATAATAAAAATCACGTTTCGTAAATAAAAAAGGCATGCTGTGCATACCTCTTTACCGTTAGATAACAATTTAATTATCGGCTAGAACATTGCTGCTGATCATCTTCATATACTGGCGTGTGTTCTATATATTGGCGATTTGCCAAAGCCTTTTGTGCCTGTTTATCCTCACGTAACAAAATAAATGTAACCATTACCATCGCTAGACTTAGTGCAGTTAAATAACTATAGGTGACTGGCATTTCAAAAGTGACTTGAACTCCAAAACGGACCACTTCCAATAGCCCCCAAAAGAACATCCCTGCAAGCATAAAACCAAGCCAACGACGGTAAGGAGAAAAGAAAACAGCAACAAGCGCGACAGCGATCAAGCTGAATCCGGCGATAGCGGCAAAATTCGCTGTTACCATAGAAACCTCCGTCTTAATGAAAACGTCTAAAAAGATTCGGTCTTAAAACCCCGACCTCATTCCAAAAACAACTTTAATTCATAATTTGTGTTGAAGCTTAGGATGCATTATGGATGTTTTTTTTTAGAAAAAAAGACCCGTTATTTCTTAATGCGACACACTTTGTCGCAACATTCTTTTGTCATTACATTTTTGTAAAATTCAAAAAGTTCGATTCCCTATATGGCATCAATTCTGGCGTGTCATTACAAAAAAATATGCTGTTTTTAAGGACCAAAATAAGTTTTTTTCAGATTTTTTTATTGCCTTTTTTCTGTGCACGATTTGAGCATAACACCCTTGATTTTATAACTATTCTGCATAAAAAAAGCGCTACTCTGAAGTAGCGCTTAAAGCTTAGCCCTATAGGTTAAGCACGGTTTAAATCTTTGTCATGCATGCCCAGTAAATACAGCACACCATCCAAACCAACACTTGAAATAGCCTGATTTGCATTTTGACGAACTAAAGGTTTAGCACGGTAAGCAACACCTAGGCCCGCAATCGCAAGCATAGGTAGATCGTTTGCACCATCTCCTACCGCCATGGCTTGCTCTAAAGAAATGCCCATTTTGTTCGCAAGTTCACGTAATAGCTCAGCTTTACGTGCGCCATCAACAATCGCACCTTTAACCTCACCTGTTACAAAGCCATCTTGCACATCTAAAATGTTGGCATGAACTTCATCAATACCAAGTTTACCTTGTAGATATTCAGCAAAATATTGGAATCCACCCGATAAAATTGCTGTTTTATAGCCAAGCGCCTTCAATGTTGAAATGAGGCGTTCTGCACCTTCAGTAATGGTTAAACGCTCTGCAATTTTAGGTAAAACAGCAGCATCTAGCCCTTTTAATAATGCAACACGAGCACGGAAGCTTTGCTGGAAATCAAGTTCGCCTTGCATCGCTCTTTCAGTGATTTCAGCAACTTGTGCGCCTACCCCTGCTTCAATCGCCAACTCATCAATAACTTCTTGTTCAATTAATGTTGAGTCCATATCAAAACAAACTAAACGACGGTTACGTCGATAAGCGTTATCTTCTTGAACAGCAACATCAATGTTTAATTCGCTTGAAAGACGTAAACATGCTGCACGCATGGCTTGTGCATCTAAAGTTGGACCACTACTTAAACCAAACTGTACACATGCACGACGTGGAAATGCGCTATCCTTTTCAAAGTCGACACGGCCTGATAATCGGGTAACAGTTTCAATGTTAAAGCCTTGGCTAGACACAATTTGTGTAACTGCTTGTAAGTGGCCAGCAGTGAGTTCAGGTGCCAAAGCCGTGACGATATAACGAGTACGACCGCCTTCACTTACCCATTGATCGTATTCTGCGCCTGCGATTGGTTTAAAGCGCACTGTTAAGCCAATATCATGTGCTAAAATCAGAATTTCTTTCATTGCCAATGCGGTCGCAGTTTCATTATCTGACGCGACTACAATGCCCAATGTGAGTTGATTATGAATAACAGCCTGACCTACATCCAGTATTTGCAATGAATGTACGGATAGTACTTGCATTAATCGGGTAAACTGGTTTGGTTGGTCTGGTCCTAAAAAGGATATAAGAATGATTTCTCGCATGAATTGACTCTAGTCTGAGTGACAACTATTGTAAGAATCATAATCGAATTTCAATATAATTGCCTTGGAAGTTTAACTTGATTGCGCCTAGACAAGGGCTATTTGCTAGCCTACTGATCGTTAGTTTTGCATTGCATACCTTTTTATTGGTGATTGCAACGACACACCAGCTCAATGAAAACCGTGCGAGTCAAGGTCAGCTCATGACCAGTCAGCTCGTTGCAGACAGCTTATCTGAGCTAGAACCGGCAAATACGGTATCTTTAGCTCTGATTGCCAATCGCTATGCGACCAATCCAAGCGTTGCGTCTATTCGCATTCTTGATGCCAATAAACAAGTGTTGGCAACGAGCGGAATTTCAAAAACTCGCCAAGGTGAGATTTTTGCTCGCGATGCGCTGCAAAATGAAAAGAAAGTGGGTTCTATCGAGATTACGCTTATTCAGCCAAGTATTGGGGAAATTCTCCGCACTCAATGGCTGGCAATCTTAGCTTCTCTGTTTTTGCATGTTTTATTATGGCTTGCCTATCGCGCCATTGCTCGTCCGACCCGTAGCGAATATTTGGCACGTATTAACGAAGAGAACCGCTTAAAACATGAAATTCAGCAGTTAACTCAGGCGCTTGCACTCGAAAAACAAAATACAGTGACGTTGGTTGCTCAAGCTCAGCAACAAGCGAAAGGTAAACCAGCGGTTCGTCCTCAGCCTGAGAAAACTACAGATTCAGCTGACCAACATATGTTGGCACTTAACATTCAGTTTTATGATCCTAAACAGTTATTAAGCAGTGTTAACCAATCGGTATCTGTCCCGTACTTTAAACTCTGTCAGCTCTTTTTAAACAAGAGTATTGAGTTGTGCGTTAAGCATTATCAATTAAAGCTATCGGACATTGAAGTTGTAAATGAGTTTAATGCTGAAGGCGCTACACTTGCGATTTCAACTTCGCATACTCACGCTGTAGAGTGTCTGCTTATGGTTGGAACCGTATTCCAGTTGCTTTCTGATGTTTTATATAAACGTTACCGCGAAGATAAACGCTTTGCTTTGCAAACGCGTAGTGCAACTTGTAATGCCGTAGAAGCTATGCAAATTGATGCGAAAGAGGCTGCTCAACGTTTAGCCCAGCATCTTCATGCGAAAGAATCTGCTTTATATCTTGAGAATGATCAACTCAAGGCAATTCAAGACAGCTATCAACTTGTTGCAATGCCAAATCCAAGCAATGTCATGACTCGCCATGCCTTTATGATCAATGGCATGAATGCAGAGTGTGCTGAACTTGCTCAAAATATCCGGACTGAGATTTTGATGGGGAAAAAATCAATCCCACAAAATGATAGTCCAAGCAGTGCAGCTTCATAAAAAGTAAGTGCGCATATTGGAACCTAGCCTTTTGGCTAGGTTTTTTTATTTAAATTCATCGTTTTTATTTTAAATTATTCCATTTTCTTATGATTTATTTGTATAAATAAAGCTGGATCTATTCTATCTCGTTGCAAATTTGGATAAATCAGAATCATAGGCAAAATTCTCTAAACAGCGTAAACTATGCAAAATTTATTAAATAGAAATTGTCTAACGACAAAAAAAGGTGAAAGCGAATGCCGCTGAGTCGTGTTGAAGATCTTGTCGCCGATATTCGTGCAGGCAAAATGGTTATCTTGATGGATGACGAAGATCGCGAAAATGAAGGTGATCTTGTCATTGCAGCAACGCATGTTCGTCCTGAAGATATTAACTTCATGATTACCCATGCACGTGGTCTAGTTTGCCTAACGTTAAGCCGTGAGCGCTGTAAGCAGTTAAACCTTCCCTTGATGGTTGACCAAAACGGTGCTCAGCATAGTACAAACTTTACACTATCAATCGAAGCAGCTGAAGGTATTACAACTGGTATTTCAGCAGCAGAGCGTGCACATACAATTCAAGCTGCTGTCGCAGCGCATGCAAAGCCAAGTGATATTGTACAACCGGGCCATATTTTCCCCTTAATGGCACAACCAGGCGGTGTTCTACATCGTGCAGGTCATACCGAAGCGGGCTGTGATTTAACACGCTTAGCAGGTCTTGAACCAGCTTCTGTCATTTGTGAAATCATCAATGAAGATGGCACAATGGCGCGCCGTGCAGATTTAGAAATTTTTGCTGAGAAGCATGGCTTAAAAATTGGTACAATTGCGGACTTGATTCACTATCGCATGACCAATGAGCAAACGGTTGAACGTCTGGATCAAAAAACCATTCAAACAGAATATGGTTCATTTGAACTCTATCGTTATCGTGAGATTGGTAATCCGGACATCCATTTGGCTTTAGTCAAAGGCGAGCCAAAAGAAGGTGTTACAACAGTACGTGTACACGGTTTCAGTCCAATTCGTGATTTGCTTAAGCTAAATAAGGCTGATGGTGAACCTGCGTGGAATCTAGACCGTGCACTACAGACAATTGCAGCGAGTGATCGCGGTGTTTTAGTCTGGATCGGGCAAGATCATTTGCAAGACTTGGGACCAGCGTTGGATGATTTAAATAAGCCAAAACCGGTGAAATCCAATGCAGCACTTTCACATCAATATCAAACCATTGGTGTAGGCGCTCAAATTTTGCGTGACTTAGGTGTTGAAAAAATGAAGCTTCTTAGCTCACCATTACGTTTCAATGCTTTATCTGGCTTTAATTTAGAAGTAGTGGAATATGTCACTGCTGATCAAATCACAACGAAATAATCGAGGTTGCTATGGCAATTCGCCGTATTGAAGGTTTATTACATCTCGCAAGCGAAGGTCGTTATGCGATTTTAGTGGGTCGTTTCAACAGTTTTGTTGTTGAACACTTATTGGATGGTGCAATCGACACATTAAAACGTCATGGTGTAAATGAAGATAACATTACTGTTATTCATGCTCCTGGCGCATGGGAACTCCCGATTGTTGCTAAAAAATTAGCTACATCAAATCAGTTTGATGCAATCATCGCACTTGGCGCAGTTATTCGTGGTAGCACACCACACTTTGACTTCGTTGCTGGTGAATGTGCAAAAGGTTTAGGTGTAGTCGCGTTAGAAAGCAGCTTGCCTGTCATCAATGGTGTATTAACTACTGATAGCATCGAGCAAGCCATCGAACGTTCAGGTACAAAAGCAGGTAATAAAGGTAGCGAAGCTGCTTTAACTGCAATTGAAATGGTTAATTTATTAAAGGCAATTTAAAGCATGTCTCAAACACTGCAAGCCGTTTATGCAGCAAAACGCAAAGCACGTCGTTTTGCTGTACAAGGTATTTATGAGTGGCAAATGAGTCACAACCCTGTACATGAAATCGAAGCACGTACCCGTGCTGAAAATGCCATGCACAAAGTAGACTTAAACTACTATCACGAACTATTAACTCAAGTGATCGCACAGCGCGACGATCTTGATGCATTGTTAATTCCGGTACTTGACCGTGAACTTGATGCACTTGATGGTGTAGAGCTCGCAACCTTACGTTTGGGTGCTTACGAGTTACGTGATCATTTAGAAGTACCTTATCGTGTAGTTCTTGATGAAGCCATTGAACTCGCCAAACACTTTGGTGGAGCAGATAGCCATAAATACATTAATGGCGTTTTAGATCGTTTAAGTTCAACACTACGTAGTGCTGAAAAACAACAAGCAAACTAATAGGTTTGAAGTTGATATGGCTGAGTTTTCTATTATTGACCAATACTTTAACAGACAATCTTATACAGATGTCACCTTAGGTATTGGAGATGACTCAGCCTTAATCACCCCTCCCCGAAACCAACAATTGGTGATCTGTGCAGATACGCTAGTTGCTGGACGTCACTTCCCTCTTGATACCTCTGCCCATGCAATTGGCTGGAAAAGTGTGGCTGTCAATCTTTCAGATATTGCTGCCATGGGTGCTAAACCTCATAGTATTTTACTTGCGTTAAGCTTACCTACCATTGACCATGAATGGCTTGAAGGATTCAGTCAGGGAATCTATGACTGCTGTAATAAATTTGGTGTTGCTCTCATTGGTGGAGATACAACCCAAGGTCCACATCTCACCATTACCGTCACGGCTATGGGCTGGATTGAAACCGGACAAGCTGTGCTACGTTCGGGCGCAAAAGTCGGTGACTATGTGTGTGTGAGCGGTCAAGTTGGAGATGCAGCCTATGGTTTACAACACCTAGGCCATCCATTACAAAAAAGACTAGACTATCCAACACCACGTTGTCAGCTTGGACAACAGTTGAAGGGTCTTGCTTCTAGCATGATTGATATTTCTGATGGATTAGCCCAAGATTTAGGCCATATTTTAAAAGCTTCAAAGGTCGGTGCTCGATTACTTTTAGAAAAGTTACCGATTGATTCAACGCTAGAGAAACTACCAGAACAGCAGCGTTGGCAATATGCGCTAGCTGGCGGTGATGACTACGAATTATGTTTTACAATAACACCTCAAAATTATGAAAAACTTTTGCAAAAACAACTAGACATTAAGATTACAATGATCGGACAGATCGTTGAGCAAACACAACTAACTTTTGAGCATTTGGGTTCGGATTACCCATTGCAAATTCATGGATACCAACACTTTGCATAAGCCGCCGATTCATTTTAAAGACATGTCTTGGTTCAACCGCTGCATCGTTTTCTGTGGAGTTGGTTTCGGATCTGGTCTCGCACCTAAAGCCCCTGGTACTTTTGGCTCTGCCTTTGCCCTACTCTTCGTTCCGATCTGGTTATCGCTTGGATTTAACTTAAGCTTAATCGCGATGATTATCATGTCCTTGGTCGGGATTTATATTTGTGGTCAAACAGCAAAAGTTATAAATGTACACGATGATGGTCGAATTGTGTGGGATGAATTTGCAGGGCAATCTATTACCTTTCTTCCTCTCATTTACTTACAACAAATGAACTGGATGTGGGTGATCGTCGGCTTCATATTATTTCGAATTTTCGATGTTTGGAAACCTTGGCCTATCCGTGTTATTGATCGTCAAGTGCATGGTGGTTTTGGTATTATGCTTGACGATATTATTGCCGGTGTATGGGCTGCTCTTTGTACACTAATTATTATCCATTTGACTTAATCATTAGAGTTATACATGTCAACTACCGTCATTATTCTTGCTGCTGGCAAAGGAACGCGTATGCGTTCTCAGCTTCCTAAAGTATTACAACCTTTAGCTGGTCGCCCACTATTAGGGCATGTCATTCAAACAGCAAAACAATTACAAGCTAAAAATATTATTACGATTTATGGTCATGGTGGTGACCGCGTACAACAAACATTTGCCCAAGAAAATATTGAGTGGGTTGAACAAGCTGAACAATTAGGTACAGGTCATGCAGTACAAATGACTTTACCCGTACTCCCAAAAGAAGGTGTTTCACTGATTTTATCAGGCGATGTACCATGCATTAATGCAAATACGCTGCAAAAATTATTAGATGCATCGACCCAGACAGGAATTGGCTTAGTTACGCTCACTGTAGATGATGCAACAGGTTATGGCCGTATTGTGCGTCAAGATGGCAAAATTCAAGCCATTGTTGAACATAAAGATGCAAATGAAGCACAACGCCAAATTAAAGAATTTAATACAGGCATTTACTGTGTTAGCAACGCAAAACTTCATGAGTGGTTGCCTAAACTTTCAAATGAAAATGCACAGGGCGAATATTACTTAACCGACATCGTTGCAATGGCAATTGCAGATGGCTTAGAAGTTGCCTCTGTTGAACCAGAGCTTGCTTTTGAAGTTGAAGGTGTTAATGACCGCTTACAACTTGCAGCTTTAGAACGCCAGTTCCAGCAAGAACAAGTCAAAAAGCTCATGCAGCAAGGCGTAATGTTCTTTGATCCTGCACGTTTTGATTTACGTGGCTCTGTAAAAGTTGGACAAGACGTTCGTATTGACATCAATGTTATTATTGAAGGTGAATGCGAGCTTGGTGATTTTGTAGAAATCGGCGCTGGCTGTATTTTAAAGAACACCAAAATTGCAGCAGGCACTAAAGTTCAAGCCTATAGCGTTTTTGATGGCGCAGTTGTAGGCGAAAATGCTCAAATTGGACCATTTGCACGCTTACGCCCAGGGGCTAAATTGGCAAATGAAGTGCATATCGGCAACTTTGTTGAAGTTAAAAACACATCGATTGGGCTAGGTAGTAAAGCTAACCATTTCACATACTTAGGTGATGCGGAAATCGGTGCTGAATCAAATATTGGGGCAGGTACTATTACTTGTAATTACGACGGTGCAAATAAACACAAAACCACTATTGGCGATGCCGTTTTTATCGGTTCTAATAGCTCGCTGGTTGCTCCGGTGACCATTGGGAATGGCGCAACAGTTGGTGCGGGTTCTGTGATTACGAAAGATGTAGCCGAACAAAGTCTCTCCTTTGAACGTGCGCAACAAATTTCAAAAGCAAATTATCAACGTCCCCAAAAGGTTAAAAAATAAGAGGATTGAAGTATGTGTGGTATCGTCGGAGGCGTTGCAGAGCGTTGTGTAACCGAGATTTTAATTGAAGGTTTAAAACGTCTTGAATACCGTGGTTATGATTCTGCGGGTGTTGCTTTACTAAATAATCAACAGATTTTACGTGAGCGTCGTGTAGGTAAAGTCATCAATCTTGCAGATGCAGTTGCTGAACACCAACTTACAGGGGCTATCGGCATTGCGCATACACGTTGGGCGACCCATGGTAAACCAACTGAAAATAATGCTCACCCGCATATGTCTGGTAAGGTTGCTGTCGTACATAACGGTATCATTGAGAACTATCAAGAGCTAAAAGACGACCTACAAGCTTTAGGTTATGTTTTTACTTCTCAAACAGATACTGAAGTTGTTGCACACTTAGTTGCTGAAGCCCTAAAAAGCACAGATAGCCTTTTAGACGCTGTTGAAGCTGTTGTACCACAGCTTAAAGGTGCTTACGCACTAGGTATTATCCATAGCGATTATCCAGATGAACTCATTACTGTACGTGAAGGTTCACCTTTAGTGATTGGCGTAGGTATTGGTGAAAACTTTATCAGTTCAGACCAACTTGCACTTTTACCTGTGACTAACCGCTTTATGTACCTAGAAGAAGGTGATATTGCGCGTCTTACACGTACTTCAATTGAAGTATTTGCAAACGGTGAACGCGTTGAACGTCCAGTGAGAGAGCTTGATGCAACTGTAAGCAGCGCATCAAAAGGCGAATACAAACACTACATGCTCAAAGAAATTTATGAGCAGCCAGAAGCAATCAAGCAAACGATTTCTCAAGCACTTGATGGCAATAGCTTACGTGATGATTTCTTGAAAAATGCTGAAGCAGATTTTAATAAAATTCAAAGCGTACAAATCATCGCTTGTGGTACAAGTTACCACTCAGGAATGATTGCGAAATATTGGTTTGAACAACTCATTGGTGTGCCTTGCCAAGTTGAAATCGCGAGTGAATTCCGCTATCGCACACCTGTAATTGTTGAAAATACACTTTATATTTGTATTTCACAGTCAGGTGAAACAGCCGATACATTAGCGGCGCTACGCGAAACTCAAAAACGTGCTAAAGCAAACAATATCGACATTCAGACTTTAACCATCTGTAACGTTGCTACGTCTTCAATGGTTCGTGAAACTGATCATCACTTATTGACTCTTGCTGGTCCTGAGATTGGTGTTGCTTCAACTAAAGCGTTCACGACTCAGCTCGCTGCGCTTATGTTGTTAATCTTGAAAATTGGTCAAGTGAAACAACGTATTAGCCCTGCTCTGCTTGAAGAAATTACGCGTGAGCTATGGCACAGCCCGAAAGTTATTCTTGATACGCTTAAACATGATCCAGAAATTTTGCGTTTGTCTGAATTATTCGTTGAAAAAAATCACTGCTTATTCTTAGGCCGTGGTACGAATTATCCAATCGCATTAGAAGGCGCATTAAAGCTAAAAGAAATTTCATATATTCATGCAGAAGGCTATGCAGCTGGTGAGTTAAAACACGGTCCATTAGCACTCGTTGATAATGAAATGCCAATCGTGATTCTTGCTCCACATGATGAAATGCTTGATAAGCTAAAATCAAATATGGAAGAAGTTCAGGCACGTGGTGGTGAGTTATTTGTTTTCGCTGATGAAAATAGCGGAATCAATGAAAAAGACCGTCAGCACGTTGTGCATATTCCAGCAGTAAACGAATGGCTAGCTCCAATTGTTTATAGCGTACCAGTTCAGCTATTGTCTTATCACGTTGCTGTATTACGTGGTACAGACGTTGACCAGCCACGTAACTTGGCGAAGTCAGTAACTGTAGAGTAATTCAAAAAAGATCATTATTAAGGCATCCCCTGCTTTAATAACTGATTGATTAAGCCCGATATGTGTAAGTGCATATCGGGCTTTTTTATTGCGTTCATACGGCTACACAGCCCCTTTCCCGTGAAAGAAAATAGAGAACACTTCCCTAGGGCCCTGTGTCACAACGGACTTTTTACTTTTGCGCTGATTTAAAGTTTGAGAGATCATTGCGACACAGAGATAAAGGAGCTAAGCGAACTTAGCCCATTTCAGTTTTGTCGCAGCGTCGAATGATGCCGAACAAGTTAGGGGCAAAGTCCTGTGGGAGATCAGGACTTTGCAAACTGGTGTGTTTTAAACGTTGTACGGTTTGAGGCGAATACATCTGTGCAAGCTGTTGGCAAACACAATTGCAACTGGCTTGCATGTGTTCACCTGACAAACAAATTCTTTTAAATTCCTGCTGAGCATTCGCATCATCATTTGTAATACTGTAAGCACCGATCACAAGGTTTAAAACTAATATAAATTTATGAAGTTTCATATTATTCTCATGATTATTTATATCTTTAAATAAAATAAAAATATGATTATCCTAAATATTAAAATAATTTTTTAAATAATAATTAACCCTCCCACAAACATAGAAAAATAAAATAATTAAAATTTTAAAATAAAAATAATTTATAAATTTAAAAAATCAGGTCGCAAAAAACCTAAATTTTAAATAAATAAAATAATTAAATAAGAGAGAAAATGAGTTTGAATAGTGGCATAGCCAACTCCTTAAAAATGGAGTCCTACCACCAGATCACCGCGAATTAATTTATGGTGGTAGAACGAAAGAGGGTTGACAGACTGGTGCCCATAGAGACCAGCACGCACGGGGCGTCCCCCTTCCGTCCTACCGCAAAGAAAGGGGACGCAAGGGTCTAACGACTTATAGTAGAACTATAATCCGCTATGGGGACTTACGGTCTGTCAAAACCGTCTGGCAATGTAGGCCAGCAACGAGATAATAATCGGTATAATAAAGAACGTCAATTTTTTTTAATAAAAAAGTTTAAATATAATAATTTTATTAATATTTAGATAATGTTATTCTCTTTATTGTATTCATGGCTTTTAATTAAATTTAAAATATAAACTTGAGTTATATACATTCGGTTAATAAAATAGTTTAATCGTTAATTCTAATTTAATAGTTTATATAAATATATAAGATAAAAAGAGCTAGGCATAAAGACATCTTATAGAAAGCCCCGACTCCATAAGTCGATAAGCGAACACCTCTTACCCTCTTTTCGAACGCTTATTTTTCTACAGCTTTTACGGGTAAATGTTTTCCTAATAAAGAAAAAGTAACATCAATACGTTGTACAGATTTAAAAGTATATTGGGCTTTTTATTGTGCTCATAAAGCTCTAAAGCATAGTTTCTGGCTTTTATTAAGATATTCTAATAAATATATCTAAATCAATATCTTATATACAAAAACCAACAAAAACACTCGGATTTATAGATATGAAATTATGGTATAAATCACGCTTCGAAATTTACTTGATAACTATTAATTTCGACTATTACAAAAACTTTCTAATTATAAGGAGTGACTTATCATGGCTAATGGATTCCCAGAAGGAAACTTTAGAATCATTAACAAAGAAACAGGTGCATGTATTTCAAGTCTGTATGGTGGCCAGACACATGGCTTACAAGATGCTGTAACTGCACGTGGTGAAACGGGTGTCTTACCTTACTCTCATACAAATGACCGTGAATTTACGGTACATGACAAGGTTAAAAACATAGAAGAAGAGCTTTGGTATTTTGACAGTCACGCAGACGGCTGGGGTCGTAGAGTGAATATGCTTTATAACAAAGTGACTGATATTCGCTCTAGTTGGGCTCTCGGTGCTCGTGTTGAAACAGATGCGATTGCATATAAATTATTATATAAAGATTTAGAAAATTTCCTTAATCTTTTACCAAAGCAAGATGAAGAAACACTCGCCCACTTAAAAACCAGTGATTGTCTTGATATTGTTGGTTTATTAGAGACATTTATTCATAGTAACGGCGAAGAAAATATTAAATCCGAACTTGTTGGTAAACTTGATGAGACTAAGCTGAACGAATATTTAAATGCCGTACTCGCTCATGAGTCAATTCGTCGTATTGAGCAAAAGTTCCATGAATATGCTTCCTCTCCTTGGCTCTTTTTAAATATTCCTGAACTTAAAGGTTTGTCTGAAAATCCTTTCGCTCAGCATAACGAACAACTCTATAAAATTATTCTTGCCGCTGTGCAATTAGATGTCTTGGATCAAAAAGATTGGACTACAAGGTCAGAGTTCCGATTGCATTTACGCCATGACAATATCGATGCTCTTCTAAAAAATATGAAGAAAGAGAGCATGATGGAACTTCATGTAAAAGCATATAAAGAATATGAAAATACTCAAGACCTTAAAAAAGAAGCCGTAAAAGTCCTTCTAGAGCTTAGAAAAACGCTAGATTTACATACGAATGAAAAAAATATGGATACGGTCAAAAAGATTTTAAAGGTAAGCTTAAAATCAAATGAGTCTTTTGAACAACTGCAAACAGCGTTAAACAGTACCAATGGTAAAGAATTAAAACCAGTTAATTGGCACAGTGGCGATGTTTTCTTGCAAGGCGCGGGTCGCCAGTACCAAACTAAATGGGCATTTGAAGATGGTTATATCTTTGTAGAAGGCCAACCAGATGCTGTACTAACACATCTCTGGGGTTCATCTGTAGGTATTAGTCAACGATCTAATGACCCAAAACAGCGCTGGGAATTGAAATAAGCTTAATTTGAACTAGTACATAAGATGGTAAGAGAAAATGCTCTTACCATCTTTTCGAGAGCTTATTTTCCTACAGCTTTTACTGGTAAATGCGTACCTAACAAAGAAAAAGTAACATCCGCAACTTCCAACGGGTCTGAACTGGTCCAAATAATATGATTCCCTTCATTTGAGCTTTCAGAACTTAAATGATATCTCTTTAACTGGCGGATTAAATGCGCTGTAACTGCTTCTGAAGGCTCAAGAATTTGTATATCACGACCTACAATTTCCTGAATAATGTTTGAGACAAATGGATAGTGTGTGCATCCTAAAATAATCGTATCGACTTTTTGCTCGACCAGCGGCGCCAAAATATTTTTTAAATAATCTTTAACTTCCGCTGTATGTGCTTTACCCGTTTCAATTTTTTCGGCTAAACCAATACAAGGTACTAAAGACACTTTAATATCTTGCGCATACGTTTCAATTAAACTTTTTAAGTTTTTGCCCTTTACCGTAGTTGCAGTTGCCAAGACAGCAATATGCTTGCTCATGGTTATTGCCACCGCAGGTTTTACCGCGGGTTCTATGGCAATTAGTGGCACATTAATTTGCGCTCTAATTGTTTCAATCGCTACAGCCGTCATGGTGTTACAAGCAATCACGATCGCTTTGCATTTACCCTGAGCAACTAGATTTGAAATTAGATGCGTGGTTCGTGAAACAATCCAGTCGCTTTCTTTGTCTCCATACGGGACATACTTCGAGTCAGCGAAATAGATAATGTCTTCATTCGGAAGTGCCTGCCGAATGTACTTAAATAGAGACAGCCCGCCTAAACCAGAATCAATCATTCCAATCGGGTTATTCTTCTGGTTCATTATTTTTCCAATTTAAAATTCTAAAAGAAACTATATTTTTCATTATTATATTCTGTTTTCTATCTGTTTTTAAATCAGGCCCAACGAGGACCTGACCTAAATTTTGAATTTTATTTTAAGCTGCCGCTTTTTGTTCCTTAATCCAATTTTTAATACGTGCATCCAATATATTTAAAGGCAATGTTCCTGCATTTAAAATCATGTCATGGAATGCTTTGATATCAAAACGATCTCCGAGCTCATGTTTAGCTAACTCTCGTAACTCTAAAATTTTTAGTTGCCCCATCTTGTATGCCAATGCTTGGGCAGGAACAGCAATATATCGATCTGTCTCTGCCTGAATATCTGGTTCATCTAAAGCAGAATGATCTCTCATGAAATCAATCATTTGCTGACGGGTCCATTTTTTATAATGTACACCTGTGTCAACCACTAACCGACAAGCACGGAACAACTCACTCGATAATCTTCCATAGTCTGAAAGTGGGTCTTTATAGAAACCAACATCTTTACCCAGTTGCTCTGCGTAAAGTGCCCATCCTTCAATATAAGCTGTGTGGTTAGGCTGCTTGCGGAACATTGGCAAATTTGGCAAGTTTTGAGCTATATCAATCTGCATATGATGCCCAGGAATAGCCTCATGGTAAGCAGTCGCTTCCATTGATATTTTTGAACGTTCAGAGAAGTCCCCTGTATTCACATACACTTGTCCAGGTCGTGAACCATCAGGTGTTCCTTGGTGATACTCCGCACCTGCCGCTTCCTTTTCTCGATATTGCTCTACAGGCAGAACTTCGACTTTATTTTTGGGTAATAAACCAAACAGCTTCGGCAACTCTGGTTGCATTTGGACAATATATCCCCGATAAATCTCTAAAATTTCTTCACGAGATTTTGGGAAAACAGCGGGATTTGTTTTTAAGGACTGTTGGAAACTTTTTAAGTCGCTGAAACCTTGTGCTTTGGCAATTTTAAGCATTTCAGCTTCAATACGAGCAACTTCTTTTAATCCGAGCTGATGAATAGTTTCAGGGCTTTCCAAGGTTGTCGTATTGTTTTCTACATAAAAGCGATAGAGCTCGTCACCTTTTGGCAAGCTCCATATACCCTCGTGTTGTCGTCCATAGGGTAAGTAATCTTTCTGAATAAACGTGCCAAGTTTTTGATAGGCAGGCCGAACATTCTGATCTATGGCCTGTAGTATTTCACGGCTTAAGCGCTCTTGTTCTGCTTTCGGAATATTATTTGGAAATTGCTTTAATGGAGAAGCAAAAACACTGTCCTTTCCTGCTGGAGTTGCAATGCTATCAATCTGCTTTGCCACCTTTTCAATTAAATATTTCGGTGGTATCAAGCCATCTTTTTGCCCTTGTTTTGCTAACTGAATACCTTGATCAAGAATAAGAGGGATTTGTTTTAAACGAGCAATATAGTCTTGATATTGCTTCGCATTATCAAAGGGAATCGAACTAATAAACCCCGGAAATTGTAAATGTAACCCCCACATTTGATTGAAAGGCATCTCATAGAGTTTCAAATCATAACTTTTAAGTGTCTCTTTCAACTGATAAATCATTAAATCTTTATTTAATTGATCAGTTGCTGAAAACCCTGTGCTATCAATTGCTTCAAAACGTTTTAAAAAATTTTGAGTACTTTTTTTATCTTTCTCGATCTGATTTTTTGAAAGCTCAGTCCATCGATTGTTGTAGCGTAAATCGCCTAAAGTAGTGGCAGTTTCAGGATTATTTTTTAAAGTGTATTCCCATTGCTCTTGTAAAAGCTGGTTTAAAGCTTTCACCCGAACAGAGACACCACTGTTTTGTTTAGATTGTGATTTTTCGATGGTATTTGTATTAGTTTCGGGGGTTGCAGCATCAGAAGAATGAGACATCCAAAATAAAACACTGATACAAGCAAAATGTAAGGTTCTGTTTTTCATTTAATTATCCAGAAATATTTAACGAAGGTTAAAATAAAGACAAAACAAATTACGTGCCAAGCAGCATATAAAATAGTGTAAAAATCGAGTATTTTTTAACTCAATGATTTTATAAATTAATTTTCTTTCTAATTAAATTATTTATAGTTGCTATCTATATTCCGTAGCTGACTTTAATGGTTCAGAAACTTAAAAAAGTGCACATGAGCGATCTCAGTGCACTTTTTAATTTCTACATTAAAAATTGGTTCTCAAGAAAACAAATATTGATAAACAATATAGGCAGCCAGTTTTGCTGTTCTATTGTCTAAATCAAATTTTGGATTGCACTCAGCAATATCTAAAAGTTTAATTTTTCCAGTCTCTTGAATATGCTTAAAAATTGCTTCAAAAGTGGCTAAATCAATTCCTTTTACAGCTGGTGCACTTACTCCGGGTGCAACCGCGGCCGCGAAGACATCTAAATCAATCGTAACGTACAAACAGTCTACTTTTTCAATAAAAGCATCAACCGCCGCAAGTACGTTGTTTAGGTTAAAAATATTAACCTCATGATCACGTAAATATGAGCAATTTAGAGCATCGGCAGTATCAAACAAAACTTTAGTATTGGCATGGTTAGCTACCCCAATACATAAATAATTAAATTGTTTTTGATGGTGTTCTGAAAGTCGAGCTGCCTGTAAGAAAGGTGTACCAGAGGTTGCATGCTCTGCTTCACGCAAATCAAAATGGGCATCGAAGTTAATAATTCCTATTTTTTGTTCAGGCGCATGTGCTTGTACATATTGGAATAAACCGCTAAAGCTACCAAATGCGACTTCGTGTCCACCGCCCAATACAATCGGTTTTAAACCAATTTGCAAGCTGTTTGCGACTTGTTCAGCTAACTCAGCTTGTGCTTGCTCTAAATTCTCATATTCGCAGGTCACTGTACCCAAATCGACCAGACTGACTGGTCGATGAATAGGTAAATTGGCAAGCTGGTTACGGATTGCATCTGGAGCATCTGCCGCACCGACTCTACCTTTATTACGTTTCACGCCTTCATCAGAGCTAAAACCAATCAGCGCAAATTCAGCATGTTGAGTTTTGTTGATAATATGATGAATGCGTTGGTGTGCTTCACCTTCGCCATCATGGCGGCCTTGCCATTTAAATGTGTGATTCATGGTGATACCGTTTAAAAAATAACTTCTTGTCCATGCTGAATTACTCGCTTAGGCAAATCTCCGCCAAGCCAGTAAACAATTTCAGATGGATGCTCAATATCCCAAGCCACAAAGTCAGCGACTTTACCCTGCTCTAAACTACCATGCGTTTGCTCTAAACCGAGTGCTTGTGCAGCATGAATGGTGACACCAGCCAATGTTTGCTCAGGTGTTAAACGGAATAGTGTGCTGCCCATGTTGAGCATTAAACGTAAAGAAAGTGCTGGAGATGTGCCCGGGTTTAAATCGCTCGACAGTGCAATACGCACACCATGTTTAATTAGACTTTCAACTGGTGGATATTGTGTTTCACGTAATAAATAAAAGGCACCCGGCAATAGCACAGCAACCGTACCCGACTCTGCCATTGCTTTAACATCATCTTCGGTCATGTACTCTAAATGGTCGGCTGACAAAGCATGATAACGTGCTGCCAAGCTTGAACCACCTAGTGATGAAAGCTGTTCCGCATGAAGCTTAACGGGTAAATTCAAAGATTGTGCCGTTTTAAAAACACGTTCAACCTGAGCTGGTGAAAAGGCCAAATGCTCACAGAAAGCATCAACAGCATCGACTAAACCTTCAGCATGCAGTTTAGGCAGCATTTCTGTACAGATATGCTCGATATAAGCATCGCTTTGATCTTTGTACTCTGGCGGTAAAGCATGAGCAGCCAAACAAGTACTTTTTACCGTCATTGGCAAGACTTCACCAATTTGACGAATGACGCGTAGCATTTTGCGCTCATTTTCGTAATTGAGTCCGTAACCAGACTTAATCTCGATGGTGGTTACACCATCTTGTTGCATACAGCGAATGCGCTTAAGTGCTGAATTTAGTAATTGTTCTTCACTGGCTTCACGCGTTGCACGCACTGTACTTGCAATGCCACCACCGCTTGCTGCAATTTCAGCATAGCTCACACCTTGCAAGCGTTTTTCAAACTCAACACTACGGTTGCCACCAAATACACTATGCGTATGACAGTCAATAAACCCTGGGGTAACCCAAGCGCCATTTAAATCAACTGTTTCGGAATATGTGTCGGTAGGAAGTTGTTGTTGTTTTCCAATCCAATGAATGAAGTGCCCTTCTGTGACAATTGCAGCATCTTCAATGTAGGAGTATTGCCCATTTTGCATGGTCGCAATGTGGCAATTTTGCCAAAGTTTTTTCATTAGCCTTTCCTCAAAACTGCCCAATAGTTAAACCATTGGGCAGTTCATTTGTTAGCTTTCTATCTCAACATTTTGATGGATAGGATTACTTTTCTTGCCCAAGTTCTGGTCTGGTTTTACCCATATGCGATAAGCAATAGTTAAGAGTATAAGCCATGTTATACCTACATAAATTGCAGGACGTGAATCAGGGAAATAACCCATCATGACTAAAATGAACATCATAAAACCAATCGCGAACGCAGGTGCATATGGCCAACCCCATACAGGGAAATCAAGCGCCTTAATTTCAGCAGTAGATAATTTACGGCGCATCGCCACTTGCGAAAGCAAAATCATGAGCCAAACCCATACAGTTGCAAAAGTCGCAATTGATGCAATGATCATGAATACGTTTTCAGGAATAAGATAGTTCAGTACCACACCCGTCAATAGCACACCAGCCATCACCACAACAGTCATCCATGGCACACCATTACGTGACAATTTTTGGAAAACTCGAGGTGCTTGACCACGGTTTGCCATGCCATAAAGCATACGGCCTGCGCCAAATACATCACTGTTAATTGCTGAAACAGCTGCTGAAATCACGACAATATTTAAAATATTTGCTGCTGATTTAATGCCTAAATTTTCAAAAATCTGGACAAATGGACTACCTTGGCTACCAATTTGGTTCCATGGGAAAATCGACATCAGAACAAAAATCGTGAGCACATAAAAAAGTAAAATACGAACCGGAACGGCATTAATTGCTTTTGGCAAAGTGGTTTTCGGATCTTGAGACTCACCCGCTGTAATGCCAATAATCTCAATACCACCAAAGGCAAATACAACTACAGATAAACATGCCACCAAACCTGCAATACCATGCGGCATAAAACCGTCATAAATCCATAGGTTTGAAATACCCGGTACGATATTGCTATGATCAGCTTGGAAGCCATAGAACATAAGCCCTAAACCACCTAGAATCATGGCAACAATGGCAGTAACTTTGATAATGGATAACCAGAATTCGAGCTCGCCAAAAACCTTAACGTGAATTAAGTTAATAGCGCCTAAAAACATAATTAACGATAAAATCCAGATCCACCGTGGCACATCGGGATACCAGAATCCCATATAAATACCAAAAGCAGTGACATCGGCAAGTGCAACAATCACCATTTCAAAAACATAAGTCCAACCTGTGGTGAAACCTGCCAGTGGACTAATATACTGTGATGCGTAGTGACTAAATGAACCAGATACAGGGTTATGGACAGCCATTTCACCCAGTGCGCGCATAACAATATAAATTGCAATCCCTGCAACAATATACGCTAGTAATACTGAAGGCCCAGCCATTTTAATGGCAGTTGCCGAACCATAGAAAAGCCCAGTTCCAATTGCTGAGCCCAATGCCAAGAAACGAATGTGACGGGTGTTCAACCCCCGCTGTAGTGTGGAGTTTTGTGACATTATAATCTCCAATCCTTGAGGATATTTAGTTAGATTCGGCCACTCCATGTGACCGTTTTATTAATCACACTTCAGATAAACTAGGGAGTAGGTTTGGAATAATTAACTCGTTTAGACAACCACTCGAAAGTAATTCACTTGCCTGTTCAATATCAGGAGCAAAGAAACGGTCTTCGCTGTAGTACGGCACTTGAGCGCGCAAGATTTTACGGGCTTGTTCAAGTTTAGGCGAGCTTTTTAGGCCTTCACGGAAGTCTAAACCCTGACAAGCGCCTAACCATTCAACAGCTAGAATGCCGCGAACGTTATCGGCCATTGGCCAAAGTCGTTTACCAGCGTTAGGCGCCATTGAAACATGGTCTTCCTGATTCGCTGAAGTCGGTAAACTATCAACACTCGCCGGATGTGCAAGTGCTTTGTTATCACTCGCAAGCGCTGCTGCTGTAACTTGAGCAATCATGAAACCTGAGTTAACGCCACCATTTGCAACTAAGAACGGTGGAAGCTGTGACATGTGGCGGTCCATCATCATCGAAATACGACGTTCTGAAAGTGAACCAATTTCTGCAATTGCCAATGCCAGATTATCTGCTGCCATAGCAACAGGTTCTGCGTGGAAGTTACCACCAGAAATCACATCACCTTCTGCTGCAAAAACAAGAGGGTTATCAGACACTGCATTTGCTTCAATTGCTAAAACTTCAGCAGCCTGACGGATTTGAGTTAGACATGCACCCATCACCTGTGGCTGACAACGCAATGAATACGGGTCTTGAACTTTGCTACAGTCTTCGTGTGAATGCGCAATTTCACTTGATTCTGTTAAGAGGTCACGATAAGCCGCAGCCACATCAATTTGACCACGTTGACCACGTACTTCATGAATACGTGCATCAAACGGTGAACGTGAACCCAGCATTGCTTCAACACTTAAACCACCGCATACAGTTGCAGCAGCAAATAAATCTTCAGCTTCAAACAAACCACGTAAAGCATAAGCGGTCGAAACTTGTGTACCGTTTAGAAGTGCCAAGCCTTCTTTAGCTGCTAAAGAAATTGGCTCTAAGCCTGCAATTTTTAAAGCTTCAACTGCTGGTATCCATTCACCTTTATAACGCGCCTTACTTTCACCCAACAAAATCAATGACATATGTGCAAGTGGTGCCAAGTCACCCGAAGCACCTACTGAGCCTTTAAGAGGAATATGCGGATAAACTTCTGCATTGATTAAAGCCAACAATGCATCAATGACTTTACGGCGAATACCTGAGAAACCACGTGCCAAGCTATTTGCTTTCAATAGAATAATTAAACGAACCATTGCATCATCAAGTGGCTCACCTACACCTGCTGCATGCGAAAGAACCAATGAACGCTGTAATTGTTCTAAATCTTCAGGAGCAATCTTGGTTGAAGCAAGTAAACCAAAACCTGTGTTAATGCCGTAAGCTGTACGCCCTTCATTTACAATCTGTTCTACACAAGCCACGCTTGCGTTGATTGCAGCTGAAGCACTGTCATCTAATTTAACTTTAATCGGGTTGAGGTAAGCTTGACGTAAATCAGCTAAGGTTAATTTTCCCGGTTGGATCAATAATTCCATGTTGGCTTCCTAATTTTTGGCACTATATTCTGCTGAGACGGTGCTTTTCACAATTGCAAAAAGCACCGCTAGTTTTTCCATGTGTTTTTATTGAGTGATCATTGGCAAGTTTAAGCCTTGCTCTTTCGCACAGTTAATCGCAATTTCATAACCTGCATCGGCATGACGCATAACACCTGTTGCAGGGTCATTGGTCAGTACGCGAGCAATACGTGCAGCAGCGTCATCTGTACCATCACACACAATCACAACGCCTGAATGTTGAGAGAAGCCCATACCTACACCACCACCATGGTGTAAAGACACCCAAGTTGCCCCGCCTGCTGTATTTAACAATGCATTTAATAAAGGCCAGTCTGATACTGCGTCTGATCCGTCTTGCATTGCTTCAGTTTCACGGTTTGGACTCGCAACTGAACCTGAGTCTAAGTGGTCACGCCCAATCACAACTGGTGCTGATAATTCACCACTACGAACCATTTCGTTAAATGCCAAACCAAGTTTTGCACGTAAGCCCAGACCAACCCAGCAAATACGCGCTGGTAAGCCTTGGAAGCTAATGCGTTCACGTGCCATGTCTAACCAGTGATGCAAATGTTCATCATCAGGAATTAACTCTTTCACTTTGGCATCTGTTTTATAAATGTCTTCTGGGTCACCAGAAAGCGCTGCCCAACGGAATGGACCAATACCACGGCAGAACAATGGACGGATATATGCAGGAACGAAGCCAGGGAAATCAAAAGCGTTTGCTACGCCTTCTTCTTTCGCCATTTGACGAATGTTATTACCATAGTCAAATGTTGGAACACCCATTTTTTGGAAATCGAGCATCGCTTGTACATGCTTCGCCATCGACTGTTTTGCAGCTTTTACAACAGTTTCTGGTTCTGTTTTCGCACGTTCACGGTATTCATCCCAAGTCCAACCTACTGGTAAGTAACCATTCAGTGGATCATGTGCACTTGTTTGGTCTGTCACCATGTCTGGACGTACACCACGGCGCACAAGCTCAGGTAAAATCTCTGCAGCGTTGCCATGAAGTGCAATTGAAATAACCTTGCCTTCTTTCGTGTAACGGTCGATACGCGCTAAAGCATCATCTAAATCAGTTGCTTGTTCGTCTACATAACGCGTACGTAAACGAAAATCGATACTTGCTTGTTGGCATTCAATGTTTAAAGAGCAAGCGCCTGCAAGCGTTGCAGCTAAAGGCTGAGCGCCACCCATACCACCTAAACCGGCAGTTAGTACCCAACGACCGTTTAAATCACCATTGTAATGCTGACGACCAGCTTCAACGAAAGTTTCGTAAGTGCCTTGCACAATGCCTTGGCTCCCAATGTAGATCCATGAACCCGCTGTCATTTGACCGTACATTGCGAGTGCTTTTGCATCTAACTCGTTAAAGTGTTCCCAGTTTGCCCAGTGCGGCACAAGGTTTGAGTTTGCAATTAAAACGCGTGGTGCATCTTTATGAGTTTTAAATACACCTACTGGTTTGCCTGATTGAACTAATAGAGTTTCATCAGTTTCAAGATTTTTTAAAGTATCTACAATTTTGTCGAAACATTCCCAGTTTCGTGCTGCACGGCCAATACCACCGTATACAACCAACTCTTTCGGGTTTTCTGCAACGTCCGGATCAAGGTTATTCATCAACATACGTAATGGCGCTTCAGTTAACCAACTTTTAACTGTCAATTCAGTGCCGCGTGGCGCACGAATTTCTACATCACGAAATTTTGTTGTCGTTGTTGTTGTCACAGGCGGACTCCTTCCTTTGAGCTTACATCAGCAGAACATCACTTGTTTCCGCATTTGTATAGTAATGTATTAACTTGTATATACATCCATATACTACACAAATATTTTAAAACGTGAAGAGGGTTTCAAATATTTTTTAAAAAAACTAAATAAGCATATGAATTAAAATAATTTATTTTTACAAGCCGCATAAAAAAAGCACATATCCTTTCACTAGACATGTGCTTTTAAAAAATAACTTATTTAGTTTTAACGTTGAATTAACTCAATAACATAACAATTTTTTGACCAATTCTGAGGGAAATGGACTGATGTAATCGCAGTGGTTTTCTCAATTTTTAAAGTCTCATTAGCAGTGAGTACAAAGGTTTTATCCTCAATCGCTACTTCAGTGCCAGAACCACTATTAAAAATGAAAATCAGGTCTGCCGAGCTTAAAAAAGTCTGTGCTTCTGTACCGTCTACTCTCTGAAAGCGGGCATGAAATTTTGCAGGATCATAAATTAAATTTAGATCTCGAATTGCACCGTCAACCAGTTCACTATGCACCTGACTTTCACCATGAAAAGCAAAAATATCACCTAGCTTTAACGACCTAGCAGGCAGATCATCGACATGTAACTCAATACCTTTCCCATCAAGTACAGTAATAATTCGCTGCTTATTTGGGAACAAGGAAAATGGTCCAGAAGTTGTCACATCTGCCATCGAAATTCGCCAATCAAACTCGATTTCACCTAGGCTTCGCGCAATTTCCAAAGTATAGCCTGCACCATTTTTCCAAAGCATTTTTGTATATTGGTCTGCCTTGAGTACTTCAATCATTGCGTAAATTTGCCTTCGAGATAATAACGACTGCCAGGATAAGTCAGACGGGCACTAGAAATGAGTTGCTTATTGGACCATGTACGACGGCGAATGAGTAAACATGGTTCAGTTTTAGTGATTTTTAGCCACTTACACTCTTGCGGAGATGCTAAAACGGCTTCAACAATATGCTCACCTTCTGTCACAGGTGCTTTTGCCATTAAGTATGCATTTGGAGTAATGGTTTTAAAATCTTGTTGTAGATAATCTGGAATGAGTGCTGCATCAACCAAACGATCTTCGACTTGAACGGGCACATCATTTTCATAATGCACAATAATTGAATGAAACAGCTTTTGCCCTTCACGAGTCTGCATTAATACACTTTGCTCTGCATTTGCATAAATTTGTTCTAAAATTAAAACTTCAGCATGGTGTTTATGGTTACGGGCGATAATCTCTTCGGCAATATTATTAATTTGAAAAAGTGCGGTTCGGCCTTGCCCTTCAGCAACAAAAGAACCAACACCCTGTATACGTACCAATAAACCCTCAGTCGTTAACTCTCGTAGCGCACGATTGACTGTCATGCAACTGCAACCAAGTTGATTGACCAACTCGCTTTCAGAAGGAATTTTTTTATTTACAGCCCAAGACCCTTCATAAATCTTTTGTGAAATCAGCTGTTTGACGCGTTGATATAAAGGAACTGGACTATCAGCTTCAATCGAAAGCTCAGCATGTTCTTGTTTTGATGTTCTGGGCATAACAAATACTCAAAAAGGCAGCAGGCAAAATCATATTTTAGTTGACATGCTATGTATATACAACCACATACAATATGTTAATTTATGAATTAAATAGATCTTAAAAAGTTTAAAAAATAAACATAGTTCAACAAGAGCTAATTTAAAGTTTTATGTAGATAAATTCAAATATATAAAGGTTTTATCAATATTTATTTAATAATTATTTCTGCTATGCCTTTGCTCCATTCAAAGATGAAAAAAGTATGATCCTTTTAGATTTACGAAATGATGCTTAAAAATTTTATTTAAAATAACTGATCGATAGTATTCTTCTGCCACACAGTATATTAATAAAACTGGAAGCACATCGAATGCGTAATTATAAAATAGATATTCTTCGAGGAATCTCTATCCTTTTGGTTCTTTTACATCACTTTAATATTCCCTATAAACTTAAAGATACATGGTTAGGTTTTAATTTTTTAGGTGAAGCATTTAGTACCTTAATCGCAAGAAACGGAAATTATGGCGTGACCATGTTTTTTGTGATTTCGGGTTTCTTAATCACCCATCACACTTTAAAAAGAGACAAACAATTCTCCGCAATTAACCTCAAACATTTTTATATCCGACGAGCAGCCCGCATTTTACCGTGTCTGGTTTTACTCATTCTAGGTGTAAGTTTACTTGGGTCATTTGACTTAAAACCCTTTGTAAACCAAGCACCGAATGGCATTGAGGTCTCATACCCCTTAACCATATTTGCAGCTTTAACCTTCTGGATGAATATCCTGATTATCAAATTTGGTTGGGTAAACTACGCTTTGGGCGTGTTGTGGTCACTCTCTGTAGAAGAAGTTTTCTACTTTGTATTTCCATTATTGTGCTTACTCACGCGTAGTAATAAGGTATTTATTGCCGTGCTTATTGGAGTAATTTTATATGGGCCTTATTTTAGATCTCTACATTTTGGAGAAGAAAGCGGTGCCTATTTATATCATTATTTTTCGAGTTTTGACGGCATAGCCATTGGTTGTTTAACTGCGATATTTTCTCATACATATCAACCCAATTGGACTTATAAAAAACCTCTTTCGTGGTTAATTATTTTGAGTATGACAGCCCTTTATTTATATGCTCCTATTAAAGAAGTCAGTACATGGGGTATTAGCTTATTTGCTTTTGCTACTGGTTTGTTGATTTTGTGTTTTCAACATCCTTCCGGAACGCAAGCGCATAGTTTATTTGCCAAAGTTATGGTCTGGTTGGGGCAAAGAAGTTATGAAACTTATTTGTTTCATCTAGTTGTGCTGGGTCTTATGAAAGTTGCTTTTATTCCGGCTCAAACCGACTCTAGCATCAAAATTATGCTTTTAATTGGCTATCTGATTCTAACTTTCATCATTAGCGCAGCAATTGAAAAATATTATTCCACCCCGCTTAACAGCTACATTCGAAAGGTTTTCATTAAAGACAAATCATAAAAATAAGCCCCTTTAAAATAGGGGCTTATTTAATTAAGCGATCAACATAGTTTCATCTTCTTGCTTAAAAGGATTCGACCAGCTCTGCCAAACTTGTGGACCTAAAGCCATTTCTTCATCACTTAATAAACAATGGTCTAATCTTTCTATCAAAGCTTGCTCATCCATTTGCATACCAATGAGAACCAGCTCCTGACGTGCATCACCTGTTTGAGCGTCCCAAACCTTTTTAATTTGTTCGATGCTGTCTAAATCACTCGGCCAGTCTTCTTCTGCAACGGCGGCCCACCAATAACCTGCTAAGCCGTGTCGAGCCATTGCGCCCGCTTGCGACCATGAATAAGCCAATGTCGGTTCGGCAGCCAACCAGAAAAAGCCTTTGGAACGGACGACTCCCGGCCATTCAGCCTGTACTAAATCATAAAAACGCTCTGGATGAAAAGGTCGACGCGCACGGTAAACAAAGCTACTGATTCCATACTCTTCGGTCTCTGGCGTATGCTCACCACGCAATTCTTTTAACCACCCCGGCGCTTGTGCAGCTTCATCAAAATCGAATAATTGTGTATTTAAAATTTTATCTAAAGCAATCTTTCCAAATTGAGCAATTTCAATTCGGGCACGCGGGTTTAGAGTTTTTAAAATTGCGATGAGTTGCTCTTGCTGAGCTTGATCAATCAAATCAATTTTATTCAGCACAATCACATCACAAAACTCAATCTGATCGATAAGAAGATCAACCACAGTTCGTTCATCTTGTTCGCCTAGCGACTCTCCACGTTGCTGCAGTGAATCGACTGAACCGTAATCTTTAAGAAAGTTAAAAGCATCGACCACCGTGACCATAGTATCGAGTCGAGCAAACTCATTTAAAGAATTTCCATTTTCGTCTTCAAAAGTAAAGGTTTCTGCAACAGGCAATGGTTCTGAAATGCCTGTTGACTCAATCACCAATTGGTCAAAACGGCCTTCGTCGGCTAAACGTCTCACCTCAACCAATAAATCTTCTCGTAGCGTACAGCAGATACAGCCATTACTCATTTCAACCAGCTTTTCATCTGTTCTTGAAAGCTCCGCCCCACCTTCGCGTACTAATGCCGCATCAATATTGACTTCAGACATATCATTCACAATCACGGCAATACGGCGACCTTCGCGATTATTTAAAATATGGTTAAGTAACGTGGTCTTTCCTGCACCCAAAAAGCCAGATAAAACAGTGACAGGAAGTTTGGCAAATGAGTTGGCGATTGCAGTTCGCATGGCTTGTTCTCTTTGAATAATATTTAAAACTAATCATGACTAACCATTAAATATGATCAGATGGCAGGTGTTTCTACTCTAAACCACATTAATGTTATGTTATAACATAACTATTGATCAAGTTTTTATTCCAGTTTTATTTAAGCCAATTCACTTAGTCTTTGAAAAATTTGCTTTTAAAAACCCTGACACATTGACGTTTTATAGTGGTGATCAGGCCCCCAAGCTCTAAAACCTTGGCTATCAATATGAATTTGTCCCGAGGCATACACCCCCAATCCCATCTTGAGTGCTTACCCTTTGGTTGCCCAGAACTGACAAATTTTGGTTTTGCTTTGTTGAATATTGAACTGGTCTAAGTCACTCGGCTGTTCTGGCCCAATTCGAAAATCCAGCGCTGCATTAAAGACATGTCGAGAAGCATCCGCACCACCAGCACAGCGGTTTAGAGATAAAGCTCGATAAACCGATGTCACTTCAAAATCGTTTATTACCCCATCGTCAACCAATGCTTTTAAGATGCTGAGTGTCGGAACGATATTGGGCCAAATCTCGCGTGGAGGCACTGCATAGGGTTCTACTCCACATTTTTGCCAATCTCGGGCTGAACGTAATAATTCATGGTCTGGAATTAAAGTAGCAAGGCCATTTTTTTGCAGGAATTGCTTGTAAGCCTGTACAGACTGTCCGTGATCAGCGGATGCTAACCATGCAATATAATCCTGAGGTTGTGGCTTTATTTTGCTGACTATCTTTGAAGGTTGAGGCAACTTGGACTGCGGTTGCAAAGGAATCGTTGGCTTGGGTGTCTGGGTACTACACGCTGTGAGAGATAATAAAAGTAAACCTAAATAACGCTTCATAAATATGCTCTATCTTCACCAATAATAGGAAAGATGCTCATCATTAAATTCAAGAAATGTTATATTATAACAATAATAAAATCTTTTACTTTCTGTTGCTAAATTTTAAAAATAAAAAAGGACGTATGAGATACGTCCTTTTATGGTTGAATCAATCTTACAAATCAGCTTCAAGTGCGGGCACAGGTTGCTCTGCTTTCAGCTTACGACGTTTAAATTGATAAGCCACCATTAAACATAGAATCCATCCAGGAATCATCATGACTGCAATACGCATGTCTGGTGTTAAAGACATTACAACTAAAATGCCCAACATAAACACGATGCAAAGATAGTTGCTAAATGGATACATAAAGCTTGGGAACTTTGTAGTTTGACCTTGGCTTTGCGTGTATTTACGGAATTTTAAATGTGTCCATGAAATCACAACCCAGTTAATCACAATGGCTGCTACAACCAACATCATGAGCAAACCAAATGCTTTTTCAGGGAAAATGTAATTTAACAGCACACATAAAATAGTCACCGCAGCAGAAAGAATCACTGCATTGGTTGGAATACCGCGTTTATTAATATGTGCAAATGCTTTTGGTGCATTACCTTGTTGTGCAAGGCCCAATAGCATACGGCTACTGCAATAACTCGTCCCGTTATAAACTGAAACCGCAGCAGTCAAAATCACAAAGTTCAGCAACGTTGCAATGCCTTGGCTATCTAAAGAAGCAAAGACCATCACAAATGGACTACCGCCTTCAGCCATCTGGTTCCACGGGAATAGCGAGAATAAAATAAAAAGTGTCGCAATATAGAAAATCAAAATACGGTAGATAATTTGATTCACGGCTTTAGGTAAGGTTTTATCCGGATCACGTGCTTCCGCCGCAGTAATACCAAAAAGTTCGATACCACCAAAAGCAAAAATAATGACCGCCATTGCCATCACTAAGCCTTCAACGCCAAATGGGAAAAAGCCACCGAGTGCCCAAAGGTTGCTGATGCTGGCTTGCGGACCGGCTGTACCAGTTGCTAGTAAATATGAACCAAAACCAATCATTGCCAGAATTGCCAAGATTTTGACAATAGAAAACCAGAATTCCATTTCGCCAAAAAACTTAACATGCAGCAAATTAATGCCGTTGATTAAGACAAAGAAGGTTAAAGCAGATGCCCACGTTGGAATTTGCGGCCACCAATATTGAATATAAAGACCAATCGCACTCAATTCTGCCATACAGACGAGGACATTCAGTACCCAGTAATTCCATCCAGACATGAACCCAGCAAATGGCCCCCAGTATTTGTAGGCAAAATGACTAAAAGACCCACTTACTGGCTCTTCAACCACCATCTCACCAAGCTGACGCATCATTAAAAAAGCAATAAATCCTGCAATTGCATAGCCAAGGATGACCGATGGACCTGCTAATTTAATCGATTGTGATATACCAAGAAAAAGCCCTGTGCCAATCGCCCCACCCAATGCAATAAGTTGGATGTGCCGATTACTCAAACCGTGTTTCAGGTTTCCTTGCTCTTGTGCTGACATATGATTATTCTCATCCTTGTCACGTAATTTTTTTCCAATAAATTACGTATATCATAAATTAATCAAACTTTCATAGAGATTCATGAAAAAATAATTGCGTGACTTTTCTCATGACCGCGAATGAAAACAGAAAATACAAGAAATGACAATTATTATGAAATGTGTAATTAAATTATGTATTGCGTAATTTGATGAATTCAGTATTATAGAGACATGAAGCAATTGGTTGTGCTCGGTCTATATCAAACTCATAAGACAAAAGATGCTCTCAGCAAAGGTTAAAAACTTATCGAGTAGCTCAGTCCTAGACCGAATTTTTATTTGTATATGACCCGAGATAAAGACAAGGACGCGAAAATGGAACAAAACCTAAATTCTTTTATTGAAGTTTCACCTCAATCAGATTTCACTATTCATAATTTACCGTATGGTATTTTTAGCAGAACTACCGAAAGCGAACGCCAAGTCGGTGTAGCTATTGGTGATTGGGTCATTGATCTCGCTGCTCTTGAAAAGCATGGCCTTTTAAAACTTTCAGAACAAGACACCTACTTTAATCAACCGACCCTGAATAAATTTATTGAGTCTGGCAAAGCAAACTGGTCAAAAGTGCGTAAGACACTACAGTCTCTTCTCTCGGCTGATAATTTAACGCTTCAACAAAATGAAGCGTTACGTCAGGAAGTATTGGTTAAACAAGACAGCGTTACTTTGCATTTACCTGTTCAAGTACCTGGTTACACCGATTTCTATTCTTCTAAAGAACATGCGACTAATGTGGGTTGTATGTTCCGCGACCCAAAAAATGCCTTGCTTCCAAACTGGACCGAATTACCTGTCGGTTATAACGGTCGTGCTAGCTCTGTTGTAGTCAGTGGCACTCAAGTCGTGCGTCCATCTGGACAAATTAAACTTCCAAATGAAGAACGTCCAGTTTTCTCAGCAACACGTAAACTCGATTTTGAACTTGAAACGGCATTTATTGTGGGTAAACCAACGCAGCTCGGTCAGCCTATCGCGATTGAAAATGCTTGGGATCATATTTTTGGAATGGTATTGCTCAATGACTGGTCAGCACGCGATATCCAGCAATGGGAATATGTTCCACTCGGTCCTTTTAACGCTAAAACTTTTGCCAGTTCGATTTCACCTTGGGTGGTGACGCTTGAAGCACTTGAACCATTTAAAGTTGAAGGCCCGAAACAAGACCCGAAGCCAATCGGCTATTTACAAGAAAATGTCGCTAATAGTTACGACATTAATTTGAGTGTTGAAATTCAAAGCCCGAAATCGACACAAACTGACGTGATCTGTAAAACCAATTTTAAATATATGTATTGGTCTATGTCTCAACAACTCACCCACCATACCATTGCTGGTTGTAATGTTCAGGTTGGTGACTTAATGGGTTCAGGAACGATTTCAGGTTCTACACCAGATTCGTATGGCAGTTTGCTTGAGCTTACATGGAATACAACCAAACCTCTGACACTTGCCAACGGTGAAACTCGTGGTTTCTTACAAGACGGCGATACGCTCATTATGAAAGGTCACTGTGAAAAAAATGGAATCCGTGTCGGCTTTGGTGAGGTGAAAAATACAGTTCTTCCTGCATTAACGTTCAATTTTGCAGAAACTTCGGAGCCTGACTATGAAGCTGTATAGTTACTTTCGTAGCTCTGCAGCCTACAGAGTACGGATTGGTCTAAACATTAAAGGTTTAGCTTATGAAACTGTTCCGGTACATCTAGTAAAAAACGAACAGCAAAGCGAAGACTATTTAAAGTTAAACCCTAGTGCTCTGGTCCCGACTTTAATTGATGGCGATTTAACCTTGTCTCAATCGTTAAGTATTTTGGAATATCTGGATGAACAATATCCAGAAACCAAATTACTCCCAAGAGATGTGCAAGAACGTGCCAAAGTCCGTGCTTTTGCACAAGCTATTGCCTGTGATATGCACCCATTAAATAACCTGCGCATTCTGAAATATTTAAAAAATGAGTTAAATGTTTCAGATGAGCAAAAAAATTATTGGTATCAGCACTGGATTCTTGAAGGTTTTCAAAATCTGGAACAGCAACTACAAAATTCGAATGGCCAATTTTGCTTTGGACACGAAGCAACAATTGCCGATTGCTGTCTGATTCCACAGGTTTACAACGCGAAACGCTTCAAGATTGATTTATCTGCGTTTCCAAAAATTGAATCGATTTATCACCATTGTTTGTCTATCCCAGCCTTTTATAACGCGGCGCCAGAACAACAACCAGATTGGGAATAGTAAAAAGGAGTTTTAATATGACATTTGCCATTAAAAAAATACATCACGTTGCATATCGTTGTAAGGATGCGAAAGAGACTGTTGAGTGGTATAAAAAAATGCTCAACATGGACTTCATTTTAGCTTTTGCTGAAGACCATGTGCCTTCCACTAAAGCTTTTGACCCATATATGCATTTATTCTTAGATGCAGGTCAAGGCAACGTTTTGGCATTTTTTGAATTGCCAACTCAACCAGAAATGGGCCGAGACGAAAATACGCCTCAATGGGTACAGCATATTGCTTTTGAAGTCGAAGATGTAAATGCACTGATGGCTGCGAAGCAACATTTAGAAGAAAATGGTGTGAAAGTTTTGGGTGTAACCAATCATGGTATTTTCCACTCAATTTATTTCTTTGACCCAAATGGCCACCGTTTAGAACTTACCTATAACGATGTGCGTGCTGAAGAAAAAATTGCAAAAATTACTGAAGAAATGAAAGCAGAAATGCTTGAGCAATGGAGCAAAACTAAACGCGCTCCTCACCACACACATTTCTTGCATGAAGAAGAGTTAGGAACCTAATTTTAAAAGATCGATCTAAAAAGTCGGCATTGATTAGAATTGTTAAAAACAGCTCTATATCAATGCCGATTTATATTATTTAAAACTACTAAATTTCTAGAAAATCGCGCTATAAATGAGAGCATGGTGATTTTAGAAAATTGTTGATTATTAAACATGCCAATTTCGCTAATAGAAAAAGGTGATTTCTATTTCTCACTAGGCTCAGGCATGATGTAAAACGCAGCAATTTCAATTTATGTTTTGAACATCACTGTTTAACAACTGAAGTAACTTTATTAAGGGTATTTAAATGATTGAAGAAAAAGTATCTGGGGGGGTTCAATCACTTGAAGTCGGTTTATCTGTACTAAATGCCCTTTTAGAGCACAATCAACCTATTATTCTCAAAGATCTGTCCAGTAAGCTAGAAATGCATCCTGCGAAGGTACACCGCTATCTCGTTAGTCTTATTCGCATGGAATATGCAAAACAACTTGATGATGGCCAATACGCTTTGGGCGATCAAGCATGGCGCTTAGGTCTAAACTGTGTTCAGCATAGCGACACCCTACAACTGGTACAGCATTTAATTTACGACCTACAAAACAAAATTGGTTGCGGCATACAAATCAGTAAATGGTCGCCTAAAGGCCCTGTAGTTGTTCAATCTATTGAATCTAACCACCCTATTTCGATTGTCACCAAAGTCGGCTCGATCATGCCTTTAGTTAATTCTGCTGCGGGACGTTTATTTGCTTCTTACCTTCCTGAGCATTTTTTTCGTCCATTAATGGAAACAGAATGGCAAAAACATCAAGAGCTTGGTCTGCACATCGCACCACAAAACTGGCAAGCGTTTACAGAGCTTAAAGAAACGATTCGCCAGCAAGAAATGTCGGCAGCGAAAGGTGACTTACTGACAGGAATTAATGCGGTGGGTTTACCTGTGTTTAACTCAAACCAGAGCATTGAATTTTGTATTGTCGCCCTAGATAGCGAAATGTTTTTGCCAGTCGACCCTCACAGTAAAACGATTGAAATCTTAAAAAATGAAGTGAAACTCATCAATCAATATATTAAAAGTCGCTAATCAACAGCCATAAAAAAACCAAGAGATCAAACTCTTGGTTTTTTTAGATCAGGAATAAAGCTTAGCTTATTTAGTTTCTAAAACACCACGGCGAATCTGATCACGTTCAATTGACTCAAATAATGCCTTGAAGTTACCTTCACCAAAGCCATCATCATCTTTACGTTGAATAAATTCGAAGAAGACTGGACCAATCATGTTTTCAGAGAAAATTTGCAATAACAGTTTCTTCTGACCATCTTTAGTATTGCCGTCTAGCAAAATACCACGCTGTTTTAACTCTTCAGTCGGCTCACCATGCTCAGGTAAACGCTCTGGTAGCATTTCATAATAAGTATTTGGCGGTGGTGTCATAAATTTCAGACCAAGGCCTTTTAACTTATCCCAAGTCGAAATTAAGTCATCACAAATAAACGCGATATGCTGAATCCCTTCGCCATTAAAATCAGACAGGAACTCTACAATTTGGCCGTTTCCTTTGTCCGAATCTTCGTTTAATGGAATACGGATCATGCCGTCTGGCGCTGTTAATGCTTTAGACGTTAAGCCTGTATATTCGCCTTTAATATCAAAGTAGCGAATTTCTTGGAAGTTAAAGATTTTTTCATAGAAGTTTGCCCAATACTCCATACGGCCTTTGTAGACATTATGAGTTAAATGGTCAATTTCGTTTAAGCCTGCACCCACTGGATGTCTTTGGGCATCATCAAAGAAAACAAAATCGTTTTCATAAATATCGCGGTCAACTAAAAAGATTGGCATGCCACCAATACCTTTAATTGCCGGAATGTTGAGCTCCATTGGCCCAACTTTTGAATACATCGGTTCAGCACCAAGCTCTACTGCTTTCTGGAAAGCTTTTGCTGCATCACGTGTTTTAAAGCCCATCGCACAAGCCGATGGACCATGTTCATTAAAGAAGAATGAAGCATAAGATTCTGGCTGATAATTCAGGATAATATTGATATTTCCTTGACGCCATAAGTACGCTTCTTTCGATTTATGCTTGGCTACTTTTGAAAAGCCGATTGTTTCAAAAACTGGATCTAATTCATTTTCTTTTGAAACAAACTCAATAAATGCAAAACCGCATAATTCTAATGGGTTCTCTAAAATATCCATCTAGTTTCCCTCTGGTGATTACCTGTTCCGTTTATCTCTATTGCTGATCAATTCAGCTCCTTTCTCTATAGAATACGTATTTATTGGGTAGGTCTTTGAACCGTCAAAATGCCTTAACCCAACGCATCCTATGAGAAAAAAACGAATCACTAAAACGAAGATATGATGAGCGTGAAGCTTTTGATGATTAATTCCCGTTCCATTTGGTGTTTGTTTTCCATACACACTGTCCTTTCTTATCTAAAAGTACGATTGAGATTTTTCACTAAACCCTTAAAAATCGTCTTTTCCTAAAAATCATTTATAGATTTATGGAGACCAACATCCTTGTTGGATCTCCAATGGCCATTTACCTTAAAACAGATGCTACTAAAAACAATTAAATTATGCAATACATAACTTAATTATGAATTGCATAATTTTAGTAATCTTTTAATTTGTCTGTTTTTAAAATGAATTGTCATATTCCATATTCTGTTTATGATTCTTAATCTTCAAAAATCTCACCTGCTTTGAGTTTGGAAAACTATGCTTCTAGTCAGTGCATGTTTAATTGGCGAACCTGTTCGTTATGACGGTAAATCTTGCCTAAATATTTTACTTAAGCAGCTGTTACTCAATAAAAAAGCTCATGCACTTTGTCCAGAGTTATTAGGTGGTTTTACCACTCCGCGCTTACCCGCAGAAATTGTGGGAGGTACAGGACAAGATGTTCTTGATGGCAAAGCAAAGATTACAGATTCATCTGGTTTAGATGTAACAGATTTATATTTAAAAGGTGCACACCACACTTTAGAAATTGCACAGCACATAAAAGCAAGCTGTGTGGTCCTAAAAGAAAATAGCCCTTCTTGTGGTAGTCAAAAAATTTATAACGGTACTTTTCAAGGAGAGAAAATTACGGGAGTTGGGATTACCACAGCACTTTTACAGCGCCATGGTTTTGAGGTTATTTCTGAAAACGAGATTGAAGATTGGTTAGCAGAACATCCGCTTTAATGGTTGTCTGCTTACTCAAAACCCTCTTAATTGCTTTCTAAAATGAAAACAGAGGGCACTCAATACACAAGCTATTAAATAACTCAGGGCGGCCATCCACCAGAAACCATAAATTCCCATCGCAGAAATCGAGATATTCTGCCAATGCAGTCCCTTATAGGCCATCCACCAACCACCGCCTAATCCGAAAAATAACACCACGACCAAGAAAATTAGCATCGGTAAAATCGACACATCCCAACAGCGTAATAAAGAGGCCAGTAACGCCATTAAGCCATCTAGAAAATGAAACATACAGACAATCAACAACAAGGATGCAGCCAAAATCTGTACGGCCAAATCATCTGAATAGAACGTAACAATTAAGTCCCGCTCCAACCATAAACACAGAGACAGACTGCCACTCACCGCCATAATCACCCATATACTTTGTCGGGCAATTTTATTTGCTTCTTCCATGTTCCCGCTGCCCATAGATCGCGATACCAAAATGCTATAAGCCGAGGCAATTGATGAAGGGATAATAAACATGAATCCGCTGGTGCTTGCGACAATTTGATGGGCTGCTGACACCACGCTTCCAAAAGGCAAAATCAGAATAGCAACCGAACAAAATGCAACGACATCCATCAACGCTAAGATCGCGGTCGGTATCCCTATTTTTAAAATCATCCGCAGACTTTGTCGGCTATCTTCAGCCGACTGTTCGGAATGCTCAATAAAGATGTATCCTTTTTCCAAGAAAAACAGGTAATAAACAGCCAGCATAAACCACCTTACAATGAGAGTGGCTAACAAAGCCCCTATCGCACCGAGTGGCGGAATTGAAAATAAAGCGACACCATAAATTAAAAGATAGGACAAAATAATTTTAAGAATGAAGAAAATGCTATCTGATAGTAAAACCTTATGCGCATTTTCAGTGACCTGAGATAAAGCTGTAAATAAACGCATGAGTAAATGCGCAGGTAAAATAAATACCAAAGCCCAAATACAGTTTTTAGTAATTGAAATGACATGTTCAGATGCACCAAACAATTTTGGTAAATCACGGAACAAGTAAAGCAAGCCAATACTAATCAATGCCGAACATAACATCAGCCAGATGCCTTGAATAAAAATCTGACGGATACGTGGTATGTCATGGCAACCATAAGCTTCCGAGAGCTTGAGGATCACACCTTGCAGAATCCCCATACCAATGACATAAATCACTGTATATAGAGATAAGGTCACCGATAATGCGGCGACATGGTCATTGCTAAAATGCCCTACATAAGCAATATCAATCAATCCACTTAAAACTAGAATTAAATTGCTTGAGAGCATGGGAATAAATAATTTAAAAATCTGATTCATCTAGGAAATACCTTATTTTTCTTTGCGATTTATACTCATATTCACGTTATTTTTAGTGCATCAATCCAAAGCAAAAGACATACCAGTTCTACCTTTAGCTCCCGTAAAATATGCTTTAAATGAAAAGGCCAAACTATTCGTTTGGCCTTCTTTTGTAATGTATGCTGTTTATACAGTTATTCTTGTTTGTGTTTACTCGCCCAATAAGTCGCAAGTGCTGGGCCAGAAATATTATGCCAAAGACTAAAAATAGCACTTGGCACTGCCGTAATCGGGGAAGCCGCAAAATGTACTGCTGCGAGAGCAACACCTAAGCCCGAGTTCTGCATGCCCACCTCAACCGCAATTGCCTTACTGTCTGCATAAGGTAATTTAAAGAACCGTGCTGCTGTAAATCCTAATAAATATCCAAGCCCATTATGTAAGATCACTACGGCTAAAATGAGTAAACCCGACTGTAGAATAGCCGCTTTGCTCCCACCGATAATGGCTGCCACAATGGCCACAATTGCAATCACTGAAACTAAAGGCATGACTTGAATATAGGACTCGACCTGACGCTTGAGCCATGTTCTTAAAATCAGACCAACTACAATAGGAAGCAGTACTACTTGTAAAATTGAAACGAACATAGAAGCTGCATCAATTTTTAGCCACTGACTAGCAAGCAGATAGAAAATTGCTGGAGTTAAAATAGGCGCTAAAAGTGTTGAAACTGAAGTACAGGCCACCGATAAAGCCACATTGCCTTTAGCCATATAGGTAATGACATTCGAAGCCGTTCCACCAGGGCAACACCCCACCAAAATTATACCAACCGCGATTTCAGGAGGTAACTGAAATAATTTACATAAGACAAATGCTAAACCCGGCATGACCACAAACTGTGCCACTACCCCAATCAACACCGCTTTAGGACTTTGTAGTACACCTTTAAAGTCGTCTACGGTCATGGTCATTCCCATACCAAGCATAATAATGCCCAGAATCCAGGGAATATAAGCTTTCAGCCAGACAAAAAATTCAGGCTGCCATAGCGCCAATGCTGCAAAAACAATCACCCATAAGGCAAAAGTTTTTTGAATAAATTGGGTAAAGCGCAGTAATGCTGACATACTTTCGTTCCCTAAAAATTAAAATACTAGAGCAATAGACTTAGCGCTCACTCAACAGATCCGTAGACTGAATACGGACAACACCTTGTTGCTGCATGGTTTGCCATGCCTGTTCTAACGAACCATTTAAATCAATACCTTTACAAGCATCTTCAACCACTAAAGTTTTAAAACCTTGTTTGATTGCATCCAAAGCAGTCCATGCCACACAAAAGTCGGTCGCAATTCCAACCACATACACCGTATCAATGCCACGCTCTTTTAAGTAACCCGTTAAACCAGTCATTGTGGACTGATCTGCTTCCATAAAAGCCGAATAACTATCAATATCGGCATGAAAGCCTTTTCGAATAATGAGTTGAGCTTTCGGAATATTTAAATCAGGATGAAAATCGGCATCTTTGGTGCCTTGTACGCAATGCTTAGGCCAAAGCACCTGCGGTCCATAGGCAAGTTCAATGGTTTCAAATGGCTGCTTGCCCGAATGATTTTGTGCAAAAGATATATGATTATCTGGGTGCCAGTCTTGCGTTAGAACAACATTTTCAAAACAATCAGCCAGTTGGTTAATCGTTGGAATAATTGTGTCGGCGTCAGCAACTGCTAAATTTCCACCCGGTGTAAAACCATTTTGTACATCAACTACGATTAAAGCCGCATTTTGTGGTTGTTTATTCATTTTCATGTCATCTTCAATCCCAACAGGGAAAATTGCATTCTATCTTGCCATAAAAAAAGCCAATATTAAGTAAGGCTCAGTTGAATCAAGCTGTATTGTTATATTTACGAACCCTTCTCACCCCTGCAATACGAATACATCCTATCTTTTCCTCAAGTTTACATAGCGATTATCCGTTAGGCGTATTGTTCTTATGCGTCTGATCAGTCATAATTTGCATAATTGTCATTCAACAATCTGTTATTGTTAGAACTGGACAATCAAAATACTGCAACCATCCCACATTTTGTTTTTCTTACCTCAGATTCGGATGGATAAATAGGATATTTTTAAAAATGACTCAGCAAGCACAGACCATTCAAGGCTCAATCGTCGCAATCGTCACACCAATGTTGAAAGATGGTGGTGTAGATTGGAAGGGTCTTGAGAAGCTGGTTGAGTGGCACATAGAACAAGGTACAAACAGTATTGTAGCCGTCGGTACTACCGGCGAAGCCTCAACATTGAGCATGGAAGAGCACACACAGGTTATTAAAGAAATTATTCGTGTAGCCAATAAACGTATTCCAATTATTGCCGGTACTGGTGCAAACTCAACCCGTGAAGCAATCGAATTAACTAAAGCTGCTAAAGACCTCGGCGCAGATGCAGCCTTACTTGTTACACCATATTATAATAAGCCAACTCAAGAAGGCCTCTACCAACACTATAAAGCGATTGCTGAAGCCGTAGAATTACCACTTATTCTTTATAACGTACCTGGCCGTACGGGTGTAGATCTTGCAAATGATACAGCTGTACGTTTAGCAGAGATCCCTAATATTGTCGGTATTAAAGACGCAACAGGTGATGTACCTCGTGGTAAAGCTTTAATTGATGCTTTAGACGGCAAGATGGCTGTGTACTCAGGTGATGATGAAACTGCATGGGAACTTATGCTTCTTGGTGCAGATGGTAATATCTCTGTTACAGCAAATGTTGCACCTAAAGCCATGAGCGAAGTATGTGCTGTTGCGATTGCCAAAGATGAACAACAAGCGAAGACGATTAACAATAAGATTGCAAATTTACACAATATTCTATTTTGCGAATCAAACCCAATTCCTGTGAAATGGGCACTACATGAGATGGGACTGATTGATACTGGTATTCGTTTACCACTCACTCCTCTCGCTGAGCAATATCGCGAACCTCTCCGCAATGCCCTAAAAGATGCGGGAATTATTTAATAAGAGCAATTTATGATGCAATTACGTCTTGGTTTAGTCCTTGCAGTTTCAGCCTTGAGTTTAGCTGGTTGTGGTCGCTTCGCAATTAATAATCACTCTTTAGATTATAAAAATGCCAAGCAACTTGCCCCGCTTGAGTATCCTGCCGATGCAACTGTACGACCAGCGACACCTTTGTATCCTGCCCCAACTGTAGACCAGCTCGCTATCGAGCACGCGCCGAAGTTTGAAAACGAGCGTGGTAACCGTTTTGCATTGCCACGCCCTGAACAAACACAGGGCGGCAACGCAACAGCAGATGCATCTGCTCAAACGACGACTGCGCTTGGACGCCCTCAGCTTGTGACCGACGGTAATAAAAACCCATTGTTAAAAATTGATGGGAATACAACCGAGATCTGGCAATACGCCAAAGCGACATTAAGTACTTTAAATTACAACATCATCGCTCAAGACAGCAATCAGGCGACGATTAAAGTAAATGACAATACTTATGTGCTTAAGCTGACTGGTGTTGGCTCAAGTCATACTCTTGCTCTATTTAATGTAGACAACACTTTTGCAAGTCCAGATGTGGCTGCTGAAGTGTTAAACCAGATTTACCAAAATTGGCCAGCCTAGTCGTTTACTAGGCATTTTTTTTAAAAAGGTTCCCTCATGTTAAAACAAACCTTGCTCTATACTGGTAAAGCAAAATCTGTATATGAAACAGACAATGCCGACCATCTGATTTTAGTCTTTCGTGATGATGCCTCTGCGTTCAACGGCGAAAAAATCGAACAGCTAGATCGTAAAGGCAAGGTGAACAACCTTTTTAACGCCTTCATCATGGAAAAACTTGCTGCTGCGGGTATTGAAACGCATTTTGAAAAATTGCTTTCTCCAACTGAAGTGCTTGTTAAAAAACTTCAAATGATTCCTGTTGAATGTGTAATTCGTAACTACGCAGCTGGTTCTCTATGCCGTCGTTTAGGTGTAGAAGAAGGTAAAGAGTTAACTCCTCCTACATTTGAATTGTTCTATAAAGATGACGGTCTAGGCGACCCAATGGTTAACGAATCTCAAGCGATTGCTTTAGGTTGGGCGACTGCTGAACAATTAGAGCAAATGAAAGTGTTAACTTACCAAGTAAACGATGTATTAAAAGCATTATTTGCTGAAGGCAACATGATTTTGGTGGACTTCAAGCTTGAATTCGGTGTTTTCCATGACCGTATCGTGCTTGGTGATGAGTTCTCTCCAGACGGCTGCCGTCTATGGGATAAAGACTCTAAGAAGAAACTCGACAAAGACCGTTTCCGTCAAGGTTTAGGCGGTGTTGTTGAAGCTTATGAAGAAGTTGCTGCTCGTTTAGGCGTAGATTTATCTGACATCTAATCAGTCAAACTTCATGAAAAACCGGGTCTTAGCCCGGTTTTTTTACATTAGGTACTTTAGAAAATAAATAATATAGACAGATTCGTCTATTAAAATAAATTAGCACTTGCACAAACCTAAATTTAAACACTAAAATCTAAAAAAACATTAAGCACTTCACAATAATTAAATTTAAAACCAGGGTAGACCTATGGAAATATCTAAGCTTGAAAAGAGATTAATGAATCATCCAATCCATTTTGGTGAAAATCCGTTGGTGTTATTAACTAACTTTAGCAGCTCGGCCTTAAAACAAGGCTGGACTCAGGCAGAAGTTGAATCAGTAATTTCCAAGGCTTCTCAAGGTGATTATATGGCGCTTATTCGCACCTTGAGAGCCTACGCCTTTAGCTAGTATGGCTACCATCTATTTTTTTGCAAGCGCCCACCTTCCACTTCATGCTTATTTCTTGCAGACCCATAGCTTCCCTTTAATTCAGGCAGAAAATCGTCTTGTAGCACAAAGTGCTCTCAATCCTCCTTTGCATCTGGGTTAATTGCTCTTGTTCATGCATTATTTTTGCTTCTTTGCTACGCCGCATCATTCGATTTATAAAAAAACACACAAAGCTGTTAGGAATAGACTGGATTTATCCTGAACACTGCCTTAACAATAAATAAAAATTAGAAATATAAAATATTTATTCAGTGAGGAGTAAACCTGATGGATCATAAAGTAGAGGAAGAAAAAGTCGATCAAACCTTAAGTTGGCGTGAAAAAATAGCGGTTGAAGAACATGAGAAGCTGTCACCCCGTTTGGTCTATGAAATTATCCGCCGCGATGGTGCCGAGGAACTGGATCGCCCGACGGCTGCGCTGATCTTTTCAGGGATTGCCGCAGGTTTGGTCATCAGTTTTTCATTTGTATTTAAAGCGATTATTGCTTCTTATCTCCCGACTGATGCGATCTGGACCGATTTAATTACTAATATCGGTTATACCATTGGGTTCCTGATCGCTATTTTGGGTCACATGCAACTCTTTACCGAGAATACCATCACTACAGTTGTACCTTTATTCAAGCCCTTTACCTTCGATAAATTACGAGCAGTAGGCCGCTTATGGGGGATTGTGATTCTATGCAATGTGATTGGAACAGGTTTAGCGAGTTTATTTTTCCTAACTACTCACCTGTTTACTCCCGGTATTGACCAAGCACTCGATGAGCTAGCCCATCATGTAGGTTCCTTTTCTGCAACCCAGAATATGCTCAAAGGTATTATGTCAGGGCTATTAATTGCAGCATTGGTCTGGATGTTGCCCTCAGTCAGTAATAAATTCTTGTTAATCTTTTTCATGACTTACCTGATTGGACTAGGTGACTTTACCCATGTAGTAGTCGGCTCTACCGAAATGTCCTATCTCGTCTGGCAAGGAGAGGCTTCCATTAATAAATATCTGTTTACTTTCCTGATCCCAACCACCATTGGCAATATTATTGGTGGTACAGGCGTGTTCACGCTACTGATTTATGGTCAGGTGACTGAAGAGCTGGAACAGCAGGATCATCGTTAGGTGTAGCTTGATACAACGAATAGGTTATTACTGTTCTTGCTGCCATCTACGTTGTTGCAGGCGCTCACCTTCAACTTCACGCTTGTTTCTCGCAGACTCATAGAGTTTGGTCCCCTTTAACTCAGGCGGCAAATAGTCTTGCAGCACAAAGTGCTCTGGGTAATCATGAGGATAGAGATAATTAATTCCATAACCCTGTTGTTTCATGAGCTTGGTTGGTGCATTTCTTAAGTGTAAAGGCACAGGTAAATTTGCAGTCTTATCAGCAAGTTCCAAGGCCTTATTAATCGCTAAATAGGTACTATTACTTTTTGCACTTGTCGCTAAATAAACCGCTGTTTGGCCCAGAATAATTCGAGCTTCAGGCATACCTACTGCTTGTACAGAACGGAAGCACTCACCTGCAAGTAATAATGCATTTGGGTTAGAATTTCCAATGTCTTCCGAGGCTGCAATCAACATACGTCTAGCAATAAAAACCGGATCTTCGCCGCCTTTGAGCATACGTGCCATCCAATACAGGGTTGCATCTGGATCACTGCCCCGAATCGATTTAATGAAGGCAGAAACTAAATCGTAATGCTGTTCCCCAGATTTGTCATAACGTGCAATATTTTGCTGTGCTACTTTCACCACAACCGCATTAGTAATGGTATTTTCAATCTCTGGTTCAAATGTACTGGCAATCAGATCAAGTAAATTAAGCGCTTTACGGGCATCTCCTGCAGCGAATTGAATGAGAGCATCGTATTCTTCAATATGAATATAGCGTTCTTTTAAAAATTTATCGGCTTGAAGTGCATTATTAATGAGAGTCTGGATCGCTTCACTGTCTAGGCTGTTTAAGGTATAAACCTGACAGCGTGATAAAAGCGCACTATTCACCTCAAAAGACGGGTTCTCGGTGGTCGCTCCAACTAAGGTAATTTTACCTTTTTCAACTGCACCCAATAAAGCATCTTGCTGCGATTTATTAAAACGATGAATTTCATCAATAAAAACCACAGGTGTTAGTAAATCACCACTTTCTGCAATGACTTCACGTAATTCTTTTACACCAGTATTCAGCGCAGATAAGCTCACAAACGGTCGGTCTATCGCCTGAGCCAACAGCAAAGCAATCGTGGTTTTACCAACTCCCGGCGGTCCCCAAAAAATAATAGAAGGTAAATGACCCTGATCAATCATTTGACGCAGTGGTGCATTCTCACCTAATAAATGATCTTGCCCAATAATTTCAGACAAGTCTCTCGGGCGTAGGCGTTCGGGAAGTGGAATATGGGTGTCTGACATTTCAAATAGCTTTATCGTCTTTTATCTATAGTCTATTGTGTCTCACAGAAATCTACAATTTGAATCTATGAGACACGGCCTTTATTTACAGGCGGTTTTATCGCCTTAAGATGCTTTCTTACTCAGCTTAAGTAAGCGTGCCTTTGAACCATCTTCAATGACCCAAATCGAACCGTCTTGTGCTTCATGTAAACCACGAATACGTTGCTTCATATCTAGTCTTTGCACTTCTTTCACAGGCTTATGCTGTAAATCCACAACAATAATCGCTTCGGAAGATAAGCCTCCAATTAAAGCCTTATTTTGCCATGCCGGAAATTGCTGACCGCGATAAATGATCAAACTCGACGGAGAGATTACAGGAGTCCAGTCAATTTCAGGCGCTTTAAACTCTGGATGAGTGTGATGATCTGGAATAGGTTGGCCCGAATAATGATCTCCATTTGAAACGATTGGATAACCATAATTTTCGCCTTTGGTAATAATATTGAGCTCATCACCGCCTTTCGGGCCCATTTCAACGACCCATAGCTGTCCTTGGCGGTCAAACGCCATTCCTAACGGATTACGATGTCCAAGTGACCATATTTCAGCAGTTACCTCGCCTTGCTGATAAAAAGGGTTACCTGTGACCGCTGAGCCGTCATCACTTAAACGCAAGATTTTACCCAAGTTACTTTTCATGTTTTGGGCAGGGTCAAACTTTTGTCGTTCGCCTGAACTCACCCAAAGTTTTCCATCTGCCCCAAAAACCATGCGATGTCCGTAATGGCCTTGTCCTGAAACTTTGGGTACTTGCTGCCAGATCTGCTTCACATCTGTAAGTTTTGGCTGATTAGGGTTGGATAAATCTAATTTTGCACGTGAGATGGCTGCACCATACCCACCTTGTCCTTTGGTTGCATAGCTCAGATAAATCCAGTGGTTCTTCGCAAAGTTAGGATGTAAAGCTACATCACCCAAACCACCTTGCCCGCCATAACTCACTGGAGGTATTCCTGAAACATCCAGCATTTGCTTATTTTTAGGATTAAAAATTTTTAATTTACCTTGGCGCTCCGTCACTAATAAACGCTGATCTGGCAAACTTGTTATTGCCCAAGGCTCATCAAAATGTGAAACAGTTTCAACCTGATAAGATTGTTTGACTGAATTAGATTGTTCTGTTTTAGCAGAGGTTTTTTGTTCAAGATTTTTTGAATTGGTATTATTAGAACCACAAGCCATTAACAAAAAAAAGCTACTACATAATAACGGGGCTGCTAGTCGTCTCATCATTTTTTATCTCCTTTTGTTTTTATTGTTATATAACGGAGATGAGCAAAAAATTTACGATAAAAGTGTTACTTTATTATACGCTGTAATTAGAAATACCATGCAGATCTGTTTAACGTACCCAACGTACAACATAATCTTCAAGATCATCTTCATGGACATCAACTTCAGAAATACAACGTCCTGCAACCGACTTTTTCGCATTCATAACGCTTTGTCGAGAACCTGTATTTAAATAGTGCCAAGAAGGTAAATTTTTGCCTTCATTCAAACGTTTATAGGCACAGCTTGATGGCAACCAGTGAATTGTTTTTAAAGACTCTACCGTTAATTGTAAGCAATCAGGCACTTGTTGTTGACGATTGGAATAGTCCGAGCAACGACTCGTACTGCAATCAAGTAACTTACAAGCCACTTTAGTATAAGCCACCTCATGGGTATCTTCATCTTCTAGCTTTACCAGACAGCATAAACCACACCCGTCACATAAAGCCTCCCACTCAATTTGAGTCAGTTGCTCTAGCGGATAGTTTTTCCAAAACAATGGACGAAGTGAGGTCTCGGTAGACATAAGTTTTTTTAACGGCTGAACAGATAAAGTAATGCATCAGTATAACATTGAAGTGCCCTATCTTAAGAAAAGAAGCTTTATTTTTAGCATCACAAAATGATTGTTTAATATACATTTCAACCACATAAACGACACATTCAGTGCAAAAAACACCCTATATAGTTAAAGGACAATGAAAAATAAGTAGGAGGACAGCATATGTTCCGTTGGGCAATAATTTTTGCAGTGATTGCACTCATTGCCAGTCTATTAGGGTTTGGTGGTGTTGCAGGGTTATCTAAAGACTTTGCCGTGATTTTATTAGTTATAGCTGTAATTCTTGCTGTAATTGGGTTCATTTCGCGAGGCAGGACTTAATTTAATCATGACCATATATAAAAAAGAAGGAACCAGTTTCCTTCTTTTTTTATTGCAAAAAACTTTCTAACTTTTTCTTTTGATGTAGATTCTTACATAGTTATTTATATTACTTTATTTTTTTATGCTTTAATCAAGCGTGTTTAAATCTCTTTAAATTTCAGGATTAAGGTTATGAGTACAGCAATTAAAACCCGTGAAATTCAATATACTGCACCAGATGGCAGCCATTTAATTGGTTACTTTGCTGCTCCAGATAGTGAAACACCTGTTGCGGGTGTGATTGTTGCTCCTGAATGGTGGGGCCGTAACGAATATACCGAACAACGTGCACGTGAGCTTGCTGAACATGGTTATGCTGCGCTTGCAATTGACATGTATGGTGATAAAAAAGTCACAACTACTGCAGCTCAAGCCTATGAATGGATGATGCAGACATTTGAAGAATTAGACACTGTCACCACTCGCGCAAATGCTGGACTTCAAACTCTTGCGGCCCAACCAGAAGTAAACGGTGAAAAACTGGCTGCAATTGGCTTTTGTTATGGTGGTAAAGTCGTGTTAGACCTTGCTCGCTCAGGTGCTCCACTGAAAGCAGTTGCAACATTCCATGGCACGCTAACACCTAAGGCACCTGCTCAAAAAGGCAACATTCAAGGTGAAATTTTAGTTCTTCATGGTGAATTAGACAGTATGGTCACCTTAGAAGATGTTGCTAATTTTGAAAAAGAGATGCAAGCTGCTGAGGTGAAACACGAGGTAGTGGTTTTAGAAGGTGCTAAACATGGCTTTAGTAACCCGCTTGCAGATGAAAGAGCTAAAGCGAACGGTGTAGACCTTGGCTACAATAGCGAAGCGGAAAAACAAGGCCTTGCTAAAATGTACGCTTTATTAGAACGTACTTTAAAATAAAAGAAGCGAATTTGGAGCAAATTGTTTATTTGCATTTGCTCCCTTAAATGTTTATGACTTTGCAATATTTTTACTGTATTTTTTAAACCATACTTCAATAACTATACTCCCGTTGAGCTAGAGCAAAGCCTAGTCTTATTTCCCGCACTCGGGGTTTAATGGAATAACATGAGAGGATACAACAATGACTGACAAGAAATGTCCGTATTGCGAATTTGATGAATATGACATCATTGATAAGAATGAATTTGCTGTAATTTTACCTGATTCTAATCCGCTATCTAAAGGCCACTGTGTGGTAACACCACTACGCCATGTTCGTTCTTTTTTTGACATTACGTCTAAAGAGCATCAAGGCCTGCTTACACTTCTTGAAATTGCACGCCACGAAACGCAGCTTCGCCATCAACCAGACGGTTTCCATATTAGCTTCAATGATGGTGAAGTGTTCGGACAAAATTCAGATCATTTCCACATTCATGTCATTCCGTACTACAAAAACCAGCCGTTGAAACTTGATCAGCGTTGGGGTGTACAAAAGGATTAATCCTTTTTTATTATTGAAACAGAGATCACGCTTTTTAAGGTCATCTCTGTTTTAACTGGTACTTGTACTTCACCTGCTTTAAACAAAATCTCCCCACAAATTTCAGCTATAATTTAACTCTTACTTTTCTTCTTTAGCTGTTCATGCCCGACTTTTCTTTTTCTGATGCCCTCTTAAACTGGTTCGATCAACATGGTCGTCATGATTTGCCGTGGCAAGTCGCAGATGATCCATACAAAGTTTGGGTTTCTGAAATTATGTTGCAGCAGACTCAAGTTAAAACAGTTCTGCAATATTTCGACCGCTTTATGGAGCGCTTCCCGACTGTAGAAGCTTTAGGTCATGCAACTTGGGATGAAGTAGCACCTTATTGGGCAGGTCTGGGTTATTACGCTCGTGCTCGTAATTTGCACAAGGCCGCAGGTCTTGTAACTCAGCAGGGAAAATTTCCTGAAACGCTAGAAGAATGGATTGCATTACCCGGCATTGGCCGCTCTACCGCAGGTGCGCTCATGTCTTTGGGTTTACGTCAGTATGGCGTGATTATGGATGGCAACGTGAAACGTGTCTTAGCCCGTTTCTTTGCTATTGAGGATGATTTAAGTAAACCCCAACATGAACGTGAAATGTGGAAACTAGCTGAAGCGCTTTGCCCAACCCAGCGTAACCATGACTACACTCAAGCAATTATGGACCTAGGTGCGACCATTTGTACGCCTAAAAAACCACTCTGTTTATATTGTCCAATGCAAGCACATTGCCAAGCTTACCAACAAGGCCTAGAACAAGAACTCCCATTTAAAAAACCTAAAAAAACACCACCCGTTAGAACAGCAGATGTTCTTATCATTCAGTGTGAAGATGAATGGTTCTGGCAACAACGACAATCTCATGGTTTATGGGGTGGTTTATTCTGTTTACCCATTTTAGAAATTGAACACGAACGTCTTAGCTTAAGTCAGCAATTTAAATTGCAACCTCAGACGCAAACCTTTCAGATCAGTCATAGTTTTACTCATTTTACATGGTTACTTAACGCTCACACGTTCCACGTGGAACCTGATCAAAAAGAACATCTGGCAATTGAACTCGAAGGACAATGGCTTAGTCCAGAACAAGCTGTTGCCAAGGGCGTTCCAACAGCAATGAAAAAATTGATCTCGACAAGCCGTTCATGACATATTGAGTAAAATAATTTTGATATGGCAGTGACAGGGAGTATTTTGTGCGACGTTTTGTTTCTCATTTCTCACTTGGTTTTTTAATTCTTCTATTGGCTGCCTGTGCCAGTGCACCTAAAAAACCAGCCCCACTCCCACCAGCTCAAGTCAGCAAGCTTAAAAGTATGCAACTCGCAAATCGACTTCCTGTACCTGTGAAAGGTGTCAACCGAGATGAGTTAAAAGATACGTGGGGAGCTGCACGCAGTCAGGGCCGTAGTCATGAAGGAATTGATATTTTGGCTCCACGTGGAACCAAAGTTTACAGTGCAACGGAAGGACTTGTTGCAGATCTTCGCAATAACAATCTCGGTGGTAAAGTCATCTGGATTTTAGGTCCAGCAGGAACATGGCATTATTATGCTCACCTTGATGGTCACAAACGTGGACTAAATGTCGGTGACTATGTCAAAAAAGGTGACCTGATCGGCTATGTCGGCAACACGGGCAATGCACGTTATACTTCACCTCATTTGCATTATGGTCTTTATCTAGATGGTAAAGGACGTGGTGCTGTTAACCCTTATTCTTATTTACGCTAGGAACATTGTATGTCGGAAGCGCTGATCAATCGCTTAGTAGAGTTTGCCGAGTCAGGCAATCAGCAAAAGATCATTTTAAATGGCAATAGCTATCAAGGCTGGATCATGGAAATCAGCGACGATGCCCTGCTAATCAGTACTGGTTTTTCAGATAAAGTAGGGAAAGACTTTTGGCTAAAGTTTGAAGACTTAACTCAAGCTGAACTGTATTATTGGGATACGCGCCCAAATGAATGGGTGTTATTTAAACTTTAAAATTCTAAGATAAATATAAGGAGCATCATCATGAAAACTCAACGCTGCGGATGGTGTTCCACTGATCCCCTCTACATTGCCTATCATGATGAAGAATGGGGCAAACCAGAACATGATGAAGCACGATTATTTGAGATGCTTTGTCTGGAAGGTCAACAAGCTGGCTTATCTTGGATAACCGTACTCAAAAAAAGAGAAAGTTACCGAGAGCACTTCTTTAATCACCCAATTGCAGATATCGCTTCATTCACAGATGACTTTTTAGAACTAAAATTATCAGATGCGGGTTTAATTCGCCACTTAGGCAAACTTAAAGCAATTCGTGATAATGCAATTGCTTGGCAAGCACTCAAAGCACAAGTCGGTGATGTCACTACATGGCTTTGGCAATTTGTAGATGCGGGCCCTCAACAAAACGATGTTGTAGATTATCGTCAGGCACCAGCACAAACCGAACTCAGTGTAAAACTTTCCAAAACACTCAAAAAGAATGGCTTCAAATTCGTTGGCCCAACCACCTGTTATGCTTTTATGCAGGCAGTGGGCATGGTCAATGATCATGAAAACAATTGTCAGTTTAAAGCTTCATAACCCACCATAACGGTTCAAATCCGCTTAAGGAGTTTCCGATGAGCAATAATACAATTCAAGCTTATGCCGCTATGCAGGCAGGTGAAAAACTGGTTCCTTACCAATTTGATGCAGATGAATTACAACCGCATCAGGTTGAAGTAAAAGTTGAATACTGTGGTTTATGCCATTCTGATATTTCTGTTCTAAACAATGAATGGCGTTCAACTGTGTACCCTGTTGTTGCAGGCCATGAAATTATTGGACGAATTGTTGCTTTAGGCTCAGAAGCCAAAGGTTTACAAATCGGGCAACGTGTGGGCATTGGCTGGACAGCGGAGAGCTGCCAAGCATGTGATGAATGTATTGGTGGTCAGCAAGTCCTTTGTACGGGTGAAAATGTTGCAACCATCGTCGGGCATGCTGGTGGTTTTGCCGATAAAGTACGTGCAGGCTGGCAGTGGATTATTCCCCTCCCCGATGATTTAGACCCAGAAAGCGCAGGTCCTTTACTTTGTGGCGGAATTACTGTTTTTGATCCGCTACTCAAACACAAAATTCAGGCAACACACCATGTAGGTGTGATTGGGATTGGCGGTTTAGGTCATATGGCCATTAAGCTACTTAAAGCTTGGGGCTGTGAAATCACAGCATTTAGTTCTAATCCTGACAAAACGGAAGAGCTCAAAGCAATGGGCGCCGATCATGTGGTGAATAGCCGCGATACAGAGGCTGTAAAAGCTCAAAAAGGTAAATTCGATTTATTGCTGAGTACCGTAAATGTGACTCTAAATTGGCCTGCTTTTATTGCAACACTGGCACCAAACGGAACCTTACATTTCTTAGGTCTTACGCTTGAACCCGTTCCTGTTTCTGTAGGTTCACTTATTGGTGGTGCTAAGTCAGTAACAGGCTCCCCTACAGGTTCACCTGCTGCACTGCGACAACTGTTAAAGTTTGCTGCACGCAAAAAAATTGCCCCTCAAATTGAGCTGTTTCCAATGTCAGAGCTTAATGAAGCAATTGAACGTTTACACTCAGGTCAGGCCCGTTACCGTATTGTGCTTAAAGCAGACTTTGCAGAATAAAACTAATTTACTGTTTTCATCTGTTGTCGCGACCATTCCGCCAAGTCACTAATTGCTTGGCGGACATCTGCTGTTAATTCATGACCCGCGTTTAACCGAATGAAATGTCGATATCGTTCATCCTCACCAAAAACATGACCGGGAACCACAGTAATTCCTTCGGCTTTCGCAGTGTAATAAAGCGCTAAGGTATCTACCTCCTTTGGTAATTGTATCCAAAGTGCATAGCCCCCTTCTGGCTGACTCAATGCAATTGGAAGGCCGTCAAAGGCTCTTAAAATACAACTGCGATATTGTTCGACCTGTCGCATCAGATTTGGCCGTAGCTGCTCTAAATGTTCTCGATAACCACGGCTATAAATAAAATCTGCCAGACCTAATTGTAGCGGTGTATTTACGCCAATATTACTTGCCAGTAGCTCAAGTCTTAAATGCTGTAGCTTTGCACTTAGACAAAACCACCCTACCCTATACGCGCTCGATAGCGACTTAGAAACCGACCCACACCAAATGACATAACCTTCTCGGTCCCAATAGCGAATCGGTAGCGGGCGTTCATTACTGTAACCACATTCACCAAAAATATCGTCTTCAATAATAAAGCACTGATATTTTGCAGCTAATTCAGCAATCTTTTGTTTTTCTGCATTACTTAAACAATAACCTAAAGGGTTTTGATAGTTGGCTGTCATCAGGCAAACCTTAGCCAAACCCTGCTGCATTAATGATTCTAAGCGCTCAAGATCAATGCCACGATGATGCGCAGGAATTTCAATAATCTGCCGTTTTAAACTTGCTAAAAGCTGTAGCTGCCCATTAAAAGTAGGCGTCGGGATCAAAATACTATCGCCTACTTCTGTTAGATGCTGAATGACTAACGACAAAGCAGGTATACAACCATTGGTAATGAAAATATCTTCTGCTGCGATGAAGATGCCGTCTTCACGCCAATGATCAGAAAGCGCTTTTCTTAATTGCTCATGTCCTTGTTTATTACAGTAGAGAAAGTCTTGTGGCTGACAATTTTTTAAAGCACGTTGAATAGAACGGCGTAAGCCTTCCACCGGAATAAAATGAGGCGTTAACTGAATCGAGCCTAATGGTACCAGATGGCTTTGTAAGGCGGCTTCTTGAATTTGGTTATGCAACTCCAGATTTGAGACTTGCCGAGGTAAAGACAAAAAATCGGGGCTATCAGGAATAGGACTAGATTGGGTTCTGGCAACCACAAAGTAACCCGATTTCGGCTTTACATAAATGAGTCCCCTCGCCTCGAGCAATTCATAACAACTTTTTGCCGTGCTTAAGCTAATAGTGTGCTGACGAGCAAAATCTCGTAACGAAATCAGCTTCTGATGGGGCTTGAGCTCATCTTGATAAATACGATGTGCTAATTGATTGGCGAGAACCTGATATTGGAAAGTCATTCTGTGCTGCTTTTTTAAAAATTTCTGTATCTGTACTGGTTTATAGAACACCTTTACGCTATATAAATCAACTCAAAGAGTAGCAAGATCATGAAATTAAAAGCTATATTGTTATTTACTATTGTTTTAGCAGGTTGCCAACCTCAACCAAAAAACGAACAGTACAGACATACAGTTTGCCAAAGTCTGATTGAGGGTTATTTAAAAATGACCAATCAACAAGACTACAAATTGGAGCAGCGCACTGATGATGAGGCCAGTACGATTTCTCATTATCAATATAAACGTAATAGCTCAAATGAAGTTGTGATGGTGAACTCGACCTATTCCAAATTATATTTTAGTTGCCGCCAACAGCAAAAAAGCTATTTTCTGGCCCAGCATTCATCAGAAGGACAAACCACTCCACTTCTAGAAGTTCATTTTCCAACTGATGGCTATGCTACTTTTAGAGAGCGTTTTTAAAACCATCTTTTAACTGTTCTGCCAAAAACTCAATGAATAAACGGATTCGTTTTGGTAGATGCTCTTGTTGATAATACACAGCATGGATGCTTTGATATTGATGTTCAATTTGATCTTCAAATAATGCAATCAATCGCCCTTCTTCAATATCTTTCCAAACTTCAAATTCAGATAGCCGTGCAATGCCATGACCTCTAATGGCGAGTTGACGTACCGTCTCTCCACTGGAAGCTTTAATTTTTGCTTGTGCGAAAAAATATTCATCGCCGACTTTAATCGGCCAGCTATTAATATAGGCAGGTCTGGTAAAACCAATCAGATCATGTTGTTCGAGTTCTTCTGGTTGTGTTGGAGTGCCCTTAATCGCTAAATATTCTGGACTCGCAACAATAAATAAGCGACTTTTACAAACTAGTTTGGCATGAAGACTCGAATCATTAAGCTCCCCAAATCGAAATGCCACATCCGTTTTATGTTGCAGCAAGTCAATCACCTGATCATTGCTATTTAATTCAATTTCAATATCTGGATAGCACTCACGAAACTTATGCATTAATGGTGCAATCACGTGTAAAACAAACGGAGTAGCCGAATCAATACGAATGAGTCCTGCCGTACCCTGATCAGATTTTTGTAGTTCTTCTTCAGCTGCATTAAGCTCATTTAAGATTTTACGGGCCTTTACCAGAAACTGTTGCCCTTCTTGAGTCAATTTCAACTTACGTGTCGTTCGCTCTAACAAGGTTACATCTAACTTAGTCTCTAAGCGTGTTAAAGAACGGCTTACCCCTGAAGGCGTTTGTTTTAAATGTTCTGCGGCAGCTACAAATGAACCTGTATCAATAATTGTGATAAAGGCAACAAGTTCTTCAATTGTTGATTTCATGGCTTATTCTATTATTGACTAATCATCAAAGATATTTTGCTTATTCATCTATTTTTTCGCAACAATAATCCGAGCAAAATGCACCTCAAGTTAAACAATTATTTAAATTCAGGTGAACACATGAATATCCCACGTTTTGGCCTAGGAACTTTCCGCCTAAAAGAACAAGTGGTGATTGATTCGGTTAAAAATGCTTTAGATGTAGGTTACCGTGCAATTGATACTGCTCAAATTTATGACAATGAAGCAGCGATTGGTCAAGCGATCGCTGAAAGCGGTGTATCACGTCAGGACTTATTTTTAACCACAAAAATCTGGGTAGATAATTTTGCTCAAGATAAATTTATTCCAAGCTTAAAAGAGAGCTTACAAAAGCTTCGTACTGACCATGTCGATTTAACGTTGATTCACTGGCCAGCACCAGACTTAGGCGTTTCGATTCCTGAAATCATGCAGCTTTTACTTGAGGCAAAGCAACAAGGCCTTACTAAACAAATTGGTATCTCAAACTTCAATATTGAGCTTACCCAACAAGCAATTGACACAATTCGTGCAGAACATATTGCAATTAATCAGATTGAGCTAAGCCCTTATCTTCAAAACCACAAACTTGTGAACTTCTTACAAGAGAAGAATATTGATGTCACTTCATATATGACGCTTGCGTACGGCAAAGTGCTTCAAGACCCAGTTCTAGCTAAAATTGCAGCAGCTCATCAAGCAACAACAGCACAAATTACACTGGCATGGGCATTGCAACGTGGTTTTGCAGTCATTCCATCTTCGACTAAACGTGAAAACCTGATGAGCAATTTAAAAGCACAGGATATCGAGTTAACTTCAGCTGAAATGCAAATGATTGCCGAACTTGATCGTAACAGTCGTGAAGTTAGCCCAGAGCCATGGGCACCAGTTTGGGACTAAACTCATGAACACTCAATCAAATATGGCGTTCTCGTTATTGGCATTGGCTATTGGTGCCTTTGCCATTGGCACCACTGAATTCTCACCAATGGGATTGTTGCCGAATATCGCTAATGATTTAGGAATTTCAATTCCAACGGCTGGAATGTTAATTACGGGTTATGCACTTGGCGTAATGCTAGGTGCGCCATTTATGACCCTCTGGTTTGGTGGTTTTGCACGACGTAATGCACTTATTTTTCTCATGGCGATCTTTACAGTAGGTAACCTGCTTGCAGCATTTTCACCAAGCTACATGAGCTTATTAGGTGCTCGTCTCATCACAAGCTTGAATCACGGTGCGTTCTTCGGGATAGGTTCAGTTGTAGCAGCGAGTATTGTGCCCGCACATAAACAGGCCAGTGCTGTAGCAACCATGTTTATGGGCCTAACTATTGCCAATATCGGTGGCGTGCCTTTGGCAACATGGGTTGGGCAAAACATTGGCTGGCGTATGTCTTTCCTTGCGATTTCGTTGCTCGGTGTCATTACCATGCTCGCTTTATGGAAAGCCCTCCCACAAGGTATGGTTGCCCAAAAACCAAACGTGAAAGCTGAGTTGAAAGTGTTAACGCGCACTCCTGTAATACTTGCGTTGCTCACCACCGTACTCGGTGCGGGTGCAATGTTTACGCTCTATACCTATATTGCGCCAAGTTTGGCTGAGTTTACCCATGCTTCACCTACCTTCATTACTTTTATGCTGATGTTAATTGGTGTCGGTTTCTCGATTGGTAACCATTTAGGTGGACGTTTTGCAGATTTGTCCATCAACAAAACCCTGATTGGTTTCTTGGTTCTGTTGATTGTAATGATGGTGACTTTCCCGATTCTTGCACAAAGTCAGATTGGTGCAGCCATTGCTTTAGTGATCTGGGGTGCAGCAACCTTTGCTTTAGTGCCTCCATTACAAATGCGTGTAATGTCCGTCGCTCACGAAGCACCAGGGCTTGCCTCTTCAGTAAATATCGGTGCATTTAACCTAGGTAACGCAGTAGGAGCAGCAGCAGGCGCGTTAGTACTCGATTTAGGTTGGGGTTATAGCGCAGTATCATTTGCTGGTGCATTACTGGCTGGGTTAGCTTTGTTATTGGTTTTATTCCAAATCAAACGCGAGAGCAGCCCTGCCCCAGCTTTACAACAATGTTCAGATTAATAAAAAAAGCGCCTGATCTCAGGCGCTTTTTTTAAAGTTATTTATTTTAAAATTTCTGGTAATTTCGGTTGTTCATAAATCGGACTGGTCACTTCACGCTTCATTTTAAGCAACATCTGGTAAGGTTGCTGTTGAACAAACATATTCACAAAACTTAATGGAATTGCACCAGCAGGATCAGCATAGCCACTGGTGGTTACTTTCACCTTATTATTTGCAAGTTTCTGGAATGTCCAATCACCTTCATAGCGTGTTAAGCGCACCACATCGGGTTGTATCGGATAATTTCCGCTAATTGCAGTATTTTTAATTGTCACAAGGCCATTTGCGGCCTTACTCATTTTACCTTTTACAACGACATCACGATCTTTCAAAGGAAACGGAAAATCCAACACCATGTAGAGTGTGAATTCACCTTTTTTCTCATCCTGAGACAGCATCTGAACCTTGCCCATATAAGGCACCCACTGATCGGCACGATTTACATCTAAAATCACGGCGACAGCGCGTTCAAGTGGCACATCAAATGTCGTTTCTGCTTTATATTGAAAGACTGGATTATCAGTCTTCTGATAGGTCCAGACTTTAATATTATTGCGGTCTAAGCTTAATTTAGCTTTTTCTGTAGAAGCAGCCCCCGTCCAGAGGCTACTTAAACAAAGAAGAGTGGTCAGGGCAATTTGTTTTTTATTCATGTTCTGCTCTATCTTTTTTTTCTCGCTACACATGGAATACGTACAGGGTTTTAAACCTGTACGTCGTTCAATCCTAAAACATCTTTCATGTCATATTTACGCGCTTCACGGCCCACAACCCATGCCGCAGCTCGCACTGCACCAGCAGCAAAGTTCATACGGTTAGTTGCTTTATGCGTCACTTCAACACGCTCACCTTCACCAATGAACATAACAGTGTGTTCGCCAACAATATCACCACCACGAATGGTTTCAAAACCAATCGTTTGACGATCACGTGGGCCTGTATGCCCTTCACGTCCATAAACAGCAACTTCTTTTAAGTTACGGCCTAAAGTATCTGCAATCGCTTCACCCATCATTAACGCTGTACCTGATGGCGCATCTACTTTATGGCGGTGATGAGCTTCAATCACTTCAATATCTACTGTATCGCCAAATACTTTTGCTGCAAGCTCAAGTAACTTGATTGATACATTTACACCTACTGAATAGTTCGCAGCGTAAACCACAGGTGTATGAGTGGCAACTTCGTCTAACTCAGCTTTTTGCTCATCTGACATACCTGTTGTGCCAATGACCATAGCAACCCCAGCTTCACGGCAAAGCTTCAAATGCTGAGCAGTCGCAACTGGTGCGGTAAAATCAATAATTACGTCGCAGTCTTTCAGAATCTCTGCCAAACTTCCTGAAACCTTCACACCCACTGAACCAATACCAGCAAGCTCACCTGCGTCAGTGCCGACCAAACTACTTTCTGGACGCTCTACCGCAGCAGCCAATTGATAGCCTGCCTGTTGAACTGCTTGAATAAGCGTACGGCCCATACGACCGCCTGCACCTAAAACACCAATGCGTGGAGCTGCTGACATAATCCTTCTCAATCTTCTGTTTTACGTAATTTGTCTACTATATCAAAACTCTTTGCTCACGATAAAAAGTAAAAATTATTTTTTAAGATCAGCTGAAATTTAATCTGTTTTCACAAAAGTTAAAGAATTGATCTGCACACTACTCAGCCACGAATGAAAAAAGATGACTATAAGGAGTTCAGCATGCATTCGAGAATTATTGGCTTAACAGCGATGATGGGGATTATGAGTTCAGTGGCATTTGCAGAGCCTGCAATCCAGCCAGGAGACACATTAGAAAGCTTATCTAAAGCACGCATTACAACTAACGTAAATACTCAAACAGCAACGCCTACAGCTCAAATTAGCATAGCAAGCGAGGCTAATACCAACGTTAAAGTTGAAGATATTGACCCGATTATTGGCGAAACAACGGCAGAAATACCAAAAGTAGCTGTACAGGCAGAAGCAGTAGCCGCACCAGTTATCGAAAATGCGCCTACTCTTGCTGCTAGTGAACCTACTGTAAGTGTTGACGACATTGATGTTGCTCACCCTACAGAATAAGCAGAAGTAATTTTCTTTTAAGCAGAATAAAAATAATAAGATGAATCAGCGCAATAAAAAGGCGGATATTTTATCAATATCCGCCTTCTTTTTAATTTCTTATCTAATCAAGCATTAATCAAACAAACGATCAAAGAATGATTTTTTCTTTGGTGAAGAAGCACTGTCTTCGCCATCAAAAGAAGCTTGCAACTCTTTAAGTAATTCACGTTGGCGAGCATTCAAGTTCACCGGTGTTTCTATCACAATACGGCAGAGTAAATCACCCACCATGCTGCTACGTACTGGACGAACGCCTTTACCACGTAAACGGAATAATTTACCTGTTTGAGTTCCCTCAGGAATCTTCAAGCTAACACGACCTTCCAATGTTGGAATTTCAATTTCTTTACCAAGTGCAGCATCAGCAATGCTAACTGGTACATCCATATAAAGGTCGGCACCATCACGTTGGAAAATTTCGTGTTCGCGAACAACCACTTCAACGTACAAGTCACCTGATTGACCATCACGAATTGCTTCGCCTTTGCCACTCAAACGTACGCGGTCACCATTATCCACACCCGCTGGAATTGTAACTTCCAACGTTTGCTGGCGATCAGCCACACCTGAACCATGACATGCCTGACAAGGGTTTTTAATAATTTTACCTTGGCCACGACAAGTACCACATGTTTGTTGTACAGAGAAGAAACCTTGCTGCATACGCACTTGTCCTGAACCATGACAAGTTTTACAAGTTTCAACATCTTTTGGATTTTTTGAACCTTTACCATCACACACATCACATGGTGCAGGAGCAGTAAAGGTAATGGTTTTTTTCACCCCTTTTACAGCTTCTTCAAGGGTAAGTTCCATTACATAGCGTAAATCTGATCCGCGACGTTGACGCTGTTGACGTCCACCACCACCGAATGCACCACCGAAGATATCACCGAACTGGCTAAAAATATCTTCTGCACTAAATCCGCCAAAGCCGCCACCACCGCCGCCAAAGCCACCTTCGAACGCATTATGATCCATGCGATCGTACATGCTACGCTTTTCGCTGTCCGATAAAACTTCATAAGCTTCAGCAGCTTCTTTAAATTTCTCTTCAGCTTCGGCATTGTCAGGGTTTCTATCAGGATGATATTTCATCGCCAATTTACGGTAGGCTTTTTTGATCTCATCATCACTTGCGGTTTTTGAAACGCCTAAAACCTCATAATAATCACGTTTAGCCATTTTTGGCGGTGCTCCTCACGGAATTTTATCAATACTCTATTGCCGACTAAATGGGGGGCTTTAGCCGAATTTACAAGGGGAAAATGTTTAAAAAATAGATATATTAAAAAACTGCCTTATTTTTTAAATATTTAGACAAGCCTTTTAACCATGCATTTAATAGAAATAACCACGCAATCGCGCTAAATACCACACCAGCAACCGTAGAGGCAGTTACCCAAAGATTACTGTCCCATGCAAAAAAGAAGAGCGGAATAAACCAGACCGCAGCAAAAATTGCCATACAAAGAAATAGAATCCCGTTTCGCATAATCCATAGTGCATGCGCATGAATCCAAACTTCCGCATTATCTACAACTGCTACTTTGCGAGCAACCAAATAAGCAAAGGCTGCAAAAATAACTGTAAACAATGCAAGAAACATGAACGCATAAGAAATTACAATATAACGGCGATGCTGTTGGATATGGTCTTGCCCCATCTGTATTTCACCTCAATTCACTGCATTTGCCTATTTTTTATGCAGTGAAATAATCCTGTATTTTTTGTGTAAAGACAGGTGCTACTATATTGGAGTTTTCAATATTTCGCACCTTTATTCACAAAAAATTTATGTATTTTATGCGGTTTTTTTCACCTTAAACCACGCTGCGTAGAGTGCAGGTAAGAAAAATAATGTCAGTAACGTGGCAACAATCAATCCACCCATGATCGCAACTGCCATCGGACCAAAGAAAATACTCCGAGAAAGTGGAATCATGGCCAAAACCGCAGCTAATGCAGTCAAAATAATCGGACGGAATCGACGCACTGTCGCCTCAATAATCGCTTCCCATGTTGAATGACCTGCTTGCCTGTCTTGTTCAATTTGATCAATCAAGATAAGCGAGTTACGCATGATCATGCCAGAGAGTGCAATTGTGCCTAACATGGCCACAAACCCAAATGGTTTGTTAAATAACAGTAAGAATAAAACCACACCAATTAAACCTAGTGGAGCTGTTAACAACACAATGGTTGCGCGAGATAAGCTCTTAAGCTGAATCATCAGTAATGTCATGACAACTGCTAAAAACAGTGGCATACCAGCATTCACAGAATTTTGCCCACGTGCAGACTCTTCTACGGTTCCACCCACTTCAACAAGATAGCCACTTGGTAATTCAGCACGTAACTTATCCATTGATTCAGCTAACTCTCCCACCACTGTAGCGGGCTGTAGTTGAGATCGAACGTCTGCACGTACGGTAATTGTTGGTAAGCGGTTACGATGCCAGATTAAGCCATCCTCAAACTTATACTCAATTTTAGCAATCTGGGCTAAAGGCACAGTCGTTCCATTGGTCGTTGGGACAGCTAAACTTGCCAGTGAAGCTACTTCAACTCGCTCGCTCTGATCACCACGTAAACGGATTTCAATGAGTTCACGCTTTTCACGATATTGCTCAATCGCACTACCTGTAATTGATGCATTAATGAAGTTCGCCAAATCCAGACTAGAGACACCCATTTGTCGAGCACGATCTTGGTCAATTTGAATTGAAATAATCTTACTCGGCTCACCCCAATCTAAATGTACATTGGTCGTATTTGGGTTTTCGCTCATCAGTTTAGCGACTTTCTGTGCCTCTTGACGTACCAGATTTTGATCTTCACCCGACACACGATATTGCAACGGATAACCAACAGGTGGGCCATTTTCCAGTAATGACACGCGAGTACGAACTTGCGGAAGTAATTGCTTAATTTGTGTTTCTAACGAGCGACGAATTTCATCACGATCATCAAGTGATGATGCGAGTACAACAAACTGCGCAAAGCTGGCTTGTGGCAGTTGCTGATCTAAAGGTAAGTAAAAACGTGGGGAGCCTGTACCGACATAGGCCACATAGTTATCAATACCTTTTTGTTTAGACAGGAACTTTTCAACCTTTTTCACAGCTTGTTCGGTCGCTGTTAAAGAAGCGCCTTCTTCAAGTTTTAAATCAACTAAAATCTCGGCACGGTTCGAAGGTGGGAAAAACTGCTGAGGAACGATCTTAAACATCAGCACAGATAGCACAAAAATACCCACCGTAGTCGCAATTACGGTTTTACGGTAAGTCACACAAAACTCGACCATCTTTCTAAAACGTAAATAGAAGCTAGATTGATAAGGATCGTAGTGATGGTCCTGTGAAATGGCCACAGTTTGCGGTTGCGGTTTTTTGGTTAATCTTGCCCATAAACGGACATACCAAGGGGCCTGATGGCCTATTTTGGTAAAGTCGGGTAATAGCTTTTCACCTAAATAAGGTACGAATAAAACTGCCGCGACCCAAGAGACTAATAAGGCAATCGTCACCACCTGAAAGATAGAGCGAGTGTATTCACCTGTACCAGACTGAGCCGTAGCGATCGGTAAGAAACCAGCCGCAGTAATCAGTGTTCCAGTGAGCATCGGAAATGCTGTTGTTTTCCACGCAAATCCGGCGGCTTTAATCCGGCTATAACCCTGCTCCATCTTAATTGCCATCATCTCTACGGCAATAATGGCGTCATCGACCAACAGACCTAGCGCCAGAATCAAGGCACCCAGTGAAATCTTATGCAGGCCGACATCGAATAGACTCATACCCGCAAAGGTCATTGCTAAAACTAAAGGAATAGAAAAAGCGACAACCAATCCTGTACGGAAACCTAAAGAGAAAAAACTCACTAACAAGACAATAATAACTGCTTCAGCGAGCACCTTTATAAACTCCTGAATACTACGTTGTACTGCTACAGGTTGGTCAGAAACTTTTTGGAGTTTCATACCTAAAGGTAGTGTCTTTTGCAATTGGGCAAATTCTGTGTCTAGATTTTTACCTAAGGCAATAATGTCACCACCCTTACGCATCGATAGAGCAATACCAATACCATTTTCACCCATGAAACGCATACGTGGCTGAGCAGGCTGACTAAAACCACGGTAGACATCAGCAACATCTCCGAGTTGAATAGTTTTATCGCCTACCAGTAAAGGCATTTTCTTAATTTCATCAATGTTTTGTAAATGACCACTTACCCGAATCTGAATACGGTCTGTGCCTGTTTCAAAAAAGCCAGCACTTGCCATACTATTTTGCTTTTGTAAGGCCTCTTGAATCGCAGTCACCGGAATACCGAGCTGTACTGCTTTGGTGTTAGAAATCTCAATCCAGATTTTTTGATCTTGCAGACCAATTAATTCGACCTTACTGACATCCTTGACCCGTTGAAGCTGTAATTGCAAACGATCTGCATATTCTTTTAGAAGTGCATAGTCAAAGTCTTTGCCTGTCAGTACATAAATATTGCCGAAAGTATCGCCAAATTCGTCATTGAAAAATGGACCTTGTACGCCGTTTGGTAGTTCATGACGTATATCATTGACCTTCTTACGAACGTTGTACCAAACATCGGGAATCTTGTCAGAAGTAAGTGAATCCTTGGCCACAAAAGTGACTAGTGACTCGCCTGGACGGGAGTAAGCCATAATCTTGTCATACTGCCCTGTTGTCATAAGTTCCTTTTCGATACGGTCCGTAACTAAAGTAGAAACTTCTTTGGCAGTCGCCCCAGGCCAGTAGGTCTGTACCACCATTACCTTAAAGGTAAAGGGTGGGTCTTCACTTTGTGATAATTTTGAATAAGAGATCGCACCGACAATGCCAAGCAACAGCATAAAATAAAGGACGATGCCTTTATTATTTAATGCCCATTCCGAGAGATTGAATTTCATGGCTGGGTTGCTCCCTGAATTTTCACCCCACGGTTTTCACGGTCAATCGGGTGAATCTTCTGCTTATCACGTAGCAAATGTACGCCGCCAATCACAACCCAATCATTTGGGGCCAAGCCAGATAATACCGGCACACTATCTTTGCCATATGCACCAATCGTTACAGGTACTTTACGCAATGTCTGATTCACATTAACAACCCATACGTAAGGTTGATTATCTGTTGCTGAGACACTCGAAAGTGGCACACTCATCACATTGGTTTGAGTCGAGCTAAAAAATACGCGTGCACTTTGTCCAAGCTGAATAACAGATTGACCTTCTTTAAGTGCAACCTTGACCGTAAATGTACGAGACTGATCAGCTGCTGGGGAAACTTCGCGTACATAACCAGCAAATCGGTCATTCGGTTTAGACCATAAAGTGACCCAAGCTGCTTGGCCAACCTTGATCTCGGCAACCGCTTGTTCTGGTACGCCAATGACAACTTCACGCTCTCCATCAATTGCCAGTTGATAAGCGGCTTGACCCGCTGCAACCACTTGTCCAATTTCGATATTTCGCGCAGTAATCACCCCGTTTTTATTAGAAACGAGTTGGTTATATTCTGTCTGATTGGCAGAAACTTCATAGTTAGAACGAGCTTGTTGTAACGCTGCTTGTGCCGAGTCATATTGATTTTTTACCGTATCGTATTGCGAACGGCTAACCGCATTAATTGGCAGTAACTGCTGAAAACGTTTTAACTCATCTGATGCCGTTTTTGCTGCTGCCTGTGCATTGTCCAGTTGGGCTTTAGCAGCATTTAACTGTAGCTGAGCATCTGCCACGTCAAGCTTTGCTAAAACTTGTCCAACCTTAACTCGATCACCAACGTCCACGTAACGTGCCGTAACTTGCCCACCAACTCGAAACGCTAAAGCCGTTTGTTGTCTGGCCTGTACATCCCCTGCATAGCTTTTTTGTTCATTGAGCGTGGTCAAGGGTTGAGCCACCATCACATAGGGTATTTCTTCTGTTTTGGGGGCCTCTTTACTGCACCCCATTAATGTGACCGTACAAACAATCACCATACTCATGATGAGAGGTTTTAACAGATTCATATCTTATCGCTCTTATTCAAACTGATTTTTTAAGGCACAATATGCTTGCATCATAAATTGTTTGTTTTTTAATTAATATACTCATGGGTACATTAATTAAAGAAAAACTTATAAATCGCTATTTTTTAAATTTTTAACAGAGGGTTTTGTGCAAACAGTTAATCAAAGTGGGCGCCCCAAAGATCTAGAAAAACGTGCTCGTATCTTACAAGCCGCGAAAGCTATTTTTTTAAAATCTGGTTATCACGGTACCAGCATGAACCAGATTGCACAGGAAGCAGGTGTCACTAAGCTCACGGTTTATAATCACTTTCAAGACAAAGCCAATCTATTTATTTGCGCAATTACAGAAACCTGTGAAGAGTCTCTCTGCACTAAACAATTTGAATTAGATGCATCGGCAGACTTTTATCAAGCACTCTTTATTGTGTGTTCACGCGCCTTGCAAATTATTTACTCACCTGAAGCACTTAAACTTGAACACGTTTTATTTGAACTTGCAGCAGAACAAAGTCCACTCGCCCTACAGTTTTTTGATGCATCTCATACCCGACTGCAAAATCAATTAGCTGAGTTTTTGCAAAAAGCGGCTCAATTAGGTTTTATTCAAACCGATAATCCTACTTATCAAACCGAGCTTCTTATGTCCTTATTGCTTGGCGTACGCAACTAGAAGGTTTTACTTGGGATCATTGCTGTACCAAATGCTCATGAGCTTGAGCAAATTATTCAAGATGCAATTACGTTATTCCTGCTCAAATATCAGACTTAAACCAAAGTACCATTGCCAAAAGTTGTACTGAGTGCATGCCATCGTTAACAGCATCGCATGCAAATTAAATGTTATTTTTTAAGCAAAAATTCACATTTTCTTACGCTCAAAGCTTGGAATGTTTGTTAATCACGCTATATTCGATAAGGATAAGAACAGGAGAAAATAGCATGGTTCAGCAAATCGATGCGCCACTGCGCGAGGATGTCCGCTTACTTGGTAATTTATTAGGTGAAACCCTAAAGCAACATGCAGGACAAGAGCTGTTTAATCAGATCGAGCAAATTCGTGCCCTTGCTAAAGGTGCACGTGATGGCCAAGCTGAAGCCCAAAAGCAACTAGAACAATTATTTTTAAATTTACCCGACGATGAACTACTTCCCCTTACCCGAGCTTTTTCTCATTTCCTAAATTTTGCCAATATTGCCGAGCAATATCATGTGGTTCGTAGCCGCAGACAGGCAGAATTCGATTCGGATACCAACTCTCCGAATCCACTTGTTCACCTATTTGAAAAATTTAAAGATAAAAGTATTTCGACAGAAAAACTATTCCAACAAGTTTGTGATCTTGATATCGAGTTGGTACTTACGGCACATCCAACTGAAGTTAGTCGTCGTACACTCATTCAGAAATATGATGATATCAATGCTTGTCTATCACAGCTTGATCAGCAAAAACTTACTCCACGAGAGCGTCAAAGTGCACTTGCGAACCTAAAGCAACAAATTAGTTCGGCATGGCAAACAGATGAAATTCGTCAACATCGTCCGACTCCTGTTGATGAAGCAAAATGGGGCTTTGCGACGATTGAGCAAACGCTCTGGAATGCAGTACCTAAATTTGTTCGTGAGTTAAATGAGTTGGTTCAAGAAAATTGCCAGCAAAACTTACCCCTTAACATTGCACCAGTGCGTTTTGCATCTTGGATGGGTGGAGACCGTGATGGTAACCCAAATGTTACCCATCAAATTACACAAGAAGTTCTGTGGTTATCGCGCTGGCAAGCTGCCGATCTCTATTTAAGAGATATCGAAAACTTGCGTTGGGAACTCTCAATTCAAACCTGCTCTGAAGAAATGATTCAGGCCATTGGTAACCAACATGCAGAACCTTATCGTGAGTATTTACGTGCAACACGAGAACGCTTAAAAGCGACTCGTCACTGGTTAGCTCAACGTTTGCAAGGACTCGAAGCAGACGATACGAATGTGATTAAAAGTAAAGATGAGCTCTTACAACCGTTATTATTGTGCTATCGCTCTTTAATCGACAGTAACCTGCCTGAAATTGCGAATGGTCAACTACTCGACTTTATCTACCGAGTGAACTGTTTTGGTATTGAACTACTTAAACTCGACATTCGTCAGGAATCAGGTCGTCACCGCCAAGCAATTTCAGCAATTACCGAATACTTAGGTTTAGGTAATTTTGAATCGTGGACTGAACAAGCACGCCAAAACTTCCTGATTCAGGAACTACAAAGCAAACGCCCGCTTTTACCGAAATATATTAATGAACCTGAAGGCAGTTTGATTGGACACCCAGATGTTCAGGAAGTATTTGCCACCATGCGTACTTTGGCAGACCAACCGCCTGAATCTTTAGGAGCTTATATTATTTCTATGGCTGAATATCCAAGCGATGTTTTAGCTGTATTGTTATTGCAAAAAGAAGCAGGTATTCAGCATCCTTTACGAGTAGTTCCTCTATTTGAAACTTTAAAAGACTTAGATGGCGCTGCAACTACAATGAATACGCTGTTCAATATGCATTGGTATAAACAGCACATTCAGGGTAAACACGAAGTTATGATCGGTTACTCCGACTCTGCAAAAGATGCCGGATTTATGTCTGCCAACTGGGCACAATATCGTGCTCAAGAAGAGCTGACTGCAATTGCTCAAACACACGGCGTACAGTTGACTCTGTTCCACGGTCGTGGTGGTTCAATTAGTCGTGGTGGTGCTCCAACTCAACAGGCACTATTTTCACAGCCACCGGGTTCGATCTCTGGTGCAATCCGAGTGACTGAACAAGGTGAAATGATCCGCTTCAAATTCGGTTTAGAAGGGATTGCTATGCAAAACCTTGAAATCTATACCGCAGCAACACTTGAAGCGACCTTATTACCACCACCGGAACCTAAAGCTGAGTGGCGTGAACTTATGAACCGTATGACAGATCATTCTGTTAAGGTCTATCGTCAAACAGTGCGTGAAAACCCACACTTCGTGAAATATTTACGGACCGTTACGCCTGAACTTGAATTACAAATGTTGCCACTAGGCTCACGTCCTGCAAAACGTAAAGTGAGTGGCGGCATCGAGTCTTTACGTGCGATTCCATGGGTATTTGCTTGGACACAAATCCGTTTGATGTTACCTGCATGGCTAGGTACTGGTGCAGCAATTAATGAAGTGATTGCAGATCAGCAAAAAGCAACGCTTGATGAAATGCTCCAGCAATGGCCTTATTTCCAGACCCTCATCGATATGCTGGAAATGGTATTGTCAAAAGCCGATGCCAATATTGCGCTCTATTACGAATCACATCTGACTGAAGATGAAGATTTAAAAGTACTCGGCAACCAATTACGTCAGCGATTAAAAGATGCTGTTGAAACCCTACTTGCTTTAAAAGATGAATCAAAACTTCTGAGTAATAACGAAGTTCTTGATCAGTCTATGCAAGTTCGCAAACCTTATTTACTGCCTTTACACCTTTTACAGGCTGAACTGATGAAACGTCGTCGCGATTATCTCGCTGAGCGTCAAGCAGAAAACACCCCTGTTGATCATGCGCTAATGGTGAGTATTGCAGGTATTGCTGCTGGTTTACGTAACACTGGCTAAGCTGATTTTACCGATTGTTTAACAAAGCAGTGCATTACCGATGCGCTGCTTTTTACTTACAAAGTTTCCCAGTTTTCTTAAATTTTCCCCGATTTTCTATTTTTTTAAATATTTTTTAAAAATCATAAAATTAATTTTTATAAGAAAAAAATAACTAAATACGTACATTTAGAATTTAAAAAATTATACCAATCGTTAAAAAATAATTACTTTTCACTGACATACTTCTCTCTAGAGATTAAATGCATTCTCAAGAAAGAGTATCATGGCACCAATTAAAGAATAACGAGTTTATTTTATGTCCAATTGGTTTCCAAAATGGCAGCCTTACCAAGGTGATATTGACCATCGGCCAGTCTCTACTAATGAATATCTCCCTCCAGTTCAAAGTACTATTTTAGGTATCCAACATGCGTTTGCCATGTTTGGAGCAACTGTTTTAGCACCATTACTCATGGGTTTTAATCCAAATCTTGCCATTTTAATGTCTGGCATCTGTACCATCCTGTTCTTCTTAATTACAGGTGGTCGCGTTCCAAGTTACTTAGGCTCAAGTTTTGCCTTTATTGGTGTGGTTGCAGCAGCGACTGGGCATATTACAGGTTCAGGTGCAAATCCAAACCTCTCTATGGCTTTAGGTGGAATCGTAGCATGTGGCGTGTTTTATGCCCTCATCGGTTTTATTGTGATGCTTACTGGCACACGCTGGATTGAAAAACTCATGCCACCTGTCGTTACTGGTGCCATTGTAATGATTATTGGTCTAAACCTTGCACCAGTGACAATCAAAGGTGTTGCAGGCCAACCATTTGAAATGTGGATGGCACTCATTACCGTACTTTGTATGGGAAGTATTGCTGTATTTACTCGTGGCTTATTGCAACGTCTACTTTTATTGGTCGGTTTAATCTTGGCTTATGTGATTTATGCCATCACCACCAATGGTCTAGGTTTAGGTAAACCAATCGATTTTAGCCAGATTTCAGCGGCTGCGTGGTTCGGAATTCCAAGCTTTTCACATCCTACTTTTGACACCAGAGCTATGCTAATTATTGCTCCGGTTGCGCTTATTTTAGTAGCAGAAAACCTAGGGCATATTAAAGCTGTAGGTGCCATGACTGGTGAAAACCTAACTCCACAATTAGGCAAAGCATTTGTCGCTGATGGTCTGGCAACTACACTTTCGGGTAGCGTTGGCGCACCCGGTATGACCACTTATGGTGAAAACATTGGGGTCATGGCGGTAACTCGTGTCTATTCAACCATTGTTTTTGTTATTGCTGGCGTCTTTGCAATTTTCTTGGGTTTATCTCCAAAATTTGGCGCAGTAATTAGCACCATCCCAAATGCTGTTTTAACAGGTGCGTCTATTGTCGTGTTTGGTTTAATTACCATTGCTGGTGCAAAAATCTGGATTGAAAATAAAGTCGATTTTTCTAACAATAAAAACCTGATTGTTGCTTCTGTGACGATTATTTTAGGTGCCGGAAACTTTGAATTGATGTTTGGTAATTTCAATTTAGGCGGCATTGGTACAGCAACGTTTGCAGCCATTATTTTGAACTGGTTATTTAGTTTAAAAGATAAAACGTAAGTTCCAAAAGGCAGCATCAGCTGCCTTTTTTATTATTATTTTTCATCGACCTTTCTTGATCACTTTTTAGTATGATGATCTCTTACCCTTCAATACGTTCCCTGTCATGCGTTTTGATTTTTTTGATTTACAACTGGTTCTCCATATTGTCTCTACAGGTAGCTTAACTAAAGGTGCAGATCGTTCCGCGATTTCACTTCAGGCTGCCAGCGAACGTATAAAAAAACTCGAACAATATTTTGAAACTCCTTTATTTATTCGCCAGACAACAGGAGTCGAACTCACGACCGCAGGACATGCTTTTACTGAGCATGCTCGTCAGCTTTTGGCACAAAAAGATCAACTCGAACAAGAAATGCAGCGTTTTAGGCAAAAGACCACAGAATCATTGATCCTTTGGTGTAACTCTTCTGCTCAAAGTGAATATCTACCGCCTCTCTTACCGCAATATCTAGTACTACATCCCGAGATAAATATCGATTTACATGAAGCCGAAAGCTCAGAAATTGTAGATGCATTAACACAAGGGGTTGCAAGTCTCGGTCTCGTTTCAAGTTTTTTTGATACCAGACATTTGCAAACAAAACAATTTGCCAGCGACCCTTTAGTTCTGATTTGCCCTACTACCCACAATTTAGCTCAATACCAAGAGCTGAATTTGGTCGATGCTCTAAGCTATGGCTTTATTGGCCTTAAACCCCATCACTCTTTGCAGCAGTCCATCGAAACTCAAGCTAAATTACTAGGCTTTAACATACAGTACCGTTTACGTTTACCTAGCTTTGGCGCAATTGCTGAAGTTGTTGCTAAGGGAGTAGGGATTGCAATTATGCCCGCCCGCGCTGCACAGCGTTTGCAATCAGACTATGATTTTCATTCAATCCAGTTACTCGGTGCATGGGCAAATCGTAAACTGCTTTTAGCCACACAAAATTTCAATCAACTCCCTCAAAGCTATCAACAGTTTTCTGATTTTTTACTGCAACATCGCCCTTAAACACTTGGCTTAGTGCAAAACCATATAAATCCCTAATGACATCAAACCAATAAAAAATATACGACGAAATTTTTGTTCATTCAGTCGATAACGGATTTTTTTACCTAACCACATTCCAACTAATGCAGCAAATAAAGCCGCAAAAGATAAACGATAGTCTAGCGTTATTCCTGACATAGGGTTGTGATGTAAAAAGACTGCAAGGCAAATCGTAGAGACAGTAAAAGTCAGCCCCAAAGCCTGTACCAGCTCATCACGTTTTAAATGCAACGACTGCAAGTAAGGCACTACTGGAATAATAATAACCCCAGTAGCTACGGTCACTGCCCCACCAATATAACCAATGATGGGCGATAGCCAACGCTCATGTGGCCCTAAGTGTGGAAGCTTCTTCACGCATAGACCATAGAGCCCATATAAGGCCAACATACAGCCTAATAAAATTTCACTACTATGCCCATGACTTTGGCTCAAGGTGGGCAGAAAGCTCCATATTGAGCCCACCACTATGCCTACAAGCAAAGTCCAGAAACGGCGAATAAAAGCCCAGACATGTCCTTCAGCGAAAAGCTGCCAAACATTAGTGACCATTGAAGGAACAATCAGAAGAGATGCTGCTTGAAAAGGACTCATTGCGATGGTGAGTAGGCCCATCGATACCGCGGGCAACCCTAAGCCGATCATGCCTTTAATCATGCCAGCAAAGGCAAAAACCACCATAATAATTGCTAGAAATGTCACTGTTTATCTCCGATTCCCTACAAGGCTATGCTACGGAAAAAACAGGCTTTGCCCTATTCTTGTTTTTAGGAGAAGGCCTCAATTAAAAGTTGAGGCCGTTTTATATTTTTCTTCCAATACATTGCTAAAAATACTTTCAATCATCCAAACACGATACAAACTATTAAATACATAGCTTTGCCCATCAATACGCAACTCTAAAACTGGTAAATCAGGCTGATGCTTATCTCTGCAAAATGTGTCATTTTGCGCCAGAACAGCTGGCACATCCTGTTCGGTTAACTGCTCAATTCCCAACTGTTGCTGTAATTCTTGGAAATGCTTTTTGAAAGATAAATCTTTGCCTTTTGTCCAAACAGCCTGCAAAATCGTAAAAACCGTATCGATTTGCTGATTTTCAGGCACGCTATAGAAAAGCTTTGCCATTTCAAGCGTACTTTCTTCTGTAGGACGGCAAAAAGGGGTAAAAGCTACATCTGTTCGTTTAGAAACACGGGTTGCCAAACTCCAGTCAAACCAATCTCGGCCTTGATAGCTTAAAGGGTAAACTTTTAATTGAATGTCATAATACTCGGCCAGCTCTTCCTTAATATAAGCAAGTAACAGCCAACTCATTGGATCTTCTAAGGCAATATATATATCGAGTTCAGGACGAAGTGTCTGAATTTCGGTAAGTGCCTCAGCATCATTAATCAAATGTTCACGCCATTCGATATGATTAATTAAAAAGATCGGATTACCAGTCAGTAACTTTTGCTGTTTTAGACGACGGGTTAAACGTAATAAATCATCTACTGCATGATACTTACGTCCACCAAATTCAAAGTACGCCGCCGGTACAGGCTCATCCGTAAAAATACGTTCTGAAAAATGTTGAGGGAGCTGATGTTTAACTGCCATGGCATGTAAAGTACGTAGCTTTCCATATTGCTGCTGCCAAAGCATGTGAAAAATATCTTCTAGTAAATGTAAGAAATTCTGACCTTGTAATGGGGTTCTTTTTAATATGACAGCAGCTTGTTTTAAAGATTCTTGGCTTGGGATTTCTGGAAATTCATCAAAAGCAAAACGGTGTTGCTTGGCTAAAATTTTCGCATCATTCAGACAATAATTTTGCCACTCTTCATGTGACATACTATTCGGAGGCTCAGAAGCCGTATGGGAAATAATAATCTTTAAAGGCTTAAGTTCATCACTTAAAATCTCATCGAGCTGAGACAATTGCTGAACAGCCAAATAGCTATACACATCATCAAGTCGTAAATAAATACTTAAACCATTTTCCGTGGGTAACACCGCTTGACGAGAGGGTTTTTGGTAAAACCAACTCGATCGGATAGGGTCAAACCAACGGCGTAGCAGTAACATGAATAGTGCCTCTAAAAAATAAAATCCTAAGCTAGACCAAAAAACTGCTTTGATCGCAGTACAAAGTGCAGCAGAAGCTTAATATACAAAATACTGACGAGCTCTGCTTACGCAGAACAAATATCATGTTATTGCACGTGTTCCTGCATCGGTGAAGATTTTATCATCATTTTATGACAAACCCATAGAATGACTTGCAACACCCTAATCTACAAGCCTATTTTTTTCATCAGGCGAAAAAAATGCACCCTCAACAGATAATAATTCATCGTGCTGAAAAGTGCATAATTTCTACTCAATTAATAAAATTGAATATTTTATAGAACGCGTACAGCTCCTTTCGCTGCACTAGTTGTATGCATTGCATAAACTTTTAACGCTTTTGATACCTTACGTTTACGTTCTTCTTTCGGGTGCCAGCCTTTCGCCTCTTGAACTGTACGACGGTGCGCCATAGTCGCATCATCAACGTTCAAGTGAATGGTACGGTTTGGAATATCAATTTCAATGGTATCGCCATCTTCAACCAAACCAATGGCACCGCCTTCAGCAGCTTCTGGCGAAACATGTCCAATCGAAAGGCCTGATGAACCACCAGAGAAACGACCATCTGTAACTAATGCACAGTCTTTTCCTAAACCTTTTGATTTAAGATAGCTGGTTGGGTAAAGCATTTCTTGCATACCCGGACCACCACGTGGACCTTCATAACGAATAACAACGACATCGCCAGCTTTAATATCATGACCCAAGATTGCATCTACAGCAGCATCTTGACTCTCAAACACGCGTGCTGTGCCAGTAAATTTTAGGATAGATTCATCTACACCCGCAGTTTTTACAATACAGCCGTCAAGAGCGATGTTGCCGTATAGCACAGCTAAACCACCATCTTTAGAGAATGCATGTTCTGCATTGCGGATAACACCTTTTTCACGATCGCCATCTAAAGTTGCATAGTAACGATTTTGAGAGAAAGCAACTTGCGTTGGTACACCACCCGGAGATGAGCGATAGAACTCATATACGTCTGCATCTTCAGTGCGAATAATATCCCACTTATCCAATGCATCTTTTAAAGTTTTCTCATGTACGGTTGGTAGTGATACATCAAGTAACTTCGCACGATCAAGCTCACCTAAAATGGCCATGATGCCACCTGCACGGTGTACATCTTCCATATGAACATCTTGTTTTGCAGGCGCTACTTTAGATAATACAGGCACTCGACGTGATAGTTCGTCAATATCGTCCATGGTAAAGTCAACTTCCGCTTCACTTGCCGCAGCCAATAAGTGTAGAACGGTATTGGTTGAACCACCCATTGCAATATCAAGCGTCATGGCATTTTTAAATGCAGCCTTTGTTGCAATTGAACGAGGTAAAATGCTTGCATCTTCTTGTTCGTAATAGCGCTTAGCCAATTCAACAATAAGCTGACCTGCTTTTAAGAATAATTTTTTACGATTAGCATGTGTCGCGACAATCGAACCATTACCCGGTAAAGATAAACCTAACGCTTCAGTTAAACAGTTCATTGAGTTTGCAGTGAACATACCTGAACATGAACCACAGGTTGGACATGCTGAACGTTCAAACTCTTCAACTTCTTCGTCTGTATAACTTTCATCAGCCGCAACAACCATTGCATCAACAAGATCAATCGCTTTTTCATTACCGCGGAATTTGACCTTACCTGCTTCCATTGGTCCACCAGACACAAAAACCACAGGAATATTCAAGCGCATCGCAGCCATGAGCATTCCCGGAGTAATCTTGTCACAGTTAGAAATACAGACCATAGCATCAGCACAATGCGCATTTACCATGTACTCTACTGAGTCAGCAATCAAATCACGTGATGGTAAAGAATAAAGCATGCCGTCATGCCCCATTGCGATCCCGTCGTCTACTGCGATCGTATTGAACTCTTTAGCAACACCACCTGATGCCTGAATTTCTGCTGCAACAAGCTGCCCTAGATCTTTAAGATGTACATGGCCCGGAACAAATTGAGTAAATGAATTGACCACCGCAATAATCGGTTTGCCGAAATCTTCATCTTTCATTCCTGTTGCACGCCATAAGCCACGTGCGCCAGCCATATTTCTTCCGTGTGTCGATGTTTTTGAACGATAGTCAGGCATTAGTGTTTCCAACAAGTTGTGCTTGAGCGAAATTTCTCCCACTCTGGCTGAATGATACTGATATAGCGTTAGATCAGTCGGAATATTGACTCATCATCATAATTTGATCATTCTCCATTCTATAGAAGCAAATAATATTCGGAAAGCCAAGAACAGTAATAGTCAGTCAATATTTAGCAAAACTTACATGAATAATTTTTTATTTTTTCATAACCTTTTTTTATCAATAAAAGTTTTTCAATAATTTTTTGTTCACTATTTAAAAACCAAATCTCTCAATAGCCATGAGTTTAGGGCTTCAAACGTTTTTCACGTATACTACCCACAAACTCTTTTTGGATTGCATTTGTGAAAATTATTTTTGCTGGCACCCCCGAATTTGCTGCAACAGCATTGGCGGCTTTATTAAAAACTTCCCATGAAATTATCGCGGTTTATACTCAACCAGACCGTAAAGCTGGTCGCGGACAAAAATTAACGCCATCTCCTGTAAAACAGCTTGCCCTTGAACATAATATTCCTGTTTATCAACCGCTTCACTTTAAAGCTTCAACTGAAGAAGGCTTGGCAGCGCAACAAGAACTCGCTGCTTTAGGTGCTGATGTGATGGTGGTTGCTGCCTATGGTTTGATTCTTCCACAAGCTGTACTCGATACACCTAAATATGGCTGTTTAAATATTCATGGCTCATTATTACCACGTTGGCGCGGTGCAGCACCAATTCAGCGCGCAATCGCAACAGGTGATGATGAAACAGGAATTACGATTATGCAGATGGCTGCTGGTTTAGATACAGGCGATATGATGTATAAAACCTACTGCCCAATCACCGCAGGAGAGACCTCTGCCAGCTTGCATGACAAATTGGCTGTTCAAGGTGCAGAAGCGATTTGTACCGTACTTGAATCAGAACAAAGCTTGCAGGATTTTATTGAAAAACGTGAATTGCAAAATGAAAGCCTAACAGTCTATGCACACAAGCTCGTGAAATCAGAAGCTCGAATTGACTGGTCAACTGATGCTATTCAACTTGACCGAAATATTCGTGCATTCAACCCTTGGCCTGTTGCCTTCGTTCAGCTTGACGAAAATAATGCTCTGCGTATTTGGAGCTCAACAATTTCTAGTCAGACTAAAGCAAATGTCCAAGCTGGTGAAATTATCGCGATTGATAAGCAAGGCGTACATGTTGCTTGTGGGCAAGATTCATTTATTTGTCTGACCAGTGTGCAATGGCCGGGCGGCAAAGCAATGAATGCCCAACAAATTGCCCAAACTCAAAAACTTCACGTAGGACAAATTCTGCCATGAGTCAGGTTTCATCAAATTCGTCACGATTTAACTTACGTGCTCAAGTCGTCCAGACGTTATTAAAAGTTCAGCAAGGCCAATCACTCGCTAGTATTTTAAATACACAGCTGAATCAAGTTGCAGAACGTGACCGTGCACTATTTCATGAACTTGTTCTGGGTACATTGCGTCAATGGTTTGCGCTTAAATCAATTAGCCTACCTTTACTCAGCAAACCGTTAAATAATGAAACTGTTGAAACCTGTCTTTACGTCGGTCTTTATCAAGTTTTATGCACGCGTATTGCCGCACATGCTGCGATCTCTGAAACAGTAGACGCCACTAAACAACTTGGGTTCCCAGCACTCAGCGGCATTGTGAATGCTATTTTACGCCGCGCGACGCGTGAAACTGATGACTTTCAGCAAGGTTTACAACAGGCGCATGGCTTACCAAGTTGGCTTTATAAGCGTGTGAAAAAAGATTGGGGTGAACAAACCGAATCTCTATGCCAATCATTAAAACAAGTCGCACCTTTAACCTTAAGGGTTAATCAACGCCACATTGGTCGAGACGCTTATTTAGCAAAATTACAAAATTCAGAAATTAAAGCACGTGCATGTATTTTATCTGAAGCAGGCATCGTCCTTGAACAATCTGTTCAAATTACCCAGCTACCTGGTTTTGAAGAGGGATGGTTTTCTGTACAAGATGAGCATGCTCAGCTATGTGCAACATTATTGCCAGATTTAAATAATAAAACAGTGATTGATGCCTGTGCAGCACCCGGTGGAAAAACGGCTCATTTACTCGAAAAGTTTAAACCGGCTAAGCTCATTGCTATTGACCAAGATTCTAATCGTTTAGTCCGTGTGACTGAAAATTTAAACCGTTTAGCACTCGATCAAACTCATACTGAAATTTTGGCAGCAGATGCAACCCAATGGGTTCCAGCGCAGCCTGTAGATTGTATTGTGCTAGATGCGCCTTGCTCTGCAACAGGGGTCATTCGACGTCATCCTGACATACGCCTTTTACGCCAATCTAGCGACATAGCTCAAACGATTGAGCTACAAAAGCAGATCTTGCAGCATATGTGGCAACAACTCAAAGCTGGTGGCACACTGCTATACATCACTTGTTCAGTTTTAAAAGCTGAGAATGAACAGCAAATGATAGATTTCTTCGCAGAACATACTGATGCGAAAGAAATCAAAATTGAAGCTGATTGGGGTATTGAGCAAATTCATGGCCGCCAATTACTGCCGCAAGCGCAGTCTGGTGATGGATTTTATTATTGTAAAATCCAAAAAATTGCATAAAAAAAGCAGGCTTCGAGCCTGCTTTTTACGAGATCAGCATCAAAGCGTGTGCTGATCTTTTACCTCTTCTAAAACATCATCTAACTCTTCAGGATGTTTCGACAAATGCAGAATAGATAAAGCTAATCCACCCCATAAAAACACCATCGAAATCACCATCATTACGATTGCCGAAGTATTCATTATTCTATCCTCCTAGCGATCTTTCATTTTGCTTAACACGATTGCAACGACCGCACAGAAAATCACACTGCCCCAGCCGAATACACCTTGTAAGCTCATACTATAAGTATCATAGCCATTTTTGATCAAATTAAAAACAGTCATAGTGAGTGTTGTTAACAAGATTAAAGATGTAATAACCGTTAAAGTGAAATCCCATCCCTTACCAAGTTGAATTGTTGAGATACGATTTACATGATTGCGAAGTTCAATGAGTGCTGAACGTTTAAACCAAGTCACGGCAATAATAGAAAGTAAAGCACCACCAATAATACCGATGTTATTAATAAAGTGGTCAACAATATCAACCAGTTTAATTGCGTTTACACTTGAGAATAAAATAATCGATACAAGCGCACTACCACCACCAATAATCGTTACAGCTTTTTTACGGCCCCATTTCAACTTATCTTGCATTGCTGCAATAGGCACTTCCAAAATACTGACCATCGAAGAAATACCTGCGACGAAAAGTGAAGAGAAGAATAAGAAACCAAATAAATCGGCACCTGTACCTAAACTTGAAATAATTTTAGGGAATGCAATAAATGCCAAGCCAATCCCGCCACTCACCACATCTTTAACTTCAGTTCCTGCAGCATGTGCCATAAAACCTAGCGCTGCAAAAATACCAATACCTGCCAAAATCTCTGTTGATGCATTTGCAAAACCAACGATTAAGCCAGAACCCGTTAAATTAGTTTTTGGTTTCAAATATGATGCATACGTCACCATGATCCCGAAGCCAACAGATAGTGAGAAGAAGATATGACCATAAGCGGCTAACCAAACTTTATAATCCATCATTGCAGACCAGTTTGGCGTAAAGAATGCATTCAAACCTTGAACAGCACCCGGTAAACGCAATGACTGGACTACCAAAATCGTGAATAGAACGAATAATAATGGCATGAAAATCTTATTGGATAATTCAACACCCTTTTTCACACCACCATAAAGAATGATTAAAGTAAGTGCCCAAATCCCCACAATCGGCCAGAATAAATGACCTACAAACTGTAGATCAAAACCAGTCGCTTTTGAGGTTTGTAGGTAAGTATTAAAGAAGAAACCTTCTGGATCACTTCCCCACATTTGACCAATAGAGAAGTAAACGTAACTACCTGCCCACGTCAGGACGCTTGCATAATACAAACCGATGATGATACAGACACAAACCTGCCACCACCCTAAAGTTTCTCCGCCTTTAAATAAAGCACGATATGCTTTTGGAGGCGAACCAGTACTACGATGACCTACCGCATAATCTAAAAATAGTAACGGTAAACCAGCAGTAATGAGTGCCAATAGATAGGGAATAAGAAACGCACCACCACCATTTTCATAAGCAACGTATGGAAAGCGCCAAATATTACCTAAGCCTACAGCCGAGCCAACGGCTGCAATAATAAAACCAGATCGTGACGTCCAGTTTTCACGAGAATCTGCCATAAAACACCTAATGTTAAAAGATTACTTATTTTTACTGCTATTGTTGATTGTTATTCCGCATGCAAAAAAAGAACCAAAAAATACTTTTGTGTTTGTAGACAATAAAAAGAACCTTTTGAGTATTTTTATTCCCTTAACAAACAAGCAAAAATAGAAAATTCTTCCTTAAAGATTTTTGTCCATTTTTTGCTCCTATATAGCTGAACAATACCTGTTTTTATTTCTTTTTACTGTAATTTCCATCAGAAATTTTACGAATTTTCCAAGTTTTTTTCACAATTGGTTATTTTTCAGCTCATCTTTACGCCCTAAAGCTTAGGGTCAGGCCTTATTGTTCAATGATATTTTATTCCAATTCATTGAAAGAGCTCTTCAATTACTCGACTTATCCAGTAATTTATTCTTAAATCTTCAGTTTTCAATTAAGATTTAAATGTCACAGTACTATTAGATGACAAAATTTATACTAAATTTTTTATACGCTTAGTGTCATCAAAATTAATAAATAAATATTAGTTATTTGAAATACATGAATTTTTATTCAGTCTCAAAAAAATCTTATAGATATATACTCGATAGGCTTATTTTTTATCAATGCATCTGTAGCAAGATGTCTATATCATGCGCTCGAAGATTTCTTTTATTCGGATGTTCAAATGAAAATATTAAAAATGTCTTTATTAGCGCTCGGGATGGGCTTAAGTGGTTTTGCTCAGGCAGACTTTGTAGGAGTAAAAGGAGAAGTAGGTTACTGGTTTTATGACGGTAAAGCTAATATGTCTTCTCAATTCCCTGATGATCAGGATCTAGATCAAAAAGGTAGTGCTCAACTCTCATTATCAGTAGAACACCCAATCCCATTTATTCCAAATGCGAAAATTCGTTATGTAAATTTAGATACTCAAACTAAATCGGAAACCTTAGGTCAAGCTAACTATAAAGTTGATTTAGATCATAGCGATTTTATTCTCTATTACGAATTACTAGATAATATTGTGAGTGTAGATGCCGGACTTGGTGCAACTGTACTAAATGGTGATATTACTGCGTATACAGGTAAGCGCGTGGATATTGATAAAACATATCCTATTGCTTATTTATCAGGTGAAGTAAAACTTCCATTTACAGGTTTAAGTGCTAAAGGTGAAGCAACCTATACAAACTTTGACGATGCACGAATTACAGATGCGCTAGCAGAAGTAAAATATAAGTTTGCAGATAACCTACTAATAGATCTTGGTTTAACAGCAGGCTATCGCGTACTCAATATCGATTTAGATGACTACGATAACAATGACCTTAAATTTGAATTTAAAGGTCCATATGTAGGCTTGGAAGCACATTTCTAAACCAGAACAAGCTCGAAATTTCCCCCCATATATAAAAAAGAACTCTATTAAGAGTTCTTTTTTATTCAATCATACTCACATATCTGGGATATTCTTGAATTCTTTGACACCATGCTTGAATATTTGGGTATAACTTTAAATCGAAGCCACCTTCATTAGCTACATGTGTATAAGCATATAGCGCAATATCAGCAATGGTGAGGTTTGGTCCAGTAAGATAATCATTCTCTACTAATACTTTATCCATAATAGATAATGCCTTATGCCCTTTTGGCTGTAAATTATAATATTCGGTTCTTCTATCTTCTGGTAAACCTAAATATTTATTAATAAAACGTGCAACTGCAATAAAAGGTTCATGGCTATATTGTTCAAAGAACATCCACTGGTACATTTTCGCCTTAATATAAGGATCTATGGGAATGAATTTTGTTCCCTCAGCTAAGTAACCTAAAATAGCATTAGATTCACTTAAAACACGTCCATCTTCCAGAACTAATACAGGTATTTTTCCATTAGGGTTTAGGGATAAAAACTCTTGGGTTTGAGTATCTTTTTTTAAAATATCAACATGAATCCATACATGCTTAATATTTAATAAGGAAAGTAATAATTTAATCTTATAACAATTACCGGAACCTACATCCCCATAGATTCTCATAAGTAGTTCTCCATTATTATTTATGCTTAAATAGATAATTTTCTTATTATTTATAGCACAGCTCTATTTATCGATTAGATATTTTTGTTAATTAATTGCTACTTACGCAGGCTTACTATTTTCGGATTCTTTATTTTCGTATTTTAATTTGCGCATAAAAAAACACCCTCAACTGTTAAGTTGAGGGTGTTTGAATAATGAGCTGGCGATGACTTACTCTCACATGGGAAACCCCACACTACCATCAGCGCTAAGAGGTTTCACTTCTGAGTTCGGGAAGGGATCAGGTGGTTCACTCTTGCTATGGTCGCCAGCACAACTGGTATGGATACTTGCATTGGTCTTATTGGTTGCCGATGCGTTTTCCAAATCTTTACAGATGGGCTGATTGAGTCTTACTATATTTTGTTCATTTTAGCTAAGCGTATAACTAAATCAAGTTGCTTTGCATATTAATGAATCGATTGATGCTTTATATACAACTGCTTGGGTGTTGTATAGTCAAGCCTCACGAGCAATTAGTATTGGTCAGCTTCACATATCACTATGCTTCCACATCCAACCTATCAACGTCCTAGTCTCGAACGGCTCTTTAGAGGACATAAAGTCCTAGGGAAATCTTATCTTGAGGTAGGCTTCCCGCTTAGATGCTTTCAGCGGTTATCCCTTCCGAACATAGCTACCCGGCGATGCGACTGGCGTCACAACCGGTACACCAGAGGTTCGTCCACTCTGGTCCTCTCGTACTAGGAGCAGATCCTCTCAAATTTCCAGCGCCCACGGTAGATAGGGACCGAACTGTCTCACGACGTTCTAAACCCAGCTCGCGTACCTCTTTAAATGGCGAACAGCCATACCCTTGGGACCTGCTTCAGCCCCAGGATGAGATGAGCCGACATCGAGGTGCCAAACACCGCCGTCGATATGAACTCTTGGGCGGTATCAGCCTGTTATCCCCAGAGTACCTTTTATCCGTTGAGCGATGGCCCTTCCATACAGAACCACCGGATCACTAAGACCTACTTTCGTACCTGCTCGACTTGTGGGTCTCGCAGTTAAGCGCGCTTTTGCCTTTATACTCTACGCGTGATTTCCGACCACGCTGAGCGCACCTTCGTACTCCTCCGTTACTCTTTAGGAGGAGACCGCCCCAGTCAAACTACCCACCAGACATGGTCCTCGCCCCGGATTACGGGGCAGAGTTAGAACCTCAACATTACCAGGGTGGTATTTCAAGGACGGCTCCATTGGAACTAGCGTTCCAACTTCAAAGCCTCCCACCTATCCTACACAAGTAAGGTCAAAGTTCAATGTCAAGCTGCAGTAAAGGTTCACGGGGTCTTTCCGTCTAGCCGCGGGTACACTGCATCTTCACAGCGATTTCGATTTCACTGAGCCTCTGCTGGAGACAGCGCCGCCATCATTATGCCATTCGTGCAGGTCGGAACTTACCCGACAAGGAATTTCGCTACCTTAGGACCGTTATAGTTACGGCCGCCGTTTACTGGGGCTTCGATCAAGAGCTTCGCTTACGCTAACCCCATCAATTAACCTTCCAGCACCGGGCAGGCATCACACCCTATACGTCCACTTTCGTGTTTGCAGAGTGCTATGTTTTTAATAAACAGTTGCAGCGGCCTGGTTTCTGTGGCTGTCATCAGCTCAGGAAGCAAGTTCCATCACCAACAACAGCGTACCTTCTCCCGAAGTTACGGTACCATTTTGCCTAGTTCCTTCAGCAGAGTTCTCTCAAGCGCCTTGGTCTACTCGACCTGACCACCTGTGTCGGTTTAGGGTACGATTCCTGTGTAACTGAAGCTTAGAGACTTTTCCTGGAAGCATGGTATCAGCCACTTCGCTGTACAAGTACAGCTTGCTATCAGATCTCAGCATAGAGCACCCCGGATTTGCCTAAGATGCATGCCTACTTCCTTTCACCTGGACAACCAACGCCAGGCTGACTTAACCTTCTCCGTCCTCTCATCGCATTACACAGAAGTATTGGAATATTAACCAATTTCCCATCGACTACGCCTTTCGGCCTCGCCTTAGGGGTCGACTCACCCAGCCCCGATTAACGTTGGACTGGAACCCTTGGTCTTTCGGCGAACGGGTTTTTCACCCGTTTTGTCGTTACTCACGTCAGCATTCGCACTTCTGATACCTCCAGCATACTTCTCAATACACCTTCATCGGCTTACAGAACGCTCCCCTACCACTTGACTTAAAAGTCAAATCCGCAGCTTCGGCACATAGTTTTAGCCCCGTTACATCTTCCGCGCAGGCCGACTCGACTAGTGAGCTATTACGCTTTCTTTAAAGGGTGGCTGCTTCTAAGCCAACCTCCTAGCTGTCTATGCCTTCCCACATCGTTTCCCACTTAACTATGATTTTGGGGCCTTAGCTGGCGGTCTGGATTGTTTTCCTCTTGACTACGGACGTTAGCACCCGCAGTCTGTCTCCCGGATAGTACTCATAGGTATTCGGAGTTTGCATCGGTTTGGTAAGTCGGGATGACCCCCTAGCCGAAACAGTGCTCTACCCCCTATGGTATTCGTCCGAGGCGCTACCTAAATAGCTTTCGGGGAGAACCAGCTATCACCAGGCTTGATTAGCCTTTCACCCCTATCCACAAGTCATCCCCTGGCTTTTCAACGACAGTGGGTTCGGTCCTCCAGTTAGTGTTACCCAACCTTCAACCTGCTCATGGATAGATCGCCTGGTTTCGGGTCTATACCCAGCAACTAAACGCCCTATTAAGACTCGATTTCTCTACGGCTCCCCTATACGGTTAACCTCGCTACTGAATATAAGTCGCTGACCCATTATACAAAAGGTACGCAGTCACCGAACAAGTCGGCTCCCACTGCTTGTATGCATGCGGTTTCAGGATCTATTTCACTCCCCTCACAGGGGTTCTTTTCGCCTTTCCCTCACGGTACTGGTTCACTATCGGTCAGTCAGGAGTATTTAGCCTTGGAGGATGGTCCCCCCATATTCAGACAAGGTTTCACGTGCCTCGCCCTACTCGTCATCATTATGTGTGCCCTTTCGTGTACGGGAATATCACCCTCTACGTTCGCACTTCCCAGAGCGTTCCACTAAAACACACATAACTTAATGGGCTGATCCCCGTTCGCTCGCCGCTACTAAGGGAATCTCAATTGATTTCTTTTCCTAAGGGTACTGAGATGTTTCACTTCCCCTCGTTCGCCTTGCAACACTATGTATTCATGTTGCAATACCTACCTTAAAGTAGGTGGGTTCCCCCATTCAGAAATCTCCGGATCAAAGGATATTTGCCGCCTCCCCGGAGCTTATCGCAGGCTATTACGTCTTTCATCGCCTCTGACTGCCAAGGCATCCACCACATGCACTTAATTACTTGACTATACAACCCCAAACAGTCGTTATTACCTACAAGGAGTAATAAGACATGATCAATGATTTCTCATCAATCTCTTACAGTTTGAAGTACTGTGTATTTAAACACTGTACAGCTTCAATCTAATTCATATACCAAAACGCTTGATTCAGTTAATTTGCTAGTTCTCAATTAATTCCAAGATCAGAATTACTTCCTCTCTCTTCATTATTGAGTGAACAATTTATTTCAGACTCAATTTTGCCAATCTGTTAATGAATAAACATGCCTTCGTCAGGTCATGCTTAATACCGTGATACTTAAATCACAGAAGTTAATAAACCAAGATTTAAATCTTTATTTACTAATTTCTGTAATCCGAACTTCTCTTAAGTTCTGGTGGAGACTAGGAGAGTCGAACTCCTGACCTCCTGCGTGCAAAGCAGGCGCTCTACCAACTAAGCTAAGTCCCCAGCTTACATCATCAGTTATGTATCTTCTTTTCTATAACTTCAACCAGTCAAAGTCATGGTGGGTCTGACAAGACTTGAACTTGTGACCCCACGCTTATCAAGCGTGTGCTCTAACCAACTGAGCTACAGACCCTCAGATACATCTATGAAGAACAACTTGTTGTGGATTCTTACCAATCGTCAATCTTTCGTTAAGGAGGTGATCCAGCCGCAGGTTCCCCTACGGCTACCTTGTTACGACTTCACCCCAGTCATCGGCCACACCGTGGTAAGCGTCCTCCTTGCGGTTAGACTACCTACTTCTGGTGCAACAAACTCCCATGGTGTGACGGGCGGTGTGTACAAGGCCCGGGAACGTATTCACCGCGGCATTCTGATCCGCGATTACTAGCGATTCCGACTTCATGGAGTCGAGTTGCAGACTCCAATCCGGACTACGATCGGCTTTTTGAGATTAGCATCCTATCGCTAGGTAGCAACCCTTTGTACCGACCATTGTAGCACGTGTGTAGCCCTGGCCGTAAGGGCCATGATGACTTGACGTCGTCCCCGCCTTCCTCCAGTTTGTCACTGGCAGTATCCTTAAAGTTCCCGACATTACTCGCTGGCAAATAAGGAAAAGGGTTGCGCTCGTTGCGGGACTTAACCCAACATCTCACGACACGAGCTGACGACAGCCATGCAGCACCTGTATGTAAGTTCCCGAAGGCACCAATCCATCTCTGGAAAGTTCTTACTATGTCAAGGCCAGGTAAGGTTCTTCGCGTTGCATCGAATTAAACCACATGCTCCACCGCTTGTGCGGGCCCCCGTCAATTCATTTGAGTTTTAGTCTTGCGACCGTACTCCCCAGGCGGTCTACTTATCGCGTTAGCTGCGCCACTAAAGCCTCAAAGGCCCCAACGGCTAGTAGACATCGTTTACGGCATGGACTACCAGGGTATCTAATCCTGTTTGCTCCCCATGCTTTCGCACCTCAGCGTCAGTGTTAGGCCAGATGGCTGCCTTCGCCATCGGTATTCCTCCAGATCTCTACGCATTTCACCGCTACACCTGGAATTCTACCATCCTCTCCCACACTCTAGCTAACCAGTATCGAATGCAATTCCCAAGTTAAGCTCGGGGATTTCACATTTGACTTAATTAGCCGCCTACGCGCGCTTTACGCCCAGTAAATCCGATTAACGCTTGCACCCTCTGTATTACCGCGGCTGCTGGCACAGAGTTAGCCGGTGCTTATTCTGCGAGTAACGTCCACTATCTGAAGGTATTAACTTCAGTAGCCTCCTCCTCGCTTAAAGTGCTTTACAACCATAAGGCCTTCTTCACACACGCGGCATGGCTGGATCAGGCTTGCGCCCATTGTCCAATATTCCCCACTGCTGCCTCCCGTAGGAGTCTGGGCCGTGTCTCAGTCCCAGTGTGGCGGATCATCCTCTCAGACCCGCTACAGATCGTCGCCTTGGTAGGCCTTTACCCCACCAACTAGCTAATCCGACTTAGGCTCATCTATTAGCGCAAGGTCCGAAGATCCCCTGCTTTCTCCCGTAGGACGTATGCGGTATTAGCATTCCTTTCGAAATGTTGTCCCCCACTAATAGGCAGATTCCTAAGCATTACTCACCCGTCCGCCGCTAAG
>NZ_KB849779.1 GCF_000368965.1 Acinetobacter calcoaceticus DSM 30006 = CIP 81.8
AATCAACTCAATTCCAAGTAACTGTTTTTCAACAAGTTTCTATCTGCATCACCGCCGATGGATGTGCATTATAGACTATTAAATTCCCTTGGCAAGGGGTATTTCAGCCTTTTTCTTTTGAGTGCCGCTTTTTTCTACTATTTTGTGAAAAAAGTGAGGTATATGCTTTTTTTTAGGCATTTCAGTCAACGTTAGATGAGATATTAAACTTTTTTTACTTTATCAACTTCATGTAGAATAGATTATTCGTGCAATAGTTTGGCATTAACTCACCATGTGGCAGTTCGCTAAGAAAGTATTTGTTTGCATACTTGTAGTGTTTGCTACGAGTGGGCCTTGTTATGCCAATTCAAAACATAACTTCTATGTGCTTACTTTATCTATTCTAAGCTACAGTAAGTGGGAGAATGTAAATACTCCTACTCTTTGTGTTATTGATAATCCCTCCATTACATCTACCTTTCAATCTTATATCCAGCAAATGTCTTATAATTATCGTGTTCAAACTGTAAACGCGAAAGATTTTGCACGGTCACATTGTCAGGCTGTTTATTTTTCTACTACTTCTCCACAGCAACAACAAAATCTTATTCAGAATTATCCTTATCGTTCTTTACTTTCTTTAAGCATCAATAATTCAGACTGTGAAATAGGAAGTATCTTTTGTTTATATAATCAAAATAATTACACTACCTTTAAAGTTAACTTAGATGCTTTAAGTCACTCCAAAGTTCATATTGATCCGAGAGTATTGCTCTTGGCTAAGAATGCGGAGTAAGGATTATGATATCTAAGTTGTATCAGTCCACTTCATTGCATGCTTTATTTAGAAAGTCTCAATTTACGATTTTTGCAATTACTTTCTTTATTTGTTCTTTTACCTTTGTATCGATTTCTGTTTTTACAATGGAAACCTATGCCAAGCAAAATTTACAATTGCTTAGCCACACTCTGCTAGAGCGTATTCAGCCAGCAGTTGTATTTAATGATAAAATTACGATAGAGCAAATTTTGAATGAATATACGAATGATCATTCAATCCGTACTATTCATATTTATGATTCAGAACATCATTTAATTGCACAAAGTTTTAAATTATCAAGTCAGACTTCAATTTTAGAGGGTTGGTTTGATCATTGGTTTTTAAATGACCCGGTTCATCTTACAATTTACCACCACGAACAAAATGTAGGTGAATTAACCCTTTTTGGTAGTTCAGAAAAAATATTGCAGTTCCTGAAAATGATTATGGTCGGACTCGCAATTGCGATGTTGTTTATTGTTTGCGCTTTGTGGTGGTCAGTAAACTTAACTTATCGTCAAATTATGCAGGCTATTTATCCACTTACTAATATTGCTCAAATTGTAAGTGATCAAAAAGCTTATAATCTTCGGTTCCCTTATAATCGAATTAAAGAATTTCAAGATTTAAATACTGTTTTTAATGAGTTACTTGAAGAAATTCAGATATGGGACAATCAATTACAAAAAGAAAATCGTAAATTGTCATTTCAGGCTCATCACGATCAGCTCACCTTATTACCTAATAGACATTATTTTTATCAAATTCTTTTAGATATGTTTGAAGATAAGGGATTTGATAACAAATCTGCTTTATTATTTATAGATAACAATAACTTCAAAGCGATTAACGACCAGTTTGGACATTTGGCTGGAGATGAAGTTTTGAAAGAAATGGCGAATCGCTTGCAAACCCGTTTACGTCATCAAGATTTTATTGCGCGTTTAGGTGGCGACGAATTTGCTGTCATTTTGCATTCCATTAGTCATGCTGATCATTTAATATCTATTGCTGAAAATTTACTCGAAAGCTGTAAAGAACCTTTGCATCTGAATGGTCAAACCATTTACTTCAGTTTTAGTGTGGGTATTGCTTTATCACAATTTGCATCTAGCCCCGAAGATTTCATTATGCAAGCAGATCAGGCAATGTATAAGGCTAAAAATTCGGATGAACGCTGGTTTATCTATAAACCTGAAAATTAAATTTAGGCTAATCTATGAATACAAGATCTTTAAAACTCTCCTTTATTGCATTGCTATGCATTACTCTTGCAGGGTGCCTGAGTTTTGGGCCATTAAAATATCGTCAGGTAAAATTGCTCAAAAAAGAAGGTTTTGTGCTTACAAATGAAGGATGGACTTTAGGTTTACCAGAACGTTTGTTGTTTGACTTTAATAATGCAGAGTTAAAACAGAGCCATGAAGCTGAGTTAGTGCGTCTAGCATCTCAATTGAATAAATATGATCTTAATAAATTGAAAATTGTTGGTCATACTGATGATGTTGGCGATGCTGCTTATAATCAAAAGCTGTCTGAAGAGCGCGCACAAAGTGTGGCAAACCTTTTCTTAGCTCGTGGGTTTAAGCAAGAAAATATCTATGTGATTGGTCGAGGTTCAACACAGCCCTATGTTCCAAATACAACCAATGAAAATCGTGCGATTAACCGACGTGTTGCCATTGTTGTTATTCCATAATTTTCAATTTATAAAAAAGCCAATCCTCTGTGATTGGCTTTTTTATTTTAAACTAACTCAATAATATCAATTGTTGGCGGCACTCTAAAACGTAAAGGGATGCCGACCATTCCTGTGCCAACTGTCACAAAAACATCGGCATGTTCGTGAGAGTAAAATCCACGTTTATGACCTAAAATTGACACTTTTTTCATAATATAGGTGGTAAGCCATGGAAGCTCAACCTGCCCTCCATGTGTATGCCCAGATAACATTAATGATCGATTCGGCAATTTAGGTACCATGTCTACCGTATCTGGATTATGGGAAAGAATTAACCAAGGCTTGTCTTGTGGTAAATCTGGCATCGAACGCATGTCGGTTTTTCCAGCCCAGAGATCACCAATACCAATCAAACGAAATTCTTCAAAATCAACTATTTTGCCTTCAATATCGACAACTTCATTATAAAACAAGGCATCTTTTAATAATTGTTGGATAGGTGGTCCTGGATATTGCTCATCATGGTTTCCAGGAACAGAGTAAACAGGTGCCTGAATTTCTTTTAAAACACTCAATTCTTGAATTAGTCTATTTTCCGGTTCATATGTCCAGTCACCCGCCACAACCACTAAATCAGGTTGCTGTTCATTTAATTTTTTAACTATTGTTTTTAGTTGGCGCTCATGCCCTGAAAATAAACCAATATGTAAATCAGCAATTAACGCTACTTTTACCGGTTTATTAAAACTTCGATCTGGATTTAACCGATATTGATGTGTATCGACACGCACTAGATGAGGTTCAATAAATCGGGCATAAATTAAAATGCCACTTAAGAAAAAGATGAAAATACCTTGATGAATTGAATAGTAACCAATCCAAGCAGCGTATAAATTAAAAAACCAGAGAGGAATAAGTAGATAAGAGAGATAAAATGCGAGTAAATGGACAAAAGCTTTAAATGGATGAATAGTCTCGGTTCGAGATTGATGAATCCAAGCTTCAGAAATCCCCCATAAAGCAAGTATTGAAAATATAAAGTAAAAACAAAAAATAATTGAATTTGGATTCCACATTACGACTCTCGACTTATCTTATATTGATTGCTAGTAATCAAATTCAATATTTATCTTTCAATATGCACGAATTATACTCTAGCTCACGTTATCGTATGTACTGATTATGGCACAATCCTTTCATTCCAAACAGCTTCAAACGAATCAACAAGCTAAAGGCTTTTTGATAAAAGCCTCTATAGTCCTATGTTCTAGTTTTGCTGTAGGTTTGACAGGATGTAGTACTCTGCCAAAACATGGTGTTGAGCCAGTACAATATGCAAAAGATATTGATACTTCTGAGACCTCACTTGCCAAACTGATTACTCCCTTACGTCAGCAAAACCCAAAACTAACGGGTTTTCACGTATTAAATGATCCGTTGGAGGCTCTAGCAGCCCGCCTAAGATTAATTGATAAAGCCGAAAAGACATTAGATTTACAATATTACATTTGGGACAATGACAAGGTTGGTGCTTTAGCGTTACACGCGATTATTCGGGCAGCTGATCGCGGGGTAAAAGTCCGACTTCTTATTGATGACAATAATGCAAAAAAAATAGAAGGGATTTTGCTTGCCCTTTCTCAGCATAAAAATATTGAAGTTAAGCTTTTTAACCCCTACCGTTTTCGTAAATATCGCGCGATGGATATGGTTCTTGATTTAAAACGTATCAATCGTCGTATGCACAATAAAAGTTTTATTGCCGACAATGAGGTTGCTCTTATTGGCGGACGAAACATGACAAATCAATATTACAATGTAAGTGATAGTTATCAATTCTCTGATGTCGATGTGATGTTGGTGGGTGCTGCTGTTGATGATATTGTGAATTCGTTTGATGACTACTGGAATCATGAATATGCATATTCAGTTCAAAGTATCGTAAGTCCAGAGCAACATCGTCTACGTTATGAAGGATTAAAAGAGCAACTCGAAGCTCACTACCAACAGGCGACAGTTCAAAACTTTCTAAACTTAACCGCAAAATCACATGCATTTGATGAATGGTTAAATCGCAATATTCAATTCGACTGGGTCAAAGCCGAAGTCGTAAAAGACTCGCCTGATAAAATCAAATCAAAGGCTAAAAAAGAAGAACACCTTAATTTCCAGTTAATTAACCATCTAGAAAAACCGGAAAGTAATGTTGATTTAATTTCTGCTTATTTTATTCCTGAAAAGCAAGGCGCCAAAATTTTAAGTACTCTTGCCAAAGAAGGTGTTGAGGTTCGAGTCTTAACCAACTCATTTAAAGCAAATGACGTTGCTGTCGTTCATGCCTTTTATGGAAAGTACCGTAAAGAACTGCTTAAAAACGGCGTACAACTTTATGAATTTTTACCGACACCAGATAAAAGAGATTTAAATAAAAATACAGATGAGCTAGCAACTAAAGCAAAAGTGAATATGAAAGGATTAAGCCGCTCAAGCTTGCATACTAAACTTATGGCTTTAGATGAGCAGGTTTTTATTGGTTCATTTAATTTTGATCCACGTTCAGCTTATTTGAATACTGAAATTGGCGTAATTTTGGATAGTCCATCATTGGCTAAAACCATTCACCACACGATGGATGAAAATTTAAACAAATTTGCTTATAAGCTAAAGCTCGACGCTAATAATCATATTTATTGGCAGCAAGAGACTTCACATGGTCCCTTAATTTATAAACAAGAACCCGAGATGAAATGGTGGCAAAAGGCAGGCATGAAGTTTCTTTCATGGCTGCCAATCGAAGGATTCATGTAATTAATTTTTTGGCTTAAGTACTTTTTGATGTAGTTGAGCCAATCCTTCTACCATTTTTTCTTGAACTTCATTTGTTAAACTTTTCACATCATGCCCTTCCACAGAAATTGGTGGCAAAGTTAACAAATGAGCTGTTACTTTCGGCATTTCAAGTACGCGTTGAATATGTTCTGCAAAAGACATCTCACCAATGAATGGAGCAACTGTATCTAATTGTCCATAACGGTTTACATAACAAATTAAACATACCTGTACTGGACGTTGAGCCTCAATAGCCGCCCCAAGTAAACGGCCATGTACTTTCTTAACAGAATGTCCATCGGTGGTAGTCGCTTCAGGGAAAAATAGTACAGGAATATTTTGTTTTAAAAATTCGGTAATTTGCTCACGGATTCTAACGGAGTCCCCAGACCCACGCTTAATAAATAAAGTTCCACCACCTTTAGCTAAATTCCCGAAAATGGGCCAATTTTCAATTTCAGCTTTAGCAAGGAAGAAAACACGAGCCCCTGAACCTAAAACAGCAACATCTAGCCAGGAAATATGATTACTTACCCATAGGGCAGGTTCTCTAGGAATTGTTCCATGTACTTCTACATCTAAGTTAAAAACCTGACATAAACGGCGGCAAAAATATTGGACATAGCGTGTATTAACCGGATTATTAGGATCTTTATAAAGGCCATGTCGATAAACTAAATAAAAACCTTCACTAATTGCAGCCGTGGCAGAAGTGACTTTTTTTCCGTATAAACCTATTTTTGATAATTTCTTTAACGTTGAATTAACTATACTTTGCGTTTGAGCCATAAAATTTCACTAACGATCAATCATTGTTATACCCATCTCGAGCATTCTATACGTTTCAGAATAAACTTGCATTGATGATAGAGAACTGGAAATAAAATAAATTCAGACATCTCTAACTACATTTAACTAATCTAAAGGATAAGAACAAACGCTTTCCCCTTTTGCTTAAGTTTCATCTAGAATAAAGTTTTCCCATTTTCAGGATTTATAGCCACGTGGAATATGTTGATCGGCATCAAGGCGGTGAACGCACAATTTTAGTGAGTGTTTCTGTACAATTATTAGATGATCTGGATGCCGAAGAGTTTGCTCTACTTGCACAGTCTGCTGGTGCAGATATCCTTGAACATATTAAGGTTCAGCGAAATAAACCCAATCCTAAATTTTTTATTGGTTCAGGAAAAGTCGAAGAAATTGCTGAGCGAGTTCAGGAACTAGAAGCAAGTCTGGTGATTTTTGACCATGCTTTATCACCCGCTCAAGAACGAAATTTAGAAAGAATATTAAAATGCCGAGTCATTGACCGTACTGGTTTAATTCTAGATATTTTTGCACTGCGTGCCCGTACGCATGAAGGTAAATTACAAGTCGAGCTTGCACAGTTAAAGCATTTATCTACGCGTCTTATTCGCGGTTGGTCAGCAGACTTTGAGCAACAAAAAGGTGGTATTGGCTTACGTGGTCCTGGTGAAACACAACTAGAAACAGACCGTCGCCTCATTCGTGTTCGGATTGCCCAATTAAAAGATAAATTAGAAAAAGTACATCAAACCCGTATTCAAGGACGTGCTGCAAGACAAAAGGCAGCCATTCCAACTGTGTCGCTAGTTGGTTATACCAATGCGGGCAAATCAACTCTATTTAATATTTTAGCGAAAAGTGATGTCTACGCAGCCGACCAACTATTTGCAACACTCGATCCGACATTACGCCGTTTGGAATGGGATGGTATCGGCACAGTCGTGTTAGCAGATACGGTAGGCTTTGTACGAAACTTACAACATGACTTAGTTGAATCATTCAAAGCAACACTTGAAGAAACACTTGAAGCCACCCTATTACTGCATGTGATAGATAGTAATAGCCATGACATGCTTGATCAAATTGAAGCAGTTGAAAGTGTATTAAAAGAAATTGGTGCAGATGCTCCAGTACTTCGGGTATACAACAAAATTGACCTGAGTGGTGAAGAAGCCAAAATCATTTATGCCGAGCCACATGTACCAGATCGAGTTTATGTTTCGGCTCATGCTGGCCTTGGTCTAGAATTACTTCAACAAGCAGTGCAAGAATGTTTAATGGGTCAAATTCAACATTTTTCACTGATTCTTAAACCTGCTTATGGCAAATTGCGCACCCAACTTTATGCTTTAAATGTGATTCAGTCTGAACACTATGATGATGCTGGCTTATTGCATATTGATGTACGTATTGCCCCACATAAATTAGAAAAGCTTATTCGCCAAGCAAAACTGCCCTTAGAGGAAATCTTGGGAGAACGTGCTAGTCAATTTAGCCGTCCCTTGGAGGAGTTTGAAATCAAGGGTCAGATCAGTTAAAACTTGATAAGTAAACTTTTAGAGATAAAAAATATGGATAAGATCAAAAGTATAGACTGGACAGCATGGGTAGCAACTTTACTACTCATTATTGGTTTTCGTGAAGGCTCTGTCATCGTCATGCGTGCTTTTGGTCATCCAGAATTAGGTAATTTAGTCGGCTTAATCAGCTTACTCACTATTTTGATTATCTGGAGAAAGTTCAAGAAAATCCCTCTCCGGATAGTCGATACAAATAATAAAATTATGAAAGAAAGTGGATTTGCTTTTTTACCCGTTTGTGCTGGCTCCTTAATTATGTTGGTGCATATGGGTAAAGAAATTCCACTATTCCTTTTTGTTTTAGTAGTCAGCACCCTTATACCTTTGTGGGTCTATGCAAAAATGGCAAAACGTTGGTTATAAGGAGAATAAAATGTTTACTATTTTCTATGGTTTTTTAATCACATTAATTGGTTATCTGTGTGCAAAACCTTTAAACCGACGTTTTCCGCAAGTTCCACTTTTAGTTTTCGGCATGTTCATTGTCATTGCCTTACTTTCAGTTTTACAAGTCCCTTATGAACAATATCGTCTTTATGTGAATGAGTTATTTAGCCATTTATTGGGATATGTCACCGTAGCCTTAGCCATTCCTTTAGCTGCAATGCGTTACGATGACCTTCCAATTAAATCGGTTATTGGGATTTTATGTTTTGCAAGTATAAGTGCCGTTGCCCTACCTATGAGCCTCGCTTATTTGTTACATATGTCGGAACCTACTATTCTTGCATTTGCAACCCGTGCAGTAACTACCCCAATTGCCCTAAATATCGCAACGTTATTGCATGCTCCTGAAACGCTGGTGACCCTTATTGTTATTTTATCTGGGGTTATTGGAGCGGCTTTTTCACCATTTTTACTCAAGCATATTCATGATGAAAGAGCATCAGGCTTAGCCTTAGGTTTAGCTGCGCATGCCATAGGAACAGCTCAAGCTTGGCAGCGCGGACCAGTTGCGGGTCGCTACGCTGCATTTGGTATGGCTTTGAATGGCGTATTTACTGCAATTTGGCTACCTACATTAATGCTGTCACTCGGAACACCATAATTAAGAAGCCTATTAAATAAACATTGAACGGTATATAAATTCGCAATAAGATGACCTTTCAATGTTAAAAGGATTTTTAATGATGGGGAAATTTTTTATTGGAGCTTTGCTCTTATTGGGGATCAATACTGCTACATTTGCAGCAGACATTACAGGTCTTTGGCAAACAATTGATGATAAGACTGGTGCGCCCAAAGCACAGGTAGAAATACGAAAAGAAGCAAATGGGACATATGCTGGAAAGATCGTTAAAGTTACACCACGCCCAGGTTATACACCTAAAGAGATTTGTGAGAGCTGCCCTGCACCATATACCAATAAACCAATTTTAGGTTCGGATATTGCAACTGGCTTAAAAAAGACAGATGAGCTTAATTATACAGGCGGGAAAATTCTAGATCCGAATACGGGCAAAGTTTATGGGCTTAAAGCAAAACTTAGTGCAACTGGTAAACGTCTCCATATGCGCGGATATCTTGGGGTTTCAGCATTAGGCCGTAATCAAATTTGGTTACGCGTAGAATAAAAGTTAAAAATAAAAAAAGCCGCTTATGCGGCTTTTTTTATTTTTACTCGGGTACAACCCTCATCTTGCGCTCATGAAAAGCATTGCTTTTCCTATATTCGCTCAGGATTATCGACAGCAAAGATTTCTTTATCTTCAAGGCGATAAGCCATTAATTGTCGTCCCCAAACACAGCCGCCATCAATATTCTGGATTTGCTCATTGATGCTTCTACCTTCTAGCGCAGCCCAATGACCAAAAATAATCTGATGAGTCTGAGAAGCTTTACTTGGAAATTCGAACCAAGGTAAATAGCCTTCTGGCATTGGCGCATCCAGAGCATCTTTAAAACTGAACTCTAAAGCTCCTTCTGCATTGGTTAAACGCATGCGTGTCAGATAATTGGTAATACAACGTAAACGTGCTGAACCTGTTAGATTGTCTTCCCACAAATCGGGTTTTGAACCATACATTTCTGCTAAAAAAGCATCCAATACAGATAAATCTTGATGTGAGAGTACTGCTTCAACCTCTTTTGCTAGCGTTGCAGTTTTTTGTGCATCCCAAATGCAAGGTATGCCCGCATGAGTAAGAATTGTGTGCTCGTTTGGGAATAAACATAAAGGTTGTTTACGCAACCAGTCGATTAATTCATCGCCATCAATTGCGTCAATAACATCCTGCGTACGATCTTTTTCTTTAATCTCTTTTAAACCACGTGCACCCGCAATTAAAGTCAGGTCATGATTTCCAAGTACAGTTGCAGCAGCGCCGCGGTCAGCAAGTTTTTTAACAAAACGTAAAGCCCCCACTGAGTTTTCGCCACGAGCGACCAAATCACCCGCAAACCATAAAAAATCTTGGTCTGGATCAAAACGTATTTCTTTAAGTAAGGCTTTCAGAGCTTCAAAACACCCTTGTACATCGCCAATCACATAATTAAAACGTTTAGTCATTTATCCCACCATTTGATCGGCTAAAGCAACAAATTGAGTCAATGTTAAAGTTTCCGGACGAGCCATCGGATCAACGCCTGCTTTTTCAAAGCCATCTTCAGCGATCATACCTTTAAGACTATTTCTTAGGGTTTTACGACGTTGGGTAAATACATGACCAACCAACCGAGCTAAAGCTTTTTCATCTTTTGCAATAATTGGCTTTTGTTCATAGGGAACAAGGCGGAAAACAGCACTCGTTACTTTAGGTGGTGGATTAAATGCGCCAGCTGGCACTTCAAATAAAAACGTTGGTTGGCAATAATACTGAATCATTACCGACAAGCGACCATATTCTTTTGTGTTTGGTTCAGCCGTAATACGGTCAACCACCTCTTTTTGGAGCATAAAGTGCATGTCTTTCACTTTACTGCCAAATTCCAAGAGATGAAAAAGTAATGGGGTTGAAATGTTATAAGGTAAATTACCAACCACACGTAATGGTCGACCATCTTTTACCAGTTCACTAAAATCATATTTTAATGCATCAGCTTCTATAATCGTTAAACGTTCAGGATGTGGAACGCGTTCTGGTAAGCCTGCTGCTAAATCACGATCTAGCTCAACAACTGTTAATGCATCACATTCCCCAATTAAAGGAGATGTTAATGCGGCCAAACCAGGTCCAATTTCGACAACATTTTCACCCGGACGCGGATTTACCGAGCGCACGATTTTGGCAATGACTCGCTGATCATGTAAGAAGTTTTGACCAAAACGTTTACGAGCTTTATGCCCTTCATCTTTCGGGTTTAGGGCATTAATTTGATACATAGAACATTTCCAACATGAAAAATTTAGCTCGCTGCCAAAGATAAAGCTAAATCGACAGCGACATTTAAACTTGAGCTTTTTGCCAAACCGGTACCGGCCAAAGACAATGCCGTGCCATGATCGACCGAAGTTCGGATGAATGGCAAACCCAATGTAATATTGATGGCCTCACCAAACCCTTGTGATTTTAACACAGGTAAACCTTGATCATGGTACATGGCAAGTACAGCGTCAGCATTTTTAAGATGTTCAGGGGTAAATAAGGTATCCGCAGGCAAGCTTAGACTCATTTTAATCCCTTGTGCCCGATAACTTTCGAGTACTGGATTAATCGTTTCTATTTCTTCACGTCCTAAATACCCATCTTCACCCGCGTGAGGATTTAATCCGCAAACAAGTACGCGCGGATCCATAATCTTAAATTTAGTTTTTAAATCATGTAATAAAATATCAATGACCTGATGCAAACGCTCTTTGGTAATTGCATCTGCAACATCTCTTAAGGGCAAATGTGTAGTAGCTAAAGCAACACGTAAGGTCTTGGTTGCAAGCATCATGACGACACGCTCTACACCTGCAAACTCTTGGTAGTATTCAGTGTGTCCACTAAACAAAATACCTGCATCGTTAATGACCGACTTTTGCACAGGAGCAGTGGCAACCCCAACACTTTTACCAGACATTGCATAATCAGCTGAACGGCGTAATTGTTCTAATACATAAGCTGCATTAGCTGAGTTTAATTGCCCATCAACAACCGCCGTTTCTAAAGGTACATGCTCTATATAAAGTTCACCTGAAGACGACGATTCAGCTTGTCCCGTATATTCTATAAACTGAATATTTATACCGAGTTTCTGGGCACGTTGTTCTAATAAATTCCAGTCACCCAAAATAACAAGTGGGCGTTCATCAACTCGCTTAGCCAAGCTCAAGCAAATATCTGGACCAATACCAGCCGGCTCACCGGAAGTGACATATAAAGGCAGCACAATCACCCCAGACACATAACGAAAATTTGTTTGATTTTAACATATCCCGCATTCATCAGTTTATGGATTAAATTATATGGCTTAAACTGGATTTTTCTTGTGACTTTGAACAAACTCGTTTAGAATGCTCGCTCCTTTTGTTTGGACAGATTCCATAGTCCAAACCAACTATAATAGGTAGTGGTTTAATGAAAACTCTCAGCGCTAAGCCAGCTGAAGTTCAACATGACTGGTATGTTGTTGATGCTTCTGGCAAAACTTTAGGTCGCCTTGCGACTGAAATCGCTCGTCGTTTACGCGGTAAGCACAAAACTTCTTATACTCCTCACGTTGACACTGGCGATTACATCGTTGTGATTAATGCTGAACAAGTTCAAGTGACTGGTAAAAAAGCACTTGATAAGAAATATTATCGCCATACTGGTTTCCCTGGTGGTATCCGTGAGACTAACTTCGAGAAGTTAATTGCTCACAAGCCTGAAGCTGTTCTTGAAAAAGCAGTTAAAGGCATGTTACCAAAAGGTCCTCTTGGTTATGCAATGATCAAAAAAATGAAAGTGTACGCTGGTACTGAGCATCCGCATGCTGCTCAACAGCCACAAGTTTTGGACATCTAAGGGATACAGCACATGGCTACTAATTATGGTACAGGTCGCCGTAAGACCGCAACTGCACGTGTTTTCTTGTCAGCTGGTACAGGCAAACTCGTTATTAACAACCGTACTTTAGAGCAATATTTCGGTCGTGAAACTGCTCGTATGGTTGTTCGTCAACCTTTAGAACTTTTAGAAGTTACTGAAAAGTTTGACCTTTACATCACTGTTAAAGGTGGTGGTATTGGTGGTCAAGCTGGCGCGATCCGTCACGGTATTACTCGTGCGCTTATCGCTGCTGACGAAACTTTAAAACCTGTTCTTCGTCAAGCTGGTTTCGTTACTCGTGATGCTCGTGAAGTTGAACGTAAGAAACTTGGTTTACGTAAAGCTCGTAAACGTCCTCAATTCTCTAAACGTTAATTCGTTTATCGAGTTGGACAAAAAGCCTTGGATTTTTCCAAGGCTTTTTTATTATGAAAATAGAACAATAAAATGCAAACTTATAAATATAAACAAACTATCTCTTTAGAACCGTGATTTCCTAGAGCATTTTTAGTATCCTAATCGATTCACTCAACCACGTCGTCTTGTGATATGTCGGTCGAAAACACCTCTATTCAGGGGATTACCCTTTACAGTCATGCTGATGATTTCCGTTCTCACTGGATTCGTTTCTTATTAGCAGAAAAGCAAATCAAATATCAATTGATCGTAACTGACCATGAAGACGAAGATTTAGCAAGTTTAAATCCTTATAACCAATTGCCGATGTTGGTCGAGCAAAACCTTAAATTATTTTCAGCGCCTATTATTGCTGAATATTTAGATGATCGTTATCGCCAAGGTAAGCTTTACGCAGATGCGCCAATGATGCGTGCAGAGCAGCGTCAATATATATGGAGACTTGAAAACGACTGGTTCAAATTAGCAGATCAGATGTTAAAGCATGCTGATTCTTTAAATGTCGAACAAAAGCAAAAAGCTCAAAAAGAATTACGTGAAACTTTAATTTCACTTACTCCCCTATTTCAGCATTTCCCCTATTTTATGTCTGAAAATTTCACCATCTTGGACTGTATGCTTGCCCCTATTTTCTTAAGGCTAAACAGCATGGGAATCGATTTACCGAAACAGCACTGCCGACCGATACTTTTGTATTGTAAACGTATCTTTGAGAGGCCTTCTTTTGCTAAATCAATGACGGCTCAAGAGAAAAACCGTTACAATGAACTATTAAATATGGAATAGTGTGATATGTCTGAGCAACCTATTGATTTAACCCCTACACGTCCTTATCTTGCTCGTGCAATCTATGAATGGATTTGCGATAACCAGCTTACTCCTTATCTATTAGTGGATGCGACACAGCCATATACCGATGTTCCACAGCAATTTGTTAAAGATGGGCAAATCGTTTTGAATATCGTGCCTCATGCTGTTCATCAACTTCTTATTGCTAATGAAGCCATTACTTTTTCTGCCCGTTTCGGGGGGGCATCGAAAGACATTTATGTACCTATTCAAGCAGTTTTAGGTATTTATGCACGCGAGAATGGACAAGGTTTATTCTTTGATCCTGAAGAATATGCCAATGTAGCGCCTGTAGAAAATACCGTAGAGCCAGAAGTACAAGAAGCTGACACAACATCGACCAAGAAAAAACCAACGTTAAGAATTTTAGATTAAATTTAGAGGAAGAAAGCATGGCATTTGATTTAGTCCAATACTTTGCTGAGCAGATAAAAATTCAAAAGCCTCAGCTTTTAAATCAATATCCAGTTAATGAAAAAAATAAACTGATTGATGAGGTGAATATTCTTACGCTTGGAAAACTGATTAGTTTATGGCGCCAAGATGACAATAAGATTTATCATGAAGTAAAATCGGCAGATCCACTTTATATTCAGGAAGTTGCTCGACATTTAACAACTTCTAAGCATAACCAGTCAACTTTAAAAAATTCAGAATTAGAACAGAGTATTTCTGAAATTTTAACTTTGCAATTGGCTGAACTTAACCAGCTCGATGAAACAGGTGGTTTTGGGCATAATGGCCTAAAAGAATTAATTTTAGGTCAAGTCGAACACTTATCAGGTCAGGCAGAAGATTGGGTTTGGTCAACAAACCACCTAAATGAATTAATTGGTTCTAAACCTATGGAACAAGAAGAGCTATCATTGGATACAACAATGAAGGAGTTCAACCAAATGGTTCACCAAGCCCAACCTCATCATGATGACATGCATATTGAAGAACAAGCTGCCGAGATGTCTGTACCAACATGGTCAAAAATTATTGCCCCTGTCGTTGCTTTAGCAATTTTGGGCTACCTCTATTGTATTTATACACAGCTCGTTTAGTTTGATCATTGTTATAAAAAAGGGGAATTTGTTATTCCCCTTTTTGATTAAAATTAGCATATTTTATGAATCAATATTGTATTAATATTCTATTACAATTATTTTATCTAAGTTTGAAAATATATAATGTAAACCGCAGCACAGTATTAAAAGTATAATGTAAAAGTAATCTTATAATATTTTTTATAATCTGACATTTTCCGTCACTTATTCCCCAAAACTAAAACTTCACACGTTACTTGGTTGATTGACTTCAATTTGTGCAGAAATATAATGAATTTCAACTACTTTTAGGAAAAAGTAGTAAATATAATTTTAGAATCCTGAGAGATAAAAACATGGCTAAACTTTCTTTAGATAGCTTAACTGAAATTGATGGTTTTATTGCTTCTGCACTTGTTGATTCAGAAAGCGGTTTATCACTTGCAACACAAGGTGGTGGGGAAATTGATTTAGAATTGGCTGCTGCAGGAAACACGGAAGTAATTCGCGCAAAGCGAAATATCGCCAATGCATTGAAATTGAATGATAATATTGAAGATATTTTAATTACTTTAGGTAAGGCTTACCACTTAATTCGACCTTTAGAAAGTAATAATAATTTGTTCCTTTACTTAGTGCTTGACCGCAGCAAATCTAATTTAGCTATGGCCCGTCATGAGTTAAAGTCATTTGAAAAAGAGCTAGACTTTAGCTGATTAATCTAAGATGTGCTTTTTATATTTATTATAAAAAGCACATTAAAACTTCTATCTTATTCAATAAAATTTAATGTGATACTATGGATAGGCATTGCATAAATATTGCAACTTCTGGTTTAAACTCAAAAGTTTCAGATGAATTAAAAATACTAATCAGAAATTTTATATCTAATCAATACGGTATTAATTGGGTTAACATTTCAAGTAATCATATTGATCTATTATTAATTAACGAAAATTTTTTTGACTCTGACAATATTCAAAACATTCTTCAAAAGAAAAAGTTTCCTTATTTAAAAATTAGTAAAACTCCTTCAAAAAATGGATATCAAGTTTATGAACATACTCTGTATCTACCCCTAGAAAAAGTAGAACCTTTGTTAGAGTGGCTACAAAAAAATCTATTATCATTTTTAAATCAAAGTAGTGTTGCGATAGTTCCAGATTTATCTACTGAGCTCCTCATTATTGATGAGCAATTTATAAGAAATTTACATAGTCCAGAAAATACTAAATTACATTTATTTGATGATAAAGGCACTCTAGCTATTATTGATAACAGAGCTCAAATTGCTTGGGTAGAACCTTCTCGTCAAAAAGCACATACCAATATGAGCTTTAACTTTGCTTTTGCTAAAACATCTGATTTTACTAAGGTTTCTCGTAAAAAAAGTTATTGCTTACAAGACTGGTTATGGAACCTAGTTTGGTGTTCAAAAGACTTTGAAAATTTAGCTTCAGTTGATGGTTACTTCAAAATCGATCATTGGCCACAGCCTTACCAAAAAGAATATAGAAAAGTGAGCCTACAACTCTCCGCATGTTTTATACAGGGTGCAAAAATTACCGATGTTGCTAAACAACTCAACTTATCAATCGACGATGTCTTACGCTTCATTACGGCTTGTGTAATGGCAAATAACGGAAGATTTGTTTCTGCGAATAAATGCTCTTACGCACCAAACCCTCATTTAGAAACTTCAAATATAGACAATCATTTTTTTAAAAATTTTATAGGGAAGATTAGACGCCGCTTTGGTCTTTAGGAAACATTATGATTATACAGCAATATAAAATTGTCTTTGCAGGCAGCATGGGGGCTGGAAAAACAGAAGCGATTAAATCGTTATCTGAGATTCCAATTCTGGAAACAGAAGCATTCAATACCGATGTACAAAGTCACCAGAAAACCCAGACCACTGTAGGTATTGATTATGGTGAAATTACTCTAGATGATGGAATCAAAATTGGACTCTATGGCACCCCAGGACAAAGCCGTTTTGATTTTATATGGTCGGTTATTTGTGAAGGTGCGATCGGTATTATTTTATTATTAGATCATAATAGTCCGAATTCAATTGACGAACTAAATGACTACTTAAAAACCTTTAAAAATTATAATGATAATATTGCGATTGGTATTACTCATATTGATGAAAATAAAGAATCCTCTCTTCAGCAATATCGTAATTGGATAAAAGCAAATGAACTGACTTATCCCTTATTCTTCATTGATGCACGAGAGCAAGAACATATTTTAATGATGGTTGAGTCATTAATTGCATCAATTGAAGTTAAGGTCGGGTCAGTACCACAGGGGAATAATCATGCTTAGTATTCCATCTCAAAAACGAACAGCACCAACGCAATTGCTACAACTCGCAAAAAGTGAAGCTCATACTATTTTGATGAATACACGCGGTGTAGATTTCGTGATGATTTGCTCTTCTGATGGTTTTGAATTAGCAACAGTGAGCCATAAAAACTACCACAACACCACTAAATTAGCGGCTGTCAGCAGTTCAATTTTGGCAATGGTGACTGCATTTTTAAAAGAAATTCAACTCACAGGCTGTAATAACATCACGCTAGACGCAGATAATGGCAAAGCCATTTTGACAGCTATTCCTGCTGTTCATCACCCGATGGTCATGGTCACCTTAAGTAATAAAGAGGTTCTTTTGGGACAACTGCTGTATAGCCTGAAAAAAGCGAGCCAGATCATTGCCGAGGCTGATGGAGAATAAATCATGATTCTCCACTAAAAAATACCGCTCATATAGAGCGGTATTTTTATTAAATTTGAATACTAAATAGCATTTGCCGTTTTTTTACTTGTTGCCCTTGCTGTCCTAAAATATCTTCGACTACACCATCGACATCAGATCTAATCTGTTGCTGGATCTTCATAGCTTCAAGTACCAGTAAGGTTTGCCCTTTCACGACTTGATCGCCTTTATTGACCAAGATATTGATCACAGCACCATCCATAGGTGCACGAATTTTACCATCTCCCGCAACATCAGCCGTTTCTGGAGCAGCGTAAGTCACATTGCGAATCGCAACATTGCCATTATCTCGATCTAAATACAGCTGATCGCCGTCTAAAACATATTGAACACGGCGGCGTATACCATCAACAACATAAGTCAGTTGCTCATCTGTTTTCTCAATGACTTCAATACAAACAGTTTGATCACAGAGCTGTACCGTAAATGTGTTATTTACAGATGAAAGCTGTAACTGGATTTGCTGATCGTCATATTTTAGTTTTAAGGGTAATGGAACACCAAGCCCGGTTTGCCATACCGCAGTACCTTTATTTTGGCTAAATAATGCCGCGGCAATAGCCAAGATTTCTAAAGATAAAACCTGAGAGTGTAAGCTGCTGTCATCTTGAAAGTGCTGTTGAATGAATGCGGTATTCGTATCACCGGCCACAACAACTGGATGACGTAATAAATTAACCAAGAACTGTTTATTGCTGTTCACGCCCAGCAAAACACAATCATCTACAGCACGAGCCAGCAGACGAATCGCATCCTCTCGAGTTTTACCGTATGCAATCACTTTAGCCACCATCGGGTCGTAGAAAGGGCTAACTTCATCTGTTGCTAACATGCCATGATCAATTCGTACATTTGGCAAAATTGTGGGTTTCCAACGTAAAACTTGACCTGTTTGCGGCAAGAAATCTTGACGTGGATCTTCAGCATACAAACGGACTTCAATTGCATGGCCCTTGATAGACAATTCATGTTGTTGCAATGGTAAATGCTCGCCATTAGCGACACGCAATTGCCATTCAACCAAATCTAATCCTGTAATAAGTTCAGTAACCGGATGCTCAACCTGCAAGCGTGTATTCATTTCTAGAAAATAGAATTCACCCGATGCATCAAGCAAAAACTCAACAGTTCCCGCGCCTACATAAACACATGCTTTGGCAGCTGCAACAGCAGCCTCTCCCATTTGCTGACGCAGTTCGGGTGTCATGACTGGACAGGGTGCTTCTTCTACAACCTTTTGGTGACGGCGTTGAATCGAACAATCACGCTCGAACAAATACACATAATTGCCATGCGTATCGCCAAAAACTTGAATTTCAACATGGCGCGGCGCAATCACTGCTTTTTCTAAAATAAGCTCACCTGAACCAAATGCATTTTCAGCTTCTGAACGTGCAGTTTGTAAAGCCTCTACAAGCTGGGATGACTGCTGAACCAAACGCATACCACGACCACCACCGCCAGCAGAAGCTTTCACCATTAGCGGGTAACCAATCTGCTCTGCTTGTGTAGCCAAATATTCAAGGTCTTGACGATCTCCCTCGTAGCCCGGCACACAAGGTACACCCGCTTCAATCATAGCAATTTTTGAAAGTCGTTTACTCCCCATCAACTCAATTGCCGAAGCTGTTGGACCGATAAAAGTAATTTGGTTATCTATACAGGCCTGAGCAAAATCGGTATTTTCTGATAAAAAGCCATAACCAGGATGCACAGCATCCGCGCCTGTTTTTTTGCAAGCTTCTATAATTTTGGTAATTGAAAGATAAGATTCAGATACTTTAGAAGCTCCAATATAAACTGCTTCATCAGCTTCTTGCACATGGCGAGCATTACGGTCTGCATCGGAATAGACCGCCACAGTTTGATAACCCATTGCCCTTGCTGTCTGCATCACCCGAACTGCTATTTCACCACGATTGGCAACCAGTACTTTTGAAAATTTCATTGTTTTTATCCTTATCTTTTATTGTTCATCGGCCCAATTCGGCAACCGTTTTTGAATAAAAGCCATCGTTCCCTCTTGCCCTTCAACACCACCAACCGCTTGAGCAAATTGTTGCGCAGCATCATCAAGCAAATGATTCAATGGTTCATTGAGTGTTCGCTGTAATAGTGCTTTCGTCATACGTGAAGCTTGTGGTGCAGCGCGTTTAATTTGCTGAATAGTTTCCTGTAATTCCTGCTCTAGCTCTAATTCATTATGAGCAATCTGATGGATTACTCCGACATTGAGCGCCGTAGGTCCTTCAAAACGCATCCCCAACAAAGCAAGTCGTCTAGCCTGAGTTAGACCAATACGCTTCACTACAAAAGGAGCAATCTGCGCAGGAATTATTCCTAGCCCAGTTTCAGGCAATCCAAACTGGGCATTGTCACGGCTAATCGCAATATCGGAAACACATACCAGACCAAAACCTCCGCCTAGAACAGCCCCTTCTAAAATCACTACAACTGTCTGCGGGGCGGTTTCAACTTGCTCAAGCATGGCACCAAAATGGCGGTTAAAATCAGCATAAGGTTGTAGGCTACCGACATTGCTCGCTTCAACTCTCAAAGCTACCATATCTTTAATATCACCACCTGCGCAAAAAGTTCCTCCTTCACCACGGATGATGACCGCACGAATCGAAAGATCATCTTGAATAGCAGCAAAGACCTGTTGAATCGCATTAACCATATTCAAATTCATGGCATTACGGCTCTCTGGTCGGTTTAACCAGAGGTATAAAATACTACCGTCCTGTTCTAATTGAATGCTGTCATCAATATCTAAAGCTTGTAGAGATTTGGAAAGTGTCATGGCTTATTCCTTATTTTTGTTTTTTTGGCAAGATATCCATAAGTTTGCAGATAATCCCCAACATAATCTCATCGGCTCCACCACCAATAGAACCTAAGCGGCCGTCACGGTAAAGCTGAGATGCAGGGTTATCCCACATAAAGCCATTGCCACCCCAATATTGCAAACAGCTATCTGCAACTTCACGGGTTAAACGTCCTGATTTCAGCTTTGCCATTGAAGCCAGCATGCTGACATCTTCACCTGCAATGTGTTTTTCACATGCTTGGTAGGTTAATGCTTTTAGCGCTTCCACTTCAGTCATGAGTTCAGCAAAGCGGAAATGGATATACTGATTATTGATGAGTGGCTGACCGAAAGTGGTACGCTCTTTGGTATAGGCAATGGTTTTTTGAATTAATGTTTCCAATCCTCCAATCGAATTGGCACATGCCCACAGGCGCTCTTCCTGAAATTGCATCATCTGCATCATAAAGCCCATGCCTTCTGCACCGACTAAATTACGCTGTGGCACACGCACGTTATCTAAATAAACTTGTGCTGTGGTGGTTGAACGCATTCCTAATTTATTGAGCGGTTCTGAAAAACTAATGCCTTTAGTTTTTGCCGGTACAATAATCATCGATTTATTGACGTGCGGTTTATCGTCAGAAGTGTTAGCTAGAAGGCAGAAAAAGTCGGCTTGTAATGAGTTGGTAATCCACATTTTGCTGCCGTTAATCACATAATCATCACCATCTTTTTTGGCTGTAGTTTTAATTGCCGCCACATCAGAACCAGCATGAACTTCAGATACAGCAATCGATGCCACATATTCCCCAGCAATGGCTGGTGTTAAAAACTCATCACGTAATTCTTTACGACCAAAATGTGCGAGAGCTGGTGTTGCCATATCGGTTTGTACACCAATTGCTAAGGGCACGCCCCCACAAGCTGCACGGCCAATTTCCTCGGCAACAACAAGGTTATAAGAATAATCTAAAGCTAAACCACCATTTTCTTCAGGCTTACAAATCCCTAATAAACCAAGGTCACCCATCTTTTTAAATACATCATGAATCGGGAAACGACCCGCCTCTTCCCATTCTGGAATATTCGGATTTAGCTCATTTTCAACAAATTGACGAGCTGTACGGCGTAATGCTTCATGTTCGGCAGTAAATTTCATTACATTCTTCCTGATAATTTTTTTAATTGCGGTAAAAGTTGCTTAAAAGCGAGACACCCCAAAACGGCTTGGATTCAATGTCCGCTGCTGTGCTTCATAAATGGTTTGTAAAAGGAAAATCAGTAATTTTCTGGTATCGCGAGGGTCAATAATGCCGTCGTCATGCAACATGGCAGTGTTGAAAAGTGCGGTAGACTGTTGCTCCAATTTCATGGCTGTACTTTGCTCAAGAAAATCGAGCATTTGAGGATTAGGCTCCTGACCTGAAGCTTTTTGCTTGCCTTCCGCCACAATACGTAAGACTTTTCCAGCCTGAGCGGCGCCCATTACAGCAACATGTGAGTTCGGCCAAGCAAAAATAAAATCGGGTGATAAACTACGTCCACACATCGCATAGTTGCCAGCTCCATACGACCCAGCTACCACAATCGAAATTTTTGGCACAGTACAACTGGCAACAGCCTGAATTAATTTTGAACCATGTTTGATAATACCGTTTTGCTCTGCATCTGTTCCCACCATAAAACCCGTGGTGTTATGCAAGAACAATAGCGGACGCTGTGTCTGTTCACACAGGTGAATAAACTGAGCTGTTTTCGCCGCACCTTGAGGGGTAATCGGACCATTATTAGTGATAATACCGATATGCAAGCCACCAATTTTTGCCCAGCCACATACTGTTAAATCATCATATTCCTGCTTAAATTCAAGAAAATCTGAATCATCAACAATTCGGGCTACCACTTCTTTCATATCGAATGGTTGTTTAGGATCACTTGGAATCACACCCAATAATTCATCGGCATCGTAACGAGGTTCTTTATAGACTGCATCAACTTGTTTGATCTGTTCTTTCCAGTTCAGATGCTCAAAAATTTCACGTGCAAGTCGAATACCATCGGCATCATTTTCTGCCAAATATTCGGCGGTTCCAGCAATTTGAGAGTGCATTTCCGCTCCACCCAATTCCTCCGCTGTAGCAACTTCACCCGTGGCAGCCAGAAGTAACGGTGGACCTGCAAGAAGCATTTCGGTTTGTTTACGTACCGCAATGACATAATCAGAAAGCCCAGGTTGATAAGCACCACCTGCTGTCGCATTACCATGTACAACAGCCAGTTGTGGAATACCTTCTGCAGAAAGGCGTGCCTGATTGGCAAAGGTCATACCACCGTAGGTAAATACTTCTGCTGCATAATTTAAGTTAGCGCCACCACTTTCGGTTAGGGTAATCAGCGGAAGTTTTTGTTCTAAGGCAATTTTTTGCAAGCGTAAGGTTTTCTGTACACCCATGGGCGACATGGTTCCACCCTTAATTGCACTATTACTTGCAGAGACTAGGCAACGCACACCACTAACAAAACCAATGCCAGCAATCACGCCACCACCAGCTTCCGAGCCATCTTTATCATCATGCATGTTGTAGCCAACCAAGCCACATAACTCGATGAAAGGAGAATCAGCATCTAGCATTAACCGCACGCGTTCATGGGGCAAAATTTTGCCTTTTTTATCGAACTTTGGTTTAGCAGCGTATGATTTATCAATGCTTTTTTTCTGAATTGCACGGACCTCACTCAACTGAGCAAGTAGAGCATCTTTATTCTTTTGATACTGTTCACTACCAACAGCAATTTCAGACTGGAGAATGGTCATTCTTTATTCCTCACTCCAAGCCTAAATTATTGTTTTGCTCGGCTTTTTCAGTCTTATCTTTTTTAAAAATTTCAGGGATAAACGCACGATGGAAACCATTATAAGATTCGCTATTTATCGCGTCGCCTAGCGGATACATTCGTGTTCCCTGCGATGCAGCCCCATCAATACGCAAAGTCACACCAGAGACAAAAGCCGCAGCATCAGATAACAAATAGCAAATTGCGGATGAAACTTCTGACTCGGTTCCCATACGCTTTAAAGGCACATTGCCAGCAAGACTTGGAATAATCACCTTGGCAAAATCACCGCTATAATTGTCCATTCCAGATGAAACAATCCAACCCGGCGCTACAGCATTCACTCGAACGCTAGATTTCCCCCACTCGACCGATGCTGTTTTGGTTAAGTTATCAACCCCCGAACGTGCAGCACCTGAATGTCCCATTCCTGGCATGCCGCCCCACATATCGGCAGTCATGTTGACAATACTGCCACCATGTTTTGCCATCCATTGGTTATAAGCTTCACGCATTAAATAGAAAGTTGAATGCAGATTATTACGCACGACTGCATCAAAGCCGTTCGCAGAGATATTATCTAATGCGGAAGGAAACTGACCGCCCGCGTTATTAACCAAACCATCAAGCTTGCCGAACCTCTCAATCACTTCAGCAATCATATTCTTAACTTGTTCTTCTTCTCGGTTATCACACACAACAAAATGAATGAGTCCGCCATCTTCTGTAATTTCTTGGCTTACTTTCTCTAATTTTTCAATTTTTCGTCCTGTAATCACCACTTGAGCGCCAAGGGCTGCAAGCTCATGTGCCGTACAACGGCCAATTCCTGAGCCCCCACCTGTCACAATAATGACTTTATTAGCAAAAGCATCTGGTCTAAAAATTGATTGATAACTCATCTTTGTTTCATCCATTCATTTTATTTTTCTAAAAGATTTGCCGGAACTTTTACAGGCATATCCAATAATTGTTGAGCAAATGCTTTGCCTTGTGGGTCAATACGCAGGCTTGCAACACCGCCACCACCCAAGGCATTTTCCAACATAAAATTCAACGCATTTAAACCTGGCAATTCATAACGAATTACTCGTCCTTTTTCAGCATCCAAAACATGTTTCATATAACTTGCAACAGCTTGCTCTGTGAGTGCTGCACGAATCCAAGGTAAATATTCTGCTTTACGCGCAATCACGCCAATATTGCTATGATTGCCTTTATCACCACTACGAGCATGCGCAATTTCAATCAAAGGAATTTCTACTTCATCTCCTTGATAAACTGCTGTCTCACCTGCTGCAAAAGTATTTAATTGCTGAGTAGAAGACCCTTCAGGAATTTCAACAGGATAGCGTTTCCCATCAAAATCAACTTCCACATTGACCTGATTTTTATCAATTAAAAATGAAAATAACTTAATCACTGGAGATGCCTTAGGCCGTCCTCCAACGATTCCCGCTAAGGCTGGAGCCATTCCTGTTGAAGCCTGTGCAATTTCAGATGCAAAGAACATACACGCTTCTTTAAACATGTGTTTTACAGCAATTTTGACGACTACTTCGCGGCTATTTAATGCTTGGGCATGTGCGCCATAAGTACTTTCGATGCCTAAAATTTCAACAGATTTTTCACTAAAAGGGGGTACTGAACGCATGGCCAGTACACGCTCACATTTAGTTAAAATGGCATCGGCAATGACTTGCGCTTTTTGTTGTGCTTCACGCCCTGCGATTAGAAAGCTGACTAAAACTCGATAACCATCAGGATAAGTTGCACTCACTTTATATTGTGCTGTAGGTGCTTGCCCTATTGCACCAGTCACACGCACTCGATGCTCACCAACTTGTTCTAGGTGCACCTGACTAAAATCAGCAATCACATCTGGTAATAAATAGGCTTGTGGATTGCCAATTTCATAAACAATTTGCTCAGCAACCGTTGCGGTAGAAACCAATCCACCTGTACCTTGCGGTTTAGTGACTACAAATGAGCCGTCCTCACTGACTTCAACCACTGGAAATCCCATATTGTCGAAGCCTTGAACCAAACGCCAATCAGTAAAATTCCCGCCCGTACATTGAGCGCCACATTCAATCACGTGTCCTGCCAATGAACCTTGCGCCAATTTGTCATAGTCCTCTAAAGACCACTGATATTCATGAAGCAATGGAGCAAGAACCACAGCCGAATCTACAACACGGCCCGTAATCACAATATCTGCACCTAAATTTAGGGCATCACGAATGCCCACTGCACCTAAATAAGCATTACTGCTCGCCACCTGTTCTGGCAAAGCCTCCCCGCTAAACATTTCTTGAATATTTTGTTGTTTTAACTGTTCTTGCTTTGCTAAAAGATCATCACCTAAGACCACGGCCACTTTCAGGTTTAAACCATATTCACTAATTATTTTTTGCAAAGCATCCCGGCAAGCAAGCGGATTTACCCCACCTGCATTACTAATCACCTTAATCTTTTTTTCTGCAATTTTTTTAAGTAGAGGTGCCATTACTCGACTAACAAAATCTAAGGCATAACCATGTTTCGGCTCTACCATTTTCGCTTTTGCCATAATCGACATCGTAATTTCTGACAAATAATCAAAAACCAAATAATCAATATCGGTTAAATGCACCAATTGAAAAGCAGCAGTATTGGTATCTCCCCAAAATCCGGAGGCGCAACCTATCTTTACGACACGCTCATCATCCTGTTGATTACTTGCCATCTTATTTCTCGTTGTTCTGTTTAAAAATTAGTCCCAACGTTACCAAGCAAGCGCTTGGTTTGTAAAGAGCAAAATGTTATTGTGATGTTGACCAAATCTTCCAAAATCGATAATCATTCTGAAATATGGTGAGATTTAGCAAAAAATTTCAGTATTCATTTTTATTTAAAGGGTCAAACCGCACGTATGATTGCTACTTCAATTGAACAGATTCCAAATATCTCTTGCTTTGATGACAGCCCACGTGGTCGTTTATTACAAGGTGCCGCGTACCTATTCCACAAGCAAGGCTATGACAAAACTACTGTCCGTGAACTAGCTCAATTTATTGGAATTCAATCAGGAAGTTTGTTCCATCACTTCAAAAGTAAAGATGACATTCTTGCCCATGTGATGGAGCAAACCATCATTTATAACCTAGCTCGTTTAGAAGATGCAGCAACTCAATCTACAGATCCAGAGCAACAATTACGTGCCCTAATTAAAGCAGAACTCATCTCGATTACTGGAGATACAGGTGCTGCCATGGCTGTGTTGGTTTATGAATGGTTTGCTCTTTCAAAAGAAAAACAAGATTATCTATTGAAAATGCGTAATGAATATGAGCTAATTTGGTTAGATGTTATTGAAAAGTTACGCACAAAGGGCAAGATAAAGCATGATGCCTTTATTTGGCGACGTTTAGTTGGTGGAGCGATTTCATGGACCGTAACTTGGTATAAACCTGAAGGAAAGGTCAAAATTGATGAAGTGACCGAAATGGTTTGGGAGATGGCTTTGAAATGAGTTCAGTCTATTTACGTAAACCTCAAATAAATGACTTGGCTGAAATTAAAGAAGCTTATGAACGCAGTGTTCAATTGCATCAACCTTGGACTTATCCACCCTCTGACTTTAAACAATATTTAACACAAGAACATCGTTATTTTGTTTGCTTAACCGAAAGCCATACAATTGTCGGAACTTTTAATATCTCTAACATTATCAGAGGTTATTTTCACTCGGCTTACTTAGGTTATGAAGTATTTCATCCCTATCAAGGCCGTGGATATATGAAAGCAGGCCTGAAATTATTACTTAGTGAAGCATTCGAAAAACTAAACTTACATAGATTAGAAGCAAATATACAACCTGAAAATATTGCTTCAATTCATCTGGTTGCAAATGCAGGTTTTATCAAAGAGGGCTTTTCTCGACAATATCTTCGAGTAGGTGGAAAAGACTGGAAAGATCATGAACGTTGGGCGATTTTAAATGAAATGTGGAATAAAACCTCAGGATAGATAGATCAAGAATGAGATAAGGCAGCTTAAAAGCCGCCTTATAAATAGACTTAATAACCCAACTGCTTACTAATCAAATCTTTCATAATTTCTTCAGCGCCCCCACCAATCATATTGACCTTCACCTCACGATAAATACGCTCAGATTTAGTTCCACGCATGAACCCCATGCCTCCCAATGTTTGTACAGCTGCATCAGCACAAAATTGCATAGTACGTGTAGCAACATTTTTAAGCATTGAAATTTGAGCTACGAGCTCTGGCCCCTGCAACTTTGGTTGAGTCATTTTCCATGCGGTTTCTTCAAGTAATGCCCGTGTTGAGGTCAATTGTGTCGCCATATCCACCAACTTATGACGAACTACTTGATGATCAATTAATCGCTTACCAAAAGTCTTACGTTGCTGAGCCCAATCTAAAGCTTCTTCATAACACACCAGTGCATAACCATAAGCCACTACACCTAAGAAAAAACGCTCCATATTAAAGTTATTCATAATTACTTTAAAACCAGCATTTTCTTTACCTAAAAGATTTGATGCAGGCACTTTAACTTGGTCAAAATGCAAATGTGCTGTATCTGAAGCCCACCACCCCATTTTCTTTAAAGGTGTTTTAGTGATTCCTTCACTCTGGGCATCAATCAGCAACATCGAAATACCTTCAGCACCCGATTTAGTCGGGTCTGTACGCACCGCAACTGTATAGTAATCAGCGCGAATTCCTGAAGTGATAAAGGTTTTCTCACCAGAAACAATATAATAATCACCCTCTCGAATGGCCTTAGTCTGAAGTGCAGCAACATCTGACCCACCACTTGGTTCAGTAATGGCTAAGGCAGAAATTTTTTCACCAGAAATAATACTAGGGAGAACTCTAGCCTTTAATTCTTCACTACCAAAATGCTGAATCGGTGGTGCACCAATGGTATGTACCATCAATGAGATATGTACTCCACCAGAGCCAGCCTTCGCCATTTCTACACCAGCCAGCAATGAATAGAATGGATCAGCATCTGGAATACCACCATATTCTTCAGAAAACCCTAATCCTAATAAACCAATCTCAGCAGCTTTCTTGTATAGTTCTCTTGGAAATGTCTCGGCTTCATCCCACTCATTGACAAAAGGTGCCATTTCTTTTTGTACAAATCGACGAACATTATCAGCAAAAGCAATGTGTTGTTCATTATAGTAAATTGGGTTGGATTGCATTTTTAGAGATATCCTAATGTTTTTATTTAATTCCAAGGCATATCTTGGCATGTTTGGCATCAATCAAAAGTTGCAAGAATCTCCAATTTCTTGGCATAAAACATCAAACCTAATTATTCTTATTAAAATGCAAAGTCTATACTCTTAAACAGCAACGAAATCCACGAACTGCGTAATACGATTGTGCACCATTATGGTAAACAAAAACACGGCCATAACGACGGTCAGCAAAAATTGCTCCATCTAATTGGCGAATCTCATCTGGAGTTGCAAGCCAACTTGATGTTTTAAGATCAAACTCGCCTAACTTTTGTAATTGATGATATTGCTCTTCTGTTAGAAGTTCGACTCCCATTTCTATAGCAATATCGATTGCACTATTTTTAGGTGGGTGATCTTTTCTAGACTCTAAAGCTTCACGATCATAACAAAGACTTCTACGGCCTTTTGGTGTCTCAGGAGAGCAATCCATAAACAAATATTCATCACTATGTTGATCATAAGCCACCACGTCAGGCTCTCCTCCCGTATTTTCCATTTCTTGCAATGACCATAGTTTGTCAGGAGATTTAATTAGTTTAGTCTGCACACTCGGCCATTCTATTTCTCTATGACGATGTGAATTCTTTTCAAATCTATCTTTTAGTAGCTCAACAAGTGTTTCTATTTGCTTTGGAGCTAATTGCTTTTTAATTACCATTTGATAAATCCTTATATTTATTAAGCTGAACGTCCATCAAAATAATTTATTTTTATTTTTTCTAAATCCATGTCATCTATGCATCGAACATTAATAGCAAAGATAGCATTACCCTTTGCATCTGTACCTTGAGCATAAGGATGAATACCACACATTTTACAGAAATGATGATTAATCACATGTTTGTTAAAAGTGTAATTCGCCAAATTTTCAGGGGTTTCTAAAGAAATCTTAACTTGCTTACTTGGTAAGAACCAAAGCAAAGAACCTTTCTTCTGACATATTGAACAATTGCAAGATAAAACCTCTGATAACTCTCCTTCCGCTACAAATTTAATCGAACCACAATGACAACTTCCTTGATATTCCATACCTATTTTTCCTTTTTCCTGTTCTAATTTTTTATAATATTCTTCTTAATAGTTTAATTTTTTATCATTTTGTAGAATTTATTTTCTCTACATCACTCAAACATATAAATTAAAATAATGCTTAATTCCAAAAATATTGACACCTCTTACATCTACTACCATTTTTAAAAGAGAATAAAGGTAGACCAAAGAACATGAAGGCTAAAAAAGTTGATTTTTTCCCTTTTGTATAAGCTTGTATATCTCGACTTCCACAATGAGGGCAACATTCTTTATTCTTTCCAAATTTTTGCTCTAACTCATCACTAAAATCCCTCTCAAGAAGAGCCTTTGATTCCTCAACATAGTTTTCTGGAACTAATAGACGAACTCCACCTAAAGCATTGGAATAAAACCAATCCATATTAATAGTGTGTTCATTTTCAATATATACAGGAATACCAAAAGCTTCTAACTGAGTTTTTGCAATTTGAGCTTCATAAGGAAAAGAGAACGTTTTAACTAATATCCATTGCATAGGTATATTTCAAATAATAGCAGGGAGTTAAGGGCTAAAAATATCATTTTTAACCAGTTAAAGCATTAATCCCCTTTTTCAGGCATAAAAAAACACCCTCAACTGTTAAGTTGAGGGTGTTTGAATAATGAGCTGGCGATGACTTACTCTCACATGGGAAACCCCACACTACCATCAGCGCTAAGAGGTTTCACTTCTGAGTTCGGGAAGGGATCAGGTGGTTCACTCTTGCTATGGTCGCCAGCACAACTGGTATGGATACTTGCATTGGTCTTATTGGTTGCCGATGCGTTTTCCAAATCTTTACAGATGGGCTGATTGAGTCTTACTATATTTTGTTCATTTTAGCTAAGCGTATAACTAAATCAAGTTGCTTTGCATATTAATGAATCGATTGATGCTTTATATACAACTGCTTGGGTGTTGTATAGTCAAGCCTCACGAGCAATTAGTATTGGTCAGCTTCACATATCACTATGCTTCCACATCCAACCTATCAACGTCCTAGTCTCGAACGGCTCTTTAGAGGACATAAAGTCCTAGGGAAATCTTATCTTGAGGTAGGCTTCCCGCTTAGATGCTTTCAGCGGTTATCCCTTCCGAACATAGCTACCCGGCGATGCGACTGGCGTCACAACCGGTACACCAGAGGTTCGTCCACTCTGGTCCTCTCGTACTAGGAGCAGATCCTCTCAAATTTCCAGCGCCCACGGTAGATAGGGACCGAACTGTCTCACGACGTTCTAAACCCAGCTCGCGTACCTCTTTAAATGGCGAACAGCCATACCCTTGGGACCTGCTTCAGCCCCAGGATGAGATGAGCCGACATCGAGGTGCCAAACACCGCCGTCGATATGAACTCTTGGGCGGTATCAGCCTGTTATCCCCAGAGTACCTTTTATCCGTTGAGCGATGGCCCTTCCATACAGAACCACCGGATCACTAAGACCTACTTTCGTACCTGCTCGACTTGTGGGTCTCGCAGTTAAGCGCGCTTTTGCCTTTATACTCTACGCGTGATTTCCGACCACGCTGAGCGCACCTTCGTACTCCTCCGTTACTCTTTAGGAGGAGACCGCCCCAGTCAAACTACCCACCAGACATGGTCCTCGCCCCGGATTACGGGGCAGAGTTAGAACCTCAACATTACCAGGGTGGTATTTCAAGGACGGCTCCATTGGAACTAGCGTTCCAACTTCAAAGCCTCCCACCTATCCTACACAAGTAAGGTCAAAGTTCAATGTCAAGCTGCAGTAAAGGTTCACGGGGTCTTTCCGTCTAGCCGCGGGTACACTGCATCTTCACAGCGATTTCGATTTCACTGAGCCTCTGCTGGAGACAGCGCCGCCATCATTATGCCATTCGTGCAGGTCGGAACTTACCCGACAAGGAATTTCGCTACCTTAGGACCGTTATAGTTACGGCCGCCGTTTACTGGGGCTTCGATCAAGAGCTTCGCTTACGCTAACCCCATCAATTAACCTTCCAGCACCGGGCAGGCATCACACCCTATACGTCCACTTTCGTGTTTGCAGAGTGCTATGTTTTTAATAAACAGTTGCAGCGGCCTGGTTTCTGTGGCTGTCATCAGCTCAGGAAGCAAGTTCCATCACCAACAACAGCGTACCTTCTCCCGAAGTTACGGTACCATTTTGCCTAGTTCCTTCAGCAGAGTTCTCTCAAGCGCCTTGGTCTACTCGACCTGACCACCTGTGTCGGTTTAGGGTACGATTCCTGTGTAACTGAAGCTTAGAGACTTTTCCTGGAAGCATGGTATCAGCCACTTCGCTGTACAAGTACAGCTTGCTATCAGATCTCAGCATAGAGCACCCCGGATTTGCCTAAGATGCATGCCTACTTCCTTTCACCTGGACAACCAACGCCAGGCTGACTTAACCTTCTCCGTCCTCTCATCGCATTACACAGAAGTATTGGAATATTAACCAATTTCCCATCGACTACGCCTTTCGGCCTCGCCTTAGGGGTCGACTCACCCAGCCCCGATTAACGTTGGACTGGAACCCTTGGTCTTTCGGCGAACGGGTTTTTCACCCGTTTTGTCGTTACTCACGTCAGCATTCGCACTTCTGATACCTCCAGCATACTTCTCAATACACCTTCATCGGCTTACAGAACGCTCCCCTACCACTTGACTTAAAAGTCAAATCCGCAGCTTCGGCACATAGTTTTAGCCCCGTTACATCTTCCGCGCAGGCCGACTCGACTAGTGAGCTATTACGCTTTCTTTAAAGGGTGGCTGCTTCTAAGCCAACCTCCTAGCTGTCTATGCCTTCCCACATCGTTTCCCACTTAACTATGATTTTGGGGCCTTAGCTGGCGGTCTGGATTGTTTTCCTCTTGACTACGGACGTTAGCACCCGCAGTCTGTCTCCCGGATAGTACTCATAGGTATTCGGAGTTTGCATCGGTTTGGTAAGTCGGGATGACCCCCTAGCCGAAACAGTGCTCTACCCCCTATGGTATTCGTCCGAGGCGCTACCTAAATAGCTTTCGGGGAGAACCAGCTATCACCAGGCTTGATTAGCCTTTCACCCCTATCCACAAGTCATCCCCTGGCTTTTCAACGACAGTGGGTTCGGTCCTCCAGTTAGTGTTACCCAACCTTCAACCTGCTCATGGATAGATCGCCTGGTTTCGGGTCTATACCCAGCAACTAAACGCCCTATTAAGACTCGATTTCTCTACGGCTCCCCTATACGGTTAACCTCGCTACTGAATATAAGTCGCTGACCCATTATACAAAAGGTACGCAGTCACCGAACAAGTCGGCTCCCACTGCTTGTATGCATGCGGTTTCAGGATCTATTTCACTCCCCTCACAGGGGTTCTTTTCGCCTTTCCCTCACGGTACTGGTTCACTATCGGTCAGTCAGGAGTATTTAGCCTTGGAGGATGGTCCCCCCATATTCAGACAAGGTTTCACGTGCCTCGCCCTACTCGTCATCATTATGTGTGCCCTTTCGTGTACGGGAATATCACCCTCTACGTTCGCACTTCCCAGAGCGTTCCACTAAAACACACATAACTTAATGGGCTGATCCCCGTTCGCTCGCCGCTACTAAGGGAATCTCAATTGATTTCTTTTCCTAAGGGTACTGAGATGTTTCACTTCCCCTCGTTCGCCTTGCAACACTATGTATTCATGTTGCAATACCTACCTTAAAGTAGGTGGGTTCCCCCATTCAGAAATCTCCGGATCAAAGGATATTTGCCGCCTCCCCGGAGCTTATCGCAGGCTATTACGTCTTTCATCGCCTCTGACTGCCAAGGCATCCACCACATGCACTTAATTACTTGACTATACAACCCCAAACAGTCGTTATTACCTACAAGGAGTAATAAGACATGATCAATGATTTCTCATCAATCTCTTACAGTTTGAAGTACTGTGTATTTAAACACTGTACAGCTTCAATCTAATTCATATACCAAAACGCTTGATTCAGTTAATTTGCTAGTTCTCAATTAATTCCAAGATCAGAATTACTTCCTCTCTCTTCATTATTGAGTGAACAATTTATTTCAGACTCAATTTTGCCAATCTGTTAATGAATAAACATGCCTTCGTCAGGTCATGCTTAATACCGTGATACTTAAATCACAGAAGTTAATAAACCAAGATTTAAATCTTTATTTACTAATTTCTGTAATCCGAACTTCTCTTAAGTTCTGGTGGAGACTAGGAGAGTCGAACTCCTGACCTCCTGCGTGCAAAGCAGGCGCTCTACCAACTAAGCTAAGTCCCCAGCTTACATCATCAGTTATGTATCTTCTTTTCTATAACTTCAACCAGTCAAAGTCATGGTGGGTCTGACAAGACTTGAACTTGTGACCCCACGCTTATCAAGCGTGTGCTCTAACCAACTGAGCTACAGACCCTCAGATACATCTATGAAGAACAACTTGTTGTGGATTCTTACCAATCGTCAATCTTTCGTTAAGGAGGTGATCCAGCCGCAGGTTCCCCTACGGCTACCTTGTTACGACTTCACCCCAGTCATCGGCCACACCGTGGTAAGCGTCCTCCTTGCGGTTAGACTACCTACTTCTGGTGCAACAAACTCCCATGGTGTGACGGGCGGTGTGTACAAGGCCCGGGAACGTATTCACCGCGGCATTCTGATCCGCGATTACTAGCGATTCCGACTTCATGGAGTCGAGTTGCAGACTCCAATCCGGACTACGATCGGCTTTTTGAGATTAGCATCCTATCGCTAGGTAGCAACCCTTTGTACCGACCATTGTAGCACGTGTGTAGCCCTGGCCGTAAGGGCCATGATGACTTGACGTCGTCCCCGCCTTCCTCCAGTTTGTCACTGGCAGTATCCTTAAAGTTCCCGACATTACTCGCTGGCAAATAAGGAAAAGGGTTGCGCTCGTTGCGGGACTTAACCCAACATCTCACGACACGAGCTGACGACAGCCATGCAGCACCTGTATGTAAGTTCCCGAAGGCACCAATCCATCTCTGGAAAGTTCTTACTATGTCAAGGCCAGGTAAGGTTCTTCGCGTTGCATCGAATTAAACCACATGCTCCACCGCTTGTGCGGGCCCCCGTCAATTCATTTGAGTTTTAGTCTTGCGACCGTACTCCCCAGGCGGTCTACTTATCGCGTTAGCTGCGCCACTAAAGCCTCAAAGGCCCCAACGGCTAGTAGACATCGTTTACGGCATGGACTACCAGGGTATCTAATCCTGTTTGCTCCCCATGCTTTCGCACCTCAGCGTCAGTGTTAGGCCAGATGGCTGCCTTCGCCATCGGTATTCCTCCAGATCTCTACGCATTTCACCGCTACACCTGGAATTCTACCATCCTCTCCCACACTCTAGCTAACCAGTATCGAATGCAATTCCCAAGTTAAGCTCGGGGATTTCACATTTGACTTAATTAGCCGCCTACGCGCGCTTTACGCCCAGTAAATCCGATTAACGCTTGCACCCTCTGTATTACCGCGGCTGCTGGCACAGAGTTAGCCGGTGCTTATTCTGCGAGTAACGTCCACTATCTGAAGGTATTAACTTCAGTAGCCTCCTCCTCGCTTAAAGTGCTTTACAACCATAAGGCCTTCTTCACACACGCGGCATGGCTGGATCAGGCTTGCGCCCATTGTCCAATATTCCCCACTGCTGCCTCCCGTAGGAGTCTGGGCCGTGTCTCAGTCCCAGTGTGGCGGATCATCCTCTCAGACCCGCTACAGATCGTCGCCTTGGTAGGCCTTTACCCCACCAACTAGCTAATCCGACTTAGGCTCATCTATTAGCGCAAGGTCCGAAGATCCCCTGCTTTCTCCCGTAGGACGTATGCGGTATTAGCATTCCTTTCGAAATGTTGTCCCCCACTAATAGGCAGATTCCTAAGCATTACTCACCCGTCCGCCGCTAAGTGATAGTGCAAGCACCATCACTCCGCTCGACTTGCATGTGTTAAGCCTGCCGCCAGCGTTCAATCTGAGCCATGATCAAACTCTTCAGTTAAAAATCATTTTGCACCTTATTAAAGACAAGGTGCCAATTCTGGCTCATCAATTTTCTGACTTAAATTTCGCTCAAATAAACTTCGAGTAATTTAAACCAATCAATCAATGATAATATTTCGATCAATCAATCAGTAAAAATCCACACAAGTTGTTCTTCATAATCTCTTAATGATCTTCTTACTGGTTCGTCACCAGCAAGCTAGGTCGGCTATATTACTCTTAATCTCTTAAAAGTCAACAGGTAATTTCGATATTTTTAAAACTTATTCTCAAAACCAACTTCTCATCAAATCCACTGCCTAAAGCAATCAACTCAATTCCAAGTAACTGTTTTTCAACAAGTTTCTATCTGCATCACCGCCGATGGATGTGCATTATAGACTATTAAATTCCCTTGGCAATACCTTTTTTAAATTAATATGATCGTATGATTATTTTTTAGCCTTTTTAGCATATTATCTATATTATTTGATCAATTTTACATTGATAATAGGTCATCGATTTTGTATTAAAACATATCTCCACCCAACTGCACATTAAGTATTAGCCTGGCTGGTGGTTAAGGAATTATATGAATTATTCTAATTTAATTTTATTAAGCGTGTTATCTGTAGGTGTTTGTACCTCTATATATGCTAAAGAAAACACGATAAGTGAATCTCCTAATGCTAACTCATCAGCAGAAGTTGGATCTCATCACCCTCGATCACAAATTATTAATGATTTAAAAAATATTAAAGTTAAAGATTTAAAAATTAATGCAAATGCAGCACAACCAGATTTAGTTAAAGATCCTTTGCAGTCATTGAACCGTCCAATTTATTCTTTTAATGACATGTTGGACCGAAACTTTTTGCGTCCTGTTGCTGTTCAATATAGAGAAAAGACCCCAGAAGATGTACGTGGCTCTTATCGCCAGTTCCGTAAAAATCTTGGTGAACCATGGAATGCTGTTAATCAGCTTATTCAAGGTCGCCCAAGTCGTGCAGCAAAAACTTTAGGTCGATTTACAATTAATACCTTAACTACTCTTGGTTTGGCAGACCCAGCCAGCCGCTTAGGTTTACCAACTGAGGAAGAGAATTTTGGTGTAACCCTTGGTTATTATGGTGTGCCTTCTGGTCCATTCCTTATGCTACCTTTCTTTGGGCCGAGTACTTTACGTGATGGTTTTGGTTTGGCAGTAGATGCCCAAGCTCGTCCACAAAAATATGTTATGGATGATCAAGACGGTATTTATTGGTCGAGTAACTTATTACAAGCTGTTGATACCCGTGCTCAATATTTGGACTTGGATCAAACCTTACAGGGTGATCAATACGCTATGATTCGAGACTTATACCTCCAACGTAAAGCATTCCAGATTGCAGAGAAAAAGGGCGACTCGGCTGATGTATCTTTTATTGATGATGACTCAGAAGATACACCGGATGAGAATCAAAACCCTTAAAAGATGAAATCAAGGTATTGCTTGGATTGAGAGTTCGGCAATACCTTGATTTTGATGATACATACTCTATGATGAATAAAGTGATCATATAAAAGGACTACCATATCTTCTATGTATTTTATTAAACCGACACGCTCTATCCCTTATTTAGAGCAAGCTTTGGATAAACTACCAGGCTTACAAGTCATTAACATAGATGATTTAGACTTATATGATCCAACCATCATTGCAATTGCAGATGTACAAGATTTCCTGACTTTTAAGTGGAATTTACCGACTATTGTAATTGCCTTTGAAAATGAAGGTGGCGCTTTAGCTCATGCATGGGAAGCAGGTGCTCTTGCAGGTTGGGTATGGAATCAACTACCTAACGATTTAAACAAAGCCTTATCAAGAATTGATGCTCAATATAAGCGTAATCAAGATAGCCGTGACTTACCTTCGGCTGCTGAATTGCAAAAACGATTATTACCAAACCCCATCGATTTATTAAATTATGAAGTCGAAACTTTCTTTCAGCCTTCGGCTTATCTTTCCGGTGATTGGTATGACTATTGGAAATTAAATGATAAAGAAGTTTTATTTTATCTTGCCGATGTTTCAGGTCATGGTGTAACGAGTAGTTTGTTAACATCATGGATGGCAGCTTTCCATGGTCGATCTAAAACCCCAAGACAATTAATTAAAAAATTAAACGGGATGTTAGTTCAAGAAAATATTGAAAAGCACATTACGATTGTTGTGGGTATTTTAAATCTTGAAACACACACTCTTCGTTGGTCAAGTGCCGGGCATTACCCCCCTCCTATCATTTTTGAGCCCAATCAAGCACCTAAAATTCTAACAACGAGCAGTTTTCCGCTAGGTTTAACGGATGAGTTGGAAGTTGAAGAGCATATTTGTACACTAAATCGCCATGCACGCTTCATTGTTTGCTCAGATGGAGCCCTCGAACCCTTTGATGGTGGTTTGAATGATCAGTTCCAACAATTGGTCCATCATTTGCAAAATCAATCATTTCAAGCACCCGATCATGTGGCCGATGATATTGCCATCTTCAGTCTTTGCCGAATGAATTAATTTACGAATCAATTAATTACATAATATACGACCTAAGGACTCTTGAGTCTGAGATGGCACTATGTGATAATTTTTCTATCCTTCTCTGAAAATGGCATTTATATGTCAACAGGTCATGTTGAATATGCAAGCTTAAATGGAACGCATATTTTCAAACTTATTGGTGAAGTGCGAGCCCATTCTTGTATAAGTCTAGACAAACTTTTAAACAGAATTGAACAGCAAGAGAATGTTGTTGGTGCAATCGTTGATTTAACCCAAACAACATTTATTGATAGTACTGTATTAGGTATCTTAGCTAAGCTAGGTTTAAAGCTGAAACAGACTCATCATATTCAAGCTGTGATGCTATCTACCAATCCAGATATCACAACCTTAGCCAACAGTATGGGGCTAGGGCAGGTTTTTGTCATTTTGAATTATTGTGGTGATCCTAATGTTTGTACGTTAACGTTAACAGATGAACAAATCACTCATAATGCAATGCTAAGAACTGTTCTGGATGCACATAAGACATTGATGAAACTCAATGCAAACAATCAGAATATGTTTGAGCCACTAGTGAAGCAGTTACAGAAAGAACAAGATACGCTTGAACAGGTATCGGATAAGCAAAATGCCTGATTTTCACGATTAAGCCGGATTAGAATATGACTCTTGTTTCTGTTGCTCAAATGAACTCTCAAGATGATATTGAAAATAACTTTCAAGTCATTGAGTCTTTGATTCAACAAAGCAAGGCGCAAAATGCTAGCCTGATTGTTTTCCCTGAAAACTTTGTATGTTTTGCTGCTGGAAAACAACGTGAAACTGCTGAGCAATTTGAATCTATTCAACAAAGGCTTGAGCAACTAGCACATCAATATCAAATCTGGATTGTGGCTGGAACCTTACCATGTCCATTCCGTCCAGATGGATCTACGATTCAAGATGGTCGCGTCCGAACCGTTAGTCTCTGTATCAGCCCTGAGCGTACAGAAGCACGTTATGACAAGATCCATTTATTTGATGTACAAGTTGGTGATGCGGTCGGTGGTTATCAAGAGTCTCGTTTCTTTGAACCGGGAACAGACGTAGTAGTCACATCTACCCCTTTTGGCAATATTGGCTTAATGGTATGTTATGACTTACGTTTTCCAGAGCTTGCTCTAACGCTAAGACAACAAGGCGCTCATCTTCTTACTGCTCCTGCTGCATTTACCTATACAACTGGGCAAATGCATTGGCAACTTCTGCTACAGGCTCGGGCAATGGATAGCCAATGTTATGTTTTAGGTGCAGCACAACAGGGCTGGCATGGTGAAAAACGACAAACCTGGGGACACTCGGGGGCAACAGATAGTCGTGGTCAAATTTTAAGTATGATTGGATATGAAGGGAATGGTTTAATCACTGTACCTTTTGATTTAACAGCACAAGATCTCGTCCGCTCTTCAATGCCTCTAATGACACACCGTAAATTGATTCACTATTAAAAGTTTAATTATTCATGTGGAAATACTTATTTAGCTTTTTTTGCTTGGGGGCAAATATTCATTGTTATGCAGAGTTTGGCACAACGAATCATTTCGTTTTACCAACCGCACAACTCAAATCAGATATTCTTCCCTCTACTCCTAAAGATATTCCTTTGCCTGCATTTGGCCAAAGAATAATTGGATGGGGAACTGGCGCAGAAGGCGCAAGACAACGTTTAGAAAATATTCAACCAGCAGATGTTTCTATGATTAAAAAACAAGGAACAACACTTGAAATGATTACTGCTTGGCAAAATTTTTATGAACAAGAGCAACAACGTAGTGTAAATAATCCTACTGCTAAATATCGTGCACGTTTAATGAAAAAAATTGCAGATCTATGGTAGACAATTTTATCTAAAAGATTTTTATCTTATGGAATAATTGATTTAATTATTCCATTTTTTATGCGCCTTAATTTACTTTATTCATAACCTATTCTTATGAACATTTAAGAAACTGAATAGAACGCGATATACTACAAAAGCAATATTAGTTTCTTTGAGGAATATATGGACCAAGACTGTAAAAATTTAAAGCTTGAGAATCAACTATGTTTCCTCGTCTATTCAACAAATTTAGCTCTTAATCAGCTCTACCGAAAACTCCTAACGCCTTTGGGTATTACTTATCCTCAATATTTGGTGATGTTAGTTTTATGGGAACAGGATGAGGTTACTGTTTCAGAAATTGGTGCCAAGCTTTTTTTAGAATCATCAACTCTCACCCCTATTCTGAAAAAATTAGAAGCCCTACATTTTCTTCACCGCACTCGCTCAACGCAAGATGAACGCCAAGTTATTATTACGCTAAGCGGTGAAGGAAAAAAGTTAAAAGATCAGGCAATGAATATTCCAGCCGAAGTATTAGATGCAAGTTCATGTGATATGACAACGCTACTAGACCTAAAAGATCAACTTACTAAACTCCGTACAAACCTAGTCAAATAAACAGCAATTTTTTCAAAAAATATACTTGTCAAAATAATTAAGTCGTGTACGATATATTTGTGTTCAATTTATTTTAGGAATAAAAACGATGTCATTAGAAAAAGTTGTTTATCGCGCAAAAGCTAAAGCAACCGGTGGTCGTGATGGCCGCGCAACCTCATCAGACGGTGTATTAGATGTACAACTTGGCGTACCTAAAGAAATGGGTGGTGCTGGTGGTGCTGTAACAAATCCTGAGCAATTATTTGCAGCTGGTTATTCAGCATGCTTTTTAGGCGCTTTAAAATTTGTTGCAAACCGCGATAAATTTAATATTAGCAAAGATGCGTATGTAGAAGGCGAAGTAGGTATTGGTCCAATTCCTACAGGTTTTAGTATTGAAGTAACTTTAAATGTTTACTTGGTTGGCATGGATCGTGAAGAAGCTGAAAAGTTAGTTGCAGCAGCTCATATCGTTTGCCCATATTCAAATGCAACTCGCAATAATATTGATGTGAACTTTAATATTGTGACTGAGTAATTTTTCAAGTTTTAAAAATGCCCGAATCATATCGGGCATTTTTATTGCACGTTACAAATTATACTTCACTTGCTTCATTGGTTACTCGAAGCACTTCTTCGAGTGTAGTTTTACCTGTAAGTACTTTGCGTAAACCATCATCACGAATAGAGCCAGAGTACTGACGAGCATGATTTTCTAATTCATATTCAGCCGCATTTCCGTGAATCTGACGGCGCATAGAATCATCAACAGGCACGATTTCATAAATAGCCGTACGCCCATTAAAACCTAAATGTGAACAATGATCACACCCTTGAGCCTGTGGTAACTTCAACATAGACTCACTATGAATATGCTGAAATACCTGTCTTTCGAAAGTATCTGCTTCACGCCATGTCATACAATGTTGACATAGGGTACGAACCAAACGTTGAGCAATCACTCCAATTAAAGAGCTCGATAATAAGAATGGCTCAATCCCCATATCTTTAAGTCGGGTGACGGCACCAATAGCTGTATTGGTGTGCAGTGTAGATAAAACCAAATGACCTGTTAATGATGCCTGTACTGCAATTTCAGCAGTTTCTAAATCACGAATCTCACCAACCATGACCACATCTGGATCTTGACGTAGCATTGCTTTTAGAGCGCGGGCAAAAGTCATATCCACTTTAGTATTGACCTGTGTCTGCCCAATACCTTCAAGTTGATATTCAATCGGATCTTCAGCTGTCAAAATGTTACGTGTATTGTCGTTTAGATCCGATAAGGCTGCATACAAGGTCGTCGTTTTCCCCGAGCCTGTAGGACCTGTTACTAAAATAATGCCATGGGGACGATGTACGAGTTGAGTTAAACGCTCATAGTCATTTGCCATCAGACCCAAATGGATCATATTAAGACGACCAGCTTGTTTATCAAGCAAACGCATTACTACCCTTTCACCATGTGATGAAGGTAAAGTCGAAACACGGACATCCACTTCACGTCCTGCAAGACGTAAAGAAATACGACCATCTTGCGGTACACGCTTTTCTGCAATATCGAGTTTTGCCATGACTTTAATACGTGAAACCAGCAAAGGCGCCAACTCACGGCGTGGTTGTACAATTTCACGTAATTGACCATCTACACGTAATCGTACAGATAATTTCTTTTCAAAAGCTTCAATATGAATATCAGAAGCTCCTACCCGTATTGCTTCTGAAAGTAGCGCATTAATAAGACGAACAATTGGGGCATCATCTTCTTGGTCCATCAGATCTTCTGTTTCTGGAACCTGATCAGCCAAGCTTAATAAATCAGGATGATCTTCTAAACCTGCTGCAACTTCTTGTGACTCCCCTGTATCTCGCGCATAACTTGTACTAAGCAGTGCATTAAATTCTTGTTCAGTGCATAACTGATAGTGTGCTGGTTTTCCTAAAATTCGTCTTGCTTCCTGCAATGCAATTTTTTCAGTATTTTGACGTCTAATAATAAATACTTGATCACCGTCATAACGAAATAAAACACCATGACGCTTGGCAAAACTATATGGAACTTGTATTTGTTTCAATATTTGCATCACAATTTATAATGATGAGTAAGATGATTTTGAGTGTACTCTAAGCAGATTACAGCGTGAAGTCTGTTTAACAACTCGGTAGAGGAATTTTACGTCTTGTTTGAAAATAATGAATATCAGCCTCGCCCCCAGAATTCTTTAAAATGGTGGGGAGAACAGCGCTTTGAAATCAATCAGTCGAAAGCATGGCAATTTGGTTCAATGCTTTTTCGTCTAACTCGCGGTATAAAAGAATGGCGTATCGAATATTATCGTCCATCTCTTCAAGACGATAATGAGCAAGATTGGCACCCAATCGCAGATCCGAATTTTGCCTTTCCGCATACTGTTCAAGTAGAACGCTACATGTTTCGGAAAACTAATCCAGAATTTCTACTGATGCCACGTCTGGCAGATCGTTCCGTAGTAATTAAACCCGTTGACCCTATCTACATTCCAGCGGGACAACGCGGAACTCTTTATATTAGTACACCGCTATGGATTGCAGGTTTAGTCGAAAGTCAGCACGAGCCTTTGTTTGAAATTCCTCTAATTCAGCCCAAAGATACATGGTTTGGTCCAAATGCCCAGCAAGGCGAAATCTGTTATGCCACTTCAGTAGATGGGCGTACCGATTTGAACCTGTTAACACCCCGTGCGTTTCGTGCTGTTACTCCAATTGATTTTCACAATACCAGTAATCATCAATTGCGTTTTGACCGCATGAATGTACCAGTTACCGCCCTACCTCTTTTTTATAGTGAAAGTACAGGGCGTTTATGGACATCTCAAATTAAAGTTTTCTATGAAGGCTCTGACCGTCCTGCACGCATTCGTATTGAAAACCGAACTCCCCCTCTAGCTGGCGAAGTGACTTATGTTCACCCACCGCGTTCACCTGGTGGAGCACTATTTAATATGTTTGATTCATTCTTTTAAGAGGTTTATATGGCTGATTCAAATATTCCTAAAGATATCGCTGATAGCCTCAAAAGTATATTTACCAATATCAATACCGAGCGTATTAGTGAAATTTTAGTCGCTGTTGTGCTTTGCTTTATTGGTTTTGTTCTTGCACGTATTATTTCAAATACGTTTATTAGAACTATTGGCTCACGTTTTAATGCCCATCAACGCCTTGTGTGGCGTCGTGGTATTTTTTATTTTATTTTCTTACTCTTCATTATGACGAGTTTAAAAGAAGCTGGTTTTAAACTGAGCGTATTCCTTGGTGCCGCAGGGATACTAACCGTAGCACTTGGTTTCGCATCGCAAACGTCTGCCAGTAACTTAATCAGTGGTTTATTTTTGATTGGCGAAGGTTCGTTTGAAGTCGGTGATACGATCCAGATTACCCTCATTCGTGGAAATACGATTGAAGGTGAAGTGATCTCAATCGACTTACTCTCTGTAAAATTACTTACACTCGACAATGTTTATATTCGTCTGCCAAACGAACAGCTTATTCGCGCGCCTGTACACAACTTATCTAAATACCCAATACGACGTATTCCAATTACACTCGCAATTAACTTCCATGAAGACATCATAAAAGTTCGCGAAGTTCTACTTAATGTAGCAGCTCATTATCCGCTTGTGCTAGATGACCCAAAGCCTGCTGTTACGGTTACGGCCTTTCGTGAATCATCAATTGAACTTTTATTTGCAATGTGGTGTAGACAAGAAAACTCTTTAAAAGTCCGAGATGAGATGCAAGAAAGAATTCGAAATGGATTTTTAGATAATCAGATTGAAATTCCTGTTCCTAAAATGGGTTTGATTGATCGACCACCTACTGTTTTTAGTGAAGATGATATCGATCAATATAGTAATCAAAATGAATTAAAACGAGAGCCTAAAGCTTAGGCTCTTCATTTTTTTGTACAGAGGATGACGGTGGTAATGGTGCAAGATAAGCAATAATTAGCATTACCCCACCCGCCCCAATAAATGAAATGACTCGAGTTAATGTCGCACTTTGCGATAGATCAAGCAAAATTAGTTTTAATACTACAATTCCTAAAAGCGCAGCACCCACAAACCACAATTGACGAATCATTTTTCGACTCGAGAATGTGGTTAAAACGAATGCCAAGATGACCCAAAGCAATGTCAAACTTAACTGCACTAGACCATTTGTCCAAATTGCAGCGCTCCAGAGTGGCGTCGCCCAATAATGGTGCAAACCTCTAACCACCACACTACTGAATACTAATAATCCCACTAGAATTGTTGTAATTTTAAAAGTCCATTCAAGCGATTTATCTTGATCAAAAGCATGTTGATAGATCATAAAGAGAAGACCTGCAAATACTGCAATTGAAAGGAAATCAGTTAAGTTAAACAAAGGAACAAAATAAAGGTACTCGGCAGAATGGATATCGACACTCACCACAAGCAACCAAAGTAGGCTTAAACACCACACCGGAATTTGATGTAACAAAGCAGTTTTATGGGACTTATATGCCCAGAGTGAATAAACTACGGGTACAAAAGCCAAAGCCACAATTGGCATTTGTGGAAAGATCGCCAGCCCCACCATTGCTAATGCTAACCAGCCTAAACCAGCCCATACTTTTAGATATCCAGACTGACCTGACTGCGGTTGAGCCATAATAAATAAGACACTAAGAGCAATTGCAGCAACAAGGAAAGTGCCCAGTTGCAATATACTCGGCCATTTAAACATGGTGAATACTTGGCTGGAAAAGACCTCACCAAAAATTAACAACAGTAACAGGCTAACTAAAATTAACTGCAAACTTTGCCATTGCACACGCAATTTATAGTGCACGACTAAACTAAATATTGCTATTAGAGCTATAGCAATCATCAAGTATGGACTCAAACCATGATGGTGCCATGCCATTATTTCTACACCCGCTACAGCACCTGCATACATCCCTAAACATAAGAAAATACCGCTAAACATGCTGGCACTAAAATAGTGTTGCTCTTTGCTGTTGTACTGCAACAAATAGAAGGCTGAAATAAATTGAGCAATTGCATAAATGCTTGTGCTTAGAGTCGGGAACTCTGCATTCGCCCAAATCTGATAAAACAGTGCAAGAGAGCTGAGTAAGACTAAAACTACACCAATATATCGGCTTAAACGGTAGCGCTCAGTTACTCCCCATACAATGAGGGCCGTACCTTGAGCTACCCAACCAATCGCAGTCCAATGTGCCCCTTTCGCAAGTGGAAAGATTAAAGCAAAGAATGCAACGGCAAGAATGAAAAAGCTTTTTGCAAGTACGGAAAGTTGAGGATGACTCTTTTTGATCCAGAAAGTTAATACGGCATACGTACCAGCCAAAACAGCAGCACCAATCGTCAACGCTTGTGTAGACTCATGTACTAAATAGGCATGTAGTGTAAAACCTAATACTGGAACACTAAAAATAAGACCAACATCCAACAAAGGGGGCAAGCGAATCCCTTCTTGTTTTTCATGCTCTGAAACCCGGGCTATATTTTGGCTATAACGTACACTTAACCAAATAAACAACGCAAGATGCAGCCATAAAATCCAGTCCAATGTGTCAAATTTTGCTGGCTCTGCATAAAATGCGATTGCAGTACCACCAATAAACATCGTGGCAAAGAAAGCAATCTGATTTAAGATTTTCCAAGGCTGAATAAAATTAACGGCGGCAATCGCAAGATTAATAACAAGGTAATAACTAAATAGAAAAACTACATCAGGGCGATATTGCGGAATAACTAAAGGGGCAGCATAAGCCATACCCAATGCTAAAATCGCTAAATAAATCGCCTGTTGATTTAAACTTAAAAATACAGTGATTGCTAATAAAATAGTAAATAAGATGCTAGCTGTAGTTAAGTTGGCAATCACACCAAAATGATGCGAGAACACAAGTGTTAGGAACACAACTGCTAGCCCTACACCTTGCAATGCCACAGCAAAAAGTTGATTTTTCTTTTGTAAGGTATATCCAAATACCGTTAATACACTTCCAGCAATAGCGATAAATCCAAGTTTCACACCTAAACTCAGCTGCCAGTGTTCACTTGCAAAACGCAGTAATAACACTACCCCAACCATGAGCACAGCAACAGCAACTCTTAAAATTGGATTGCCATGTACCATCCAATCTATTGCAGGTTGCCACCATGCAGTTTGTACAGGAGCTAGATTTTCTTTTTGATCTAAAGTGTTCGTTTCAGGTAGAGCTGGCTTGATCATATTGCTTGGATCAATTGGCTCTAGTACGGGTGTTACAGCATCTGTATTTACAACTTCATTTACATAAACGGTTTGTTTTGCTGACTCGAGATACAACAGTCGAGTATGAAATGCACTAATCGTTTGGACCAAACATAACAATAAAACTAGTAATGCACCGCCAGCAATCCACATCCAATGATTCATATAAGCAACTAATGCAACCAAGGCAGCCGTATAAATCACTGTTGTTTGCATACGAATAGAATAAAGAGAAGTTGCTTGATGAGAAAACTGTTGTTCTAAATGTGTCAAACGCTGATGCAGATTTGACAATAACTGAACTAGTACTACCACGAGTGCAATAGATAAAGCAGCAACAGCACTCTGGAATTTAAAACCAATTGATATGGCTAAAAACAAAGTCAAAGCGATCAAAACAATGATCATTCCCTGTTTGTCTTTTTTATACATGGGCTTAGCAATATCACACCTTCATTACATGTCATCTTACTTTAAGCAAATACAAGCGTATATTTATACATACAAAATACTGCAAAAATCATAAATCTGCATTCATATCCGTTTTCACGTAAAATACCCGTAATTCAGATTAAGGAATTGTTCAATGCCACCATTTGTCTTGGTTGATGGGTCCTATTTTTTATTTCGTGCATATCATGCATTACCACCATTGACGACCTCTACAGGGTTACATACCAATGCAATACGTGGAGCAATTTCTGCGATTCAAAAATTGATGCGTCGTATGCAACCTACGCATATGGCTGTAATTTTTGATACCCCCGAACCAACCTTCCGTCATAAGCTTTCACCGATCTATAAAGGTGACCGCCCGAGCATGCCCGAAGAGTTGTCTCAACAAATTCCATATTTACATGCATTGATTAAAGCTCAAGGTATTCCTTTATATAGTCTCCCTGGCGCGGAAGCAGATGACATTATCGGTACACTTGCTAAACGTGCCGTACTCGAAGGCCATCATGTTCTCATCTCGACTGGAGATAAAGACATGGCTCAATTAGTTAATGATCATGTAAAGTTAGAAGATAGCTTTAAAGATCGCGTAATGGACACCGACGGTGTATTTGAGAAGTTTGGAGTTTGGCCAAATCAGATTATCGACTACTTGACTCTGATGGGTGATGCATCTGACGGTATTATGGGTGTACCGGGTGTAGGCGCAAAGACAGCAGCCAAGTTACTGACTGAATATGGCACTCTGGACAATATCATTGCCAATGCAGATCAACTTAAAGGCAAGATTAGCCAGAATATCAAAGATAATTTAGACAATATTAAGCTTGATCATCAGTTAGCAAGCATTGTGTGCGATCTTCCTTTAGAACTCGATTGGCATGAATTAAAGCTTATCGACCCAAATGTTGATGCTTTACGCAACCTATATACTGAGCTTGAATTTAGAAATCAGTTACAGTCGCTTGATCATCCAAATAATCCGAACAGCTCAAGTTATAAACAACAAGTTTCACAGGTCGTAGTTCAAGATGAAGTTAAACCGGCTGACTCTATAGAAACTGAAGATCAGGCAAGCTTAACCAGTCAAGATGACCAACTTGGAACCGCCAATTACCACACCGTTTTAACTCAAGAAGCATGGGATCAACTCTGGCAACGGATGCAAAATGCCGATCATTTTGCCATTGATACAGAAACCACGAGTCTTGACTATCGTATTGCTGAAATGGTCGGTTTTTCAATCGCATTTGATGCACAAGATGCTTATTATGTTCCTTTAGCACATACCTATGAAAATGCTCCACAGCAACTGAACCGTGAGCAAATTCTGGCTCAAATTAAGCCTGTATTAGAAAATAAAGCGGTTAAAAAAATTGGTCATCATCTTAAATATGATGCACACATTTTTGCAAACCACGGAATTGAGTTAAAAGGCTGGTATTTCGATACCATGTTGGCATCTTACGTATTGAATGCGGCAGCGACTCGTCATGGAATGGATGATGTTGCTCGTGTCTACTTAAGTCACTTAACAACAACTTTTGAGCAAATTGCCGGCAAAGGTGCAAAGCAGAAAACATTTAATCAAATTGAGATTGAAGTCGCTGCCCACTATGCAGCAGAAGATGCGCATGTCACCTATCGTTTGTATGAAGTACTTTCAAATAAACTTAAGCCATTCCCTGAGTTAGAAAATATTTTATATAACATCGAAATGCCAGTTGCCCGAATTTTATCAGGCATGGAAGAAGATGGCATTCGTTTAGATCATGCATTCCTAGATAACTTAAGTGTTGAATTTGCAAAAACTATGGAAGGTCTTGAAAATCAGGCCATGGAAATTGCGGATGAAACTTTTAATATTGCTTCACCTAAACAAGTAGGCGAAATACTATTTGATAAATTAGGAATCAAAGGTGGTAAAAAAACCGCAACTGGGCAATACAGTACAAGCGAAAGTGTTTTAGAAAAAATTGAGCATCCTTTAGCAGAAATTATTTTAGAACATCGCGGATTGGCAAAGCTAAAGAGTACTTATACGGACCGTTTAGTTGAGCAGTCTCATAACGATACGCATCGTGTACATACGAGCTATCATCAAGCTTTAACAGCAACAGGCCGCCTATCCTCTTCTGACCCTAACTTACAAAATATTCCAATTCGTAGACAAATTGGTCGTCAGATTCGTAAAGCATTCATTGCACCAGAAGGCCGAGTTCTATTGGCTGCCGATTACTCGCAAATTGAATTACGTTTAATGGCACATTTTTCTCAAGATGATGCGTTAGTACATGCGTTCCAGCACGGACAAGATGTTCACCGTCGTACTGCTGCCGAAGTATTGGGTATTGCAATTGAAGATGTGACTAATGACCAACGTCGTCAAGCCAAAGCAGTAAACTTTGGTCTACTTTATGGTATGTCTGAGTTTGGTTTAATTCGTCAATTAGGCTTCACACGTCAAGAGTCGCAAAATTATATTAAGCAATATTTCCAACGTTATCCAGGCATCTATGAATATATGCAACGCACACGTCAAGTTGCATCAGAGCAAGGATTTGTTGAAACCATTTTAGGTCGTCGTCTTTATACGCCTGATATTGATGCACGAAATGTGATGGTGCGTAAAGCTGCCGAACGTGCCGCGATCAATGCACCTTTACAAGGTAGTGCAGCTGATATCATTAAACTTGCGATGATTGAAGTAGATAAAATTCTGCCAAAAGATCAAGCAAAGTTACTTCTTCAAGTACACGATGAATTAGTTTTTGAAGCCGATCAAAACATTGCTGAAGAACTTTCCAAACAAATCGCAAAAGTCATGGAATCAGTTGTAGAAATTTCTGTGCCTTTAGTGGTTGAGGTAGGACAAGGTCTAAACTGGGATGATGCTCATTAATTAACAGAAATAAAAAAGGGCTGTGAAATACAGCCCTTTTTTATTGAATCAGCTTAAAGACCAGTTAAAAGAACTTTAGCAACTTCATTCATTAAAATTTCGGCAATATAGAGTGCCAAAAAAGCCAAAATTGGCGACAAGTCAATCATTCCCATATTAGGCAATAAACGACGGAATGGCGCGAGTAATGGTTCAGCCAAATCTTGAATCACCTCAATATAAGGTGAACGCGATTGAGTGAACATAACAACCCAACTCAAAATGATTGTTGCGAAAATTAAATAACGGCAGAAACGAATCAAGTCCTGAATCATGGTTACAAATGTCAGAATCAGTAAATGAATCGGACTATTTGGCATAGAGCCAGAAAGATACATCACACCGAAAATTTTCAGTAAATACAATGTAATTAAAAGAACCAACGCAGCCAAATTAAATCGGCCTTTTGCGACCGTCGGAAAAATTCGGCCAAAAATATCAACAATCTTAGTCGCTTTTACGGTCGATAAAACCACAGGATTATAAGGACTTACTGCCGCTAATTGCATTAAAAAACGGAAAAAGACCAATAAAATCGCGACATTAATTAAAATTCCAAAAATTAGCGCAGAATTTGCACCCATAGTTGTCTTATCCTATTTAAGCTATTTCGCACTGTCACTCAATTCTTGAGCCAATTCTTGGCTACGCTTCTGAGCAGCAGCCAATGCAGATTGAATATTTTGGGAGATTTGTGCACGGTCAAAAACTTCAAGTGCAGCTTGTGTTGTACCATTTGGCGATGTCACATTCTTACGAAGTTCAGATGGAGTATTTGAACTGGTAATTGCCATTTGAGCTGCACCTAACGCCGTTTGAAGAGTCAAAGCGGTTGCAACTTTTTCATCTAGTCCTAAATTTTTACCCGCACGGATCATACTTTCCATGAGATAGAAAAAATATGCAGGACCTGAGCCAGAAACTGCCGTTACCGCATCAATTTGAGCTTCGGAGTTTACCCAAATTGTTAAGCCTGTGGCTGCTAAAATCTGACTTGTTAATTCACGATCCGAAGTACCCACTACATCATTTGCATAGATACCATGCGCGCCAGTTTGAACCAGAGCTGGTGTATTTGGCATAACTCGCACAATTCGATCGCTATCAATTAAATTTGATATTGTTTGAATTTCAGCACCAGCAATAATTGAAATGACCAACTTATCTGATAACAGACCTTTCAAAGGACGTAAAACAGTCGCCAGAACTTGGGGTTTTACCGCCAGTACAACAACATCAGCATTTTGAATTGCAGCCACGTTATCTTGTGTTACGTGGACTTCTTTCTCTTGTAATAATTGACGGATCTGTTCAACAGGATCTGAAACTGTAATACGTGTCGGTGGTAAACCTCTTGAAACCAGCCCGCCAATTAAAGCTTGGGCCATATTACCGCCACCAATAAAACAGATATTACAATTTACTGCACTTGCCATAACCATATTCGCCATTTACCAGATTACAAGAATGAGAAATTAAATCTGGTTGCCATCCTCCTTGCTCACAATACGGAGACTGAGCCAACCAAAATCCTTTCGGTGTAAAAACCCCAAGCATAACATTATCTATGACTAATATTTGAATTGTATGACGAAGCCAAGGCAAAATATGTGCTTCTTGAATTGCTTTTTTTAATGGCCATTGACCAATACGGCCATATAAATGGACTTTTTCCCCACCTTGACGTCGAATTATTCTCAATTTTTCATTTAATAAAGATGAAGCCAAACCGATTTTTTTTTGTTTAATCTGAAAATTTCCTGAAGCGTAATGCACTATTTCTCCCATTTGGAAATGATGCTCCGATTCAGCTTCAACTGGACTTAATGTTTCAGCAAGAAAAGCCTGCTTACTCAATCTATAAAGATGGTGTTGATAACGGACATAGTAAAACTGATTCCAGTGTAATGCCGCTTGTGCATCAGACTTTGAATCAATCACTTCATTTTTTAAGCGCTCGACCATTTCAAAAGCAGGTCGATATTGCCCATTACCTTTCATCCAAACCGAAAGCAACTGGCGCTGACGGGCAGCCGATAAATCTAACAATTTAGTTAAGTCCAAACACTCAGCGGTACCACAATGCTTTAAATCGACTATCAAAACTTCTTCTAAAATTTCAGAAGCATCTTGCATCAAATAACTGGTTCGACTAAGTGCTTGCTGCATTTTAGGAAAGCGGTTTTGTAAAAAAGGCCAAAGTTCCTCACGCGACCATGCTCGATCATAGTGAATATCATAATTTGTAGGGTCATTTACATACTCAATTTCAAGTTGAGTAGTCCAATCGGCAATTTGCTCACGAGTTAAATCTAAAAAAGGACGCCAAATTGTCATGTCTACACGGTAATCAATAGATTGCATTGCAGCTAATCCATCAACACCTGCACCCGACAACAACCTCAACATTACTGTTTCAGCCTGATCTTGTTGATGATGAGCAAGTAATAAAATTTCGTTGGGTTGTAAATGCTGTCGATAAGCTTGATAACGTACTTGACGTGCTTGAGCTTCCAAATTACCTTCGGTAACTTGAACTTTTTGAATAATATAAGGAATATCTAAGCGAGTAGCTTGTTTAGTAACGAGTTTCCCCCATTCTGCACTTTGTGATTGCAGTTGGTGATCGATATAAATCGCTCGGATCTTTTGAGGGAAAATTTGAGACATCAAATGTAGTAGCAGCATTGAATCCATGCCGCCACTACATCCAATAAGAAAAGAACTATTTTCTGAAAACAGTTGAGCCTGCTTTAAGACATTATGCCTAAATTTGCGCTGCCAAACTTCATTAAACGTTGATAACGTGCTTCGCATCGTTCATTTGCATCCAGTGGTAGCAATTCATCCAAAGCTTGCTTCAAAACTACTTTTAGGTTTTGCATGACTTGCTCAGGGTCTAAATGTGCCCCTTCGCCTTCATCTACTACATATTCAACAATACCTAGAGATTGTAATTTGTCTGCTGTCAAACCTAAAGCTTCACTCGCTTGAGCCGCTTTTTCAGCAGTTTTCCATAAAATAGATGCGCAGCCTTCTGGTGAAATCACAGAATAAATACTGTGGGATAACATAATTACTCTGTCAGCCACACCAATACCTAAAGCACCACCAGAACCACCTTCACCCAGTACTGTTGCAACAACAGGAACTTTCAAACGTGAAAGTTGAGCAAGGCTAGTTGCAATTGCTTCGGCTTGTCCACGCTCTTCAGCACCAACACCCGGGTAAGCACCCATAGTATCAATAAACGTGAAAACCGGAAGATTAAAACGCTCAGCCATATCTAATAGGCGTTGAGATTTGCGGTAACCTTCAGGGTTAGCCATACCGAAGTTATGCTTTAATTTTTCACGGGTACTACGACCACGGTGTTGTCCAATGACCATCACAGGTTGACCGTCAAAACGAGCAAGACCACCTACCATCGCACCATCGTCACCAAACAAACGATCACCATGCAAGGCGTCAAACTCTGTAAAGATTTCACCGACATAATCTAGAAACTGCGGACGTTCAGGATGACGTGCAATTTGAACCGTTGTCCAAGCTTTGGACTGAGTAGATTTTTTCATAGGTCGAATATTATCCCTTTAATCGATAAATTTTTCCGACTGAATATTCAATTCAATGTCCCAATGCTTAAACTGCTCTTGCTCATCATGCAAGTCGGCAACTAACAATGGCCATTGTTTGGCATCACCAGAAACACTAAGCTGCCATTGTTGATCATTTATGATGGTCAGTTCAATGGCAGGAAGCATCTGATCACTTCGGCTATGGTTGAGTAAAACTGCTAGGCGAAGCAATAAACTTAAGTAAAGTAATTTATGACCACCAGCCTTCAAAATTTCGTTTTTTACATCATTTCGTAATTTACGACGATGATGAGCAACTAAATGTGAAAGATGATTTTGATCAATTTGCGAGAAACCCGGAATATCAGAATGCTGTAATAAATAAGCACCATGGCGATGATAACCACCATGACTAATTGCTAAACCAATTTCATGTAAATAAGCTGACCGACGCAGTAAGTCACTGTCTTCACTCGTTAAATTAAGAGATTTAGCAACACCATCAAATAATTGTTGTGCTGTCTTAACAACACGTTCTGCTTGTTTAGGGTCAGCATTATAACGGCCCATTAGAGCTTGTACACTGCGGTCGCGAATATCTTCATGTTTAAATCGACCTAATAGGTCATACATAACACCTTCGCGTAATGCACCATCAGAATATGCCAAACGATCAATTTCTAGAACTTCAAAAACTGCGTACAAAATTGCCAATCCGGCTGGCAAAACTGCTCGTCGATCCTCTCTTAATCCTTCAAAATCAATTTCAGAAACATTTTTAAACTTAAGTAATTTATCTTTGAGTTTGTATAACCCTTCTCGAGTGACATTTTCTTGTTCATCACTTAAGCCCATATTAACCATAATTTGGCGACAGGCTTTAATCGTTCCACTCGAACCAACGACAGTATCCCACCCTTCCATTTTATAAGTCGTTGCTATAGCAGAAAGTTCTTTACGGGCAGCAACTACGGCCTTATCAAATGATTTTTGGGTAATTTCCCCATCAGAAAAGTAAGCTGTTGTATAGGCCACACAGCCCATTTGTAATGACTCGGTATAAATCGGTTCAAACTCTTCACCGATAATAAATTCGGTAGAACCACCACCAATATCAACAACTAAGCGACGTCCACCATTGGCCATGGTATGCGATACGCCCAAATAGATCAGACGAGCTTCTTCTCGCCCTGCAATAATTTCAATAGGTTTAGGTAAAATTTCTGCAGCTTTTTGAATAAATTCATGACCATTTTTTGCCTGACGCAAGGCATTAGTAGCCACAATTCGTAAACGATTAGGTTGAACAGAACTCAATCTTCCAACAAAACGCGCTAGACATGCCAAACCACGTTGCTGAGCGGCTTCTGTTAAATTTTTATTCTCATCTAAACCAGCTGCAAGCTGTACTTTTTCTGACATCGAAGCAACTTTTTTAACTTCACCGTGATCTACCCGTGCAATTGCAAGGTGAAAGCTGTTCGACCCCATATCTATGGCGGCAAGTAATTCTTCATCAATCAGAAAGTCAGACATTATTGAACTAAACCCATAACAATTCACGCCTAGAGTAATTCACAAGAATGCAATTGAAAAGCCATTTTCATCAACAATTAACTGTCATTTATATTTTTCTATTTATGAGTTGATTGTACAAGTCGATGATGAATATCGTGAGCATCCATTAGACAAATTTAGTTAAGCCTTGAATAATAGCATCAAACCCTTACATTGAACTAAGTAGCTATGTAATACTGATAGAGATAATTTTCTCCTGTAGTAATAGCACTTTTTTCTAAAAATTGGAGCCGTACCATGTCTGCGACTATTGTAAATACAACTGATGATAACTTCCAAGCAGATGTTCTAGACGCTGAAACACCTGTACTTGTTGACTTCTGGGCAGGTTGGTGTGCACCTTGTAAAGCAATTGCACCTGTTCTTGAAGACTTATCAAGTGAATATGCTGGTAAAGTAAAAATTGTTAAAGTTGATGTGACTTCTTGCGAAGATATTGCGGTGAAATACAATATCCGAAATATTCCTGCTTTATTACTTTTCAAAAATGGTGAAGTCGTAGCTCAACAAATTGGCGCTGTACCTCGCTCTAAACTTGTTAGCTTTATTGATGAAAATGTTTAAGTCAAAATGCTAAGAATGAAAATACGCTATACTTTTTTATAGCGTATTTTTTTCGGCTATAAATTGACAAATTAACTCAGCTGGCTTATATTACATGCTCAAGAGGCACTGAAGGGAATCATCTTCGTCCGGCTTCTTACAAGACACAAACATAAAGATCGCCACTCGGCAACAGAAATTGTTTTTTCACATTTTTCTTCGAAACAATCAATCAGACTTCTGAATTGTTATTGTGTAAATACAATTGCGATAATCTTTTTTGTATGCGAGCGATTTTTCTTCTTTTTAAACCACACTCTACTCTTTCCTAATTCTGACCCTTATGAATTTAACTGAACTCAAGAAAAAACCAATTGGTGAATTAATTAAAATTGCTGAATTTATGGGCCTGGAAGGTATGGCTCGTAACCGAAAGCAAGATATTATCTTTGCCATTTTGAAACGCCATGCAATGAATGGCGAAGAAATTTTTGGTGATGGCGTTCTTGAAATTCTCTCTGATGGTTTTGGTTTTTTGCGCTCTGCCGCAGGTTCGTATTTAGCAGGTCCGGATGATATTTATGTGAGTCCCTCACAAATCCGACGCTTTAACTTGCGTACAGGCGATACCATCACAGGTACTATTCGCCCTCCAAAAGAAGGTGAGCGTTATTTTGCGTTGCTCAAAGTTAACCAGATTAACTATGACACGCCAGAAAATTCTCGAAATAAAATTCTATTTGAAAATTTAACCCCCCTTTTCCCAACCGAACAATTGGTTATGGAACTAGGTAATGGTACGACAGAAGACTTAACTTCTCGTGTGGTTGACTTAGTTGCGCCAATTGGTAAAGGTCAACGTTCTATTATTGTTGCACCGCCAAAAGCGGGTAAAACAATGTTACTTCAAAATATTGCTCAATCTATTGTTAGAAACAATCCTGAAGTATTCCTGATTGTTCTATTAATTGACGAGCGTCCAGAAGAAGTAACTGAAATGGAACGTACTGTTCGCGGTGAAGTCATTGCTTCAACCTTCGATGAAGCTCCTGCTCGCCACGTACAAGTTGCAGAAATGGTGATTGAAAAAGCAAAACGTCTTGTTGAACATAAAAAAGACGTTGTGATTCTGCTTGACTCTATTACCCGTTTAGCACGTGCATATAACACTGTCATTCCTTCATCAGGTAAAGTATTAACTGGTGGTGTAGATGCTCACGCATTAGAGCGCCCTAAACGCTTCTTCGGTGCTGCACGTAATATTGAAGAAGGTGGATCTCTTACGATCATCTCAACTGCTTTGATTGAAACAGGCAGTAAAATGGATGACGTAATTTATGAAGAATTCAAAGGTACAGGTAACCAAGAGATTACTCTTGATCGCCGTATTGCTGAAAAACGCGTCTTCCCTGCCATGAATATTAAGAAATCTGGCACCCGTCGTGAAGAACGCTTAATGGATGATGATAACTTACGTAAAGTATGGATCCTCCGTAAGCTTCTTCATCCTATGGATGAGTTAGCGGCAATGGAATTCTTACTTGATCGCATGAAAGAAACTAAAACAAATGATGATTTCTTCGATCAAATGAAACGTAAAGCTTCAACTTAATCGATTAATCTTCAATAAAAAGCCGCTCTTTTGAGTGGCTTTTTATTTGGTTGACAAGCTTTACACAAAAATACATTTTGCAGTTTTTTATGTAAAATTATTTATAAGATTTTGATAATAAATATTTTTGAATTAAAAAAATTAAGTTTTTTAGTGGTTTACCCCTACCTTTCCCAATGTACTCGGGCTAATTGATTGTTTTTTTCTGTTAAGAAACAGACTTTTTTTCTCTTTTTCATACGTTTTTTTGACAGATGGCAGTAGTATTTCAGCATTTGCAGTGATAGCATAGCGGCAGACCAGTTAGACTGCTCCATGCGTTGTTACCTAGCTACGTTTTAGGAATAATAAAAGCAAAACAGTCCAACTTAGGTTTTTTTAATCTCAAATCTTTTTTGTGAGAGTGATGCCATGTTATTCAAAAAATTTGCTGTTGCTGCTGCTGTAGCTGCTACTTTAGCTTTCGTTGGTTGTTCTAAGAAAGAAGAAGCTCCTGCTGCTGCTTCTGAAGCTGTAGCTGCTGCTTCTGAAGCTACTACTGCTGCTTCTGAAGCTGCTACTGCTGTAGATGCTGCTGCTTCTGACGTTGCTGCTGCTGCTTCTAACGTTGCTGCTGCTGCTTCTGACGTTGCTGCTTCTGCTGCACACTAATCTATATTCTAGATTAGATAAAAAAGAGGACATTATGTCCTCTTTTTTTATGCCTAAATTTTAAGTTCTAACAATCCCTTCGCTTACAATACCAACCCAAAGCGGCACATCATTAAAGTTAAATAAGATTATATAAAGCCATTTAAAATATAAATAAAAAAAGCAGATCAATCGATCTGCTCATTTCCAACGCGTTGTCTAAATTTCTGACCCGCTCTGAAGGTCACTACACGGCGTGCAGAAATCGGAATTTCTTCGCCTGTTTTTGGATTACGTCCTGGACGTTCGCGTTTATCTCTTAACTCGAAATTACCGAAACCAGAGAGCTTAACCTGCTCCCCTGCAATAAGCGCTTGGCTAATTTCGTCGAAGAACAACTCGACCATTTGTTTTGCTTCACGGCGATTTAAGCTGGTTAACTCACTTAAATGATCAGCCATGTCTGCTTTAGTTAATGCTGTCATGAGGCCCTCAATGTCGCTTGATAAGTGTTTTCTAACACTTGGATAATATTGTCCATACCAGATTTAATTTCAGCATCTTCAAGCGTACGTGAAGGATGTTGCCACAATAGTGCAAACGCTAATGAGCGCTTACCATCTTCGACACCCTGCCCCGTATACACATCGAATAACCATGTAGAGTCTAAAAGCTCTCCACCAGTTTGTTCGATTAACTGCTGAATATCTCTAACATTTATATTATCAGAGATTAAAAGCGCAATATCACGTCTAACCGAAGGAAAACGTGATAATTCTGTAAAATTAGATACATAAGATTGCAAAACAGCTGTTTGATCGAGTTCAGCAACCCAAGTAGTGCTTAAATCAAGCTCATTTTCTAGAGATGGATGCAAACGGCCCAAATAACCGATTGACTTACCATCTACTAAAATGTCAGCCGATTGCCCTGGGTGCAACCACGTACGTTCTGAACGAACGTATTCAACACTTACACGCCCAGCAGCTAAAATCTCTTCTACTTCACCTTTGAAATCAAAGAAATCCATTGGTTGAGGCTTAGCATGCCAAGATTCTGGTGCTTGCGAGCCGACTGCAACAAGAGCCAAAGTAGGAGTCTGTTTTAAGTCTTCAATGTTCTTAGCATTTTGATAATCAAAACGCAGTCCGAATTCGAAGAAGCGAACACGACTTTGCTGACGGTTGAGATTATATTGTACACAAGGAATTAAACTAGAAAGTAAAGTACTACGCATTGCGGCCAAATCACTTGAAATTGGATTTGCGAGCATCAACGGTTTAACTTCGGGATTTAATTGCTTTTCAAGTTTAGCATCTGCAAAGCTAAAGCTAATTGCTTCTTGATAACCTAACGTCACGATCGTTTGACGCAGCTCAGCGAGTTCAAAGCGGTCTTGGTATTTAGCAAATTTAACATCCATGCTTGGTAAGCTAATCTGGATATTGTCATAGCCATCAATACGCGCAACTTCTTCAATTAAGTCTTGATAAATTGCCATATCGTAACGATGCGATGGTGGAACTACGCTCCACTCACCTTCAGCTTTAACAGTTACCTCACACCCTAATCGAGTTAAAGCATCTGTAATGAACTCAGCCGCCACTTGATATCCTAACAACTGGTCTACCTGAACTTGTTTCAGTTCAATGGCTTCACGTTTTGGAAGTAAGTCAGTTTTTTCAGCTACAGTAATTGGGCCAAATTCACCGCCCGCTAACTCTTGAATAAGCTGCGAAGCACGGTTCATCGCTATTAACGGCAATTCAAAATCCACACCACGTTCATAACGCTGCGAAGAGTCTGTATGTAAACCAAAACGACGAGCACGACCAGCAATAGCAAGTGGAGCGAAGAAAGCACTTTCTAGGAAGATATCAGTCGTGTCATCAGTTACACTTGATGCTAAACCACCCATAATTCCAGCAATTGCTAAAGCTTTTTGGTCATCAGCAATCACCATAATATCTTCTTGCAACTCAACTTCTTGATCATTCAGAAGTTGTAACTTTTCTTGTTGCGTTGCTTGACGAACGTGTACAGTCCCTTCGATTTTAGAAAAATCGAATGCATGCATTGGTTGACCCAATTCCATTAAGACGTAGTTGGTCACATCAACCAAAATACTATGAGTACGAATTCCTGAACGTGATAAAGCCTGTTGCATCCATTCAGGAGTAGCAGCTTTTACATTAACGTTTTTAACTACACGCCCTAAATAACGCGGAGCGCCTTCAGTACTGATAACTACTTTTTTCTCATCAGCGATGGTGGCAGCAACCGTATTAATTACAGGCTCATTCATTTGTAGCTTATTAATAACTGAGATTTCACGGGCAATACCACGAATACTAAAACAGTCACCACGGTTTGGCGTAATACTGATATCAATGACATTGTCATCAAGTTTGAGGTATTCACGGATATTTACTCCTACTGGAGCATCCGCTGGCAGTTCGAGCAAACCATCAATTTTATCTTCAAGATCAATCTCAGAAGCACCACAAAGCATCCCTTGTGACTCAACTCCACGAAGCTTACCTTTTTTGATTTTAAAATCGCCAGGCAATACAGCCCCAATGGTTGCAACTGGAGCTTTCATTCCAACGCGAACATTAGGTGCACCACATACAATTTGCAGAGGCTCACCTGAACCAATATTAATAGTTGTTACACGCAGACGGTCTGCATCGGGATGCTGCTCAACAGTTAATACCTCACCGATTACAACACCTGTAAATGGTTTAGCCACAGGTGCCAACTCATCAACTTCAAGACCAAGCATCGTCAACTGATCAGACAATGTATCACTATCAATTGCTGGGTTAACCCATGTGCGTAGCCAATTTTCGCTAATTTTCATCTTTATAAACCTTATTTAATCCTGAAAAACTGTTAGGCAAATTGGCGTAAGAAACGCACATCATTTTGATAGAACATACGCAAGTCATTAATGCCATAACGCAACATTGCAAAACGCTCTATCCCTAAACCAAAAGCAAAGCCTTTGTATTTATCAGGATCAATACCAGCAGCACGTAATACATTTGGATGTACCATGCCACAGCCTAAAACTTCTAACCAACGGCCACGTTCATCCATAATATCTACTTCCGCACTTGGTTCAGTAAACGGGAAATATGATGGGCGGAAACGTACCTTTAAATCTTTTTCAAAAAATTCATTAAGCAGATTAATCAATAAACCTTTTAACTCAGCAAAGCTGGTGTTCTCTGCAACGTATAGACCTTCGATCTGATGGAACATAGGTGAATGCGTTTGGTCTGAGTCACAACGATAAACACGCCCAGGACATACAATACGAATTGGTGGCTCACTTGTTTCCATTGTACGAATCTGTACACCAGAAGTATGCGTACGCAGTAAATGAGTGGCATCAAAATAGAAAGTATCGTGCATAGCACGCGCTGGATGGTGACCAGGAATATTTAATGCTTCAAAATTGTGATAGTCATCTTCAACTTCTGGACCAGTCGCGACTGTAAAACCAGCTTTAGTGAAGAACTGACAAATTCTTTCTTGTACTTGGGTAACAGGATGGACTGTACCAACACGCTGACCGCGGCCCGGCAAAGTAATATCAATCGTTTCACTTGCTAGCTTTTGTTCAAGTGCTGCCTGCTGTAATGCTGCTTGACGTTCTGTTAAAGCAGTATTAATTGTTTCTCGAACAGCATGAATCGCAGCACCTTGTACTTTGCGTTCTTCAGGGTCCATTTTCCCTAATGCTTTCGATTGTTCTGCAAGCTGGCTTTTTTTCCCTGTAAATTGCACACGTACCTGATCAAGTGCAACAAGGTCTTGAGCTGCTGCAATGGCAGCAAGCGCTTCTGTGGTCAGGGCTTCCAGTGACATATTAACTCTCAAAGCAACAAATTAAAAAAATATAATAAAACACTGCATTCTAACAGTTTTTCATCGAATTGATGAAGTTTATCCATCATGAAAAATGTATTAGGCAACAAAAAGATAAAACGTATAAGATAATAGCATCGTCAATGAGATCAACTATTATGGCGCTCAATCAAATTTGGAAACAACAACTTACGCTTGTGACGTATGGGAATGAATACCTCCGCCAGAATTTAAGCTTTAACCAATGGCGACAACATCATATTTTTGATCACCATAGTTTTCAATTTCGTGACTTAGCTTCTCAGCATTTGCTTGCCCAACACTTTCAAGTTTGGTTGGAAGCTTTAAAAAAACAAGGCACCACTCAGCTTAGCTTACATTTATCAAGCCTTCTAAATGAAGAGCAAAATCCAAACAGCAATGTTGAGCTTTTACCTTATACTCATTTTATTGTGAGCCATGAAAATAATAAGAAATTTGCATGGATTTTCGGCCATGAACTTGCTGAATGGTATAACAATGACAATGAGTTTGAAGCCCCTCCTTCACAAACCTGCGAACTTCGTTTAGAAACTTTCTGGCGTTTTGAACTAACTGAAAAATTATCAAAAAAAATTGAAGCAGATTTAAAAAATCCGCCATGGCAAGAAATAGCGGACTTTATGGATAGTGAATTATTTCGTAGTAAATATGCAGCAGGTTTTGAAGAACCAGAGTTTCAAAAAGCTTATTTTGATGGTACAAACATTACGAGCCAAGCACCAAAACTTGCTTTAATTCCAGAGAATTATCCTGCAGATTATGCTCACCAGCTTTTATGTCGTACTCAAGCATTAACCAACTATTTAGAACAAAAGAAGCGACTTGCAAATGATCCTTTAGGAGAAGAGCTAGACCAAGAACAACTCATTAATTTAAGAAATTTTACGCAAAAAACTGATGATTTGTTTGCCAAGCTTATTGTTAAGACTGCTAATCACTACCAAACAGCTCAAATAATTCCAGTCATTAAGGCTTCTCCGTTCGAGCAATCAAATGAAAATCCACAACATTTGAAATCTCACCACCATAAAGGCACTGGTTCAGGCGTTATTAAGCTGATTGTTTTAACGATTATTATTTGTGCCTTGGCCTATTATTTTGGCCTTTAATCAAGATTACAGTTCCCATTGATAAAGTAATTCTGTTATTTCGAAGCCGAACTCAGGTAGTTCGGTTTCGCCAATTATTTTGGCCCCCATTTTTTCATAGAAGAAACGGCTTGGATTTTTATTAAAAACTTCTAAACGAATAAAAGTGTAACCTTGATTTAATGCACATTGATAGAACTTTTGAAATAACTCACGACCTATACCTTGCATTTGAATTTCTTTCAAAAGATAAAAGGCAAGAATTTCAGCAATATTATTCTCAGGGCTCAGATAACCATCGAGAAAGCCTTTTACCATTCCATTTTCAGTATAGATAAATAACTTATGATCAGGGCTTTGGGTTATTTCTTTCCACAGTAGCTCCTTATCTAGTACTTTAAGCTCATCCAATATTTCTTGCTTAAGCATACCTGTATAAGTTTCTTTCCAACACTGTACATGCACTTCTGCAATAGATAATGCATCCTTAAAGGTGGCTATACGAATTTCTCTTTCATTTAATGATTTCAATTCGTTCCCCTCATGTCACAACTTTAAAGTGAAGCACCAATTTTTTTCATACAAACTTATTGAGCTAAAAGCTGCTCCCGAACATGCATTAAAGCAAAGCCCAATAAATTTAAACCTTGCCATTGAAATGGGTCTTGAATATGTAAATGATCTTGCGCCATACCAATTCCCCAAATTCTATCTACTGGAGATGCTTCAACCAAAATACGATCTTTCGTAGCTAATAAGAATTCTTTCAATTCAGGATGCTGAGAGGATTTAGCAAAGTTCGCCTGCACCACGATATCAAAACGTTTTTCTTGCCATATCTTTTCATCATAATTGCGCACTTTGCGACCTAGTTGTTTTGCTTCATTCGGATGTTTAACTTGCAAGATCTGTGCAAAGATTTCTTCATCATTAAATAATTTTGCTTTTTGCGCCATCATATAGGGCTCAGCAGTAAGGTATTCAATACCCTCATCTTTAAATTGCTGGATACCACTGACTAAAACAACTCTTATCAATAAGATCAATTTGCTTAGGAGTATGCCCCCAAAAATATAAATATTTAAACTGATCACCTTTTTGCACTTTTTGAATTAAGTCATCTAAAAATTTTTCATCTTTCATAATTTATCTCTGGTTATTATCTTTTTTAAAACAAAACCACTAAAAATAAAAAAGACCGCTAAAAAGCGGCCTTTTTTTGAATCTCTAAGCTTATGCAGCTAATGCACCTTTAGCTTTTTCAGCTAAAGCAGCAAATGCTACTGCATCATGCATAGCGATGTCAGCTAATACGCGACGGTCGATGATCACTTGAGCTTTTTTCAAGCCATCGATCATACGGCTGTAAGACAAACCGTTTTGACGAGCACCAGCATTGATACGCGCAATCCATAGAGCACGGAATTGACGTTTCTTTTGACGGCGGTCACGATAAGCGTATTGACCAGCTTTGATTACCGCTTGGAACGCTACGCGGTAAACGCGTGAACGAGCACCATAGTAACCTTTAGCGCGAGCAAGAATTTTTTTGTGACGACGATGAGCCACTACACCACGTTTTACACGAGCCATTTATAATCTCCTTAGATGTATGGGCACATACGACGAACTGAGTTCACGTCAGAAACATGAACCATTACACAGCCGCGTAATTGACGGATACGTTTAGCAGATTTTTTGGTCAAAATGTGGCGCTTAAATGCTTGTTTGCGCTTAAAACCGTGTGCAGTCGCCTTGAAGCGTTTAGCAGCACCGCGGCGAGTTTTCATCTTAGGCATAACAACCTCTTTTGAACACCTGTTCGGAACGTTTGCACCATTGCAAAAACGACCTGCAGGTAAGGGAGCCGATATTCTAAAGCATCCCAACTTAAAACAAAAGTAAAATGCTCATTTTTTGATATTAAATTGTCTATTTTATATAAACGTTATTTTCTATAATCAATTATCAAATTACGAGAAAATCCATAAAATCATCCCCTATAATAAGTGCAATTGCTTAAATTCAAAAGAATATGAATATACAAAATGATGCTTTCGCTGCATTACGGTATCGGGATTTCTCTATCGTTACGATCAATCAATTTTGCTTAACGCTCGCAATTTTGATTCAAGAAATTATTGTTGCCTACTCATTATATCAAATCACCAAAGATCCACTGACCTTAGGTTTAATCGGACTTGCAGAAGCAATTCCATTTATTGCCCTTTCTCTTTGGGGAGGTTATTTCGCAGATAGATTTAATAAACAGGTTATTATGAAAATCTGTTTATTTTTCTCAGTTCCCCTACCCTTAGTTTTATGGTTACTTTTCCATTTACATAGTTTAGGACACATTGGTGTCGACTTCCTTTCTTGGGGTATTTATGCAGTCATTTTTGGCTTAGGAACAATCCGCGGTTTCTACAATCCTTCTGCAACATCTTTAAAACCATTTTTAATTCCACGTGAACTCTATGCAAATGGTGCGACATGGACAACGATAGGCTGGCAAAGTGGTGTAATTATCGGACCAATGCTTGGTGGTTTTATGCTTGCTTATTTAGGACGGGAAACCAGTCTATTTAGTGTTGCGGCTTTACTCGGTATTTGCTTTATTTTAATTAATTTATTGCATAAACGTAGTTTCCCTAAAATTGAAACTGACAATATTTTAGAAAGTTTAGGAGAGGGTTTCCGTTTTATCTGGAAAACTAAAATTGTTCTTTGGGCGATTTCTCTTGATTTAGTTTCTGTTTTATTTGGGGGTGTCATCGCGTTATTACCCATTTTTGCAGAAGATATATTAAAAGTTGGTCCTGAAGGGCTTGGATATTTACGTGCGGCTCCATCTATTGGCGCACTCATTACCATGATTGCTTTGACTCGTTTTCCTCCAACTCAACATGCATGGCGTAACATGTTACTTGCTGTGGCAGGTTTTGGAATATTCACTATTCTATTCGCCTTCTCGAACAATATGTGGTTATCTCTCTTTGCTCTTGCCATGACAGGTGCATGTGACAGTATTTCTGTTGTTGTAAGACAAACCATTTTGCAAATTTTCCCACCAGAAAATATGCGGGGACGCGTAGCCGCTGTAAATGGCATGTTTGTGTCTTCGAGTAATGAATTAGGAGCTTTTGAGTCAGGCTTAGCAGCTAAATATTTGGGAACTATTACAGCGACTATTTTTGGTGGTTGTATGACGCTTGTTGTTGTGACTTTCTGTTGGCTCAAAACGAATGATCTATTTAAAGTAGACATTACCAAAAGCTCAGAAGATTAATTTAAATAGGTATAAATCAGAGCATCTTCGGATGCTTTTTTATTTTAAATAAAACCCATTACCACCCAGTAAATAAACAGATAGCGCCCTCCTTTGGCAATAATGACTATACCAAGGAAGCGCCAAAAATTTTCTTTGAACAGCCCAGCAACCAAAGTAATGGGATCGCCAACAATAGGCGTCCAACTCAAAAGTAAGGAGTAAAATCCATATTTATGGTAAAAGCTCTGCGCTTGTTGTAAACGCTTTTCAGAAACTAGAAACCACTTACGATGTTTAAATTGTTCTATCTTTAGGCCTAGCCACCAATTAACGCAAGAACCCAATACATTACCCAAAGTAGCTATGCTAATTAAAAGCAAAGCTGAATATTGCCCCTTTAATAACAAGGTCGCCAATACCGCTTCAGACTGTAGAGGTAGTAATGTCGCAGCGCCAAAAGCACTAATAAAAAGCAAAAAGTAACTCAGCATAATCAATCACACCAAACGACTTTTTGCTTTAAGTATTCACTAAATCCAAGCAAGAAATTAGGCCACTTTAATCGATAGTGCTTTCTGAACTGCAGGGCGTGCTGTTAAACGTACAATATATTCTTGTACGTATGGATAGTCTTCAATCTGAATACCTTGCCATTCATAACGTAAAATCCAAGGCAAAATTGCCATGTCAGCAATAGAGTATTCACCAGCGACAAACTTCTGACCAATGAGTTGTTTGTTAAGTACACTATATAAACGTTTAGTTTCATTAATATAGCGGTCTATCGCATAGGGGATTTTTTCTGGGGCAAAACGATTGAAATGATGATTTTGCCCAAACATAGGCCCTAAACCACCCATTTGCCACATGAGCCATTGCTCGACTTCAACTCGCTCTTGCTCATCAGTTGGATAAAATAATCCAGTTTTTCTACCTAAATATTGCAAGATAGCGCCTGATTCAAATATAGAAATTGGCTCACCACGGGGTCCATCTTGATCAACGATCGCAGGAATTTTATTATTTGGGGAAATTCTCAGGAAGTCTGGTTGAAATTGATCATTTTCTAAAATATTGATTGGATAAAGAGTGTAATCCAGTCCCATTTCTTCTAAGGCAATTGTGATTTTATGTCCATTGGGAGTTCCCCAATAATATAGATCAATCATTCTATTTTCCTATTCATCATTATCATGACTGCGTCTTGGTTTATATCATGTTTTAAGAAAGACTATGAGATTTCCAACACCAAAAAACACATAAAATTCGAGAATTGAATTTCATAGAAAAATATATTGATTGTCTTAAATGAAACTGAATAGAGAAAAATTAAATCATCTTTTTTATTTGTATTTAGTTATAAAAAAGCACTGCTTTTGCAGTGCTTTTTTTGAGTATTACTTTTTCTTTTTCGGTCCAAGTAACATACCCATTTGACGGCCTTCCATTTTTGGTGCTTGTTCCACAACCCCAAACTCAGCTACATCAACTTCAATTTTTTGCAATTGAGCTAAGTCAAGCTGTTGGTGAGCCATTTCACGACCACGGAAACGTAAAGTAATCTTTACTTTGTTTCCTTCTTCAAGGAATTTCAAAATAGCACGAAGCTTAACTTGATAATCACCAACATCAGTTGCAGGGCGCAGTTTGATTTCCTTCACTTGCACTTGATGCTGTTTTTTCTTCGCATCTTTTTGCTTCTGCTTCAGGTCAAACAAGTGCTTGTTGTAATCCATAATTTTACAAACAGGCGGCTCGGCGTTTGCAACGATCTCAACAAGATCAAGTTCAACCTCTTCAGCAGCACGCAGTGCTTCACTTAATGAAACAATTCCTTTTTGCTCACCTTCAGCACCGACGAGGCGTACTTCTTTTGCACGGATCTCATCATTAATTGCTGGACGGTTGCTTTTTGCACCTTGTTGTTGGTTACGGTCAGGCTGTTTAATCTTTCTTACTCCACAATATACCGGCCACGTTCGGCGACGGCAGACTTCACTAAGTCAATGAATGCATCTACTGACATAGTACCTAAATTTTTTCCTGAGCGGGTACGTACATTCACTGTACCTTCTTCAACTTCTCGATCACCAAGAACTAACAAGTAAGGAATACGCTCTAGAGTACGCTCACGAATCTTAAATCCGATTTTTTCATTTCTCAAGTCAGAAATGGCACGAAGACCATTTTCTTTGAGTTTTGCTACGACTTTCTCACAAGCTTCAGCTTGAGAGTCCGTGATATTCATGACACATGCTTGTAACGGTGACAACCAAGGTGGCATGAAACCAGCGTAGTGTTCAATTAGTATACCAATAAAACGCTCAAAACTGCCAAGAATTGCACGATGCAACATAACAGGCTGATCACGATCATTGTCTTCAGTCACATAAGACGCATCTAAACGCTCTGGTAAGTTGAAGTCACACTGAATAGTACCACATTGCCATACACGTCCGAGACAGTCTTTCAATGAGAATTCAATTTTCGGACCATAGAAAGCACCTTCACCAGGTTGTAATTCCCATTCTAATCCTGCTGCATCTAAAGCATCTGCTAAAGATTTCTCAGCCATATCCCAAAGTGCGTCATCACCCACACGTTTTTCTGGACGTGTAGAAAGTTTCATTTGCACTTCTTCAAAGCCAAAATCTTTATAAACATCAAGCGTCAGTTTAATAAAATCTGCAACTTCTTGACCGATTTGTTCTTTAGTACAGAAGATATGTGCATCATCTTGTGTAAAGCCACGTACACGCATAATGCCGTGTAAAGAACCAGATGGTTCGTTACGATGACAAGAACCGAACTCTGCTAAACGAATTGGCAAATCACGGTAAGACTTCAAACCTTGGTTGAAAACTTGCACGTGACATGGGCAGTTCATTGGTTTAACTGCATAATTACGACTTTCAGAATGAGTCGTAAACATGTTGTCTGCATAGTTCGCTGCATGGCCTGATTTTTCCCAAAGCGTAAAGTCTACGATTTGTGGTGTTTTAATCTCAAGGTAACCATTGTCTTGCTGAACTTTACGCATGTATTGTTCAAGAACTTGGTAAATCGTCCAACCGTTTGGATGCCAGAACACCATACCTGGTGCTTCTTCTTGCATATGAAACAAGTCTAGAGCTTTACCAATTTTACGGTGGTCGCGCTTTTCAGCTTCTTCAATACGTTTGATGTATGCAGCAAGCTGTTTCTTATCAGCCCATGCAGTACCATAAATACGTTGAAGCTGTTCGTTCTTCGCATCACCACGCCAGTAAGCGCCAGAGATTTTTGTCAGCTTAAACGATTTTAAAAATTTAGTATTCGGTACGTGTGGACCACGACACATATCTAAATAATCTTGATGGTAGTACAAGCCCATTTGTGTTTCTTCAGGCATGTCTGCAATCAAGCGTAATTTGTATTCTTCACCACGTGCAGTAAATTCAGCAATGACTTCATCACGTGGTGTCATTTTTTTAACAACATCGTAATCTTGATCGATGAGCTTTTTCATGCGCTCTTCGACAGCTGCCATATCGTCTAATGTAAAAGGACGTGGCATCCAGATGTCGTAGTAAAAACCTTCTTCAATGACTGGACCAATCACCATCTTGGCTTCAGGGAAAAGCTGTTTAACAGCATGTCCGACAAGGTGTGCACAAGAATGGCGAATAATTTCAAGACCTTCTTCATCTTTTGGAGTGATAATTTGTAAGGTCGAATCTTCGGTAATTAAGTCACATGCATCAACTAAGCGATCATTCACACGTCCAGCAACAGTATTTTTTGCAAGACCAGGCCCGATACTTTGGGCAACTTCCATAACAGATACAGCGTGATCAAAATTCTTTTGATCGCCATTTGGCAATGTGATAATTGGCATAAAAAAATCCTTAAGGAGTGATGCCCTGTACGAAGGAGCATTTCACCGCGAGATTATGATCGAGGCGAACCTCAAAATATAAAAACGGTGTAAATCAAAGTTTAAAAACCTGAAAGATTTTACACTTGTTCAAGCAAAGTGAAAACCTTTGAGCCCATAAAATCATAAATACATTTTGCTTATCAGGTAAACAGCAATAAATGACTTAAAAAACATATTGAGATTATTTTTTAAACATGTTCAACACAAGTGGTTTAAGATGAAGAAAATAGCATTTCTGCTCATTTTCTGACTGGAGGGTATTTCCCTTTAAGACTAAAGCATAGATGCTTTGATGAGTATTAAGTCATATTTTCAAAGAATGAATTAAAAATAGAACACGGAGTTGTTTCACATGGTTAGTGCTTATGATGAATTGCCACGCACACCCGCAAACTTTGTTGCGTTATCGCCTCTACGCTACCTAGAGCGTGCAGCTTATATTTATCCAAATCACGCTTCGATTATTCACGGTAAACGCCAAATTTCATGGAAAGAAACTTACCAACGTTGTTGCCAGTTTGCTTCTCAGCTCAAACAACTCGGAATTGGTAAAAATGATACGGTATCAGTTTTATTACCGAATGTGCCAGCGATGATCGAAGCACATTTTGCAGTACCGATGACCGGAGCTGTGCTCAATACGCTCAATACACGCTTAGATGCAAAAACAATAGCTTTTATGTTAGAACATGCTGAAAGCAAAGTACTTTTGGTTGACCCTGAATTTGTTAATCTGGCAAGAGAAGCCCTCTCTCTTATTCCCGACCAACACATTATTGTGATTGATGTAGCTGATGATGAATATGAGGGAGAGAATCAGTTTATTGGCTCTTTTGAATATGAAGAATGGATAGCTCAAGGCGACATTAATTTCGTATGGCATTTACCAGAAGATGAATGGGATGCAATTAGCTTAAGCTACACTTCAGGCACAACAGGTAATCCTAAAGGCGTCGTTTACCATCATCGGGGAGCTTATTTAAACGCTGCAAGTAACATATTGGCCTGCGGAATGAAACCTCGCGCTGTGTATTTGTGGACATTACCGCTTTTCCATTGTAACGGTTGGTGTTTTGCATGGAGTATTGCAGCCAGCGGTGGAACCAATATTTGTTTGCGCAAGGTCGACCCAGAATTAGTCATGCAACTCATTGCAAAACATAAAGTTGATTATTTCTGTGGTGCCCCTATTGTTCTTTCAATGATTATTAACTTACCTAAAGAAAAGCAAACTGACTTTGATCACCATGTTGAAGTAATGGTTGCCGGAGCCGCTCCTCCAGTTGCTATTATTGAAGGTATGCGCAATATGGGAATTAATGTAAATCATGTTTATGGTTTAACTGAAACTTACGGGCCTTCTGCCTTGTGCGCTTCGCAATCAGGATGGAATGAGCTCTCAATTGCCGAACAAGCCCAACTTCATTCCCGTCAAGGCGTGCCCTATCCATTACAAGACAGTATGCGTGTATTAGACCCAGAAACCATGCAACCCGTACCAAACGATGGACAAACCATGGGAGAAATCATGTTCCGTGGCAATATTGTCATGAAAGGCTATTTAAAGAATCCCAAAGCGACTCAAGAAGCTTTTGCTGGTGGATGGTTCCATACGGGAGACTTAGCAGTTTGCCATCCCGATGGTTATGCAAAAATTACTGATCGCTCGAAAGACATTATTATTTCAGGTGGAGAAAATATTTCCTCTCTAGAAATAGAGGATGTGTTGTACAGGCATCCAGCTGTTTTAACCGCTGCGGTCGTTGCTAAACCCGATGCTCGCTGGCAAGAAGTACCATGCGCATTTATTGAATTAAAAATGGGTGCTACAGCAACACCTGAAGAAATTATTGCACATTGCCAAAAAGAGTTAGCACGCTTTAAAGTTCCTAAAGATGTGATTATTACTGAAATTCCAAAAACATCTACAGGCAAATTACAGAAATTCATTTTGCGTGAATGGGCAAAAGAACGTGCTGAAAATATATAAATAAAAAAAGCGACGCCTTGAGCGTCGCTTTTTTTATTTAAGTGCATTTAGCCTTGATCGGACAATAATGCAATTTGCTGTACATAGTTAACAAATTTAACTTTTGATGCCTCAATATCTGCTTCACTCGCCTGTTGAGTTTTATCGCGGTTGATTCTCAACACATGCTGACGCAGGGTGTGACGTTCCGATGCATTATAAATTTTACTAAATTCAGTAATTGCAGGATCACCCTGTTCAATCATGCGGTCAACCCAACGCATTAATTGAGCCTGTCTTTTTGCGCCTTGCTGCGGGGTTAAATAAGACAAAATAATGGTCTCATCTTCATTGCGCAATAACTTACCAATACGTTGAAATTGGCGACGACGTGCTTCAAAAGAACTAATGTTCTGCACTTCCATTAAAGCATCAATTAAACGCTCATCAACTGGAAGTTTCTGAATTTGTTTAATAGAAAGTTGTGCGAGTTGCTCACCTAAAGCAGCCATACGTTGCACTGCTTTTTTCTGTTCGGTTTTACTTGCACGTCCTTCTAAAGAACCAAAATCTTCTTCACTATAACGTTGGGAACCACGTGCCACGATTAATCTGCCTCATAAAATTTTGCTGCGAATAACGCCAGTACTTCATTTAATGCCTGTTCTTCGTCGGTACCATCAATGACCAATCGCAAAGTGGTCCCTTTACCTGCACCTAACATCAGCAAAGACATAATATTTTTTGCATCTACCAAATGATCGCCTTTTCCTATCTGGATCGACGAACGAAACTTTGTAGTGACCTCTATCAGTTTTCCTGATGCACGAGCATGTAAACCGAGTTTATTAATTACATCAACAGTTGTGTCTATCATGACCAGTGCTTCATTTCTCTGTGTAAGACCTGAACAGACCATTCTGCCTCAAGTGCTTGTTTTAGTCTATCTACGATATAAACCGAACGATGTTGACCTCCAGTGCAACCAATAGAAATCGTCATATAGTGACGATGTCCTTCAGCAAATGCTGGAAGCCATTTTTTTAAGAAGTGAAGAATATCATCAAACATTTCGTTTGCTTGTGGACTTGCTTCTAAAAATTGTCTTACTGGCTCATCCAAACCAGAAAAACGTCTTAATTCTAAATCCCAATGCGGATTTGGTAAATGCCGTACATCAAAAACATAATCGGCATCTAAAGGAATGCCATGTTTATATCCAAAGGACTGCAATATGACAATAAGCTTATCTGACTGCCCCAATTTAGACAGTAAAATATGCTTTAAATCATGAACGCTTTTATCTGTTGTATCAATATGAACCGTAGCGCGGAACTGAATTGGAAGCAGCAACTGCTTTTCTTCATGAATACATTGCAACAGACTTTTAAAACGGTTGGCTAATGGATGTGGACGACGCGATGCACTAAAACGCGCAATCAGATCCTGATCTTGCGTAGTAAGATAAATAACATCAACCGTGCCATGTCTTTGTAATTGCTCAAAAACATGATCGAACTCTTGCATATCTGCCCGAGTACTTCTTACATCCACACCTAAAGCCAATTGCTCTAGGTTATTTTCATGATCTAGCTTTGCCACAATTTCAGGCAGCAATGCCAAAGGCAAATTATCAATACAGTAATAGCCCAAATCTTCTAATACTTGAAGGGCTGAAGATTTTCCTGAACCAGACTGTCCTGTCACGATAAGTATACGCTTCATGGCATGGCTGTCCTTTGATCTATTTATTGGGGTGTAAAGGCAACTTCTAAATTGTCAATCAAACGGGTTGCCCCCAGTTTTGCCGCGACAAATAACACAATATCACGATCAAATTGAGTAACAGGTAACAAATTTGTCTGACGAGCTTCGACATAATCCACAACAAAACCATTATCTGTCAACTGAGTTTTGATATCTTCTACAACTTGTTGCAAATCTTTGCCTTGATGTAACTGCTGCTCAGCCTGCTTCAAACTTTGATAAATAACCGGAGCCACCTGACGGTGCTCATCGCTTAAATAACCATTTCTTGAGCTAAGTGCCAAGCCATCTGCTGCACGAACAATTGGCACACCAATCACTTCTAAAGGAATATTTAAATCTTGTACAAACTGGCGAATAACTGCTAACTGCTGGTAATCTTTTTGTCCAAAGAAAGCGTAATTCGGTTGCACAATATTAAAGAGCTTAGTTACCACCAAAGCTACACCATCAAAGTGTCCCGGACGTGAACTACCACATAAAGCATCTGTAATCTGGTGTACACTTATGTTCGTTAAACGCGGTTGTGTACCGTACATCTGCTCAACTGATGGCGCAAAAATAATATCACAGCCTACATCAGCCAATAGACGACTATCTTGTTCTAAAGTACGAGGATAGTTGTCAAAATCTTCACCCGGTCCAAATTGAGTCGGATTTACGAAAATGCTCACAACCACAACATCACATAACTTTTTCGCTTCACGAACAAGTGTGAGATGTCCTTCATGTAGATTTCCCATTGTTGGGACAAAACCAATAATTTTACGTGCAGCTCTAGCAGGATTTAAAGAAGCTGCAAGACCTTGTATGGTGGTTTCTGTTTTCATGAATTACAGCTCAACGTGAAAAGTATGTTCTTTAGCAGGGAATGACTGATCAAGTACCGCAGCATGATAAGCTTTAAACGCATCTAAAATAGCAGTTTCACCTGATTGTTCTTTCATAAAGTTACGTACAAAACGCGCAACTCGACCAAAAGTTAAACCTAACATATCTTGTACAACCAATACTTGGCCATCGGTTGCATTACCTGCACCAATACCAATTACAGATGTATTTGGGAATAATTCAGCAATTTCTTGTCCCAACTGAGCAGGTACACATTCAAGTAATAACACCGATGCACCCGCCTCAACTACTGCTGTACAATCAGCAATGAGTTGATCTGCCGCTTCACGTGTTCTCGCTTGTAATTTATAACCACCAAATACATGTACAGATTGAGGTGTTAAGCCTAAATGTACACAAACAGGCACACCATTACGGGTTAAAACCTGCACGATTTCACTTAACCATGCACCGCCTTCGATTTTCACCATTTGAGCGCCAGCCTGCATGACTGTTCTTGAGTTCTGCAAAGCATCATTTAAGGTTGCATAACTCATAAATGGTAAGTCGGTCATAATCATTGCATGCTGATTACCACGACGAACCGCTGCCGTATGATAAGCCATATCTTCAACGGTTACTGGTAAAGTTGAATCTCGCCCTTGAATTGCCATTCCAAGAGAATCACCAATTAAGATTGTATCAACTTCAGCAAGTTCCATTGCTTTTGCCATGCTTGCATCGTAACAAGTCAGGCAAGAGAACTTGCGTCCTTCGGTTTTAAATTTTCTTAAGTCACTTAGACTAATCATGATGATATCCTCTACAAGAGTTCGCAGAACATAATGAATCGAGAGCTTAAGCCCAAGACTCATCAGCAAGTACAGTCAGTGTCGGCTGCTGTATCAGCTCTAAATCTTTGAGTGGCTGACCATTCAGTTGTAAATCTGCATCTAAATCTAATAAGGGAATTACAACAAAATCTCGTTGTAGAATTCCTATGTGCGGCACAGTTAAGCGCTCATTTTGAATTTTTTCATTGCCATATATAAGCAAATCCAGATCTAAGGTTCGCTCACCCCAACGGCGAAGTCGTACACGACCAGCCTCTTGCTCAAAACGTTGTAAATGATCGAGCAAATCTAAAGGCGCAAGAGCCGTATTTAATTCTGCAACTGCATTTAAATAGTTTGGCTGGTCTTGAGGCCCCATAGGTGGACTTTGATAAAGTCTAGAAACTTTAACCATTCCTAAGGTTTTAAGCTTGGCAATGGCTTCAGATAAAATTTGACGTGAATCGCCTAAATTACTTCCTAAACCAATATAAGCGGTTATTGTCATTGCGTTGGCCCAAAAACAACTTGGCTTAAATCGCGCTGTACCCGCTTACGTTTTAAAATTGGATGATCGCCCATCACGCCTGCGTCCAAAGCAGTCGCTTTTTCAACAAATCGGCTTACTGCCTGATCTTGTCTAGTACGTTCTTTTTTCCCACGGCGAGTGCGTGGTTCAGGAATATCAACCAAAGGTTCAATTTCCGTCTCAACTTTATTATTTTCAATAGGCTCAGCAGCAGCTTTACGACGGTTTCTAGCTTTCTGACGATTATATTGGCTAATAGCAGCTTCTTTTTCGTCATTTGACATTTCTTGGTAGGATTCCCACCAGCTTCCCATTCCTTGTGTTGTGTCATCACCTGACTTTTCACGGAGTAATAAGAAGTCAAAACCAGCGCGAAAGCGAGCATGCCCTGCCAATGCTTCTATTTGCTGTGGTTTTGGATTGAGCAAACGAGTCTGCATTTCCCAAACTTCACGAATAAAAGTTTCTGCAAAACGAGGAATCACTGTACGTGTCGCTTGGCGTTTTAAGACGTCTAAACCAGCCTGTGCACGCGCTTCGGCCGGCACAATACCTTTAGATAAATAAAACTCACAACGCTCTAAAAACGGCTGCCACAATAACACTGCATAGAAAAATGCAGGGTTAATTGTTTTACCCACTTGTATACGTTGATCTGTATTCTTTGCTGCTCTTAAAATAAATGCAGTGAGATTAGGCTGAATATCGGCAAAAAGTTGCTTCCAGACACCGAACTCAATCAACATTGGCAAAACACGTGCCAAATGTCCCATTGTGAAGAGCTTCTGAGACTCATCATATAAACGATGCGGCGAGACATCACGCAATAATTGCGTCATTTCAGCGTCAAATATATCGAGAATATTTGAATCAATTTTGAAATTTAACTTGGCTGCAAAGCGTAGAGTTCGCAGCATACGCACTGGGTCTTCTTCAAAACGCTGTGTTGGATCACCCAATAAACGCAAAGTTTTGTTTTTAACATCGTCAATTGCGTTGCAGAAATCGAGCACAATAGCCTTACGCGGTTGGTAATATAAGGTATTGATAGAAAAGTCACGTCGAGCAAAGTCTTGTTCGATGGTACCCCAGTTATTGTCACGTAAAATCATGCCTGAGGCACTCGTAACTGCTTTTTTAGGAGGGGCACGGAATGTTGCAACTTCAATCAGCTCACGCCCTGAATAGACATGTGCCAATTCAAATCGACGGCCAATGATTCGGCAACGTCGGCCAAAAACTTCTTTAATTTGAGCAGGTGTCGCATTGGTGACTGCATCGAAATCTTTAGGATTAAACCCTAGCATTAAATCACGGACACCACCCCCAACAATATAAGCTTCATAGCCAGCTTTAGTCAGGCTATCGATCACATCTAAAATCGAAGAAGGAAGTTGGGCTGTGGACAAACCACATTTTGACGCTCGCAAGGTTTGCAAAAGACGCTGTCTCCTACGTCAGGACGTAAATAACAAGTTGTCGCTAATCATAGCTCTAACGCACACAAAGGGCAATTTGATTCTCTGTAGTTTGCGCATGAAATGACAATTGACAAACACATGATTTATAAACTCAACCGCGTTTTATTCTTTTCAAAAATGGCTGGACCAATGCCCTTTACGTTTTTAAATTCATCAATATTTTTAAAACCACCATTCTTTTGGCGGTATTCTACAATCGCCTGAGCCTTTTTCTCACCAATCCCTTTTAGCTTTTGAAGCTCATCAATATTGGCTTGATTCAAGTGAACTTGCCCTGAAGAATCAGTCATTGTTGAACTTTTTGGGGCATTAGAGTGAGAGGAATGCTGCGTGCTTAACTTCTGATCATACATCTGCTGTTTAGCTTTCCACTCCTTAAAATTTTGATCAAAAGATTGGGCCTGAATCAATGTTGATGAAATCAGGCTCCAAAATAAAACAATAAAAATATAATACTTACTCTTCCAAAGATTCATGCTGAGCGGCATGTGTTTTTTCCCCTGATTTTAACTGCTGTTTTGCCTGATCCCACAATTCATCCATTTCAGACAAGGTCATGTCTTCTAATGTTCTTTGCTGTTTTTGCGCTTGATCTTCAATAAAAGCAAAACGGCTTCTAAATTTATGTATTGTTGATAAAAGTGATGTTTCACTTGAAATCGCAAGTTTACGTCCTACATTGACTAATGAAAACAGGCAATCTCCAAATTCATCTTGAATTTCATCAATATTTTGATTTCTTAGTGCTTGCTTGAACTCGTCTAGCTCTTCTTCTAGTTTTGTATAAGCATCTTCTACGGTTTCAAAGTCGAACCCAACTTTTGCTACATTTTCTTGAATTTCTTGTGCCTGTAACAGGGCTGGACCATGCTTTAGTTCATCTAATCGTGATTGCGGCTTGCCTTGCTTTTCTTGTTGTTTAATTTGTTTCCAGAGTTCACTTACTTGTTCTGGCGTTAAGTTATTAAATTGATCTGCCTGAAAAACATGTGGATGACGGCGAATTAACTTTTCGCTTATTGCTTCAACCACATCTTGAAAATTAAAAGCACCTTGCTCACTAAACATTTGTGATTGAAACACCACTTGTAATAGCAAATCACCCAGCTCATTTCGAATTTCACTAATATCGTCCTGACGAATAGCAGCCTCGACTTCGTAGGCTTCTTCAATGGCATATTTCGTAAGAGTCATAGGTGTTTGCGCCTGATCCCACGGACATTTTTGACGTAACTCTTGCATGATTTTAAGCAATTTCTCCATGGTAACCCTCAAGTTCAAAAAGTCGGTCAGTAAAACTAAGATCTTAATTTGTTATGATCAAAATCAAAGCGATTAAATCAGTCGCACTATTGTACTGACAAAGAGAAAAAAGATGAGACACAGTATTCTGATTAGTGGTGCCGCTCAAGGTATTGGGGCAGAAATTGCACGTGTATTTTACCAACAGGGATATAAAGTAGGCATTTATGATATTAATGAGTCGCTTGCTCAAAAACTGGCAAGTGACTTAGGGCCAAATGCATGTGCTGGCTATCTAGATGTAAGTGATTACAGCCAATGGCAGCACATATTAAAAGAATTTACCGACTGGGCTGGCGAACTTAACATCTTGGTAAATAACGCCGGTATTTTATATTCTGGTGCATTTGAAACGACTGATATTAAAGCTCATCAAAGAACAATAAATATTAATGTAACCGGTGTCATTAATGGCTGTCACGCTGCCCTACCTTATTTAAAGCAAGCTTCTTTTGCACGAGTCATCAATCTTTCGTCAGCTTCTGCAATTTATGGACAAGCCGATTTGATTTCTTATTCAGCCAGTAAATTTGCTGTTCGGGGGATTACTGAAGGCTTAGATGTGGAATGGAAGAAATACGGTATTCGTGTTTTAGATGTGATGCCGTTATTCGTGCAGACCGCAATGGTTAACAACATGGATGCAGGTACTATTCAAAATATGGGGATAGATTTAACACCAAATGATATCGCTCAACAGGTTCTTACGCTCGTAGAGAAAAAGGCTCATTTCTGGACTCCGACTCATACACCAGTTGGCATAAAAACCAAACTACTTTATCAACTTTCGACTTTAAGCCCACAGTTTTTAAATCGACTCACTAACATTTATTTATCAAGAAAGTAATCCATAATAAAAAAGGCTGTCATTTGACAGCCTTTTTACTCAATTTAGTTAAACACCTTGAATCATGCGTCTCGCACTAATGATTCCAGGTTGCTGCTCCAAGCGAGCCAACAAACGAGAAAGCTGCGCTAAACCCTTAACCTCAATTAACAACTTCATATTGGCAATACCATCTGCTTCAGAAATTGTATTGACCTGACGAATATTGATTTGGTCAGAGAAAATCACTTGAGTTAAGTCTTTAAGCAGACCACGACGATCATATGCTTCAACTACAATTTGAACACTTTGACCACGCGTTGGCTGCATTTCCCAATCGGCTTCAACAGCACGCTCTGGTTCTTGCTTAATCATACGCTGATAATCTGAACAAATGACTTTGTGGATACTGACACCACGGTTCAAAGTAATATATCCAGCGATTGACTCACCATGTACGGGCTGACAGCACTGCGCGATGTGCAGCTCTACATTGTCTAAACCATCAATTAAAATTCCGTGGGCCGATAACGTATGGCTAGCACGCGGATTTAATGCTGGTTTAAGCACTAGTTCAGGTTCATCCTGATCTAGATGCATTTGGCGGTTCACCTGATTAATCAAGGCATGTAAGCTAATATCACCGCTTACTAAACTCACCAAAATGTCATCACCTGTTTTTACATTAAAATGTGATGAATAATCATTTAGGTCGATACTTTTTGGGTGAATCGCTAGACGAGCTAACTCTTTATTAAGAAGTTCACGGCCAACTTCAAGATTTTTACTACGATCTTGTTGTCTAAACCAATGACGCAGCTTGTCACGAGCACGAGAGGTCTTAATATAACCTAAAGAATTCACCAACCAATCTCGGTTTGGATCACGATCTTTTTTAGTTAAAATCTCAACCTGTTCGCCAGTTTTTAAAGTATAGGTTAATGGCACATAACGCTGGTTAACTCGCGCTGCGTAGCACTTGTTCCCTACTTCTGTATGCACATGATAAGCAAAATCTAAAACTGTCGAGCCACGAGGTAATTCCTTAATATCACCATCACGACTGAAAACATAAATCTTCTCAAAACCTTCAAAATCTTGTAGTTGATCAAAGCCTTCTGTTTCATCTTCGTTTTGATGTACCGTCGTTTCATTGCGTTCTTGATAGTGTTCTAGAACAGCACGCAATGAATGCAAACGATGGTTAAAGGAATGGTCGGTATTCTTTGAACCTTCTTTATAGTTAAAGTGCGAACATACACCCAACTCTGCTTCATCATGCATCTCATGAGTACGAATTTGTACTTCAAGCGATTTATTTTCGGCAATTACAGCAGTGTGCAAAGAGCGATAACCATTTGCTTTTGGGTTGGTAATATAGTCATCAAACTGATGCGGAATATGACGCCAGATTTGATGAACAATACCCAAAGAGTGGTAACACTCTGGGACACTATTAACCAACACACGTAGGGCACGAATATCATAGAGCTGATCAAAACTCAGGTTTTTGCTTTTCATTTTTCGATAAATCGAATAAATGTGCTTTGCCCGACCTGTGATTTCTGACTCGATTCCGTAAGACGCCAACTCATTTTTTAAACGATCAATCACGAACTGAATATAATGTTCGCGTTCTAAACGTTTTTCATTCAGTAATGACGCAATTTCTTTATAACGGTCTGGAGCTAAATAGCGAAAAGCGAGATCTTCAAGTTCCCATTTAAGCTGAGCAATACCGAGTCGATGCGCCAATGGCGAATAAATAGTAAGAATTTCACGTGCTACGCGTTCTTGACGTTCACGAGAGGAATTTGCCAGCTCTCGTAAAGAATAGGTACGTTCAGCAAGTTTAATTAAAACAACACGAACATCTTCGGTGACCGAAATCAACATTTTATAAATGCCGCTTAAATGTTCTCGTTGATTGTTATTGAAGTGGTCTTCTAACCGCTTATTTTTTTCAATGAGTTCAGATAGTTTACCCATTGCCAAAGCGCCTTTGACAAGGTTATAGACCTGATCTCCAAATTTCTTTTTTACTTCTTCTATATCAGTAATGTCTTCACGCACACTACGATAGAGCATAGCTGCCGATAGAGTATCTTCATCTACATGGAGATGTGCCAAAATGTCGGCCATTCCAACGCCAGTAGCGAAAGTATTGGACCGATGATTAACCGTTGATTCTAACTCTTTTTGCAGGGTTTCATTCGCAACTTTTTCAAGCTGTTCAAGCTTCGCCCCATCTAATATTTCACGCACCCGATCCAACCATGAGGCTAAACCGATTTGCGTTTCGGCGGCATGCTCTACAGTCGTTTCCTCGGACAACTCAGTTAGTTGTTCAGGTAACTGTTCACGTACTGTGACCATACCATTCTCCTCAATATGTAACTCATGTTTTTAATCGTTTATCTCTTGAATTTTTTCAAATAGTGCAATGGATTCAACATGTTCTGTGTGCGTAAACATGTCCATCACAGCTGCTTTTTTTAACTGGTAACCATATTGGACCAAAACACCTGCATCCCTTGCCAGTGTAGCTGGATTACATGATACATAAACGATTCTTTTTGCTCCAAAATTTGATACATACTGCATAATTTCATATGCACCAGCACGAGGAGGATCAATCAATAATGCATCAAATCCTTGATTTGCCCAAGAATGATGCGAAAAATCTTTTGTTAAATCTTGTGAAAAGAAGGTTGCCTGCACCAAACTATTGCATTTTGCATTAGCTGTTGCGCGCTTCACCATTTCTTCACTCCCTTCCACACCAACAACCTGTCCACTCTCACCAACACATCGTGCTAACGGAAGCGAGAAATTGCCTAATCCACAAAATAGATCAAGTACTTTTTCACCTGATTGCAATTGAAGCAATTCACATGCCAATTGAACCATTTGTTCATTTACTGTGGCATTGACCTGTGTAAAATCCAATGGCGAAAAAGCAAAATTTACATTAAACCTCTCTAAAGCATAATGTAAACGTAAAGCACCTTTTTCATCATCAATACGATGAATACTTTCAGGACCCTTAGGTTGCAAATACAACTGCCACCCTTTGTCTAACGCAAATTGCTTTAATTGGTTGACATCAGAGTTGTTTAATTTTTCTACATGACGAACCAATAAAGAAATTTCATGATCACCTTTTGCTAATTCTACATGACCAATATGTGCTTTGCCTTTTAGACTTTGGAGTAAAATACGTAACTCAGGCAAACTATTTGATAAATTTTTATCCAAAACGCTACAGCTATGGATAGAAGTTAAGCGATTACTATGATGTTCACGAAACCCCATAATTAAGCGATCTGGCTTCGGCAAATAGCGCACACCAATTCGTGCTCGGCGGCGATAATCACTTTGTAAAGACCGAATCGGCTCTAGCCACTGTTCAGGTTGAATACCTGCAAAATGCTGTAAATGTGATTGGAGCACACTTTGCTTTAAACGGATTTGTTCATCAGGATGGATATGCTGCATGCTACAGCCACCGCAAATACCATAATGAGGACAAACTGCATCTATACGATGAGTTGACGGTTCTCCTAACAACTGCACCATCTCAGCCTCTTCCAGACGCTTTGCTTGATGGGTAATCTTGGCCTTTACAGTTTCTCCGGGCAATGCATAACGAATAAAAACTTTCTTGCCATGCTTATCTGCGGGATGATCAGGATGAGAACCATAATGCGCAATTCCCCGCCCCTCATGAGAAAGTGTTTCAACCTGAAAAATATATTCAGGTTGTTGGGGCTTGCGAGATTTGGCTTGTTGTTTCAAAGGATGAACCTAAAAATCTGAAGGATTAAAATAATGTGAAGTAAATTCAGTATGTTTTGAGGTACGTTCCCATACTTCAAGAAAATCTGCTTGCTGAGGAATATTTTTCAAGTAATCAATACTAGAGTTTACCCAATCATTATGCTCATCTACAGTTAATTGTCCTTTTAATAACAACCAACGTACATAGACGAACCATGTATTAAGTACATCTCCTTCACAATAGCTGGTCAGTTTTAACCACTGCTGCGTACGGACATATTCCGGCACATGATAACCCGACTCGCCGCGCTTACCTGGCAAACCTAAAATGCAGGCAATATCATCAAGCTTTTGAAAATTACGCCCGTTAAACATTGCCATCACATCCATTAAATCAATGTGGCGATGGTGATAACGGTTTTGGTAATTATTAAAACGCTTTTGGCTATCAATTTCACCTTGATCAAACAAGCCCGGTGCAGAAAGCCCATGATACATGGCACGGAATAGAATGACGGGTAAATCAAATTGCGAGCCGTTCCAACTCACTAAAGTCGGATGACGTTTATCAAAAATTGACAAGAATTTCTGTAAAATTTCGGCTTCAGAATAGTTTTCCCGACTAAAAGAAAACAATCTAAAACCAGACTCATCAATCCATAGGCCAGAAATACAAACAATTTCGTGCAAAGGTAAGCGCTGAAAATCCATGCCTGATTCTTGACGGCGCAGTTTAGTCAACGCTTGCTCTACATCAGCCTCTGGCAAATCAAGATGATATAAATGCGCTCCCGCTTTTAAATCAGTTAAAGTTTCAATATCAAAAACTAAGGTTGGGAAACGCATTATTTCTCTCAATTATGAGTTATCGTCCTGTACTGAAAACAGTCCTGTAGACAAGTAGCGGTCGCCACGGTCACAGATAATGCAAACAATAACAGCATCTGGATTTTCTTCTGCAATCTTGATGGATGCCCATACCGCACCACCCGAAGATGTACCAGCACTGATGCCTTCCATGCGTGCTAATTTACGCATGGTTTTTTCAGCATCAATTTGTGGGATATCAATGGTACGATCCACACGGCTACTATCAAAAATAGTAGGTAAATATTCTTTTGGCCAACGGCGAATACCAGCAATACTTGATCCATCTGCTGGTTGTAAACCAACAATCTGAATATCTGGGTTTTGTTCTTTTAAATATTTAGAAACACCCATAATAGTACCGGTTGTACCCATTGAGCTTACAAAATGGGTAATTTTCCCACCTGTTTGTTTCCAAATTTCAGGACCTGTCGTTAAGTAATGAGCTTCAACATTATCAGGATTACCAAACTGATTTAAAACGTGACCTTTACCTTCTTTTTCCATTTGCAAGGCTAAATCACGTGCACCTTCCATCCCTTGCTGTGACGTTACTTCAATCAGCTCAGCACCATAAGCCAGCATCGCATCTTTACGCTCCTGACTCATATTGTTCGGCATAATAAGTTTCATTTTATAGCCACGCATTGCAGCAACCATTGCCAAAGCAATACCCGTGTTCCCACTGGTTGCCTCAATCAAAGTGTCACCTGGCTTAATTTGACCACGTTTTTCTGCCTGCATAATCATGTTATATGCAGGACGGTCTTTTACAGAACCTGCCGGATTATTACCTTCCAATTTTGCTAAAACCGTCGCTTGCGTATGAGAAGCCAATCGCTGCAAACGAACTAGAGGTGTCTTACCTACATAGTGATCTAACAAAAATTCGTCGGCTAAAAAGTCAGGTTGTGTATTACTCATGATCAACACCTATATCGAGGTGGGCCTATTGTATGAAAAAATGCTCGGTACTGCACCCATTTCAATATGCTTTTTCATGAAAGCGATTAAAGCTCGGTCATTTATAAAATGCCGTCTGTTTTAAAATAAAGCGTGATAAGATGCCGTACAGAGAGATAAATCTGATGTAGCCATGTCTAATTTCAATAAAACCATATCGAAACGCTTACGTCTGAATCATGCATATGGGCAATTGATTGCTCTAATTTTTGTGCCGATTATGATTTTAACAGGGGTCGGTGCTTTTCTGGTTTTAACTGAAACGTCACATTCGGTAAAACAACAACAGCTACATCATGCCTCAGCAATTTTAGCTCGCTACAATCAAATTGCGAAAGATTTGTATACGCTGGTCGAACTACAGCCCGATGAATACGATCATGCTCAGCACATCATGCAAAGCATGTTTAGCGAAAAAAATCTTAAACGCGCGGTACTCATCGATAACAACGGACAGACTTATTTAAGTATTGGTTATCGTGATAATCGTTATTGGCCTAGCTTTCCCAGTAGTAATAATTTTTTTGGTCCAATCTCTTATAACCACAACAATATTTATGGACTACAGATTAGTAATAAAGCTGGAAAAGCGCCAGTCTGGTTAGTGATTGAAATGGATAACCAGCCTCTAGAGTTGGCACGTTATCGCATTATGATTGCCCTCGTCATTACTGGATTAATGACCTTACTGCTACTTTTACTATGCTTGAATTTTTATTCTCGTCGCTGGATTGCGCCGATGTATGAAATTCGCATGCAGTTACAACGTCTAAATGCAGATACTCTAGACCAGCACCTAGTCATTAATAGTACTGGGGAGCTACGCTTACTACAGCGAGACATCGCAAACGTTGTTAAGCGATTGCACTTTAGCTTTTTGGAATTAAAAGAACACACTGAACAAACAGAAGAAGATTTACGCAGAACATTAGATACCTTAGAAGTTCAAAACATTACCTATCGTCAAGCACGTGACCAAGCGATTTCATCAAATCAGGCAAAGTCAGTTTTCCTTGCCAATATTAGCCATGAGCTTCGAACGCCTCTCAACAGTATTGATGGTTTTATTCATTTATTGCTTCGTCAACAAAATTTAAATAACGAACAGAATCTTTATTTACAAACCATTCGCAAGTCATCTGCCCATTTATTGGCATTAATTAACGATGTATTAGATTTCTCAAAAATTGATGCAGGCAAGTTAGAGCTTGAAACAGCGCCCTTTGATTTAGAAGAAGCCATTTTTGATGTTATGGATATGCTGTCTCCTTTGGCCGCTCAAAAACATATTGCCATGGCTTTTTACTATGCGGACAACATTCCACAACAAGTGATTGGTGATGCTTTACGCTTCAAGCAAATTCTGACCAACTTGATTTCTAATGCAATCAAGTTCACTCCAGATGGTGAAATTATTGTCCGTGTTCGTATGGAACATGATGATATTGGGCAATGTCTGCTTCATTTTAGTGTTCAAGATAGTGGTATTGGCTTAAGTGGTACAGATCGTAAAAAATTATTTGAATCATTCTCGCAAGGCGATGCATCAGTTACACGTCAATTTGGAGGTACTGGTTTAGGCCTTGCCATCTCTAAACAGCTTGTTCATCTGATGCATGGTCAAATTGGCTTTGAGGACAATCAAGAACGTGCACCGACAGAAAAAGGCTCAACGTTCTGGTTTACCGCACAATTTGTGGTAGATGAAGATTACGAAATCGAACACCCGCACTTTGAGCATTTACAAGTGGTGTCTTATCTTGCTCACCCTGCTACAGCAAGTGTTTTACGTTATTACCTTGAAAACTACCATGTTCCTCATATCGAAACACAATCGATTCTAGACTTGTTTAGTCGTTTAAAACATCTTGATCAGAAAGATAATACATGGCTTATCGTTGATCATAGCGGTGATACAGAAGCATTATTAAAAGAAATCCGTAGCCGTTATCAAGGCAATTTAGCCGTCTATGGCTATCAAATGACGCTTGAACCAAACATGCTCAGTGAATATCGTGCTCGTCCTCTATATCAACCATTAAGCCGTAGTGGACTCATTCAATTATTAAGCAACCAACCTATTTTTGAAGAAGAACAGCAAGATTTTAATGGTCAGGGTTTACACATTCTGGCAGTAGATGACCATTTACCAAACTTAATTGTTTTAGAAGCTTTGTTGGGTGAACTAAACGTTAAAACAACTAAAGCGTTAAGTGGTCAAGAAGCGCTTAACCTTATTCAAGAACGAATTGACCAAAAACTCAAACCATTTGATTTGGTGTTTATGGATATCCAAATGCCAGTTATGTCAGGCATTGATACCACACGTGCTATCCGTTCTTTAGAGTCAACGCTCGATGGAGAAATGCAGCTTCCAATTATTGCGTTAACGGCCCATGCACTTGCCGATGAAAAGCAAAAGCTTCTTAAAGTAGGCATGAATGACTATGTCACCAAGCCAATTCAAATGGAGCAAATCATCCAGATCTTAACGCAATGGACTAAAAACAACTTTACAGCAAAAGCCATAGATAAAGACCACCTTGTAGTTGCAGAAGCTTTAGACCCACAAATTTTAAACTGGCAACAAAGTTTGCAACTCGCAGCAAATAAAGAAGACTTAGCACAAGATCTCCTCAAAATGTTAGTTGATAGTTTTCCAACTGAGCTAGACGAAATGCAGCAGCTCATTGAGCTTGAAGACTTCCCTCAACTTGAGCATGTTTTACATCGCCTGTACGGTGCCACTCGCTATGTAGGCGCCCCGAAACTACAACAAGTTACAGGTGACTTTGAACAATTTATTTCAATGCTACGTAAAGAACGCCGTATAGCAGATGAAGGCTTCATTGAAGAGGTTATACAGCGCTTTGATGAATTAGGTCTTGTCGTTAAAGAAGTAGAAAGTGCTGCTCACCAGATCTTGGTGATACCTGACTAACATATCGACCAAATAGGTATGACTGAGCTGTCATGTTTCCAGATTACAGCCATGTTATGCTCCGTTCATCTATAAAAAAAGAAGCGGGAATCTCATGGCACTCTTACGTATTGAAAAAAATAATGGCATTGCAACGGTATATTTAAACCGTCCAGACAAACGCAATGCGATGAGTTTTGCCTTATTAAAAGAGTTAGTTTCAACTGCAAAAGCAATTAAAAAGGATAGAGATATTCGCTGTGTTATTTTGACAGGCGAAGGAAATGTGTTTAGTGCTGGCATTGACTTATCTGACCTCAACAATCCCAAAAACTCTGCTTTTGCCATTTGGGAACTTGTAAAACCAAGACAAAGCCTTTTTCAAAAAGCATTTCTGACTTGGCAGAATTTACCTGTACCTGTTATTGCGGCATTAGAAGGATATTGTTTCGGCGCGGGTATGCAACTCGCCTTGGCTGCTGACATCCGAATTTCTCATCCAGAAACAAAAATGTCGATTATGGAAAGCCGCTGGGGTTTAGTTCCTGATATGGGACTTACTCGCTCATTAAAAGGTTTAATTAGCGTTGACCTTGCGAAAGAACTTACCTTAACTGCCCGTGTTTTTGATGGGAATTATGCAAAAGAAATTGGTCTTGTAACTCATTTAAGTGACACTCCTTTAGAGAAAGCAAATGAGATTGCATCTGAAATGTTGCAGCGCTCACCTGATGCCCTCACTGCGGCAAAACGTGTACTTGACGCAATGGAACATCAACCAGAAAAATCATTACGTCTAGAAAAAATCTGGCAACTTAAATTATTACTTGGTAAAAATAGCAAACTTGCTCGTAAAAAAGACAAACATCCGGAAGTTAATTTTTTGCCACGCCAATATAAATAAGAGCTTAGATTATGAATTTTGATCGCAACACCCCTATTGCTTTTTTAGGCATAGGGCTTATGGGAAGTCGAATGGCAACCCGCCTTATTCAAGCTGGCTTTCAAGTTGCTGTTTGGAATCGAACCGTCGCTGCATGTGACGAACTTATTGATATCGGTGCACAAGCTTTAGAACTTTCAGATATTGGTGAATATCCAGTTATTTTAATCTGTCTGGCAGATGACAAAGCAGTACAAGCTGTATTTGAGCAAATTCAGCCTAACTTAAAAGCTAAACAGGTTATTGTTGATTTCTCGAGTTTATCTGTTGCTGCAACGAAAACGCTTGCTCAAGCAGCTGCTACCCATGAGGTCACATGGATTGACTCACCTGTATCAGGTGGGACAGCGGGTGCAGAACAAGGCACACTTGTCATTTTTGCAGGCGGTGATGCTCAAACTATTACAGAATTAACTGCTATTTATAATGTTCTGTCTCAACGCGTGACTCGCATGGGAGATACAGGAACCGGCCAAGCCACCAAAATTTGTAACCAACTTATTGTTGCAGCCAACAGCGCTCTTATTGCAGAGGCTGTCGCACTTGCTGATCGAGCTGGTGTAGATACAACTTTGCTTGCTCCTGCCCTAGCCGGTGGATTTGCTGACTCTAAACCCTTTCAAATTCTAACTCCACGCATGGCAACTCATACCTTTGAACCAATTCAGTGGAAAGTTCAAACATTATCTAAGGATCTTAACAACGCAGTAACATTGGCTAACAATGTTAATTTAGACATCCCAGTTGCACAAAAAGCTCTACTACAGCTACAAACTCACCAAAAAAATGGCTTTGCTGAGAAAGATTTAGCTACTATGATTCAATTAATAGAGCAAAAATAAACGGAGTTTGAGTATGGGTCGTCTTGCAGTCAATTTATCCATGATTTTTACCGAAGTTCCTTTAATTGAACGCTTTGCTCTGGCGCATGCACAGGGCTTTGAATATGTAGAAATTCAATTTCCTTATGAATTGGCTATTTCCGATATTCAAACTCAACTCGAACGCTACAAACTTAGCCTCTGTCTAATCAATGTGCCTGCTGGTGATCTTATGCAAGACGGAAATGGTTTAGCTGGTGTACCCGGTCAAGAAACAGCTTTTCGTGAAGCATTAGAATTAGCAATTAGCTATGCCACTGCTTTAAAAGTTCCCCGTGTTAACATTTTGGCAGGGAAACAGCCCCTAGATGCCGACCTACTCCCTTGTTTGAAAACATTAGCAGCTAATTTAAAACTTGCCAGTAACTTACTTAGTGAACACGGTATAGAACCCGTTTTTGAAATGATTAACGGTACAGATATGCCACGCTTTTTGGTGCAGAACATTGCGCAAGGACAAGAAATGCTAGAAGCGGTCAATCATCCTGCTCTAAAAATGCAATATGACTGCTATCACATGGCGATGATGGGCGAAGATGTACTTGAGGGTTTGCAAGAAAATATTAACTTAATTGGACATATTCAATTTGCGGACTGTCCGGGTCGTCATGAACCAGATACAGCCCAAATCCCTTATGAACAAATATTTTCTTGGTTAAAGCAAAGCTCTTATCAAAACTATATTGCAGCAGAATATAAGCCTGAAAATACTTCAAATCAGTCATTTACTTGGAAGAAAAAGTATTTTTCCGATGATGTAAATATATAAACTGTTACGACTTCTGATTGAAATTTAGCGCGAAAACCACTATATTAGATAGTGAGTAATTGTCAGGAAAATATACCCTATATGAATTTAGAACCATCGCCCAGCGTGTCTAATTCTCACGATTTCGCAATGAACACCTCAAATAAAGACGTACAGACTTGTCTCAAAGTTGTTCATGACGCTTTAGTTGATGTAAAAGCAAAAGATATTCTCCAGTTAGATGTTAGCTCAATTAGCAATGTCTCTGATGCTATTGTAATTGCAAGTGGTACTTCTACTCGCCATGTCAAAGCACTCGCTGACAATGTTGCAGAAGAAGCTCGAAAAGCCGGTTTCCGCCCGATTGGCGTTGAAGGTGAACGAGATGCAGAATGGATCTTGATTGATCTCGGCTTTGTTGTAGTACATGTGATGCTACCAACAGCTCGTAAATTCTATGATTTAGAAAGCTTATGGCGTACCGCTCCAGAGTCGGTTGCTTAAAATTTTGCTTTTAAAAAAAGCGGCTCTTTTGAGCCGCTTTTTTAATTCTTTATAAAAAGTATGCCCCCTTCATAAAGTGGTATTTATATTTTTTAAATAACAAAATCTTTAAATTTCATCGAATGCTTTATTAGCCATTAAAAGCCAATCATCGTGCACTTTTAAATTTGACATGACAAATTGTCAGATTTGCAGCAATATACAAACTCTTGAAGTCCCCACCAATAAATAGCATAACCGGAGTACAGAAAGTGAGAATATTAATTACGGGCGCCAACACAGGTATTGGTTTCGCCACGGCAGAACAACTCGTTAAACAAGGGCAACATGTTATTTTAGCGTGCCGAAATCCAGAAAAAGCGCAAGATGCACAAAACAAATTACGCTCACTCAACCAAGGACAAGTCGATTTAGTTTCTCTCGATCTAAACAGTCTTGAATTAACTCGAAAGACAGCCGACGAGATTGCAGATCGCTATGGTAGCCTTGATGTACTCATTAACAATGCAGGGTTATTTGCCAAAACCAAACAACTGACTGTCGATGGTTTCGAACAGCAATTTGGTGTTAATTATTTAGGCCATTTTTTACTAACTCAAAAATTACTTCCAGTTTTACAACAATCGTCTGAAGCACGGATTATTCATCTCGCATCCATCGCACACTGGGTGGGCTCCATTAAACCCAACAAGTTTCGAGCAGAAGGTTTTTACAATCCCTTGTTCTATTATGGGCAATCGAAGCTTGCAAATTTATTATTCAGCAATGCTTTAGCAGAACAACTAGCAGGTAGTTCAATTACCAATAATGCATTGCATCCAGGTGGTGTCGCTTCTGATATTTATCGCGACTTACCAAAACCAGTTTATGCAGCAATGAAATTAGGCTTAGTCCCAACCTCAGTTCCAGCAAATCTCATTACAGAAATGGCAACTGGAGATGCATGGCAGAATCGTAATGGTGAATATGTCAGTGCGCATATGCCAGACTGGAAATCTTCACACGCAAAAAATCAGAAACTTGCACGTGACCTCTATCAACAGTCAATGGACCTTGTAGAAAAATTTCTTTAAACAAATAGGCCAAATAAAAAAGCCACCCGAGGGTGGCTTTTACAATCCTGATTAAGGTCAGATTAGTGACCGCCACCATTGATTGCTTTAGTCATATCTTCAACAACTTTCTTGGCATCACCAAAAATCATCATTGTTTTTTCGTTATAGAACAAATCGTTGTCCAGACCTGCATAACCTGTTGCCATAGAACGCTTAATCACCATGATCGTACGCGCTTTATGCGCTTCAAGAATCGGCATACCATAAATCGGTGAAGTTGGATCATCTTTCGCAGCTGGGTTTACTACGTCGTTTGCACCAATTACAAGCACCACATCAGTTGCAGGGAAGTCTGAGTTAATCTCATCCATTTCCAAGATGTCTTCATATGCTACGTCTGCTTCAGCAAGCAATACGTTCATATGACCAGGCATACGACCAGCAACTGGATGGATAGCAAAACGAACGCGAACACCTTGCTCTTTTAGAATTTCACACAATTCTTTTACAGCATTTTGTGCACGACCTTGTGCCATACCATAACCCGGTACAATCACAACGCTGTCGGCATTTGACATCAAGAAACCGGCATCATCAGCAGAACCAGAACGGTGATTACGCTGAACTTGCTCACCTTTAGCAGCTGTAGCAACCGCTGCACCACCCATTGCACCGCCAAACAATACATTGATGATCGAACGGTTCATTGCTTTACACATGATGTACGACAGAATCGCACCAGATGAACCTACGAGAGAACCCGCAACGATCAACATGTTGTTTTCAAGAGTAAAACCAATACCTGCTGCTGCCCAACCCGAGAATGAGTTAAGAAGCGATACCACTACAGGCATATCACCACCACCAACTGGTGCAATCCAAACCCAGCCAAATGCAAGTGCAAGTGCTGTCATCGCCCAGAATGCAGTCATATTATTCGTTAAGAAGAACATGATGCCTGCTGCAAGCATTGCAATAAATATAAGCGCCTGAACCGGTTTAACCCATGCACCAGAAATCGTTTTTGCCCATTTTTTTGCAGCCAATTTACCGTATGCAAACACTGATGCAGTAAAGGTAATCGCACCAACAAAACAACCCACAAACAATTCAAATAAGTGGACTTTGCTCATGTGCACATGTTGTACACCAGCCGCCGTTAAAGCTGCCTCATTTTGAGCAAACAATGCAGTGAGTTGGTTGTTATGCAAAATTGCAGCAATTGCAATTAGGACAGCAGCCAAACCAACTAACGAGTGCATCAATGCAACAGTTTCAGGCATTTGAGTCATTGGTACAGTACGAGCACGCGCAATACCAACGATTGCACCCAACACCATTGCACCAACAATCATCCAGATGACTGGGTTATTTGCAACAAAGAAGGTCGTAACTACAGCAATCGCCATCGCGATCATACCGTAACGGTTACCTTGAATTGCTGTTTTAGGGCCAGACAAACCACGAAGCGTCAAGATAAAGAGAATTGCGCCTACAAGGTACAACCAATTTGCATTTGCTTGAATAAATTCCATGTCAAAGCCCTCTTATTTCTTTTGCTTAGGCTTGAACATTTCCAGCATGCGTGCAGTTACTGCAAAGCCGCCGAAAATATTAATGCTTGCCAAAAATACCGCAATCGCACCCAGTACGCTCACCACATTCACACTTTGAAATGCAACGTTAGCATCTACACCCAAAATAGGCAGACCCACAGTTTGCAACATTGCACCCACTACAATAATAGATGACAACGCATTGGTTACTGCCATAAGTGGTGTATGTAAAGCTGGTGTAACACCCCAAACTACGTAATAACCTACAAAGATGGCAAGGACGAAAATTGTAATAGTTTCAACCATGAGAAATCTCCTTAACCACGCTTAAGCAGTACTTGACCGCCATGAGTGACCAATAGGGCTTTTTGGATTTCGTCTTCTTGATTAATCGCAAAGTTTTTCTCTTTGTCGAATAAAGTTTCTACGAAATTGAATACGTTACGCGCATATAGTGCGGAAGCTTCTGTCGCTACAGTTGCCGGAATATTTGGAACACCCAAAATTTTCACGCCATTTTCTGTAAACACAGTCTCGCCCACTTTAGAGCCTTCAACGTTACCGCCAGTTTCAACAGCCATATCTAAAATGACAGAGCCTGGTTTCATCTTGGCAACAGTTTCAGCCTTAATCAGACGCGGAGCATCACGACCCGGCAACAATGCAGTTGTAATCACGATATCAGCATTAGATACAGCTTTATCTACAATCGCGGCTTGGTCTTTGATGTATTGCTCACCCGGCATCCATCCATAACCATTTTTAGCGGCGTCAGCTGCACGTTGTTGCTCTTCTTCAGACATTGGTACGTCTAACCACTTACCACCTAAAGATTCAACTTGATCTTTTGCCGTAGGACGTAAATCAGTTGCTTCAACAATTGCACCTAAACGTTTTGCCGTTGCAATTGCCTGAAGACCTGCAACGCCCACGCCCATAATCACAACACGAGCAGGTTTTACAGTACCAGCAGCTGTCATAAGCATTGGGAACATGCGCTGATATTCAGCGGCAGCAAGCAAAACTGATTTATAACCAGAAAGGTTTGCCTGAGAAGACAATACGTCCATGTTCTGCGCACGAGAAAGCGTACGAGGAAGCAATTCCAATGCAAAAGCAGAAACTTGCTGATTCGCAAACTGATCTAGCTCGGTATTACGATAAGGATCAAACATTGCTACAACAGCAGTATTTGCTGGAAGTTTTTGAATTTCCCCGCCTTGTGGCGCACGAACTTTCAAAATAATTTGACTACCCGTATAGGCATCATCCGTAATGGTTGCACCGACCTGTTCATAAGCACTGTCAATGTACGCAGCCTTTACACCGGCACCACGTTCAATCACAACGCTATGACCAGCGCTAATCAACTTCTTTACTGTCTCTGGCGTAGCAGCTACACGATTTTCACCGACGACAGTTTCGGTTGGGATTCCGATTTGCATGAGCGTTCCTCAAGCTAATTTCTCATTGTCAAAAACATTGCAACCTGCAATGTTTCCCCCATGTGTATTCTTTGTACAGAATTTGGATTCTAATTGAACTTTTTTAAAATACCACCCAATATTTATTTAATAAATACCCATATTTTGAACTGATGATTCACGATATTTAATTTGAGGTGTAACATAGGAAGCTTTTTCTTTTTTTGCAGACAACAGTCTCTCTTATACAGTCTTGTATATGAAAATTTCTTTATCTTCGTTTCAAATCGGGTCTTTTTTTGCTCTTTGCTCTGCTTTTCTATTCAGTACAAAAGCAATCTTTATTAAACAGACTTATGCCCTTTCTCCATTAGTAGACGCCACAGTCCTGATGGCTTTACGCATGTTAAGCGCTTTACCGTTCTTTCTATTAATTTGCTGGTTTAACAGGCATCATAATCAGGGCATAAAAAAGAAGGATTGGCTAATTTTAATTTTTGCTGGTCTATTAGGCTACTACTTTGCCAGCTGGCTCGATTTTATGGGTCTGATGTTTATTAGTGCTTCACTCGAACGAATTATTCTATTTTTATATCCCACACTCACAGTCATTGTCTCAAGCTTGCTCTACAAACAAAAATTAGATGCAAAAAGTTTATTTGCCATTTTTCTTAGTTATGGTGGAACTGTATTGGTCATGCTTCAAGAGCACAACAATGCACCAATTCAGGGCAACTTCTGGTTAGGCACAAGTCTCGTGTTTGCGAGTGCTGTGGCTTTTGCAGGCTATTTACTACTGACCCCGCCATTAATTAAAAAATTTGGTTCTTGGAATTTCACAGGTTTAGCTTTAACAGTCGCTTGTATCGGTACATTAACGCACTATGTATTAAGCACTCCTCAGCCTATCCAACTTCTATTACAACTTCCATCTAATGTAATTTGGTACGGCGTCGGACTTGGCTTTTTGGTCACTGTTTTACCTACCGTTATGCTCATGCAAAGTATTGAGCGACTTGGTGCCTCTCAATCTGCCATGATTGCTTCAATAGGACCAGTTTTAACTATTTTGCTCGCGGTTACTTTTTTAAATGAACATCTCAATATGTGGCAATGGGTAGGCTGTATTTTAAATATTGCAGGTGTCATGATAATTACCCTCAGAAAGAAAAGATTAAAATACTAATTTCTCTTGACCTCAACTTAAGTTGAGGTTGGATACTCATCTAAATTTTACTGAACGGTTGAGTCTCATGAATCAAGAAACTTTTAAAATAATAAATCCATCAACTTTATACGACCCTACTCCAAATGCTTATAGTCATGTTGCTGTGGTAGAAAACTTTAAAAAGATTATTCATATTGCAGGTCAAGGAGGCGAAAACTCAAAAGGTGAATTAAGCCCAAACTTTGAAGAACAAGTTTCCCAAGCTATTGATAACATTAAACATGCTTTGATTGCTGCCGATGCAGAGCTTAGCAACATTGCCGTATTAAGAGTTTTAGTTGTTGACCATTCGGTCGAAAAACATGAAATTTTGATTAAAGTTATGCAGAATTTATGGAAAAATCATCCTTTTCCAGCCTGTACACTCATTCCTGTACCACGCCTTGCATTAGAGCATATGCTCATTGAAGTCGAAGCAACCGCATACACCTAATAAAATCGAGAGAACATCATGTCTACCCCTGAAGATATCAGTCAAAATAAACCTTTACTTTGGTTGATGGCAGCAGCATGTGGCTTATGTGCAGGTGTGAATTATTATTGCCAGCCTCTTATTCACTCCATTCAACAAGACTTTGCTGTTACTCAAGCACAAGCCGCATTGACCGTTACATTTGCTCAGGTGTCTTATGCCCTCGGACTGCTCTTTATTGTTCCGATGGGTGATATCGTCAATAAAGCCAAGGCTATTCCGTTTTTGATGGTGCTTTGTGCAGTTGGCTTATTTACTTCTGCTTTTGCTATTAACTTACCCATGCTATGGATCGGTACAATTTTAGCAGGATTGTTTTCGGTTGCAGCTCAAGTGTTGATTCCACTTGCCACAATGACGGTAAAACCTGAAAAAACTGGCGAGATCATTGGTTTTTTAATGAGTGGCCTATTGGTTGGTATTTTACTCTCTACCAGTCTGGCTGGCCTATTTTCTAACTTATTCCACTGGAAAGTGGTTTATGTGGTAAGCGGCATATTAATGCTTCTGTTGGCATATACCTTAAAAAGTCGCTTGCCTTATGTTTTACGCATGAAAATGAACTATGGGCAAATCTTTGGTTCCATGGGTCAGCTTTTAAAACAAGAGAAAAGACTATTATTAAGAGCGCTTACAGGTGCTTTCGCCTTCGCATCTGTGAGTATTTTATATTCCACCATCGCATTACTCCTCACCTCAGCACATCATTTACCTGATCTATTTATTGGACTAGTGCCTTTAGTCGGTATCTTTGGTGCCTTATCAACCCGTTATATTGGTAAATATGCTGATCAGGGACGTACCACTCTACTCACATGGATGGGCTGTGGTTTATTCCTGTTAAGCTGGCTCTGCTTTTATTATGGGCAAACTTTGCTTGCGAGTTATATTACTGGTTTTGCTTTAATTCAGTTAGCGCTAGCACTCGTACACACGAGCAACCAAAGCATTATTTTCCGTTTACGACCAGATGCTAAATCTCGTATTAATGCCATCTATATGACCACTTACTTTATTGGAGGCGCAGGAGGTTCAGCATTAGGAATTTTTGCGTGGAACCGTGGCGGATGGACCATGACTTGCCTTGCTGGTATTGGGTTAGTTGTACTTTGTATTTTGTTTAGCTTGTTTGATGCTATCTTACAAAAAAAGAAAATGATTTCCCAATAAGGTAACTTGTTATAAATCATCTTTCTATATCCAACACAAGGGTGGTTATAAATTACTCGGCTAAATGCCTCTGTCGATTCAAGCATAAACCTCGTATAATGCTGCCCTTTCATTAATTTAGCGACTTTTGGGCTATTGGTTATGCAATCACTTCAATCGTTACAACCTCGTATTTCTGTCGCACCCATGATGGATTGGACAACGAAGGATTATCGATTCTTTGCTCGCTTGTTTAACCCAAATGTTGTGCTATACACCGAAATGGTCACCACAGGTGCAATCCTATTTGGTGATGCAAAACGCCATTTAGACTACAGTGCACAAGAGCATCCTATCGTATTACAGTTAGGCGGTTCAAACCCGCAAGAGCTTGCGACTTGCACAAAAATGGCTGAAGACTGGGGTTACGATGAAGTTAACCTCAATGTAGGCTGCCCAAGTGACCGTGTACAGAACAATAAAATCGGTGCTTGCTTAATGGCAGAACCAGATTTGGTTGCTGAATGTATTCATACTATGCAAAAAGCAGTAAACATTCCGGTAACGGTGAAACACCGTATCGGGATTGATGATATGCACTCTTATGAAGAGATGCTTCATTTTGTAGATACTGTCGCAGCAACAGGTTGCACCCATTTCGTAGTTCATGCCCGTATTGCTATTTTGAAAGGCCTGTCACCAAAAGAAAACCGTGAAGTTCCACCTTTACGCTATGAAGATGTCTATCGTTTAAAACAAGAGCGCCCACATCTCACCATTGAAATTAACGGCGGGATTAAAACGTTTGCTGAAACTCAAACACATTTACAGCATGTTGATGGCGTCATGATTGGCCGTGAAGCCTATCATAATCCGTACTTACTCGCGGAAATGGGTCAGCTTTGGAATTTGGAAGCTCCAGATCGATTCGAGATTATGGAACAAATGCTACCTTATATTGAACAGCGTATGGCTGAAGGTGCTCCACTCTCCATCATTACACGTCATATTTTGGGTTTATTCCAAAATTTACCAGGTGCGCGTAAATGGCGTCAGGCGCTAAGTGGCGGAAATGCAAAAACTTTAGGTGATGTTGAACAGGCTATTAGCAACATGCAAGCAGCTTTAATTCGTACTGAGGAATATTTAAAAGAACATCAGGCTTAAGCATGTGATGGCTTCTTAAATTGTAAGAAAATGTGGCATTTTAAATCAGGGACTTAGATTTTGAGTATATTCGCAATGACTGAATTAAAATATTCAAATTTAAGCTCTGATTAATTATTTTTAAATAAAAATATCAATAACTTAAGTTAAATTTTTTTGTGTTTCATTTTAATGAGTATCTTTTTATCTCTAGGTAGCAATATTTGGAAAAAAGATACGTTATTACATAACGTAAACAAAACTTTTAAGGTACGCCTATTAGTATCTCTGAACGCCACAGGTAGGTGGTGATTTTTTTAATATGGATATAGATAGTACGGTAGAGATTTCACGATGATTATTTATGACGGACAAGTAGCTGATAATTATATGTATCAGGATTCAAATCAGGCAGCCATTGTTGTATCCCACAGCACTCCAAGTCTCCCTTATCCTTTCACCATGAAACCTAGTAATCATCAAACTGAAACTTCCGATACTCCAGCAATAGATGTTGATAGATTCGTAGCTAAATTAGAAAGTATTACCTCAAGACGCAGCAAAGCCCGTTGTGCACGTAGTATCCGCCTTGCTCTCGAATCTGCTGGTGCAGATATTCGGAATCACCCCATTGCAGCTTCAGACTGGGGAGACACTCTCAAAAAGATTGGCTATAAAGAAATTAATCCAGCCTTTGATGAACCACAAGAAGGTGACATCTATATCATTCACAGAACCCGCAACCATGTTTATGGACATATTGCTGGATACACAGGAAGTGAATGGGTCTCTGACTTCAAACAAAATAGCTATGATGTCTACAAAGATGATAGCGTCACTTATACTTACTATCGTTTAGAAGCTTAATCAATTTTCTAAGATTGAAACATTTGATGAATGAGTTCGGCACAATGCTGAATAATTTCATCGTTCTCTTTTCTATAGACTAAAACTACCTCTGAAAATAATAGAGGATCTGCCAACGGTAACAATTTTACATTGGCAGGCAAAATCTGCTCAAACTCTTCAGGAACAATGCTCACACCTAAATTTGCAGCAACAAGCTGCAATTGTGAGACCTTACGAGATTGGATAGAAGCCTTCTGAGGTGTAAACCCAGCAGCCAAGCATAGATTTGAGACCAAATAGCTTAAACCACCTCTTTTAGAATGTGGCGTAGAAACGAAATATTCATCTTTTAAGTCTTTAACTTGAATCTCTTGTTTATTTGCAAATTTAGCGTGATCAACATGCAGAGCTACCATTAAGGGTTCGTCATATAACTTAAGAACATTGATGTCATCTAATGTGTGCCGAACTGGTGGCCTGATAAAACCAATATCAATTTCTCCATTCATTAAAGCTAAGATTTGCTGCTCCGATGACAAGGTATTCACCTCAAAATTTATCTGCTTAGCTAAGCTAATTTCTTTTAATATCTGAATCTTTTTATGATCCATGACAATACTGCTTGAGTGAGCAATTTTAATCTGGCGGTTTTTCCCTTCCGAAACACTTTTAGAAAGATCAATAATTTCATTTAAGTAGAGCATGTTATCTTTTATTTTCTTATAAAAGACCTCTCCCGCTGTTGTAAGCTTTACTTTCTTGTCAGTACGATCAAATAGCTGAAATTTAATCTCTTCTTCTAATAATTTTATCTGCCTACTCAAAGCTGATTGAGCAATAAAGAGCTTTTCTGAAGCAGCCGTAAAACTGCCTTCTTCAACAATTTTTATAAAATATTGAAATTGTTTTAAAGTTAGCATTCCCATCTCAAAATTAGATCATTAAGCCTATTTTCTATATTAGATTAGATAGATTACCTTCGCTAGAATTTTATTAAGGCCATTCACTTAATTAAATTATTCATGAAGTATTTAAAAGGTTTCACCATATTCACTGTCGTTATTTTAATTTTATGGTGCTTTAAATTTTACGATCAGCAGCTTCCAACACAGCCCAAACACGACACGATAGAGTTATATGACTAAAAAAGAAAAAGGCATGCCCAAACATAAGAGCACGCCTTTTTAATATTTAAACTAAACTTTCTTTAAATCAAGTTTCTTTAAAACTTCAGCTACGGCAATCATGGCAAAACTTGAAGTCACCACTACTGCAGAACCATAGCCACCACAGCGTAAACCTGCCGATGGACACACATCTGCACTTGAGAATGGGTTATCAATCGAATAAATACAGGTAATTCCAAATTTCTCTTTTGGCTTTTTACAAATACCACGAGCTCGAAGTTGGCTACGTAACTTCGCCAACATTGGGTCTTGTTCGGTTTTTGATAAATCCGCGACACGAATTTTAAGCGGATCGAGCTTACCGCCTGCTCCACCAGAAACAATCAAAGGAATTTTGTTAAAACGGCAATGCAGCATTAAAGCCAACTTCGCTTTAACGTCATCAATACAGTCTAGAACAATGTCCGGTACAGGATTTAAAAGCTCTGTGACATTCTCAGGTGTAAGGAAGTCATCAATAATATTTACTTTAATACGCGGGTTAATTTGGCGACAGCGCTCCGCCATGATCTCCACTTTTTCAGAGCCTAATGTAGAGGTCATCGCTGGTAGCTGACGGTTCACATTTGATGCCGCAACAACATCCATATCCACTAATGTGATTTCCCCAATTCCGGTACGAGCCAAAGCTTCTACAGCCCAACTGCCCACACCACCAATACCAATCACCATTACATGACTTTGCTCGTAATGTTGAAACGAGGAATCACCATAAACTTTGGCTACACCTGCAAAACGACGTTCATATTCATCTTGTTGGAGATCGGTCATTGTTACTCTTGGGGGGATATAAAACACGGTGACTATTTTACTGCTTTTCAGAAGAAAGTGTATTTCAGATCAAAGAAAACTTGAGATCGAGATATTTGAATTCACGGTAAGTCTTGTCATTATAAGTCAAATTATATTATTTAAGATTTAATTCATCATTTACTAGCGTGACAGGCGGCATGGATGCCGCCCAGTTGGGCTGCGGTATAAGGACATACCGTCAGCCCGACAAAGGATTTTTGCCTTGCGCTGTTTTAGTCACAGCTCATTATCCTTAAAAAGTAAAGATACGCCTATAAATCCAATTTTGGCTAATGCACAGTCATTATAAGGCCGTGCTAAGTTTATCGATTTATGAAGCAATCAAATTCCGAAGTACATAATGCAAAATACCACCAGCCTTAAAGTACTCGACCTCATTTAACGTATCAATTCGGCACAACACATTAAAATGACTCGCTACCCCATCCGGTCCTTTTACATCAACTTCAAGAATTTGATGAGGTTGAATCCCGTCCAGTAAACCACGGATTGATATCACTTCATGACCCGTTAAATTAAGAGATTGACGAGTTTGCCCATCAACAAACTGTAATGGTAACACTCCCATACCGACTAGGTTTGAACGATGGATACGCTCAAAACTCTCTGCAATTACTGCTTTCACACCTAATAAATTTGTTCCTTTTGCAGCCCAGTCACGTGAAGAACCTGTTCCATATTCCTTACCTGCAATAATCACAAGAGGTGTGTTTTCTTGTTGATAAAGCATCGCTGCATCATAAATGGCAAGCTTTTCACCACTTGGAATGTAAATAGTATTACCACCCTCTTCACCACCAAGCATTTCGTTTTTAATACGAATGTTGGCGAAAGTTCCTCGCATCATCACTTCATGATTACCACGTCGAGAACCATACGAGTTAAAGTCTTTTGGATCGACCCCTTGCTCTTGTAAATACCGACCCGCAGGACTATCTTTTTTGATATTCCCCGCTGGTGAAATATGATCGGTTGTAACTGAGTCACCTAAAACAGCCAAAATATGCGCCTGTTCAATATTTTTAATTGGTTTCGGTGGCTCTCCAATTCCTTCAAAGAAAGGAGGATGGCGAATATAAGTCGAGTCATCGGCCCATTCATAAGTCTTGCTCTTTGGAATCTGAATCGCTTGCCAACTCGCGTCACCATCAAAGACCGCTGCATATTCTTTGTGGAACATCTCTGTATTTACTTTCTGCAAGACAACATCAATTTCTGCCTGACTTGGCCAGATATCTTTTAAATAGACGGGCTGTCCATCTTTGCCCTCACCAAGAGGCTCTGTTGTCAGGTCGGTACGAATATTCCCAACCAAACCATAAGCAACCACAAGAGGCGGTGAAGCTAACCAATTGGTTTTAACTAATGGATGTACTCTTCCTTCAAAATTACGGTTACCAGAAAGTACAGATGCAACATTCAAATCATGACATTGAATTGCATCTTCGACTGGCTCGGGTAATGGGCCTGAGTTACCAATACAGGTTGTACAGCCATACCCCACCAAGTTATAACCCAACTCATCTAAATACGGCGTAAGCCCAGCAGCCAACAAATAATCAGTCACGACCTTAGAACCAGGTGCAAGAGAGCTTTTCACCCATGGTTTTCGTTGTAAGCCTTTTTCAATAGCTTTTTTAGCAAGCAAGCCGGCCGCTAACATCACGCTTGGGTTAGAGGTATTGGTACAAGAGGTAATGGCTGAAATTACGACATCACCATGATTTAACGGATATTCTTGCCCTTCAATCACGCAAGATGGACTTTCATGTTGAATATTTGCTTTTTTTGCCTCTACAGCAGTACCACCACCTTCATTTTCTAGACGTTCTTTTGCTTCTTTTGCTGGTTTTAGCGTTAACTCCATGAGCGCATTAAACGTTTTAGGCACCTCTGATAACAGCACTCGGTCTTGCGGGCGTTTTGGTCCAGCCAAACTTGCTTGCACCGTGGTCATGTCTAAACTTAAAGTATCTGTGAAAACAGGTTCATCACCAACATTACGCCATAAACCTTGAGCTTTACTATAAGCCTCAACGAGCTCAATACGGTCTTCATGACGCCCTGTCAGTTTCAGATATCCTATAGTCACTTCATCTATTGGAAAGAAACCACAAGTTGCACCATATTCTGGTGCCATATTGGCAATTGTTGCACGGTCAGCAAGAGGCAAATCTGCTAAACCATCTCCATAGAATTCTACGAATTTACCCACTACACCTTTTTGGCGAAGCATTTGAGTAATGGTGAGCACCAAGTCAGTTGCAGTGATACCTTCTGGTAATTTTCCTGTAAGTTTAAAACCGATGACTTCAGGAATAAGCATAGAGATGGGTTGGCCCAACATTGCAGCTTCAGCCTCAATACCGCCTACGCCCCAGCCTAAAACACCCAAGCCATTAATCATGGTCGTATGCGAATCTGTTCCCACTAAAGTGTCAGGAAAAGCAAAAGTTTTGCCTTCATCCTCCCCCAACCACACTGCTTGGGCCAAATATTCTAAATTGACCTGATGGCAAATCCCTGTACCTGGCGGCACTACACTAAAATTATTAAATGCCGACTGTCCCCAACGTAGAAATTGATATCGTTCGCCATTACGCTGCATTTCAATATGTACGTTTTCTTCAAAAGCCTGATCATCGGCAAAATAGTCAACCATCACCGAGTGGTCGATCACCAAATCGACAGGAGATAAAGGGTTAATCTTCTCTGGGTCTCCACCAGCTTGAGCCATGGCTGCTCGCATTGCGGCCAAATCGACTACAGCAGGCACCCCTGTAAAATCCTGCATTAAAACTCGAGCAGGTCGATATTGAATTTCCTGTTCAGAACCTTTGGTTTTTAACCATTCTGCTAAGGCATAGATGTGTTCAGTTTTAACGCTAAGTTGGTCTTCGAACCGTAATAAGTTTTCCAATAATACTTTTAAAGATTTCGGTAGTTTGGCAATATCCCCTAGCGTTTTCTCGGCTTGGGCTAAGCTAAAAATCTGATAATTGCTGGAACCTACTGTTAGCGTCTGTAAAGCATTAAAACTATTGATATTGCTATACTTAGCCATTGGGTTATCCTCCCATGTCTGGCAATGTTATTTTTCACGTTTTTACATGTTGTTTTCTTACTTTAAGCTTCTTTTTTAATCGCTGTGTTTTGTTTTAGTTAATATTTCTAATCTTTGATTTTTATTACGATAATTTCAACGCCGAGAGCGAGTTTTCCCAAAGCTGTACGGCCAAATCTGACGCTGATATGTTTAAGTTTTCTGCCAAACTTTGCAAAACATAAAGCAAATTAACTGGGGTATTACGGGTACGCTCTTCAGTTGAGGTTTGGCAACAAAGTGGGGTCATATCGGGACAATCTGTTTCAATCACCAAGTGCTCTGCACCTATAGCCTGCACAACCGTATGAAGTTTTTTTGCATTCGGATTAGTAATTTGCCCTGTCACACCAATTTTAAACCCAAGTTTAATTAAGCCTTTCGCTTCTTCTATGCCACCACTAAAAGCATGGGCAATTCCACCCAGTTTGAATTTCTGAGCTTTTAACATTGCGAGTACATCACCATGTGCTTTTCTAATATGGAGAAGTACTGGTTTTTGATATTGGGTTGCCAGCTCTAACTGATCAGCAAAATATTGTTTTTGCTTCGCATAGATATCAGGGTGCTTATGCTCTTTTAAGAAAGTATCTAAACCAATTTCACCTACTGCCACACATTCTTCTTTCTGCAAAATTTGCTCAAGATGAGAAAGATGTTCTGGCTGATGTTGCTCAATATAAAATGGGTGTAAACCGGGTGCTAGATATGAAGTCGGTACATTTTCCCAGCTATTTAACTGATGATGGGTTTGTAGCAATTCATCAAAACGTGACTGCACAAAACCAATTAAAACCAGTGCATCAACCCCAGCTTTTTTGGCATTAAGCGCTAACTGTTGCCGATCTTCATCAAAATCGGCAACATCAAAATGCGTATGTGTATCAAACAGACGCATTAGCTTCCACTTTTTACAACAGGTGTTGAAGCTGGTTGCGCTTTAGGCTGCGGCAAATACTCTTTTTTCAAGACTTCCTGTAATTGATCATACGGAATGACTAATCGAGGTAATCCCACCACATATGGTCCAATTTCATATTCACCATATTGAAGAATTAAACCTTGTTCACCCAATAAGAAATTATCGGATAATTTAAATGGCCAAGCTTGTTCATAATCAGCGACATTATCAGCCAGTTTAGAGTCTGTAACCCAAGTCTTAAAGGCTTCATGCGCCAACTTCTCTAACGCTGCTTTTTGCTGTGGACGTAACAAGTCTTCAAGCTTGATCTGCTTTTGTTCTTTTAAATCAAAATTATAATAATGCTGTGCAGCAGAACCATGAGCACCACCTAAATAGCTACTGCTATTAAGTACAACAGTGACCACTTTACCTTGAGCCTGCAAGATCTTAGGTTTAACTAAAAGATTAATTTGATGACTACTACTTAAAGCTTTTAATTCATTGTCCAAACCAATAAATGAATTTGCATAACGTTGAACCTGGGCATCAAAGCTATTTTTTTGCTCTGCACCCGCAACCGCTGAAGCTTCTGTTTTTTGATCTGGTTGCTTCACTTTAGTATCAGGCTCAGCAATCTCTAAAATTTGATCTAGAGCCTTTAAGATTTGCTGATCTACAATTTTATCAATAAATGGAAAATTACTCTGTAAACGCTCAACTGTAAATTCGGGACAAGTTTTACCATCACAATCAGGTAAAGCAACCTTACTCGGAATTGTTTCACCCTTCAAAGTCAGTTCTACTGGCTTTTGTTCTTCGACTGCTGGTTTCTGCTGTTCTTGAGAATCCTTAGGATCGGCTTTAGGTTGGCATGCCACCAAAAATATAGCCGAAGCAAGCAAAGTTAATCGCAGTGAAACTTTAGAAGATAACATCATATTTTGCCTTTTATTCTAAGGAGATTACGCAGTGCCTTTTCTAAGAAATTAGCGCATATAAATAGAGGTTGCAAATTCTGCTACCATCTTAAAACATTTGTTCATAAACCTCGGGTTGTAATATTTTTTTTGTTTGTTCTGTAGATAAATAAATATCGAGCTGTGGTGCCTCTTTAGTAATTTGGTTTGCCTGATAATGCAGTCCAATGCCTTCACCATCAAAGAACCAATCCGCTTGCCCCCAATATAAAGTTTTTGGTGCTTCTTTTTTTATTTCAACAGTCTGCTTTTTTAACCAGTCTTGATAGGCTACCTGCACCATTTGATGCATAGCTGTTTGCTGATCTTTTTTTAAAACATCTAATAAACTTAAACTTTTATGCAATTTTCGGTCGGCCACGAAAAAGTAATAACGATCTTTAATCGTCAGCTCTTCTTGCTTGGTATCAAGCCCCAATTGCAATAAAACATATTGATTACGCTGCGAAGCAATACGTGTATGAAGATGCAATTCATAAGCCCGATTCTTTGAATATTTATCTTGCCACTCATCAGACTTTTTTACATAGGCATTAATCGCCTGCTGCAAGCTTAAGTCTTTTTTCAAATCAATTTGATCTTGAATCACTTTAGCCTGACTTTTGGCGATCCATTCATTTAACCATGCGTCTTGAGTCTTTATCGTTTGAATATCAACATCTATACAATTTTTCTTCTCACAAAATGGCAAAGCATAATCGGCTTTTACTTGTTGTAAGTTGAGAAATGGCAGTACTTCAGCTTTTTCAATATTTTGAGTTTGTGTACCGGCTAGTTTCGTTTGAGAAGAGGATGAAGACTGAGAGCTTTTCCAGACAAAAATAGAAATAGCAGAAATTAATGTTATGACTGCAACCACCAGCGCAATAATTGTCTTTTTACTCAAGTTCATTTCATCATCCTTTTTTATTTTTCAAAACAAAACAGCTTCTATTCGAAGCTGTTTGTCACATTAAAATGATCAGTGTTCACGTGTGTTACGGAACTGAATATCAGGCCAACGCTCTTGCATAATCTGCAAGTTCACTCGGCTTGGAGCAAGATACGTTAAGTGTCCGCCGCCATCGATAGAAAGTTGGTCATGTGCTTTCTTCTTAAATTCATTCAGAATTTTTTCGTCATCACAATGAATCCAGCGAACTGTATTAACGCTTACAGGCTCATAAACACAGTCAACCTTATATTCTTCTTTCAAACGATACGCAACCACGTCAAACTGGAGCACACCTACCGCCCCAACAATCAAGTCATTGCTGATTTGCGGCATAAATACCTGAGTCGCCCCTTCTTCAGACAACTCTTTCAAACCTTTTTGCAATTGTTTTGACTTCAATGGATCTCTTAAACGCACACGACGGAACATCTCTGGTGCAAAGTGAGGAATACCTGTGAAGTGCAGATTTTCACCACTTGTGAAAGTATCACCAATTTGAATCGTGCCATGGTTATGTAAACCAATAATATCGCCCGGCCATGCTTCTTCTAAATGTTCACGCTCACCAGCAAGGAATGTCAAAGCATCACTAATGCGGACATCTTTACCAAGACGCACGTGGTTCATCTTTAAACCTTTTTCATATTTACCAGAGCAAATACGCATGAAGGCAATACGGTCACGGTGTTTCGGGTCCATGTTGGCTTGAATTTTAAATACAAAACCAGAAAAACCTTCTTCTTTCGCGTCAACTACACGCTCTTGTGTAGGGTGCGCTTTAGGTTCAGGTGCCCAGCCCATGAAAGCATCTAGTACATGGTCAACACCAAAGTTGCCTAATGCCGTACCAAATAGAACCGGAGTTTGTTTACCTTGTAAAAATAATTCGCGGTCTAATGGCTCATTCGCCATTTGTACGAGCTCAAGCGACTCTTCAAAAGATGCCCAAGCCAAATCACCTACTTTTTCACGAATATCAGCATGATCATAGCCATCACGTACTTCAATATCTGTAATGGTTGAACCAAAACCTGCTTTATAGACATACAATTTATTTTCAATAATGTTGTATACACCAGCAAAATCACGGCCCATTCCTAATGGCCATGTAATAGGTACACAGCGAATATTGAGGACATTTTCAATTTCATCAAGTAACTCAAGTGGCTCACGAATCTCACGGTCCATCTTGTTTACGAATGAAATGATAGGCGTGTCACGCATACGACACACTTCCATCAATTTGATGGTACGTTCTTCGACACCTTTTGCACCATCAATCACCATTAACGCTGAGTCAACTGCGGTCAAGGTACGATACGTATCTTCCGAGAAATCTTCATGTCCCGGTGTATCGAGTAAGTTAATGGTATGACCTTTATATGGGAACTGCATAACAGACGTGGTAATAGAAATTCCACGCTCTTTTTCCATTTCCATCCAGTCAGATGTAGCTGCGCGGTCAGATTTACGGCTTTTTACCATCCCTGCAACCTGAATTGCTTTACCCCATAACAGTAATTTCTCTGTCATGGTGGTTTTACCGGCATCGGGGTGGGAAATGATGGCAAATGTGCGGCGTTGAGCAACCTGTGCCGCTAACTCATCTTTAAAACTCATGAAATACACCTACTGCGGAGATTGCAGTGCCAAAGATCTAAAGTCGATCAAAATAAAAATTGGCGTAATTGTAGCAGATTTATAGAACTGTTTAATGATTGTTGATATGCCATCAGTCACTCATAAGATTTTTGAACATTTTTTGAGAATACAACTTCGTTCATTAGAGATTTTACAATCAAAAAAGCCCATCCGATTGTGGATGGGCTTTTTTAGTACTTAGCGGAATATCTTATGCCAGTTTCTTTTCTTCAATAAATTGGACATCGGCAATTTGTACATCCCAGAACTCATTCCATAAAGCACAATAATCAATACATAGCTTGGTTAAGCCTTCATAATCATCTTTTGTAATCGCTTGCGCTAAGGTAAACCAGAGGTCATCCTGATGGTCATCATCAGCGGCCTCAGACGTTTCATCAGTAGATACACCATGCACATGGTAATATCCACCGCCTTCAACATCGATATTCACAAATTTAGTCGCTTCACGTAATGGAGGACTAAAAAGAATAACCTCTTCTTCGGCAACTGCTAACAATGCAACTACATTGATATAACTATCATAAGAAGATTCTAAGAATGAACGGACCTGATCTGCGGCTTTTGATGGTTTATAATTACGACGATCAGCCTCTGTCAAACCATAATCATTAAGTAAATCTTCATACAATGGATAATGAGCATATTCAGGATTCCCCAAATAATAATCATCTTTACCCAATCCCGGTCTAAAACCGAATTCATCAAGTACATTTAAACTTAATAATACCCGTGGAAACATTTTAGCTCCAGAATGGAGTTTTGGTTCCAGTTGTTTTGTTTGGAACTGCGCTTGTAATAAAGCATCAGTAAAAATCTGTACAATTGCATGACGATATTCTAAATGAATATGAGTTAAAGTATCCTTATCTAGATATCCATGATTTAACATTTCGATTGCAGGATGTTTACAAACTGGTAATTCTGCAATTTTATTTCTTAACTGTTTGAGAAAATTTAAATTTTCATCCCATTGTTTTGCAGGAATACTATTTCTCATCCCCTGCAATGCTTTTTGTCTTGGATTATTAAAATCTTCAAATTTTTTTGACATAATCATTCTCAATAAAAAGTTTTTTCTTATAGTTAAGCGGGGGATTCCCTTATTTCAATTTGCATTCAATTGCTAAAATAAAATCCATATACCCTTCCTTAACAACCTGATATTATGTCTATTAACTCAACAAATCAATGGATTAATTAATAATATTTAAAAAAGTAAATTATTGCCAACCAAATATATAAAATATTATTTTTTAAGATTAACCAAACTATTGAATAAATATAGTTTTTTAAATATTATAAAATAAGTTTTATTTAAGCTTTAACACTTACAATAGCAAAGTTAATCAAAAATATTCGCGACGGTGAACCCGATGACAAAAAGAGAAAATATTATAACAACAGCAACATCCCTTTTTAACCAGAAAAGCTATACATCTGTTGGTGTTGATAAGATTATTGCTGAGTCCAATGTGGCAAAAATGACTTTTTATAAGTACTTTTCTTCTAAAGAAAACTTAATTGAAGAGTGCCTTCATGAAAGAAATTTAGAAATCCAATCTTCAATATTAGGAAAAATTAATAATATTAACAATCCGTTAATTAGACTTAAAAGCATTTTCAACTGGTATATCGACTGGATTAATGCAGATGATTTCAATGGTTGTTTATTTAAAAAAGCCACCATTGAAGTTCTACAATTGTACCCATCTATTAAAGATCAGGTTAATAAATATAGAGAATGGATTTACAAATTGGTTTTCTCAACATGTGTAGAATTAGAAATCAAAGATGCCCATACACTTACCAGTCTTTTCCTTAATATTATTGATGGCATCATTATTGATGGCACAATAAATAAATCAAAAATTAATTCTGAACAAACATGGTCTTATATAACAAAGCTTATTAATTTTGAGGAAACTCAAGCGTGTTCCGCCGCTTAATATATCAATTTAATAGTTTTAGGTGTTTTGTAGAAGAATTAAAATATCATTAAAAAACGAGTAGAGCATGAATTACAGCTCTATTAATAAAATCTATCTAAATTATTGTTACACCCCTACAAAAGCAAAGCCCCTGCTGGTTTAACCACAGGAGCTGCTCTCATTTTATTTATTTTAATTTTATAATCTATATAAATTTAATGAGTTTTAATCAGCGGTTTATTAAGAATAACTACATTTTTACTGTGTATAACCCTGCACGTTAATATATTATTAATCCACCAAGATATTCTTTAAGAAATACTCCAATAATACATCTCTATCATCCACACTATTTTCACCTAAAAGCTGAACCATAGCCCCATCTACCACAAATAAAAACATATGTGCATCTTCTTTTGAGGCCTCTGAGCTCTTTGTTAAAAGCAGCCTATAAATCTCGCTAATGAGCCAGTTTCTGTACTCAACCACTACTTGATAGGCCTTTGGGTAAAGCTTTTCAATTTCAAAAATGGCTTTAAATAGCAGATGATAAAGGCCTTCTAAATCTGCATGTAAGAAGTAAATTTTGCGGAGTTTTTCAATTACGGTTAAGTCTTTCTGAACATAAATGATTGAAAGCACCTCTTCTTTTAAACCATCTTTTTGAAAGGCTAAGCTCATTTCAATGAGTCTTTCTTTTGAGTAAAAGTAATTATAAAAGGTAGCTTTGGGGAGTTTTGCTGCTTCAATAATTCGGTCTACCCCAACTTTGTGAAAACCATAATTATTAAAGAGATATCTTGCAGAATGAAGCACGCTTAAAGCACGAAATGGGAGATCTAAATGTTGCATAGTTTTACCGTTATAAAAATAAGTTCTTGTTGTGTCTCAATGAGATAAAACTGCCTAGGCTCTTGTTTTAAGCAAAAAAAGGCATGCAAAGGCCCTCGAAAGACTGCCTCAGCGCATCTCAAGTTTTATTGTTGATATGATTTTTTTGGTCGTGACGAGCTAATGCTTGAAAACCCAAAGGTCATCAAACCGCGCTAAAGACTAGTCTGGAGGTATAAAAATAGAATGCATAGCCAACTCCTTTATATTGGGAGTTCTGCCAAAGCATTAATTTAGAATTATGGTGGCAGAACGAGCAAGGGTTAGCAGACTGATAGTAAGAATCAGCACACCCGAAGGTGTCCCTCACTCGCCCTACCGCAACAAGCGAGGGACGATTGATAACATAAGACTACTCCTCAGAAGGAATAATCTGATGCTCTTACTATGCGGTCTGCTAAAACCGGCTGGCAATGTAGGCCAGCTTGCAAAGCTTAATCTGAGAGTTTAGAAGTGTCAATGTGGAATTTATAACAAGTTTTTAAATTTCTTATTGTTTTTCATTAGATTAAATAAATTATTATTTTAAATATTATATACAATCAAATAGTTTTAATTGAAAATTTATTAAGAAATCGGTCATCAGTCGTTTAAAAATTGGAGTAGCTTAATCTATCCATTAAGACTAAGCAAAATGAGCGCCTTGGGACTCAATGAGTTGATCAACTTGAACAGGCATTCCCAATAAATAACCTTGGAATTGCTGACAGCCTAAACGGGTTAAAATCTCAACCTGCTGCTGAGTTTCGACCCCTTCTGCCGTTACGGTTAAACCTAACTTTTTCGCTAAATGAATAATACTTTCTAGAATAACTTCTTCTTTTGAACCCGGTTTTAAATCAACAATAAAGCCACGGTCAATTTTCAGCTCATCTACGGGCAAATCTTTTAAATATAAGAAGCTCGAATGCCCTGTTCCAAAATCATCAATGGCAACACGAATTCCCATGTCACGTAATCGCTCACAAGCTCGGATACTCAAGTCTATATGCCGCATTGCAGTTGATTCAGTAATCTCAACAATTAAGTGATGAGGTTGAATTTGATATTTTTTTAATAATGCTTCGAGTGTACTAAATAACTTTTTATTTTCAAATTGTAGTGCCGATAAGTTCACAGCGACTGGATAAAATGGCGTGTTACTGCGCTCCCACTCCTGAATTTGCAGGCAAGCTTGCTCAAGCGCCCAATATCCCATTGGAATGATCAAACCCGTTTTTTCCGCACCTTCAATGAACATATGCGGAGTAAGTATTCCTAAAGCTGGGTGATTCCAACGGATTAATGCCTCAACTCCACAAACTTCAAGATTGGTATTAAATTTTGGTTGGTAATATAAGATGAACTGTTTTTCTTCTACGGCTTTATAAAGATCATTGATCAGTTTCGACTGACTTCTCGTTTCTTGTTGATGGGTTGAATAACTAAAGATGGTATACGTATTTCGGCCTTGCTCTTTAGACATGAGCATGGCGGCATCAGCGTTCATGAGTAAGTCCTGAACATTCTGTCCATGCTCAGGAAATAGCGCCACACCCAAACTTGCAGAAATATTAATTTCCTTGCCAGAAATTTGATAACTTTCCTGAATCAGTTGTAAAACTTTCTCGGATAAAACAACTGCTTCGTCTGCATTTGTATTTTCTGCAATAAGCAAAAACTCATCACCACCAATTCTAAGTAGCTTACATTTTTCATTGAGTTGCCAATGCAAACGGTTCGCCATTTGAATGAGTAATTGATCACCGACATGATGTCCAAAAGCATCGTTAACCGATTTAAACCGATCTAAATCAATATATAAAAAAGCAATTTTCTGGTCTTTATAGCGATGATCTGAAAGTAATACTTCTGCATAATCAACTAAGTAAAGACGGTTTGGTAGTTTAGTTAAATTATCTTGTATAGAAAGATTAGCTAATTCTTTATTTGCCTTACGCAACTCTAAATTTTGTTGAGTGAGGCGCTGTTCCAACATCGCGACAATAAAACTTGCGACCAGTACCAGACACGTGACCAAGATAATCGTAAATAATAATAGGTCATGTTCAGCCTGATATTGGCTAATAAATTTATCAGTAATATTCGTCGCAATGAGCGCTGTATAGTGCATTCCCATAATACTTAAGGTCATCATTACCGAAAATGCGATTTTCAAAGTTAGACGATGACGTTCGGTATCTTTTAATTTATAGGCTAATAAAAATGCCAGCCCTGAACCGCTCATCGCAATTAATACAGAAAATAATAGCAAGAAAGAGGTGTAATCTTTTTTGTAGATATTAATATTCCAGCCCAACATACTAATGTAATATGAAGCTGAAATTCCGATTCCCATAATAATAGAACTTAAAATGAGCCGGAATAAAGGTAGCGTAAAACGTGAAGTCAACCACATGGCGATGCACGATAGCAAAGCACTAATGGCAAATGAAACGGTAATTAAAGGAATATTTGAGTTGACTGTTTCAAACAGATGATAAGCTTGTATACCAATAATATGAACAATGCTAATTGCTGATGCCAGCAATAATCCATTGATAAATAAAATTAAAAACTCAAACTTTTTATAGATTTGCTTGAATATTAATTGTTCCATGGAAATTACAAGAAAGCAAATGATGCCAGCTGCAATAAAAGAGCCGACGATCAATGTGCTATCGTAATCAACATGACCCATATTGGACTTCCATGATTATTCAATACTTTTTTTTATTTTGTTCAACTCATTGCCCAAAATACAATTAAACATGTTAAAAAATTTAGTAAATTTGACTTATTCAGTCAGTTATAAACAATAACATTATCTATCTTTTGGTCAAGTATTTTTTACTTTATAAATCAATAGAGTAACCAAAAATTAAGCAGCCAATTATATGAAAAATATAGAATTTCTTTAATCCAATTGAGTTATTTCAATGACTCTTTTCATATTCAAACAAAAATAGTATAAAAAAAGAACCCTGCTTAGTGCAGGGTTCTTTTGAAGCTTTAGAAAAAGAAAATTAGTTCTTTTCTTTGTCTACGATTTTGTTTGCTTGAATCCATGGCATCATTGAACGTAACTTATTACCAGTTACTTCAATACCATGCGCAGCATTTTGACGACGACGAGCAGTCATAGATGGGTAGTTTAATGCACCCTCTTGAATGAACATCTTCGCGTATTCGCCAGATTGAATACGTTTCAATGCATTACGCATTGCTTCACGAGACTGTTCGTTAATTACTTCAGTACCAGTTACATATTCGCCATACTCAGCATTGTTAGATACTGAGTAGTTCATGTCAGCGATACCGCCTTCGAACATCAAGTCAACGATCAATTTAAGTTCGTGTAAACATTCGAAGTAAGCCATTTCTGGTGCATAACCAGCTTCAACTAAAGTTTCGAAGCCCATTTTCACGAGTTCAACCGCACCACCACAAAGAACTGCTTGCTCACCGAATAAGTCAGTTTCAGTTTCTTCACGGAATGAAGTTTCGATAATACCAGTACGGCCGCCACCTACACCTGAAGCATAAGAAAGAGCAACGTTACGTGCATTACCAGAAGCATCTTGGTGAATTGCAATTAGGTCAGGAACACCTGAACCACGTTGGTATTCTGAACGAACTGTGTGACCAGGTGCTTTCGGAGCAACCATGATTACATCTAAGTCTTTACGTGGAACAACTTGGTTATAAAGAATTGAGAAACCATGAGCAAATGCTAAAGTTGCGCCTTCTTTGATGTTTGGCTCAATCACGTCACGGTAAAGTTGTGATTGGAATTCATCTGGAGTCAAAATCATTACGAGGTCAGCTTGCTTAACAGCAGCAGGAACTTCTGCAACTTTAAGACCAGCATTTTCAGCTTTCTTCCAAGAAGCTGAATCTGCACGTAAACCTACAGTTACGTCTACGCCTGAGTCTTTAAGGTTAAGTGCATGAGCATGACCTTGAGAGCCGTAACCAACAATCGCTACTTTCTTGCCTTGGATGATTGATAAGTCACAGTCTTTATCGTAAAAAATTTGCATTTGTGTTCTCCGCTAAAATACTTTTAAAAAATTAAATGGCTAATACTTTTTCGCCACGGGCGATACCAGATACACCTGAACGAACGACTTCTAGAATAGTGTTTTCTGCAAGCGCATCGATAAAACCATCTAATTTTTCAGTTGTCCCTGCTATTTGAATGGTATAGGTAGTTGGTGTCACGTCTACAATTTGCGCACGGAAAATATCCGCTGTTCGCTTAATTTCAGCACGTGAAGCACCTAAAGCTTTTACTTTAATCAACATCAGTTCACGCTCAATATGTGAACCTTCTGATAAATCTACTACTTTTACAACTTCAACAAGTTTGTTGAGCTGCTTTGTAATCTGTTCAATCTTATGGTCATCGCCATAAGTAGTTAACGTCAGACGTGATAAAGTTGGGTCTTCGGTTGGAGCTACATTCAACGTTTCAATGTTGTAGTTACGTTGACTGAACAAACCCACCAAACGAGAAAGCGCACCAGCTTCGTTTTCAACGAGTACAGAAATAATATGTCTCATTATGTACGCTCCCCTTTACCTAACCACATATCCTTCATTGACTGACCTGCGATCAGCATTGGATAAACATGTTCTGTACGATCAACCATGACATTAATGAATACACATTTATCATTAATTGCCATTGCTTCAGCAAGCTTCGACTCTAGTTCATCAGCATGATCAATTTGGATACCAACATGACCATATGCTTCCATTAACTTGCCAAAATCAGGTAATGATTCAACATATGAGCTTGAGTGACGGCCTTCATAGTTCATATCTTGCCATTGTTTAACCATACCTAAAGCACGGTTATTCAAACACAAGATCTTCACATTCATACCGTATTGCTTACAAGTTGAAAGCTCCTGAATACACATCTGAATTGAAGCTTCACCGGTAATACAAACTACCTGTTGATCAGGGAAAGCTAACTTAGCCGCCATTGCATAAGGTAAACCTACGCCCATGGTGCCTAATCCGCCTGAGTTAATCCATTGACGTGGACGTTTGTACTTGTAGTACAACGCACCAAACATTTGGTGTTGGCCCACATCCGAAGTAATGATGGCATCACCATTGGTCGCTTTATATAAAGCTTCAACAACTTGCTGTGGCTTCATTGTGCCATCAGCCAGTGTTTCATACTTCAAACCATGAACTTTACGCCATTCATTAATTTGATCCCACCATGCAGCAATTGCTTCAGGGTTAGGCTTACAAACATTCAACTGTTTCAATTGCGTCAACATTTCCTGAAGTACAGGCTCAACCGCCCCTACAATCGGAATGTGCGCCATGATCGTTTTTGAAATGCTCGCCGGATCAATATCAATATGAATAACTTTGGCATTCACACAGAATTTTGCAGGATTATTGGTTACTCGGTCATCAAAACGTGCACCAATTGCAAGAATGACGTCAGCATTATGCATCGCCATGTTTGCTTCATAAGTACCGTGCATACCCAACATGCCCACAAACTGTGGATCATCGCCAGGGAAGCCACCAAGACCCATAAGTGTATTTGTCACTGGGTAGCCCAACAAATGAGCCAACTCAGTCAATAATGCAGATGCATTACCTTGAACAACACCGCCACCAGTATAAATTACAGGGCGTTTTGCACTTAAAAGTTCATCAATCGCTTTGCGAATTTGACCAGAATGACCACGTGAAGGTGGCTGATAAGAACGCATCTTCACTTTTTCAGGATATTCGTACGCAAATTTTTCCGCAGGATTTGTCGCATCTTTTGGAATATCGACTACAACTGGGCCAGGACGGCCACTTGAGGCAATATAAAATGCTTTTTTGATAATTGCAGGAATTTCACTTGCGTGACGAACTTGGAAGCTGTGTTTCACGATAGGACGTGAAATACCCACCATATCAGTTTCCTGGAAAGCGTCTTCACCAATAAGATGTGATGCAACCTGGCCAGACAAAATCACCATTGGGATTGAGTCCATATAAGCTGTTGCAATTGGGGTCACAGTATTAGTTGCGCCAGGTCCAGAAGTGACCAGTACTACGCCAGTCTTACCTGTAGCACGTGAGTAAGCATCTGCCATATGACCAGCAGCTTGTTCATGACGTACGAGGTAATGATTAATTTTGTCTTGTTGAAATAGCGCATCATAAATATGTAATACAGCGCCGCCTGGATAACCAAAAACATGTTCAACGCCTTCGTCCGCAAGAGCACGAACGAGCATTTCACCACCAGATAAAAGTTCCAACGTGATTCACCCTAAAATCTTTATCACTATTTATGGAAGGCACAAATAGTGTTTCATTCATTGAATTGTCTGCACTGTTATAGCACACATATTGTCTAGTTTTCGTTGCAATAGAAAAATTTCTGTTTTTCAGCCGTATAAGCTTTTTTAACATTAATAAAGCATGTCTGGATATACATACTTTAAGTAAAATCAATCTCTCGGCTAGAGAGAATGTCTATTACAAAACATGACGGTTATTCGAAGGGTGATCAAATAATCGCATATAAAACTAAAGGAAGCATTTTTGTTGTTTAATTCACTAAAGTCAAGATTAAAGAAAAAGTTTTTCCATAAAATTTTTTAGCTGCTTCTTTTTTAATCTAAAATTAAATCGTAAATTTGGTAGTTTCAATCCCTATTTATTAAATAATGATTATTCTTTTTTATATAAAACCATACATTGTAAATTGCTTATTTATAAACTTTATTTAAATATAGTCAGCTTTTTGGGGAAGATCCAATATGAATTTATCTTATTTAAAAACAAGCTTATATACAGCAGTAACAACAGTAATTTTAATTTGCCCAAGTCAAAGTCAGGCACAGCAATATTATAAATGGATGGATAAAAGTGGCTCTACACATTACACCACGACTTCGCCACCTAAGAGTGCAAAACATTTGAACAAAGTTTCAACTTACGGCAGCCAACCATCCGTAAAAAATTCGACACCCACCTCAGAACAACAACCTCCGGATAAAACAGATAAAGTAGTGCAAGAAACAGCTAACGTAGAACAGGAAAAAGGTGTACCCGCTGTACCAGTTCCACTCGCCCCATCCGCAGCAGCACGATAACCAAAATGAGAGTGGTGAATATTTTCACTACTCTTCTATTATTTAAAATGAAGAATAGATTGAGAAATGTTTATTGCTCATATTAAAAGATAAAATCCTGATCTAAAAACTGACATTTCCTGTTATTTTGCGCTATGCTGTGCAGCAATCTTTCATTTCAATTTTCGTTGTATAGCTTACGTCTATGACTATTTCTCACATTGACCCCGAATATCAAGCAAACACGATTGAACCATCAGTTCAACAAGATTGGGAAAATCGTAAAGTCTTTAAAGTTGCCGACACTGTCGAAGGTAAACATCGCTACATCCTGTCAATGTTTCCTTACCCAAGCGGCAAGCTGCATATGGGGCATGTGCGTAACTATACAATTGGCGATGTTATTAGCCGTTTTTACCGTTTAAAAGGTGAAACTGTGCTACAACCTATGGGTTGGGATGCATTCGGTTTACCTGCTGAAAATGCAGCAATTGCCCATAAAGTTGCTCCGGCAAAATGGACATTTGAAAACATTGCCTACATGCGTGACCAATTAAAAAAATTGGGTCTATCTGTAGACTGGGATCGCGAGTTCGCGACTTGTACACCAGAGTATTATCACTGGGAACAATGGTTATTTGTTCAGCTTTATAAAAAAGGCCTGATCTATCGTAAACTTTCAACAGTAAACTGGGATCCGGTTGACCAAACAGTTTTGGCAAACGAACAAGTTGAAAATGGTCGTGGCTGGCGCTCAGGTGCATTGGTTGAAAAACGCGACATTCCAATGTACTACTTCCGTATTACGGACTATGCACAAGAATTATTAGACGATCTTGACACCCTACAAGATGGCTGGCCTCAACAAGTGTTGACCATGCAACGTAACTGGATTGGTCGCTCTACTGGCATGGAAATTACGTTCCCATCTGCCAATACTGAAATTTATGCTGACGGTTTAACTGTTTATACAACTCGTGCTGACACTTTAATGGGTGTGACTTATGTTGCAGTTGCAGCAGAACACCCCCTTGCGCTTAAAGCTGCTGAAACTAACCCTGAATTGGCTGCATTCATTGAAGAATGCCGCATGGGCTCAGTTGCAGAAGCGGACTTGGCAACAGCCGAGAAAAAAGGCATGGCAACAGGCTTGTTTGTAAAACATCCTGTAACTGGTGAAGAGCTTCCTGTTTGGATTGCAAACTACGTATTAATGTCTTATGGCTCTGGCGCTGTTATGGCTGTGCCTGCACATGACGAACGTGATTTTGAATTTGCTAACAAGTTTAATTTATCAATCAAGCAAGTCATTGATGCTAAAGGCGCTGACGATGCAGACTACTCTGCAACCCAGTGGCAAGAATGGTACGGTTCTAAAGAAGGTAAACTTGTTAACTCTGGCGAGTTTGACGGTTTAGAATTCCAAGCTGCTTTTGATGCATTCCTTGCAAAATTAGAACCACAAAATTTAGCAAATTCTAAAGTTCAATTCCGTTTACGTGACTGGGGTGTATCTCGTCAACGTTACTGGGGTTGTCCAATTCCAATGATTAACTGTGATACTTGTGGTCAAGTCACAGTACCTGAAGATCAGCTGCCTGTTGTATTACCAACAGACGTTGTACCAGATGGTTCAGGCAACCTGCTTAATAAAATGCCTGAATTCTATGAAACTAAATGTCCTTGTTGTGGCGGCGATGCACGTCGTGAAACAGATACTTTAGATACGTTCGTAGAGTCATCTTGGTACTACGCACGTTATGCTTCTCCAGACTTTACTGGTGGTATGGTTAAACCTGAAGCTGCTCAAAACTGGCTTCCTGTGAACCAATACATTGGTGGTGTTGAGCACGCTATTCTTCACTTACTTTATGCACGCTTCTTCCACAAATTAATGCGTGACGAAGGCGTTGTACAAGGTAATGAACCATTTACCAACTTGTTAACTCAAGGCATGGTGCTTGCAGATACCTTCTACCGTGAAGCAGAAAATGGTAAGAAAACTTGGTTTAACCCTGCTGATATTGAGCTAGAACGCGATGAAAAAGGTCGTATTCTTTCTGCAAAATACTCAGGTGATGGCCAAGAAGTTGTGATCGGCGGACAAGAAAAAATGTCTAAGTCGAAAAACAACGGTATCGACCCGCAAGCGATTATTGATCAATACGGTGCAGATACTGCTCGTGTATTCATGATGTTTGCTGCTCCACCAGATCAATCTTTAGAATGGTCTGATGCAGGTGTTGAAGGTGCAAACCGTTTCTTGAAACGTGTATGGCGTCTTGTAGCAGGCTTCCTTGAAAAAGGAAACTCAACTTCTACAATCGATACTGCAAACTTGTCTAAAGATGCTCAAGATTTACGTCGTAAAACACATGAAACCATTCAAAAGGTAAGTGATGATATTGAACGTCGTCATGCATTCAATACTGCTATTGCTGCTTTAATGGAGTTATTAAATGCGAGCAACAAGTTTGAAGCAAAAGATGACAACGACATTGCTGTAGAACGTGAAGCGATCACAACACTATTAACTTTGCTCGAACCGTTTGCACCACATTTAAGCCAAACTTTATTGGCTCAATTTGGTACAGATGTTACAGCAGCAACGTTCCCTGAAGTCGATACTTCTGCGTTAACACGTAATACGCAAACGATTGTTGTACAGGTTAACGGTAAACTTCGCGGTAAACTTGAAGTTTCTGTTGATATTTCTAAGGAAGATCTATTAGCTCAAGCTAAAGCTCTACCAGAAGTTCAACAATTCTTAACCGGACCAACAAAAAAAGAAATTGTGGTTCCAAATAAACTAGTTAACCTCGTGGTTTAATTAAAGTTATTAATGAGAGGATCAAGCATGCACTTAGCCAAACGTTTAGCCGCTGTTGTTTTAACCTTAGGCCTTAGTGCAGGCTTAGTCGGGTGTGGATTTCATTTAAAAGGAACCAACCCGACTGCGACTCCGCTTGTTTATAAAAAGTTAAGCCTTGAGTTACCAGCTAAAACTGATGATTTGGAAACGCAGTTAAAAGTGTATTTGGCTGCCAATGGTGTTCAATTCAGCAATGATAATGATGCGTATGTACTTCGTGTTTTAGAGTACACGCCACGTCGTCAGCTTTTAAATGGGAAACTGACAGAAGTGTTATTACGCTTAACGGTAACCTTCCAGATTGAAGATCGTCAGGGTAATAAAATTACTGAACCACGCTCATTAACTGCATCTCGTAGTTACCAATATGATTTGGCAACAGTCAACACTGAAAATCAGCAAGAAAGTTACTTACAACGTATTGTGATTGATGATATTGCACAACAGATTACTCGTCAGATTTCAGCAAATCGTTTACCAAAAGCTCAGCCTTAATCTGTATTTCTACTATTAATGAAAATTGACTATTTACAAGCTTTAAAACGCACTTCGGAAGCTCGGGGTGCGTGGATTTTGCATGGGCAAGAGCCCTTATTAGAACAAAATTTACTAGATGCTTTTCGAAAAAGCTGGCAGCAACAAGAGGTTGAAAGACAGCGCTATGATATTAGTAGCGTGAGTGACTGGAAAAATGTCTTTAATGCACTTAATAGTTTATCTTTATTTTCTCAACAGCTTGCTATTGAAGTACATGGCAACATCAAACCTGATGCAAATGGTTTAAAACAACTCAAAAGTTATATCCAAAATAACGAACATAACCTGCTGTTAATTGTATTACCCAAACAAGATAGTAGCAGCTTAAAATCTGCTTTTTTTCAAGTTGTGGAAGCAAACGGCGTTGTTGTTGCCCTAACAGCAAATTATCCGCAAGACCGTCAACGTATTTTAAACGTAGAAGCCGAAAAGCTTGAGATCCAGCTCGACAACGATGCTTGGCAATGGTTAATGCAACATCATGAGCACAACTTATTAGCTGCTAAAAATAGCTTGATGCGTGTAAGAGATACTTTCCCAGATCAGAAGCTTATTCAGATTGAGCAATTGTATGCTTGTTTACAAGATCAATCTCGTTATACCACTTATGATTTAAGTGATGCGTTATTAGAAGGCAACCTCGGCCAATCTATTAAGATTTTTCAATATTTAATTGCAGCAGGCGAACCAGATAGTCTGATTTTATGGACTTTAAGTAAAGAAATGCGCTTGTTGATGCAATTGTTTGAACAACCTCATAATGCCCTACAGCTTGGTATATGGAAAACAAAGGTTGGTCTATATCAACAAGCCTTAAGAAGGCTAAATCCACAACAGTTTTTAGGCTGGTCTACCCTTCTATTGCAAATTGATGCAGCAATTAAAGGAATGTCGAATGAAAATGCAGAACATTTAATGCAGCAAGCGATTGCTGAATTATGTGGAAAAACACTATTTATACAATAATTCGGCTGAATCATTTTTCATCATTCCGGAAATATCATAAAAATTCACGTTTTATCCTCATTTCGCTTTTATACTAAATTAAATTTTAAACTTTTCGACCTCTCACCATGCCAAAAATAAAGCCAATCAAACTTGTTATTATCATCGTCTGTATAGTAATTATTGCTGTATTAGCTTGGAAGTTTTTCAAGCCAAAACAGCAGCAGCCACAATATATTACTGCCGAGGTAACACGCGGGGATATTGAAAATAATGTACTTGCAACGGGTACACTTGATGCAACCAAACTGATTAGTGTCGGTGCACAGGTATCTGGTCAGGTTAAAAAGATGTATGTACAACTAGGCGATCAGGTTAAGCAAGGTCAACTTATTGCGCAAATTGATTCAACCACACAAGAAAATAGTTTAAAAACTTCTGATGCGAATATTAAAAATTTAGAAGCACAGCGCCTTCAACAAGTTGCTTCTTTGAATGAAAAACAACTTGAATACCGCCGTCAGCAACAAATGTATGCGCAAGATGCAACACCACGCGCAGATCTAGAATCGGCTGAAGCAAGCTATAAAACAGCTCAAGCACAAATCAAAGCATTAGATGCGCAAATTGAATCTGCAAAAGTGACTAGATCTACGGCGCAAACCAATATTGGTTATACACGTATTCTTGCTCCAACTAATGGTACGGTTGTCGCAATTGTGACGGAAGAAGGTCAAACGGTAAACGCAAACCAAAGTGCGCCAACAATTGTCAAAATTGCAAAATTACAAAATATGACGATTAAGGCACAAGTCAGTGAAGCTGACATTATGAAAGTTGAGAAAGGCCAACAGGTTTATTTCACTACCTTAGGTGAAGACACTAAGCGTTACGCAACCTTACGTCAAATTGAGCCGGCTCCAGATTCAATTTCTAGCGAATCAACAAGTACGACAAGCTCAACAACGAGTTCAGCTGTTTACTATAATGCCCTATTTGATGTGCCAAATACCGATGGTAAATTGCGTATTGATATGACTGCTCAAGTTTATATCGTTTTAAATTCAGCTAAAAATGCCCTGCTCGTTCCTTCTTCAGCGCTTAGCTCTAAACAATTTTCAGGTCAAAGAAAATCAGGTCAGTCTTCTGATAAAGCAAGCTCTACACCTGAAGCAGCTAAAAAATCTCAAGGAAATGGAGCTCGTTTAGAGCGTCTTAACCTAACTGCTGAGCAAAAACAGTTAATTGAACAAGGTAAATTAACTTTAAGTGTTGTACGCATATTACAAGCCGATGGCACAACTAAACCAACTCAAATTTTGGTTGGTATTAACAACCGTGTAAATGCACAAGTTCTTGCGGGCTTAAAACAAGGTGATCAAGTTGTCATTGCTGATAGTGCAGACACTTCTGCGGCATCAGCAAATAGTAGTAATAACCGTCGCCGTAGTGGCCCAATGGGAATGTAAGCATGACAAAACAAGCTCTGCTTGAAGTCAGCAATCTGGTCCGGGAATTCCCTGCTGGCGAAAGCACAATACAAATTTTAAAAGGGATTGACCTTACCATTTATGAAGGCGAACTGGTTGCCATTGTCGGCCAGTCTGGTTCGGGTAAGTCAACGCTCATGAACATTTTGGGCTGCTTAGACCGCCCTACCAGTGGTAGTTATAAGGTCAGTGGGCAAGAGACTGGTAAGTTAGAGCCAGATCAGCTCGCTCGATTACGCCGTGAATATTTTGGTTTTATTTTCCAGCGCTACCATTTACTTGGTGACTTATCAGCTGAAGGCAACGTTGAGGTTCCAGCAGTTTATGCAGGTGTTACGCCTTCTGAGCGTAAACAACGCGCAACAGCTCTACTTACCGAATTAGGGTTAGGCACTAAAACACTCAATCGACCAAGTCAGCTTTCTGGTGGCCAGCAGCAACGTGTTTCTATTGCTCGTGCCCTCATGAATGGTGGTGACGTTATCCTTGCGGATGAACCAACAGGAGCACTCGACTCACATAGTGGCGTTGAAGTTATGCGTATTTTGCGTGAACTCAATGCTGCTGGTCACACTATTATTCTGGTGACACATGATATGCAAGTTGCAAAAAATGCGACTCGTATTATCGAAATTAGTGACGGAGAAATTATTAGTGACCGTCCTAATGTTCCAGATCAAGCAGCCGAACCAATCAAGTCTGATCCTGATGCCGCTCCTGCTTTACAAGGTAAACAGAAGAAAGGCAAAAGTATTTCCGCATGGCGTTCAACTTTAGATCGTTTATCTGAAGCCTTCCAAATGGCTTTACTGTCTATGAATGCCCATCGCATGCGTACTTTTTTAACCATGCTTGGCATCATTATTGGTATTGCATCTGTTGTTACCGTGGTCGCTCTAGGTAAAGGTTCTCAACAGCAAATTTTAAGCAACATTAGTAGTCTGGGAACAAATACGATTACGGTGTTTCAGGGTCGTGGTTTTGGTGATAATTCTAAAACTGCAAGTTTTAAAACCTTAGTCCCTGCCGATGCTGATGCGTTAATAACCCAACCTTATGTAAGTGCTGTAAGTCCAATCGTCAGCACTTCAAAAACAATGCGTTACCAACAAAATGAAGCAAATGCGACCATTAATGGGGTGAGTAACGACTATTTCGATGTAAAAGGTTTAGTCTTTAAAGATGGGCAAACTTTTGATCAACGTAGTGTTCGTGATCGCTCACAAGATGTGGTGATTGATACCAATACGCAAAAACAATTCTTTGGCGATGGTAGCAATCCAATTGGTCAAGTAGTACTACTCGGTAGTGTACCAGCACGTATTATCGGGGTTGTAGAACCGCAAACAAGCGGCATGGGATCTGATGATACCTTAAATGTCTATATGCCTTATACAACCGTAATGAGCCGTATGCTAGGTCAGTCCAATGTCCGCAATATCGTGGTTCGTATTAATGACAAATATTCAACTACTGCCGCAGAAAATGCGATTGTAAACTTATTAACCCAGCGCCATGGTGCACAAGATATTTTCACTATGAACAGTGACAGTATCCGTCAAACCATCGAGAAAACGACCAGCACGATGACCCTTCTGGTTTCAGCAATTGCCGTAATTTCACTGGTCGTTGGTGGTATCGGGGTTATGAATATTATGCTGGTTTCTGTGACTGAACGTACTCAGGAAATTGGTGTACGTATGGCTGTAGGCGCACGTCAAAGTGATATTTTGCAGCAATTTCTTATTGAAGCAATTTTAGTCTGTTTAATTGGTGGTGTGCTTGGTGTCTTACTATCACTTGGCCTTGGACAACTTATTAATAAATTTGCTGGCGGTAACTTTAGCGTGGCTTATTCAAGCACTTCTATTATTGCAGCATTTGTGTGTTCAACACTGATTGGTGTCGTTTTTGGTTTCTTACCAGCCAAGAATGCGGCAAAACTCGACCCAGTTGCAGCACTATCACGAGAATAAGGAAAATTGCATGTCTTTCTCTATGACTAAACTCAGCACAGCACTTCTCCTCACAAGCTCTCTTGTTGGATGTGCTGCTGTGGTAAAAACACCTTACGAAACACCTGCGGTACAAGTTCCGGGTAGTTTTCAGTATGACGCCACAAAAGCAAAAACCATGTCTGCCGATCAATATTCTGACCGTTGGTGGACACTTTTTGGTGATGCACAGCTTAATCAGCTCGTAAGCAATGTATTAGAACGTAACAGTGACTTAGCTGTCGCAGGCATTACCTTAAAACAAGCACGTTTACAAGCTGACCTAACAGCAAACAAGCAAGGCTTACGTACTAGCTCTAGTGTTTCAACTGGGCATTCTTTTGATTTAAATTCGGGAGATGACAGCGCTAAAGGTCTATCAATGAGTGCGGGCGTAAGCTATGAAGTTGATTTGTTTGGTAAGCTTGCACGCCAAACTGAAGCAAGTAAATGGGAAGCTTTAGCGACTGAACAAGACCTACAAGCCACTGGACAAAGTTTAATTGCAACCACGGCTAAATTGTATTGGCAACTCGGTTATTTAAATGAACGTTATGCGACTGCTCAGCAGAGTCTGGCGACCTCACAAAAGCTATATCAACTCGTACAGATTCAGTATAAAGCTGGTGCTGTTTCAGGTGTAGATCTTACTCAAGCAGAACAATCTGTACAAAGCCAAAAAGCAAGCCTAAGCCAGATTGAGCAACAACTGGTTGAAACACGGACTGCCATTGCCGTGCTCTTACATGAACCATTGCAACAGTTAAACATTCAAGAGCCTAAACGTTTGCCACGCAATGCACTACCAGCAATTGGTGCGGGCTTACCTGCCGATATTTTATCGCGCCGTCCCGATTTACAAGCCTCTGAGCTTCGTTTGAAAAAAGCGCTCGCGACTAAAGATGCTACTAAGGCGAGCTACTATCCATCGATTAGCTTAACCAGTAGTTTGGGATCAAGCAGTACATCGTTAACGGAGTTATTACGTAACCCTGCCCTAACTTTAGGTGCAAGTTTAAGCTTACCGTTTTTACAATATAACGATATGAAAAAGGATATTGCGATTAGCAATCTGGATTATGAAAAAGCGATTATTCAATATCGCCAGACGCTTTATCAAGCTTTTGCTGATGTCGAGAATGCTTTATCAAGTCGTACAGAACTCGACAAACAAGTAGCGTTACAAGAGCGTAATGTTGAACTTGCAGAAAAAACTGAACGTTTAACCGAAGTCCGTTATCGTTATGGTGCTGTCGCATTAAAAACACTTCTTGATGCTCAGCAAACTACACGTACTGCACGCTTAAGCCTTGTTGAAACTAAACAAAGCCAATACAACGCGTATGTCACCCTCATGCAAGCTTTAGGTGGTTCACCTGTAAAAGAACTTCCTCAATAAATTGCGCCCAGTAAAAAAGCCGTAGTCCTTCAACTACGGCTTTTTTTATGTCCGAATAAATTTTAAAACTTATTCATCATCCATCATAGATTGGCTCATACCAACAGTATTGAAGCCAGCATCTACATATAGAATTTCACCAGTAATACCTGAAGCCCATGGTGAGCAAAGGAAAAGCGCTGCATTACCCACTTCGTCAATGGTTACATTACGCTTTAACGGTGCAACTTTTTCATTAGCATCTAACATTTTACGGAAAGATTTAATACCAGAAGCAGCCAAAGTACGGATTGGACCCGCAGAAATCGCGTTTACACGAATACCGTCAACACCTAAGCTTGATGCCAAGTAGCGAACACCCGCTTCTAAAGAAGCTTTTGCCATGCCCATAACGTTATAGTTAGGCATAACGCGCTCAGAACCTTGGTAAGTCAAAGTCAATAAACAACCTTGGCGAGCTTGTAGTAATGGTTTTGCAGCACGTGCCATCGCAATAAAGCTGTATGCACTGATGTCATGAGCAACTTTAAAACCGTCACGGTCAGTCACGTCAGTAAAATCACCATCAAGTGTATGTGCAGGAGCAAAGCCGATAGAGTGAACTACACCATCTAGACCATCCCAATGTTTTGCAAGTTCTGCAAATGCATTGTCAATTTCGCTATCAACTGCAACATCACATGGGAACACAAGCTTAGAACCGAATTGCTCAGCAAATTCATCCACACGTTTTTTTAATTTTTCGTTTGGATAAGTAAACGCAAGCTCTGCACCTTCACGGTGTAATGCTTGGGCAATACCAAAAGCAATTGATAATTTACTAGCAACGCCTGCAATCAAAAAGCGTTTACCTGCTAAAAGTCCTTGTGTCATGCCGATCTCACTCAAAACAATTTAAAGCATAATGCCAATATTCAACGGTTTTCGAAATTGCATAATGCATCTTTTTTCAAAAATCGCACGAAAAAAAATCGCCCCTCATGAGGAGCGACTTCTAAATGAATATAATTTTAGTCGTCAGATAACAAACCAATCAAACGTAAAAAAGAGATATACATCCAAACTAAAGTTGAGAGTAATGCAATTCCACATAACCACTCCATAAATTTTGGAGCACGATAAGCTGCGTTGGTTTCAATTAAATCGAAATCTAAAATCAGGTTTAGTGACGCAATCACAGCAATAAATGCAGCAAAACCAATCCCTAACCAGTTACTTTCAAAAATATAAGGAATGCTTGAACCAAAGGCTAAGCGCATGATCATCTGCACGATAAACACAAGAAAAATAGCCAGAGATGCAGATATCACAACTGACTTAAATTTTTCTGTTGCACGTACAATCTGAAATTTATATAAGCCAAACATCACCAATGTTGTCACGAACGTGGCAAGTAATGCTTGTAAAGGCACACCTGGGTACTTCATTTGAAAAGTAAAAGAAATACCGCCTAAAAATGCACCTTCAAATAAAGCATATGGAATTGCTAAGGTTGGTGCAGTTGTCGGTTTAAATGTGGCAATCAAAGCTAAAACCAGGCCACCAATTGCACCAACAATAGCACCCGCATAGGCAATAGCAACATTTGCAGTAAAAGCTGCGTAGAAAAATAAAGCAATGCCCACAGCCGCTGCAATGACCGTCAACATAACAGATTTTTGAATCGCACCTTGCACAGTCATTGGTTGACTATAGTCACTGACCGTTTCAACACGTGTCAGTATCGGGTTATTACTTTGCATAAATGCTCTCTTTTTATAATAAAAATTTAAAACATCATTTTAAGCAAAATGAATATGAAAGCCAAATCAGGCTCTCGGCATTATTGTAACAATGTCCTTTAAGCAATAAAAAAAGGGGCAGCAGCCCCCTTTCATATTACATATACAACGTAATCAATCTTTACCATCAGTATTCATAATAAAGAAGTATTCACGGTAATATTTCAACTCAGAAATTGAGTCACGAATATCATCCATTGCCAAATGCGATGCATTCTTTTTCAGACCACTCATAATTTCAGGGCGCCAGCGTTTTGAAAGTTCTTTTACGGTAGATACATCAAGATTACGATAATGGAAATATTGCTCTAGCTCAGGCATAAGACGATGTAAGAAACGGCGATCCTGACAAATCGAGTTACCGCACATCGGTGAAACTTTTGGGTTGACCCATTTTTTTAGGAATTCTAAAGTCTGTAGCTCAGCATCACGAGCTGTCAATTTGCTACGACGAACTCGTTCAACTAACCCAGATTGTCCATGTTGGCGGGTATTCCACTCATCCATTGCATTTAAAATACGATCAGGTTGATGGACAGCCAAGACCGGACCTTCGGCAAGTACATTTAAATTATCATCTGTAATAATTGTTGCGATTTCAATAATTTGGTCATTATCGGTATCTAAACCGGTCATTTCCAGATCAATCCAAATTAATCGTGTATTTAAAGTACTGCTCATGTATGTACGTTCTAAAATGCCGTAAAAACATCAATAGTAGCAAATTTCTTGCATCTGCGCTGTAATTCTATAGCCGCTTCATGCTATTTTTGCCATCTTCAAACAGTGGTTTTTTTGGGATATGAATGGCTTTAATTCGTAAGCGTCGTTTAACTGAACAGCAGCAACGTCGTATTGAAAAACAGCACAAAACTCGCCAAGAAGAGGCCGATACTTCACAAGATCTGGACGGACTCGTTGTACAACATTATGGGCGCCAACTCGAAGTACAGGCACTCTCTGTACCTGAGCATCACCCAGAAAAACTTCAAGTTGCCGAAGGAGAGCCAGAACCATTCTGGAAACCTATCGAGCTCAAAAGCGTATGGCGCTGTCATACTCGAACTAACCTTGAGTTACTTGTGACTGGTGACCGAGTTAAATGGCAAGCAGACCCGAACACGGGTTTAGGCATTATTACTGCCATTCATCCACGCAACTCATTACTTACCCGCCCAGACCGTTATCACAAGGTTAAACCAGTTGCAGCAAATATCAGTTTGATTGTAATTGTATTTTCTCCCCTTCCTGAACCAGCTCCGACATTAATCGACCGTTATTTAGTGGCTTGCGCAGACGCTAACATTCCTGCACTTTTAGTCTTAAATAAATCAGATTTAATCACTGAAAATGACCCAATTCTTACGCTATTAGAAGAATATAAAACTTTGGGTTATGAGGTGATGATTTGTCAGTCTAAAAAGGGAGATATCTCTGCTTTATCTGAACGTTTAGATGGCGAAACGGTAGCTTTCGTTGGCCAATCGGGTGTAGGGAAAAGTTCTTTAATTAATGTATTAATTCCAGATGCAGAGCAAAAAACAAATATTATTTCTGAAAACTCTGCACTTGGTCAACACACAACAACCTCTACACGTTTAATGAATTTCGGTAAAAATGGCGCGTTAATCGATTCACCGGGAATTCGTGAATTTGGGCTTTGGCATCTTGATTTAGAAAAAATTCGTATGGGCTTTCCAGAAATTGAAGCACATTTAGGTTCTTGCCAATTCCGTAATTGTACCCATACTCATGAAAAGAACTGTGGGCTAAAACACGCTGTAGAATCTGGTGAAATTTTGCCACGGCGCCTAGATAGCTTTTTGCGTTTAAATGATGAGATTCAAGAAGCACAGCAAAAAAACTAATTTTCTGTCCGCTTTGCACTTGAAGTGGTGATTTTGATCACCATCTATATACGCTATACTCTAGGTCAATTTTGTTTTTAATTTTTTTTAGGTGACTTGTGGAACGCTGGTTAGAGTTTATGGGGAATCACCCCATTTTGTTTGGTACGCTCGGAGTCTTAGTCGTGTTGTTCTTCATTTTTGAAGGTCAACGTAACGGTCGTAAAATTTCACCACAGTCGCTTGGTATTTTAGTGAAAGCGAAAAATGCCATACTGATCGACTTGCGCGATAGTAAAGACTTCCGTGAAGGTCATATTAGTGGCAGCCGCAATATTCCTTTCAGCCAAATTGCAAGTCATGCTGATGAATTAAAAGCAAGTGAGCGTCCATTGGTATTTATTTGCAACCTCGGGCAAGTTGCTGGTAGTGCTTTGCAAAAAGTTGCTCACCATGACAGCTATCGTCTTGATGGTGGTATTAGTAACTGGAAAGCACAAGGCTTACCTCTTGTAAAAAGCAAACCAAAAGCTTAAGGAGAATTATTATGACTGCAAATGTCATTGTTTACTCAACTTCTGTATGCCCGTATTGCGTTCGAGCTAAACAGTTACTTGAGCGTAAAGGTATTGCTTACAAAGAAGTAAATCTTTCCGTTGAAGCACCGGAAGTACGTGTTGAATTAATGCAACGCACGAATCATCGTACTGTCCCACAAATTTTTATTAACGATCAGTTTATTGGCGGTTTTGACCAACTTTATGCTTTAGAGCGTGAAGGTAAACTCGACGAATTATTGGCTTAACATCGCATCCATATTAAGGAAAAAACAATGAGCGAAGAACAACAAGTTCAACCACAATTAGCTTTAGAGCGTATTTATACAAAAGATATTTCTTTTGAGGTTCCTGGGGCGCAGGTTTTTACTAAACAATGGCAACCTGAACTCAATATCAATCTTTCTTCTGCTGCAGAAAAAATTGATCCAACTCATTTTGAAGTTTCTTTAAAAGTTGTGGTACAAGCCGATAACGACAACGAAACAGCGTTCATTGTAGATATCACTCAATCAGGTATTTTCTTGATTGATAACATCGAAGAAGATCGCTTACCGTATATTTTAGGCGCTTATTGCCCAAATATATTGTTCCCGTTCTTACGTGAAGCGGTAAATGATTTAGTGACTAAAGGTAGCTTCCCACAGTTACTTCTTACACCAATCAACTTTGATGCAGAGTTCGAAGCAAATATGCAACGTGCTCAAGCTGTTGAAGGTCAAGCTTAATTTTTTAGCTTGTTCTAAACTAAAAAACCGCGTAATTCGCGGTTTTTTTATGTCTGCTATTTCACTTATTAAGAATCAAGTGAATGAAGCTGAATAGTTGGAAATTGAAAACCGCGGCAAGATAATTCTGAGCGCCATGCCACTGTTAGCATCATATTACCCAGAACGAAGTTTTGATAAGCAAATGTCCCAATAAGTGGATGAGAACATATTCCGCCATTGTCTGTAGGATGTGCCTGAGTATTTAAAGTATTTAAATCTAACCTTATGCCGAGGCCCGAGGCTTTTAGAACAGCCTCTTTAGTCGTCCAAACTTTAAACCAGTATTCTCTGTCTTGCTCTAAGCTTAGCCACGTTTCATATTCATCAGGGTGAAATGCATGCTGGGCTAAAGCTTCTAAACGAACTTTACGGTCTAGTTCTTCAACATCGACACCGATATCTTTAACATGCTGACTCATCGCTAAAGCATAATATTGTTGGCTATGAGAGTGATTGAAATCTAAATCGTGATTCAATAAATATGGCTTGCCATGCTCATGCTTTGCAAACGCTAAATCCGTTATTGTAATTTGCAATTTCTGTGCTATCAGCTCGTTTCTAATGTTATGTATTTGCTGTTTTTTATAATGATTAAATGTACGAAAGTCAGGGAAATCTTGTTTAGATTTTAAAAGAAGCTGGGACAATGTCTGGGTGTAGACTTCAATATTACGCTTAGACATTATCCCGACCTTATTTAAAATTAATTAGAATTTAACCACGTCGCCTTTTAAGGTAACCCCCGCCATCATGGCACCTTTATAGCAATCGTAAGTTGTCGTACTTGTGGTTTCATTGGCTTTAAAATAGCTCACAATATTAGTAACAGCGTTTGCACCTTGTGCTTTAGCATTGTTTTGCATTTGGATGAGTGCTGAACGTAAAACCCAATCACAAGACGTTGCTGCTGACTTACCAAAACCATTGGTCTTTTTATTGGTCACCGCATCTTTTTGAATGACTTTACCACCAGACTTTGTACCCTTTAAATAAAACTTTACTGAACCATCTAAAGTGCCATCTGCAACTGCACGGTCTACAGCTTCTTTAAAATTCAACTGATGTACTTCATCTCCAGCCTGAACAGTGGCAGTAAAACCCGCACTTAGCATTGCTACAAATAAAAGTTTTTTATTTAACATTGTTGTGTTCCTTATTGTTTAACACGTTTAAAAATAAGCGAAGTATTAATTCCGCCAAAAGCAAAGTTATTGCTCATAATAATGTCAGCATCCAGAGTTCTTGGCTGCTGAACGATATAATCCAGATCGCCGCACAGTGGATCGACTTTATCTAGATTTAAAGTTGGAATAAAACGGCCACGATTCATCATTTCAATGCTCAGCCAAGCTTCAATAGCCCCACATGCCCCTAGCGTATGTCCAAAATAGCTTTTTAAAGAGCTGATAGGCTTACGTCCCAAAACTGCTGCTGTCGCCTGACTTTCAGCCACATCACCCTGATCAGTTGAGGTGCCATGCGCATTTACATAAGCAATGTCTTTAGCTTCTACAGATGCATCTTTAAGTGCCAATTGCATACAGCGACCCATCATTTCTGACTCGGGGCGAGTGACATGTTGACCATCAGTATTGCTACCGTAGCCAATCACTTCTGCATAGATATGGGCACCTCGAGCTTTGGCATGTTCGTATTCTTCTAAAATTAAACAGCCAGCCCCTTCACCAATCACCAATCCATCTCGCTTAGCATCAAATGGGCGTGGTGTTTTTTCTGGTTGGTCATTCATTCCACTGGTCGCGAACAATACATCAAAAACCGCAGCACCTGCCGCACTGAGTTCCTCTGCACCACCTGCAATCATGACCTGTTGTTTGCCATATTTAATTGCTTCATAGGCTTGCCCAATGGCCATAGAGCCAGAAGTACATGCACTTGAGGTCGGTAAAGTTAACCCTTTTAGACCAAAATACACGGTCATGTTCACCGCACTTGTATGGGCCATCATGCGGATATAGGTTGTTGCATTGATCTTACTCATGCTCTGATGAAGCAACATGCTTGCAAACTCACCCACGGCCTCTACGCTACCCGCAGAAGAACCAAATGCAACACCCGCTTCACCACTAGACAAAATTTCGTGTCCAAGCAAGCCAGCATCTTGCAAAGCAGTTTCGGCACAAACCACAGACATAAGCGCTACACGCCCCATACCACGAGTAACCTTACGGTTAAAATGTTTTGGAACATGAAAAGTTTCAACAGGTCCAGCAAGCTTAGTCCGAAGGTCAACATACTGTTCCCATTCCGGCATGTAACGAATACCACTTTTGGCAGCTTCAAATTGGGCAAAAATCTCATCAGAGGTTTCACCTAAAGAGGTAATTCCAGCCATTCCTGTCACAACAACACGTTTCATCAAATGAGTCCCCCATTCACAGAAATAACCTGTCGTGTCACATAAGAAGCTTCATCTGAACACAAGAATTTCACCACGCTAGCAACTTCATCGACTTGTCCCATGCGTTGTAACGGAATCATTTTAAGTGCATGCTCTTTGACTTCATCCGTAACCATTTCCGTTTCAATCAGGCCGGGTGCTACACAGTTCACGGTAATTTTTCGCTTGGCTAATTCGAGTGCCAAGGCCTTGGTCGCACCAATCAATCCTGCTTTTGCAGCACTGTAGTTAACCTGACCACGGTTACCCATAATGCCAGAAACCGAAGATAACGTGACGATACGACCGCCTTTACGCAAATGGATCATTGGCATAACTAATGGTTTTAATACGTTATAAAAACCATCTAAGGAAGTCGAAATAACTTCATCCCAGTCTTGATCTGTTAAAGCTGGGAAAGCACCATCATGGGTAAGACCAGCATTCAATACAACACCATAGAATCCACCATGCTGTTCTACATCTTGTTCTAAAATCTGTTGAACGGTTTGGCGTTCAGTGACATCAAACATTAAATAATGGCTATTTTGTCCTAACGCTTGAATCTCTTGTACAACTTGTTCTGCATCTGCCTGACGCGAACGGGCATGCACAGTTACATCAAAACCCGCCTTTGCAAGTTGTAATGCAATCGCTTTCCCAATTCCTCGACTTGAACCCGTTACTAAAATTCGTCTTGTCACAATGTATTCCTAATTCTTTGTGGTTATTCAAATGGTGTTTCTGTTGGCTCAAATACACTTAACGTTGCCTGAATGCAGTGTTCAGCATATTGGATTTCACAGGAAAATTGCCCAAGTCCTTCATGAAAATATTGTTGTTCTATTTGAATGATCAATCGTGAACCTAAAGCGAAATAAGGGATCGGTAAATTTAACTTACGTGTTCCCAATAAAAAACCGACTTTTGGCGCTTGTTTTGACTGCTGACCTTGCCAGCCTGAATAAGCGCTGATGGTTTGTGCCATAATTTCAATACTTGCCCATGTCGGCAAACCTTCTGCTTCACAGAACATCAGCTCGGGTGTAATCGTGAGTTCTGCTTGTGCCCGCCCTTCCGCAACATCAGTTAAATGGTCAATAAAAACCATAGGCTGCTCATGAGGAATATATTGAATTGCATCAAGTTTCATCAGGGCTTCACTCCAAAAACAAGACTAATATTACTTCCCCCAAAAGCGAAAGAATTACTCATCACATAGCGAATGGGTTGTTTTAGTTCAGCATCTTGCACATAGTTTTGGTCAGCCAAATCCGGATCAATCTCAACATTTTGATGCAATGGCAACCAACTTTGATCTTTTAGAACTTGTTCACAAATAAAAGCTTCTATAGCACCTGCTGCACCAAGACAATGTCCAGTTTTGTGTTTGGTACTACTTAAAGCAACTTGATAATCACCAAAAACTTGTCGTACAGCCTTAATTTCCATCGCATCATTTTGTGGAGTTGCTGTGCCGTGCAAGTTGATATAACCAACTTCTTGAGCTGAAATATGAGCCATATCTAATGCGCGTTGCATGGCTAATGCTGCACCTTTGCCTTCTGGATGTGGAGCCGAAATATGCCATGCATCCATCGATTCACCAGCACCCATTAACATCACAGGAGCAGTGGCTTTACTTAATACAAAAAATGCAGCAGCTTCACCAATATTAATGCCATCACGTTTCACACCGCAGGGTTGGCAAGTCTGTTCAGATAAACTTTCTAGGCTATTAAATCCATTGAGTGTCAACTGACACAAGGTATCGACGCCCCCCACCAGTACAACATCAGCTAAATCTGCATGAAGTAATCTCTGACCCGCGGCTAATGCTTTAGCGCTTGAAGAGCAAGCGGTTGAAATAGTATATGCAGGCCCTTCCCATCCTAAGTACTGCTGCAATGCTTTTGCTAAACAGCTCATTTCCTGAGGATAGTGAGATATTGAAAGATCAGTTTTCCCTTGAAAATATTGCTTAAGTAATAATTCATTATCTGCAATACCTGAAGTGGATGTACCCACCACAATGGCCAAACGTTTATTTTCAAAGGATGCCGTATAGTCTCTTAACGCTGCTTCGACTTCGAATAATGCAGTTAATGCAAAACGTAGATTACGTGAATCTACAGACTGTAAGGTGTCTGGTACATTCGAGCATAAGGGATGTGTATATTGCCCCACCCAAACATTACGATCAGCAATTAAATCATCTCGCAGACTTAAGGTTTGCTGTGGCTGTTGTAATGCCTGTTTGATTTGATTAAGTTCGCAACCTAATGCAGATAAACCGACACTTAATTGTATGCCTACTGCCATTGTGGCTGCATTTTCTGAAGGTAAATGTTTCATGGTGTAGGACTTTCTTCTGTCTGCAACGTATTTTCAATCGAACTCAGCGTCATGGTATAAGGGACTTGTTGATTAATCAATTCAATGCTTCCTTGCCCTTGTTTAAGCTGCAACACAGGCTGCTTTTCAATATAGACAACTTGCATGCCAGCTTGGTGTTTCATCTCTACGGCTTGCTGCCCTAAATGCGAAAATTGAGGGTATGTCGCAAACAAAAGGTCACGTACCACAAACTCAAAAGGCAATAAACGCATTTGATTAATACGTTGTTCAACATGAACACGATGTCCATCAAACTGTAGCTTAAACAATTGTTGACCTGTCAGGCTCAAAGCCACCATATCCAGTACAGCACCCTTTTGCTGTTGGTATAACAAGAAGCTAAAACTTTGCTGCTTCCACTGAACTTCAACCTGATCTTGCCGTTGATAAGCTTGTGCCTGCCATAGTGGGCTTTGCAGCCCTTTGGCATGTGGCATGACCTGACAACCATTTAAAAATAAAAAGCTACTGAGTAATATCGTTGCCCATTTGCGTTGCATGATTAGCCCTCAAGTGCCTGTTCTTGCGCCAAGCCCTCACGACAATATTCTGCCAAAGTAGTAAGTCTACGTTTGGCATTTTTATGGATTGGATTTTTTTCATCCCACGCATAACCAGCCAGTAATGAAGAAATCATACGGCGAATGCCTTCATTCTGATTTTGTGAGAACACTACATCTTGAAACTCGCCTTCATACCATGACTCAACATAGGCACGAAACACCTGAATACCACGGCGTAATGGTTTTTCATATTCTTCTAACCAGTCGACTTGCTCACCTTGTAAAACTCGTTCAACCAAAGGTACAGCCAAGCTGGAAGATTTTAGAGCAATTGTCACACCCGATGAAAAGACGGGATCTAGAAACTCACCAGCATTACCCAATAGTGCATAGTTGTGACCTGCCAAGTGTTTTACATTCGCTGAGTAACCCACCAAGGTGCGTACTGGTGTATCAAATCTTGCACGGCGCAATACATGTGACAAGCTTGGCTCATCGGCTAAAATACGCTTAAGCATTGCCTCAGGTTCATTATCTTCAGCATTTTCGACTGTGTATTTGTCAAAAAAATCTTGTTCTGCAACGACACCAAAAGAAGCACGTCCATCTGCAAATGGAATCAGCCAATACCATGCGCGATGATCTTTTTCGTGCACAGTAATTAAGATTTTATTGCGGTCAAACTCAGGGTCGTCTGTAATACCATCTTCAATATGGGTAAACAGCGCACGTCGTACTGGAAAATTTGATGGGCTCTCTAAATCTAAAAGCTTTGGTAAAATCCGCCCAAAACCACTCGCATCTAACAAGAATTTAGTTTGAATCTGATAACGCTGTTGTTCTTCATCTAATACAGTAAGTACGGGCTGTTCAGATGCAACATCAACATCTAAGACTTCATGCCCGAAGCGTATGTCGGCACCATAAACTTGAGCCTGCTTTGCAAGCAAATTATCAAAATCTGCACGGCGAACCTGCCAAGTAGTTCCCGGTCCATCCGTAAATTTTTCTGTAAAGTCATAAAAGCTACGTTGTTTACCGCGTAAAAAAGCCGCACCATTTTTAAATTGAAAAGCGTATTGATCAACATGCTCACGGACCGTTTCAAGTAAACCAGCCTCTTCTAAAAATGCCATGGATTGCGGTAACAATGACTCACCAATCGAAAAACGTGGGAAATGCTGTTTTTCAATGACCGTAACGGTATAACCCTTTTTTCGAAGAAGTGCCGCAGCAGAACTACCTGATGGTCCAGCCCCAATAATTACGACGTCAATTTTTTCTATAGTGCTCATAGCACAATTTCCTTTTTAATTTATTCAAATTATGAATGGTCTTGTAAATTCACGATATGTTTTTCATCTGCGGGGGTTAACAAAGTCGCATAGATAAATGAGAAAATAACCCCGAATAAAACCGTTAAGCCAAAACAATGAATTGCATAAGTATGGCTAAATGAAAGTAATCCAAAGCCAAGTAAAGTCGACATCATACATAAAAATAAAGCCATTCCAACCACTTGTGGATGGTCATGTCCATGTCGGTAGAAAATTGCATAATCGACACCAATCCCGATAATTAGGAAAGTCGCCATAATACTAAACAGATTAATCTCGACACCTAACCATGCCTGAACAGCAAAAGTGCTCAGTAATGCCAAGCTTACTGGCAGAACCAAAGGCACAATCGAACTTAGACCATAAATAAGCGCTAAACCAACCGCCAGACCAATTAAGGCATAAATGAGGAGATGTTGAGCCTGCACTCGATGTTCAGCAAACATTTCCGACATTGCAGTAATCGGTTGCTGGAAATGTATGTGATCATTCTGAAGCTGCTTCAACACTTCAGGTTGTTTCACCCCTGTCACCATCACTAATCGTTCATTGGCTTGAGGCTGTAAAAAAGCTAAAGGATGATCTTTAAATACCGAAAAATCTAATAGTGGTTGTGTTGCCAGTTGCTGTTGCCACTGTAAAACATCTGTGACATTTAGCCCCATGCTTTGGGCATATTGCTGCAAAGTTGCTTTTGGAATATTTCTTAATAGTTGTACATTGTTTTGCTGCTCTGCCAATGGTGGAATCCATTGCCCCAGAGCTTGAAATGCACTGATTTTTCCTTGTGACTGTAAGTGTTGCAAGTGTCCAATCAGTTGCTTCTCTTGTTGCTGCATTTCATTTGCAGATGCTGCTCGTACTACAAAATAATCACTGCTTTGTTGTTGGCCAAATTGCTCACGAACCGCTTGGTCCTGCTGCTTTAAGCTGGCGTCCATACCTTGTAAGTTACGGATATCATCGTTACTTTTGAGATAGAAAAGACTCACCGTACCCACTGCTAAAATGGCTGCAATTAAGCCATAACGTATTTTAGCTCGTTGTTGAAACCATAACCGTGCTTGTCCAATCCACGATAATACTCGTATGGCTGGCTGAGCATTTAGGGCAGGTAACCTTGGTAATAGCAGTACACTACTGATCCAAGCCGCAGTTAAGCCAACAATTGAAAAGACTGCAATCTGCTTGAACCCTGGAAATGGGGTAAAACTCAAGAAAATGTAAGCAACCAATGTGGTCATTAAGCCCATAAACAAGCTTGGCAATAGTGGTTTTAAAATTTGAAAACCGCCAAGCTGTCTGTGCTGCGATTGCATCGCCATAAAATAAAATGAAAAATCGACACAAACACCAATCAGGCTCGCACCAAACACTAATGTCATGAGGTGAATTTCACCAAACATCCAATGCGTGACTGCAAATGCAACAAAGCTTCCAGTCGAAACAGCAATAAATTCGGTTGCCAAGGGTCGCAATGAACGAAAGCCAAACCAAACCAGAAAAATTAAGCCCAATGTAGAGCCAACACCAATAGTTGAGATTTCCTGTTTAGCTGATTGCGTCCCAAAATTTGAAAATAAAATAGTTCCAGTCCAATGAGATTTTAATCCAATTGCAGCTAACTTTTGCTTAGTTTGCTCAATCCAGTTCGATATCTGTTCTTGATAATCAATATTGTATGGGCTTTGGGTTAACTGTAATACGAAAAGCCGAGAGATACCTTGCTCATGGTGAATGGTTGCAAAGCCCTGCTCCATTTCAATATCTTGTTGTGACGGATTCACCAACTGCATCGCATAACGAGGGAACAATAATAGCGGGTCTTGCTTAAGTGACTCAGCAGTGACAGGCATGCCGGGACTCATCATCTGCATCAGACTTTGTTCCGTCAGTGCCTCGTAATCCAGCTTTTGTAATAAGGCTTGATCTTGAGCACTCAATAAACCTGCTCGATGTTGATACAACTGTTTTGCAAATTGATCAAAATCAAGCTGTGGTTTGAGTGGCTGCCATAGCGCACTTTGCTTAGCTTGCGCTGTTAAAAAATTGGTTGCCTGTTGTATCGCAGTCTCATCTTTAGCATCTATAACGACAAATACTTTATTGTTAAGTTGCTCATTCATGTACTGCTGAGTACGTGCAAGTTCTGGGTCTTGCTGAACTTTAGGCAATAACGCAAAAATATTGGTTTGAATATGAATATCTTTATTCAGCCAAGTCACGCCTAACCCCACTGCAATAAGCAGGAGAGCAATTAACCAAAGCGCGGTGAACTTATTTTGCCAGTTGGAAAAGCGCATGCTCAGCAGCCGTTAGAGTCGTCGGTTGAGAAGTCTGGTGACTAAAGCGAATGGTCGTCAAATTATTGGCTTTTTCGGTAATCACAATTTGGTTAACGTACTGTTGCCCTTGCGCATCAACACGCACAAACAGCTTTTTAAACAGACTACTTTTCGGAGTTAAGCTCATGCTCCAACCCGCTGGACTATAGTTCACACTTACTACATTAAAATTCTTTGCCAAGGCCTGTTCATTGCCAGACATGAGCTGCAAAAATAATGTCGCGACCGAACTATAAGGTGATTGATCCACCTGAATTTGGCTAAATGTACGCTGCGTTTTTTGCACTAGCTTGGTTGGGGTAACAATCAAATCTGCTTGTACTGGGCGTTTGATTTGCCATGCCACGCCATAAGATTTTGCGAACAATAACGAGCCGTTCGACACAAATGTTTTATTCAACGACGGCAGTTTTTTTTGCTGTTCAAAATCAGCACGAACGGTAGGAGACTGTGACAATTGCTGAAAAATTTGAGCAATCTGTGCCGGTGCTGCATAGACAGCACTTAAACTACCCATCCAAACAGCAGTACCTAAACCTAAAGTTTTGATGAATTGAGACATCACGTATTCCTCTTCGGTTGAAACTCAGACCACGCATTTAAACGATCGAACAAAACCTGAGGCGACTGAAAACACATTTCACGGGCTTCAATATTCACCGCCACCTGTGTGGTATAACCTTTGGTTAAGCGTTTCCCAGACTCAGCATCAAAAATCAAATAATCAATTTTTAAGCGGTTTTCCCATTCTTTTAAAATGGCGCGAACCCGAATCTTTTGTTCAAACTCAATACCGTATGCATAGCGAACATGGCTTTCAATCACAGGCCATGCATAGCCTGATTCTTTCATCTGCATATAGTTGTAATGAAATTGATCGAGCAATTTACAGCGCGCAATCTCAAAGTATTTTAAATAGTGTCCATGCCAAACCACATTCATGGTATCGACATCATGAAATGGAATTTCAATGATTACATCTGCATGCATTGGCTCACCTTATCCCATAAATTCTGGTTGATTAAACAATTCAAGTTGGTCTAAACGATCAACAATCTGTTGTAATTCGGTTTGTAATGGTCGGTCTTCTTCGACAAATGCAAAGCTTTGTAAGGTCCATTGCATAAATGCCTGCAATGTTGGGCTTAACTGTGCTGTTAAACCTTTCAGATGAATCGCCTGCACACTAGCGCAGCAGAGGGCTGCAATTACTTGCTGGGTTAAGGTGATCACACGGCTCGCATCACGTGCAGCAATGGTTCCCATACTGACTTTGTCTTGGTTATGACATTCGGTTGAACGTGAAAAAATTGAAGCTGCCAAAGTGTTTTTCAAGGCTTCAGCCGTCCACGCGGACACCCCGATTTGTACGGCTTTAAAACCATGATTGAGTGGTAAACGTTCAGCCGTTGCACCTGTTAAATTCCGTGGTAAACCATGATTCATTTTATGGTCGACTAGCTGTGCAATCTGTCTATCCATCAAGTCAGCAATATTGGCAATCATAATTTTTAAGCTATCCATTGCTTGTGCAATGTGCCCGCCGTAAAAATGACCGCCATGCAACACACGCATGCCTACAGGATCAATCAATGGATTGTCGTTACTTGAGTTCAGCTCATTTTCAATAAACTGACGTAACCATACTTTTGAATCTTCAAACACACCAATAATATGCGGTGCACAACGCAACGAATAACGATCTTGTAGGCGCGGGCTTTGATGTGCTGTTTGTACTTCACTGTTAAGCCAGTCACGTAATTGCTTTGCAATTTGCTGCTGCCCCGGATGAGGTTTTTGTGCAAACAGTACTTCATCGAAATGACTAGGATTACCTTCCAAGGCCAGCACATTTATAGCTGTAATCAAAGTACTTGCGAGTGCAATCTGCTCTGCTTTTTTATAATTTAAACAAGCAATCGCTGTCATCACGGCAGTGCCGTTCATAAGCGCCAAACCTTCTTTAGGTCTGAGTGTTAATGGTTGCAAACCTTTTTCGGCATACACTTGAGCAACAGGAGTAATTTTTCCATCAATATAGACATCACGCTCCCCGATTAACGTTCCAGCAATGTAAGACAACGGCGTTAAATCACCGCTTGCCCCCACCGAACCTTCAGATGGAATGACTGGAATCACATTTTCATTGAGTAGCCAAACCAATCGTTCAAGCAATGCCAAAGACACACCTGAATAACCACGAGCCAACGAACATAAACGCGTCACCACTACTGCACGTGCAGTGATCACATCTAGGTTTTCACCTAAACCACAACCATGAAAACGTGAAAGATGCAGTGGTAGTTCATTAACCTGATGTAATGGCACTTCAACTAAACACGAGTCACCATAACCCGTGGTCACACCGTAAATGACACCTTCTTCTTCAAGTAACTGATCAAGAAAATCAGCGCCTTTTTGAATTAGGCCACGCCATGAAGATGACTCAGGTAAAGCAACCTGACATTCGCCTCTTGCGACCGAAACGACATCTTCAATACTCAGTGGCTGTTCACCTACGGTTAACACACGCATGTTATTTCGTCCAAAAATTATAAAAATTAAACCATTGATAAGGGGCACGCAGACAATGCTGTTCTAATACGGCAACATACGTTTTAGTTATGGTTTGCATACTTTCAATACGGTTAGCGCGGGGTAAATTTATCTGCTCGGCAATTGAATGAATATGAACTTGGAACTGTTGCTGCACTCGGTAACAAAACACTGCAATAACAGGTACTTTCAGTAAATTTGCCAAGATCCATGCGCCTTGTGGAAAGGCTGCTGATTCCCCTAAAAAGTCAACATGCTGTACACGATCTGACTGCACGGGTACACGGTCCGCAGCAACAATCACCCACTCACCCTGTTGCATTTTGTCTTGTAAAATCATAGCGGTTTCAATACCCAACTCATCGACGGGCAATAAGCAAACATCGGCCTTATCATTTAGCTTTTTCAAAAACTCATTAAACTTGGTCGCATGTTTTTGATAAACCAGTACGTTAATTTTCTGCGGATGTTCTGACTTAATTGCCCGAAGCAATTCAATATTGCCAAAATGGGAAACCACAATCAGCGCCCCTTTTTGGTAGTGCCGAGAAAAGTTTTCATGCCCAAAAACTTCTAGATTTTGCTCTGAGATATGACCTAGCCAACCTTCAATCTTATCTAAAATACATTCACCAAATTGCATAAAATGCGTATAGCTATTTGCCCAAGTTGGTTCGTGGGTAAAGGGAGACTGTGTTCCAGCAAAATGATGCAGTTTTTGTAAATAAATTAAGGAAGCTTGTCGTGCTGTGGCGGCAAACAGCCAATACCACATAATGACAAAGTACATCACCAACTTGCATAACCAACGTCCACCAAAACGGTAAAACCACAACATGAGCATGAGGGGCACCATGCCTCCTCGCTCTTTAATGTCATTCCATTTTGGAGAAGCTGAATCTGACATAATTAACCTTGCAGCTTTTGTTTTAACAGCTTCGGTAAGCGAATTAGCATACCCATAAACAAGCTTGCATGCGCTTTGCTCAGCCCTAAGTTATCTCGCCAGACATGAAAATGAGAGATGCCCTGCTCTGGATAAACCACAGGTGTCGGCACATTAATAAATTGGGTATTTTCCCATTTTAAACGCACCAAAATTTCGCTATCAAAGCCCATACGTGGCTGAAACTTAGCACTGTTCAAAACTTTAATAGTGCTCTCGAGTGGATATACTCTAAACCCACACATACTGTCTTTAATTTCAAAAGATAAACTATTAAGCCACACCCAAAAATGGGTAATGTAACGACCATACAACCGTTTTTTAGGGATAGATTCATCAAAGTACGGCTGACCAATCACCATAGCTTTGGGATGTTGCTGGGACTGTTCAATAAATTTAGGAATGTCATCCCAGTGGTGTTGCCCATCTGAATCAAGTTGTAAGGCATGGCTTAAGCCCAATCGATGTGCAGCACGTAATCCTGTAATCACAGCTTGCCCTTTGCCCTTATTCACTTCATGTTCAATTAAATGAATTTGGGAATATTGATCGGCCAATGCCCGTAAAATCTGGCTACAAGCATCATCACTTCCATCATTTACCAATACAATCGGCAAATGAAAGCGATCAAGATAGGCAATCAAGTCAGCTAAATAATGGGGATGGTTATAAACTGGGATAACAAAGCCATAGTTGGTCTGCATTTTTAACCCTCTACTTCCGTTTGCAAAGCGAATAATAAACGCCCAGAAGCCAAAACCTGTTCTGAATCGCGTAGCTCAAAACCCACTTTATGCTCTTTTCGAGAAAGCTTAAGTTGTACAATTGCATAAGGACGGATCAGATTTTGAAATTTTAGCTGTTCATAACCCTGACACCAATTGAAGTCCGACCAAATTGATTTAGCAAAATGTTGTAAAAAACCTATTTGCCCGACCCCAGGATAAATAGGTTGTGTTGGGAAATGCCCTTTAAAACAAGCTAACTCTGGTGGAAACTCAAGGCTAAGAATATAGTCATCTGAACTTTGAGACTGCGACAAAACCACAGGTTGCAACATAGGCTTAAATAGAGTCTGTAAATAGCTTTTATTGAGTTTAGACTGCGAGTTTTGCGGTAGCTGACTTAAGAAGCGCCATTGACGTGGAATCGCTATAGTTTCCAAACTGTCTTTCAACTGTTGTTTTAAATGACCAACAAAAGCCGACTTACCTAGTTGCTGTAACTGTTCCCGTGCATCTTCTTTTAAAACAGCAATACATCCCAATATTTGACGATGCTCATGTTCAAGTACCAGTACATGACATTGCTGTACTGCATCTAAAGCTTGAATGCTTTGCTCGATCGCATCTAGGCTCAGACGCTTTTCTTCAAGTTTAACAATTCGATCTGTACGTCCTAAAAGCCTAAAAGGCTGACACGTTGCATCTGACCATGCTGCACCATCACCTGTGGTAATCCAATCATCCTCAAAGGCATGATTACTTTTCACCATGAGCTGTTGGTCTTCAATCCGAATAGCCACATTACTAAAAGCAGTCCAAGCATCTTCATCTTGAGCACGATGGGCAATACCACCTGTTTCAGAACTTCCCAAAACTTCAATAATCGGACGATTTAATAAAGGACGAACACCACTTTCCAGTTTGCCACCCGAACTAAAGACCATCTGGCATTCTTGTAAAATGACATCTGTGGTCCAGCGTTTTAATAATGCAGGACTTGAGATCAAATAATTGCTTAATCCCAATTTTTCTAATTGTTTTTGAGCCTGTACTACATCTTCAGGAAATGCCATTTGAGGGGAATAAAAACTTCGACCCGTCACTAGTGGTAGCAATAATTTAAACAGTAATCCATAAATATGCTGATGACTGACCGTTGCGATCGCAATTGCATGCTCATTGAAAGTAAAGCTCTGGCTTAATCCTTGAACTTCGTTGAGTAATTGTCTGAGTGTTCTTGGGATTCTTTTAGGCTCTCCCGTTGAACCTGATGTATAAAAATAGAGTTGTGCCTGCTTTAAAAAGTCATCATCCAAAATTAAAGATAAAGGAACAACTTTTTCAACATCTTGACGCTTTAAAAAATAAATCTGCTGTGCTGCGAAATCTTGTTCTAATTCGCGTACCCGATTTGGTGGTAAAAGTACCTGTTTTTCCGCTAACAAAGCGGCAAATAATAAAACCAGAAATTCATAGCTGTCTGCTTCCCATAATGCCCAAGTCAAATTTTCAATTTGAGCAATTGCAGCGGCTTGCAAAGCAACATCCTGCCAAAATTGAGTAAAACTGCTCGAATGTAGAGCAGCATCTATACAAAGTGGATGAGCTGAATCGATAAATTTTTGAAAATGACAGTGCATAGTTTTTAATTAATAATTTGAAGAATGTAAACGCTGATGTCGCTTACGCAAAATAAATTCACCAACGAACAAAATGCCCATTAGTACATACGAAATAAAGCCATTATAAATGACCCAAACCTGAGTCGATGTAAAAAGTACGGTACTTAAAGCAATCAATGCATTACAGAAAAAGAAAATGCACCATACCTTAGTCACCTGTCTGGTCCACTGCACACCAGAAAGAGGTAAATCAGGTTCAACGAGTCGGGCAAAGCGTTCAATCATAGACGGCGGTTTGATGAGTGTCAGTGCAAAAATAACCAATGCCCCCAAACTCATGCCAACAGGATATAACTTTAACCAAGCATGATTATGTGACAGCAAGCTAAGACTGCCACAAACAATGGCAAAACCAGTTAAAGGCCATAATAATGAGTTGCCTTTACTAAAAAGTCTGACCACACCTAATCCGATGAGTAACACACTCACCCAAACAAATTGACCGTGTGTCAAACTCCAACCCACAATAAAGGGATACAACACAAAAAGTGCTGTAATCATCCCTTTAATCACGAGCTTCATTCAGCAGTCATCTTCCGAATAACCGTCACAACATCCAGTACGGTTCGCACATTTTTAAAATCTTCAGGTTTTACTTGCTTACCCGTTAACTCTTTAATTTTTACAACTAAATCAACTGCATCAATACTGTCTACATCAAGATCTGAATATAAGTTTGAATCGAGTTGAACAGACTCTGGTTCAATTTCAAACAAATCTTCCATCCATTCGCGGAGTTTAGTTAATACTTGCTCTTGAGATAACATCATCATACTCCTTATGACTTCTGCTGTGCTTCAACTAAAGCAACTAAACTCTGGATTGATTTAAAATGCTGTTTGGTTTCATCCGACTCCGCATTTAAATGAATGTTGTAACGCTTTTTCAAAGCTAGTCCCAACTCCAGTGCATCAATCGAGTCTAATCCTAAACCTTCTCCAAATAATGGAGCTTCTGTATCAATATCTGCAATAGTGATATCTTCTAGTGCCAAAACATCAATAATCATTTGCTTTAGTTCATCAGCAAGATTGCTCATTTCACGATAACTCTTCATCAAAAATTTTATAAAAACTACGACTTAACTGACGAACTTGTTTAGGTCCTACTGTTAAATCATCTAACAAATCTGAAACTTGTACAGCATCGAGTACTTTCACTTCGATATGAAATGGTCGAGATGGTACGTGGTACCATTTTTCATTCTTGGTTAATGTCGATGGTGTACAGGTAATAATTACTGGGCGAATTGGTACATTTGCACGAATGGCAATGTTGGCTGCACCGCGCTGAAATTCGTTTAGGGTCATCCCTTTTTCAGTACGCGTTCCTTCCGGAAAAATTAAAAGAGAAGCCGCATTATTTTCTTTCAAACGCGTCACACAGTCTTCAACAAATTGCTGAGATCCTGCGTTCAAAATATAACCCGCGCTTTGTACAGGTCCTTTGGTAAAGGGGTTCGACCAAAGAGACTGCTTCACCACACAATTAGCCTGCTGCATCATACCAATTAGCACTACAACATCAATCAAACTCGGATGATTGGCGATGACTAGCTCTTGGCGACTATTCTGTAGCTTTTCCAAACCTTCAACCGAATAAGTCATGATGCCCAGTTTGACCATCATTTCGGTAAAGCCTTTAAAGCTATACTTAATCACATTCTGTGCACGCTGCTGACGCTTTTCAGAATCAGAGGTTGTGGCATTTAGTACTGGGGCGATAACTGAGGCAATTGCCATACCACCCAAACCGAAACTGGCAAAACTAAAACCAGTTGCAGCCACACGCCAGCAATAATTACCCTTTTGTTTGAGATTTTTAAGATTTAGCATTTGTTCCACCCAAATGCAGATATTAACTGGTCAGCATCCTGCCAAAAATGAGCAAAACTAGGACCATCTGCTTCATCTGTATGCGTCCACGCAGTAATTTGTAAATTAGGTTGCTCTAAAGTAACGACAGCAGCCATCGCATAGGCAGGGAAATTGACTGCCTCAGCATAAATTTGCGGTAAGGGTTCATCATAGGCAACGACCAATACCCGCTGGATATCTTTCATTGACTTTAAAAGAGCATAGGCCTCAATCAAACTTTCAGTCCACGAACAACTTAAGCTGGTAGATGGCGTGTCATCCTGGCATAAAATAGAATAAAGCCCAGAAATTGCATTATGAACAGACGTTGAGAATTGTGTAGGTGATGGAGTTTGCTCACTTAAAACATCTTGCAAGATATTCAACGTTTTAGACTCGTCACCATATCGTGACACCCAAACTATATAATCAGCTTTACTGCCATCTAATGCACCAAGCGCACTATTTAAAGCAAGTTTAGCTAATGGCGATAACCGTCTACGCTGCATAGCTGGAATACAGTCAAGGGCTGTATATGAGGGCTGAGCATGTGTAAATGTGAGCTGAGCAAGATGTAATGTTACCATGCTAAAAGTGAACCCTAAGCAGCATTATTCTGTCGAAATATAAATTATTTTATAAAGATGCTGATTATAGCATTCGTTATGAAATTTACAAAAAATTACGTTTATCATTCACACTTTTTCATAACTCTTGGCACATGCTCATTTATTTGCAATAAAAAACCCAAAGAAGACTTTGGGTTTTTGAACTTTAAAAAGCTTAACGTTTAAACTTTTTCTCAGCTTTTTTGAATTTCTGTATATAACGACGTTTACGTGCCGCAACGCGCTCATCCACTTGTGACTTACGTCCTTCAAATGGGTTTTCCGACGTTTTAAAATCGACACGTACTGGCGTTCCTTCCAGTTTGTAAACTTTGCGGAACACATTCTCAAGGTAACGACGATAATCCGCTGGGGTTTTGTCGACTTTATTACCGTGAATTACGATCGTTGGTGGATTTTGTCCACCCATATGCGCATAACGCATTTTAATACGTTTGCCACCCACCATTGGCGGTTGATGTGCATCAGTCGCATCATTTAAGATTTGGGTTAATTTCGCAGGTGAAACTTTTAAATGTGATGAATCATAAGCACGATGGATGGTTGGGTACATTTCCCCTACGCCAGTGCCATGCAATGCCGAGATTAAATGGACTTTCGCCCAAGGAATAAAGTCAAAACGACGATCAACATCCAACTTACACTGTTTACGATCGTATTCGGTCATGTTGTCCCATTTGTTAATGGCGATCACCATGGCACGACCAGCTTCAAGTGCATAACCAATCAAATGTAAATCTTGTTCTACTACGCCTTCACGGGCATCCAACACCACCACAATCACATGTGCATCTTTAATGGCTTGTAGTGTTTTCACAATTGAGAATTTCTCAATCATTTCATCAACTTTACCTTTACGACGCACACCTGCTGTATCAATTAATGTGTACTGACGACCATCACGTTCAAATGGGATATAAATAGAGTCGCGAGTTGTACCAGGTTGGTCAAATGCCACTACACGGTCTTCGCCTAGCAAACGATTGACCAAAGTCGATTTACCCACATTTGGACGACCAATAATCGCTAAACGCAAACCTGTTGCTTTGTCATGCTCTTCTGGATTTTCATCTTCAGGTACGTCTACCAAGACATCCTCAAGCATTTGCTGTACACCACGTCCATGGCTTGCAGCAACTTGTAAGGGTTCACCCATACCAAGTTTGTAGAACTCAACCAACGCAGCTTCTGCATGAACACCATCAACTTTATTGGCAACCAAGTAAACTTTTTTACCTAAAGTACGTAGTTCACGGGCAATTTGTTCGTCCGAAGCCAATAAGCCAGCACGCGCATCAACCACAAAAATGATGATATCTGCTTCATTGATCGCTGTTTTTGACTGCTCAGCCATGTAGTTATCAATACCGCCTTCATTTTCACCAATACCGCCAGTATCAACAACAATGAAAGACTTATTCTGATAAGTCGCATCACCATATTTACGGTCACGAGTCAGGCCCGCGAAGTCGGCTACAAGTGCATCACGACTCTTGGTAATCTGGTTAAATAACGTTGATTTTCCGACATTCGGACGACCAATGAGCGCAATAACGGGTTTCATACAATAACCTTAATTCAAGACCAGCCATATCTCATGGCATGAGCATTAAAAACAGTACAGGAGATATATTTTAAGGTCAGAGATGACCATAATAAAAGACGGGGCTTTGAACCGATTTAATTCAAACACCCCGATATTTTTAACAGCGTAATTTGTTAAGCGCTTATTTTAGCACAAGCGAACGAAATTAACGATTCTGCCAAATACTTAAATCACCTTTTCTGGTCGAAACATAAAGTTGGTTCTCGATAACACGTAATGTATTAACTTCACCACTTGTTTTTGAACGACCAATTAATTTACCCGTTGCTGGTTCAACAAGATGCAATACGCCATCTAAATCACCTACAACAAGATCTTGTCCTAGCACAACCGGATTACTTAAATGGCGGTTTAACAAACTATCATTTTCCCAGATTTTTTCACCAGACCCTAAATCGTAAGCTGTCAACTTACCATCTGTTGAAGAGACAAATACTTTATTGTCATAAACTTCTGGACGTTTGCTACTGCTTGAATCTTCACTCCAAACTACACGTTGAGAAGCAAGATCGGTTACAGTCACTTGACCTTGGAAACTGGTCGTTACCATAAACTGTCCAGCTACAGTAGGATCACCTTCGATATCGACTAAACGTTGAATATCAGAACGACCTTCGCTTACTGCAACACGACGTTGGAAACGTGGAATACCACTAATAGTATCAATTGCATAAACATACGCATTCGCAGATGCAATTAATACAGTACGAGGATCAAGGCTCACTGGTGATGCCTGACCACGCAAACTAAATTGGACATTTGGTAATTTATAAGCCCAAACTTGTTGACCTGAAGTAGCATCATGCGCAAATACAGTACCATCATTCGCAACGGTAATAACGCGTCCAGATTGAACCAATGACGGGCTTAACAATGCGCCCGATAACTGTGCAGTCCACTTCTGTTCGCCTGTTGCCTGATCTAGTGCAAAGAGTTGCCCTTTACTATTACCAACAACAACAATTCCTTCAGCAGCTTCAACACCAGAGCTCAAGCCTAATTTGCTGACTTTCTTCTCCCAAATACGTTGTTTACCACGATATGCAGCTACTTCGCCTTTTGGATCAAGCGTGAAAACCACACCATCGCTTGCATCAAGTTGCAAACGTAATGGATCAGCCTTATCAGAGGAAGAAACACTACGCGAAAACACTGGCGTTAAGGTCTTTTTCGACTCGGTCAATTTCGGTAGTGGATTAGGTTTAACTTCTTTTACTTTATTACTCGAACATCCCACCAGTACAGCCGATGCGATTGCAATTGCCAAAGGCAGTTTGAATTTATGATTCATTAAGACTCTTCCACCTGTGTTTCCAAAATTGGGCGCTCAATCTGTGGATCTTCAACTAAAACGCCAACACTTTCGAGTTTAATTTGTAAAATTTGTCGCTCTTGTTTACGTTCTAGTAACGAATTCCAGGCTGCCTGATACGCTTTTTTAGCAGAATCAACATCTTTCTTAGCAACAAAGATATCACCACGTAACTCTTCTACTGTTGCTTTAAATGCTGGATCGACGTTACCAGACAAGGTTTTTAGTGCTTCATCATATTTATTTTGCGCTAATTGTGCATCTGCTAAACGCAATTTTACAACTTGAATCAAACCTTCATCTTTTACTTTTGAATTTTCAACTTTCTTTAATGCTTTTTCAGCAGCAGCATAGTCCTGTTTTTCATAGGCTAATTTTGCTAATACAAACTGAGTCTGTATTGCCTGAACAGAGTCGATATCATCTTTTACAATTTTATCTGCCGACGCAGTTACCGAACTTAAGGCATTAGGATTATCAGCACTTGCATTTGCCTCATCCATTAACTGCTGTACTTTTGCAGTTTCTACTTGGCTAGTTGCCAGATTCTTTTTTTGCCAGTATGTCCACCCAAAAAAGGCAATCAACGCAATGAGAATTCCGCTAATCATGGCAGAACCATATTTTTTGGCGAACGACTTTAAGCTGTCGAATTGTTCTTCATCACCTACGCTCATGTGATTGTCCTTTTCCAGATGTTTCAGTTTATTTTGTAAATTTTTGGATTAAAAATGGTACGAGGTCAGCAATTGCGACTTGTGACTGTTCAGCTGTTGCTAGTTCTTTTACTGCAAGCTGCTGTGCATCCCACTCTCGTTCCCCTAAAATCAAAGCAAAGAGTGCTCCAGCCTGATCAGCTTTTTTCATCTGGCTTTTCATGCTGCCTTGCGAACCTGTTTTGATTCGAATACTGCTATTTGCAGCTTCTAACTGGTCACGTAATTGTTCCGCTAAAATCAAAGCTTTGGTTTGATAAGCAGGCTCTGCAACCAAAAAGACTTCACAATCACGAATAACTTCGGCCTGTTCAACTTGCTCAAGTAGAAGCAATAAACGCTCCATACCCATAGCAAAACCAACAGCTGGTACTGATTGATCTGGCTTACCTTTTAACTGGCCAACTAAACCGTCGTAGCGTCCACCAGCACATACTGTACCTTGTGAACCAAGTGCCGTAGTCGTCCATTCAAAAACAGTCTTGTTGTAATAATCCAGACCACGCACTAACTTCTGGTTAATTACAAACTGGATACCAGCAGCAGTCAAATAATCTTGTAACTGCTTAAAATGATCCAAACTATCTTCTTTTAAGAAATCATGCAATTTCGGTGCATTTTCCAGAATTTTCTGGGTAGATTCAATTTTAGAATCTAAAATGCGTAACGGGTTTGTTGTTAAGCGACGCTGAGAATCTTCATCCAACGCATCTTTATGCTCGTTTAAAAAAGCAACCAATGCATTGCGGTATTCAGTACGCTCATCAGCCTCACCTAAAGTATTCAACTCAAGTTGAACCTTATCGGCAACACCCATACGTTTCCATAAACGTGCAGTCAACAAAATCAATTCGGCATCAATATCGGGTGTTGCCACGCCAAAAGTTTCCACGCCAAACTGGTGAAACTGACGGTAACGGCCTTTTTGTGGTTTTTCATAGCGGAACATAGGTCCCATATACCACACACGCGGTGTAGCACCACGCAACAAATTATGTTCAAGCATAGCGCGAACACAACCTGCCGTACCCTCTGGACGTAAGGTTAACGACTCAGGTGGATTACCTTTGTCAAAAAAGGTATACATTTCTTTTTCAACAATATCGGTTGCATCACCAATAGTACGTTTAAACAATCCCGTTTGTTCAATAATCGGCAAACGAATTTGTTGATAACCATAAGCATCCATTAAAGATGCTAAATATTGCTCGAGACGTCTCCACGCTACTGTTTGCGTTGGCAAGACGTCATTAAAACCTTTGATTGCGACAATTGAACTCATGATGAACTACGAATAATTTCTTTAGATTTAGCTTCTTCAAGCTCTTGGACACGTTGACGAACCATTGTTTCGATTTCATCAACCAATTGATCGGTATCGATTAAATGGCTTTTTTCACCATTACGATAAACCAGTGAGCGAGGCGCAGCCCCAACAACCCCGATATCGGCTTCTTTTGCTTCACCCGGGCCATTTACCTTACAACCAATCACAGACACATCCATTGGAGTACGAATATCTTCTAAACGCTCCTCCAAAGCTTGCATCACTTGAATAACGTTAAATTCTTGGCGCGAACAACTCGGACAAGCAATAAAGTTAATCCCGTTAGAGCGAAGTCCTAATGATTTTAAGATATCAAAACCAATCTTGATTTCATCTTCTGGTTCGGCAGCAAGCGAAATACGCATCGTATCGCCAATACCTTCCATCAATAATCCGCCAAGGGCAATCGCTGATTTCACAGTACCAGTACGGTAAATACCTGCTTCAGTTACACCAAGATGTAATGGATTATCGATTTGTTTTGAAAGTAAACGATAAGCATCCATTGTTAAAAATACATTAGATGCTTTTACGCTGACTTTAAATTCATGGAAATTGAGTCGATCTAAAATATCAATATGGCGTAATGCAGACTCAAGCAGTGCTTCACCTGTAGGTTCGCCATATTTTTTTTGTAAATCTTTTTCTAAAGAACCACCATTGACGCCAATACGCATTGAAATGCCATGATGACGTGCAGCAGCAACGACTTCACGAACTTTCTGGTCGGACCCGATATTCCCCGGATTAATGCGTAAACAGTCTGCACCATAATCTGCAACTGCTAAGGCAATTCTATGGTCAAAATGAATATCGGCAACTAATGGTACTGAAACGCGCTTACGAATTGCGCCAAATGCTTCAGCAGCCTCCATAGATGGGACCGAAACACGCATAATATCAGCACCTGCTTCAGCGCAACGTTCAATCTGAGCAACGGTTGCATCGACATCGCAAGTTTCAGTGTTTGTCATACTTTGCACGCTAATAGGTGCATCGCCACCGACATACACCGACCCAACACGGATTTTACGTGTTGGTCGACGTTTAATTGGGTTCTCTATCATTGTATCGCTCAACTCATGGTATTAGCGGGATAAACGGAATTCAGCTTTACCGTTTACCGTATATGGAGACAATGAAATCTGTTCTTGGTTTAAACTTAATGACACAGCAGTTGCATCATCAAGACGAATCTGAAATGGAGACTCACCATTTAAATTTAAAATTGATGACTGACGACCTGTCGCCAAAACTTTACCTGTTGCATCAACAATATGAACAGAAGTTGGTCGGTTAAAGTTTAGCACCAATTGATCACCCACTGTTGAAGTGGCATTTCCTTTCATAGGTAAAACTTCAACATTAGATTGATTTGCTTTAGGTAAATCAGCATCTTCTTTCTTTGAAGTCCATTTTTGAATACCCATAACAATCAATGACACAACAGCAATAACCAAAATTGCAAGCAGTGCACGCTTCAACCATTTCTTATTACGGTCACTATTAGAACCTGGGAGTTTACCCATGATTTTAATTGGTGAGTTATTTAAAGCATGGTTCGGTAAAAGCCCGGTATCATTTGCATAAATCTCATCAAAGCGCTGAATAATTGCCGTCGCATCTGTATTTAGATATTTTGCATATGAACGGTAATAACCCTTGATAAAAGTCGCTTCTGGCAATGACTTATAATCATCTTGCTCTAAAGCGGTTAGAGTTTTGACCGGCATGTTTAGATCTGAAGAAACTTGCCCTAACTCTTTATTCTGAGCAACTCGAATTTGACGTAAATACTCACCAGGACGTTGAATATTTCCTAAAGCAGAAGTCGGTAAGCTTGAGCCAGTTGGCTGCTGTGAATTAGGATTTATTTCCATACGGCCTCAGTACTATACTGTAATTGCAAATAACGTTGATATTCTGGACTTTCTGGGAACAAGGCACGTAATTGGTTTACTAACACTTGCATTCCCATTTTATCCGCATTGGCTCGAGCCACTCTTACACCAATCCAAAGTGCTCTTGCACCCTGATTTTTCTGCCCCACTGTACGAACATATTGCTCATACATTTGTGTAGCAGCCGGAATCTGCTGCTGCAAATAAAAAATTTCCGCTAACTCTAACATTGAAATATAAGAGTCGCGGTTAGCAAGGAGTGATTGCTTGAATGTTTTTTCAGCATTCGCAACATCACCCAATTTTAAATAAATACGCCCCAGATTTTCTAACGCCTGATAGCGTTGGTCATAACCTAATGTTGTGCCAGCAATACGGAATTGCTCGATCGCATCATTATAGCGTTCCATTTGGTATAAATAAGTACCATAGTTATTATGTGCTTGAGCATTATCTGGTTCAGATGAAATTGCTCGTTTAAAATAATGTTCTGCTTTTTCTAAGTTCGGCTTACTACCTTCTTGCTGTAGTAAAATACCCATCATCATATTTGCCGTTGCATCACGGCTATCTACACTTAAAGCTTGATCAAGAGCTCGCTTTGCCGAATCCAAGTCACCTGAACGGATATGTTCAGCAGCAAGTTGTGTACGCACCTTTACCGCTTTTTCTGGGTCTTTTTTTTGCGTATGCGTTGTCTGGCAACCACTTGCCAAAAGCGCAACTGCAACTCCCATACAAAATACCGTTTTTAACTTTGGAGTACTCAAAGCCTGCCCTCAATTTATCCTTGTGTCCGCAAAATCTCTTGACGCTGTGTGACTTTTTTCTGCCACTGTTCAGCACGACGAGTTCTATCAGCCACTTGACCGACTAACTGTCCACATGCAGCATCAATATCATCACCACGTGTTTGACGAATCGTACACACAAATCCAGCATCAGACAAAGTTTTTTGGAACGAGATAATTCGATTTCGGCTTGAGCGACCATATGGCGCATGCGGGAACGGATTAAATGGAATTAAATTAATTTTACTTGGTAAGTTTTTTAATAATTTAATCATTTGCTGTGCATGTTCAGGATGATCATTTACGCCCTCCAACATCACATACTCAATGGTCACATGTTTACGTGAACTTTCATTACCATCTTTGGCAATATAACGCTGACATGCTGCAATCAACTGAGCCAATGGATATTTTTTATTAATTGGCACTAATTCGTTACGTAATTCATCGTTTGGCGCATTTAAAGAAATTGCTAAAGCAACATCAATGTCTTTTGCAAGTTGGTCAATTTTTGGTACAACACCTGACGTTGATAAAGTCACACGGCGCTTAGACATGCCATAGGCAAAGTCATCAAGCATAATCTGCATTGAGCTTAATACGGCATCATAGTTGAGCAATGGCTCACCCATACCCATCATCACAACATTGGTCACTGAACGCTCGCGCTCGGCAACAGGCACTTCTTCCATATAAGAATAGTTTGCCATCCAGAGTTGTCCAATGATTTCATCTGGCGTTAGATCACGTTGGAAACCTTGTTTACCTGTTGAACAAAATGAACAGTCCAATGCACAACCTACTTGTGACGAAATACACAAAGTTTTGCGCAAGCCTGTTTTATCTTCAGCAGGAATTAATACCGTTTCAACCAAAGATCCTGCACCATCACCCACGCGAAAAACCCACTTACGTGTGCCATCTTTTGAATAATGACGGTGAACAACTTCAGGCGCCTTGATTTCACAAATCTGTTCAAGCTTCTCACGTAATTTTCCTGAAATATTGGTCATTTCAGCAAAATCAGTAATGAAGTATTGATGCATCCATTTCATGACTTGTCCGGCACGAAACTTTTTCTCACCAATGTCTTCAAAGAATTTTTCTAATTCAGTACGAGACATGCCGAGTAAATTCACTTTATTTTCGGCAGCAGGGATTACCAGCGTGGACGAAGATTGCTGCTGTCCATCAAGATTTTCAGATGAAACGACCTCTGCAGAACTCATGTGTATTTACCTAAACCATGTCAAAAAACTGAAGATATTGTTCAAGAATCAAACAATATTCTCTTGAGAGAATAAAAAAACCAGATAAGTAGTATACCACTTATCTGGTTTGAATGCTTTCGATTAACGAGTGCGTGGGCAGATCTCGTTGTCAGCAAAGAAGTAAGCAATTTCACGCTCTGCAGAAGCAACTGAGTCAGAACCGTGAGCAGCGTTTTCGTCGATGCTTACAGCAAAGTCAGCACGGATAGTGCCAGGAGCTGCTTCTTTAGGGTTTGTAGCGCCTAAGATTTCACGGTGTGCAAGAACTGCATTTTCGCCTTCAAGAACAGATACTACAACTGGACCAGAAGTCATGAATGCAACTAAGTCACCAAAGAAACCACGTTCTTTATGCTCAGCATAGAAACCTTCAGCATCAGCTTGAGAAAGGTGTTTCATTTTAGTCGCAACAATTTTTAAACCCGCTTTTTCAAAACGAGCAAAAATATCACCGATGTGGTTTTTAGACACTGCATCAGGTTTTACGATAGACAAAGTACGTTCAATAGCCATGAGTGGCTCCTTTATTTTAAGATTTAAACTTTAAAAAATTTGCCGCATTATACCGATGTCATAGGCAATAATCAGCTTTGTATGTGTAAAAGTTGCGATTTTTTCTACTGTTTTTAGCGAACTTCGTCTATCCAGGCCATTTGGATCCCTTCTAGCAAACCTTCTGTCGATTTATTTGGGTCATCATTAAAATCTGGTAAAGCACATACCCATGCATGTAAATCGGTAAAACGAATCCATTGCGGATCAACTTCTGGATGTGCTTCTGACAATTCAATGGCAATATCAATCGTATCTGTCCAACGTAAGCCCATAGCGGCTCCTATCTGTTTAATCTGCTAAATCAAGAACTGTGTACTTTAGCAAATCCACAAACCTAATCGTTAGCTTAAGCTGATAAAAATTACCGATGCTTATAAAGCGATGTTCAATAGTGGAGCAATAAAAATAATTAAACTTGCCACAGCAGCGCCAATTAAAGCCCCTACAATCACATCACTTGGGTAATGTAGACCAAGCACCATTCGAGACAATGCTACGAGCACCATGAAAGGAAACATCGCAGCAAGCAGGACTGGCTGGATATAGCCCAAGACAATTGTCACCATCACGGCATGAAGCGTATGGCCAGATGGAAAGCTAAAATGATCGAGTGGTCTCTCACCTAGCACAATCACCTGATGCACCTGATAAGGACGAGGTCGCGTTGTTTTATGTTTTAAGAATTTATAGATTGCCGTCCCAACAGAACCACCCAGTAACAAGTAGATAATTTGCAAGCTATAGGTGATGCCTTGCATCCCCCATACGATTGCCAGCATTAGATACCAAAATGGACCATCACCTACACGACTGATGATTTTAAAAAAAAGGGCAACACGTTGTGAATGAGAGAAATTGTTAAGATATAAACAGCCTCTCAAATCTAAATCGAGTATTTTTATTTTTGCATTCTTAAGTTTCATGGTCATTCTCCTATTTTAGGATACTTAGGTGAAGTCCACAGAGGGCTCCTTCACTACCTGATAAAATGCCTGCTCCAATTGCTGAACCGGAAGTTGCCAACCGCTTTGCTGTACTTTATGACAGGCTTGTACGCCCATTTCTCTAAGTTGTTGTACTGAAGGAAGCTGATAAATTTGTTGTATAAAGTGGCTTTTTTGTCCAAGTGGGCTTAACCAGCCATTCACACCATGTGTTAAGTATTGATGTGCACATGCATAATCATACGCGATAACTGGCAAACCGCTTGCCATTGCCTCTAAAACTACGTTACCAAACGTTTCAACTTGACTCGCAAATACGAATACATCTGCACTCGCATAGGCAGCTGCCAAATCTTGACCTCTCAGACTTCCAGTAAAGATAACCCCCTTCGCTTCAGGCAATGATTTTAAGCGAGCAAAATCTGGGCCATCTCCCACAATAACTAACTTAGTTTTATGTGGCTGAACAGTTTGTAAGTTGGCATAGCTTTCAATGAGCACTTGCACTTCTTTTTCAGGCGACAAACGCCCCACATAGAGCATAACGCGAGTATTCTCATCGGCATCCCATTGCTTTCGCAAACTTTCAGAACGGTGCTTTGGTGAAAACCTTGCCGTATCTACGCCACGCCCAACAACAACCAGTGGACACGTAATACCGAAGCCTCGTAATGCTTCTTGTGTATCTTTACTCGGCACACAGGTCACTTGAGTATTGTTGTGAAACCAGCACAGGTATTTTTGAATCGGTTTGACTAAAAAAGCCAAATCAAAGAATCGGCTAAAATCTTGAAATGGTGAGTGAAAGCCGCTAGAAACCGGAATAGCTTTTGCTTTTGCGGCCTGCATGGCAGTTAAACCTAAAGGCCCTTCTGTCACAATGTGGACTACATCTGGCACAAACTTTTCAAAAGCTTTCGATACTTTTAAATATTGTGGCCAGCCAAACTGTAAAGTCGGATATTTTGGAATCGCTTGCGACATCACCAGACATTCTTGCTCTGGTGTAAAGTCATGGCATTTTGCTTTTTGTTCTGGGCGAATCAGTAAAATCTTATGCCCCTGCTTTTGTAAGCCTTGGCATAACTGTAATAATGAAAGTGCCACACCATTAATTTCAGGTGGCCATGTTTCGGTAACAATCGCAATTTTTAAACGCGGGCGAACCAACTCATGTAATGAGTGAGTATTAGACAACTGCTGCTTTTGTTTAAAATAGAATTGGAAGCTTTCAGGAAGTTGCTGTTGTTTTAATAGTGCTGTCGCGTATGAGCTTTGCATAGCGCCATCCATCAATGTATTTATTTTCATGCTTAAAGATTAAGCATTTTTTTTGACACTTTGATGATAAATGCATGACAGTTTACTGACATGAAAAATAAAAAAAGCACACTGATGACAGTATGCTTTTTTCTTAAAACTTAATAACGCTTAGCGATTTTGCAATTTTGCATAGTCCATGAGTACATTTGCAGCTTCAGTCACAAAAGTTTCTTCTTCTGGCAATGCAGGACGTTGTGAAGCCTTCATTTTAGCGCGAGATTCAGCTAGAGCATCTAATGAAGCTTGATAGCTTTCCCAGTTTGCAAAAGGTTTTTGACCACTTGCTGCACGGCGTTCATTTTCGGCATCTAGAGTCTGCTTCTCTAAACCAAGCAATTCTGCACGGCGTTTATCAATATCAAGTAGGACTTGCTTTTGCTCACTTGTTACCTTGGCAATTGCAGTACGTTTATTTAAATATTTAAACTGAGGATCGACAGCAACACGTTGTTCAGAAGACTGAGATAACTTTGTGACATAAGGTTGAACAGAACCTTCACGCTTAAACGGTGCAGTCGGAATCGTATCCCACTTCAATGCATTCTTCGATTTACGTTCACCAAACTCTTCGTTATAGATATCGACGAGTTTAATGTCTGGCACTACACCTTTATTTTGTGTACTACCACCGGTAATACGGTAGAACTTACGCTGAGTTAAAGTCGCTTGACCGTATGCCAGAGTATCAAGTTGTACCTGAGCTGTACCCTTACCAGTTGTTGTACTACCAATAATAATACCGCGCTCATAATCTTGAATTGCAGCAGAGTAAATTTCACTTGCGGACGCAGATGCCAAGTTCACCATTACAGCAAGGGGGCCAGTGTAAATTTGTTGACCACCGTCGTTGTCTTCAAAAACACTAACGTTGCCATTACCATCACGAATTTGGACAACTGGACCAGACTTAATCACTTGACCCAACATACGTGCAACTTCTTCTAATGAACCACCTGGGTCATTACGTAAGTCAATGATAATACCTTCTACTTTCTTCGCTTTTAACGCTTCAAAAGCATTTGCAGTATCTTCCGAAACTGAACGGTATTGTTGGCCTGCACGGCGTGAACGATAGTCAAAATAGAAAGAAGGGATTTCAATTACACCCAACAGGTGCTTTTTACCATCACGGTTAACTTCAACTGTACGTGAACGAACATCAGCATCTTCTTCTTGAATGACATCACGCACTAAGATCACATTACGCGCTTGACTCATTGATGCGCCAGCACCAAGAAGTTTTAAAGTTACTTTCGTTCCGCGTTTACCACGAATAAGCCCAACAATTTCAGAACTTGACCAGCCAACCACATCAATCATTTTCTCGCCTTCTTGGGCGACACCAACGATTCGATCTCCTGATTTCACTTGGCCAGATTTACTAGCAGGACCGCCTTCTACAATGGTTTCAATCTTAGTGTAATCTTCATTTCCACGCTCTGGACGAATCGACACACCAATACCCTCTAATTGCAAGGTCGTTTGGCGATTAAGTTCTATCGCATCAATTGGCGGGTAATAGTTACTATGTGGATCATAGGTCGCCAACATTGCATTTAATGTTTTGTCCAACACATCATCGCTTTTCACACGACTAATTCTTTCAAGCTGACGTGTATAACGTTTAGTTAAAGTCTGAGCTGGCGTTAAATCTTCTGGGCCTGTTAAGTCTTGACCATCAGCAAGTGAAGGGTTTTCTTTAAGCGCTTTTTGTTTAGCCTGCTCTTCTTCACGACTAATGGTTAAGTTGATTAACTGCGAAACCAGCATTTTACGCCAGTGGTTTTGTTGCTCAGCTGTCGTTTTAAAATACGGTGCTTTTTCACGATCAATTTCAATATAGCTATTTGGCTGTTTTAAATTTTGCTGTTGTTTCAACTCAGCCAACATGAACTCATAAAATTGTTTTAAGCGTTCACGATATTGCTGATGAATTGCAAATGGCCCTGTTAAGTTCCCCGCCTTTAATGAAGCACCAAAATTTGAACCATATAGTTTTTTATAATTTTGAACTTCAGCGTCTAAAAATAATGAGTGATCTGGATCAAGGTTATCTAAATACATATCGAGAATACGATTTGATGTTGTTGCATCCAGACGCATATTCAAATAATGTTGGCGATCAACTAAAGTTGCCAGTTGGCGGGCTACCAAAGCCTGCTCTTGCGTTGGCTGGATCGATTGAGAAACCACAGCAGTATTCGTTGCTGCTCTCGCTTCATTCATCGTATGAGAGAAGAATAAACCGCCAGTCGCGATCGCTACTGCACAAGCTATAGTTTGAAGTTTCATAAATTTTTAATACTTCCTTGGGTGTTCCTATCTTACATGCTCTGTTTTCGATATGAACTAAGCAGATTCAAAATCTTAACCAACTAAATTGTTTATACCGTGTAGTTTTATCATATTCTGTACTGACAAAATGTAGCAAAACATTGCAAAATTCGCTTATTGTTTTTCAATCAAAATTCAAATGGAACCAATATGATTGGCGCATTGATGCTGGATATCGCCGGCACAGAACTTACTCAAGAAGATATTGAACTATTACGCGCTCCGCAAGTCGGTGGCATGATTTTATTTGCACGAAATATTGAATCTCCGCAACAAGTGCGTGCTTTAACAGACCACATGCGTCAAATTCGTCCAGATATTTTAATTGCTGTCGACCAAGAAGGTGGTCGAGTTCAGCGCCTAAGATCTGGTTTCACCTTATTACCGGCCATGGGCCGTTTTGGTGAACTCTATATTACCCAACCTCAAAAAGCACTTGAGCTAGCTGAACAGTGTGGTTGGCTCATGGCAACCGAAGTCCTTGCAGTCGGCATCGATTTTAGTTTTGCACCAGTTTTAGACCTTAATGCAATTAGTGATGTCATTGGTGACCGAGGTTTCTCTAAAAATATTGAGGATATCGCACCTCTTGCTGGCGCATTTATGCAAGGCATGAAAAAAGCAGGAATGGCAAATACGGGCAAACACTTCCCTGGCCACGGTTCAGTGAAAGCAGATTCACATGTTGCAGCCGCAATTGACAGCCGTAGCTATGACGAAATCTATAATCATGATATGCAAAGCTTTATCAAGTTAATGCCTCAGCTTGATGCACTCATGCCAGCACATGTTATTTATGATCAGATTGACCCAAATCCAGCTGGTTTTTCACCTTTTTGGATTCAAGAAGTTCTACGCAACCGTTTGAAGTTTGATGGTGTACTTTTCTCTGACGACTTAACTATGCAGGCCGCATGTGTAGCGGGTGGTGCAGATGCACGTATTCAAGCCGCGCTTTCTGCGGGTTGTGATATGGGGCTTGTGTGTAATGACCGTGATGCGGCATGCACAGCACTAGAAGGTATCGAAAAACTTGCTCTGCCAAACCAAGAACGCTTAGAACGCATGCGCGGTCAAATTCCACAAATTCAGATTGGTGAAACCTTATCGCTAGGAGATGAGTGGCAAGCTGTCAAAACAGCCATTGAAGAGTTTAAGAATTCGTTTTAAGTTAGTATAAATTTCAATTGGCTACAAAAACCTATTCACTATCTGATACGCGGTTAAGTCATACGCAACCTGCTCATCTTATGAAATATATTGATTGCTTCAATATATTCGATAGATGCAGAAAGTGAACAGGTTTTGCGTATGACAATGGTTTTGGTTACTTTTCCCGAAAGAAAAGTAACTCTAACTGAAAGTTCATCCCAGAATGCCAACCTAATTGACAGGACTCCGTCATGCAGGTTCATTCAACATCAATGCATTAAAACCTCTTCATTGTTATGAATAATGAAGATCACACAAAAACAATAAACCGAGTTCAGGACGAATGACACAACAACTTTCTAAACACCGCCATATTTCTTTTACAGCCCACTATACCGGCTATATCTGGTACCAAATGGGGATCTCTCACGAAGCACTTGCTACCGCTAAAGGCAAATCACTGGCATATTTGGTTCACCCAATAGAATCTTGGGCCGAGAAATATGTGGGTGGCAGCATGCGTACTACGCTCAAACAACGCCATACCATGCTTGACCATCATTTAGAGAAGTTAATTCAAGAAAACCCTGATCTACAAGTCTTAGAAATAGCATGTGGTCTTTCCCCTCGCGGATGGTGGTTTAGACAGCATTACCCTTCTATTACCTATCGGGAGCTTGATTTACCCGATATGGCACAAACTAAACAAAATGCACTTCAGCAAATTGAAAAAAATGCGCCTGAAATTCTCTCAGTTGATTTATTTACAGAAGCCTTTGCACAAGCATTTGAAGTGTTTGACCCGAACCGCCCACTGGTTGTAATTAGTGAAGGTTTAATTAACTATTTTGATAAAGATTTATTAAAACAACTCATTCAATCGATCGCGCACTACGGTGCTGCTTTTAAAACGTTCCATTATTTAACGGATCTGTACCCTGAACCAATTAAAAACAAACTGGCAACCCTGATTTGGAACAGTAGTAAGCTACTTAAATTAATGTCCCGCAGCTCTTTTAGTTTTCATTTTAAAAGTCCTCAAGAGGTGCAAGATTTTTTTAAAAATGCAGGGTTTCAACATGCCACAGTTGAACAGCCACAAATATTTTTTGGGCAAGTTCCTTCCAATGATCATGAGCAACATTTAGGTGATCTTGTCTGGATAATCCACAGCCAAACAAAATAATAAGCATAAAAAAATTGGAAGCTCGAAAATTACGAGCTTCCAACCATAAGGAATAGATTAAGCAGTTTGTTTTTGACGAACAATAAAACGGCTTAAACGATCAGCAAGTTCAAAACTACCATGCTTAAATAAAGCTCGAATTCCCTGCTCTGTACTTTCAAAAATTAAACATTCAATTGAAAAAGTACCTTCTTCATCTTCTAAATGCAGTGCCAAATCACGTGGATGTTCATTTACAAAGTCAAGCTTCGAAACATCATCCATTTTTAAATACATACCAAAGAATGTGACATCAACGATCGTCACCGGCACCTGTACATCAGATTCGCGATGAGTAAGTTGAGTTTTTGGCTGTAAAACCCGAACCCGTTCTTCACCACGGCGTTCCATCTTCGCTATTTGTTCACGTGTCATGGGAATAATACCATCCAGATTATGGATAGATTCCCCCTTCAAGAAAGTAGTGAACAAACTCATAGTTTCTTTACGGCGTTGCAACTGAGGTACATGATCAGCATTTGCAATAAGTGCAAATTCCATATCTGGACATTGCAAAGCAAAATTTGCATTTTCATGTGGCAGAGTAAAACTATCGTACTGCCCTGCAGCAACGAGAGTTTTACACGCCGGAATTGGCACATCAGTTAAACGCAAAAGACGATTACAGTTAATTTCATAACGCTCTCGCTCTGTGCCCGTAAACTCAGCCATTTGCCTAAAAAATAATTTTTTGGCTGTAGGCGACATGCGGGTTTTATCTAATTTGGCATGATTCACCAAATATAAAATCACGGCTTGCCCAAACTCTTCCATGCGGTTTTCTTGCATGAGCTTAAGAGACTCTTCCAAAATCATTTGCCAACTTTTTCGGGTCTTTTGCATGACACCCATCAAAATCATGCGATCCATTAATTCTGGGCGATGATAAGCAAAGCAAGAGGCTATTACTGACCCCAAAGACATTCCCATAACGGAAACTTTTTGTAGTCCAACAATATCCAGCCAACGTCCCAACATTTTAGATAAATCAGGTAATTCTAAAGTACCAGCAGATACTCCTGTGTCCCGATTGGTAATTTGCTGATTTGCGCCCATAGAAGGTAAATCAATTAAGATTACCGGACCGCTTTCAAACAATTGTTCAACACAATATTTATAAGAATTAAAATTCTGGAAAGCACCGCCCACAATCACAATTGGCGTATTGTGAATCGTTTTTGGGTCGGCAATTGCCATATATTCAATCTTCCAGCCGTCAATCCATGTTGTACGAGCAGGTTGTTTAAAACTATCTCTATGGTAGATATCGAAAAAGCCAAAACCGGCATAAGCTTGGTTTATCTCCGAATCCATTTGAATAATGGAATTCATATCCTTGCTTCCTCCTTGCTGTAATTTTTTTATGCTGCAAGAGTTCCTTCTTGAACACGTAATCTTTTATGCACAAAACTTTAAAATTTGTATTAGTTTGTATTGCACAATAACATTCTAAACAATTGTGTGAAATATACGCAATCGCTCAAATGACCGCTCATCTTGTTTAAGTCGCTAATAGTTTGCAAAATATTTAAATGTTTTTTTATGGCGGTCACATTTTTCAAAAAAAGCCATTCATTGTTCCGCATTTGACTGCTACTATCGTAGTCATTGGTAAACGATTAAAAACGGCTATGCAAGATTCAATTGAACAATATATGCAAAAAGTCGGGCAACAAGCACGTGACGCCTCACGCGTCTTAACAAGTGCTTCTACCTCGCTTAAAAATCATGCACTCTCTGCTATTTATACTGCTTTGGAAAATAATCAGGCAGCAATCTTGGCAGCGAATCAAGTGGACATGGATAAAGGTCGTAGCAATCAGCTCGATAGCGCATTGCTTGATCGTCTTGAACTTACGCCCGCACGTTTTAAAGGAATGTTGCAAGGTTTAAAAGATGTGATCGCGCTTGTCGATCCTATTGGGGAAATTACTGATCTTGCATACCGCCCAACAGGTATTCAAATTGGCAAAATGCGTGTACCTCTAGGGGTCGTTGGGATGATTTACGAATCGCGTCCAAATGTCACGCTAGAAGCAGCATCTTTAGCCATCAAATCGGGCAATGCCATTATTTTGCGTGGTGGTTCAGAAGCGCTCGAGTCAAATAAAGCAATTGCAGAAGCAATTAAGCATGGCTTAAAAGTAGCAGGCTTACCTGAACATTCAGTGCAAGTAATTGATACGCCTGATCGTGCGGCAGTTGGCCATCTTATTACTATGGCTGAATATGTGGATGTTATTGTTCCACGTGGTGGTAAAAGCTTAATTGAGCGTGTGACGAATGAAGCACGTATTCCTGTTATTAAGCATCTTGATGGTAACTGTCATGTATTTGTCGAAGCGCAAGCAGACCTCCACAAAGCCTTACCTATTACATTGAATGCAAAAACTCATCGCTATGGTGTGTGTAATGCGATGGAAACTCTGCTTGTTGATGAAAAAATTGCAGACGTTTTCTTACCACGCATTGCCGAACTTTATGCAGAAAAGCAAGTTGAACTACGTGGCTGCCCAGAAACACGCCGAATTTTAGGCCCATCTGTTAAAGCTGCAACGGAAGAAGATTGGTATACCGAATATTTAGGGCCAATTCTTGCAATTAAAGTTGTTAGTGGTTTAGACGAAGCAATTGACCATATCAACAAATATGGTTCACATCACACCGATGCGATTGTGACAGAAAATTATAGTTTGGCGCGTCAATTCTTGGCTCGTGTAGATTCGAGTTCAGTGGTTGTCAATGCCTCGACTCGTTTTGCTGATGGTTTTGAATATGGCTTAGGTGCAGAAATTGGTATCTCTACAGATAAAATTCATGCACGTGGTCCGGTTGGTTTAGAAGGTTTAACTTCTCAAAAATGGATTGTGTTAGGTGACGGTCAGATTCGTCAATAATCGATCTATTATTCCAAACAAAAACGCCTGATCAATATCAGGCGTTTTTGTTTATTTTATTATTCAAATTTTATAATCAAAAAAAACCAGCCCGATGGCTGGTTTTTTAACTACATACCACTTAGAAAATAAAGTCGGTATTCACAAATTTAGAATAGTGCTCAGACACCATAGAGGCCAGCATGCCTTTACTGTCATCAGTCTGTTTAGCAGCAATCATAGAACGAATAGAGAATGCACGCAGCGCATCATGCACAGACAGTGTACCTTCCGCAGAATCTTTACGACCACCGAATGGAAACACATCTGGACCACGTTGGCACTGACAATTAATGTTCACACGACAAACCTGATTGACCAGCGGATCAACCAAATGACCAATTTGCTCAGGGTCACTACCAAAAATACTCACCTGCTGACCATGATCAGAAGTAGTGACATATTCCAGCACAGTTTCAATGTCATCATAAACAGAGACTGGTACCACTGGACCAAACTGTTCTTCACGATACAGTCTCATGCCTTCAGTCACTGGATAAACTACGGCTGGATAGAACATAGTTTTGCAGAATTCACCACCTTCTACATTAACCACTTTTGCCCCTTTAGCCACGGCATCTTCAATGACTTCAGTCATATAGGCCGTACGGTGCATGCCTGGCAGCGGAGTAATAAACACACCTTTTTCCCACGGCATACCCACTTTCAGCTTGGCCAGTTCAGCCGTTAAGCGGTTAACAAATTCATCGGCTATCGAGCGATGTACCATCAACATCTTGAGCGCAGTACAACGCTGACCATTGAATGACAATGCACCCAGCAGACACTCTTTTACTGTCAGATCCAAGTCGGCATCTGGCAGAATAATGGCTGCATTCTTCGCATCCAGCCCCAAAATCGCACGCAGACGGTGAGATTTAGGATGTTGCTTTTTCAAGTAATCGGCCACTTTGCTAGAACCAATCAGCGCCAATACGTTGATTTTCCCAGATGCCAACAGATGCGGCACCACCAGTGAGCCTGGTGCATAGATGGTATTGATCACACCTTTCGGAAATGATTCACGGAATGCTTCCAGCAATGGTTCAAACAATAAGGTACCAAATTGAGGTGGTTTGAAGACGATGGTATTGCCCATTAGCATAGCTGGAATCAGGGTGGCAAAGGTTTCATTCAGCGGGTAGTTATATGGCCCCATACACAACACTACGCCCAAGGGGGTACGACGGATTTGACCAATGGTACCTTCAGCAATCACAAAGCGGGAGTTGGCATTGTCTAGGTCTTTCAGGGCATCAATAGTTTGACGCATATAGGTGACAGTACGGTCAAACTCTTTCTCAGAGTCAGCCAAGCTCTTGCCAATTTCCCACATGATTAGTTTAACAATCAGGTCTCGCCGCTCCACCATACGCTGAATGAAATTCTGCATACAGGCGATGCGCTCACCAACTTTCATCATTGGCCATTCACCACGACCATTGTTGTAGGCCCGTACTGCTGCTTCTAGTGCTTCGTCGCTTTCCTTCTCACCCATGATTGGATAACTGCCAAGCTCAACTTGCTGCAAACTACCATCAGGCTGCTGAGTCCAGATTGGGGACAATGTTTTCTTGGTTGCACCAGCCCACAACTTCAGCTCACCATCTACTAATGAGACACGCTGATGAATCTGGGATGGCAGACGCACGTTCTCAGGAATACTATCTACTACGGGAAATTTCTGCTGCAAATTATTTGAATGACTCATTCTTCTTATCTCCAAGTATTTATATATTTATGTATTTATATATTCGAACCTAGCCCGCTATGATCAGGCCTTGTTCCTGTGAATACCAGTACCATTACTGGTATTCACCTTGCTTGAGCCGCACCACAAATCAATCAAGACTTTGCAATGTTTCTAAATGAGGTTACCCCCTACACACACTGTCAGTTACCCCTAGTTTCTGCATGACCTGCACAACTATTTGTTCAGGTGTCAATGCGATATCAATCGTAATTGCCTCATGAACATCAGGCTCTTCTAAAGTATCAAGCTGAGTCTGCAATAACGAAGGGTCGAAAAAATGGCCCGCTCGCTCAGCAAGACGCTGTTTTAACAACTCATATGACCCTTTTAAATATACAAACTGCACATTCTGGTCATGGCCGCGTAAAATATCTCGGTAGACCCGCTTTAGTGAAGAACAAGTAAACACTGCTGTCTCACCCGCCTGCTGTTTCTCTTCAATAGCTTTACGAATCGCGTGTAACCAAGGCATGCGATCTTCATCAGTTAGAGGAATACCCTGACTCATCTTGCTTTTATTTGCAGTTGAATGCAGTGTATCTCCATCGAGAAACTCACAAGCCAAATGCTCCGACAGCAACTCACCAATCAGTGTTTTGCCTGTTCCACAGACACCCATTGCAATCACAATCATGGATTACTTACCTCTAATTATAAAATAGTGCTAAGAAGTAGCGTGAAAGACAAACCCAACACCGAAATAATGGTTTCTAATACTGACCAAGTTTTGAGTGTCTGCCCTACTGTCATACCAAAATATTCTTTGATTAACCAAAATCCTGCATCATTTACATGGGAGAAAACTAATGAACCTGAACCTGTGGCAAGTACTAAAAGTTCCGGTCTAACGGCGACACCAGCTGTAGCAGCAATCGGAGCGACAATACTACAAGCAGTAGCCATAGCGACTGTTGCCGATCCTGTTGCCAAACGAATCAATGCTGCAACTAACCAGCCCAACAATAACGGTGACAAATTTGCCTTCAAGGCTGTAGAAACGATCTCATTAGAAATACCACTGTCACGCAAAATACCGCCAAAACCGCCACCAGCACCGACAATCAACATGATTCCGGCAATAGAAGCCAAACAACCGCCACAGAATTTTTCGATCTGTTCACGGTTAAAGCCCTGCATCGTACCAAAGGTAATAAAGCTGACCAGTACGGCAATAAGCAATGCGATATCAGAAGTACCAATGAAACGTAGTAAGTCGTTTGCGAAAGTTTGTGGTGCAAAGAAAAGATCAGCCCAACTTCCGATTAACATTAATACGACAGGCAACATAATCGTAAATAAGGTAATTCCAAAGCTTGGTAGCTCACGAGTTTCTTTCTTATCTACCTCAACAAATTGCTTAAACAATGGATTGTTCTCAGGCAATTTGACATATTTGTTGATCCATAATGCATACAACGGCCCTGCAACAATCGCCGTTGGTACGCCCACTAACAAACTGTAGGCAATCGTTTTACCAATATCAGCGTGATATGCCTGTACCGCCAACAATGCTGCTGGATGCGGCGGAATTAAGCCATGCACAACGGACAAACCTGCAACCATTGGCAAACCTACAACCAATAACGACTTACCTGTTCTTTTGGCAATGTTAAAAGCAATTGGAATTAGTAGAACAAAGCCTACTTCGAAAAATACGGGCAGCCCCACAATAAGGGCAATGAACATCATGGCCCAGTGAATATTTTTCTCACCGAACCATTTAATTAAAGTAATTGCTATTCGCTCTGCACCACCCGACTCGGCCATCATTTTACCGAGCATTGTTCCGAGTGCGATTACAATCGCAAGGTGACCTAAAGTTTTACCGGTACCGGCTTCATATGACTTAACAATATCGCCCATTGGCATGCCAACAGCTAAGGCTAAACCAAGTGAAACAATAATAAGAACTAGAAATGGATAAATTCTGAACTTCGCGATCATGACAACCAATGCAATAATCGCGATTACAGTGTAGATAAGCAACATGCCACCCTGAACCGTCTCCATGTGACATTTCTCCTTGGAGTAACTATCTAGGCAACTAAGCCCAAATAAAGGTCTTCAACCAGGATAATTCCTACTGTTGAGACACTAATTTTTTATATTTAGGTATGACCAGCATCACTACTGGTCATATCGACATAAACTCTAAAGCACATCAAACGCGCTTCATTTTTTATAAATATTTACTACACTTAATCAGCTCTCAACTGACTAGCCAATTGTGCCAAGCGAGTAATTTCCGCCCAATCTTGTGAAGCAACTGCTGCTTTCGGTGTTAACCACGAACCACCCACACACACCACATTTGGTTGCTTTAAAAAGTCCGGAGCTGTCTCTACAGTAATGCCACCTGTAGGGCAAAAACGTAGGTTTGGAAATGGACCATAGAATGCTTTTAGCATCTCGACTCCACCCGCTTGCTGAGCTGGAAAGAACTTCACAATCTCATAACCTAATTCAATGGCCTGAATCAGGTCACTTGGCGTCATCACACCCGGTAATAAAGGCAAACCTGCATCTTGCGCAGCCAAATGTAAATCTTTAGTCAAACCTGGTGACACACCAAATTGAGCACCAGCTTTTTTGGCTTGAGCACAATGTTCTGGCTTGGTAATCGTACCGACACCGACCACAATGTCATCTGCCAACTGGCTCGCACGCTCAATAGCAGCCAGTCCTGCCGCAGTACGTAACGTAATTTCTAATACTTTCACACCACCAGTGTGCAGCGCGCGTGATACATGCTCACCTTGCTCGGCAGACTCAAATGCCAGTACAGGAATCACTGGTCCTAATTGAACGACATCTTCAATCTTAATCATTACTTTTCTATTCCTATTATTATTAAAGTCTAAGGTTGAACGATTTCACCAACCAATGCACCAAACACAGAAGCACCATGTTCAGCTGGTGCAGCAGTGGCACGGAAAACACCAAATAATTCTCGGCCAAAGCCGACTTCGTTTTCTGCCTGATGTTCAGGTTGTGCAACAGGGCGTGACTGCCAAACAACTTCATCTAACTCAATATCGAGTACACCAGCTTCAGCATCAATCACCAACATATCTCCCGTTTGCACTTTAGCAATCGGACCGTTCAGCAATGCCTCTGGAGATAAATGAATCACTGCTGGAACTTTGCCTGAAGCACCTGACATACGACCATCAGTTACTAATGCCACATGGAAACCTTGATCTTGTAAAACACCTAATACAGGGGTTAAACGATGTAGCTCTGGCATACCATTCGCACGCGCGCCTTGGAAGCGAACAACAGCAATGAAATCACGGTGTAACTCACCACGATCAAATGCAGCTTGCACTGCTTCTTGAGAATCAAACACGATTGCAGGTGCTTTAACTTTACGATGTTCTGGAGCAACGGCAGAGATCTTGATCACACCACGTCCTAAACGCCCTTGCATCAAACGCAAGCCACCATCTGGTTGGAATGGCTCATCGAAACTACGCAGAACTTTGTCATCAAGGCTTTGAACCACGCCATCAACCCAAGTGAGCTTACCATCGATCAGTTTTGGTTCTTTGGTGTAATGGTGTAAACCCTTACCTGCAACGGTAGTCACATCGTTATGCAATAAACCAGCTTCAAGCAAATTACGAATGAGGAAAGCAACCCCACCTGCAGCCTGAAAATGGTTTACATCGGCTTTACCATTTGGATAGATTTTTGCGAGCAATGGAACAACAGCCGACAATTCATCAAAGTCATCCCAGTCAATCAAGATGCCAGCCGCGCGAGCAATCGCAATAAGATGCAAAGTATGGTTAGTTGATCCACCAGTAGCGAGCAATGCCACAATGCCGTTTATAATTGCTTTTTCATCAACAACATGACCAATCGGCGTGTAGTTCCCGCGCTCAACGGTTAAGTCAAGTACACGAATGGCAGCTTCTGCGGTGAGTGCATCACGTAACGGCGTATGAGGGTGAACAAATGCGGCACTTGGAAGGTGTAAACCCATCACTTCCATCAACATTTGATTACTGTTGGCTGTACCATAAAATGTACAAGTACCTTGTCCGTGATAGGCTGCTGCCTCAGCTTCTAGCAGAGCATCTCGCCCAACTTCACCTGTTGCGAACTGCTGACGGATTTTGGCTTTATCGTCATTAGATAACCCACTTGTCATTGGGCCCGCAGGCACAAAAATGGTAGGTAAATAGCCAAACTGCAAAGCACCAATCAATAATCCTGGCACAATCTTGTCGCAAACACCCAGACATAGTGCAGCATCAAACATGTTATGAGACAGTGCAATCGCAGTGCTCATTGCAATCGTTTCACGAGAGAACAATGATAGTTCCATGCCAGCATTACCTTGAGTAATACCGTCACACATCGCTGGCACACCGCCTGCAAATTGCGCTACACCACCATTTTCACGAGCGGCTGTTTTAATTAGATCTGGAAATGTTTTATAGGGTGCATGTGCCGAGAGCATTTCGTTATATGAAGATACAATGCCAATATTTGGCTCACGGCCTACTTTAATAATTAATTTTTCATTATCTTCCATGCTGGCAAAACCATGAGCCAGATTGGCACATGAGAGTGCACCACGAGCAGGAAATTTGCCTTGTGCATGTTCAATACGTTGTAAATATGCAGAACGGGTTCGTTGACTACGCGCAATTACGCGCTCGGTAACTTTTGCCAGTATGGGATTCGGCAAGTCCATGCAGGACGCTCCTGTACAACCGGATAAGCCGGAAAAAATAAACCAAATGATATATTTTCTGATCATTTGAAAAAGAATGAATAATATTATTCAGGCGAAAAGCGACATGCAACCCCAGTCAATGCTGCTGTAATGGCCTCAGCACAAGCCTTAGAGGCGTAGTAAGCTTAGGTTTTAGACCAAAAACCTATTTAAAATCTCGATTATTTATGCTTAAACTGAACTTCAGAAATTATGGTAAAATTATCGTAATATCAATATCATGAAATACATTAAACAACATCTAGATAATAAGCTTTTCATACTATTTTTTAGTTCTAATAAGCCTATGTTTTATTCTTTATAATTCTCATTCCTACTATTAATTCTTAATTTCAATTACGTATATTATTTGTAATATATTTTTCAAATTTAATTAAAGAGACTTCTGCCCTCTTAATAAAGAATCAATACCCAACATTTAAAAATGAAATTTGATTCAAGCTTACTTTTCATAAATGTATACAAAAAACTCGTTTGCATCCTTATAAAAAAACAAGGAATACAGTGATTAAGCTTTATACTGAACAAATATTAGTTACAAATAATTTGATGGTCGATAGTGCTTAAGTCTAATGGGCTAAAGTCTATCTTGGACAGAAAAACAACACATGTTAAAAGATGACAACCAGTTCAACGTGTAGCCGAAAATAATACATTTTGAACAGGAAGTTAGGAAAACTATTTTAAATCAGGACGTGGGTATTTCAACGTGGCTACATCAGTATTAGTTATCAATTGCGGCTCTTCATCTATTAAATACGCGCTGGTTTCAGAACGTCGTGAAGATCGTATTTACGGTTTAGCAGAAAACTTGGGGGCAGCCGATGCTCGTATTAAGGGAGTGACAGTTGGTGGTGAACCACTTGAACTTTCAATTCCCTATGCTGACCATGCCAAAGCTTTAGAAACTTTACTTGCGCGTCTTGCCAACTACAAACCACAGGCAATCGGACATCGTGTTGTACACGGCGGTAGTTTAACCAAAGCCGAATTACTCACTCCTGAAATTATTGAACGTATTCGTGCTGCGACGCCTTTAGCTCCGCTTCATAACCCAGCACATTTAATCGGTATTGACGCAACCGTACGCCTATTTCCTGAATTACCTCAAGTTGCAGTCTTCGACACCGCATTCCATCAAACCATGCCACCGCATGCCTACCGTTATGCAATTCCTAAGTTCTTATATACCGAACATAATGTCCGTCGTTATGGCTTCCATGGTACAAGCCATGCCTATGTGTCTGACCGAGCAAGTGAACTTGCAGGCAATCTGAAAAAAGGTGGTTGGTTAACAGCACACCTAGGAAATGGCAGTTCAACTTGTGCAGTATGGAACGGACAAAGTGTTGATACTTCTATGGGCCTTACTCCACTAGAAGGTGTGGTGATGGGAACCCGTAGTGGTGATGTCGACCCAAGCCTACATAGCTTCCTTGCGAAAAATCTTGGTTGGGACCTCGCTAAAATTGATAAAGTTTTAAATAACGAAAGTGGCTTACTTGGCTTGTCGCAATTGTCTAATGACATGCGTACAGTCATTGAAGCAGCAGAAATTGGCAATGAAGATGCTTGCCTTGCAATTGAAGTGTTTAGTTATCGCCTTGCAAAATCACTTGCAGCATTAAGCTGCGGCCTACCAACTTTAGACGGCCTCATTTTCACAGGTGGTATTGGTGAAAACTCGGCATATATTCGTGAAAAAACTTTAGCGTATTTACCTCATTTTGGTTTGCAGCTCGACAAAGATCAAAACAACAACTTAAAACGTGGCACCGAAGGTCGAATCGACAATGAAATAGGTCCGCAAATTTGGGTCATTCCAACAGACGAAGAAGGCCGTATTGCCAAAGAAACCCGTCAAGTTGTTGAAGCGGCAGGAACTACAGCATCTGTAGCGAGCCTTGCTTAATCAGATCTTAGCGAAAACTCGATATTCGTTTATTTATAGGTTTATATGAATACAATTTTATTGATTCCTACAGGTGAAGGGGTTGGTTTAACCTCTGCCTGCCTAGGCATGATTTACGCACTTGATTGTAACGGGATTAAAGCAGGCTTTTTAAAACCATTTTCTCAAGAAGACCAAGAGCATCTTGATCGAACAACTTCTTTATTTGGTCACTTATTTCAAGGTAAAACTGTTCAATCTATTTCGCATGAAAAATTAACTCAGCTTATTGCCGCTGGGGAAGTGGATGAATTACTTGAAGAAGCTGTAAGCCTACATCGCAGTGTTGCAGCAGACCATGATGTCATTATTGTGGAAGGCTTATTACCAAACGGACAAGACCACTTCGCCAGTGAACTCAACGCAAGTCTTGCACAAGCACTTGATGCAGAAGTCGTATTGGTCAGTACAGCAGATATTCAAAACCCTAAAAAAGCCGCAGAAAAAGTAGATGCTCATTTACGTCAGTTTGGCGGTGCAGCGTCAAATCGTACTGCGGGTGTACTCTTTATGCGTACCCGTGGATTAACCGAAGAAACAGCACAAATTCCTGTGGCGTTTGATCCATCATTACGACCAACCGAAGACATCGCAAAATTTACGACCGAATTGCAAAAATATAATCGTTATTTTGGCTCTAGCGATTTACCAATTATTGGTTTAGTTCCATTTAGTAATACCCTAAGCGTACCTAGAACCCTAGATATTGCGAATGTAATTGATGGACAGTGGGTACATCAAGGTGAAGCTAAAACACGCCGTATTTTGCATTCAAGTTTAATTGCGTCAAGCATTGAATATGAACTGAATAAGTTCATTGCAGGTGAACTAATTATTAGTGCGTCTGAGCGTACAGACGTATTACTGGCAAGTAGTTTGGCGACCAGTAATGGTATTCCACTCGCTGGCTTGGTTCTTACTGAACGTGAAGCACCAGCTCCTGAGCTTTTAGAGTTTTGCCAAAGTGCGATCAAGCAAGGCTTACCGATTTTACATACACGTCTCAATACATTAGAAACTGCTCAGCGTTTATCTGACTTTGGTAATGAAATTCCCGTCGATGATACTGAACGTGCGGAACAAGTGACTCGTTTTGTTTCAAGTCATATTGATGTCGAGTGGCTTAAGCAGCACAGCAACAATGCCGCTACCCCTCGCCTGTCTCCATCGGCTTTTCGTCATGAACTGGTGCAAAAATCGATTGCAGCGAAAAAACGCATTGTACTGCCTGAAGGCGATGAGCCACGCACCATTCAAGCTGCAGCCATTTGTCAGGCACGTGGTATTGCTGACTGTATTTTACTGGCAAAACCAGAGGCTGTTCAGGATGTTGCAAAAGCCCGTGGTATTGAATTACCAGCCGGATTAGCAATTGTTGATCCAGATAGCATTCGCGACCAATATGTAGCGCCAATGGTCGAGCTACGTAAAGGTAAACTCAACGAACTTCAAGCGAAAGAACAACTTCAAGATACCGTAGTGCTGGGTACAATGATGTTAGCTTTAGACGAAGTAGATGGCTTAGTTTCTGGTGCAGTACACACCACAGCAAATACGGTCCGCCCAGCATTCCAGCTCATCAAAACAGCCCCTGAATATTCACTGGTTTCATCAATCTTCTTTATGCTTTTACCAGATGAAGTTTATGTGTATGGCGACTGTGCAATTAATCCAGACCCTACCGCAGAACAATTAGCTGAAATTGCGATTCAGTCTGCTGACTCGGCTAAAGCTTTTGGAATTGATCCACGTATTGCCATGATCAGTTATTCAACTGGAACATCTGGAACAGGTGCAGATGTTGAGAAGGTACAACAAGCAACTCAAATTGCTCAGCAACGTCGCCCTGATTTACTTATTGATGGTCCACTTCAATACGATGCAGCTTCAGTTGAAAGTGTTGGACGCCAAAAAGCACCAGACTCACGCGTTGCTGGCCGTGCCAATGTATTTATTTTCCCTGACTTAAATACGGGTAACACCACGTACAAAGCAGTACAACGTGCTGCGAATGTTGTGAGCGTTGGACCAATGTTGCAAGGTCTCAACAAACCTGTAAATGACTTGTCTCGCGGAGCATTGGTAGATGACATCGTGTTTACCATTGCGTTAACGGCAATTCAGGCAGAACAGCAAGCCGCTGCTAAATAATTAATAATTTGATCCGCTTCTACCTCTCGCCATTTGATGTCCGCTCAAATGGCTTTTTTTATTTTAATCGTTTCAAAATAAATAATTTTCCTATCTCTGACGTTTAAATGCGCTCTATATAGTCTTATGCGACTTTCGGTCAAAAGATCAACCAATCTCCCACAAAACTATCTTTTTGTCATATAATTTAGCCCGCTAGCTAACAGCCCGCTCAAGAGATTTTTTGGTATGACAACGATTATCAAACAAGATGACTTGATTACATCAATCAAGGACGCCCTACAGTTTATTTCGTACTATCACCCGCAAGACTTTATCCAAGCAATGAGTCGTGCTTATGATCGCGAAGAAAACCAAGCTGCAAAGGATGCAATTGCACAGATTTTAATTAACTCTCGCATGTGTGCGGAAGGTCATCGTCCAATTTGCCAAGATACTGGTATTGTTAACGTTTTCCTTGAAGTGGGTTTAGATGTTAAATTTGATTTAACAATGAGCTTAGACGATGCAGTAAATGAAGGTGTTCGCCAAGGTTACCTTGAAAATAGCAACGTTCTTCGTGCATCTGTACTTGCTGACCCTGCATTTGGTCGCAAAAACACAAAAGATAATACCCCTGCTGTAATTCACTACAAACTCGTTCCGGGTAACAAAGTAGATATTACTGTTGCTGCTAAAGGTGGCGGTTCAGAAAACAAATCTAAACTTGCGATGCTTAACCCATCTGACTCGATTGTTGATTGGGTACTTAAAACTGTACCAACAATGGGTGCAGGCTGGTGTCCTCCAGGTATGCTCGGTATTGGTATTGGTGGTACTGCTGAAAAAGCCATGATGCTTGCTAAAGAAGCGCTCATGGAAGAAATCAACATGGACGAATTACTTCGTCGTGGACCAGAAAACAAAATCGAAGAACTTCGTATCGAAATCTTTGAAAAAGTAAACGCACTTGGTATTGGTGCACAAGGTCTTGGCGGTTTAACCACTGTTCTTGATATTAAAATTAAAGATTACCCATGTCACGCTGCTGGTAAACCAGTAGGTATGATTCCTAACTGTGCTGCTACTCGTCATGCTCACTTCCAGCTTGATGGTTCAGGTGTAGCTCATATTCAGGCACCAAAACTTGAAGATTACCCATCTGTAACTTGGGATTCTTCAAAATCTAAACGTGTAAACCTTGATACCATTACTCAAGCAGAAATGGATTCTTGGAAACCGGGTGACACATTACTCCTTAGCGGAACAATGTACACAGGTCGTGACGCTGCGCACAAACGTATGGTTGAAATGATCGACAACGGTGAAGAATTACCAGTTGATCTTAAAGGTAAGTTTATTTACTACGTTGGCCCAGTTGATCCAGTGGGTGACGAAGTTGTTGGTCCTGCTGGTCCTACAACTGCAACACGTATGGATAAATTCACACGTAAAGTACTTGAGCATACTGGCTTGTTTGGCATGATCGGTAAGGCTGATCGTGGCCCTACAGCAATTGAAGCAATCAAAGACAATAAAGCAACTTACTTAATGGCAGTTGGTGGTGCAGCTTACCTTGTATCTAAAGCTGTTCGCGAAGCTGAAGTTGTTGCGTTTGCAGACTTAGGTATGGAAGCAATCTACAAATTCGTAGTTGAAGATATGCCTGTTTCTGTTGCAGTTGATGTAAACGGTACTTCAATTCATGCAATTGCTCCAAAAATCTGGCAAGCGAAAATTGGAAAAATTCCAGTAGTCGATGCTGCGGCAGGCTAATCGAGAAAAGCACCGAATTCGGTGCTTTTTTTATGCATTCTTTTTTATTTTAAAATCTGAAAAGAATTGTAACAATTACTTCTTCAATCTGTGCTATTAATAAATGCACTCTCTCGCCATATATTGAATATAGGTCATTTCATGACTATTCGCCCTATTCTTAAAAATCTTTCAATCAGCCTCTGCTTAAGCTGTATTACGACAAGCTTATTTGCATCTCCTGCCAAATTAAGTTCAGTCAAAGAACTCATGCAAATGAGCCAAATTGATTACCTGCTTAAAGAATCAATTAATGAATTAACGCCTTATTATGATCAACAGGCAGAACAGATCGTTAGTAATATCACGGGTATCAAAACTTTAGGTCCAAAAGAAAAAGAAGCTGCGAAAAAGCTCGGTTTACTATTGAAAGATTCAAGCAATCAACTCATCAGCAACCCTAAAACTGCCCAAGCCTTACAAGACATTTATTTAAAGACATATTCTGAAGAAGAGATTCAAGCGAATCTTAAATTTTTAAAAACCCCAGAAGGCCAATCGATTACACGTAAAAACGTGCAGATTATGGGGCAAATTTCAGAATATATGATGGAGTTAGGACAACAGACCTTTAATGATCCTAAAGCACGAGATCATATGCAAGAAGAGATGCTTAAAATTATTGCACCATTGATGAAAGATAAAGAAAAGTCTTAACTTTTCTTTATCTTTTGCAAGTTATTACCAAGTTAAAGGATTCCATAATTTAAAGGGTTTAATCAGATGTACATCTGATTTTTCATCATATTTGGCAGGTTTTAATTCTTGTGGCTTATGTCGAATCTTGCCTGAAGCATCTTCTGCTACAAAGTTGTAGCTTGAAGATTTCAACTCGGTAAAGGCAATTTCTCTACGGCCAATATTATCTTGCATTAACATAAATGGGCCAGTGTGTTCACCTCGGTCCATTTTATTTTCTTCATCATATTTCAAATAATAAGACGTTCCAGCCTCAACAGTTATATCCATATATTTTGGCTCTTGAAAATGAATCCCCAATAAAGGGCGGCTCGCAGAAAGACGATAAGTCCCTGCTGGCAATTCAATCCAATAATAATGGTTATGTAGTAGGCTCGGAATTCGCTTGCCATTTACAAACAGGTTAATCGCAGCAATTTCCTGACGATTCCATTTTGTATCTGGTCGATAGAGATAAACAACAGCAGCTTGTGCGTTTTGTGGTTTGATCGGGACAAATGTCTGACCCAATTTTTGATTAACCCAACCACCCACGGCAAAACCACCTACGTGATATTGGTCTAATAGTCCGGGTTCTTTTTCAACATCGACTTTAGGTAAGGTTGCAGTCAATTCACCCGTATTTTTTTCTAAATGAGATGAACTTTGACAGCCCACAAACAGTCCGGCACAGCACAAAGATACGATTAAATAACGCATGGCATCCCTCAAAGCGTTTTGTTTTTGATTTATTTTTTACACCGCAAAACTATGCGTATTTTGTATTTTTAAGATTAACACCACCCACATAAATTGAAAACAAAAAAAGCACGAATCACTCACGCGATTCATGCTTTTTAGATGAATGAAATCTATGCAGACTTCGAATCAATAACCTTTAAATCAGCCTTTGCAACACTTTCATGTGTTACAGCTTCTTTAGGTTGACGCTCTGCTTGATAAACAGGTTCTGCTTCACCATTAATGACTGCTTCATTAATAATGACTGTCCCAACGTCAGTACGGCTTGGTAAATCGTACATGGTTTCAAGCAGTACGTTCTCCATAATAGAACGTAAACCACGCGCACCCGTATTGCGTTCAAGTGCTTTCTTCGCGATAGCACGCAATGCAGAATCTTCAAAGATCAGATCAACATTTTCCATGGTGAAAAGATATTGATACTGGCGAGTTAATGCATTTTTTGGCTCAGTCAAAATTTGCATTAATGCTTCTTCATCCAACTCTTCAAGTGTAGCAATCACTGGTAAACGACCAATGAATTCTGGAATTAAACCAAATTTCACTAAGTCGGTTGGCTCAACCTGACGGAACAATTCAGCAAGTTTTTTGGTTTCATCTTTGTTTTTAACATCAGCTGTAAAACCAATACCGCCTTTCTCTTGACGCTGCTGTACAATTTTTTCCAAACCAGAAAATGCACCACCACAAATAAACAAGATATTCGAGGTGTCAATTTGGATAAACTCTTGCTGCGGATGCTTACGCCCACCTTGCGGAGGAATAGAAGCCACTGTACCTTCAATCATTTTTAACAATGCTTGTTGTACACCTTCACCAGAAACATCACGCGTAATTGACGGGTTTTCAGATTTACGAGTAATCTTGTCAATTTCGTCAATATAGATAATGCCCTTCTGAGCTTTTTCTACATCGTAGTCTGCTTTTTGCAAAAGCTTTTGTACAATATTTTCAACATCTTCGCCCACATAACCAGCTTCGGTTAATGTTGTTGCATCTGCCATTGCAAATGGAACATCTAAAAGGCGAGCTAATGTTTGCGCAAGTAAAGTTTTACCCGAACCTGTAGGTCCAATCAGTAGAATGTTACTTTTAGCAATTTCTACTTCTTTAGACACATGGCCATTATGACCAACTTTTAGGCGTTTATAATGGTTATAAACCGCAACAGATAACGTCTTTTTGGCAAGATCTTGACCAATCACATATTGATCAAGCGCAGCACGTATTTCATGTGGTTTTGGCAATGCCTTACTCGCCCAGTCCCCTGCTTCAACCTGTTGGCTGGTTTGTACAAGGTCTAAGCAGACATCCACACATTCATTACAAATATATGCGTCCTCACCTGCAATCAGTTTCCCGACTTCAGACTGCGTTTTACCGCAAAATGAACAATGTTTTTGTCCTTGAGGATGTTCGGACATATTCACTCCACAAATAGAATCTTAAATATTAGGGCAAGATGCACTGCATAAATAACTAAATGGAGATCTTTTTCAACATCTCAAGTTATTTATATAGGAAGCTCCTTATGGACGCTTACTTAACACCTGATCAACCAAACCATATTCTTTAGCAGACTGTGCTGTCATAAAGTTATCACGGTCAGTATCACGAGCAACGGTTTCGTAGTCTTGACCACTGTGCTCTGCCATTAAGCGGTTTAAACGTTCTTTAATAAATAGAATTTCACGCGCATGAATTTCAATATCCGATGCTTGACCGCGGAAACCACCCAATGGTTGATGGATCATGACACGCGCATTTTCTAGACAATAGCGTTTGCCTTTAGCACCAGCATTTAACAAGAATGCACCCATTGAAGCAGCTTGACCCATACAATATGTCACGACATCAGGTTTAATAAACTGCATCGTGTCATAAATAGCCATGCCCGCTGTCACAGATCCACCTGGAGAATTGATATAAAGGTGGATATCTTTATCAGGGTTTTCAGCTTCTAAAAACAACATTTGGGCAACAATCAGATTTGCCATGTTGTCTTCAACTTCACCTGTTAAGAAAATGACGCGCTCACGTAAAAGTCGTGAATAAATATCAAAAGAACGTTCGCCGCGAGAAGATTGTTCAACCACAACAGGAACTAAAGCATTTTCAATTGTTGGAACATACATACGTTATTTATTCCTAAATTTTTTGTGACTTAACCTATGGCAACAATATGCGGGATAATTTCTCAAATTGCAAAAGGTTCGCACTGAAATATTATATTATTTATACCTAAGTACTTAATGTCGCACTCAAATTAACCACATAGTGAAAAACAAAAAAGGCGCCTAAAGCGCCTTTTTCTGACTTCTTAAAAGATTAGCCCATACGGCGAGCTTGTTGTTCTTTTAACAAATCATCGTAAGATACAGCTTTGTCAGTCACTTTAGCAGCAGCTAAGATGTGATCAACAACTTGATCTTCTAATACAACTGCTTCGATTTGAGCACGTTGTTGAGCATCATTTTTGAAGTATTCAATCACTTCAGTTGGATCTTCGTAAGAAGAAGCCATGTCGTCAATGTAAGCATCAACGCGAGTTTGATCAACTTCAAGTTTAGCGTCAGCTAAAACTTTGCTCACCAATACGCCAAGCTTAACAGAACGCTCTGCTTGCTCTTTGAACAATTCGTCAGGAAGCATGCTCTTGTCAAAAGATTGCGCGCCTGCACCACCGAACTGTTGAGTGAACTGTTGAACCATTTGTTGACGTTGACGGTCAATTTCTTGAGCAACCATTGCAGTTGGAACTTCAACTTCGTTCGCAGCAACAAGTGCGTCAAAAGCAGCTTGTTTAACTTGGTTACGTAAACCATTGCGAACTTCACGTTCCATATTCTTGCGAACGTCAGCTTTTAACTTCTCAACGCCTTCTTCTTCAGTTACACCGAAGATTTTCAAGAATTCAGCATCAATTTCTGGAAGTTTTGATTTTTCAACTTGCTTCACAGTGATTTTAAACTGAGCTGCTTTACCAGCCAAGTTTTCAGCTTGGTAGTCTTCAGGGAAAGTAACATCGATTACTTTCTCTTCGCCAGCTTTCATGCCAATGATGCCGTCTTCGAAGCCAGGAATCATACGACCTGAACCTAACACAAGTTTAAAGTCTTCAGCAGAACCGCCTTCAAACTTCTCACCATCGATAGTGCCTTCAAAGTCAAAAGTCACTTGCATGTCTTTTTTCGCCATACCCTTGGTAACAGCCCAAGTTTGACGTTGTTTTTGCAAGTTTTCGATCATAGCGTCAACGTCAGCATCTTTAATTTCAGCTGTTTTACGTTCAACTTCTAAACCGTCAAATGCTTGTACTGTAACTTCTGGATAAACTTCTACAGTCGCTTCAAAAACTAAAGCATCTTCTTTATGTTCAACTTTATCAATGTTCGGCATTCCTACCGCATTGATTTTTTCTTGTTGAATTGCTTCAAAAACGCTATCACGAATGATGTCATTTACAACTTCTTGATAAATGCCCGCACCGTATTCGCGACGAACAACGTTTTCAGGTACTTTACCTGGACGGAAGCCGTTGATCTTCACAGTTTTGGCAGTGCGCTTCAAACGAGCTTCAAATTGCTCGTTAATACGGCTCGTCGGTACAGAAACATTTAAACGACGGGCAACGCCCGAAACCGCTTCAGTCGTTACTTGCATGGCTTCCTCGATAAAAATTAGTGAGTAGGAACAGTTTTTTTAAAAGTGCTGTATTATATGACAACTTTCAAGATATACAAAATTAACCGACCACTTCATTTAAATGAAGGTCGTTATTCTCGTAAATTTCACAGTAATTTTATGATTCTTTAAATATTTTTCATAAAGCCTTAAGCAAAACTAATTTTTTAGTTATTCTTCATAAATCTAAAATTACAATCAAAATCTAATTTTAATCGTTTTTACAAACAATTACTAAGAATCAGTAGATTAGCTACATAAAAGTACAATTACCTATTCAATCATTCACTTCATCTTCACAATCCAATTGGCAAATCCAATTAACACAAACTGTACATATAAATAAGAATTATTATTATTCGCATAACCTTTTAGTTTTAGAGTCCTGAAGTCATGTCTTTGATTAGAACACGTAAAAAAATTGTTTCTTCTGCGATAGCTTCATCGCTATCAATGATTGCAACAACAGCCATGGCACAAGAAGCAATTTCACAATTACCAACGATTCATACTCAAGCGACTCAAGAAGAATCTTTAAAAGTAGACCAGTCTGCAAACTCTAAATTCGTGGCTCCCCTCAAAGACACGCCAAAATCGGTCTCTATTCTTTCTCAAAAATTAATTAAAGATACAAACTCTAATACCCTACTCGAAGCTTTACCTTATGAACCAGGCATTACTTTAGGTGCAGGTGAAGGCGGTACACCATTTACAGATATGCCTTACATTCGTGGTTATAACGGACAGTCTTCTATTTATGTTGATGGTGTTCGCAATACAACGTCACAAAGCCGCGATATGTTTGCTATTGAGCAAGTTGAAGTGATTAAGGGCTCTTCTTCTGCTCTTGGTGGCGGTGGTAGCGTTGGTGGAAGTATCAACTTAATCCCTAAAGTTGCTCATGAAGGTGATGTTTACCAAGGCAGCGTTCAAGGTGGTACCGACAACTATCGCCATATCCAACTTGATGCCAACAAAGACTTTGGTAACGGAATTGCTGGTCGTGTTGTTATCATGGGCCATGAAAATGAAAAAGCTGGTGCTAACAATGGAGCTGAATATGCTCGTGCTGGTATTGCCTCAAGCCTTGCATTTGGCCTAGATACAGCAACTCGTGGAACACTTAGCTACTACTATTTACGCAGTAATGATGAACCAGATGCGGGTATTCCATTTAACAATGCAAACCCGACTACCCCTCCTGCTGGAGTTACTGTGACTCCTGGTAACGGTAAGCCTGTTGATGTAAAAGCGGGTACTTACTATGGCTGGAAAGCTCGTGACTTTGATAAACGTGAAAACCATATTGGTACGTTTAAATTAGAACATGACTTTAATGAAAATCTTACCTTGTCGAATGTAGCGACTTACAACAAATCTAAATCTGACTATGTTTACACCAATGCTGATGACTCGAAGGGTAATATTTACAGAGGGACAGTCGCTCGCCGTGCTTTAAGCCGTATATTGGATAGTGATGCGTATAGTGATCAACTTTCTTTGAGAGGTAAATTCAATACTGGTTCATTAAAACATTCTTTTAATGTCGGTACTGAATGGAGCTTCCAAGAAACTGACCAAGGCGTATATACCTTTACTAATGCTGCTGGTGAAACTACATCGACTATTTTAGACAGCAATATTCAAAACTGTACTTCAGCTGCTGCTGTAGCAAATGGCTGGTGTACGAGTTTAAATAATCCAGGAAACGGTGCATTCACAGATAAACGTGGTTCTATTACAGCACAATCGACCACTCGTAGTCATAATGTAGGAATCTACGCTTTAGACAGTATTGAATTTAATCCACAATGGTTACTTAACCTAGGTGTTCGTTGGGATAAATTTGAAACTGAGAAAAAATACAATAAGGACGTAGGTGGACGTACACCTCATAAAGCTGGTGATAAATTAGAAAGTGATACAGATTACTTCTCTTACCAAGCTGGTTTAGTTTTTAAACCAACAGAAGATGGTAGTATTTATTTAAGTTACGCAACATCAGCGAACCCTGTAGGTGTGCTAGCTGAAGGTGATACAGGTTCAGATTCTATTAGCGACTCAGGTAGCGCAAGTGCGAGTGCAAATGATCTAAAACCTGAAGAAGCACGTACTTTTGAACTTGGAACAAAATGGGACCTGTTTAATAATCGTGCGAACTTAACTGCTGCGATCTTCCGTACTGAAAAGCAAAATACACGTATCCAAATCGACCCTACAACAACTGCTAACGCTGGTAAAAGTAAAGTTGATGGATTTGAAATCAGCTTGAACGGGAAAATCACCGACAAATGGGATGTATCTACAGGTTATAGCTATTTAGACAGCGAAATCACTGAAGCGGCATATAATGCGGTTGCTCAAGAAGGTAAACCTCTTCCATTCGTAGCTAAAAACAGCGCGACTTTATGGTCTACTTACAGAGTGATGCCTCAATTGACTTTAGGTGCTGGTGTTGAATACCGCGATCAAGTATTTGTAAACACGACTGCTCCAAAATACTTGCCAACTTATACTATTTACAATGCGATGGCTAAATACGACGTTAACAAGAACGTAAATTTACAGCTTAATATTAATAATATCTCTGATAAGCGTTATTTCACTAGTGCACATGCAGCACACTATGCATTTGAAGGTAATGGCCGTAACGCAGTGTTAGCAATTAACTTTAAGTACTAAGTTTAAATTCCATAATAGTTTTATGGAATTAATTAAAGTTCATATAAGATAGCCTCATCACGAGGCTATTTTTACAAATGAAGTATCTATTTAAAAGGTGTTTGCTGTGATTCATCATATCCCTAATGTTTTAAGCAAAGAGCAAGTTGCTGAGTTTCGTAAGCTCATGAAAGAAGCGAGTTGGGTGGGTGGAAAAGTAACTGCTGGCACCCTATCGGCTTCGGTTAAAAGAAATCAGCAACTTTCTGAACAAGACCCGCTTACACATCATTTAAGTGATATTGTGATCAAAGCAATTTGGCAAAATCCTGTGTTTCAGGCTGCTGCTTTACCTCATAAAATTATTCCACCACTTTTTAACCGTTATGATGAACATGAAAGCTTTGGTTTCCATGTAGATAATTCTATTCGCCTGATCCGTGGGACTTCTGAGCAGCTCCGTACCGATTTATCTTGCACATTATTTTTAAGTGAGCCCGATGAATATGAAGGTGGTGATCTGGTTATCGAAGATACTTATGGTTATCACGAAGTCAAATTACCAGCGGGTGATGTCGTACTCTACCCTTCTACTAGCTTACATGAGGTAAGTAGTATTACATCAGGTACTCGATTTGCCTCTTTTTTCTGGGTACAAAGTTTGGTACGCGATGATAGTAAGCGACACCTTCTATTTAATCTAGATGAAAGTATCAGAGCACTACGTAAGACACACGGTGATAGTTATCCTGAAGTTATGAAACTCACCAACATTTACCACAACTTAATTCGCATGTGGTCAGAACTGTAACTACATTTATTTTTGCCTTATTGAGACCATTTAATCTTTTTTCCCTCAATAAGGCAAAATATCGAAAAATATTTCCCACAAATTAGAAAGTAGCGCAAAATTAGAAAATTATTTTCTAATTTCCGAGATTAAAATTATTATAAGAATTTTGCACAACGTGTAATCATTGTTTAGATGTGATATATCTAAATGATAAACATATTAGCAAACCACCAAACTTATTATTTCACGGTCTAGAGATGAAAACGAATTACTTGTTTGCCCAGCCTACTCAAGCAAGACATCATCTGCAACTCCTGATGCTGCGCCTCGCGCGCGTATAAATATTTTGTCTGCTTTTTAAAGCAGCACTTCGAAATTACCTTTAATTTTTCTCAATTAGATACCATATATAACCGTAGAGACGTTGCCTTTTAAATATATCCAGAGCAACCGCGCTACGAGACAAGGAGTTTTCTCATGATGTTGGCTGACCCAAGCAAAAAATACCGCCGTATGTACCAACGAGTGGATTTACCAGATCGCCAATGGCCAAATAACGAAATTACAAAAGCGCCAATCTGGATGAGCACCGATTTACGTGACGGTAACCAAGCAATTTTTGAACCAATGGACATGGAACAAAAATTCAAAATGTTCAAAATGCTTGTAAAGATCGGTTTTAAGCATATTGAAATCGGCTTCCCTTCTGCATCTCAAATCGACTTCGATTTTACCCGCATGTTGATCGAAGAAAATCATATTCCTGATGACGTATACATTGAAGTCTTGGTTCAAGCACGTGACCATTTAATTGAACGTACTTTTGAATCTTTGGCAGGTGCTAAACGTGCGATTGTGCATATTTATAACTCTAATTCTCCAACCTTCCGTCAAAAGGTGTTGAATGTAGATGTTAATGGTGCAAAACAGTTAGCAATTAATGCTGCTCAAAAAGTTAAAGAGTATGCGGCGCAGTATCCTCAAACTGACTGGATTTTCCAGTACAGTCCAGAGTGTTTCTCTGCAACAGAATTAGAAGTCGCTAAAGATGTCTGTGATGCCGTCACAGAAATTTGGGATGCACGTCCTGACCATAAAGTTATTTTAAACTTACCTGCGACTGTAGAAGTGTCTACACCAAATGTTTATGCAGACCAAATTGAATGGATGCATCGTAATTTGGCACGTCGTGATGGCGTAATCATTTCTGTTCACTGCCACAATGACCGCGGCTGTGGTATTGCTGCATCAGAACTTGCAATTATGGCAGGTGCTGACCGTGTTGAAGGTTGTGTGTTTGGTAATGGCGAACGTACGGGTAACGTTGATGTTGCAGCGATTGCATTGAACATGTATACCCAAGGCGTAGCGCCAGAATTAGATTTCTCTAACATTAATGAAGTGATTGCAACGGTTGAAGAATGTACTGGTTTACCTGTACACCCTCGTCACCCATATGCAGGCGACTTGGTATTTACTGCATTCTCTGGTTCACATCAGGATGCCATCAAAAAAGGCTTTGAGTACCAGAAAAACGAAGAAATCTGGGATATGCCTTACTTGCCAATCGACCCGAAAGATTTGGGCCGCGACTACGATGCAGTTATTCGTGTAAACAGTCAGTCTGGTAAAGGCGGTATCGCTTACTTATTAGAGGCGAACTACAACGTTGTATTGCCGCGTCGTTTGCAAATCGAGTTCAGTCAAGTTGTTCAACAATATGCTGATGACAATGGTACAGAAATTAATGCAAAAGAAATCTGGACCTTATTTAAAGACACGTATGCTGATGTGAAAAACCACCATTACACAGTTAAAAACTACAGATTATCTGACATTAATGGTACTCAAATCATCGAACTTGATGTTGATGTCGAAGGTGAAACACAACAACTTCGCGGTGAAGGTAATGGACCAATCTCTGCATTCTTAAATGCGCTTCAGTTACCAATTGACGTGTTGAACTATGAAGAACGCAGTATTAGTTCAGGTGCAAATGCGAAAGCGTTAACCTTAATTGAACTTCAAGTGAAAGGTACAGGCAGAGGTTCATTTGGTGCAGGTGTTCATGACAATACAGTCACCTCATCAATTGAAGCAATTATTGCATGTACTAACCGTTTGATTGATCAAGGCGTTTTAAGTACAGATCAGGTTGTTGCCGCTGCTGTTTAATTAAAAAAAGACTTTGGAAAGGATACCTAGCTTGGTATCCTTTCTTTTTATTCCTGAAAGATTTAAAAGGCGAAATGTTCCCGTGTCTTTTCCAGCTGATTCAGTGGGGTTAGTCACTCCGCAAAAGTTCCAATTTGAAGAACCATTACATCTTGAATGTGACCGTGTTTTGCCACGTTTTGAATTAATGGTCGAAACTTACGGCACTTTAAATGCAGATAAATCAAATGCTATTTTAATCTGTCATGCCTTATCTGGACATCATCATGCAGCGGGTTATCACCACGAAGATGATAAAAAAGCTGGCTGGTGGGATAGTTGTATTGGCCCGGGTAAAGCAATCGACACGAATAAGTTTTTTGTAGTTTCGCTAAATAATATTGGTGGGTGTAATGGCTCAACTGGCCCAACTTCCCCAAATCCTGAAAATGATAATCGCCCTTATGGACCAGATTTCCCATTAGTAACGGTACGTGACTGGGTGAAAACTCAGGCCATGCTTTCTGACCGGTTGGGTGTAAATATTTGGTACGCTGTTATTGGTGGCTCTTTAGGAGGCATGCAGGCACTACAATGGTCAGTAGACTATCCTGACCGCTTACAAAAATGTGTGATTATTGCCAGTGCGCCAAAGCTTTCAGCACAAAATATTGCCTTTAATGAGGTTGCACGCCAGTCTATCTTGTCTGATCCAGACTTCCATCATGGTCGTTATTTGGAAAATGATAGCTACCCAAAACGCGGCCTGATTTTGGCTCGCATGGTGGGTCATATCACCTATCTTTCTGAAGAAGCCATGAAACAAAAATTTGGTCGTGATTTAAAATCAGGCAAATTTATGTACGGTTTTGATGTCGAGTTTCAGGTCGAAAGCTACCTTCGTTACCAAGGCGAACAATTTAGCCGTAACTTTGATGCTAATACTTATCTCATCATGACCAAAGCATTGGATTATTTTGATCCATCACGTGAGTACAACCACTCGTTAACAGACGCGATGGGTAAAACAAAATGTCAGTTCCTGATTGTTTCTTTTACAACAGACTGGCGTTTTACACCAAGTCGCTCTCAAGAGATTGTTGATGCACTCATTACCAATCATAAGCCAGTAAGTTACCTCGATATTGATGCGGAACAAGGACATGACTCGTTCTTATTCCCGATTCCATTGTATGTAAAAACAATGCGCGCTTTCTTAGGCGGTGAAGAACTCTTAAAATCGACGTCACTGGAGGCAAGCTAATGCGTATTGATCAACAACTGGCAGAAAAGTGGATTAAACCAGGCTCAAGCGTACTCGATTTGGGGTGTGGTGATGGTGAATTACTCGCTCATATGAGCCAAAAGCATCAAATTCGTGCTTATGGCTTAGAAATTGATCAAGAAAAGATTGCAATTGCCGTCAGTCGCGGGTTAAATATTATTCAACAAGATTTGAATCTCGGTTTGAGCCGTTTTGCTGACCAGTCTTTTGACTATGTGGTTATGGCACAGGCTTTGCAAGCTGTAGATGCACCGGATGTTTTATTAAGAGACATGGTGCGTGTGGGTAAACAGGCAATTATTACTTTTCCAAACTTTGCGCATTGGAAGACTCGTTCTTTTCTTGCATTAAAAGGTATGATGCCTGTATCGGATGCTCTACCATATATGTGGTATAACACCCCCAATATTCATTTATGTACATTTAAAGATTTCGAAGCACTTTGTGCGGAAAATCAGATACAAATTATTAATCGACTCGCCGTCAATGGAAATCAGCAGGGAAGCCTGTTAAGCAAACATGTTCCTAATTTGTTTGGTGAAGTCGCTATTTATCGAGTGAGTGCACTATGAAAAAGACATTATTTAGCACACTATTTGCAGGACTGCTAAGTATGCAGGCTCATGCAGATTATATCGCCCAGCCACAATCGGTTGCGAGTCAGGCTGCACGCTTTTCAACAATGGGGGTTAATGACCTTCAGAAAGCTGCAAAAGCTGGTCAAGCAGGCGCACAATTTTACCTTGGTACACACTACCAATATGGTAAAGATGTAGAAAAAGATGAAAAGCAAGCTTTCACATGGTTTAAAGCAGCAGCTGATCAAGGTTTATCGCCAGCACAATTAAACGTAGGCCGTATGTATGCCGACGGTATTGGTGTTAGAAAAGATGAGTCAATGGCTCGTAAATACTTCGAGAAAGCGGCAAGCAATGGTGATAACCGTGCAAGCTATAACCTCGCGATGATGGAAGAGCAAAAGAAAAACTACGTAGGTGCTTACCAGTGGTATGAGCTTTCAACTCGTGATGGCATGCTGGACAATAAAGTAATTAGCCTATCAGAAGGTAAGAAAACTGCTCTTGCTGCTAACTTGACTCAAGAACAAATCCGTACAGCACGTGACCGTGCAGACAAATGGATTCAAGCACAATAATAACGGTTCATCCGTAAAAAACCTTACTCGACTAAAACCACCTTGTATGCTCTACAAGGTGGTTTTAGTTTAGATCATCTCATTTATATTCTATTTGTTTCCCTCTATATCCCCTCTTAAAAAACACGTAACATAACTCACGTTCGATATTAGCTATAAAGTTTGGTTTTATTATGTCTACCCCACATTGGTTTGATCAGGGCAGTTTAGTTCTTGCCAGCAATAACAAAGGTAAAGTCGCAGAGTTTGAAAAACTTTTTGAACAGCTTAAGTTACCTGTAGAAATTATTCCTCAAGGTCGCCTTAATATTCCTGATGCAATTGAAGATGGCTTAAGCTTTATTGAAAATGCCATTATTAAAGCTCGTCATGCCTCTCAAATTTCAGGTAAACCTGCTATGGCTGATGACTCAGGCATTTGCGTTCCTGTCTTAGGCGGTGCACCTGGTATTTACTCAGCACGCTATGCTGGAGAACACGGTGATGACGCTGCGAATAATGCCAAGTTACTTAATGATTTATTACCATTTCGTAAAAATGGTGAAGTGATTGAAGGCATGTTTGTATGTGTACTTGCTTTAGTGACTCATGCTGAAGATCCTTTACCACAAATTTTCCAAGGCATCTGGCACGGCGAAATTTTAGAAGCTGCACGTGGTGAAAATGGCTTTGGCTATGACCCACTGTTCTGGTTGCCTGGGTTACAAGTTTCTAGTGCTGAATTGTCTAAAGAAGACAAAAATAAAATTAGTCATCGTGGACAAGCGATGCAGTTATTTAGAGAAAGCTTGCAGAAGTAAAACTTTATATAGCATTTATTTAGTTTAACGTTAAAACCATTTGCTATCGTGCTAGGCGACATGGATGTCGCCACGTCACTGCCTTGCGCAGATTCCCAAAGCAGTGCTTCGGAAATTGCTCAGGATGTGTCGTCAGTTCGACAAATGGTTTTGTTACTTTTGACGAAACAAAAGTAAATATTGCCTACATACAGAAAATAAGCATATGACCACTATTCTAAGGCCGTCTTATCTAATCCTCTTACTTAGAAATAAAGATGTAAAAACACTGCATAAATCGCAATACACACACAACTCACAATCGTCCCAGAAGCAATATAAGCCGCAGATCTTCCCGTTCCCTGATAATGTGTTTCTAGCGCTACAATATTGGCCGCTGGTGGCAAACAGAACATTAAAAACATCACTCCAATGTGCTGGCTCATATTTGGAATGGGTAAAAATCTATAAGTAAGTCCACAAAGAATAAAACCACACACCACCTTAAAAGCTTGAGCTTTCGTACTGTAAATTAAGTCTTTTACATGAACTCGAGTACGGCGCAGCCACATTCCCAACACACACATTCCAGCAAAAGTCATCACGAACTTGGCAACTTCATAGACCCAGTGTATGGCAGGATGTTCGATATGTTGAGCACCAAGAAGTCTAAGTAGAAGCGCGCAAAAGATCGAAATACATGGTGGAGAAGACAAAACTTTTTTTAATATATTGAGCTTACTTTGCGGTGCAGTTGTTACAGCAGTCACAGCCCAAGCATTGCCAAAAAGCGACATCCCAATATATAAAGCGACAATCGGAGCAGTAGCTTGGGGGCCAAATAAAGCCATGGCAAAAGGAAAGCCGAGCCAGCCCATGTTGGTATAACTTGCACAAAGTGCTAATAATCTATCTTTAAATAAAGCTAAATAAGCAAAGAAAATAAGAAATGCTGAACCAAAGCTAAAGAGCATTAAACTCAAACTACCCGGTTGATAAAATACCATGTTGTAAATAATAACAACTGGGATCAGTAAGCGGGCAAGCCAAGCGGAAAGAACAGGCTTTATCGTTTCTGAAAGAGAAGTCTGGGCAAGTAAAAGTCCAGTGATGAACGCCAATATTGGCAGTAATAACGCCACGTTTGCTCCTCTCACCCATCAAAATCAGTTTGTTATGCTACACCTTTTCAAAGTGAAATGTACTCTCCTTTTCAAGTAATTTAAGCTTCTCTTTTTTAACCCTTTCTAAAATAAAAAAACCAAATACATCCTTTATAAAACTACCTTTTAGATTTTGACTGACGGCCATTGTCTTAAAAATGACATATAAATGTCACATTCCTGTCATGGCAACCTGTTGATATAAAGCGAACTAAAAAGAGGTATAAGATCATGGCTGGTTTATCTATTTGGCATGTCGTTATTTTTGCAATTGTCGTTATTTTATTATTTGGTACATCTAAATTAAAAAATATCGGTAAAGACGTAGGCGGTGCAGTAAAAGACTTTAAAAAATCAGTTCGTGAAGAAGACGAAGCTGCTGCTCTTAATACTCCACGTACAATTGATGCCCAAGTCAAAACGCCTGACAGCACATCAGTAAAAAGCTAAAGGTTTTCAACCATGCTTGATGTAGGAATGACAGAGCTACTCTGTTTTGCAATTATTGCAATTTTAGTTTTAGGCCCAGATAAACTTCCGGAAGCTGCCCGCTTTGCTGGTCGCTGGTATGTTCGCCTAAAACGTTATATTACTAATTTGCAAAATGATATTGATCAAGAGTTGCGTCTTTCTGAATTTCGAAAAGAAATGCAGGATGAACTCAACCGCATTGAAGCACTGGAACGGAAAGTACAACAACAACTCGAAGAAATACAAAAACAGAATATTTCCGAAACTGTAGATAAAACTGAGGCTTCTAAAATATTGCCAAAGCCTATTCGGATATGTCTGCCTATCTCGGGTCAGTATAAAGTGCCGTACATTGGAAGGTTTATTCCTTTTGTATCGACACCCGAAATTTCAGAGACATCTCCCGTTAACTTGAAGATTGCCGTATGAACCAACTGCCTTCAACCACTGTAAATTCTCAGGAAAATCTAGACCAAATGCCGATCATGAGCCATTTGGTTATTTTAAGACGTCATTTATTTAGAATTGTTGGGGTAACATTATTTTTATTCTTTTGTTTATTACCCTTTCGAAATAATACATACCAACTATTATCTGAACCTTTAAGGCTGCAACTTCCGACATCATCTTCAATGATCGCTACAGATGTGACTGCAACCTTTATGGCTCCATTTAAATTAAATTTATTTGTCGCGCTCGTGTTAGCAATGCCATTTATTCTTTATGAAATATGGTCTTTTGTTCGCCCTGCGTTGTATCAAAAAGAACGACATTTAGCGATTCCGTTACTCATTGGCAGTATTGTTTTGTTCTATGCCGGAGTTGCTTTCGCATACTACATTACCCTTCCTGCAATTTTACATTTCTTTATTAGTGTATCACCTGAAACCGTCGCACCTATGACAGATATTAATAGCTATTTAAGCTTTTGCTTAAAGCTATTTTTAGTTTTTGGTCTCACTTTTGAAATTCCTATTGCAACCCTACTACTCATTTTAATAGGCGTAGTAGACACAAAAAGTCTTGCTGAAAAAAGACGCTTTATTATTGTGGGATGTTTTTTTGTGGCAATGTTCATTACACCGCCAGATGCAATTTCAATGGTAATGTTAGCCATTCCAATGTGGTTGCTTTTTGAGCTCGGATTACTCTTTGGTAAAATTCTTGAGAAAAGAAAAACTCATTCTGCTGAATAAAATGATTTCTAAGAAAAAGCCTGAACCTTCAAGTTCAGGCTTTTTGTATAGAACACTTTTTAATCTACAAAGCAATAAAGTGTCTTCAAAGTGACTTAAAAATGTAAGAAAAGTGTCATTTTCAGTCCATAGAATCAACTCAACAAATATACCCACAAAATTTACGGATTTCTTATGACAACTGCTTCTACTCAACCAACGCGTCGCGAAATTTTAAAATGGTTCTCGGGGATTCCTTTTCTACCATTAGGGGCGATGGCTACGGCAGCAACGTTAGCAGGTTGTAATGATAGTGATGACAGTTCAGTAGTCACTCCAACACCACAACCAAGCAAATTAAAAAATGCAAAATTCACAACAATGACGGCGCCTACAACTGCAGCAGACCGTGCCACAACCTTAGTGAACTCTAAATTAGAAATTGAATGGGAAGACTCAACCACTACTCCATATCAATTAGCATATAAGCCTTTCTTTAAAACAGGTGATAGCGTACCAAAACTTGGTGGTGGAACAATTATCGCTGGTGGTTATTTTGATGTTAACGGCAATCCAATTATGGATAAGTCTGTTGCGGGTAAAGAGCGTCAGTTCTTTTCAGACTGTCCAGATGGTTCATCCTTAATTCAGTTAGAAGGTGCGAAAGTTGATGGTGTCGCAAATCCTGTATTCCATGTTGTTCAATTTGAGTACAACTCAAAGGACCAAGCAGGTGGAGATACTTACGGTCAATTACCTTCACCAATTGCAATTTTGACTTTAGATCAAGACCAAAAAACTGGTCATCTAGAACTTAAAAAATACTTCAACGTTGATACTGCTCCAGTCCACGGTCTATGGATTACTTGCGGTGCTAGCCTATCGCCTTGGAATACTCACTTATCAAGTGAAGAGTATGAACCTGATGCATTCAATCAAGGCATTGGTGGAACAGATCCCAAATATCTTGGTAAATACTTCTTTGGTGATGAAACTAAAGCAAACCCATATAACTACGGTCATTTGCCAGAAGTAACAGTTAACCTTGATGGTACTGGTAGCATTAAAAAACATTACTGCTTAGGCCGTATTTCTCATGAACTTATTCATGTGATGCCAGACAACCGCACAGCACTTATGGGAGATGACTACACAAATGGTGGTTTCTTCATGTTCGTTGCTGACAAGGAAAAAGACTTATCAGCAGGTACGCTGTATGTTGCTAAATACATCAATACTTTAACTGAAACTTCAACTGCGAGTATTCAATGGATCAAACTTGGTCATGCGACAAGTAAAGAAATTGAAGATTTAGTTGCGGGTGGAATTAAGTCAACTGACATTATGGAAAGTTTAACAACGAACCCAAATGATGCCAGCTATACTGAAATTACTTTGGCAAAGAAAACGCTTTGGGTCAAACTTAAACCAGGTATGGAAAAAGCAGCGGCTTTCTTGGAAACACATCGTTATGCAGCACTAAAAGGTGCAAGTATGGCGTTCACTAAGATGGAAGGAACAAACGTGAATATTAAAGATAAAGTGGCCTACTCTGCTTTAGCTAATATTCAAGATTCAATGGTCGTGGGCGGTAAAGGTTATGTTGCAGAACATAATGTAGGGTTCTCTAAAAAAATTACTGCTGGTGGGGTTCTTGCACACAAGTTGGGTAATAGCTTTACAGACAATGAAGGCAGCTCAATTAATAGTGAATGGGTCCCTCTTTACTCATATATGTTATTAATGGGTGAAGATCTTGCTACAGCAGATAAGTTAGGTAATACAGCTCACCCAGACAAAATTGCCAGCCCAGACAACCTGAAATTCTCTGAAACTTTACGTACATTATTCATTGGTGAAGACTCAGGTAATCATGTTAATAACTTCTTGTGGGCATACAATGTAGATACCAAAGAGTTAATTCGATTACTTTCTACACCAGCAGGTGCAGAATCGACTGGCTTGCATGCGGTAGATTCAATCAATGGTTGGACTTATATCATGAGTAACTTCCAGCACCCAGGCGATAGCAGCAGTGTACCTGAGGATGTTAAGGCATTAATTAACCAGAATTACAACAATGGTTATAGCGCTAACGTGGGCTATATTACAGCAGACCCAATTGCACCATCAGTCACAACCAAATAATTTTTAATATGGTCCAAACATTAAAGCTGGCTAAGGTCAGCTTTAATGTTTTTAAATAGAGTTTTTACTTTTTATAAAAATGAAATGAAAAATCACTAGAAGTTTTAACCAACTTATCATCAAAACGTCAACGCCACGTCACATTCACAACCTAAGCTCATGAAGACTTTTAGAACAATCTCTTTATTATTTACTTAGGAATTTCCCATGACAGAGCTGACGCCATATCATGAAGACCAAGAACTGGATAACAATACTTCAGACAACATCCACTTCCGTGACATTTTAGAACAACATGTAAGCCGCCGTAGTTTAATCACCAAAGCAGCAAGCGGTGCTGTAGCATTAACTTTAGCTTCTACATTAACTGGCTGTAATGATAGCGATGATGACTCTGGCTCTAACAATGGTGGAACCACACCTGTAGACCCAAATAAAAGACCAGAAAAACTAACTTTTACAGCAGTTGCAAAAAACCACAACGATATTGTGACTGTACCTGAAGGTTATGAAGCGAATGTCATTTATGCTTTAGGGGACTCAATCAACCCAACCTTTGGAGAGTGGAATGATAATAATATCCCATCGGGTCCAAGTTTCCAGTTCCGCTCTGGCGACTGCCATGACGGTATGCATTTCTTTGGTTTAAATACTTCGAAAAATAACTTCGATGAAAGTGTTTCAGCTGAAGGTTTGTTAGTCATGAATCACGAATATATTAATCAGACTTTCCTTCACCCAAAAGGTCCAACAAAAGTTGATGGACGCCGCCCTGAAGATGAAGTGATTCGTGAAACCAATGCACACGGCGTATCTGTCGTTCATATCAAAAAAGATGCTGCAACTCAAAAAGTAGTAATTGATAAAAGTTCTGTTTTTAACCGCCGTATTACAGCATCAACAGAAATGGATTTTGCAGGTGCAGCAGCTGGTTCTGGCTTGCTTGCAACTCGCTTCTCGCCTGCTGGTCGTCAAACTCGCGGCACACATAATAACTGTGGTAATGGTCATACTCCTTGGGGCACGTATTTAACTACCGAAGAAAACTTTATTGGTTATTTCCAACGTTCAGGTAGCGATGAATATGCACGTACAGATGCAGAAAAAATTGCATTAAAACGTTACGGTTTAGGCGTTAAAAAAGATGAACCTTATCTTTATGAGAAAGATGAAAAAGGTGCGCCTAAAAAAGATAAAGATGGCAAGGTTATTTATTTAAAAGATAAAAATGGTGAGTTAATCCCTAACGTTGATGAACAAGGGCGACAAATTTATTTAGGCGCAAGTTCACGTTACGGTTGGGAAACAGCAATTGGTCAAGTAGAGTCACAAGACTTATATGACCGCTGGAATGCAGATGTAAAAGCTGCACAGCCGACACAAGACTACCGCAATGGACCTAATACATTCGGCTGGATGGTTGAGATTGATCCTTTTGATAACCGCCTAAACCCAGTAAAAAGAACATCATTAGGTCGTTTTGCACATGAAGATAGTGCTTGCCGTGCCGTTGTAGGTCAACCATTAGCATTTTATATGGGTGATGACTCTCGCGGAGAATACATCTATAAATTTGTCTCTACCGCAGTGTGGGATGCTAAAGATGTAAATCGTGGTTATGCTGCTGGCGACAAATATATGAACGCGGGTAAACTGTATGTTGCCAAATTTAATAACGATGGTTCAGGTCAATGGATTGAACTTGCCTATGGCAAAAACGGCTTAAATGAAAGCAACACCACCTACCCTTTCAAATCTCAAGCGGACGTTGTTACATTTGCACGTTTAGCTGGTGACGCCGTCGGCGCTACAAAAATGGATCGCCCAGAATGGTGTACAGTTAACCCAGTGAATGGCGAAATCTATGTAACTCTTACCAACAACTCGAACCGTGGTAAAGATTATGAAACTGATGCCGCTAACCCACGTAACTATACTGACCTTAAAGATGGAACAACCACCCAAAAAGGTAATGTGAACGGTCATATTATCCGTTTTAAAGAAACCGATGACAAAACCACTGCTGAAACCTTCAAATGGGATATCTACCTATTTGGTGCAGAAGCATCTATGGCTTCAAACATCAACTTATCTGGCTTAACTGACAATAACGATTTGTCTTCACCAGATGGTATGTGGTTTGACCCACGTGGTGTGCTTTGGATTCAAACAGACGATGGTGCCTACACCGATGTTACGAACTGTATGATGCTTGCTGCGTTACCGGGCCAAATTGGTGATGGCGCTACTGCAACCACTTCAAATGGCCAACAAACGCTAGTCGGTGCTAAAGTTACAGACTCAACACTACGCCGTTTCTTGGTTGGTCCAAAACAGTGTGAAATTACAGGCATCGCCATGACACCTGACCACAAAGCAATCTTTATTAATGTTCAACATCCTGGCGAAGATTCTGCAAGCTACGCGACACCAGACAGTAACTGGCCTGCAACGCAAAAAGACCCAAGCAACAAAACTGCACGTCCACGTTCAGCAACTGTTGTGATTACCCGTAAAGATGGCGGTGTAATTGCTGGATAATTTGTTATCGTAATAAAAATGCCGGTCAATTGATCGGCATTTTTATTGCTATCGATTTAAGAGAACCTGCTGCTGCACAATTTGACCGCTGTGCTCACCTTGTTGAGTCTTTTCTAACCATACCCACTCATTATTAGTCATTCTTAGAAAGTTCGAACAGCGTGTTCCATACACGGGACTTTGAATAAAGGTTGATGATAGCAACTCTTCCATTTCTGCTTGAATGCCAGTATTTGGTAATAATGCCGTTGTGACCTTACGCTCATCTTCCAGAATATCCCACGCTGCATGTTGCAAGGTTAACTCTTCTGTCTGATGTTGAAGCATGGGTAATAGCTCTTGCGTAAAGCGTGTTCGCAAATGTTTAGTTTTTTCCCAATGCTCAGACATCAAACCATTAGAAACTACATAGACTCCATTAGCTAAAACTTGAGGAGCTTCACCGCGGTTACTCATATAGACAGCCTGATCAGCATTGCCCATAAACAAGTTAAAGCCAGCAAAATTCTGTTGTTGCTGTTCTAATTGCTGTGCAAAACGAATCGGCAATAAATCAGACTCTAAAAAAGCCTGAACTAAATGTCCCCGAGAAGTTTCATATGACTTTTGGTCTCGCCCATCACGAAAATTGGTCAAAACAGCCCATCGGCCTTGAGGCGTAACCCCCATCCAAGTACCACCGGACTGTAAGTCCTGCCCTGCAACAATTGGCGTATGTTCCCACTGATGCAACAAAGCTGTGGGGCGATGATAAAACTCGTCTCGATTTGACATAAGACACAAGGGCAGATCATCCAGAACATGCCATGCTAAAGCCACAATACACATTAATTATTGTTCCCTATCTTTACACATTGAATGTACAACATTTTTCACATCATTCCGCTACAATCTGTCAAAACGTAAGATCAAGGAGCAGCAATGCTGACCTATCCTAATATCGATCCGGTCGCAATACACTTAGGACCTCTTCAAGTCCATTGGTATGGACTCATGTATTTATTAGCATTTTTATGTGCTTGGGGGCTTGCTTCCTACCGTGCCAAACAGCGTGATGGCTGGACATCGGACATGGTTTCCGATCTGGTATTTTACGGTGCCCTAGGTGTTGTTCTGGGCGGTCGTGTTGGCTATGTCCTTTTCTATGAGTTTGATAAATTCCTCGAAAATCCGATTTGGTTATTTCAAGTCTGGACAGGTGGTATGAGTTTCCACGGTGGCTTTCTCGGTGTTATGGTTGCTATGCTATTTTGGTGTAAAAAATACCAAAAAACATGGTTCCAAACCCTCGACTTTATTGCCCCATGTGTACCGACTGGTTTAATGTTCGGACGCATTGGTAACTTTATTGGTGGAGAGTTATATGGTCGTGCGGTAACTGACCCAAATTATCCATTTGGTATGATCTTCCCAACGGATCCGTTACACCTAGTTCGCCATCCATCACAAATCTATCAAGCGCTTTGTGAAGGTTTGATTCTATTTATTATCTTGTGGTGGTTTAGTTCAAAACCGCGTCCACGTATGGCTGTTTCTTCCCTATTCTTAATGGGATATGGCGTTGCCCGCTTTGTGATGGAATTCTTCCGTCAGCCTGATGCCGACCAGGGTTTTATTCTGTTTGGCTGGATGACGAAAGGACAGATTCTAACAATTCCAATGTTGCTGATTGGCCTTTGGATGATGTGGTATGCCTATCAAAAGAAAATTTACGACTGGGGTCCACAAAAGAATAGTTAATATCTAAATTAGAGGAGTTTCGGCTCCTCTTTTCTTTTTTATGCTACAGTTTTTACTCTCCCAAGATGAAGATATACCATGCTGGAATTCTGGTTTAACACGCAAGTCCCAACATTTAAAAAACTAGTGATTTTGATTATCACGCTGCTTATTTGTATTGCGCTATATCAATACCAACCACTGCCTTTAGATACGATTCTGATGTTTACTGGAACTGGGGTAATTTTTTTAATCTGCCGTTACTTTAAATTGCACTTTGCTCAAAAAAATCCGACGGGGTTATTTTACCGCCTGTTGACTTGGATACCTATCGCACTGTTATTTGCCCTTATTTTTGTTAAAACAATGCCTAACTTACTGATTTGGGGCGTGCAAGGAATTGCTTTTATGGCACTTGCAGCTTTTATTTTTTCACCGCAATCACTTTTTAATAAATAGGTTTAGTTTTCATGTTGGCTTATTGGTACAACGCTCCGCGCCATATCAAACTCATCTTCATTGTTGCCGTTTGTGTGGCAGTTTACATAGCTAATCAAGTTCAGCCCTTGTCTCCTATTTATACTGTACTCAGCCTTATTTTCGGTTTTGGTTTACATGTTGGACATTACTTAAATAGCAAAATTTCAAATAACAAATCATATAAATCGAGCTTTGGAATTTTAAGCAGCATCTATCCTATTTTTATCATTGTTATTTTGATGTATCTGCTTCCTGCTCAGCATAAATGGATTCTTGCGATACAAGCTTTAGGCTTTGTACTGGTTGGCTTCTTTCTTGTTTCGATTTATCAAAATCGTGCCAAGCGATTTGATTAATTACACCCATTGAAATGTCATAGAACTATTTTTAGATTTTCATCTTGAGCTACAACAGGTATCATCTTCAGTGGTTCATGATGAAGCAGCTCTATTGCGTAATTATTTATCATTGAGCTATCTCCCCCCCTTTATTTTATGGAATTAATCCGAACTCGAGAGTGTTATGCGTGCATATTTAGACCTACTACAACATATCCTTGATAATGGCGGTGACAAAGGCGACCGTACAGGCACAGGAACCCGTTCTGTATTTGGTCATCAAATGCGTTTTGATCTCTCTAAAGGTTTTCCTTTACTCACCACAAAAAAAGTTCACTTCCGTTCTATTGTGATTGAGTTACTTTGGTTTTTAAAAGGCGATACCAACGTCCAATATCTAAAAGATAATAAAGTATCGATTTGGGATGAATGGGCAACAGCAGAACAAACTGCCCGTTTTGGCCGCCCAGAACATGAACTTGGACCTGTATATGGTCATCAATGGCGTAATTTCGGCGCAACAAAAAAAGCCGATGGTACTTATAACCAAGATGGTTTTGACCAAATTAAATGGTTAATTAATGAAATCAAAACCAATCCGAATTCACGCCGTTTAATTATTTCAGGCTGGAATCCAAATGAAGCTGGACAAGTAGCTTTACCACCTTGCCACACGCTTTTTCAATTTTTCGTACAAGATAACAAGTTGTCATGCCAGCTTTATCAACGTAGTGCAGACGTGTTTTTAGGGGTTCCTTTTAACATTGCCAGTTATGCTCTACTCACTCATATGATTGCTCAAGTGTGCGGCTTAGGAGTCGGTGACTTTGTTTGGACAGGCGGTGATACGCATCTTTATGTCAATCATTTTGAACAAGCACAACTTCAATTGACACGTGAACCTTTACCACTATGCCAATTGAAACTGAATCCAGAAGTAAAAGACTTATTTGATTTCAAATTTGAAGATGTTGAAATTGTAGGGTATGAGTCACATCCTGCAATTAAAGCACCAGTTGCAGTATAACGACGACTCAAATTTCATTAGGTTACGGTTTAGAGAATAAGATTATGGCATGGCAAAATGTAGAAGTTGTTCACGTTGTGGCAATGGACAAAAACCACTGTATTGGTAAAGGCAATGCGTTGCCATGGCATATTTCTGCCGACTTAAAACACTTTAAAGAAATCACACAAGGCGGTGTGGTCGTGATGGGACGTAAAACCCTTGAGTCTATGGGGCGTGCTCTACCCAACCGTGTGAACTGGGTGATTACCCGTGACATTAACTGGCAATTTGACGGTGTTAAAGTTGCTTATTCAATTGAAGATGCTTTAAACGCAGCTTTAGAAGATGTAAAAAATACCGAAAAGCAGGCACTGTTCATTATTGGTGGTGGTGAGATATTTAAGCAAACTTTGTCAATTGCAGACCGTCTTGAACTCACTCATGTTGACTTAGATGTGCAAGGTGATGCACATTATCCAACAATACCGAGTGAATTTCATAAAACTGCGAGTGAACAGCAAGTTGATGAAAAATCAGGAACTTCATTCGAATTTGCCACTTATAAAAAATAATTCTATGGATGCCTATGCACAATATCGGAACACGTGAATTTATTACTGCCCTATTTTTGGGGCTGTTACATAGTCTATTCACGCTGTTTATTGTGCTCTCTAGCATTTGGGTATGTGTAGCACTCTGGGTTCAACAACCTTTTGGCTGGTTAGGCAGCCGCATACTCATTGGCATCTGGATTGCTTTTGCGCTCAGTATGGCTGGCTTATATGTTGAAGGCCATATTATTAGCCGCCGTACAGACATCCTGATTTATCTTTTGGCATTTGCTTGTTCTCTCGTTTGGTATTTTTCAATTACTGCACGTCAAGACCGTGACTGGAACCCTGAAGTTGCCAATATGCTGAGCTACGAAAAGCATGGCGATGTGATTACCCTGCATAATGTTCGTAACTTCAACTGGCATCCCGATGGAACCTATGATGTTCGGTGGGAAACTCGAACTTTTGATCTTAACCAGTTGAATGGCATAAACATTATTGCCTCTTACTGGATGGGACCACAAATTGCTCATACATTGGTCAGTTTTGAATTTAAGAATCAACAGCCCTTAGTATTTTCAATCGAGATTCGCAAAGAAAAAACTGAAGAGTTTTCGGCAATTGGTGGTTTTTTTAGAAAATATGAACTTAGCTTAATTGCTTCTGATGAAAAAGATATTGTCTATACGCGTAGTAACATCCGCAAAGAGCAAGTTTATAATTTTCCTATCAACATGCCACTTCGCGAGCAGAAGGCTTTATTTTTAGAATATCTAAAGAAATCTGATGAACTTCGTGCAGAACCAAAGTGGTACAATACCCTCACTAGTAACTGCACCACTCTAATTTTTGATATGGTTCAAGCGATTAACCCATATCAGCTTCCTAAAGATTACCGCCTAATCGCTTCAGGTTACTTACCTAATTATTTATATGATCTTAAAGCACTTAATCAAACTATCAGTTTAAAACAGTGGTATCAAATTGCACACATCAACCCACGTACTGAAAATTTTGAACAGCTTTCAGATCAGAGTAGCGAACATTTCTCTCAAATCGTTCGACAAGGTTTACCAAAACCGAAATAAGTAATGCACTTTTCTTTACTTTTTTATACATGCTTTACTTTGTATTTTAAATACATAAACCCTATTGTAATAGGCAGGAAATAGAGGGAAAAACAATGCAACAGGCATTATTTGGCGGCGGCTGTTTTTGGTGCGTCGAAGCTGTATTTTTACAAATACGCGGTGTAGAAAAAGTAACTAGTGGTTACGCAGGTGGGCACACGACTAATCCTACCTACGAGCAAGTATGTCAAGGAGACACCCAGCACGCTGAGGTGATCTTGGTAGATTTTGATGAAGAGCAAGTAACATACTCCCAGTTACTCGATGTATTCTTCGCGACTCACGATCCAACGACTTTAAATCGCCAAGGTAATGATATTGGCACGCAATATCGCTCTGTTATTTATTATTATAATGAAGAGCAAAAGCAGGCAGCAGAACACACAATTCAAACGCTAAAAGATGATGATCTTGATATTGTGACTGAGTTGTCTCCTGTTCCGACGTTCTATCCAGCCGAAGAATATCATCAGAATTACTATGCAAAGAATCCTTCACAAGGTTATTGCAACTTTGCGATTCCACCTAAGTTGCTCAAGCTATATAGTAAATTCCAGCACCTTATGAAAGATCAATAAATTAGAGCAATAAAAAAGCAACCAATGAGGTTGCTTTTTTATTGCGTAAACTAAATTTTAGTTTTCACTGACAAAGGCAATATCGCTCAGTCCGGCTTCACTTGCGCGAGACATTACCTGTGCAACAGTATCGTACTTCGACTCTTTATCAGCACGAAGTTGAACTGTTGGTTTAACATCACCTTGACCTGCTTCTTGAAAACGTTTTTGAAGCTCATCTAGGCTAATTACTTGAGTATCCCAAGCCACTTCACCATTTGCATTAATACTAATCGTAATTGCTTTTGGTGGTGGATCAATAATTTCAGCAGTTGTTTTAGGAAGCGTTAATGGAATCGATGGGTTGGCAACTGTTGCTGTGACCAAAAAGATGATCATTAACACCAACATAATGTCGATTAGCGGAATGAGGTTCATCTCATTTATGCCACTATCGTGGTCTTCACCCAATTGAAAAGCCATTAAGCTTGACCTCCAACATAACTTTGCTGTGCAGTTTTAACATCAGACTTTACAGTAGAGTCTTGCTGCAACATCGTGTCAATTAACAGGCTATGCGCTTGATCTTGTAAATCATGAGCAAGACCACGGTTAGCACGTACACAGATGTTATAAGCCAATACCGCAGGAATCGCAACTGCAAGACCAAGACCCGTCATAATAAGTGCTTCACCTACTGGTGTAGCCACTTGAGCCAAACCTGCTTGTCCACTTTTACCTACTGCAACAAGTGCATGGAAAATACCCCATACCGTACCAAATAAACCAACGAATGGTGCAATTGAAGCAATTGTTCCTAAAACAGAAATACCTTTTTCAGCATTGACTTTTTCAGCAGAAATTTGACGAAGTAGAGCCTGCTCTGCAACCGCTTTACGTTGCTCAAAACTTAATGGTTGTAACTTTGCTTTTAGCGAAGTGATAGCCTGAGAAAGTTGAGCATAAGCTTGTTGCTTTAATTGGCGAGTCCCCATCAAACGTAAGATGAAAACTGTCCAGGTAGCAATCGACATTGCCAATAAGATGAAATACAGGGTTTTACTCACTGCATCTGCATGTTGCCAATAGATTGAAAAGTTCATATTGAACTCCTGATTAAGGTTAGCCGTTGGGACTCAAATTCATTTAAGGGGTTAAATCAAAGGGTTGCTCTGCTTTAATTGGGTAAGCAACTCCGTTTTCCATATAAGGTTTAAATTTCGCACCGCGAACAGCACGGACAACTTTGTCATCTAGACTTGAAATACCACTACTTCTAGTCACTCGTACATTAATAATCTTGCCTTTTTCATCGGCTTCAATCAGTACCATGACAGAGCGTGCTTCGCCTTGTAAATCTTTTGAAGAAACTGTTAAACGTGGTGAACGACTCCATTGCACACCCGAACCACCAATCGAAACTCGTTTTGGTGATGGATCTGGAGCAGGTTGAGCTTTAGGCGTTTCTTGTACCACTGGCTTTGGTTTTTCAACGACTTTTTCAGTAACAGTAGTTGTCGTTGTCACCACTTTGGTTTCAACTTTAGGTTCTGTCTTTACTGTTTGTTTTGGTGTTTCAGCTTTCTTCACCTGTTGAATCTTTTCCACTTTTTTAGGTGGAGTCACAGGTTTTTCAACAACTTTAACTTCTTTTACCTCTTTCTTAGGTTCCGGTTTTTTTGGCGGTTCCTTTGGCTTAGGAGGTAATGGTTTTGGTTGCTCTTGAATTTTTACGAAACGTACCTGTAAAGGTTTCTTCTCGATTGGCTTTAACTCAGCAGGCTTAATATGGCTGACTGCCCATAAAACCCCGATATGACCAATTGCAACTGCAATTAGTGCTGTGATGACTTTCTTTTTCATCGGATTGGGAGAGTTTAAGGCTGCGGAAGATTGACTCATAAGAATCTAATTACCTAATGGATGATGATTTCAGCTTTCTATTTATAGAAACGATTTCAAACATCGGATAGAACAATAAAGTGCCACAATAATAAATGAGAAGTGTTTTCATTTGCAACTATTTTTTGAGAAAATCATCTGTGCTATGTCATCCATTTGTATCTATTAAGTGCCTTTGCTTTAGTTTTCTCATAGTTACATCAGTGTTGATTACTTGCTCATCATTCACTTAATCAAACTTATATTGCTTGAATAACTTCATATTGAACAAAACCAATGCTATCACAAACCAACTCCATTATTGATATGTTATATCATTTCATAAATATTTTAAATATAAAAAAAACACGCATAAAGCGTGCTTTTTTAAGATAGCGGTTATTTAAAAAACAACAGTCTTATTACCATCAACAATAATACGGTCTTCTAAATGCCACTTCACTGCGCGAGCCAATACATTACGCTCTACATCTTCACCAAGCTCACGTAATTGCTCAACATTATAGTCATGACTCACACGCTCAACATCTTGCTCAATAATTGGGCCTTGATCAAGGTCAGCTGTCACATAGTGAGCTGTCGCACCAATCAACTTCACACCTTTTTCATAAGCTTGCTTATATGGGTTAGCACCCACAAAAGCTGGCAAGAAAGAATGGTGAATATTGATGATTTTCATTTCCCATTTCGCAACAAAATCTTCACTTAAAATCTGCATGTAACGTGCAAGAACTAATAAATCGTTGCCTTGCATCATTTCATCAATTTGCGCATAAGCTTCAGCTTTATTGTCTTTGGTGACTTTAATTACAGAAAATGGAATCCCGAAGTTTTCGACAGATTCACGTAAATCTTCATGATTTGAAATAACATGAGTAATTTCACAAGGTAACGAACCGCGTGCATGACGCCATAACAACTCAAGCAATGCATGGTCAACTTTAGAAACTAAAATACCAACTTTTTTAACATCGCCTACGAAAGCAAGACGCCATTGCATGCCATAACGCTCAGCAACGTTTGCAGCAAAAGTCTGAATTAAGGCATCTTTACGCGATTGTAAATGATCAAGTTCAAATTCAACACGCATGAAATAACGTCCGCCCTGAGCTTCCGTCGCATACTGATCAAGCGCGGTAATGTTTGCACCTTGATGATACAAAAAGCTCGATACCGCTTGTACGATCCCTGGCTTGTCTTCACAAGTAATCAGTAAACGGGCTGTATTGGCAGTGGTCATATTCATTTGGTTAATATCACTTAATTGAGATAAATTTTTTAATAGGCCGAGTATTCTAGCGCCCTAAATAAACAAGCACAACTATTCGTCTTTTAAGGACGATAAGCTAGCAAATAGATCTGAAGGGCCAAGAGATTCAAGCAACTGCTCATACGTTGCTCGGCTTTCACCCATAAGATAAGGGCCTTCAAGGAAAACCATTTGGCGTAATGCTTGCCAGACCCATTTTTCTTCTAAATGGTTATTGTCACTAATATGACCAGACATATATAAAAAGTTTGTCCAGTTTGTTAATACAATCCAGAGGTTAATAATGAGTGCTTCAATTTCCGATGCCGTCATTTTCATAAGACCTGCATCTACAAAGGCTTGATAAATCCTTTGCCCCTGCTGCATGACCTGCCCTGCAAAACGTGGATAAATCTTTTTAAAGTCTTCATTACTTTCAACTAAATGATAAACATCGCGATGAATAAAACGGTAACTCCATAACTGGCCACTTAGTACTTGAAAATAATTGATTTTATCATTAGTCGTTAATGGTCTATCGTCAGGTAAAGAAAGTACTTCCAAAGTCTCGGCCTGATATTGATACATTAATTCCTTAATAATTTCATGCTTGTTCCGGAAATGATAATACAAGTTCCCGGGACTGATACCCAACTCCGCAGCAATATGATTGGTTGTAACCGACCGTTCACCTCGCTCGTTAAAAAGCTGCAAACTGATTTGTAAAATCCGGTCTTTTGTCTTCAGAGCTTTAGGTTGAGACATTTTAATAACCTTTAATAATTCAAATGGTTAAGACTTGAACACATAAACTGACTTGACTATTTAGAGTATTTACTCTAAAAAATAAACATATCAATGTATTTGGTAAGTACCGATGAACAGTCAAACAAAAACAAATCCAGAGACTCAGCTTCCTTATGATGTTAAGCATTTACATGATTTGCTTGAACATCAAAAGCTTGCTTATTTACGTCATCCGGTACCCACTGCTAAAGAGCGTATTGATCGTTTAGCTCGTCTTAAAAGAGTCTTGGTAAAATATCAAGATCAGATTGCCGACGCAATTAACCTTGATTATGGCAATCGTGCAGTTATGGAAACAAAAATTGGTGAGTTACTCACCAGTTTGGAACAAATTAAATATTACAGCAAACATCTGACAGCGTGGATGAAACCTTCAAAACGCCATATCAGTGTATTACATCAACCAGCAAAAGGTTGGGTACAATATCAACCTATGGGTGTAATTGGTATTATTACACCATGGAACTACCCATTGCTGCTTTCAGTTGGACCATTAATCTGTGCGTTGGCAGCGGGCAACCATGCCATGATCAAGATTTCTAGTGCCTCTCCAAATTTTGGGCGAGTCCTTGAAAGTGTATTAGCAGAAGCCTTTCCACAAGAATTAGTTGCTGTAGTAAATGGTGGTGGCGTTATTTCAGATGCTTTTAGTCATTTGCCTTTTGACAAAATGATTTTCACAGGCTCAACTTCTGTTGGTAAAACAGTGATGGCAGCCGCAGCTCAAAATCTGGTTCCTGTTATTCTTGAGTTAGGCGGAAAATCTCCTGCACTTGTGCATGCATCTATGGATATGAAAGATGTGGCTCAACGTATTGCTGTAGGGAAATTATGGAATGCAGGACAAACTTGTGTTGCACCTGATCATATTTTCTTACCGCGTGGAAAAACTGCTGAGTTCATCGAAAACTTTAAATTGATTGTGGCTGGTATGTACCCACATTTCCGCAATAATCAAGATTACACTTCTATTATTAATGACAAGCAATATAACCGTATTCAGGGCTACCTTGAAAATGCCCGCGATCAAGGTGCTCGTATTGTTGAAATTAATCCACAAAATGAAATTTTAGATGATGTCCGTAAAATTGCACCGACTTTAGTTACAGGCGTAACGACTGCAATGGACATTATGCAAAATGAAATTTTTGGTCCCGTTCTACCAATTTTAGAATATGACCAAATAGAAGAAGTCATCGAATTCATTAATAGTCGCCCACGTCCTTTAGCCATGTATTATTTCGACTATGATCAGGCGCGTGCTGATTATGTTGCACAGCACACCCACTCAGGACATTTCGGAATCAACATGGTCATTACCCATGTGGCTCAGGATGATTTACCCTTTGGAGGGATTGGGGCATCAGGTATGGGTAAATATCACGGACCAGAGGGCTTTTTTAGCCTTTCTCATGAACGTTCGGTGATGTCAAATCCAAAACTTTATAGTCTTAAATACATTCTTCCACCGTTCAATAAGCCCATTCATCGTTTGATTTCGAAAACCTTGTTGCGCTAACTGATCAAGGCATGATCTGTTATACTAAATCATGCCTCGTTTTTACCAATTCCGCTTGTCTTTTAATCGTATTTTTGGTATAAAACGCCCCTTGAATGAATTCATCCGTTTACATTTAGTATGACTGGCCACAGATTTGCTGTTGGCTGAATCAATGGAGTTACACCATGTCTAAGGTTTGCCAAGTTACCGGCAAGCGTCCAGTCGTTGGTAACAACGTCTCACACGCCAACAACAAAACCAAGCGCCGGTTCGAGCCGAACCTGCACCACCACCGTTTCTGGTTAGAAAGCGAAAAACGTTTTGTACGTCTTCGTTTAACCACTAAAGGTATGCGTATTATTGACAAATTGGGTATCGAAAAGGTTGTTGCAGACCTTCGTGCTCAAGGTCAAAAGATCTAAGGAGTCTGAACAATGCGTGATAAGATTCGTCTCGTTTCTACAGCTGGTACAGGTTATTTCTATACCACGACTAAAAACAAACGTACTATGCCGGAAAAAATGGAAATCAAAAAATTTGATCCAAAAATCCGTCAACACGTGATTTTCAAAGAAGCTAAAATCAAATAATTTTAGCCTCGAAAAAAACGACTTCACAATGAAGTCGTTTTTTTTTGCATTTTTTTTATACGTAGCTTTTTTTTGTTAAACTTTTCTTATATTCCGCCTTGGCATTTTTTATGCTTGTCTTTAGCCTAACTCACGTAAAAGGAGTTTTTAGTGCCGCATGACGTAGATTTAATTATTTTACTTGCTGTTGGTTTCGGCGTTGCCCTCATTTTTGGCTATATTGCAGCCCGATTACGACTCCCCCCTCTTATCGGCTATTTAATTGCCGGAATTATTATCAGCCCTAATACTCCCGGTATAGAAGCAGATATTCATCTTGCCAACCAGCTTGCAGAACTTGGGGTAATGTTTCTGATGTTTGGTGTAGGGATGCACTTTTCATTAAATGACCTATTGCTCGTTCGCCGTATTGCTCTACCAGGCGCGATTTTACAAATTGCAGTCGCTACTCTATTGAGAGTTGGCGTATCCATGCTATGGGGATGGAATTTTGGCTCTGCACTCGTTTTTGGCTTAAGTCTGTCATGTGCGAGTACCGTTGTATTATTAAAAGCTCTAGGAGACCGAGGTCTTTTAGATTCAGTCAACGGTAAAATTGCTGTGGGCTGGCTGTTAGTCGAAGATTTAGTGATGGTACTGGTTTTAGTACTGCTTCCAGCCACCGCTGTTTTACTCGGCGGGAAAGCACCAGAAGGTGCTGACGGCAACATTTGGTTAACGCTTGGGATAACTTTATTAAAAGTAATTGGCTTTATTGCCTTTATGCTGATTGTAGGTAAACGTGTTGTTCCTATTATCATGCAGTTTGTTGCTCGTTTAGGTTCAAGAGAGTTATTCACCCTCACCGTTGTTGCAGCTGCTGTTTCTATTGCCTATGGGTCTTATGCCATTTTTGGAGTTTCCATGGCATTAGGTGCTTTCTTTGCGGGAATGGTTGTTAAAGAATCAGACTTTAGCCACCGCGCAGAAGAAGAAACGCTTCCATTACGCGAAATTTTCTCAATTCTGTTTTTTGTCTCTGTGGGAATGCTGTTTGACCCAAATATTCTTGTAGAACGTCCGCTACATATTTTGGCCGTTATCGCCATTATTATGGTAGGTAAAACACTTGCTGCAATGGCTTTGGTTTTATTCTTTCGCTATCCACTTAATACAGCCCTTACAGTTGGCGCGAGTTTGGCCCAAATTGGTGAGTTCTCATTTATTTTAGCAACTCTGGGTGTCTCATTAGGTTTATTAACTTTAGAAGCACAAAACCTAATTCTAGCTGGTGCTTTATTTTCAATTACGCTGAACTCTTTTATATTCTCTGCAATTGAACCAGTACAACGCTGGATTCGTGAGCGCTCTCAATTAGCTCGTCTTCTTGAACGTAGTGGTGACCCATTAGCAATGTTACCTGATGAAGTCGATCAGGCTTATTTACGCGATCAAGTCGTCATTGTGGGGTACGGCGGTGTGGGGCGACGTATTACTGAAAATTTAATTAATGAGAATATTAAAGTCGTTATTGCCGAAGAGAATCGTGAAATCGTAGAAAAACTGCGGAACTCGAATATTGCAGCAGTCAGTGGCGTTGCAACTGAGCCAAGTGTTTTAATTCAAGCACATATCATGCATGCACGGCTCTTGGTGATTTCACCTATGGATATTCTAGATATTCACCGTATTGTGGCGATTGCTAAGCAATTAAACCCTCAAATTCAGGTGTTAATTTGTGCAGAAAGTAAAGAAGAAGCGGCTATCATTCGAGATGAGAATATTGGTGAAGTGTTCTATGCTAAAGAGGAAATGGCAAAGAATATGAGCCATCATATAGTAAATCAGATCGAGCTTGCCCATCAGTCAACTATTCATTAACTGATATAAAAAGCGTACTCAAGAGTACGCTTTTTATTAGCTCAAGAATTTAGGCTGTTCGTCTACTACCTCAGCCTGCCACTCATTTACCTGCTTCTCAAGCAGTCCAAACAATGCAGCCTGAATCATATGTTGGGCAACCACAGGTGTTTGTTCACCTAAGATTGCTTTTACTTCATCGCTAAATTGAATTTTGACCAAGGGTTCATTCTCAGAACCAGCATTACGCAAGGCAAGTTCACCACCTTCGAGTTGGACTAATTCCAACACTGCTTCTTGATTTCCAAATAACTCTTTCAATTGCTGTATAGACATATACTTCCTCCATGTTTCAACATGGTGGCAAAGCACCCTTGCACTTTGCATCTCTTGTCTTATTTATATAGGCACATCCACACCAAATTTCAAGCACTAGGGCAGTTTAATTTTAGAACTCGACCATTTCATTACGAAAACCATCAATTAAATGGGTTAATTCTCGATGCCATTCACGCAAAATTTTGACATCAGGCAACCAAGATTGAGGACCTTGAGTTACTTTGATAATCAGGTTAGATGATGTCTCTTCTTCAGGGGTCGGCTCTTTGGGTTCCGGTGCATATTGGCACATACGATAAGCTCGCTTTAACTCAGCAACGAAACCATCTTTTGCCAATTGCTGCAAAACAGAGACTTCAGGAGAAACCTGCCCTTTTGTCGCCATATGTTCCTCAATAGATTTTAAGGTAGGTTGTAAATCATTTAAACGATAATAACGTACCAATTCTTGCAAGAAAGCTAACATTGCACCATGTAGGTGGAATACAGCTGCTTCACGGTGAGCTTGTATCTGCTGCACATGATCGGTCTGTTCAGCCTGTTGACACGCTAAGCGCGCAAAATAGAGCTTCTGATTGGTACGATCGGCATGATAACGAGCAACACGTGACATAACTAAACTTTCCTGTTCTAAAATCGCTATTGCAACAGCTAATCTTTAGCTTAACGACTCCATTAATAAAATCAACGTTATTTATGGTAAATCCAGCTCAACTTGATAAATTTTATGTTTAGCTAAAGTTTTTAATGGCTGCTTTATAGGACGAACATTACTTAAAACCCAAGCAAAATACCCTTCGTCCCAAGCAGTTGCACATGCTGGTTCAATTTCATCATTTCGCCAAGCATGAATAGAGTCGACATCAACCAAAGCGACAGCAACTCCCTCTTCTTCATCAGTATCTTTAACCAAAAACTTTTGGTTCTCGACAATTAATAGATCTTTGATTGGCAGTTTTGTAGGTACCCATGAACGCACTTCAAGTGTTTTTATACCTTCAGCGATACGAGTACCATTTGGCGTTACAATCGAAAGAGCTAAAAACTGTCTTTTCACACTGAAGACTTATTCTTCAGCTGCTTTAACGCGAATTCCATTGCCTTTAACTTTAAGCAGGTTTAAGCCTTTAATTGCCTTAATTGCTTCACGTGGGTTAGGCATTTCAACAAAACCAAAACCTTTCGATTTACCTGTGTCTTTATCAGTAACAAGAACACACGTTTCAACTTTACCAAATGCTTTGAATAACTCTAAAATTTCAGTTTCACTCACAGCACGATCTAAATTACGAACTAATATCTTCATTTTCTAACCTTAATTGGCAATAAAAGGGAGCAGCCAATATATTTAAGTAATCACAGTGTCTTATACAGTAGTTTAGTCTAGATCGATACCAAAACCTAAATTTACTGCTGGGGAACGGTTCCATTGCTTTTTAGCAAATGGCTGAGGTACTTGCCTATGAATCTTTGCCTGAACTAAATGTGCAGGAAGATCATTTAGGAAATAACTTTCGATTTTACGACCTTGCTCATCGTAATTGTCTTCTGACCACGTATTGAGGTTTTGCTTGGTCAAAATTAATTCATTTTCTGCACGTGTTAATGCAACATACAATACACGGCGCTCTTCCTCGACGTCATCAAAATCGCCCTGTGCCCTTGCATAAGGATATTGATTTGGCGATACATGAGGTACATAGCAGACTTTCTGTTCAGCACCTTTAGCTGAATGGATCGTAATTAAAGTGACTAAATCCTGATCAGCTGCTTTTTCAATTTCAGAAACTGAAATAGGTTCAAGAACATACTCTTCAAGGAACTCACCTAACGATGCATGTTTACGCGCAAGTTGCTTGACCAAATCAAAGTCTTTTAAGCGGCGTGACCAATCTTTAGTTTTATAATTTTGCTCGAGTTGTTCACCTAAAGCATCGAGTGCTAAGCCAATACTTGCTTCAACATGCTGCTGCAATACATCTAACTGCTTTAAAATTAAAATAGCCTGTAAAGGAACTTTTCCATGACGTTCTAGACGGTTGCAACGCTCCTCTACATCAGTAATTCCCATCAGCTCTTGAGCGAGCTTACTTGCTCCAACATCACCAATACCATCCCACAAAGTTAAGAAACGCATCCACGCCAAATCATCGTGAGGATTACTCACAATACGTAGCAGGCTAAGCACGTCTTTTACATGGGCCGACTCAAGAAGTTTTACACCACCAATAAAACGGTAAGGTAGTTCAGCAGCAATAAAAGCCCCTTCCAGATATCGTGCACTATAGCCAGAACGCACTAAAATCATATGGTCGTGCCAGCTTGCACCTTGCTGATGTCGCGTTATTAAATCCTGTGCAATCCAGTTTGCTTCTTCATACTCATTACCAAATAGGTGTAGCTGAGGCTTTTGGCCTTGACCACGATGAGCTTGCAGCTGTTTTTGATAATCAATTGGACTGTGTTCCAATAACCAATTTGATAAATCCAGAATTTCTTGAGTCGAGCGGTAATTTAAATCCAGTGTATGAATGACTGCGTCAGGTATCCGCTCTTTAAAAGAATGGATATTTTCAAAGTCTGCACCGCGAAAACCATAAATCGACTGGGCATCATCGCCAACACAAAACAACTTCACTTTGCCAATCAATGGTTGTAATAAAGCCCACTGCAAAGGATTGGTATCTTGCATTTCATCAACCAGCAGTGCCTGACAAAAACCTGCAACCCAGTTGGTGAGTGCTTCAGAATTTTGCAAATAGACAGCTACAATTGAGAGAATATCGTCGTAATCTAAAAAATTACGTTCTCTTTTACGCTGCTCATAGGTTTTCATTAAATCTGCAATTTGAGTCTTATGCTCATAGGCTTCTGGAAGCTGTTTGATTAATGCTTCAGAAAGCTTTGTTTGAGTATTTCTTGCATATGAATATAAATCGCATAGCTCTGCGGCTTTAGGTAAGACGTTATCTTTGTCTTTGCCTCTTAATAAGCGAAACATGAGCAACTGATCATCACGATCAATAATACTAAATTGATTTAACCCAAAAGCTTGTGGATTACGGCGCAGTAAATACATACAAAAAGTATGAAAAGTTGAAGCTCTCAGACCCTTTGCCTGTGCTCCCACATGTTGCTCTACTCTTGCAACAATCTCACTCGCAGCACGTCGAGTAAAAGTTAAAATCTGAATTTGGTTCGCTGGTAAGCCTTGATCAATTAAATAGGCTGCGCGCGCAACAATCGTTTTAGTCTTGCCACAACCAGCACCCGCCAAAACTAAACAGTTCTGCGCAGACGTTGTTGCTGCTTTTTTTTGCTGAGCATTTAGTTCATTAATTAATTTTGCAAGACTCATAACACATATCGCTAACACACCAAGGCATAGTTTAACAGAGCCTAGCAACGGATGGGTCTGCCCGTCCTAAAAACAAAAAGAGCACTTAAAGTGCTCTTTGAGTCGATATTATTTTTTAAGATACTGTTTTTGAACTAGATGGAAGATGTTTGATGGCTGAAGCTAAACCAAGGAAGTTAATTCCCTGAAATAAGATATCAACAGCAAGGAACATTCCCAGCACCCAAAAAGGTGAATCTTTAGAAACCAAAATTAGAATACCAGTAAATAAGGTGAGCAGTCCCGAAAACAAGGTCCAGCCCCATCCTGTAATGGGCTTAAGTAAAATTGCATTTATAGTACGTATAGCACCTGCAATGATAAGCGCTATAGATAATAGACTTGTCAAAACCACCGCTGTAGTGACTGGAGTAGAAAAAGCGTAATAGCCAGCCATGAGATACAGCACACCAAACAGTGCCCACAACCATCTACTTGCACCTTTAAAAACACTCATAGCCGCGACGAGATGTAACACACCGCCGACCATCATGAGTATTCCAAATAAAAAAACGACAGAAAAAGTCGCAAATGGCAATGAACTAAATAAAATCAGACCAAAACCAATAAGCACAAAGCCTAATATCAAATACCATTTACGGTCAGCATGTAACTGATTACGTACCAAATCATTACCTACAGTTTTCATCATGGCTACTCTTATTATCAGGTATTAGAATTTCATCTACCTAACAATAGTGATGTACTTCACACTTTTTGTCTGTATAAAATCTGCATCGTTTCTTAACAATTGATGTGGATAAAGCAGTATTTATCCACAGTTTTATTTCACCCAGCCAATTTCTCGGGCAGTAGGTAAACCTATGATCGTTTCTTGTAAATTATTGGGCATTTTACTACTCTGCTCAGATAAGGCAGTGCGACCCCCCATAATTTCAGCTTGATTTTGCGGATAAAGAGGAATTTTTTCTGGTTGACCATAACCTAGAGGATAAATCGGCTGTCCTGTTTTTAAATCATATTTGTCCTGTGCTCCAAAGCCATGTAAAAGCTCATGAACGATGACGACTTGATTTTGTGAAGCTTGTGTTTTGGTCGCAAATAAATTAACACTACCAATGCGCCCTTTTTCTAAAGCAGTCGAATGGATCAAGACCTTCTGATAATTTGGATCATAATAATTTAAGTAAAGTTTGAGTGAGGCTCCACTATCTTCAGGTTGTTGTTGTCGCCATGCATAAAACCGAAACTTTAAGCTCCACCAAATAACATGCAAGATATTGGCATTTTCAGGAACCTCTGGTGGTCGTTGCTGTAACTGTTGTCCTAAACGAATTACAAAGTTTCCTGTTTGCCCGCGATAATGCTGTGACCATTCATCTAGATAGTTTTTAATTGCCCAAAAATCTTCGTTTTTTAACTGATGAATATAGGTCTGTGTTGTCTGTAAACCATCAGCATTCACTGGATGTAGAACGACTACAACTGTGTGATTCCAATCTTGATTCTGATCTCGCCATGCCTGAACAGCAACAATCAACAAAATAATTAATAAGCATAAGACCCGAATGTTTTTCCACATTCTTATTCCCCATAAAATTAAAATTTTCTTTTATTGTTTTAGACATAAAAAATGCTAGCTGAGCTAGCATTTTTTATAGTGGGCTTGTTTAACCCTCAACCCATTTGCCATCTTGATAAATCAGGCTCCATTTGGTTTGTTTACCCTCTGGTGTTTCAGAGCCTACATATTGTGATTGATTCTTACGACTGAATTTCACAACTGCTGGATTACCTTCTGGGTCTACATCTGGTGCTTGCAAAATAAATTGATATTTTGGATCAAGCTGAGCTGCAACACTACGTAACTCAGCAACTTTTGGCGCACGTGTTTCACGAATTTTCGGGAATTTACTCGCTGCCAAGAATAAACCTGCTGCGCCATCACGTAACACAAAGAAGTCATCATGTTTCGCTGAACGTAAATGCTCCATTTTGATTGGCTCTACACGTGGAGGTGCAGGTTGACCACTCTTCAAGACTTTACGTGTATTGTCACAACTGGTACAAGCGAAATATGGACCGAAACGTCCCGTCTTAAGCTGCATTTCACCATCACATTTGTCACATGGGATCGTTGGGCCATCATAACCCTTGATCTTGAACTCTCCTTCTTCAAGCTCAAAACCATCACAGTCCGGGTTGTTACCACATACGTGCAGTTTACGACCACCATCAATCACATAGCTGTCCATGGCTGTGCCACATTTCTCACAGCGATGCTTTGACATCAAGTCTGCTGTTTCTGCACCATCATCATCAGATAGAGCAGCTAACGACTCAACAGGTGTTAAGTTCAGTGTACCTTTACAACGTTCTTTAGGCGGTAGGTTATAGCCAGAACATCCTAAGAATACACCAGTTGTACCCGTACGAATCTGCATTGGACGTGAGCATTCAGGGCAATGTACTGCTGGTACTTCAACCGGTTGGTTACGGCGCATTCCCTGCTCACCCTGAGCATTGGTTAGGCGTTTCTTAAAGTCGCCATAGAAAGTGTCTAGCAACTCTTTCCAGTTACGCTCGCCTGTTGCAACCTTATCAAGCTGACCTTCAAGATCTGCCGTAAAGGCATAATTCATCAGGTTATTAAAACTTTCATCCAGACGATCCGTCACAATTTCACCCATTTTTTCGGCAAAAAGACGACGGTTTTCTAACTTAACGTAACCACGTTCCTGAATGGTAGAAATAATAGCTGCATAGATCGAAGGACGGCCAATACTACGTTTTTCAAGCTCTTTAACTAAAGATGCTTCAGTAAAACGTGCAGGTGGTTTAGTAAAGTGCTGACTTGGATCTAACTTTTCTAATTTTAAAATTTCGCCTACTTTAATTGCAGGTAAAATAATATCGTCATCTGACTTATTCGCGCCACGTACTTTAGTGAAGCCTTCAAATACAAGCGTACGGCCTTTTGCCTTTAACTCAACATTCGCTGCTTCAACAATCAAAGTAGAAGATAAATATTCTGCTGGTGTCATTTGACACGCAACAAATTGACGCCAAATCAAATCATATAGGCGTTGAGCATCACGCTCTACACCCGCAAGCTGATCGCCAGTAAGCGCAACATTTGACGGACGAATCGCTTCATGGGCTTCTTGAGCACCCGCTTTGTTACCATAGCGGTTTGGCTTTGCTGGTATATATTTTTCACCATATTGGCTTTCAATATGAGCACGTACCATGCTTACTGCATCATCACTCAAGAAAGTTGAGTCAGTACGCATATAGGTAATAAAACCTGCCTCATACAAGCGCTGCGCCAGCATCATGGTTTTCTTTACAGAAAAGCCTAAACGCGTACTTGCAGCTTGCTGTAACGTTGAAGTGATATAAGGTGCACTTGGATTGACCTTAGTCGGTTTATCTTCACGCTGTGCAACTTTATATTCAGCACCCTTTAGAACATCTAATAAAGCATCAGTTTCAGCTTTATTTTTCAGTTTAAGTGTTTTACCAGCCTGTCTAAATGCTTCAAGACGAATATCATCTTTTTTGGACTGAGTATCTGCAAAAACTTGCCAATATTCTTCTGGAATAAATGCACGAATTTCACGCTCACGCTCTACAACCAGTTTCACTGCTACTGACTGCACACGTCCGGCAGATAAACCACGGGCAATTTTTTCCCAAAGTAATGGCGACACCATAAAGCCCACTACACGGTCTAAGAAACGACGTGCTTGTTGAGCATTTACACGATTTAGATCTAGACGTGTTGGTTGTTTAAATGCTTCTTGAATGGCATTTTTGGTAATTTCGTTGAACACCACGCGGTGATAACGACTGTCATCACCACCGATAACTTCTCTTAGGTGCCAAGCAATGGCTTCCCCTTCTCTATCCAAGTCCGTTGCGAGATAGATTGCATCGGCATCTTTGGCGAGTTTTTTGAGTTCAGCTACAACATTTTCTTTACCAGGCAGAACTTCGTAATGAGCTTCCCAACCATGCTCAGGATCAACCCCCATACGATTAACTAAAGCCTGACTAGCTTTTTGTTCTTTTTCGGCTTCGGTGAGTTTAGTCCGGGCAGCCGGCTTTTTCTCTGTTGATTTACTGCCGCCTGTTGGCAAGTCACGTACGTGACCTACAGAAGACTTTACAATGAATTGCGACCCCAAATATTTATTGATGGTTTTCGCTTTGGCAGGCGACTCCACAATCACTAAGGCACGTTTAGGTGCAGCAGGTGCAGTAGATGCTGTGCTTTGAGATGCAGAGCGCGAGGTATTCGCCATATAAAATGTTATTCCTATACCAATAAATTTAAAAATCAGGCTTTAGCCAAGGCCAACAGATAAGCCTTCATCTCATCTAATTGTGTCGCTCTTAGGTCTGATTCCTCATCCCAATAAAGCCCTACACAGTTTGCCTGCATATCAATAGCATAAATCCCTTTTAATGCAATGGGAGAATCATTAAATTTCTCATCACCCTGAATTACTTTTAACTTGCCGTCTATAACGCGAGCACGCATTAAAGATAAACGGGCATCAGGAATCAATACACTATAATAAGCAACCATGCTGGCACGTTTTTCAGTAGCCATTGGGACATGTGTCCATTCAGGTGCAACGATTACACGTGGATGTAACCCTATTTTACGGGCTTTATCTCGCATAATACCAAGTGCCTTTTCACGTGGGCTCACTCTTAAACCAAAAATGGAGCCTAGTACGAAAAGAACAATGATAACGGTAACCCAAATTCCCATATTGTCCATAGCAAAACCTATTAATCTCTTTTATTAGAGTTGCATAAGCTGACCAGAAAACGCAAGTTACATCATAAAAATAATGCCCGATAAGATCGCAAGGCCCAAAATATTGGTATTTCAAGGTGCAAATTGCCGTGAGATTATTTAAATATGTTTAAGGGTTCTGATCGCTCGCAACCAATGCCAATTTACCAAATTGATCAAGATGGGCATCTCCCCATAGTTTTAAAGCAAACAAAATTTGCTCTAGACTCCGCCCTAAATCAGTTAGAGAGTACTCAACCTTAGGCGGAACTTGAGGATAAACTTCCCGATGGATAATTCCATCTTGTTCTAACTCACGTAACTGATTTGTCAGCATTCTTTGGGTAATGCTTGGAACACGCTTTCGGATTTCATTAAACCTTAAGGTGCCTTCATTAAACAAATGCCAAAGGATGACGCATTTCCACTTTCCATCAATCAAACTAATGGCTGCTTCAACTGAACAACCCGGAGAGCAATCAAAACTTGAATGTCGTGCTTTTGCCATTTTACAGTATCCTTTTTGACACTATGAGCGTTATTTGTCTGTAGTCACCCAATTTAAGCTTACGTTATGATCAAACTCCCAACAAGAGGAATTATTATTATGAAAGCTGTGGCATATCAAAAAGCAGGTCCCATTACATCACCAGAGGCACTGGTTGACGTCGAACTAGAGACACCTGTTGCAGAAGGTCATGATCTACTTGTCCGTGTCCAAGCGGTCTCTGTGAACCCTGTAGACACAAAAATTCGTAAGAATGTAAGCACAGATAATAATCAGTGGAAGACTCTTGGCTGGGATGCGGTAGGTGTCGTTGAAGCGATTGGAGACAAAGTCTCACAATTTAAAGTCGGAGATGTGGTTTGGTATGCAGGTGCACTCAATCGCCAAGGCAGTAATAGTGAATTACAGTTGGTTGATGAACGCATTGTGGGTCATAAACCAAAAACCTTAGAACCTACAGAAGCAGCGGCCCTTCCTTTAACCGCAATCACGGCGTGGGAAATGCTATTTGATCGGTTACAGGTCCCAAAAGTTGCCCCAGAAAATACATCAATATTAGTGATTGGGGGAGCTGGTGGAGTAGGCTCAATCACAATTCAGCTACTCAAACAGTTGACCAATCTCACTATTATTTCTACCGCTTCACGAACCGAAACTAAAGAATGGGTTAAGCAACTCGGTGCTGATTATGTACTAGATCATAGTCACCCTTTAACGGCACAAATCAAGCAATTAGGTTTAAATGCACCTTTATATGTGTTCTCGACTACCCAAACAGATCAACATTTATCGGATATCGTAGAGTTGATTGCACCACAAGGTCATTTTGGCTTAATTGATGATCCGGCACAGTTAGATATTAAACCTTTTAAATCTAAGTCTGTATCAGTGCACTGGGAATTTATGTTCACTCGTTCCATGTATCAAACCCAAGACATGGTTAAACAAAGTGAATTACTCAGTGAGGTTGCCGAACTTGTTGACGCTGGTAAAATCAAGACCACTGTTTCGCAAGTTTTAAGCCCAATTAATGCTCAAAACCTAAAACTGGCTCACCAACAAATTGAAAGTGGTACAACAAAAGGGAAAATTGTATTGCATGGTTTTTAAGCAAAATTCATAAATATTCCCTAATAAAATGGCAAGTATTGAACTTGCCATTTTATTAATAGTGAGGAGGTTTATTGGTTAATGGGTCAAAAGCGGCAATACCTTCTGATAAATCCGATGATTCCATACGTTGATAAAGAAATTGCATTTGTTTTTTTAAATCAGCTATTTCTTGGGTCTGAATAGCGAGTTGTTGATTTAATTCTTCAACTAAATCATCCAAAAATGTAATTCGCACTTGCAAATCTTCAATGGGTGCGGACAATGACGCTTGATCATCATGATATGGTGGTTTAGTCATTTAAATCCTCATTTGAGATTCTGGAAAACATTATGGCCTATATTACCCTAAGGGATGTCCAACTTGCTTTTGGCGGACCTGCCTTGCTCGATGGCGCGAACTTTAATCTAGAGCGTGGCGAACGAGTCTGTTTAATTGGTCGTAATGGTGAAGGTAAGTCTACTTTACTTAAACTGATCGAGGGAAGCCTATTACCAGATTCTGGTGAAGTTTCCATTCAAAATGGTCTAACTGTTTCAATGTTAGCCCAAGACGTTCCAATGGACTCTGGCAAAGTAGCCGACATTGTGGCAGATGGTGCCGGAGAAGCGGCAGAAGTACTCAGAGCTTATCATGAAGCGACTGACGCTTGTATGCTAGGAGATATGGAAGCCTGTGATCGTATGGGTAACCTTCAGCATAAGCTAGACCAACTAGACGGTTGGGCACTCGAAAATAAAGTAAATGCTCTTCTAAGCAAAATGGGACTTGATCCAAATGCCGACTTAGCAGACTTATCTGGTGGACGTAAACGCCGTGTTTTACTAGCACGTGCTCTTTTGACACAACCGGATGTATTACTTCTAGACGAACCAACGAACCATTTAGATGTTGAAAGTATTGAATGGCTAGAAAAATTCTTACTTGATCAAAATAATTTAACGCTTCTGTTTATTTCACATGACCGTTCTTTTGTAGATAGCATTGCAACTCGAATTGTAGAACTCGATCGAGGCGTTTTACGCACTTATGAAGGTAACTATTCACGTTATTTAGAGCTTAAAGCTCAGCAAATGGAAGCAGAAGAAAAGCAGAATGCTTTATTTGATAAAAAATTAGCTGAAGAAGAAGCTTGGATTCGTCAAGGTATTAAGGCTCGTCGTACCCGTAATGAAGGCCGCGTGCGCGCTTTAAAAGCTTTACGTGATGAATCAAAAGCACGTCGCTCACAACAAGGCAAAGTGAGTATGGCGACTCAAGATGCAAATCGCTCGGGTAAATTAGTATTTGATATCGAACATTTAAGCGTCGCTTACGATGACAATTTACTGATCAAAGATTTTTCTGCCCTTGTTATGCGTGGTGATCGTATTGGCTTAGTAGGTGATAACGGCGTTGGTAAAACTACGTTGATTAAAGCCATTTTAGGTGAACTCGAACATGGCGGTTCAGTTAAAACAGGTACACAGTTAGAAGTTGCCTATTTTGACCAGTTACGTAATGCCTTAGACCTTGAAAAAACAGTCATGGCAAACGTTTCAGAAGGCTCTGACTTCGTTGATGTAAATGGCAACCGTCGTCATATCTACAGCTATTTACAAGACTTCTTATTTTCACCTGAACGTGCCCGTACTCCAGTAAAAGCACTTTCTGGTGGTGAACGAAATCGTATCTTACTGGCTAAATTGTTACTCAAACCATCCAATCTAATTGTAATGGATGAACCAACCAATGACTTGGATATGGTGACTCTTGAGCTACTTGAAGAAATGTTATCTGATTATAAAGGTACGTTGCTTCTCATTAGCCATGACCGTGCATTTATGGATAACGTAGTAACATCTACATGGGTATTTGATGGTAAAGGCAATATTGCTGAGTACATCGGTGGCTACCAAGACTATTTGCAACAACGTCCAGATGACAAAGTAGTAGATCAGAAATCTGACGTTAAAAAAGCTCAGGCAAAAGCTGAAGCAGACAAAGCTGCCGCCCAAAGTACCGTTAAAAAGGTCAAACTGAGTTATAAAGATCAGCGTGAACTTGAACAATTACCCGCTGAAATTGAAAACCTAGAAAAGGAGCAAGCAGAACTTTCTGAGAAACTTGTAGATGGTTCATGGTTTATTAAAGATGCTGATGCAGCAACAAAAGCAAGCCAACGTCTTACAGAAATTGACGAGTTATTACTTGAAAAATTGGAACGTTGGGACGTGCTTGAACAAATGAGTAAAGGAAACTAATCAGCTTTACTTTGCTAAAAAGAACATAAAAGAGCCTCCTTAAATTAAGGGGGCTCTTTTTTTATATTAAGAATATAAGCTTTTTTAAAATCAAAGCTTCTATATCACATTCCTATAATGGATTATATCTTCGCTATTTTTAGTATTTTAAAATAGCCTTGTGCTTGAATATAAGACTTATAAAAATAATTATGTTATATGTATATGCATAATAATATTGGAGTGATTTCGCATGCTGGAGCTTTCTCAAATTTTGGCATTTGGACTAATTTGTTTGGCGATGGTACTCACTCCTGGCCCCAATATGATTTACCTGATTTCCCGCTCAATTTGCCAAGGAAAAACAGCAGGATTTATCTCTTTAGGCGGGGTAGCTGCAGGTTTTATCTTTTATATGCTTTGCGCATCTTTTGGTATTACGGCGTTAATTGTTGCTGTTCCCTATGCCTATGACACTATTCGTATTGCGGGTGCAATTTATTTACTCTGGCTTGCATGGAAAGCATTACGCCCAAATGCCTCCCCTATTTTTAATGTAAAAGATTTATCAGTAGATTCTCCAGCTAAACTTTTTTTAATGGGTTTTGCCACAAACTTGCTTAATCCTAAAATTGCCATTATGTATTTATCTTTACTGCCACAGTTTATTCACCCACAACAAGGCAGTATTTTATGGCAATCAATCCAACTTGGTACGATTCAAATTTTTGTAAGCGTTTCGGTAAATGCTCTTATTGTACTTTCTGCGGGTAGCATTGCACTTTTTCTACAAGAAAAGCCTCTTTGGGCCAATATACAGCGCTGGCTCATGGGAACTGTATTAGCCGGACTCGCTGTTAAAATTCTTTTAGAAAATCGCCGATAATCCAGCCTCTTATTTCAAACTCTCTTAACACTCAATTGAACAGTGTATTACGACGATAAATGCAGTTCGTGATACACTTTTGCCAGTTTTAACTTTTTGAAATCTTTTTATCGTTATGAGCCAAAAGCAGCCTTATACGCCCGGTGAGTTTCAATGGTCCTTTTTACTGCCTAAATATTGGGGTGTTTGGATTGCTATTGTTTTTTTAATGCTTTTGGCTATTTTACCATGGGCCATACAATGGCGTCTGGCGCATAGCGTAGCTCATCTGGCTTGGAAATATCTAAAATCACGCCGTAAAACAACTATTCGTAATTTAGAAGTCTGCTTTCCTGAATGGTCTGCCGATAAAGTTCAACAGCAAGCTCAACAAGTTTTTGTCGATATGATGCTTGGGGTGTTTGAAACCTTAAATGCATGGTACAACCCGCGCTGGTTTAAAAACCGAGTCACCATTGAAGGGTTAGAACACATTACCAATGCCCAAGCTCAAGGCAAAGGTGTTTTATTACTAGGCACTCACAGTACTCTACTCGACGCTGGTGGTTATATTTGTGCTCAATATTTCGAGCCTGATGTTGTCTATCGTCCTCAAAATAATCCATTACTCGATATGCTCATTTATCGTTGCCGTGCCACTATCTATAAAGCACAAATCGATCATGACGATATGCGTGGTTTAATTCGTCATCTTAAAGATGGCGATGCAATTTGGTATAGCCCAGATCAAGACTTTGGTTTAAAACAAGGCGTTATGGCACCTTTCTTTGGTGTACCAGCTGCCACAGTCACTGCACACCGCCGCTTATTAAAAATCTCGAAAGCAGTCGCCGTGCCTTTATATTTCTACCGTCATGGGGATATTAAGAACCCCAAATATCATGTTCTGATTGAACCTACGGTCGACAATATGCCAAGTGAAGATGAAGTTGATGATGCAACACGCGTCAATAAAATTATTGAAAATCAGCTTCGAATCGCACCGACTCAATATATGTGGTTCCACCGCAGATTTAAAACACGTCCTGAAGGGTATGAAGAAATTTATTAAATAATCTTCCGTAATTACCGCATCATAGTTATAAACATCTAAATAATATCCAGTATGTACTATCGTGCGAAGGCGACAAGGATGTCGCCCGTTGGACTACGACATCATGGATGTGTCGTTAGTCCAACAAATGGTTTTGTTACTTTTGCCAAAACAAAAGTAAGGAGTAAACTCCAAATATTGAATGAATAAACTGCAAGACCTCGCTTTGCTACAACCTAAAGGCAAAAAATAATGAAAGTGATGCAACTTCTCCCAGAACTCAACAGCGGTGGCGTAGAACGCGGCACACTGGAAATTGCACGTGCGCTTGTTGCACAAGGACATCAGTCTTTAGTTGTATCCAACGGCGGGCGCTTAGTTTCACAGCTCGAAGCTGAAGGTTCTACCCACTTAACGCTACCGATTCATAAAAAGTCACTTTCAAGCTTGTGGCAGATTCGGCCTTTACGTCAACTAATTGAACAACATCAACCCGACATTGTTCATGTACGCTCTCGTGTACCAGCATGGTTAACTCATTTTGCTTTAAGAAAAATACCTACACATAAACGTCCTCACCTCATTAGCACGGTGCATGGATTTTATTCAGTCAATCGTTATAGCGCAATTATGACTCAAGCCGAGAAAGTCATTGCTGTTTCTGACAGCGTGGTTAAATACATTACTGAGCATTATAAAAATTGCCCACCACAAGATATTGTGCGGATTTATCGAGGGATTGACCCAGCTGCTTTTCCGCATAACTATCACCCTCCAGCACAATGGTTTAATCAAGTTTTTAATGACTTTCCTGAACTCGAAAATAAATTTTTACTTTGCTTACCTGGCCGTATTACACGTTTAAAAGGCCATGAAAGCTTAATTGAACTGATGCAACAGCTTCAGTCGCAATATCCACAACTACATGCGGTTGTTGTCGGCGGTGCTGATAGAAAAAAACAGGCCTATTTAAGTGAGCTGCAAAGCACCATTCAAAGTAAAGGACTCGCAGATAAAATCACCTTCGTAGGGCATCGCTCAGATATTCGCGAATGGCTCGCTTTTAGCGATATTGTGCTCTCTCTATCCAATCAGGCAGAAACATTTGGCAGAACAGCCTTAGAAGCGCTCTCAGTAGGTACGCCAGTCATTGGCTGGAACCGTGGAGGTGTTGCCGAGATTTTATCTAATGTCTACCCGCAAGGTCTTGTTGAAGTAGGAAATGAAAAGGTTTTAGTGGAAACTGTGGAACAGCATATTGAACAGCCTCAAGTCGTTGCCCCTGTTACCATGTTTAGCTTGAAAGACATGTGTGATCAGACACTGGCACTATATGAATCTATACTGAAATAACCTCATAAAAAAACCCGCGATCAACGCGGGTTTTTACTACAATAACAAGGCAGATTATTTATAAGTTGCCTCATAAGCTGCTGCTTTCTCGCTGTCGTATTGTTTTTCCCATTTACTAATCACAAGTACTGCAAGTGCATTACCTACAACGTTCAATGCGGTACGCGCCATATCCATGATACGGTCAACACCAGCAATAAATGCTAAGCCTTCAAGTGGAATACCAACTGTATGTAACGTAGCTAATAACACCACGAATGATACACCAGGAACACCAGCAATACCTTTAGAAGTAATCATTAAGGTTACAACTAAAAGAACTTGTTGACCAATTGACATGTCAATACCATAAAGCTGCGCAATAAAGATAGCTGCAATACTTTGGTAAAGTGTTGAACCGTCAAGGTTAAATGAATAACCCGTTGGAATTACAAAACTAGAAATTGCTTTTGGTGCACCGTAGTCTTCCATTTTTTGCATAATACGCGGTAGAACAGTTTCCGAGCTCGCTGTTGAGTAAGCTAAGATCAGTTCATCTTTCAATATTTTCATTAGAATAAGGATATTGATACCGAACATTTTTGCAGTGATTCCTAAAACCACAAAAGCAAAGAATAAGATAGCTACGTAAACTAATACCACTAATTTAGCTAATGGAATTAATGATGCGAAACCGAAGTTCGCAACAGTTACAGCGATCAAACCAAACACACCAAATGGTGCATATTTCATAATGATGTGTGTCACACGGAACATTGTTTCTGACACAGCATGAAATACGCTTAACAATGGATCTTTGGTCTTCTCTGGCAATGAAGATAAACCAATACCAAATAACACGGCGAAGAAAATCACTGGCAACATTTCGCCATGTGCCATCGAGTTAATAATATTGGTTGGAATCATTGACAAAACTGTCTGTACCAAACCATGCGATTGAGAACCAACTTCTTGAGCTGTACTCTTATATTGAGAAATATCGGTTTGAACCAGTTGAGACATATCAATGCCTGAACCAGGATGGAAGATATTTGCCGCAACCAAACCAACTAAAATGGCAATCGTGGTAATAATTTCAAAATAGAGAATGGTTTTAAAACCAAGACGCCCTAAACTTTTCGTACTGCCAACACCTGCAATACCTAAAATTAAGGTAGAGAAAACGATTGGAATAACAATCATTTTAATCAGGCTAATAAAGATCTTACCCATTGGCGTAAGAACATTATTCACAATACTATCTTTGATTTCAGGCTGGTTATGTAAAACAGCCCCTACAACTATCCCTAGGACTAAAGCAATTAAAATTTGCCAAGCAAGGCTAAATTTAAAATTCTTCATAAGACAATCCTTATGCACCGCAAAGTATCAAATATGAGAGGGAGAAGACCACTAACTAAGAGTGAAACCTCAATATGTACAGTAATTTCCAAACAGAAATTTAAATGCACAAACAAATCACAACTCGCCGATCCGGCGAAATAAACAACAATGCCTGTTGACGATCCAACATGTCAACGATCGGCACATTCTATTGAGATTTGCCAATTAAACAACCCCAATTTATATCTAAATAGATCAAAGCCTATATTTAGTCATCAATAATCTATAAAAACAAAAACTTATCAAAAAAAAATTTTTATCTATTTTTCATTTAAAATTGCTCAGATATATAAAGAACTTATGAACTCTTACCTACAGTTAAATAGATTTTTAAATTAAGATTAACTTAACAATATTTCTTATATTCGCAATGAACTAAATAGGGTATATATAAAGTATTAACCCGAGTTCTGCGTCCTGCAAAACTCGGGTAAATGAGGTTGTGCTTTCAGGTTAATCGTTATTTTTATCGTTTCCGTTCCAACATCTGATCCGTGATGCTTATTCCATATCAGCTTAGTGTATCCTTACGTGGGATCGTCCATTCCCGTTTCCGTGTGCCGATGAATGTAGAATAAGGTTTTTATACCCCTCTGCCTATTGGCCCTAGACTCAAATCTTTGTACGATATTGCTTACATCGATTTTTATATGCTTTTTATTTATAAGGCTGTGCAATTTCATCAGTCACAATTTTTTCTTCTTTTTCAGCCTTGGCAATTCCTTCTTGTATAGCGCTTTGGGCCTCGTCTTCATCGTTTTGAGTTTGTTCCAATTCTTCTTGAATTTGTTCAAACACCCGACCAGTCTGCAAAACGACATATACTGGAAAATGATCCGATCCAATATGTGGCAACCGTTTCATTTTAACCAGACCAAAATCAGTACTATGAAAAATATGGTCTAAAGACCAACGCAGCAATGGATAATCTGCATGGAAGGTATTAATGAAATGTCGACCAACCCGTGGGTCAAGTAATCCGCTAATACGTTGAAATAAACGTGTAGTACGCGACCACGCTACATCATTTAAATCCCCCATCACAATACAGCTTTCATCTAAGTCCTTAATCTGATCTCCAACAATTAAAAGCTCTGCATCACGTAAAGTCGAATCTTTCGCCTCGGTTGGACTCGGTGGCTTAGGATGCAAACAATATAACTGAACTGGCATACCAGATCGTAAAGTCACAGTGGTGTGAATAGAGGGAATTTCATCACTTAGAATAAATTTAACTTCTGTATTTGATAGAGGTAAGCGACTATATAGATGCATTCCATATAAGTTATCTAAAGGCACAGGAACACGATGAGGATAATCTTCTTCAATTTCTTTTAAAGCATTTTCCCATGTCTTGTCACTTTCTAAGGTAAGCAATAAATCAGGTTTTAATGTCCGAATCTGTTCAAGAAGTAAATGATATTTATCATTAGGGGTTAGAACGTTAGATACAATCAATGAAATCTGCTTTTGAGGGTCTAATTGAGACCGTCTCACCTGCTTAACCTGTTTTTTCCAAAATAGGGTATAAGGCAAAACCATTTTAAGCTGATAGGCGATGGCCGCAATGAGCACAGCAAGCAATATTTCACGCCATAGATTCCATTCGGTAGGCCAAAACAACATCCCGACAAAGGCCAACAAACCAATAAATAGAATCTGCAAACGAGGAAAGTCGGCGCCACGAAACCACCACTCATCACGAGGAATAAGTGACCAGAAACTTAACCAAATCACCAGACCAGCTAGAACTTCGATATAAATCATTGAATTTTCTCTTTTAAGATGATTTGGTTTTTAAATTTTTTGTCATCTTTATCAATTTTGTATGTAACATAAACAAGATATTCTACTCAATAAACATGGTGTTTTGTTTCTGTAACGCTTGCAGTTGTGGACACTTTTGATACACTCAACTCCCCCTAATAATTTTAACGCACCGAGGCAAAATGACATGAAAGTAGGTCTGGTCGGTTGGCGCGGGATGGTCGGTTCCGTCCTTATGCAACGTATGGTTGAAGAGAATGATTTTGCTCATATTGAGCCATTTTATTTCTCTACCAGTAATGCAGGTGGTGAAGCTCCTTCATTTGGTGGTAAGACTGCCCCAGCACTTATGGAAGCTACAGACATTAATAGTCTGAAGCAAATGGATGTCATTATTACCTGTCAAGGTGGTGACTATACGTCTGAAGTTTTCCCACAGTTAAAAGCAACTGGTTGGAATGGCTACTGGATTGATGCAGCCTCTACTTTACGTATGTCAGATGATGCAATCATCGTTCTTGACCCAGTAAACCTTAACGTTATCAAAGATGGTTTGGCTAACGGCACCAAAACTTTCGTAGGCGGTAACTGTACTGTATCGCTTATGTTAATGGGTTTGGGTTCACTTTTCCAAAACAATTTGGTGGAGTGGATGACTGCTATGACTTATCAAGCAGCATCAGGCGCTGGCGCACAAAACATGCGTGAGCTAATTACTGGTATGGGCTACTTATATAACAATACCAAAACGTTGCTAGATGATCCTAAATCTGCAATTTTGGATATTGACCGTCAAGTTGCCGAGTTACAACGTGGCGAAGGTTTCCCATCTGCTAACTTTGGCGTGCCATTAGCTGGTTCGTTGATTCCTTATATTGATAAGCAACTTGAAAGCGGTCAGTCAAAAGAAGAATGGAAAGGTCAAGTTGAAACCAACAAGATCTTGGGTAATTCACAAATTATTCCAATCGATGGTCACTGTGTCCGTATTGGCGCGATGCGTTGTCACTCTCAAGCACTGACGATCAAGTTGAAAAAAGATGTCCCGCTTGATGAAATCGAAGATATGATTCGTACTTCAAACCAATGGGCAAAAGTTGTACCAAACACTCGTGAAGCGTCTATGACTGACCTTACACCTGTTGCTGTAACAGGTACCTTAACTGTACCTGTTGGCCGTTTGCGTAAACTTAACATGGGTAAAGAATATTTAGGGGCATTCACAGTAGGTGATCAGTTACTTTGGGGTGCTGCTGAACCTTTACGTCGTATGTTACGTATCTTAGTAGAATACAAAAGCTCATAATTTGGTCTGAATTATTCAGTCAAAATAAAAAGCCGATCACATTAGATCGGCTTTTTCGTAACTGGTTTGTGAAAAATTTACAATTTATTTACATTTCATTATTGTATAATTTTGAACGACTTTACGACTTATTAGGTCATGGATTGAGATGACTGTTTATAACAAATTAAAAATTGCCATTTTCACCATTATGTCTTCGCCATCTATTTATGCGATTACATTAGACCCTATACAAATTCAGTCCGCACCCGGCGATTTGTTATATGCAGAAATGAACTTCCAGCAAGCTGATCCCAATTCCACTTTGCAAGTCAGTTTAGCAACGCCAGAAGATTTAAGTGCTTTGGGTGTGACTCATCAACCTCCGGGAAATCTTAATTTTTATACACGCCAAAATGGTCAAGGCTCTGGGGTTATTGTCATTACCTCATCCCGTCCTGTTATTGATCCCGAGCTCAATATTGTTGTAAAAATCAGTGAGGGCTCTGCAACGCGTTTACAGCATATCAAAACTGTAATTAAGCCTTCTGCTATAAAAAAGACTGAAAATAACGAAAGTACTTTATCGCCTCAGCTTATTGTGAATGAAAAAGATATTGCTCTAAATCTGCCAGAAAGCACCCAATATGCTTCATCAACTTCAGTCCCAACTACAACAAACTCGAATAGTGAACAAAACCTGAATATCAACGCTAGTACTATCCCTGCTATAAATACAAATTCATCTGCCCCACTTAGTGAAAACTCTTCGGCTCAACAATTTGTAATAAGCACCATTCCAGATCAGGCAGCAACAAAAAATCAAATTACATCTGCTATTAATAAGTCAAATGCAAATAATTCGCCAAAAACACCAGTTAAAAAGTTAGCAGTACAAAAGAAATCTGTTCCATCCAAAAATCTCAGTCAAAATGCTGCAAAAAAACAAACTCTAAGTCCGTCTAGAGGACCAGTAACTTCAGGTAAATATGTAGTACAACACAATGAGTCTCTATGGAGCATTGCTAATCGTATTGCAGCGAAAACCAAACAGCCAGTTGCGAAAGTCATGCACGATATCCAAAAACAAAACCAGCATGCTTTTATCCAAGGTGATGTAAACCGTTTACGTCAGGGAATCGCTCTAAAACTCGCGCATACTCCTGTCTCTAAAACTCAGCAAAATAAATCAAAAACAGAAATAACGCATACTGCAAAATCACCTTCTGGCAAAGCTAAATACCGTTTACAACAAGCAGAAATGAGTATCGTGGCTGAAAACAGCCAAAATTCTACACATGGAAGTGCTAAAAAGAGCACACAACAAAGTCAAAACAATACTGAGTTAGCAGTAAAAGTTATGACAAAAAGAGAAAAAAACGTTACATTACAAAGGAATGTAACCAAATTAAATCAAACTTTACGGTTAAAAGACCAACGTATTCAACTTTTGAATGCGCGTTTGGCAGAGTTACAACAGCAGTTACAAGCACAGCAAAATACTCACAAGCAAAAACATTAAGTTAAAACCAGAGTTAGCTCGCTTTATATTGCAAATATTTATTTTTTAAGGGGAAAGTAATGTTATATGTGATTCCGTTCATCATATTGCTCGTGGTCGCTGTTATTTTAAAAAAACGCGAGAATAGCCAGAAACAAGAGGCCACCTCCCCTAAAACGATAAATAAAAAAACCAATAAAAAGGCAAACTCTAAATCGAGTAAAAACTCGCGTGAAAAAAGTAAAGTAAATGTGGTAGAAGAAACTCTTCCACCTATTCCACAAAGCAGCCCTGTTCCAGAAGCTGTACGTCAAAAAATCAAACAGCTCATTCAAGAAAAGCAATATTCAGCCGCTGAAGCTCAAGTAAATCAGGCGCTAAAAAAAGATAATACTCAACATGAGCTTTATTTATTATTGCTTGAAGTTCATATTGCACAGAAAGATGAACTTGCCATAACACAACTGATTAGTCATATTCGAAGTCTGGCATTACATGAAATAGTGACTCAAGCAGAAGCTAAACAAATAGAATATGAAGCATTACGAAAAACAGAACACGAGTTATCGAAACAACCCGATGCCATCGATTTCCCTCAAGCTCAAACATACGAAGAGCCAAAAAACACACCAGACACAACAGCTCAGTTTGACCAGTTAACAACAAGTTCTTCTGAAGCTTCTTTTGATGACTTGCAGAAAGACTATACTCCTGAACCTGCTGTTGAAGTTGAGCCTCTGGAATTTAATTTCTCATTTGAGCAAAAAACAACAGAAGTCGATTCTGCCAAACCTGAAGATAAAATTAGCACTGAAACAGTCAGTGAAACAAATGACTTAAATACTTTAGAGTTTTCATTTGATTTAGAGCCTATCCCAAATAAAGCAGAAAAGTCTCTTGAGCCTAGCTCTGAATTGACTGTTGAAACACTCAAAGTTGATACAACCTCTACACCAGACATTGATTTTGATTTTAGTAATTTTTCGATAGAAAAAGACTCTGATTCACAAAGCAATAACTCTCAAGAAATCGTCTTAGAAGAAAATATTCAAACTCAGCCATTATCAGTTGAAACCCTTGAGTTTTCTTTAAATCCTATAGAGTCTGAAGATAATCAACCGAATTTAAATGAATCAGAACTTAGCCTTGAAAACAACGACCCACTTGTCCAAGCTTTTCCAGAATTAAAACAGTTAGATGAAAATGAACTTGACTTAAAACTTGCAGAGCAATACATCAAGTTAGGTGCTTACTCAGCAGCGCACGCTTTGTTGGCAAGTAATGAGCAAAAATTAAACACAGAGCAACAACAACGCGCGAAAAATCTACTAAATCGCATAGCTTCTTAAGGCTGATCGTTTTACCATAAGCAGTCAAAGATGACTGCTTTTATGCCTGAAAAAGATGAAAAAAATAGCCTTATTTTATATGGGTGGTACTTTTGGCTGTGTAGGTGAACCTTTAGCGCCTATGCCATATGACCAATTCTTACCTCAACTTGAAAAAGTTATACCACCTCACTTAACGGTCGACTGTTTTGCTGCCCCAAATATTGTAGATAGCAGTGCTTGTACAGCGCCCGACTGGCTACGTCTTATTCAACGCATACAACAACTCCAACTTGAAGGCTATCAGCACTTCGTCGTTATTCATGGTACAGATACTCTCAGTTATGCTGCAGCGACTCTAGCTCGTTTTCTAGGCCAGAGTTGCCATGTGGTTATTACTGGCAGTCAATATCCTCTCCTGAATATTCAAGGGAATGATACCCGTGAGTTTACTGATGCAATTGATAATTTATATCTTGCATTAGAACAGGTGATTAGCTTACCTGTGGGTGCATACCTTGCGTTTCATCATCAAGTATTTCATGCTCAAACTGTGTTAAAGACACATACGACTGAACTTGACGCTTTTTCCGGTCTTAAAGCTGAGTCTGAATTTACACCTCAGCAAAACGGGTTAATTCTGCAAGATACGCAAATCGAGCGTGCAGCATCTTTTCAAATCTTGAATTGGATGATGCAACCTATTGCGACCACTCAGCTCGTTCAACAATTACGAAATTTACTGCCAGCCCCACCTCAATTTTTAGTATTGCAAGGTTTTGGTACTGGAAACATAGCTGTTAATCAGGAACTACTCGCAACATTAGATGAGCTCTATACACATGGCTGCGTTCCGATTCTTACGACTCAGGTTACGTTTGGTGGTATTGATCAACGCTATGCAATTAGTGAGTGGACGAAAACTGCAAAAATTGTCATTAGTGATGCACATAGTCATGCAGATCTCTATGCAAAAGCACTTCAAATCTATTTAAAATACTCAACCCCAGAACAGTGGCTCAGCCATTGGAACGAAAATTTGCATTAAATAGAGGAAAAGCCATGCAACGTTATGCAGTCGGTATTGAATTTAGCGGAGTTCAATATCGAGGTTGGCAAACACAACAGCCAGGCGTTGCCAGCGTACAAGAAACCATTGAACGTGTGCTTAGCAAAGTCGCAAATGAGCCTATAGCACTTCATGGTGCTGGTCGTACCGATGCAGGAGTACATGCGACAAATATGGTGGCACACTTCGACACGCATGCCATTCGCCCAGAAATGGGGTGGTTAAGAGGCGCAAACAGCCAGCTACCTAAAGATATTTCCATTCAGTGGATTAAACTGATGGATGAAAGTTTTCATGCTCGCTTTAAAGCGACTGCTCGACGTTACCGCTATATTATATATAACACGCCTCATCGCCCTGCTTTATTGCATAAACAGGTTACTCACATTTACCAACCGTTAGATGTGCAAAAGATGATTGAAGCGGCAAGTAAATTTGAAGGTACTCATAACTTTGAAAGCTTCCGCGCAGCAGCGTGCCAATCAAATCAGCCTGTTCGACATGTAAAACATTGCCGTTTATTTGAACATGGACGCTATTTGGTTTTAGATATTCAAGCAGATGGTTTTTTACACCATATGGTTCGCAACATTGTTGGATGTTTACTTGAAATTGGTCAAGGCATGTATGAAATTAATCATATCGATGCAATGTTTGCTGCACAAGATCGTAAAGCGGCAGGAGTCACTGCGCCACCAGATGGTCTTTATTTTATTCAGTGTAACTATCCTGAGCAGTTTGATTTGCCACAGCCACCGCTTGGGCCACATTGGCTTAATTTACCAGATTAAAACATTTAAAACTCAGTATCCAAATTAAGTATTAAATAAGATACGTGACAAAATCATACGCAACCTGAACAAGGTTAAAGTGCACTTTAACCGCAGTGCAAGACAAACGAAGTGCGTAGTTCGATAAATTTTTCACCTTGTGACACGGTAAGAATGATTACTCTTTACCATGTCACAAGCTTTTGCTCTTGCAGAGCTTGCGCTCTTCATCCCGAAAGAAAAGTAACTCTAGCTGAAGGCCAATCCAGTTATTAAAGCCTCAATGGCACGATTCCGTCATGACATAGAATAAATTAACGGTGTTGTTTACGTTTCCGATATTCAACTGGTGTCTCATTTGTCCAACGCTTAAATGCACGATAGAACGTACTTGGTTCAGAGAAACCTGTTAAATACACAATACGCTCAACGCTCTCGTTGGTATTTGCCAAAAGTTTTTTAGCTAAACGGCAACGATAGTCAGAAAGTATTTGCTGAAAACTGGTATTCGCCTCACTTAGCTGAGTACGTAAGCGACGTGGGGTAATATTCAACTGAGCTGCAACCGTTTCTAAGGTTGTTTCTCCACTTTCCAGTGTTGAACCAATTGCTCTACGAACTTCGCCCACTAAATCATAGCGCGCTAATTCTTGCAATTTTTCAATCGCAAGCTGCTCATGCAATTGCAATAACTCGGGCTCTGCTTGCCAAAGCTGAAAATCCAGAATAGCGGGATCAAAATATAAACGTGTTTCTTTTTGACCTAAACTGACCGGACAGCCATATACGCGGAAATATTCATCCTCGGCGGCTCCTTCGCTGAAGTTAAAATCGATAAAAATCGGGTGAAATTGCCCTTCGGTAATAAATTTAAAAAATCTAAGGATGCCCGAAATTGCACATTCAGAGAAATGGCGATTAACAAGATTATCAGCACCGATCTGCTCGCCATTGGTTAAATAACAACGCCCTTCTTCAATCACTAGTTTTGCATCAAATGCGTCACTAATGAGGCGCTGATAAGCCAAAGCCCGCTTTAGGCCTTCACCAAAGGTATCACTACTAATAAATAGATGTTCAATGACCTGACCACGATATAAAGGCAAATGCTCGCCTAAATGCAGACCGATATCTGGATCTTTACTGACTTCCTGAGCGGCAGTCCAAAAGGCATACTGTGCACTTAACGGTGTACGTGCATTCGTATCAACCTGATTTAAAGCAACTCCCGCTTTGGTTAATATTTCTTCTGTTGGCAATCCCGCACGACGAATCGCTTGATAGCCAAAGCGTAATACAACTGATGCATCTGTTAGCTGACCCACGCAGTGCCCTTCCATGTAGATACTTCATTGATATTTAGGGCCGTTGACTTTTACGCAATTAACAGTCCCTAATAACTATGATTTTAGATTAGCGTTGATTGACCGAACTGACAACAGAATTAAACTTCTTTTGTGAAAAAAATTACATCTTTTTTTATTAGTCATACTTTAACCAGATGCTTGAGTAGAAGTATGTCTATCTTGTTTTTTTTAAATAAATTGACTATAATTTGCGCCTTCCCAATTTGATCATCAGGTAGGCTATGGCCAATAAAGAGGAACTCATTGAGTTCGAAGGCGTTGTCACCGAAACGCTTCCTAATACGATGTTCCGTGTACGTCTTGAAAACGGTCACGAAGTTATTGCACACATTTCTGGTAAAATGCGTAAACACTATATTCGTATTCTTACTGGCGACAGTGTAAAAGTCGAAATGACTCCATATGACCTCACTAAAGGTCGTATCACGTACCGTGCTCGCTAATTAGTGAATGCAAAAAAGCCACTTCATGATGTGGCTTTTTTATTGCGTTGTTTATTCACTTAAGCGACTGGTTTTACATCCCACCGTTTGGCATTCACGCAATCTTTCTTGCAGCCAATGGTTTCTTTCTTGCGTTGTCTGTAAACGACATTGCACGTCTACACTATTTCTATTTGAATCTGTACACTCAGCATCACGTTGACGTATCCATGCAAGCTGAGATTTCTTAAGAATATTTTTTTGCGCAGTATTTAACTTTACTCGCAATGCTTGATAATTCTTATTCAGATCTACATCTGCACTCGCATAAATTTTATTTGTACAGTAAATATCATCATAAGTATTGCGGGCACTATCACAGTTATCAGCGTAGACGACAGTCATTCCTAAACTGCATAAAAATGCAAAAGCAATTTTTCTCATACTTTTCTTCCTTAAGTTTTATATGAAATTATTATTAAAGCGATTCGAATGTAATGATAAATTTAAAGGTAAGTTCACCTTCCATTTATCATAATCTTCCTTTTTTACTTTACAAGCATTCAAATCCAACCTATTGTTCTTTAATAATAAATATAATTTTTTATTGAGATAAAAATGAATATAGATACCCGATGTAAAATTGGCCTACTTTGTTTGATTATGATGAATGTGAACGGTTGCACTAGCCATCCACGCCAATCTATAGATTTACAAGAGTATTTAAAGAGCTTTCTAGGCAAATCTTCTGCAACCATTCGACAAGACATTAATCTACGTAGTCTTGGTTTTCAAGTCGCTAATGCTCCACAGAAAACACCTAATCAACTCATTTATACGATTTTACGTCCATTAAACATCCCAATCCCGATGGTGACTAATGTCGATATGAGAGGTAACTCTGTCGCTATACAGTCAGGTAATCTGGGTGGCAATTCTTACGATGTGAATTTCAACTGTAAAGTTATTTTCCAGCTAAACAATGATATTGCCGAGTCTATTCAATATGAAGGCAAAGCCTGCTAAAACATAGGCATAAAAAAACGCAGCGTTGAGCTGCGTTTTTTTATAAGAAGCTTTTAAGCAAGAGCAGCTACAACTGCCTCACCCATCTCGGCTGTACCCACTTTTGTCATACCTTCAGACATAATATCTGCTGTACGTAAGCCTTGATCAAGTACTTGACCTACAGCATCTTCAATTGCTTTTGCAGCAGCTTCTTCACGGAATGTATAACGAAGCATCATTGCAACAGAAAGAATGGTTGCTAATGGATTGGCAACATTTTGGCCAGCAATGTCAGGTGCAGAACCATGACAAGGTTCATACATACCTTTGCCATTTTCATCTAAAGAAGCTGATGGCAACATGCCGATTGAGCCTGTAAGCATTGCAGCTTCATCAGATAAGATATCGCCAAACAAGTTACCTGTTACGATCACGTCAAACTGTTTTGGTGCACGTACAAGCTGCATTGCAGCATTATCCACATACATATGTGAAAGCTGAATGTTTGAATAACTCGCTTGCTGCAAATCAGTAACTGTTTGCTTCCAAAGTTCTGTTACTTCTAAAACGTTCGCCTTATCGACCGAACAGACTTTACCACCACGTAAACCTGCAAGTTCAAAAGCAACTTTTGCAATGCGCTTAATTTCACTTTCAGAATAAACGTCAGTGTTATAGCCTTGTTTTTCGCCGTTTTCGAGTTCACGAATACCACGTGGCTGACCAAAATAGATACCGCCAGTAAGCTCACGAACAATCAGAATATCTAAACCAGCAACAATTTCAGGTTTTAAGCTAGAAGCATCTGCCAATTGCGGATATAAAATCGCTGGGCGTAAGTTAGCAAACAAGTTGAGTTCACTACGAATTTTTAAAAGACCACGTTCAGGACGGATAGAACGCTCGATCGCATCCCATTTTGGTCCGCCTACTGCACCCAGTAAAATTGCATCAGCTTTTTTTGCCTGTTCGCTCGTTACAGCTGGATACGGTTCGCCATGTGCATCAATTGCCGCACCACCCAATAGGCCATGTTCCCAAGTCAACGATAAATTAAATTTTTCATTTACTGTATTTAATACTTTTTCTGCTGCCCCAACAATTTCAGGACCAATACCATCACCAGCTAAAATTAAAATCTGTTTAGACATGAACTTTTTCCATTTTCCAAAAAACAAGCAGTGTTATGACGACCGCGGTGTTAGTTTTTTCTGTTCAAGGAACTCGCCTAGCCCTGTTGTTACATCAAATGGTCGGCAAAAACGGCGAATAACACGCTCATCTTGCTCTAAATCGACACATAATGGATCTGGCACAGAAACATTCAGCAAACTACCCGAACGGTTAGTTTTGTCTCGGTACATTTTAAATGTATAGCGATGGTTGGCATTAAACTGGTGAATCACATGGATTGTTTCAGCTCGATCTGGAGAAATCGGATAGAAACGGATCACCACTTCATATTGTTTAGCAGGCACAGATAAATATAAACTGTTGGTTTGCCCAAGCACTGAACCGTGCAACCGTACAATTCCTTGATGAATTGCCTGATTACTAATTCGTCGTGTTTGCGCATCCACTACAGTAATATCGTTTAGTCGTTCAAATTCACAACTCTTCGCACCCGAACAATATATTGCTGCATTCTGCCCCAAATTTTCTTGTTCAGCCTGCTTAATACGGACAGTATCCACTACATTGTACGTGCTCTGACAAGCACTGAGTGTTATTGCGCACAGGCTCAACAAAAAGCTATGAGTAACGTTCCTCTTCATTGTTCAAGCCCAATCCTCATCTAGTGCATAATTTTAAGGTGTTTTTATGCTTTAGCATGTTAGCAAGAGTTTGAACACTACGCCATGGCTATGTTTAAAATGTACCAAAAGGTTAATTTAACTCTTGGAATACCCAAGGACGAACCTGTTTAGTTTTTTCTTCATAAGCGCGAATTGCATCCGCATTTTGAAGCGTTAAACCAATATCATCCAAGCCATTTAACAAGCAATGCTTGCGAAATGGGTCAACTTCAAATTTAAAAGCTTCACCTGTTGGGGTACGCACTTCCTGAGCCGCTAAATCAATTGTTAATTGATATCCTTCATTGGCAGCGCATTCTTTAAATAACTGATCAACAATTTCTTCTGACAAAATGACAGGTAACATGCCATTTTTGAAACAGTTATTAAAGAAAATATCAGCAAAGCTTGGCGCAATAACAGTACGAAAACCGTATTCATTCAATGCCCAAGGTGCATGCTCACGACTTGAACCACAACCGAAGTTAGTACGAGCAATTAAAACATTTGCTCCTTGATAACGTGGTTGATTCAAAACGAAATCCGGATTTTTTGGACGAACTGAATTATCTTGTCCCGGATAGCCTTCATCTAAATAACGAAGTTCATCAAATAAGTTATCGCCAAAACCAGTACGTTTGATTGATTTCAAAAACTGTTTTGGAATAATTAAATCTGTATCAACATTGGCACGATCTAATGGTGCAACGATACCTTGTTCAACTGTATAAGCTTTCATGGTTTGCTCCAGACCGAATTAAAATGAACGAACATCAACAAAGTGACCTGCGATTGCAGCCGCTGCCGCCATTGCTGGGCTCACCAAGTGAGTGCGACCACCATTGCCTTGACGACCTTCAAAGTTACGGTTAGACGTCGATGCACAGTGTTCGCCTGGCTGTAATTTATCTGCATTCATTGCTAAACACATTGAACAACCTGGTTCACGCCATTCAAAACCAGCTTCCAAGAAGATTTTATCTAAGCCTTCTTTCTCTGCCTGTTGTTTAACTAAACCTGAACCCGGAACAATCATGGCTTGCTTAATGCTAGATGCCACTTTACGGCCTTTAACCACCTCAGCCGCAGCACGGATATCTTCAATACGAGAGTTAGTACAAGAACCAATAAAGACACGGTCAAGTTGAATATCAGCTAATGCCTGACCTGCATTTAAACCCATATATTGATAAGCACGTGTCCAATCATTGCGTTGAACATCATCTTTGGCTTGTTCTAAAGTTGGTACAGCTTCTGTTACCGAAATAACCATCTCAGGTGAAGTTCCCCAAGACACTTGTGGTTCGATCTCTGCACCATTTAATTCAACTACAGCATCAAAGGTAGCATCTTCATCTGAATGCAAAGTGTCCCAGTAAGCAACTGCTTGTTCCCACTGCTCGCCTTTTGGTGCATAGCTACGGCCTTTCACGTATTCAACGGTTTTGTCATCAACAGCAACCATGCCTACACGAGCACCCGCTTCAATCGCCATGTTACATACCGTCATACGTCCTTCAATCGACATATCACGGAACACCTGACCACCAAATTCAATGGCATAGCCTGTACCACCTGCGGTACCAATTTTAGCAATAATTGCCAACACCACATCTTTTGGTGTCACACCTTTGCCTAATACGCCATCTACACGGATTAACATATTTTTAGATTTTTTCTGAATCAAACATTGTGTTGCTAACACATGTTCAACTTCAGAAGTTCCGATACCATGTGCCAAACAACCAAAAGCACCGTGTGTTGCTGTATGTGAATCACCACACACTACGGTCATGCCCGGTAAAGTTAAACCTTGTTCTGGGCCAACTACGTGCACAATACCCTGACGGATATCGTTAATATTAAATTCAACAATATTAAAGGCTTTACAATTGTCATCTAAGGTTTGAACCTGAATACGAGACGTATCATCTTCAATACCCGCGATGCCTTGCTCACGTTCCTTTTTAGATGTTGGAACGTTATGGTCTGGTGTAGCAACGTTTGCACTTAAACGCCATGGTTGACGACCCGCAAGTTGCAAACCTTCAAATGCTTGTGGACTAGTCACTTCATGCAATAAATGACGGTCAATATAAAGTAAACATGAGCCATCATCACGCTGTGAAACAACGTGGTCATCCCACAATTTGTCATATAAAGTTTTGCCTGCCATGTCGTCTTCCTCCATTGGACTGGGTAATTCTAATCTTTCTTCGATTATAGCCAGAGTTTCACATAAATCTAATTTATCATTTTTATAAATTAGAAAACTTTTTGGAATTAATCATAATCCCTTCTATACACAGCAAATTTAATAAATCGTTTTTGTTAATGATTATCATTTGCATAATCAATTTTTAATCTTATACTCTCATCTCTATACTAAAAATATCCGAAGTGGCTAAAGAGAATGATCATGGCTAATATTCAAAAATTCGTTGTAAATAATCAACGTACCTTAAAGAAAACCTTCAGCTATTACATTATGCATATTAGCGTAGCGATGATAGTTGCATACTTTGTAACAGGTAATATCTGGATGGCTTTAACCTTAAGTATGCTTGAGCCAACCGTACAAGCATTTGCTTTCTTCTTTCATGAAAAAGTATGGGCAGCTAAAGACCGCCGCATTTCAGCCTTAGCTGAGAAAGAGACAACGGCTTAGGCTAAGATTAGTGCGGTAATTCATAACTTTCTAACTCGTTTTGCTGCAAGCATGATACGATTTTGGCTTGGCAACTTTAGCCCCTCGATTTTTCTATTCCAAGTTGAGTTGTATTATGAATCTTGCAGCCTTTGAAGCTTTTGTAAAAGTTATGGAAACAGGGTCTATCTCTGTGGCAGTAGATCAACTATTTATTACTCAACCTGCTGTAACTAAAAGGATTCACAGCTTAGAAGAATATTTTGGTGTAAAACTATTTGAGTCGGCAGGCCGAGGCGTTCAAGCAACACATGCCGCTCATTCATTATTACCAAAAGTTAAAAACTGGCTAAATGAGCTTGGAGATATCCATCACACCCTAAGCCATGAGCAAACACAGATACAAGGCCGTTTAAAAATTGGAACCAGTCACCACATTGGTTTGCATCATTTACCCGCTCCCCTTAAACACTTTGTTCAGCAATTTCCTCAGGTCACCTTAGATGTGCATTTTGTTGACTCAGAGCAAGCGCATGAAAAAGTGCTTGCCGGTGATTTAGAGTTAGCATTTTTAACACTTCCCCCTTCAGGTGATGAGCGTCTTAACTACATTACCATCTGGAATGATCCTTTAGTTTTTGTTGCTGCCCCTTTTCATCCATTGGCACAAAAAAAGAATCTGACCTTACAAGATTTAATTGAATATCCGAGCTTGTTACCCGCTGCACAAACTTACACTGCTCAAATCACTTTAGCCGAGTTTGAAAAACAAGGGCTTAAACCAAAAATCACCATGAGCAATAACCCGCTTGAGTCTATTCGTATGTTGGTGTCTATTGGTTTAGGTTGGTCAGTTTTACCAAAAACTCTGTTGAATCAGGATATGCAACAACTTGATTTAGATGTAAAAATGAATCGCCAATTAGGCATGGTATGGCATCCTGCGCGCACTCAATCCAGAGCTATGCAGGAACTGATTAAAATGATGCAGGAGTAGTTGATTATTAGCGACTATATTTTTTAAAAAGGATATAAACTAGAACAGCAAAAGGTAATAGTAAAAATAATACGCCCCAACCAAAGAAAATAGCGGCAAAGATAATACCGAGTAAAGTACCTGAAAATAATAAAAAAATAATGTAAATGAAGAGTTCACCAATGAGTGTGATGAAACCGTCAATCAGTTGCCCACCAAATTCTTCAAGAAGATTGCCACTACGGGTCTTCTTTTCTTCGGTCTCGTTCTGATTATCCATCATATCCTCACACATCATCACGACCGCTTTAAATCGCCCTTACTCTCAATGCAGCAAAAGCGATTTAAATATAAGGCTCTTTTCAAGTTAATAAAAAGCTCTCATTTGATGCACCTAATTTCACTTATCCAAGCTGCAATAGGCTTCGAATTTGTTGCACAATTTGGTTTTCATCAAGCATATGATGCGGAATAGTCATCGTTAAGAGTTGATCTGATCGAAAATGACGGTCAACTTCAAGCATAACGTGCGTTTGATTAGGTTCAGCAACGAAAGAGACTTCCACCTCATTAAACCCACTAAACATATGTGAAGAGACAAATTCAAGCTCTTGGTAACAACCAATGGTTGATCTAAAATTTCGTGCAGTAAGTTGACCTTTTTCGACATCAACTGTTGATAAAATAAAGCTACATCGCTGCATGGCCTGCAAAAACATTTGCATAGCGGGAGTTGGCAGCACTTTTAAATAATCACGATCAGTTGCATCTAATCCCCAATCAACATCCATATGAGTTTGAATCCAAACACGTGTACCATTTCGTCGACAAGCGACTTCGGTAATCGGTGTCTCAAATGGTAATTGAATACTGAAAGGGAAAGAATGAGCTTGATGTGCTGGCAGTAAAAATCGAGAATTCACTAACCACTCTTGTAAGACCAAAGGTTGATTAAACTCATGGTCACCAGATTCAACTTCTGCCATCGTCATCAACTTCAAATAAAGACCATTAATCTCTTTATCAGATGCCCCCCCCTTGAAGCTAATTTCCCCATGCAGTGTCTCGCCTGCTTGTAAGTTTGGATTGTGTAAAACAGTTTCTACCGTTACGCCTTGAAGACCCAAACCAGACATAATTTTATTAAACATTTTTTCTCTAACCTTTCAAATTATTTCATGTCATCTGTAGCAGCATACTTATTCTTAAAGTGCATCATCTCCAGCGAGCGAAATCTTACCATCTGCAACTTCATTCATAAATTGATGATAGTCATTTAAATTGCGCTCCGCATACTCCTCTGCATACGCTTGCAATACTTCTACGATCGTACTGCCCTCTCCAAGATATCCCATAAGTACATCAGCATTTCCAGACTTAGCATGGGCATGAGCTAAAGCCAAACCACAACTTTCAGCATACTCATTGAAATACTCATCATCCATATCACTAAGATCAACCGAAATTTTCATATCACGTAACTGACGTACATGAAAATGTTGATTGGGGGTTGAAGAAAATCCAAGGAAGATGTCACTGGCAGCTTGCATGAGTTGCTGGCCATGTATCACGCGCTCGCCTTCATGTTTTGCTTTTTCTACAAATAACGGACTAAGAATCGATGGATTCGCTTCTTTCATTTGTAAAATTAACGGTTCCCGATCTGCATCCTGAAATAATGCAATCGCGGATCGTGTACCCACACTTCCGACACCAACCACTTTCAAAGCCACATCGGTCCGTTGATAACGATCAAAAAGTACTTGGCGATCATATTTCAAAGAATCTCGATATTGCTGAAAGAATGCATCAACATCTTTACTGAACGGTTCATCTGCCTTTGGATGCCATAATAACGGCGCATCATCCACAAAATGACGAGATCCCGTATCTTGATCTTGCTGTGTGAGCTTCGGTAAAACAGAATATGCATTTCTCTTCTGCGCTGAATCAAGATGCTTCGCGCGTTTCTTTCTCAGTTTTCGGCATTCAGTGTTTTCTAATAAGGTACTGGCATCAACTTTTTCATACCAAACTTGTAGAGGCGAAAGTTTCGTATTTTCTAATAAGTGCTGACGATAACTATTCAACATCGTTTTAATTGCTTTTAAACCCACTTTATCTGCAAGATCAATATCACGAGCCGCAATCACAAAACTGGTTGCTAAACGCTTTAAATCCCATTCAAATGGGGCAACCAAAGTCTCATCAAAATCATTGATTCCAAACAACAAGTTACGTTCCGGGCTAGCAAACCCACCAAAATTACTTAAATGACAATCGCCACAAATCTGTTGAAACAAGCCGGAGTTCATCTGCTCCCAAGCTTGATCAAACAGCATCAAAGAAGGCATACCACGATAAAATGTAAACGGTGAAACACTCATTCGTTTTGCACGAATTGGTTTGAGCTGCTCTAAACGCCCTTGATTACTCCAATCATAGATTGTTAAAGCAGTTATACCTTTTGGTCGCTCAGAAAGCTCTGATAACTGTTCTCTCGGAACTTTTTTACGTTGAGCCTTACCTAATTTGAAGCCTTCGCTTTTATTAAGTAATTTCCCCCGATAGCTATGACGTGTTAAATCAATACTTTCATCATTCCAAAGTTGTTTTGGTAATTTAATTTGTACTGTTTTTGGCATTATTCCCTCATTTTTAAATTAGAATTTTTTATATTCTTAAACCTTTACCAAGATAAAATTTATTTTTTATTAGACATACTCATATCTACTTTTGGAACGAGATTTATAAAAAACATTCAAAAAATGATTTTAAATATAACTAATTAAGAGTTGGAAGACCTCAAAGCTTTACAAGCTACTCTTCCAACTCCACAATCTTAAATCGACCAGTCTTGAATTTCCCAGCTATTTTCTTGAGCCAGCTTTTCAAGGCGATCATCAGGATTTACTGCAATCGCATGGGTCGCATATTCAAGTAAAAAGCGATCGTTGATTGAGTCTGAATATGCCCAAGATTCAGATACACTGCGTCCAGCCAACCATTCGTCGAGACGTGCAAGTTTACCTTTTTGATAACACGCCAAACCCGCAACTTTACCTGTATATTTCCCATCTGCAACTTCAGCATTCGTTGCCAAAATTTCGGTAATGCCAAATTCACGGAAAATTGGCGCAGTAATAAAATCACTTGTTGCCGTAATCCCAACAATTGTATGTCCAAGGTCCTGATGCTTTTTGATTGCATCAAAACCTTTTGGACGCATTTGTGGACGAATAACTTTTTGCATGAACAATTGGTGAAGCTCGGTTAAGTAGTTATTGTCGTGCTTTGTTAAAAATCCAAAGACAAATTCATTATAAGCATAAGGGTCAAGTTGCCCTGCTTTGTAATCTTCATAAAATTTATCATTCATCTGACGATGATGAACCGGATCAACCAAACCTTCATTGACTAAAAATTCACCCCACGAGTGGTCTGAATCGGTATTTAACAAGGTATGGTCTAAATCAAACAACGCCAGTTTCATGAAAATTCTCGTTTAAACTGAAATTTAAGAAAAAAAATGTAAATCTATCTCCGCTAGTCGATAGAAATTCGTTAAGATCGTAGCAATTTAAACATTTTACTTTGATCTTTTCGAGCTGGACATAAAAAAGTGTTTGTCCCCGCGATTAAAGTCAACGATATAGACAATATTTAGGTAGCCAAATGATCGATTCAGAAGGTTTCCGACCGAATGTCGGGATCATTTTGGCAAACGATGATGGACAGGTTTTATGGGCAAAGCGCATTGGTCACAATGCTTGGCAATTTCCACAAGGAGGCATTCAGTTTGGAGAAACCCCTGAACAGGCACTTTTTCGAGAACTGAGAGAAGAAATCGGCTTATTGCCCGAACATGTCCAGATTATTGCGCAAACCAAAGGATGGCTGCGTTATCGTTTGCCACATAGGTACATTCGGTCAGACTCTGACCCCGTATGTATCGGACAGAAACAAAAATGGTTTTTACTGAAATTGACTGCGCATGCAAGAAATATTCAGTTAGACCTCTCTGACCCACCCGAATTCGATGAATGGCAGTGGGTTAGCTATTGGTATCCTCTTGGACAAGTGGTGAACTTCAAGCGTGATGTTTATCGCAAAGCCATGGTGGAGTTGTGTACACAGTTGCCGATGCAACAATTACCCTAAAAATCATTTATCTAGCAAATGATTTTTATTGAAAGTGCTGTTATAAATACATTCATAGTCTAAAAAATACTGGAGTATACATCCATGTCAAACATGCAACTCGACACTCTACGGCGCATTGTCCAAGAAGTTAATGCGTCCGTCAGTTTGCATGAATCATTAGACACCATGGTCAATCAGGTTGCTGAGGCCATGAAAGTGGATGTTTGCTCTATTTATTTACTCGATGAACGCAATCAGCGCTATGTATTGATGGCCTCTAAAGGCTTAAATCCAGAATCTGTGGGCCATGTTTCACTGCAACTCGGTGAAGGCTTGGTTGGTCTGGTCGGGCAACGTGAAGAAATAGTTAACCTTGACAATGCACCAAAACATGAGCGTTTCATGTATTTACCTGAAACAGGTGAAGAAATTTACAACTCATTCCTCGGCGTACCTGTCATGTATCGCCGTAAGGTTATGGGTGTTTTGGTTGTACAAAACAAACTTCCTCAAGATTTTAGCGAAGCAGCCGAGTCATTTTTAGTTACTTTGTGTGCCCAGCTTTCTGGTGTTATTGCCCATGCTCACGCGGTTGGAAATATTGACGTATTTCGTAAACCAAGTAATGGCCCTGCCTATAAAACCTTTCAAGGTGCTTCAGGTGCAGGCGGTGTTGCTTTAGGTCGCGCTATTATTTTATATCCACCTGCCGATTTGGGTTCAGTACCTGACCGTGAAGCAGAAGATATTAGTCATGAACTTCGACTTTTAGATCAAGCCATTTCATCAGTTCGTTCAGAGATTCGTTCTTTAGATGAAAAAATGCATGATTCATTAATGGCAGAAGAACGCGCTTTATTTAGTGTTTTCTTAAGAATGCTAGATGAAAATGCATTGCCGGCAGAAATTAAAGAACTCATTCGTGACGGACATTGGGCACAAGGGGCTGTGCGTCGTGTCATTGAAAAGCACACTGCCCTATTTGCACAAATGGAAGATGACTATCTTCGTGAGCGAGTTTCTGATCTTAAAGATTTAGGCCGTCGTATTTTAGCCTCGCTGCAAGAAGAAGATTCTAGCCACCGTGAGCTAAGCCCAGACAGTATTTTAATTGGTGAAGAAATTAGTACTGCGGCACTAGTCGAACTACCAGTTGATAATATTGCGGCGATCGTAACCTCAGAAGGTGCTGCCAACTCACACATGGTGATTGTGGCTCGAGCACTAGGAATTCCAACTGTGGTTGGCGTCACTGAGCTGCCAGTTAACACACTTGATGATGCAGAAATGATTGTGGATGCTTATCAAGGCCGTATTTTTGTAAATCCTCCACGTCGTTTACGCCAACGTTACAAAGAAATTCAAAAAGAAGATGAGCAGATCGCAAAAGATCTCAAACAATACGAGACAAGAGAAGCGATTACTCCAGATGGTGTATCTGTTCCACTTTACGTAAACACAGGCCTTATGATTGATGTGGTTCGCGGTGTACAACGCGGTGCTCAAGGTGTGGGTCTATACCGAAGTGAAATTCCATTCATGTTAAGGGAACGTTTCCCTGGTGAAGAAGAACAACGTGCAATCTATCGTCAACAATTGAGTCACTTCGCCAACAAACCTGTGGTAATGCGAACTCTGGATATTGGTGCCGATAAAGACTTGCCTTACTTCAGTATTGAAGAAGAAAACTCGGCATTAGGATGGCGTGGTATTCGTTTCACGCTCGATCATCCCGAGATTTTTTCGTCACAAATTCGCGCAATGCTCAAAGCCAGTATTGGTTTAAATAATTTGCATATTTTATTGCCAATGGTGACTACAGTAAGTGAAGTCGAAGAAGTACTTTATTTACTTGAGCGTGACTGGATGGCGGTGCAAGAAGAAGAGCAAGTTAAAATTACCAAGCCAAAAATTGGAATTATGGTTGAGGTACCAAGCGTACTACTACAAATTGATGAGTTTGCTAAACTTGTCGATTTCTTCTCGGTCGGTTCAAATGACTTAACTCAATATTTACTTGCAGTTGACCGTAATAATCCACATGTGGCAAACGTTTACTCGCACTTCCACCCATCCGTTCTACGTGCTTTAACTCGCTTAGTTAAAGAATGTCATGAATACAAAAAACCTATTAGTATTTGTGGTGAAATGGCAGGTGATCCATTATCGGCAATTCTGCTCATGGCGATGGGCTTTAATACCCTTTCAATGAGTTCGAGTAACATTTTGCGAGTACGAAAAGCAATTTGTCATGTACCTATGACAGATGCACAAAAACTACTTGATGATGTTATGAAAATGAATAATCCACTCATTGTAAAAAGCTGGCTTGAGTACTACTTTAAAACTCACGGTTTAGCAGATATGGTCAAATCAAATCGAATCGTAAATGTTTAATATATAAACAATAAAGGAGAGCAATGCTCTCCTTTATTTATTTTAGATAGCTTCTACGATCACTGAATATAAAAATTTCTTTTCACTCTCAGTTCTACCCTACTTTTTAAATTAAACAAAAATACAATCGGTTTTTCAAATCAATACTTCCAGTTTAATCCATTTGAAAAATAAGACTTCTACTTCTAGTATATTTAAAGAGCGTTATTAAAAGGTCTTACTTACGTTGTTCCAACAATTGAAGAGGTAATTCTATGCATCATTATTTACAGCCTTCAGCTTATTTTTCCTCTTGTTTTTTCACCTTCATACAGTAAATTGGAGGAATAACAATTAAAGGAATCTGATGCATTATTAAATAAAAAATAATGAGCTAACATCTCAGTGAAAAGAATTTTTAAACGGTTTCTCTCACCATTTGTTCACTCATTTCTTTATTTGATAAACATGAGTTTTTAACCCAGAAGTCCAGGAAAATGAGCCCTACTACTTTATCAAGAGCTCAATAATTATTACCCAGAGAGAATATAACCATGTCAGACGAATCAAAATGTCCTTTTTCAGGTCATAACTCAAAACCGGAAGTAACGGTCGGTGGTGGTACGCCTAGTTTACATTGGTGGCCAAAACAATTACGCGTTGACTTGCTCAATCAACATTCAGAACGTTCTAATCCACTTGGTAAAGATTTTAATTACCGCGAAGAATTTAAAAAAATTGACTACTACGCACTCAAAGCTGATATCAAAAATGTGTTAACCGATTCCCAAGATTGGTGGCCAGCCGATTGGGGAAATTATACAGGCTTATTTATTCGTTTAGCATGGCATGCTGCTGGTACATATCGTATGGGCGATGGCCGTGGTGGCGCTGGTCGCGGCCAACAACGTTTTGCACCATTAAATAGTTGGCCTGACAATGCGAGCTTAGATAAAGCACGCCGCTTGCTATGGCCAGTTAAACAAAAATACGGTCAAAAAATATCGTGGGCAGATTTATTTATTCTTGCGGGTAACATTGCGCTTGAGTCTTCTGGCTTCCGTACCTTTGGTTTTGGTGCGGGTCGTGAAGATGTTTGGGAACCAGACAACGATGTAAACTGGGGCGATGAAAAAGAATGGTTAGCTCATCGTAACTCTGAAGCATTGGAAGGCAGCAATCTAGCTGCAACTGAAATGGGTCTAATTTATGTGAACCCTGAAGGTCCACAAGCCAGTGGCGATCCAAAATCGGCTGCACCATTTATTCGTGCGACTTTCGGCAACATGGCAATGGATGATGAAGAAATTGTTGCATTGATTGCTGGCGGTCATACCTTAGGTAAAACTCATGGTGCTGGCTCTGCTGATCATGTTCAGGCTGATCCTGAAGGAGCACCAATTGAACAGATGGGCTTTGGCTGGTCAAATAGCTTTGGCACAGGTGTTGGTAAAGACGCAATCACTTCTGGCTTAGAAGTTATTTGGTCGCAAACTCCAACCCAATGGAGCAATTACTTCTTTGAAAACCTATTCAAATACGAGTGGGTACAAGAACGTTCACCTGCTGGTGCAATTCAATGGGTAGCAGCAGATGCTGAAGCGATCATCCCAGATCCATTCGACCCATCAATTAAACGTAAGCCAACAATGCTCACTACAGATTTGACCTTACGTTTTGATCCTGAGTTTGAAAAGATCTCTCGTCGCTTCCATAACGACCCACAAGCTTTCGCTAATGCTTTTGCCCGTGCATGGTTTAAATTAACTCACCGCGATATGGGTCCAAAAGCACGTTATTTAGGTCCAGAAATTCCTGCTGAGGACTTAATTTGGCAAGATCCATTACCGACTGCCAGCGCTATACCATCTTCTGCTAGCATTGCTGATGCTAAAGCGAAAATTGTTGCGCTGGGACTATCTGCTGGAGAGTTGGTTTCTCTTGGTTGGGCTTCAGCCTCAACTTTCCGTGGTGGAGATAAACGCGGTGGTGCAAACGGCGCACGCATTGCTTTATCGCCACAACGTGATTGGGAAGTAAACCAAAAAGCGATTGAGACTTTAACTAAAATTGAAGAAATCAAAGCATCAACTCAATTGTCATTAGCTGATTTAATTGTTCTCGCAGGTAACGTTGGTGTAGAGCAAGCTGCTCAAGCGGCAGGCTTCAATATTAGCATTCCATTTGCCCCTGGTCGTGTTGATGCTTTACAAAGTCAAACTGATGTCGAATCTTTCCAATTACTCCTCGGCCTTGCTGATGGTTTTAGAAATTGGAAAAAAGAGGGAGTTAATGCAGCAACTGAAGCATTATTAATTGATAAAGCACAACAACTGACTTTGACTGCACCAGAGTTAACTGCATTGGTTGGTGGTTTACGTGTACTAAGTACCAACTGGGATGGTTCACAACACGGCGTATTCACTCAGCAAGTTGGTGTACTCAGCACAGACTTCTTCACGAACTTACTCGACATGTCTACGGTGTGGGCACCTGTTGATTCATCGAACGAAGTATTTGAAGGCAAAGACCGTAAAACAGGTGCAGTAAAATTTACTGCAACACGTAATGATTTAGTCTTCGGTTCAAATTCAATCTTGCGTGCCTTAGCAGAAGTTTATGCTCAGGCAGATGGTAAAGAAAAATTTGTTCAAGACTTTGTAGCTGCATGGACTAAAGTCATGAATCTTGACCGTTTTGACTTAGCTTAATTTAGGTCAAAATAATAAAAAGCCAGTTCAATTTGAACTGGCTTTTTAAATTTAAATATAAAGTGATCTAGGGGGTTACACAGTCAACTTATGCCCTTCACGAATGCAGTAAAAAGGATTAGCAAGCTTCGATGAAGCTTTGATCGCTTGTCCTAAAGCATGTTCTGGATCTTCCCGACCTTCATCAGTCAACTGGAAAGTCCGATAATGAATCGCAACAGAACGATGGGCCTGTAAATCGAAGTGTGCATGTAATGCATCTTGTGGATTCATGTGCACATAGCTCATCAAGGCCCGTGGCTCATAAGCACCTATTGGAAGCAAAGCAACACGCGGCGCCCCATAACGTGCATGTATTTGTTTGAAATGCCCTGCATAACCAGTGTCCCCTGCAAAAAAACAATGACCTGTTTTAGCAACAACCGAAAAGCCTCCCCAGAGTGCTTTATTTTGGTCACGTAGACCACGGCCCGATCCATGCTGTGCAGGTGTATAGATTATTCTTAATTCGTGATAGGGAATTTCTTGCCACCAATCCATCTCAATCACATGAAATTCTTTTGGTAGATAAAAACCATTCCCCAATCCTGTGTAAATCGGCATTGCAAATTTTTTATGCAACCAATCGAGTGTAGCCAAGTCCATATGGTCATAGTGATTATGGCTGAGTAAAACACCATGAATAGTCGGTAATTGCTCTAACGCAAAACCCGCAGGGCATACACGGCGTGGTCCACGACCATGTAAAGGGCTTGCATAATCACACCATACTGGGTCAGTAATAAAGTTATAAAGTCCGATCTGAATTAATACTGTAGCATGCCCAACAAACCAAACTTGCCAATCATCCAAATCTGCATGTGGTCGATTTTGAGGTAAAGCCACGGCTGTATTTATACGGGTTTCATATTCACTTTGAATATCAACATTCCATGTATAAGACTCACGAGTGGCTAACCAACGTAATAGCTCTTTTGAGCCCCTAGCCGGTAATTTAGGTTGTTGGTTATAAAAACGTGTATCTGATTCACGCCCTGACTCGGGATGATAAAAAGGAGGTTTTATCCATGTATGCGTCCAACAGGACTGAGTCGGCAATTGATATGTTAATGTCGGCTTGTCTTTCATGGGCTTTTCTATGCTTTAGCATCGGCAGAATGGATGTGTTCAGGTTTCTATCTTAACAATTAAAACAAATTAAGCTATGGCACTTACACTTATTTATCATATAAATATCCTTTTTATTGTGGTCACAGCCAACATAAGTTGAATTAGCTTGCCATAAAAAATACATAGATGTGTTGGGTTTATGCGTCGATAATTACCATTCTTATTAAGAGCACTTGTATAACATAACAATAAGTAAGCTACCGAAAGTAGCCATAGAACTACTGTGCTCCACTACCCTAGTCCTAATTTTTTCAGCCTAAAGCGTCTTCAACATATAGAGAAGAAAATATTTAGTAACAATTTCAAATTAATAGTTCTAAGAAAAGTACATTTATAAATTTATTTTATTACTCTCCACTTTTGCATAATATGAGAATCAATCATATTAATATTTAAAACATTTAAATATTTCTTTGATTAAGTAAAGATAATGCATCCAACATCTAACAATTAATATATTTTATGAATTATTAAAACCCAGCTCCCCATATTAAATCCTTAATGAAAATCAAAATTCCATTTATTTTATAAATATCTAAAGTATCTTCACGCTATATCCCTTTATGCTTTATACTTCACATAAATCATAGTAAGACATTTTTTGGATTAGTCTTATGGAACTACGCCACCTCCGATATTTCATTACCGTTGCTGAAGAATTAAATTTTAGTAAAGCCGCTCTTAAACTTTTTACCGCACAACCCTCCCTTAGCCAACAGATTAAAGATTTAGAAGAAGATGTTGGTGTACGACTTTTAAATCGCACTAAACGTAAAGTTGAGTTAACCGAAGAAGGCGTAGTATTTTTAGAACATGCTCGCCTCACCCTTGCTCAAGCTGAAAAAGCAGTTGCTCTAGCAAGACAGGTTTCTAAGGCTAAACAACAACTGTTACGTATCGGTTTTGTCCCCATTGCAGAAATGAAAATTTTCCCTTACGTTCTTCCCAATCTGCGATTACAGCACCCCGATCTAATCATTGAATTATCTAACCTAAACAATACTGAACAACTTAAAGCCTTAAAAAAAGGTGAGTTGGACATTACCTTTACCCGAGAAAATACAAATAGTGATGAGATCCAAAGCCAATTTGTTTTGACTGAACCCCTGATTTTTTTACTTCCTAAAAATCATCCACTTACTCAATATGACCGAATTCCTGTCCATGCCTTACAAGGCGTTGATTTTATTATTCCTGCTGCCGAGCAGTCACAAACATTACATAACACTATTCTAGACTTTGCCAAAACTCACAATATTGACCTCAATATTGTTCAAAAAGCAGATAGCATGTTGTTTAATATTAACTCTCTTGGTTCTGGATTAGGTTGTACTATTTTACCTGCCTACGTGGCACCTTTAGGAATCAAAAATACGGTAGTCCGCCCACTTGATATCGAGTTACCAACGCTGGATTTATTCGTAAATTACCGTAAAAACTCACAGTCTTTAGGCGTCCAAAAGTTCATTGACCAACTCACGAAAGTATTTCATCTAGATAAAAACTTAACTCACACTTAATCAGAAAAGCTATATTTTATTTTTAAGTAGATGATTAATAAGAACACCTTTATAAAAAGTATAAGTAAATATTATTTTTTATTTATTCTATACTTTTTATAAACATTTTAACCCATGCTTTTGTTCTATTTTACCTACTCGGCAAAGTAAATATCTCTTAAATATAATTAAAAAGATTGGAATAAAATCTATATAAAACTGGATATTATTTTCACCATTCAATAAAAAATAATATATTTACCATGTGGTAAAAGGAGATTAGAAAAATGGTTGCAGTATTTCAACATCTTGGACGTAGTGTACGAAACCGCCCTCATTTCTTTATTGCTTTATTTATGGGACTTATCACAGCAAGTATTTTGACATGGTTAACTTCATGGAAATGGTCAACTATTTTATTAGTCAGCTGGAATGCTTCTGTTAGCGTATATCTATTATATATTTTGCAACTTATGAAAAGTTGCGATCATTCAAAAATGCAACAGCAAGCCAAAAAACAAGATGAAAGCAAATGGGTCATTATGCTGATTGTTTTATTAGCTTTAGCCATGTGTTTAGTCGCTATTCTCATCCAACTCTCACAGCTTCCTTCTGAGAGTTCTGCAAAGCTAGGGCACGTAGCTTTAGCTTTATTAACAATTGTTTCTGCATGGTTGTTTATGCATAGCGTTTTTGCTCTACATTACGCACATGATTTCTATATGGCTTTGTCTAGAAATGAAGAAAATGGCGGTTTAGATTTCCCCGGAACAGAACATCCAACTTATCCCGACTTTTTATACTTTAGTTATATTATTGGTACCTCTGCTCAAACTGCTGATGTTTCAATTACCACCAAACATATGCGGCTTTTAAATTTATTTCACGCCGTGTTGTCATTTGGTTTCAACACCACAATTTTAGCGATTTGTATTAACATTGCTGCTGGCTTTCTTACCAACTAACTTCTTATTTATAAAAACAAAAAGTCATCCGTTTGGATGACTTTTTACTTAAAAGCTTAGCTGGAGAAAACCGCACCTAACGCTTGCAAACTTTCACGCTGCTGAATTGCTTCAACATAACGTGTAATGGCTGGATGTGATTCAATCGCACCCATTTTCAATTGCCATAAAAGCATTGCTCCAACACTTACATCTGCTGCGGTAAATTGTTCGCCACACACATACGGATTTGCTTCACTCAAGCCTTGCACTAAAGCTTGGTAAGCATCGTTATAATCACCATAGCCAACAAACATTTTTTGCTCAGGAGATACCTCTATTCCGAGGGCTTTATCAACGCCTGCAGCTTCCCATGGACCTGCCATCACAAATAACCAGCGATAGTACAAACCACGTTTAGGGTCATCTAATGCCGGAGCCAACCCCTTGTCGAAAAATTTATCAGCCAGATAAGCACAGATCGCGCCTAGCTCATAAATCACGACATCACCATCCACCAATACTGGCACTTTTCCAAAAGGGTTAATTTTTAGATATTCCGGTGTTTTCATTTCAGTCTTATATGCAACTTCAATGCGTTCACATTCAACACCTAATTCGACTAAAAGCCAGTCGACCACAACACCACGCGACTCTTTGTTAGTATAAAGTTTAAGGCTCATTTTTATGACTCCTTGTTTATCGTGGGTCCTAGTCTACAAAACCTCTTTGTCAGTTTTTGTCAGTAGTCTGCGATTCTTGTGCCCACCACTGCTGAAATAGTTGTTGCTTAAATGATGGGTATAATTCTTGGCTTAAACTCAGTTGTTGAATACGATCGAGTCGAAAATGTCGAAAATCCTGCCTTAGTTCACACCACGCAGCCAACACAATTTTGTCATTAAAGTATCCCAAGGCAAAAGGCCACAAGGTTCGAACACTACTTCGTTGCTGCTCATCATGATAATGCATCGAGATTTTGACTTGCTGCCGAATAGCTAAACGCACCTGTTCGACTCGATTTTCATCCACAGGCAGCCATGTATTAAACGCTCTTAAAGTCGTTTGCTGTAATAAATATTGCCGATGTTCAGGCAAAACAGAATTCAATTTAGCTAATACTGATGTAGATGCCGATTGTAACGATTGATCTGGCACACTTTTCAACCAATACAATGCCAAAAAAATAGCTTCGACTTCATTTTCATTGAGTGTCATTGGTGGTAATACAATATCTTCTTTAAGCTGAAAACCGATACCTGCCGATGCCTCAATTTCTACACCCTGCTCACGTAAGCTATCTATATCCCGATAGATACTTCGCACACTAATTCCCATACGCTCAGCGAGAACTTGCGCAGTGACTGGATAACGGGCTTCACGGAGTTGTTGTAAAAGATTTAATAGGCGAATAGAACGGCTCATATCTCTCTTCTTATTGTTTTATTTAACTTTAGTTCAGGGGGAATCAATTCCCCCTTTTTGTATTATTCTAAATTAAGCCACATCTATTGTAGGTAACTGAGCATAATCTTTTAAAAAGTTATGAAGTTCCTGAACATCCTTGGCAATCGTTAAAGGCTGGAATTGTTGCAGCACTTCAATCGAATGAACTCCATAACCAACGCCAATTCGTGGCATGTTTAAACGCTGAGCCATCTCAAGGTCGTAGCTACTATCACCAATCATTACCGCACGCTCAACACTCACCCCAGTGACTGTTAATATTTCTTGCAACATGAGTGGATCTGGCTTTGATCGAGTTTCATTGGCTGCTCGAGTCACATCAAAAAGATGAGTACTCTGTGTTTTTGCGATTACACGATCTAACCCACGACGGTTTTTACCCGTCGCGACTGCAAGTTTTAAACCTTGAGCTTTTAAGTCATGTAAGAGCTCTGCAATACCATCAAACCATGCATCATTTGTAGAATTCGCAATATAGTGATCGCCATATGCTTTTAGAATTGAATCATGTAACTCAGGTGCTTCTGGGAATAAGGTTTGCATGACTTCAGGCAAGCCTAAACCAATAATGCTTTTTGCTGCTTCATCGGTTAAAGGTAATTCATGCTGCTCTGCCGCATGCTGCAAGCTAGCAACGATTTGCCCAACAGAGTTATATAAAGTCCCATCCCAGTCAAAAATAACTAATTCTGTTTTTAGACTCATTTTGCCACTCTCAAAGCCTTTAATAACTGGGTCATATCTTCTGGTAAAGGCGCTTCAATCGGTGGATAACCCGGAATATCTAAACGCATCGCATGTAAGCATAGACGACGTGCTTCAGGCCCAGTGTACGCTGTAGTGTGCCCATATTTATCATCGCCAATCAACGGGTGTCCAATGCTTAAACCATGCACACGGATCTGATGAGTACGACCTGACAAAGGTGACGCATGAATTAATGTTGCATTTTTAAAGCGCTCTGCTACAACCCATTCAGTTTTACTTGGTTTGCCATCTTTAGTCACACGTACACGACGCTCGCCATTTGCCAGTTCATATCGCAATAAAGGCGCATCAATCAGTTGTTTATCTAGGCTCACTTGACCTTTAACAATCGCAGCATAGGTCTTACGAATTTTGTGCTCACGCAACATATCTTGTAGTTGTTTTAAAGTGCTACGTTTTTTACTAATCATGACCAGACCTGAAGTATCACGGTCAATACGATGAATAAGTTCTAAATATTTTTTGCCAGTCGCTGCGCGTAATGCCTCAATCAAACCATATGCCATACCACTGCCACCATGGACAGCAATACCTGACGGCTTATTAACAACTAATAGACCTTCATCTTCATAGACGATACGGCTTAATAAGCTTTGTGCTACATTGTCACTAACAGGAGCGGTTGTTTCATCTTTTTGTTCATAACGAATTGGAGCAACACGAATCTGATCGCCAATCTCAAGTTTAGTCTCAGCTTTAACACGTTTTTTATTTACTCGAACCTGACTTTCACGAATCAAACGATAAATACGACTTTTAGGTACACCTTTTAAACGCGAGAACAGGAAATTATCAATTCGCTGTCCTGCTTGATGTTCATCCACCTCAAACCAAGTGACACTTTGCCATTGCTGTGTAGAATTCATACTAATATTTAAACCTGAAATTTTGCTAAATTTGATTAATAAATGACCGTTTAGCTTAGTTTTTTCACAAGAAATCTAAGCTTAGCCCATAGGCAGATGCTGCAAGGTTTGATATAGTCAGCGCACGGATACCGCCGTAAGTGAACATCTAATAGGGAATTTCCCTGATTGAAACCTCAATCAAAATGATGCTTTCACCATCAGCTCGGATAGGTCCTAAAGAATTATGCCGACGCCGAAGGCTTATTATATCGGCAAAATGACAAACTGTTGCGTTTAATTCAGTTTGTTCAAAAAAATATGTTACCAACTCTAGTTGGTTATGGAACGTAAACTGATACACATCAGACAAATCGCTCCTTAATGTTGCCTTCAGGCTAAAGCGTTGATGCATTGGAACTGCCGAAAGCACCGATACGATGAACATTCCGTATCAAACTTCTAAAAAGAAGTCACTTCGCGCTCAATGACAGTGAAAGTCATTAACCAATGTACCGCTCACCCGCCAGTGAAGCACTAAGGAAGTCCGATTTAAAGGTTGAAGCAGTATTGCCTACATCACAGACGAGAATCGAAGTTCAGGCTAAATGTAGCCGGTAACAGATGACTCAGACCACAAATATTTTGAGATCTGGGAAATGATCCGTCATGTTCGATGTTCGTTCAGAACCTTTAAGTTTGTGCGATATGTTTGTGTGGGTCACTATTAGGTGTCACACCCATGAAACGTATGTTGATTAATGCAACTCACGCAGAAGAAGTCCGCGTTGCACTTATCACTGGTAATCGTCTTTACGATTTTGATTTAGAAAATCGTACCCGAGAACAGAAAAAATCCAATATCTATAAAGGCCATGTAACCCGCGTAGAACCTTCTTTAGAAGCTGTGTTTGTTGAATATGGCGCAGGCCGTCAAGGCTTCTTGTCTATGCGTGAAATTGCGAACAGCTATTTCCAAGCAGACCCGCGACAAACTTCAAACATTCGTGAACTCATCACTGAAGGTACTGAATTACTTGTTCAGGTTGAAAAAGAAGAACGTGGTAACAAAGGCGCTGCCCTTTCTACATTCATTTCACTTGCAGGACGTTATTTGGTTCTTATGCCAAACAACCCGAAAGGCGGTGGTATTAGCCGTCAAATTTCAGGTTCTGTGCGTGAAGAATTAAAAGAAATTTTAGCTTCTTTAAATTTACCTCGCGGCATGAGCGTTATTGTGCGTACCGCAGGTATTGGCCGTACTCAAGAAGAATTACAGTTAGATTTACAGCATTTGCTCGACCTTTGGGCACAAATCCAAGGCACAGCAAGTTCTGGTCCGTCTCCAATGCTTGTTCACCAAGAAGCTGGTGTAGTAACTCGTGCTATCCGCGATTACTTACGTGATGACGTTGCAGAAATTTTAATTGATAGCGAACAAGCCTATAACGAAGCTTATAACTTTGTTAAAGCAGTAATGCCTCGTCAATTAGACAAACTTAAAACTTATACTTTAAACGAGCCATTGTTTGCTCATTTTGGTATTGAAAGCCAAATTCAAACTGCTTACGAGCGTGAAGTAAAACTTCCTTCTGGTGGTTCAATCGTAATTGACCAGACCGAAGCTTTAGTTTCAATCGACATTAACTCTGCGAAATCGACTCGTGGACATGACGTTGAAGAAACTGCGCTTAATACAAACCTAGAAGCAGCAGAAGAAATTGCTCGCCAACTTCGTCTTCGTGACATTGGCGGTTTAGTTGTGATCGACTTTATTGACATGACTAAAGAACGCAACCAACGCATGGTTGAAGCAAAACTTCGTGAAGCAACACAAAGCGACCGTGCACGTATCCAGTTTGGCCAATTATCTCGTTTTGGCTTAATGGAAATGAGCCGTCAACGTTTACGTCCATCACTTGAAGAAGCAACTGGATATGTTTGTCCACGCTGTCATGGCACAGGTATGGTCCGTGACTTACGCTCACTTTCGCTTTCAATTATGCGTAAAGTAGAAGAAATTGCACTTCGTGAACGTCATGGTGAAGTACAAGTAGAAGTTCCTGTTGAAATTGCAGCGTTCTTACTCAATGAAAAACGCCATAGCCTTGTTTATTTAGAACAAACTTCTAGTGTTCGTGTGACTATTTTACCTCACCCACACTTAGAAACACCTCATTATGAAATTCAGTACAATCCAGATGGATTTGCACCATCTAGCTATGAGCGTACTGAAGCAACTCGTTCAAGCGAGAAAGAGTTAGGTTATGAATCTTCTGAATGGCATTTAGAAGAAGCTGATCATGGCCATGCTCATGCAGCTCCTGCTGCAAACAACACAGCTGGTCAAAAGAAAGTAAATCAACCAGCTCAACCTGCTGCTGCTCAACCAAGCACTCAAAAAGCAGCGAGCCCTTGTGCATGGTTAGAGAACCTTTTTGTTCAAAAACAAGCTAAAACTGTTGACCAATCTCGTTCGGCACAGAACGCTGCTGCGTCAATTGAACAAATGGTGAATACTGGCGCTGTAAGCCGTGGCCAGTTTGGACAAGTCGTAGTACCAGCAGTTGCTGAAGTTGTTTCAGCGCCATCTAACAATGCTTATATTTCGCAATCTCCTGCTAAACAGGAAGTTCGTGAGAATGTTGAAAAAGACGAGAAAGTACAACAACGTCCAAACAACAAAAAACGTAAGCACAAAGAGCAACGTGAACAACATCACCATACTCAAGAGCCACAACAACAGCAGCAACAACCACAACAGGTTCATGAAGAAGTTGTACAGTTATCACGTCAAGAACAACGTGAGTTAAAACGTCAACAAAAACGTCCGCACCCTGATCAGCCACATCCACAACATCAAAATGATGGACAACAAACTGAAAATGCCGTGCCGCGTCGTGACCGTAATAATCAACAACGTCCGAACCGTCCGAATCGCCACCGCGATCCAAGCGTATTAAATGAAAATCAAAATGCGCCGGCACCAGTAGTTGTTGATGAGAAACAAATTAAGGTTGATTTGATCGATGCTCCAAAGCATGAAGTCATGAATACAGCCTTAGTGATCAATGTTGATCAGGCACAAAGCGAAATTATCGCTTTAACTCCTGAGCAGCCTGTTAAACGTACTGAAACAGCACCTGTTGTTGAAGTCGTTCAAGAGCCAGCTCCAGCACCTATTGCTGTTGTAGAAGAGACGGTAACTGCTGAAGCAGAAGAAACTACTCCTCCTCCAGCACACAACAAAAATCAACCGCAAATTCAACGTGCGAGTAATGATCCTCGTATGCGTCGCCGTGAACAACGCAACGCAAAACGTGCCAAAGCTGCGGTACCGTCTATTGCCCCATCGCAAATTCCAACTTTGGCGCAATACACAATTGGTAGCTTGATTCGTCATGTTTATGGTGAAGACTGCACAGTATTGATTGAACAGTTTGGTTTAGTTCCAACGTTTAATCGTGCATTGCTGAAATTTGCCGAACAGTACGCAAGTACTCTAGTAACAGAAGTCGCGTCTGATGCTGAAGACAAGAAGCCTGTTACTCGTGATGCAGAGCTTCCAAGCAACAAACCATCACAAGAAGCAGAGCCTGCGCCTGTACTTGCATTGACGCCACAAAAAGAGTCGACACCACGTGTTGCTAATGATCCACGTGAGCGTCGTCGTTTAGCAAAACTTGCTGCTGAACAAGCTTTTGAGCAAGTTAAACAACAACACTCTGCACCAGAAGAAGCTGCTCCTGTAGCTCCGGTTGTTGAAGAAACTGTTGTTGCTCCTGTTGCTGAAACGCAAGCACCTGTTGAGTCAAAACAACAACCGCTTGAGCTTGATCAGGTGACTGAAGTAGCGCAAAGTGAAACAAGCGCAGAAGAAGTACCAGCGACAACTGTGGTTGAAGCTCCGGCTGTGAAACAACCGAGAGCAAAAGCCAAAGCAGCCACTGAACAAGCTGTAGCACCCGTAGAAGCTAATGCAGAGGTTGAATCAGAAGATTCTAAGGCAGATCTGGACAAACCAAATCGCCCTCCTCGTCGTCCTCGTGGTCGTCCACCAAAGAAAGCAAATCCTGTAGCTGAGTAAATCATTTGCTCAATTGCAGCTAATTTAAACAAACCTAGTCATTTCGATGACTAGGTTTTTTTTGTTATTTTTAACCAATTAGGTTGATTGCACTAGAAGAAAAGTTTTAAAAGCATGGTGAACCATGAAAAATACTGTACTTTTGCCAACGCAACCTTTTTTGGATTGATCGAAAAATAAATAGGATTGATATGAGCCAGACAACACAGACCGATATCATTACGCTTGGTGATGTTGCAACAAGACTTCCTAGCTTCATCCCCAAAGTACCCCATATCCTGAATGGTCTTAAACAGGCTTACTTAAGAACAGTAAATACACCAACAGGATTAGGTGTAGCTTTTGAAAAAGCTGTTAAGCGAAATCCGCAAGGTATTGCATTATTATTTGAAGATCAAAGTTATTCTTATGAAGCTTTAAACGAATGGGCTAACCAGATTTCTCACTACTATCTCTCTCTCGGCGCACGTAAAGGTGACGTGATTGCAGTAATGGTTGAAAACCGTTCTGAACTTATTGCCACGATTGTAGGTTTAGCTAAAATTGGGGTAACTATTGCGCTGGTTAATACCTCTCAAGTAGGTAAAGTCCTCGCTCATAGTATCAATCTTGTCAAACCAATTGCCGTCATTGCAGGTGAAGAAGTTCGAGCAGTAATTGATGAAATTCGTCAGGACCTGAATGTTCCTAAAGATCGTTTCCATTGGTTTGCAGATCAAGCTACACGTCAAGATCAGGGAACAGCGCCTCAAGGTTATGCCAATCTTGCAAAAGAAATTGATCAGTTTCCAAAATTTAATCCATCAACCACAAATTCTGTTCATGGAAATGATGGTCTATTTTATATTTACACATCTGGCACAACAGGTTTACCAAAAGCTGTTGTTTTCAAACATAGTCGCTGGACGCTGGCATATGGCACCTATGGGCACATTTTGAACCTTGGTCCAGATGATGTGATGTATGTAACCTTACCGCTTTACCATGCAACAGGTGTGGTTGTGTGTTGGTGTGGGGTGATTGCAGGAAGTTCTACCCTTGCAATTCGACGTAAATATTCAACCAGTGCGTTCTGGAAAGATGTTCAGAAATTTAATGCCTCTGCAATTGGATATGTTGGAGAGCTTTGCCGCTATTTAATGGATGCCCCTACTACAGAAATTGACCGTGCTCACCGTGTAACCAAAATGATCGGCAATGGCATGCGTCCAAATATCTGGGATAAGTTCAAACAACGCTTTGGCGTCCAAGAAGTTCTTGAGCTTTATGCTTCAAGTGAGGGTAATGTCGGGTTTAGTAATATTTTTAACTTTGACAACACAGTCGGCTTCTCTCTTATGCCATACGCGGTCATTCAGTTTGATAAAGAAAAGAATGAGCCTGTACGCGATAAAAATGGCTGGTGTAAAAAAGTTAAAGCAGGTGAAGTTGGTTTGCTTGTAGGCAAAATTACCAGTCGCTTTCCTTTCGATGGCTATACCGATCCTGAAAAGAATAAATCTGTGATTATGCAAGATATCTTTAAAAAAGGTGATTCATATTTCAATACAGGTGATCTTGTCCGTAACATTGGTTTCCGTCATGCTCAATTTGTTGACCGCTTAGGAGATACCTTCCGCTGGAAAGGTGAAAATGTATCTACGACTGAAGTTGAAAACATGGTTTGTGAATACGACAAGATCGCTGAAGCGGTGGTCTATGGCGTAGAAATTCCAAATACCAATGGTCGTGCTGGTATGGCAGCAATCACACTTGCTGATGGTGCTGAGTTAAATGAGTCTGATTTAACAGAAATGGTAACGATATTTAAAAAATGCCTACCGGCTTACGCAGTACCCGTGTTTTTACGTGTGCAGGCTAAAGTTGAAACAACAGGTACTTTTAAATATCAAAAGAATAAATTGAAGGAAGATTCGTTTAATCCAGGCAAAACTTCTGAACGTTTACTCGCTTTATTACCTGGTGCGAACAGTTATTGTGACGTCACAACTGAAATTTTTGACAATATTCAGGCATATAAATACCGTTTTTAGTTCATTTTTTAGCTAAACAAGAGGAAATCGTGCTTTTTATAGGCAATCATGCAAATGTTTTTGATTTACCTCTTGTGTTAGTTGAATAACTTGCTAAAATACGCGACATCAAAACGATACGGGTCGTTAGCTCAGTTGGTAGAGCAGCGGACTTTTAATCCGTTGGTCCCGCGTTCGAGTCGCGGACGACCCACCACTTATCTGTTTTGACCTATTTGGGTCGTTAGCTCAGCTGGTAGAGCAGCGGACTTTTAATTCGTTGGTCCCGCGTTCGAATCGCGGACGACCCACCAAATTCTAAAAAGCCTCTCACTGCGAGAGGCTTTTTTTATTGTTATCTTATTTTAATTTCATGACTAAAAGATGACGATGCATCTCTTATATAGAACCTCTTTAACCCATTCCATAAAAATTTCTAACCGTTTAGGAATATAACTTCGGTTCGGATATAAAATATTGAGTGGCAAAGATTGAGGCGTATGTGCGCTTAGCACTTCAACCAAAGTTCCTTGCTCAATTTTCTCCTGAACATCATAGTAAGGTAGTTGAATAATTCCTAAACCTGCACAAGCCGCAGCAATATAGGCTTCTGTATTATTCACACTCAACGCACTGTCCATCATCACTGTTCCATCTTGATATAAAAATACACCCTGTTTTTCCCCTACCGCTCCTGCGTAGTTAATCAGTTTGTGTTGAGATAAATCTTCTAATTGTTCAGGAATACCATAATGTTCCAGATAATCGGGACTTGCACAGTTCACCATAATCAAGTTGCCAACGAATTTCGCGATCAAACTACTATTGTCTAGCTGCCCCACCCGAACAACACAATCAATCCCTTTCTCGATCAAGTCAGTGATGTCATCAGAGCTATTCAGTTGTAAATGGATATCTGGATAGCGGCTATAAAAATCGGGAAGTACTGGAATAATGACTTGATGCACTATTCGGCTGGGCATTGAAACTTTTAGTGTGCCACGGTAATGCTGCTTTTGCGCCTGTATAAGTTGTTCTAATTGCTCATAATCAAATAATAGATTTTGACATTCGGGCAATATCCTTTGCCCATCTTGCGTAAGACTTACTTTACGGGTGGTTCGGTGAAATAACCGAACACCATAGTGAGTTTCAAGTTGCTGAATTGCACTCGTCACTGTCGAACGAGGTAAATCGAGCTGATTTGCCACTTCACTAAAGCTTTGTCGTTTAGCAACTTCTGTAAAAATAAAAAACTGCTGCAACCGATCCATTTAATTGTTCGTATTTTCTGAATAGTTAAACCAAACTAGCATAATTGATCAAAAATTACCGCCAATCTAGACTAAAAACACATTAGAACAAGTCATCATAGGAACAATCATCATGGCAACTCATACTCTCAAAGACAAAGTTGTACTGATTACAGGCGGTGCAAAAAACTTAGGCGGACTCATTAGCCGTAAATTTGCAGAACAAGGTGCAAAAATCGCAATTCATTACAATAGCGCTGCAACTCAGGCAGATGCTGAGCAGACGCTCGCAGATGTAACAGCTTTAGGTGTAGACGCTGTTTTAATTCAAGCAGACTTAACGGATATTGATAATATCGAAAAGCTCTTCTTAGACACCAAACAGCATTTTGGTGGAATTGATATTGCTATTAATACAGTTGGAAAGGTTTTGAAAAAATCCTTCTTGGAAACCACAGAACAAGAGTTTGATAGCATGAGCGATATCAACTCAAAAATTGCCTATTTCTTTATTCAGTCGGCTGGTCGACATTTAAATAACGGCGGAAAAATCTGCTCAATCGTCACTTCGCTTCTTGCAGCTTACACTGGGCTGTACTCAACCTATGAAGGCTTAAAAGCGCCTGTTGAGCATTACACCCGCGCTGCATCAAAAGAATTTGGAGACCGTCAGATTTCTGTGACTGCTGTTGCACCTGGACCTATGGATACACCGTTCTTTTATGGTCAGGAATCTGCCGAAGCAGTGGCTTATCATAAATCAGCTTCAGCTTTAGGCGGGCTTACTAAAATTGAAGATATTGAGCCATTAGTTCGCTTTCTGGTGACCGATGGTTGGTGGATTACCGGTCAAACTATTTTTGCAAATGGTGGCTATACCACTCGCTAAAATAAAAAAAGCCGCATCTGATGACGCGGCTTTTTAGTTTGTTTAATTATAAAAACTCTTCAAGCACGGAGTTTAAGAAAATATGGCCTTGCTCAGTACAAGCTAAACGGGAAACATCATCTACCAGTAGCTTTCTAGTGCGTAGAGAAGTGAGTACCTCATTTAGGCCATCCAAGCTTAAACCTGTACGCTGTTCATATAACTCAGCTTTGACACCATCATTTAAACGCAAAGCATTCATCATAAACTCAAATGGTAGCTCTTCTGCCTCAATCTTTTTCATTTGCAAATGTTCAGCTGGAACCTTGGCTAAATAGTCTTTCGGCAAACGAGTTTTTTGGAAACGATACACTCCATCTGGTCGTGTAACTTTGCCATGTGCACCTGCACCAATCGCAAGATAATCGCCAAATTCCCAATAATTTAAGTTGTGTGTTGAAGGCAGCTCTTTACGCCATGCCGAAACTTCATAGTTTATAAAACCATTTGCCTTAAGATATGCCTCACCCTGCTCTTGAATGTCTTCTAGCATTTCATCTTGCGGTAGAACGGGTTGGGTACGAAAGAAAACGGTATTAGGTTCAATAGTGAGTTGATACCAACTAATATGTGTTGCACCACTTTCTACAGCTAACTGTAGATCGTAAAGCGCCTGTTCTAGCGTTTGCTCAGGTAAACCATGCATTAAGTCTACATTCACTCGCTTAAAGCCAGCCTGTTTTGCTTGTTGAATCGCTTCAATTGCATTATTTGCAGAATGAATACGTCCAAGCTTTTGCAAATGATTGGTATCAAAGCTCTGGACTCCAATAGACAAACGGTTAATGCCTGCCTCTAAATATCCTGCAAACGGGTCATGCTCTACCGTTCCTGGATTTGCCTCTAAGGTAATTTCACAGCCATCTTCAAACTTAAGCAATGACTTAAGCTCTGCAAATAGCCACACATAACCCTGTGCCGAAATCAGTGAAGGGGTTCCACCACCAATAAATACACTGTGAATCGAACGCCCCTGTGCCATCTCAATTTGAGTTTCAAAGTCGGCTACCAACGCTTTTAAATAGGTTTGCTCGAGTTCTGAAGAAAGTGCACCGTCGGGTACGGCATGCGAGTTAAAGTCACAATATGGACACTTACGCACACACCAAGGCATGTGAATATACAAAGATAACGGAATAGAAGCAGGGTTTAATACAGCCAAGGAACAGGTCCAATTTACACAATATTTCTATTTTAACATGACTGCATCAATGGGCTTATGAAAACATACCTTAATTGCTTTAGACTGTTTTTAAACATACTTAAATACTGATAAAAATGATGAAATTTTCTAGCCAATTTTTCCTATTTTTACCCTTAGCTCTGGGAATCGGTATTGCCATGGCTTTTCAAACCGCCATCAATGCACAATTGAGAGAACAATTACACACCCCATTACAAGCAGCCCTCTTATCCTTTCTTGTAGGGACTATTGTTTTAGCAATCATGGTTTTCTTTCAAAGTGCTGAAAAGCCAACTTTAAGTGAAATATCAAATATTCCATGGATTCTATGGACAGGGGGATTTCTTGGGGTTTATGCAATTAGCATGAGCATTTATACTGCACCTAAACTTGGTTTTTTAACCTTTTCAGGTTTAGTCATTTTTGGGCAAATAGTTATTTCTATGTTACTTGATCATTTTGGTTGGTTAGGTACAGAAAAGACACCTGTTACATGGCAACGGTTTCTTGGTGGAGTCATCATCTTTGTCGGTGTGGTACTCACTTTGCAGCGTTAGCTTCATTTTTATATTTAAAAAGAGTACCTTTTGTGTCGAATGTCACATCTTTTCGGTCTGAATTAAAACAACTCTTCCACTTAATGCTACCGATTTTAATTACCCAGTTTGCTCAAGCAGGCTTTGGATTAATTGATACTATTATGGCTGGGCATTTATCTGCAACCGATTTAGCAGCAATTGCTGTAGGGGTCGGTTTATGGGTTCCAATCATGCTCCTGTTCAGCGGCATTATGATTGCAACTACACCCTTAGTAGCCGAAGCAAAAGGCGCAAGAAATACAGAGCAGATCCCTGTCGTTGTTCGTCAGTCATTGTGGGTTGCCGTCATTTTAGGTGTACTGGCAATGCTCATTTTGCAGCTTATGCCGTTTTTCTTGCATGTGTTCGGTGTACCAGAGAGCTTACGACCTAAAGCAAGTCTATTCTTGCATGCAATTGGTTTGGGTATGCCAGCTGTGACCATGTACGCAGCGCTACGTGGCTATTCAGAAGCATTAGGCCATCCACGCCCTGTCACAGCTATTAGCATGTTAGCTTTAGTTGTATTGATCCCTCTTAACATGATTTTTATGCATGGATTAGGACCAATACCTGCATTAGGTAGTGCTGGCTGTGGTTTTGCAACCTCCATTTTACAATGGCTCATGTTGATTACATTAGCAGGCTATATTTATAAAGCTTCGGCTTATCAAAACACGTCTATTTTTGGCCGATTTGATAAAATTAATATGGCTTTAGTTAAAAGAATTTTACAGCTTGGTCTACCAATCGGCTTAGCTGTGTTCTTTGAGATTAGTATTTTTAGTACAGGTGCATTGGTCCTTAGCCCACTTGGTGAAGTGTTTATTGCTGCACACCAAGTCGCAATTTCCGTTACCTCTGTGCTGTTTATGATTCCGCTTTCACTAGCCATTGCCTTAACCATCCGTGTCGGTACTTATTATGGTGAAAAGAACTGGGCTGCAATGTATCAGGTACAAAAGATTGGTCTCAGCACAGCAATATTTTTTGCCATATTAACCATGACTTTTATTGCTCTAGGCCGTGAACAAATTATCTCGATTTATACTCAAGACTTAACCGTAGCTCCTGTTGCGATGTATTTACTCTGGTTTGCAATGGCATATCAGTTGATGGATGCGTTACAAGTCAGCGCTGCTGGCTGTTTAAGAGGTATGCAAGATACTCAAGCACCAATGTGGATTACGCTCATGGCATATTGGGTGATTGCTTTTCCTATTGGGCTTTATTTAGCTCGCTATACCCATTGGGGCGTAGCTGGTGTGTGGCTAGGCTTAATTATTGGTTTAAGCATTGCCTGTGTCTTATTACTTTCGCGGTTGTACATCAACACCAAACGCTTAAGCCAAACCTAATAAAAAAGAGCCGATAAAATATCGGCTCTTTTACACTATGCAGATTTTGCCCGTGGGCTTGCTCCAATTTGCCAGACAAAAGGCAAATCAGTACGGTTCACTTCCCAATCACCAATCACTTTTTCTTTATAGATAAGTGGATTATGTGAAGATACTGTTCGCGCATTACGCCAGAAACGGTCGAGTTGTTTGACCTGACTACTTGCTGACGCGCCTAAAGCATTAAATAACTGGCTGGTTAAATCCAGTACCAAGTTAGAAATCACCACCTGCCCTTGTGCGGACTCAAGCTCAGCATCTACATTAAACTGATGCTCTTTCACCTCTAACTCACTAAAGTGACTTTCGTAAGCCTTCTGTAATGCTTCTGCTGTTTTAATTGTAATTGCTAGACTTGCATAGGCTTGAGCAGAGGCTTTACCCACCACCTGTAAAACTTGTGGGTCGTGACGAACAAGGTCGCCATTACCATGACTAAAAATACGTTTTCGCTCACGTATCTCCTGACTAAAAGTTTCTACTGCCGCATGTGCAATACCCGTTAAAGTTGCAAGATGGACGACTTGATAAAAAGCAGTTTGATATTTAAAACGCTGGTCAAATGGAATAAGGTGCGAAGCTGGTAAATGAACCTGATGTACTTTTAAAGTACCACTGCCCGTTGTCTTTTGACCAAAGCCATCCCAATCATCAATCACACTTACCCCTGTTTCATGGCGATAAATAGCAGCAATTACATGGCGGTCATTCACTTCATCATAAGCAAATAGGTCTATCCAGTCTGCAAAGATACTTCCAGTTGAATAATACTTTTCACCATTCACCACCAAGTTGCCCGAAGCATCTTTGGTTACTCGTGTAACGACGTCACCAATCTGTACATTTCCAACTTCGGTCCATGCGTTTCCAACTAAATCACCTTGTACAAAACGCTGAAACCAAACTTCCTGCGAATGCTCTTTATGGGCAACTAAACGGTCTTCAACAAAAGCGAAGTGTCCACGCAAAGCTTGCACAATATTCGAGTCTGCTTGTGCTAACTCGGCTAAAAGCTGGAAAAGTTGCGGTAATGACACTCCATCTCCACCATATTTAACAGGTACACGTACCGCACCTAATTTGAGTTCTTTTAACCACTGAATCGGTTCAAAAGGTAAGATTCGTTCTTTTTCTCGTTGAATTGCGCCTTGTGCAATTTTTTCAAAAACTGGACGAAATCTGCTTGCTACCTTTTCATAATCGGCACCGACGGACAGTTCTTCTAACTCAATTTGGGTAATTGTCATCTTTATTCTCCTAATCTTATTTTTTCTTCAATTTAACTCCATGCATGACGGGGCGGATGAACACCATTGAGGTAATAATTACCGACAATGTGATATTTCCAGCGCACCGGATCATGCAAGGTATGGGTACGTGCATTACGCCAATGGCGATCTAGATTAAGCTCAGATAAAGTGGAACGCGTTCCCGACAATTCAAAAAGCTTGTTGGCAGCTAAAATCGCAACTTCTGTGGTGAGTACTTTTGCTTCGGCAACCAGTAAGGTGGCTTGGTTTACATGTTCTTCGGAAGTATCGGCAATTGCCTGATCAATCGCATCTCCTGCCAAATCCAATACGGCTTCTGCTGCACGCAGTTTTATTTTTAAATCACCAATGTTCGCAATCGTGTAAGGATCATCACTGGCTTTTTCCAGACCTGAATCGACCCATGCGCGGCTATGATTTTTGACATAGTGAATTGTTTCTTCAATTGCACCACGCGCAATACCTGCATCGACAGCAGCTTGAATAAACTGTGAAATTGCTCCCGCTGGTGTTGGTCGCTCGAAAGCCTGATAAATCGGAACTAAGTATTCTTCACGTACTGGAACCTGATTAAGTTCAACAGTGCCACTAGCCGTAGTTCGTTGCCCAAAACCAGACCAGTCATTAATAATATTCACCCCTGAAGTTTCCCGAGGGACTAGTGCTGCATAAGGCTGGCCTTGTTCATTCACCGCGACAATCGGAATCCAATGTGCTAGTAAGGCACCAGTTGCAAAGAATTTCTTGCCATTAATTTCATAACCGTGCTCGGTCTTTCGTAATGTTGTAGTGAGATCTGCAACCGTTTTACTATGTTTTTCCGAAAAGGCATTTCCAAAACGGATTCCTCTCAACACTAAATTAAAGAAGAACTGTTGTTGTTCTGGGCCTGCATCAAGACGTAAATGTTCAATAAAAGCCAAATGATTTTGAGGAAGCTGCGCAAGGGATGGATCAACACTCGCAATTGTTTTGATGACCTCAGCCAAGGTTCGATATTTGACTTGTGCACCACCAAACTGCTTAGGAACTGTAATGGCCCATAAGCCACTTTGTGAGAACTGTTGAATTTCATTTAAAGGTAAACGGCGCTCTCTGTCTCGCTCTGATGCCTCTTGTGCAAACTCTTGGGCAAGTTGTTTTGCAACCTCAATTGCCTCTTCATCGGAGCGAATAATATGTGCATCTTTTGACTGCTCAAATACAGATAAAGGAACCGCTTGAGATCGTCCATGGGCCGAATTTAAACTTGTCATCGCTTTTGTTATCTCTATATTTATTTAACCTGTCATTCACATTAGCACTAAAAAAATAGAGACTTTATAGATATTAAAGCTTTGTTTATGAAATGGATTTTCACAAGCTTTTCATATTTTTTACTATAAAAATAACATTTTGTTTTTCGAAAATTTTCTTACATGAGATAAACAATTTCGTATAGGCTTTTTAAGCTTTGTCACCTATGATCAAAACTAAGCAATATTATGTTGTAGTCAATGAGGTATCGAAGATATGGCAAAGAATGCAAGTTCACCAGGCAAACGTTTTATGAAACTTGCAGGAATGACCGCGAGCATTGCAACGAAAACCGTTTCTAACTCGATTCGAAACTTGACAGCAGATGAAGAGCAAAAGCTGGCTTCAAAAACCAAATTATTTCAGGATATTGGTTTGCAAATTGCCGACACCTTAGGAGAAATGAAAGGTGCCGTCATGAAAGTCGGGCAAATTGCTTCACAATATAAAGATATCTTCCCACCAGAAGTCGCTAAAGCAATTTCAAAGTTACAACGCCAAGCCCCAGCCATGCCTTTTGCCGCGATTCAACAGCAAATTGAACGAGAGCTTGGAAAACCGCTTAATGTGGCTTTTAAATCTTTTGATAGTGAACCTTTTGCTGCTGCATCGATTGGGCAAGTTCACAAAGCTACTCTGCCTAGTGGCGAACAAGTCGTGGTTAAAGTGCAATATCCAGGTGTTGATGAAGCCTGTGAAAGTGACTTAAAACAAGTACGTTTAGCCCTTCGCTTAATGGGTGTACTTAAAATTGATAAAAAGTTGCAGGATCAGCTTTTTGCAGAAATTCAGGATAGCCTTTCAGCAGAACTCAATTATGAAATTGAAGCTCAAAATCTTGAGGTCTTTAAAACATTCCATAGCCAGTTAGATGACAAAATTATCATTCCAACTGTTTATAAAGATTACTCTTCTAGACGTATTTTGACCCTAAGCCTCGAACAAGGTGACAGTATTGAAACTGCAAGTTCTTGGCCGCTCGAAATTCGAAATACAATTGGAAACCGCCTAATACGTGCTTTAGGTCAGGAAATGTTCTTTTTAAAACGTTTTCACTGTGACCCTCACCCTGGAAATTTCGCTTTCCGCCAAGATGGTAGTGTAATTATTTATGACTATGGCAGTGTTAAAACACTTTCAAATGAAATCGTTCAGCACTTCAAGCGTTTAGTGAATGCAGCTCGCCATGAAAATATTGATCTGATTGAAACAGAGCTACTCGAACTACACTCCCTTACTGAAAAAGGCAAGTTCCCAAGTGATCTGTATAAGCTATGGATTGAAGTGTTATTACGCCCGCTTAATACCACTTATGATTTTGCCGAGAACTCATCACATCATGATGGCATGTTACTTGTGAAAAAATCTTTGAAATATTGGGATGTCTTTAAACCTTCACCAGATACGCTGATGGTCAATAGAACAATTTCAGGACACTACTGGAACCTGATTCACTTAAAAGTACATGACAATCTCAGTGATTTATTTGAAGAACTGGTCCCGCCATCTAGCTAATTAAATTTTAAGTCAGTGTGACCTTTAGGAGGTACATTGACTTTTTAATTGTTATGTTATAACATTTCTTTAATCAAAAATAATTTAGGACAATCTCTCATGCGTAAAGATATTCATCCTGCTTATCAACAAGTGTTATTTCATGATACCAATGCAGACGTGTACTTCTTAATTGGCAGTACTCTCCAGACGCAACAAACTAAAGAATATCAAGGTCAAGTTTACCCTTATGTCACCCTTGATATTTCAAGTGCATCACACCCTTTCTACACAGGTGAAGTACGTCAAGCAAGTAACGAAGGCCGTGTTGCAACCTTTAATAAACGTTTCGCTCGCTTTAATCGTAAGAGTTAATCTTACGTTAAGGTTTGATCAATACACTTAAATCATTGGAAGCCTAAGACTATCTCCTCCACTTAGGCTTCTTTTTTTATGTCCATTTTTTCGATTTTTTTATGTTGTGTATAAAAGAGAACTTATCCACAACTTATGTAAAAACTATTCTTATTTTTTCCACAACTCATCAATTTTTTGTATTCTCCAAGCTTTCAAAGCTTCTATTCGATGCTATGCTTAAACCCTCATTTGATAGGAAGTTTAAGATAATGGCACAAGAGTTACTTGCCCAATTACAAGCAGGCACAGCAAAGTTTTCAGACGTTTTAGCTCATATTGAAGCACGCTACCAACATACTCCAACAGCTTTTCAAAATGGCACACAGCATAACGCTGCTACTGAAAATCAAGGCAGTGCAAAAGTTTTCTCTTTTGCCAAATTACAAGATTTAGACCAAGCACAAACTTTAAGTTTATTTGCAGAACACTATGCATCTGTATTGGCTACACCTGAGGGAACTGACCATCAAAATATTCGTCAGTTTATGCAAAATGGTTGGGATGGCGTGAAGTTTGAAGGTCAGGCTTTAGCTGAAAAATAATAGAAGTGTCGTAATTCTTATTATTAGCACTGCCCTAGATGGAAGTGATATCCAAATAATGGATTGTATAGGCTAACCTTACTTTTCAAGGATGAAAAGTAACAAAAATCCTTTGTTCCGCTGATGCTACATCCATGTAGCACAGCGAAACGACGGCATCCATGCCGTCTGTCACGATAGCAAATGACTAATTATTAATTAAACTATTTGATCAAGCTCTTATATTCGATACTCGGGAAGTCATCAACAGCCTGAATCAAATCAGCAATATAATGTTTTTGCGACATATTTGATAAGTGTAAACAGATAACAGGTTCTGTTGATGAAAATGGTTTTGCCTACTTTTGCCGAAACAAAAGTAGGCCGAGCCGAAGGCTAATCCAGACATAAAACCTTATTGAAAAGACTCCACAGTAAACACTTCAACTGAAACAAATACTCAGTTTCCAGCTACCCAATAATAAGTCGCTAACCCCAAACACGTAAAAATTAATGACCCAATTAAATGAATGGAAATCCCCAACATTGCCATTCCCAATTTACCACTTTGCAACAACGTGACGATCTCAATCGAGAATGTTGAAAAGGTGGTTAAAGCACCACAAAAACCAGTAATCACAAAAAGTTTATAGTTTGGACTTAAATCACTTTGAGCAAAATAAGCAATTGCAAATCCAATAATAAAGCCACCGACCAAATTAACGGTGACAGTACCTAGTGGGATTTGCGGATAAATCGGGTTGAGCTTTAAGCCTAAAAACCAACGTAACCATGCCCCTAGAACGGAACCTAAAGCAATTGAAAGTAGAGAATAATACATAGGACCACCCCTTTAGATAGACGCTAAAAGAGTAAAAAAGCATGAAGGTAAATGTGACATGGCGTACTCCAAAAATAAGCAAAGTACGCAATAACCTACGTACCCAGCGATATAAATACATGAGGGTAACGTAGGCATCATTAGCCAATACGGCGGTTTTTCAAGGGAAGAATGCCATCTCCCTATTTTGATTATATTAGTCCATCTAAAAGTTGATTGAAATATGCTTTTTTAAATCATGGACGTTCAGCATATTGTGGTAAATCATCCTGAATACATTCCCACTCTGCTTTTGAAGCAGCAAAAATATGCATCGTTGGTTTTTGATCTAATAGTGTATCCAGAGAACCAATTCTTAAACGATATAGTTCAGGCTGTCCATCACGCGAGCTAATCAAAGGTGAACCACATTCACTACAGAACCAACGGTACACACCTTCCACAGCAAATTTTTTGACTAATTCTTCACCTTGGATAATTTTAAAATCTGCACTTTTAATAGGAGCATTAGTGGCAAATGCTGTTCCATTGGCTTTTCGGCATCGTTGGCAGTGGCACTGAATAATATCTCCGATATCGCCTTTAATTTCATAGCGAATACCTTGGCATAAACAACTTCCCTGATAGACTGGTGATGCTTGAAACATGTGAGCGCAACTCCTATTATTATTGATCGCTCAAAAATAACACTTTTCACCTATCAAACATAGCGCCAAATGAAGCACTTATCGCTCTAAGAATGAATGCACGCCCTCTCCCGCGGCTCGCCCTGTGGCAAAGCATGCTGTAAGCAAATAACCACCTGTAGGTGCATCCCAATCCAGCATTTCACCGCAGCAAAACACCCCTGATATTTCTTTGAGATTTAAACTTTCGGACAGTGCTTCTTGCTTAATGCCTCCTGCACAACTAATCGCTTCTTCAATGGGTCTAAAGCCATCTAACTTGATTTGAATCGCTTTGATTTGCTGAGCCATAGCATCTGGTTGGTTCCATAATGCTTTATCAACGACTTCTCTAATTAAGTTAATTTTGGCTGTGTCTAAGCCTGCTTTACGCCAGATATTGGTCAGAGATTGTTTCTTACCACCCTGTAATTTTTTAACTAACTGTGACAACTCTACATCAGGCAATAAATCTAAAAATAGGTTTAAGCTTTGTCCTTGTTTTTGCTGTTCTCGTAAGGCACGCCCGAGTTTATAAATAACCCCACTTTCTAAACCATAGTGAGAAATGACAATATCGCCATGTGTAATTTGGCTAGGATCGACCCATGCATGGACGCGTTTTAAGGGTTCACCAAAGCAACTTTCCATAAAAGTAGACCAAACATGCAACACCCCTGCATTGCTTGGCTGAAAAGGCTCAATACTAGATTGATGAATCCATTGCTGCCATGCACCATCACTACCTAATTGTGACCATGACACAGCCCCACATGCCAATACCACAGCATCATATTGCTGGGTAAAAGTTTCAGTGTTTTGATTATTTTGGTTTTCTAAAGTCACTGTTGTACCTTGCAAATCAAGACAACGATGACGATAAAAGAATTTAACCTGCTGTTCTGCCAAGCGTTTTAGCCAAGCACGTAATAGAGGTGCAGCTTTCATTTCGACAGGAAAAATACGACCAGAGCTGCCCACATAAGACTCAATTCCAAGACTTTTCATCCAGTCTTGAATCCAGACAGCATCCCACTTTTCAACCCAAGGTTTTAGCCATTTTGGATGGTCGTAACGCTCAATAAACTGTGTTAAAGGTTCAGCATGCGAGATATTTAATCCCGTTTTACCCGCCATAAGAAACTTACGCGCAGCAGATGGCTTTTGTTCATACACATCAATATCATAAGCATATTGGCTTAATACTTCAGCAGCCATAAGACCTGCTGGGCCTGCCCCAATAATGGCAACCCGCTTATTCGCCATGTGTTTGCCCTTGCAGCGGCGCAAAATCATCAAAACGTGTGCTGTAGCCTTCAGGCTTGGTCATAATGAGTTGCTGACAAAGCTCGCCACGCTCTAAATACTTAATTTCGAAATGAGTACGTGCAGAGGTTTGAGCAATTTTTTCTTTTTGATAAGGCAGCTTCCACACATGAATTAACTGTTGTTCTGCTTCTTCAATATATTCAGGGATATTACTTGCCAATGTAATGGTTCCACCTGTTTGCAGACGTGAGATTAAGAACTCAAAAAATGGCATATTCAACCAGCGCTGTGCCGGATTATGTGGTTCTGGATTTGGGTAGAGAATAAAGAAATGTTCAACTTGAGCGGGGTGCAAAGCATGCACTACCCAAGGCAAAGCATCCGCATGTACAGGCACCAAGTTATCTCTTGGTTCCAAACCATGCTGTTTTTGCATTGCCAAGAATTTTTCTCGGGTTCGTTCAATTGCATATAACGTATGCTGTGGCTGTTGGCCGCTAAAGAGCAAAGCATGTTTACCCTTGCCAGCACCAATTTCAACACAAATCGGTGTATTTTCAATTGGGGTAAAATCACGAGGCGCTTGCATACGTTGTGCTTGAAATTGACGAATCGGCATAATCACATCAAACTAAATAAAAATCGGCATAAGTCTAACAACTCACCTGACTTTTGCCTAATCTATTTCTCTTCACTTTGAGGATATCGCTATATGCCACGTACATTTCCCTGCCCACGTTGTGGTGGACCAAGTGTTTGGGAAGGTAATGAGTTTCGTCCGTTTTGCTCAGAACGCTGTAAATTAATTGATTTAGGCGCTTGGGCAAACGATGAATATAAATTGCCTACCCAAGATGCTCCTCAGCAAAACAAGGGTAGTCAAAATGAAGATGATTATGAGGATTAACCTGCTTTACCAGCGACAAACGGGTTAAATTGTTTTTCATAGCCAATGGTACTCATCGGGCCATGTCCAGAAATAAACTGAGTATCATCTGGCAAACTAAAACATTCACGTTTAATCGATTCAATTAACTGATCATGATTGCCACGCGGGAAATCTGTTCGTCCAATCGAACCTTTAAATAAAACATCGCCCGTCCAAAGTAAGCCATGGTTTTTATTATAGAAAACAACATGTCCTGGTGTATGTCCCGGCGCAAAACGCACCTCAAACTCATCTTCACCCAGTTTTAGCACTTCGCCACCTTCAAGCCATTGATCGACTTTAACAGGCTGCGGAATTGGGAAGCCATACCGTGCTGATACTTCCTGAATCATGTCTAACCAGAACTGATCTTCTTTATGTGGACCAATAACTGGAACGCTCCATTCTTTAGCAAGCTCACCCACCGCTCCAGCATGATCTAAATGCCCATGAGTTAGCCACAGGGCCTTCACTTTTAGACCTAAAGCTTCAACTTCTTTTTTCAAAACAGCAGCGTCACCACCAGCATCAATCAAAACTGCTTCTTTCGTTTCACTGTCCCAAACGAGGGAACAATTTTGAGCAAATGCAGTAACTGGAACAATTTTGACTTGCAGCATAAAAACCTCTGGCTAAAACACAATTAACGGTGGGCTAAGGTATGGGTAAGGGCATCAAGATTAGCCTGAACTAAACCTGCAAGCAAATCAATATGAGCCTGATCGCTATTTAAAGCCGGAATATAAGCATAGCTTCCACCGCCTGCTTGTTGAAATAGTTCAGCATTTTGAATCGCTAACTCTTCAAGCGTTTCTAGACAATCGGCAGAAAAAGCAGGACTTAACACCTGAACGGACTTAACACCTTGCTGAGCCCAATCTTGTAGCAGCTGGTCTGTATAAGGTTTCACCCATTCTTGTTTTCCAAAACGTGACTGGAAGCTAATTGCCCATTCATCATCTTTTAAATGTAAGGCTTCGGCCACCAGCTTTGCTGTGATGCGACAACGATCTGCATAAGGGTCACCTTTGTCTGCATATGGCTGTGGAATACCATGAAAAGACATCAACAGTTTTTCAGATTTGCCATGCTGCTCTTGGTAGGCTAAAACGCTTTCTGCCAAGGCTTGAATAAACATAGGATGCTGATAATAGTCTTTAATAATGGTCAAGCCAGGCAAATTCCGCTGTTTGGGAATCCATTTGGCAAACGCGTCGTATAACGGCGCTGTAGATGTTGCGGAATACTGAGGAAATAAAGGTAATAAAATGACATGCTCTTGCGGGTTAGCCGCCAGTTTTTCTAAAACTGCATCAATACCCGGATTTCCATAAGTCATTGCTGGCAATACAGTTAAATCAAACTGTTTATTTTCACGCTCTAAATAAGCCTGCACACGTTTGGTTTGTTCAAACACAATTTCACGCATTGGCGAATCTGCGGACCATACCGAAGCATAGGCATGCGCCACTCTTTTGGGGCGAAAAGGCAAAACAAACAGATTTAAAATCATCCACCAGATCAGTTTCGGTATTTCAATCACGCGTGAATCAGATAAAAACTGTTTTAAAAAACGGCGCACCGCAGGCACAGTCGCCTCATCTGGTGTGCCTAAATTCGCTAAAATGACAGTAACTTTCGGTTTTTGTTCAAACGACATGTGTAAATGCCTTTCAGTTCATCTTATGACACTAATGTAACAGTTTTCATTGTCATATATAAATTGAATCGCTCTAAGCTTTTAATCGAACGCCCCGATGATTCCATTTATAGCTCAGCAATATCTTTTGAGCTTTAGTGGTTAGTTTCCATAGGCCATATGATTGTTCAGTCTGGGTTGGAACAATCCAGCCTTGTGATTGCATTTGATTTTTAATTCGGAACAGTGCCTTGTGATTAATCTGTGCACAGGCAACCGCATGCGCACGAGGTAATTCCTGACGAGCATCTTCTAAGCCAGCCTGATTTAAATATTCATTCAGACAAGCTGCAAAATTCTCTTCTGGCATCGCTGTTTCAAAGCGCTTTGCCAGCACACTTAATAACTGAGACCACGTCATTTGTCGTTGACGTTTAAGCTCTTTAAAGTTGCCATCCTGAAATGCTTGAATCTGATATTCAAATGCAAAAATATCTTGCGGTGCAACTTCATTTAACTGTGTAGATGGCTCGGTTACTCGCTGTTCTAACTGTAAAATTTTACTTTTTAACAGCCTAATTTCATCTTGTAACTGCTGAGCTTGATGAGCAGGAACCCAACCTTGTCCTATATGTTGCTCAACCATTAAAGGAATATTTAAACGGACAGCCAACTCCAATTCACGTGGAGTTTTAAAGTAAAAAATATGCTTTGCTTCGTGTAATAACTTTTTTCTAAATGCGAGAAATTTATCTTTAAGTTGTGGATGTGTTTCTTGTAAATCTATTTCACGATTTTCAGGCTGCTCATGCATGAAAACAATAATCGGTTTCGCCTGACTTAACGCATATTCATATTCTAAAGACAGATAACTCACACCAGAAATCGCTTGTTCTCCATACTGGCTGCCTAAAAGTAGGATTACATAATCACATTCATCAATCTGTCGACGTGCAAGTGTAGTGGTTAAAGGTGTTCGATGCTCTAATCCCCAAGCAAAGAAACCCATCCCCACCAAGGTTTGAGACAAAACCATTCGCTCTGGCTGCATATCGCGGCCAGACGTTGAAATAAAAATCTGATAGCGTGTATCGAGCATAACAACACCCTTTCGCCCCATGACCTGTACGTGACTTAAAATCAGCCAAGATCATGAACCGCCCCAAATAAAATAATAAATCTAAAAAACACTACTTTCTAAACGATGCAAAAAAACTAGTTCAGATTATGAAGTGTCCAAGTTAACTCTTGTGGAATCATATGTTGTAAAACAGGTTGCAGTGCCTCAGCATTATTTCCGCTGACATAACATTCAATACGTGCAACATTCTGACCTATTTGGTCACATAATAACGCATTTTTTATTAAAATACGGGCTGTTTGTCGGGCTACTGCTAATCCCGAATCAACCAGTGTGAATTGGTTATCAAAAAGATGATGAATTGCTTCATTTAAGAAAGGATAATGAGTACAACCGAGCACTAAATAGTCTGCACCTTGCTCAGCGGCAGGCTGTAAAACCTCTTTTAATGCGTTTAAACATGCCTCCCCCATTTGCTGCCCTGCTTCCACACAAGGAACAAGTTCGAGATTGGTTAAAGTCATCACTTTAACACCTGCTGGAACAGCAAACTTTTCAACAACATCTTTAATGAGTTGTCCTCGAAAAGTAGCAGGTGTCGCCAATACAGCAACCACTTTAGAGCGTGTTTGCAAGACTGCAGGTTTTAATGCTGGAACTAACCCAACAATTGGAAAGTGTTCACCATAATGCTCGCGTAAATGATCAAGACTAAATGCTGAAGCAGTATTGCATGCTACAACCGCAATTTTGCAACCCTGACGGTATAACCAATCGACAGCACGAGCAGTGAGTTCCCTAATTTCATCATCGGAACGTGGACCATAAGGAACGTAAGCAGTATCGGCATAATACACAATACGTTCGTTTGGCAAATATCTGGCAATTTCTGCTGCAACTGACATTCCTCCAATTCCCGAATCAAAAATACCAATTGGAGCATCAGCAGATGCGTTAGGCATAGGTTCTAGATCGGTAAATAGAGGTTGTATGGCTGTCATGGCTGTACTGAAGTGTCGGAAATTTTCACTTCCTAAAGCTTAAACCTCAAGTGCCTAATTGCAAGAGCAAATTACCACTTTTTAACTCTAAAATGGTTTCACCATTCTCTTTTTCAATGAGTGTTCCATAGTTCACTAAATGATAAAAAGACTGGCGTTGAATAAGGGCATTAATTCCAAAACGCACATGCACATAAGGACGCAATTCCCCGTCATATTCACGCATAAAAATTGGATGTTCAGCATCGACCAAAATCACATCTTGATTAGTCGTAGTCAGTTGTAAAAACTGATCACCTGAAATTTCAACCTGATCTACCTGATTGACTAATAAAGGTTCATCTTCGACCTCAATTTCAATTTGTTCTACGGGGGTTTTCAGGTAGAATTTACCCTCTTCTTTCCATAGGACTTTGGTAAATAGATCTAATAGGGCTTGGCGCTTAATCAATTGACCTTCGTGCCACCATTCTCCATTGGCTTTAACCGTCAAATCCATTTTGCCGCAATGCTTTGGATGCCACTGCTCTAAAGGTGGAATTGACCTTTTGTGACTTTGCTGTACACCTTTTAAGTATTGTGCAATGTTCATTAAGTTTTTATCATCAGATAACGGTATTTTTCCCATATCCGATGGGGAATTATTTTGATTTACCATAGTTTATGCCTTGCTGACGAAAAAATATGACGACTCAGCCAATTGGCTAGATCATGGTTTAAAACTATACTAGCCAAAACGATAAAAGGCACAATAGCATATTTGCGCCTATGGATTAAAACACTCACGGCAGCACCGAATTTCTGAATATGACGGTTGCCACCTTTAAGTATTGAGGAGTCCTACATGGAACACATCGAACGTGAATCGATGGAGTTTGACGTTGTCATCGTAGGTGCAGGACCTGCAGGTCTATCTGCTGCGATTAAGATCCGTCAATTAGCGATTGAAAATAACTTACCCGATCTTTCTGTTTGTGTAGTTGAAAAAGGCTCTGAAGTAGGTGCGCATATCTTGTCTGGTGCTGTGCTTGAGCCACGTGCCATCAACGAACTTTTCCCGAACTGGAAGGAAGAAGGTGCGCCTTTAAACGTACCTGTAACTGAAGACAAAACTTTCTTCTTGTTATCAGATACCACATCTAAAGAAGTGCCTCACTGGATGGTTCCTAAAACCATGCATAACGATGGCAATTATGTTATCTCTTTAGGTAACGTGGTTCGCTGGTTAGGCCAAAAAGCTGAAGAATTAGAAGTATCTATCTTCCCGGGCTTTGCTGCATCTGAAGTGCTTTACCACGAAGACGGTACTGTAAAAGGTATTCAAACTGGTGACATGGGTATTGGTAAAGATGGTGAACCAACACATAACTTTACACCAGGCTATGAACTTCACGCTAAATACACCCTCTTTGCTGAAGGTTGCCGTGGTCACTTAGGTAAACGCCTGATTGCAAAATATAACCTCGATAAAAATGTTGATCCTCAGCACTACGGTATCGGGATTAAAGAGCTTTGGGAAATCGACCCTGCAAAACATAAACCGGGCTTAGTCATGCACGGTGCAGGCTGGCCATTGGCTGAAACAGCTTCTTCTGGTGGCTGGTGGTTATATCACGCTGAAAACAACCAAGTGACTTTGGGCATGATCGTGGACTTGTCGTATGAAAATCCACACATGTATCCATTTATGGAAATGCAGCGCTGGAAAACTCATCCACTGATTAAACAGTTTTTAGAAGGTGGGAAGCGTATTTCTTACGGCGCACGTGCTGTAGTGAAAGGCGGTTTTAACTCACTGCCTAAATTGACTTTCCCAGGCGGTTGCTTGATTGGTGATGATGCAGGTTTCTTAAACTTTGCAAAAATCAAAGGCTCACACACTGCCATGAAATCAGGCATGTTATGTGGTGAGGCTGTGTTTGAAGCCATTGCTGCCGGTGTAGAAAAAGGCGGTGACCTTGCCATTGCACGTGTTACTGAAGGCGAAGATTTATTCACTAAAGAATTAACTTCATACACTGACAAATTTAACAATAGCTGGTTAAAAGAAGAGCTTTACAACTCTCGTAACTTTGGTCCAGCGATGCATAAATTTGGTCAGTGGATTGGTGGTGCATTTAACTTTATCGACCAGAATGTCTTTAAAGTGCCATTTACTTTGCATGACTTGAAGCAAGACTTCGCTGCATTGAAAACGGTTGATGCAACCAGCTTCAAGCTAAACTATCCAAAACCAGATGGCAAGTTGACTTTTGACCGCTTATCTTCTGTGTTTATTTCAAACACGGTTCATGAAGAAAACCAGCCAGCTCACTTGAAGTTGACCGATGCTTCAATTCCAGTGAATGTGAACTTACCGAAATGGGATGAGCCTGCACAACGCTACTGCCCAGCTGGTGTTTACGAAATCATGGAAAATAATGATGGCTCTAAACGCTTCCAGATTAACGCAGCAAACTGTGTTCACTGTAAGACCTGTGACATTAAAGACCCATCTCAAAACATCACATGGGTAACGCCAGAAGGTGGTGGTGGTCCAAACTATCCGAATATGTAATAGAACAGCCACCTTCTCTGCAAAAGCATGGCTTTTGCACTTGCGGCAGGACAAAGCGCTGCTTTGTTCTTCCTGCCTCAGGTGGGGGTGGTCCAAACTATCCGAACATGTAATATAAAAAGCCCCGATTATTCGGGGCTTTTTTAATCTAGAAAACCTTATCCTTTCTGTACCAGATAACGGTATTCTTTATGGTTCTGGTCATCCAGAACTTCTTCTTTTAGCAATAACTCATGCCCCAAATGCATACAAAACTTTGGAATATCCCACGAAGTCGAAGGGTCAGTTGCTAATACTTCAACAACATCTCCTGATTTTGCTTTACGAATCGCTTGATGCAACATCATGACAGGTTCAGGACAACGTAAACCACGTGTATTAATTTGGACAGTAGGTGAAATGGATTGTTCCGACATGACAAACTCGAACAAATAGAATTTTCACATTTTAGCATAAACAAATTACTGAGCTGTTAACTGTAACTGGCTTTTACATAACAATATGCGTTTTGTCTTTTAGCTTGTTTTATAGATGCATAAGCATCTTTTCTTCGGTATGATTCAAAGTATTCATTTGATAGATTGAGTCTTTAGGAAAGATCATGCAAGAGGAACCAAGTCCGTCGTGGGGAATGCGCGGCTTACGAAAATGGTTAGGTACAGCACCAGAAACCCGTGATGAATTATTAAAATTAGTCCAAAATTCACGTCGCTTTTTAGAACCAGATACTGTTGCCATGCTTGAAGGTGTTCTTGACCTTCCTGCTACAAAAATTCGTGAAGTCATGACACCACGAACAGCAATGATCAGTTTGCAAGAAGATGATCAGTTACTTGATATTCTTGATGTACTGGTCGAGTCTGCTCACTCACGCTTTCCAGTCTTCTCTTCTGATCAGCCTGATAATGTTGTCGGGATTTTGCTCGCAAAAGATTTGTTGCCATTTCTAACCGAACCGAATACCAAAGTCGATATTCGAGTTCTTATGCGTCAACCCTTATTTGTTCCAGAAAGTGCACGTTCCGATCAGGTACTACGCATGCTGAAACATACTCAGACTCACATTGCCATTGTGATTGATGAATATGGTTCAACAGCGGGTATTGTTACTCTTGAAGATATTCTTGAAGAGATCGTTGGCGAAATCGAAGATGAACATGACACTGCGGATGAAGATGCTCAGTACATTGTTCCTGACAATGACCATACGGTAGCAAATGCATGGATGGTGCAAGCACTTACACTAATCGAACATTTCAATACTGTTTTAGATGCTGATTTTTCTGACGATGAAGTAGAAACTGTCGGCGGTTTATTGCTTCAAGAGATTGGTCTGGTAAGTGATTTACAAGGTCAAACTGTTGAGCTTGGAAATTGGTTATTTACAATTGTTGAAGCAGATGCCCGCACTATTCATCTGATTCGAGCTGTACGTCAATGAGAGCATACTTTGAAAAGCTGTTAGATTCTTCGCAACAACAAAAACAGCTTCCTTTAATTTTTCCTTTACTCATTGCTTTATTTTCAGGTGCCGTATTCAGTTTTTCACTGGCACCTTATTATTGGTGGTGGTTAGCAATATTATCACCAGCCCTACTCTATGCATCATTACATAAACGTTCAGCCAAACAAGCATTTGCTATTGGCTTAAGCTATGGCTTCGGTTTATGGTTTGTAGGCGCTTTCTGGCTCTACACGTCCATCCATGTCTATGGCGATACCAATGCATTTCTAAGCGTTTGTATGATTGCCATTATGGCCCTTGTGATGGGCCTGTTTACCGCATTCCAGACTTGGGTTTACCGACGTTTCTTCCCTGAAACACCACTGACTTTCGCACCACTCTGGATTGTTTTTGAGTGGGCAAAAACTTGGGTATTTACAGGTTTTCCATGGCTGTTTGTAGGTTACGCGTTTACCGAACGTTTACTAGATGGTTATGCGCCTTTATTCGGTATTTATGCAATTTCCTTTGTCGTCATTGTATTAGCCTGTGCTTTAGTTGAAGTTCTACGTAAGCGTATTTTTTGGGTTATCCCTTCTGCCCTGTTGGTTTTAGGCGCATGGGGAGCATCATATATACAGTTTGTAAAACCTAAAGCTGCCAAGCCGCTTAGTGTTTCTCTCATTCAAGGTAACATTCCACAAGATTTAAAATGGCTAACCGAATATCAAGTTAGAACATTAGAAATTTATGCAGGTTTGACTCAATCTGAATGGGGTCGTGATTTGATTGTATGGCCTGAATCTTCAATTCCACTCTTCCAAACTGACATTGAACCATTTTTGGATGCAATGGATGCACAAGCTAAAAAGAACCACACTGCATGGGTAACCGGAATTCCTTACTGGGATGTTACCAAATCACATGAAGTCGGTAGTCCACTGTATTACAACAGCATTATGGCTTCTGGAAGCGATGCCAGTGGTCTATATAAAAAGCAGCGTCTTGTACCGTTTGGTGAATACATCCCTCTTTCAGGTTTACTCTCTTGGGTACTACCGGCCATGCAAAATGATGTGAGCATGAGCGGTTTTACACGTGGTGCAAGTGACCAAAAACCACTTATGATTAAAGGGCATGCGCTTGCTGCTGCAATTTGCTATGAAGTGGCTTATCCGAACCTCACCCGACGTAATGCAAAAGACAGCGACTTTTTAGTGACTGTATCTAATGACGCTTGGTTTACTGGCACTGCTGGACCATTGCAACATTTACAAATGGTACAAATGCGAGCTAAAGAAAATGGCCGCTGGTTTATCCGTGCAACCAATACGGGTGTAACAGCGTTTATTGATCAAAATGGTCATATCACTGAACAAGCACCGATCGATAAAGAGTTTGTCTTGAGAGGTGATTTACCAGCCATGCAAGGTCAAACCCTTTATAACCGTTTAGGTGATTATCCAATTTTAGGATTTGCAGTATTACTGCTGATTTTAGGTTGGGTTTATCGTCCACGTAAAGTTGACGTTTCTTTTAAATCCCGCCGCTAACTTACAATAACTTTGTACCCAGAGGCACTTCAAACTCTGGGATACAAAGGGCTACATCACCATCTGCATTATGAAATCCTGTCACCAAACATTCTGACTGAATAGGTCCGATTTGTTTTTTAGGGAAATTCACTACAGCAACCACCAACTTACCAACTAAATCTTGTGGCTGATAGAGTTTAGTAATCTGCGCACTCGATTTACGTACCCCTAACTCTTCACCAAAATCTACATGCAAAATATAAGCAGGTTTACGTGCCTTTTCGAAAACTTCAGCTTCAATAATTTTACCCACGCGAAGCTCTACTTTTAAAAAATCATTCCACTCGATTTGTTCCATTTACTTTTTCTCATGTTCTTAAACATCTGATTTGAAGCATATAATATGTACAAATAAAGAAATACCCTCTTTTTATTTCCAGTTTGAAAAATTCATGCTAAATTAAATCTGCTCATCAAAAAGCCGTAAACGTTTACGTCAATCAACGTGCCAACATACCTCCAACAATGCTTGGAGCTATTTGTTCAAAATATTTTTATATTTTTGAATGGCACTGGCGTTTGTTGGTTTACGGAGTCAAAAATGCAAAACTCAAAATCTTTGTTTAGTTTTAAAAAACTTCCAAATCGCTATACATCTATCGTTTTACCCTTTCTTCTATCGATCATTATGACGTTTGTGGTTTCAATGATTAGTACATTACGAAGTTTGGGATTAGAAGAATTTTCCATTTATGTATGGATGTCTGCATGGGCTATTTCTTGGTTAATTGCTTTCCCAACGCTACTTTTCATCCTGCCTATCGTTCGTAAAATTACAGCAATGCTAGTACAACAGCCTGCTTAAATTAAAAAAATAAAACGTAGATATTCAGTCTACGTTTTATCTAAAAATTTGGTTTTAAAATATTATTAAAAAGCGATCGATAATTGCAAAGATAAATAAGCAACTAAACTCGATAAAAAGACCATTGGTACATAACGATAGGCTTTAAAAAGCAATTGCTCATATTTAGTGGAGATTTGTTTAGCTTGCCAGACACTCGCTTTTAATGCAGTAAAGAAGCTCACCATTAACCATGCACTCACAATACTTAATGCAAAGAAACCAATCATAATTTGGCTACTTCCTTCGGTATTAAGCCATAGCTTTAAAAAAACTTCGGCAATCGGCAATAAACCCAAAATCAATAGGACAGACTTCAGCATTACCCAATGAAACTGAGTCAGTTCATCTACTATGAGAAATGCTTTCATTTAATCTCTCCTTTTAATGTAATAAAGTGCTTTTTATTTATTATGCAAAGCTTTTATTTAAATATATAGCTTATTTTTCTCTACATTTTAACTTTCTTGTAACTATTAAATATGGGAATAATTCTTATTATAAGTCTCAAATATAATTATTAACTTTATTTCATATTTTTCATAAACTTACTATATTTTTTGTGATTAAGAAAGATTATCAATTCGTATTTATCGGTTTATATTTTTAAACGAATTGATAATCTCCATTACATTTTAATTAAGGTTGGTAATAAATATCTGCATCATTACCTTCACCGCCCTCTTTGCCGTCTGCACCAAACGAGTACAAATCAAAAGCTCGGCTATCTGCACCTGGAATTACATATTGAACATCATTTTTCCAACTATCTTTAGGATAACCACCTTTAACATATCCACCCGGCATCCAGTTTTTTGCTGTAGCAGGCTGATTCACTAAAGCATCTAGTCCACCTTCTTGCATTGTTGGGAAATGACCGTTATCGAGCTTGTACTGATCTAAAGCACCAGCTACACCTTTTAATGTAATTTGGGTTGTATCAATTTTAGCTTTTTCACTACGCCCCATAACATTTGGTACGATGAGCGCTGCTAACACGCCTAAAATTACAATCACAACCATAACTTCAATGAGGGTAAAGCCTGAGGCACGTTTCATTCGAACACCGTTCGAACGTGCTGCACGTCCGAAAGCTACGCTTGAGGAGCAGTCATTTAATAAAGAGCTATGCTCGGAATGGCACGTTGGCTCAAACTGATTTGAAACCGCAGATTCACTATGTTGTTCCATCGCTGTTTCGCTTTGAATATTTTTTACTTTCATCATTATCTCTAATATCAAAGTTATTAAATCATATTGTTCATATTTACGATTGGCAGCATAACCGCGATTACAATAACCAGTACAATGCTTGCCATTAAAACCAGCATAAGCGGTTCAAGTAATGCCAGTAAGGTTGAAATAAATGTTGTAACCTCACGGTCTTGCATGGTCGATGCTCGTTCTAACATGCGGTCGAGCTCACCTGATGCCTCACCACTTCGAATCATTTGTACCATCATTGGTGGGAAATAACCACTGCGCTCAAGCTGCGTACCCAAGTTACCACCTTCTGTAACACGCTCAGCCGCATGGGCAATTGAATCGCGGATGACCCAGTTATTGGTCACTGCTGCACCAATTTTTAATGCGTCCACCAACGGTACGCCTGAACGGGTCAAAATAGATAAGGTACTTGCAAAGCGTGCAGAATTAATACCACGTGACAGTTTACCGAATAATGGCAATTTGAGTGTTAATCGATCAAAAGCATAATGCCCAGCCGTTGTTTTTAAAAACCGTACAAATGCGACAATTCCCACAACTGCAAAAATAATAATAAACACCCACGCATGACGAATAAAATCGCTCGCTTTCATTAAAGCGACCGTAATCCACGGTAGTGCATCTTTGTTCTGATCAAAGGTTTTAACAATTTCTGGCACAACAAAAGTCATTAAGCCCATGACAATAGCAAATGACATCAGCATTAAAATGATCGGGTAAATCATGGCACCCTGAACTTTCTTTTGCATGGCAAAACGGTTTTCGGTGTAATCCGAGAGCTGATCTAAAATCAGATCTAAATGTCCAGAACGCTCACCTGCAGCAACTGTTGCAATATAGAGGTCTGGAAAACGTCCAGATTGCTGCATACCTTGAGCCAATGAGTGTCCTTCCATGACTCGCGAACGAACAGACGATAAAAGATTTTGCACATGCGCTTTTTCACTTTGCTTGCTCACCGCACGTAAAGCTTCTTCTAAAGGAATTGCGGCTGCAACCAAAACAGAAAGTTGTCTGGTCATGAGTGCCAAATCATAGGCACTGAACTTTTTTTGAAATAACCCCTGACTCTGATGTTTATCTTTTTGTTCAACAGGGTCAACGCTAATTGGTGTCCATGCTTTATCGCGTAATTGTTGGCGAATCTGGCGTGCTGAGTCTCCCTCAAGCACTCCTTTTTGCTGCTTCCCTGAAGCATCAATGGCAGTAAATTGATATGCAGGCATGGTAATGTTCTAATTTTCCAAAAATAATAGTCGCTGCTGTTGCATCTATGCTACGCAATCATTCATATTCATTCTATAGCCTGTGTAGAATACCCAAGTCCTCTTCACGACGCTATGCCGTTTTTTAAAATTGACGAAATGAGCCTCTATGACCATAACGCCAAAGCCTGATTCAGTTGTTTATCGTGTGCGTGTTGCCGTACCTGTGCATCTGTACGACACTTTTGACTATACACTCACCGAAGCACAATATGAACGGGCTCAAGTAGGCTCACGCGTCGCTATTTCATTTGGGCGACAAAACCTGATTGGTATCATCACTGAAAAAGTGAATCCACATGAGCCATTTACAGGCAAATTTCAGCTTAAAGCCATTTCTGAACTTTTAGATGAACAACCTATTTTAGATGAACAAGTTTTAAGTTTATTGACATGGTCCGCACAATATTACCAATTCCCAGTTGGCGAGGTCATGCAAACCGCCCTTCCGGCTATACTGCGTCAGGGCAAACCGATGGACGTTTTGTTCCATCTCTGGAAAATTACTCCATGCGACAATGTTGAGGCACTGCTTAAACGTTCGGTGAAGCAACAAGATGCTTATCAGATTTTAAAGCTACATCCTGCTGGAACAACAGAGAACATTCTCAATTTAAGTAGCGTAGAAACTGCAACACTTAAAGCGCTAGAAAAGAAAGGTTTAGTTGAGTGTACGCTTGAACCACACGACTTTAGCCCTACACCTGTTCAATTGGCACAAATGCCGCTCACGCTAAATGAAGACCAAAAGCAAGCAACCCAACAGGTTATTAAAGCACAGCATCAATACCAAGCATTTTTGCTAGATGGCTTAACTGGTAGCGGTAAAACCGAAGTTTATCTACACATCATGCATGAGGTGCTAAAGCAAGGTAAACAAGTACTGGTTTTGGTGCCTGAAATTGGTTTAACTCCTCAAACCATTTCTCGTTTTAAGTCTCGTTTTAATTGTGATATTGCTTTATTGCATTCTGGCCTCAACGACTCCAAACGTTTACAAGCATGGCAACAAGCACAGACCGGAAAAGCATCTATTATTTTAGGGACACGCTCTGCCATCTATACACCGCTGCCACGTTTGGGCTTAATCATTTTAGATGAAGAGCATGACCTGTCTTATAAACAGCAAGAAGGCTTCCGTTACCATGCACGTGATGTCGCACTGTACCGAGGGCACTTACAAAGCTGCCCTGTGATTTTAGGTTCGGCAACACCAAGTATCGATAGTTATTATTTGGTCGAAACTGGCAAGTTAACTTCACTGCAACTCAACAAACGTGCTGGACATGCACTTTTGCCCAAAATGCATTTGATTGATCTTAAAATTGTCAAAAAACAGCATGGAATTAGCCAGCCTCTTATTGAACAAATCAAACATACATTAGCTAGAAAAGAACAGGTTTTAATCTTTTTAAACCGTCGTGGCTATGCACCTGTACTGGTCTGTGAAAGCTGTGGATGGCAAGCCAATTGTCCACATTGTGATGCACATTTTACTTTGCATACCCAGCCTTATTCTTATTTACATTGCCACCACTGTGGAACCATTCATCGCTTACCAGATCATTGCCCTGAGTGTCAGCAAAAAAGCTTAAAAACTTTAGGTGCAGGAACCGCAAAGGTTGAAGAGCACTTACAAGAACTATTTCCAGAGCATGACGTGATTCGGGTTGATCGTGACAGTACCAGTCGTGTCGGAAGCTGGCAAAAAATCTATGATCGTATTCATCAAAACAAACCAACAATTTTGCTCGGCACTCAAATGTTGGCAAAAGGTCACCATTTCCCACATGTGACTTTGGTTGCCATTTTAGATATTGATGCGGGTTTACTCAGCGTAGATATCCGTGCACCAGAACGTACTGCGCAATTGATTGTTCAAGTGGCTGGCCGTGCAGGCCGTGGTGAGCATAAAGGCCATGTTTATTTGCAAACATTAAGACCCGATCATCCGTTACTCACCACTTTAATTGAAAAGGATTATCGTGCGGTTGCCAAACAAACATTGGCTGAACGTAAAGTTGCTTTGCTACCGCCTTATCGCTATGCAGTACTGATACGTGCTGAGTCGAAAGATCGGGACTATACCTTGCATTTTTTAAATGAAGCTGCTGAGCAACTTCGTCAAGTCGCTGGTGAGATTGTTGATATTTGGGGACCTATTCCAGCCCCTATGGAGCGTAAAGCTGGGCGGTATCGTGCACACATGGTGATTTTATCTGCCGACCGCGCTCGTCTACATTTTTACTTAAGACAATGGTGGTCTCAATTGGTCCATGCACCAAGGCAGCATCAACTCAGGCTATCAATTGATGTTGATCCGCAAGAATTTAATTAGATGATTTGAATATCCATGGTGTGAAGACGTCTTTTTCGTTTTACACTTAAAAGAGACTAATACATTCGAGGCAATGGATGTCATTCCTACTGCAAGCAACTATCTTTCTTGGAGCTTCTCTGATTTTAGTCCCTCTTGGCAAACGCCTAGGGATTGCAACAGTTTTAGGTTATTTATTTACAGGAATACTTCTGGGTCCTAGTGTTTTAAATATTGCTCATGACCCTAAAGCAATTATGGAACTTGCCGAATTCGGTGTCATTCTATTGATGTTCCTGATTGGCTTAGAATTAAGACCACAGCGTTTGTGGGAAATGCGTGACTCTATTTTTGTAATGGGAAGTCTGCAAGTCCTGATTAGCGGTGGCGTTCTTATGCTGATCGTACTCTTTCTATTTCAACAGCAACTTGCTGTCAGTTTTGTGATTGGTTTTGCGCTGGCACTGTCTTCTACAGCCTTTGTATTACAGCTTCTGACTGAAAAACAGCAGCTCAACACGACCTATGGTCAGCAGTCTTTTTCAATTTTATTATTTCAAGATATAGCTGCGATTCCGTTACTTGCAATTATTCCATTACTCGCAGGAACAGAATCTACCCATCATGGTGTGGCTTATTTTGCGGCTATCACCGCAACATTCACTGGTCTATTTCTATTTAGTCGTTATGTGATGCGTCCATTTTTCCGTTTTGTTGCCAAAAGTGGAGCAACTGAACTCATTACGGCGGTAGGATTATTTATTATTCTAGCTGTCGTTTTGCTGATGGATACATTAGGAATTAGCACGACATTAGGAGCTTTCCTCACAGGCGTATTATTAGCAGATTCTGAATTTCGCCATGAGGTTGAAGCCAGTATTGCCCCATTTAAAGGCTTACTGCTTGGCTTATTCTTTATGACCGTGGGTATGACTACTCAACTGTCACTATTGATTGAAATGCCGTGGCTTATTATTGGTGGAGCAATCGGCTTACTGGTGATCAAAACGCTGATATTGACCGCCATTGCACGCTATAAAAAGTATAGTTGGAATAACAGCCTACTATTAGGAACTTGTTTAGCTCAAGGCGGTGAGTTTGCTTTCGTCATTTTAAGCTTAGCTAAAAGTGAAAAGATTTTAACTCAAGCTTTATTAGAACCTGTGACTCTTATTGTGACTTTGTCGATGGTACTCACACCAGTGATTTACTGGTTGATGGCATACAAGGTCATTCCGCTTTTTAATAAAGAACGCCCGCCTGAGTACGATGAAATTCCTCAGCAGGACAACCCGATTATCATTGCTGGTTTTGGTCGCTTTGGACAAATTATTGCGCGTATTGCCCGCCTGCAACATCTAGGGTTTACCGCAATTGACAACAATCTTCATCAAGTTGATTTTGTCAGACGATATGGCGGATCACTTTATTATGGTGATGTGACCCAACCAGATTTACTGCGTTCTGCGGGTATTGAAAAAGCCAAAGTATTTATTTTAGCGATTGATGATGTTGAAGATTCTATGAATGTGGCACGTCATCTCAGATTAAATTATCCCAACTTAAAGTTATTGGCTCGCGCTCGTGACCGCCATCATGTACATCTTTTAAGAGATTTAGGTGTTGAATATATTTGGCGTGAGACGTATTTATCTTCATTAGGAATGGCTTATCAAGCCTTACGAGAACTCGGTATCTCTGACGAGCAAGCGTATAACAATATCGAAATCTTTCGGGATTATGATGAGAAATTGCTCATACAACAGCAAAGTATTTATACTGATGAACAAAAGATCTTTGAAACGCATCGTAACGCTTTAGCCGAACTTGAACATCTATTTGAAAGTGATGCCCAACAACAGGCCACATCGAAACACGATGTGAATTTAAAGCGTCATTTACAGCCAAATCGCATCGACATTACACGAGATCATCTAGAATAACTTGAGATTTCAAAAAATGGCTATATTAAGGACTTATTCACATTGCCTAAATAATTGGACAATGGACACCAAGCTGTCCTTTGTCCTACTTGCGGCTTCGCTGCATTCCCTAAGCTTGCTTAAAACTAAATTGTTATAATCTACTTAGGGCCCTGGAGAATATTATGTCTGATTTACGCCAACGCTTTTATATAGAGAACTTTCCAGTTCGTGGGGAAGTAGTTCATCTAGAAGAAGCACTACAAACTATCTTAGCTCAACGTGACTATATGCCTGCCGTTAAAATTCTGCTAGGTGAAATGTTGAGTGCGACTGCATTACTTGCAAGTACACTAAAAATCAAAGGCCGTATCAGCTTGCAAATCCAGGCTAGCGGCACCTTTAAATGGGCAATGGCTGAATGTAATCATTTAGGTGAAGTTCGTGCTTTAGCCGATTATGAAACCGATCCACGCTTCATTGAAGCAACAGACAGCAGCACAGTTCTCGGCGCTTTAGTTAACCCAGTTTTATTTATCAATATTGAACCGGAATTTGGCGAGCGTTACCAAGGCATTGTACCTCTTGATCAGGCAAATTTAGCGGGTTGCCTCATGCAGTATTACGACTTATCTGCACAAATTCCAACTCGAATTGTGCTAGCGAGTACTGCTAAGCGCTCTGGTGGTTTACTCATTCAGCTTTTACCACGTCATGATGACGAAGAGCAAAAGCTGGTTGATGAAGATTTATGGCCACGCTTGACCATGTTGACCGAAACATTAAAAGCTGAAGAGCTCACCAATTTAGATGCAACCGAAATCTTATATCGTTTATATAATGAAGAAGAAGTTCGTTTACCAGAAATTGAAACACTCAAATTTGGCTGTACATGTTCAAAAGAACGCTGTGCTAATGCGCTGATTCAAATTGGTGTAGACGCTGTTCATGAAACATTAGAAGACCAGAACCCTATTCGTATGGATTGCCAGTTCTGTAACACGCAATATACCTTTACCGCTGAAGAAGCTTTAGCGTTATTTGGTGAGCATTTGAGTTAATCGTTAAGCTTTATAAAAAGGCGGATATACCGCCTTTTTATTTATCCTTATTTTTTTAATGATCATTTTCAATATCTTATTTTAAATAAGATAATATAAGATTACTTTATAGCCCAATAAATAAGATACTTATATTCCATGAATTATTTTGATTATTTTCTATTTTTTTTTAGCGTCATTATTATGATTGCTACCCCCGGCCCTGTCATGATTTTAGTTGCAAGCGCTGGACTTAAAGGTGGATATAGAAAAGCACTTGAAACGATTTTTGGGACCAATTTAGCCTCACTTATTTTAATTTTTATTTCGGTACTCGTTTTAAAGGGAGTACTGAGTGTTAACGATAGTTATCTCAATATTATCCGTATCTTAGGCTGTCTATATATTGGATATTTAGGTTTCACTATTCTTAAAGAAGTGATTCAGGCGCCTCATCAAGAAGCAATACAAACAGTTTCAGCACAAAATGGTGGCTTCAAAAAGGGCTTTTTTGTCGGAATCTCCAACCCCAAAGATATTATTTTTTTCTCGGCTTTCTTTCCGCAATTTGTTTCTATTACACCACAGCTCAACCTAAGTTTAACCATACTCACGCTGACATGGATTGTTTTAGACTTCTTAACTTTATCTCTGGTTTATGTATTTTTCCGCCGTCTTTCTAATAGCCATTTATATCCAAAAATATTAGGACTTTGCGGCCTATTACTTCTATTGATTGCTATTTACGGCTTGTACCAAACTTTTATCTAACTAATGAGAGGTATAGGTATAGTCTTAATTTATCTATACCTCTTTCTCTCAATTTTATTTTTTAATAGAACAACTCTTATACAATCTAGCTTATTGAAAACTCTAAAAATCGTTTCATAATGAAATAAACCACACCATCCTGATAAAACATTATGGCTAAAAATTATTATGAAGAATTAGGGGTTACACGCAAAGCCTCTGCTGATGAAATTAAGAAAGCTTATCGAAAATTAGCTCGTAAATATCATCCTGACATCAGCAAAGAAAAAGATGCCGAAGAAAAGATGCAGGCAATTAATGTTGCCTACGACACGTTAAGCAATGCAGAAAAAAAAGCTGAATATGATCAGTTGTTAGATCATCCACAAGGTTTTAATAACTTTGGTCAGGGTGCTGCGCAAGGTGGTTTTGATGGAGCACAGTTTTATCGCCAAGGCTTTACAGGTGGTGAGCAAGCAGACTTTAGCGGTTTTGAAGATTTATTTGGTCGCTTTGGTGCAGGATTTGGTGGTGGTCAACAGCAACATCAGAGACAACAGCGTAGTTATCGCGGTGAAGATCAACATGCCAGCATAGAAGTCGATCTTGATATTGCCTATCATGGATCAACGCAACAAATTACCCTGCAAATTCCGACCGTGAATGCTTATGGCGAACCTGAAGTTCAACGTAAAACCCTTCAAGTCAAAGTACCAAAAGGTATGAAAGAAGGTCAGCAAATCCGATTAAGTGGACAAGGACAAAGTGGTATCAATGGCGGTGCTAACGGCGATCTCTATATTGAAATCCAGTATAAAGATACAGACCGCGTTCATGTCGAAGGCAGTGATGTATATTTGACTGTAGATGTCGCTCCGTGGGAAGCAGCGTTAGGTCAAGGTATTGAAGTAAAAACACCAGCTGGACCTTTAAACGTTAATTTACCTCACAATGCAAAACAAGGACAACAGCTACGTTTAAAAGACAAAGGGATACCTAATAAAACACCAGGGCATCTATACTTAATCTTAAATATTGTATTTCCACCTGCACATTCTGAAAAAGAAAAACAAGCATATCAGCAACTGGCAGAAGCCTTTGCTTCATTCGAACCTCGTTCATCTCATTAGGGAGCAAGATTATGACAACCATTCATTATCGAGAAATTGTATATGACGGCCATACCTTTAGTGCTGAGGTCGTTGATGAACAATCCACATTTGATCTACAACAATTCGCTCAAGCTTGTGGTCAAAGTCCAGACTGGATTATTCAGTTAATTGAATATGATATTTTATCGGTCAATACCGCACCTGAAACCCATCAGTTTATGGGCGAAGATGTCTCTCGTGCTCGTAAAGCTTATCGTCTACAACGTGACTTTGACGCAAGTTTGGCAGCAGTTGCAGTGATGTTAGATTTGATTGATGAAGTACAGCAATTAAGGAAAGAGTTGAAGCATTTTCATTAGATTAGATAGTCACGACGGAGTCCTACTGGCACTCACTATCTATTCCGTCAGCTAATTACGTTACTTTTGTTTTGGCATGAGTAGCGAGGCCAAAACCAGAGATATTGAAGTGCGTACTAAGGTCAAAGTTATATTTGAACGCAAGCTACGCACTTCGCTTGTCTTGCGCTCGAAGCAAACGATGTTTGCTTTTTCTCACTCAGGTTGTGGATGACGCTTAGCTCAAGCAAATTTGGAACAAAATTCAATAAAAAAATGAAGAACTATTTCAACCGAGTAATCTTCTCCACTTCCTTCAATGTCTGCTTAATCGGTTCATATTCCAAAAACCAAAATAAATTCATCCGATCTTGACGGTGTTGCTGGGCCAACAAATCAATGACACTTCGTTCACCTCGCCCCACCAAATGCTGCCGATAGAAATAGTACAACAGTACAATGGTGCTCAGCAGCATGACCCCGAGCATAATCCAGAAACCAACTGGCGATTTAAGACCAGGAATAAACTCAAAATTCATTCCATAAATACCCGTTAAAAGGGTAAGAGGTGCAAAAACGGCGGTGATAATGGCAAGAATCCGCATGTTTTCATTGGTCTGGTTCGCAATGGCTGAAAAATGCAGATCAATTGCAGACTGAATTGCGCTACGCAATCGCAAAGTATGTTTTTGAATACGTTCAACATGACTCATCAAATCATTTAAACGCACCAGTAAAATATCTTGTGAATTGTGGATATGCTTACCAACGACATGATGGTAGTTTTCTACGATTTCATCTCTAAACTCTTGCAAGCTTTCAATTTGCTCCTCGCACAGATTTTCCACTTGCTGAAATGCCATATTTTCATGGAATAGTTGATGCCATTGTTTAAAACGACGATTACCCTGAAGCAATTGCTGTTGCCAATGCTCGACTCTTCTCGTCAATGGCGAGCGGATATCAAGATAGCCATCAATCATACTGTTTAACAGCCGTAACGATAAATCAATCGGTGAATTTGGTAATTTACGGGTTTTATTTTGTTCTTCTAAAGTTCTACATAAAATATTATCAAGACGTTGAATATAATTTTCAATCGACTTGTTTCCCTGCTCACGCACACTAATCAGCACATCTGGCATCAAAATAAAGCTAATTGGTGTAGTCGCCAAACCAAAAACACTGTCTTGGGATTCAGCAGGTTTAATTTCATCATCAGGCGTAACCAGCTTTTTAAAAATCAGTAAGTCATATTCTTCAAGCGTGTCAAAGGCGCAAGGATGTTCAATATTCGAGATATCCCGCATATGAAACTCATTAATAACTACGCCTGAAAGCTTTTGAATCTCTTGTTGCCATTCTTCATTATGATTGACCACATCCGTTCTGAGACTATCAATCCAGAAAAACTCTAGAACATGTTCACTATGCTGTTCACGGCTTAAAAAGACATAGCCGTCACTTTGATGGCGATAAAAGTAATAAACCTGCATACCACAACGATCTGTTTTTGTATTACTTGCATCATGCCATAAAAAAAGTCCGCATCAAGCGGACTTTTTCATGTCACTAGAACAATTATACTTGTTCAATGTCTTTCATAGTCAATTTAATACGACCACGATTATCAACATCAGCAACTTGTACTTTCACTTCCTGACCTTCTTTAAGAACATCAGTTACATTCGCAATACGTTCATTTGAAATTTGCGAAATGTGAAGAAGACCATCAGTACCCGGCATGATGTTTACAAACGCACCGAATTCTACAATACGGATTACTTTACCGTCATAGATCTTACCTGGTTCAACTTCAGCAGTAAGTGCTTGAATTTTTGCAATCGCAGCACGAGCAGCAGCTTTAGTTTCACCAAATACGCGAACTGTACCATTGTCTTCAATATCAATTGCAGCTTTAGTTTCTTCAGTAATGGCACGAATCGTTGCACCACCTTTACCAATAACATCACGGATCTTGTCTGGATTGATGTTAATGACTTCAAATGTCGGTGCATGAGCGCTGATTTCAGGACGAGCACGTGAAATGACTTTATTCATTTCGTTAAGGATGTGCATACGACCAGCAAATGCTTGGTTTAATGCAGCTTCCATAATTTCTTCAGTAATACCTTCAATCTTGATGTCCATTTGAAGTGCAGTAATACCGTTTTCAGAACCTGCTACTTTAAAGTCCATGTCGCCTAAGTGATCTTCGTCACCTAAGATGTCAGAAAGTACTGCAAAACGCTCACCTTCTTTCACTAAACCCATTGCGATACCAGCAACTGGTGCTTTAAGTGGAACACCCGCATCCATAAGTGATAATGATGCACCACATACAGAAGCCATTGAAGATGAACCGTTAGATTCAGTAATGTCAGATACAATACGAATAACATACGGGAAGCGGTCAGCAGCAGGAAGAACTGCTTGAACACCACGACGTGCTAAACGGCCATGACCAATTTCACGACGTTTAGGACCAGATTCACGACCAGTTTCACCTACAGAGTATGCAGGGAAGTTGTAGTGCAACATGAAATTGTCAGTTTTAGTACCTGACAATGTATCAACCATTAGTGCATCACGAGTATTACCCAAAGTTGTTGTTACCAACGCTTGAGTTTCACCACGTGTAAATAATGCAGAACCGTGAGCACGATCTAATACGCCAACTTGAACGTCGATACCACGAACAGTTTTAGTATCACGGCCATCAATACGTGGTTTACCTGACAAGATGTTGTCACGTACTGTACGGTATTTAAGGTCTTCAAATAATTCGTTTACTTCGTCAGCAATACCAGTTTCGTCATTTTCAGGAACGAACTGAGCTACAGCTTCTGCATAAAGTGCATCAAGTGCTGCATAACGATCTTGTTTAACCGCAATCGTATATGCTTCAGAAATTTTAGCTTCGAAAGCTGCTTTTAATTGCTCAAGAAGAGCTTCGTTTTTGCTTGGAGCAACCCAAGTTGATTCAACTGCACCAGCAGCAGCAGCAAATTCTTTAATTGCTTGAACAGCAATTTGCATTTCATCATGACCGAAAAGTACAGCACCTAACATTTGGTCTTCTGAAAGTTCTTTCGCTTCAGATTCAACCATCAGTACCGCAGATTCAGTACCCGCAACCACAAGATCAAGATCACTTTCTTTCAATTGTTCGTGGGTTGGGTTAAGAATGTATTCGCCGTTGATTAAACCAACACGTGCGCCTGCAATTGGACCACGGAATGGAACAGCTGCAATTGACATTGCAGCTGAAGCACCGATCATTGCAGCAATGTCAGCATCCATAGTCTTATCAGAAGAAACAACAGTCGCTGTCACTTGGATTTCGTTATAGAAACCTTCTGGGAACAATGGACGAATTGGACGGTCAATAAGACGTGAAATTAAAGTTTCAGCTTCAGACTGACGACCTTCACGTTTACCATAACCACCTGGGATACGACCCGCAGCATATTGTTTTTCTTGATAGTTAACTGTTAACGGGAAGAAGTCCTGACCCGCTTTTGCTTTAGGTTGAGCAACTACTGCAACTAAAACAGTTACGCCGCCCATTGTAACTAAAACTGTATTTGCTTGACGTGCAACACGACCTGTTTCTAAAACAACAGTGTGTTGACCATATTGGAATTCTTTACGAACGATATTAAACATTGACATGTATTGTATTTTCCTAATTTTATTCTAGTGAGACCCCTAAGGTTTGGCATTCAGACTACACCGATTGGTAGATAAATGACAAAGCTTAGAAGCCATCACACTAGGCCAAAAATTTTAAATAATGTTAAAAGTTAAACGCAAAGAAGGAGCGCACAAGCGCCCCTTCTAAACATCACTTAACCTAAAATTAAGTGAAACTCTCTTTTCAGCGATAAAGCATTGCGACATGCGAAATAGCGAAAACAAAGTGAAAATCGAATTAACGACGTAAACCTAAAGCACCGATCAAAGCAGTGTAACGACCGTGGTCTTTACCATTTAAATAGTCAAGCAATTTACGACGTTGGTTAACCATACGAATCAAACCACGACGACTGTGATGGTCGTGTTTGTGAGCTTTAAAGTGACCTTGTAAATCATTGATTTGAGCAGTCAATAAAGCTACTTGTACTTCTGGTGAACCAGTGTCATTTTCAGCGCGAGCAAATTTAGCAATGATCTCTGCGCGGTCTGCATTAGTTAAAGCCATTCGATTTCTCCGAGATGCTTAAAAAAAGTAAACGATATGAATCAGTTGAGGCAACTGACTGCCGTGCATCACTACAGCAAGTCGCCTATTTTAAGGTATCTATAGGTGGATTGCAAAATAGTTTTCAGTAACTTGTCATTTTAGACACTGACATGGGCATATTAACCCTGCACACTAGCCTTGAATAAAAAGAAAGAAGCGCGAGGAACGTGTGAAAATTTTTTCAACCAACACTTGTCCAGTACCGGACAATATTGAGCAAGTTATTCGTCGTAAAGATGAAGTTGCTGCTGAACAGGGTGGAATGACTGAGCGCCAGATTCAAAAAATCTGGAACAGTGTAGAAGCATTATATAAAACTGGAAATTATCCACTCATTACTTTTTGTCTACGTCGACAAGGTAAAGTTTTGCTGAACAGAAGCATTGGATATGCCCAAGGGAACTCTCCAGCAGGACTACAGGAGAATGCCTTGATTGCGACTCCAGATACACCTGTTTGCCTGTTTTCAGCATCAAAGATGATCACCGCCATGTTAATTCATCTATTAGATGAAAAAGGCGAAATCAATTTGCTTGATCCTGTGAGCTACTATATTCCGGAATATGGCGTAAATGGTAAACGCCGTGCGACTATCTTTCATTTACTAGCACATCGTGGCGGCATTCCCTATATAGACGGCGATGTCACACCCGAATTACTCTTTGATAAAGATCAAATTTTAAAACGTTTATATGCCGCCAAACCTGTGTCTCCTGCTGGTAACCACCTTGCCTATCATGCTGTTACAGCGGGTTATATTTTAGGAGAAGTGATTGAGCGGGTGACTGGGCAAAATTTACGTGAATTTGTGCATCAAACTATCGAGAAACCGATGGGAATGCCTTATTTCAACTATGGTTTAAAACCAGAGTACCGCTCAGAGGTTGCTTTAAACTGTGCAACGGGCCTACACCCTCGCCTTGGTACCGACCACTACCTAAACCATGTGTTAGGTGGAGGGTTGCAACTTGCAGTTGATGTCACAAACGACAACCGTTTTATGGACACAATTTGCCCAGCCGGAAACATCTATACCAGTGCAGAACAAGCTGGACGCTTCTTTGAAATGCTTTTAAGTGGAGGAAGCCATGGCGGTCAGCAAATCTTCAGTGAGAAAACGATTTTCAGGGCAACACTGCCAACTACAGGCGTTAACATTGATCGTACTTTATTAATTCCAATGCGCTATGCCTTAGGTCCAATGTTAGGTAGTAACCCTGTAGGTCTTTTTGGTCCAATGACAGGACAAGCTTTTGGTCATTTAGGGTTCTCTAATATTTTATGTTGGGCCGACCCTGAAAGAGATATTAGTGTATCTCTGTTAACAACGGGCAAATCTGTAGTGGGAACACACCTTCCTGCTTTAGCCAACGTGCTTTATCAGATTTCAACGCAATGCCCCCGCATCCCTAGAGATCAGCGCCGATCTTTGTTTGGTAGCGACTCACACGAAACTAACTTAGTGTAAAAGCAAATAAAAAACCCAAGCATTTCTGCTTGGGTTTTTTGCGCTGTAGTTTTTGTTTATCGTGTTATTTCTGTTTTTATTATCGTTGGTGAGATGCTAGTCACATCCTTCTTGTTGTTTTAACTCACTTCCAGTGTCTTTGTTTCTATTTCCCTATGTGATGTATTGTGACACATCCAATTATGAAGAAAAGTAGTATTTCTCTTATCATCATGTAAGTAAAAACGTACAGGTCTGTATAATATTTAGTAAATAACCATTTTTAACATTTAACGTACAGTTCTGTATAACATATAACTTAACAATTCACAGGAAAAATGGCTGTTTAAAAATCATATTATAGATAAATATATTGATATAAATTTTTAAAAGAAAACATATTAAATAGAGGTCTAAAACAGATCTTTTTTTATAATTTTTTAGAAGTAAATAAAATCGAGAATATAAAAAAGCCCTGTAGTCTCTCCCAAAACTACAAGGCTTAGCGGCTGTAAGTTTCCTCTTTATACACCTACATCATTGTAAGTTCGCAGTCTCTCGACTTAAGCTATTATTATTGTGCGATTTTGCCCGACATTCCGTGCCAAGCTCGTTGTGCGTTTATAATCTCAAAAACGTGGGGTGTACTCTAGCAGCAAATATCTCGAATCTATGTAAGCTTTTTCTTACAAGGGTAAAAATATTAAGTTTGTCTTAACGAACTAACCGATTAACTTTCTGAACTAAACCACTTTTTCGTGTAGTACGAACTGTAAATGCCTGAACTAAAGCTTCTGGATGAACCAAAAGACTCACTACTTTTTTAGCTCGTGTAATCGCAGTGTATATTAGCTCTTGGCTTAATAAGTTCTTTGCAGCCTGATCAAGAACCACAGCAGTATGTGTAAATTCAGACCCTTGCGACTTATGAATTGTTAAAGCGAATGCACTTTGAATACTTTTAGGTAATCGGTTTGCCGCCACCCATTTATTTAAACTTGGAAAATATACTTCAAATTGCTGTGGCTGGGTTCTATGTTCAAAACACAGGCCAATATCTCCATTTGAAATACCAAGTTGATAGTCGTTATAAGTCATCATCACCGGACGACCTACATACCAACCACCCACTGTAACTATTGATAAATGTTGTTGTAACCAGCGCTGCGCATACTGGTTTAACTGTTGTAAGCCAAATGGGCCATGACGGACCGCTGTTAAAATACGGTAGTCATCAAATGCTCTTACTACGTTTTGAACCTGTTCAATCGAGCGTTCTTCTTTTAAATAATTTTTTAGGCTCTTTACATAGCCTTGGAAACCTAACATGAGTTTCTGATAATAAATTTCGACTTCTGTGTGATTCCCTTCTGGTAAATACTCAAGTTGAACCACATCTGGCATGTCATTTTGTAAAACTATAGGCTTTAATTCAGAAACCTCAACAATATCAATTTCAAACTGCTGCAAAACCACTTCATGATTTTGTTGATAGGTTTGTGCCTGAATAAATTTAGCAACTTGCCCAATCAACGCCCCTTCAGCAAAACGGCGACTGGTTTGTAATTGTACTCTGTTGTCGGCTAGTGCCTGTATTTGTTGCAAGTCAGCAAGTACTGCACCTACATCAACGGAAGCGAGCTGATTTGCATCTCCTAATAAAATAATTCGACAAGACTCTGGCACAGCCTCAAATAAAAGAGTGGCTAGACTTAAATCCAGCATGGAAGCCTCATCCACCACAATTACATCGTAAGGAAGCGGTTGTTTTTGATTAAACCGTGGTGTTTGGCTATGCCCCATCCCTAATAATCGATGAATCGTTTGTGTTCCCTGATTTCTGAGCTCTTCACTCATTAATCCAGACTCAAGCAATTTAGGGTCATTAAACGAGTTCTGTAAGGCCTCTTGCATGCGCTGTGCTGCTTTACCCGTTGGAGCAGCCATCGCTACACGAATATGCGGAATTGCTTGGCTCAGCACAGCAATAATACGTGCAAGTGTATAGGTCTTACCTGTACCCGGCCCACCCGTAATAATACTCAGGCTCTGCCGAGCAACCATTTGTAAAGCTGCCTGCTGATGAGGGTCTGTAAGTAGGCTTATATAGTCATCACAAGATACAGGCTGAATTAATTGTTGCTTTAATCGACAAATTTGTTCTGCAAGGCGTTGCTCTAGGTGCCAATATCGGTATAATGCCAACCCCTGCTCATCGTAGACGCATGGTGCAACTTTTGAAGTCGCTTGATCGGCTGATATAGCAAGTTGACCAAGTGCTGCAATTTGCTCTGGACTGACATCGATACAGCTATCACCTTGCAAGCTAGCTTCAATAAGCTGCTGTAAATAAGAAGCGGTATCTGGCACTTGTGATTGCTCAGTAAATGGAGCCTGATTTAAGAAGTTACTCCACGTTGTTAACCAGCTTAAATCAGCTTGTTCAGGGCTATTTAGATTGTCCACACACTTATCCACCTAGTTTTCCACACGCTTGTCCACATGGTTATAGACAGGCTTATCCACATGTCAAGTATTTGTTAATCTTAAAATTACCTAACTTATCAGCATTTTTCATGCGATTTTATCCTCAGCAAAATACCCCAAAATGGCATCAAGACGCAGAATAAACTCAATACTAGGTTGCCAGTAATAATACCCCTGCTCTGCTTCACCATTCATACCACGCAAATAAAGATAAGTCGCCCCACCTAAATGTTGCTCAATTTGGTAATCCTGCATTTTGACTTGCAAATAGCGATGTAATGCCACCAAGTATAGACCTGCCTGTAGCCAGTAACTTGCCAAAGACATGCTTTGTGCAATGTTATCGCTACGATAATCTGCAAGATCTTCTCCTAAATAATTACTTTTATAATCGGCAATGTGATAGCGCTGTCCATCAAAATAAACCAAATCGATAGAACCATTGAGATAACGGGCCGAACGTGCTTCAAGTAACTCCGGCATATTCAAACCATATTCAGCAAAGAGTTGCTGAACACGAGTCATGGCTAAAACCCGATCCGACAATGCCAAATAAAAAGGAAACTCCGACAAATGCTGCTCTGGTTGAAGTTGGTTCAATCGGAAGCCCTGATAGAGTGGCGTTCGTAAAACATCTTGCAACCACTGTGCAACTGACTGATAAAGCAGATTCTCGGCGTCTTCTTCCTCTGGAAAGCTCTCTTTATATTTACTGAGTAAATCTAGCCAGAGACTACTATAGTCATTTTTAAAACGACGACGTATTTCTATGACCCAGTCATCTGAACATTGAAAATCGATATGCTCAAAAATTTCATGCAGGAAATTACCAGCAAGCGTTCCTCGTGGAAAATTATTCTTTATCCAGTCAATCGGCTGAGCACTGATTGTTTCAACAGTGTTGACCAAGTCCAGCTCATCTTCTGCTAATACAGCATCATTGCTCTGACTCGCCAATAAATCTGTGCCAACCTTATGTTTTAAATGCTGCGCCAAGTAACTGAAACTGGTTTTACCACGAGAATAAAAACGTTGCTCAGGAAAGCGTTGTGCTTGTAGTTCAATAATACTGGTTTGCTTAGCTAAATGAATTGCTTGAGGCATCTGCTCCAAAACCATTTCATCTGTGCAGCAATGGTGCTGAAAAGGCTCATTCCTATTTTTCCAGAAAGCTAAGCCTGAAACTGATTTACCGTCAGCATCTTGTAAAATGGCATAGACGCGGTGGCTTGCTCGCGTTAAAGCCACATACCAAAGACGATTCTGTTCAGCTAATGCCCGCTCTTCGTGTTGTTTAAGTTCAATTTCATTCAAATATGTCTTGTCAGCAATCGCAACTACACGTTGAGTTAACATCTGGCTTGAGTCTGGCTGGACTACATCTTGGGTCGAAAAATTCAGAGTTTTATTATTTTCTCGAAACGGCTTGTCTGCCCCCAACAAAAAAACAATCTTAAACTCCAGTCCTTTTGACTGGTGAATTGTCATGAGCTGAACACCAGCTTCACTCGACAATTTACGTTCTAACTCCCAATCACGGTCAAGAGGAGAACGCAACTGTTTGAGATACCAATGATAGAGGTTTTGCGCGCCTGAGTATTTCTCGCTGTGCTGACTCAAAATTTCAGTCAAATGACGCAAGTTCACCACAACCCGTTCATTATCTTTACTTTGAGCAGCCACCAAATTTTGCCAGATATCAAACTGGCTTAAACATTGTTGCCATGCAACTAAAAAGCCCTGACTAGACCACAGCTCTCTAATGCTATCAAAACCAGTCATGAACTGGCTTAAGCCTTCTGCTGTCTGCTCAAGTTGCAACAGTTGCTTCAAGTCCATGGCAAACAGACGGCTAATTAAAGCCCGCTTCACTTTTGCCTCATCGTAAGGATGAAGTATTGCTGTCAATAAAGCACCGACGTCTTGAGCAATCGTGCAATCAAAAACACTTCGTTTCGATGGACGATTAACCCGAATGCCTAAACGCTCTAGCTCATATTGAACTTTATCAAGCCCATCATGATTACGAGACAATACCGCAATATCATCTTCGTTTAAGGTTTGAGTCTGAGAGTCTTTTTGAAAATATAAATGACCCTCATGAGAACGGTTGAGTAAATCCCGAATCTTCCATGCAACTTGCTGAGCCTCTGTTTCTTTGTCTTTGAGCATCAACCAGCGCAAAGGATGAGAATTATGATTGTTGTGTTCAATCAGTACAGGATGAGGTCGAGTACCTGCCCGAATCGGGTCATATTGAACCTGTTCACCAAAATCGATTTGTCGTTGAAATAACGCATCGACGACTTCAACCAGATCGGCTACCGAACGATGGTTATGAATTAACTTATATTCGCGGCCATGTTTGGCTTGAATATCTTTATAGGCATTTAAGAAGGTGAGCATATCCCCACCACGGAAACCGTAAATTGCCTGTTTTCGGTCACCCACCATAATCATGCAGCCTTTTTGATAGCGCTGCGGATGCCGCCAAATACTAGCCAGCATATCGTCTTGATCTTGGTTAGTGTCCTGAAATTCATCGACCAAAATTAAGGGATAACGCGCCTGAACAAATACTGCAAAACGTTGTCCCTGCTCGCCCTTTAAAGCATCAGACAGTGTACGGATTTGCTGAGAAAAGGTCGTTTCGCCTTTATTTTGTAAAACCTGTGGTAGTCGTTTTTTAACTTCGACACATAAATAGGCTTTTAAATAAATATGAAGCTGATCGAACTGTTCGGCGTAGTTTTTCAGTACACCAAAGAGTTGCTGAATCTGCTGAATGCAGGGGTGTTGATAGAATCCATCTGAAATTTCGGCTGGACATTTCTTAAAAACTTTTTGATCGGCAATTTGGCCTAAAAATTTAAAAACAAGTTCTCGCTGTGCTGATAGTGACCCATCAAAAACTAAAATACTGTCGCTTTGCGTTAAAACTTGCAGAAGCTGCGGTAAACATTCACTAAATAGTTTATTAAAAGCGCCGTTTCGAAATACCGTACCGCTCACATGCTTATAGTGTTCGCCATCAAGCTGGTAATAGTGCTCTAAAAGGCTTAAGTCAATTTCTGTGGCTAACTGTTTGAGCTGAGCAAGTTGTTCAAATTGAATTGTTGGTTTTTCGGGAAGTTTAAAATGTGCAGAACTAAAATTAAGTGAGTCTTCGACCAGTTTGACAAAACTATCAACACTCTTAAGTTCACCTGCCAGATACAAGGCATCAATTACGGTTTGATGTTGAGACTGTATCCACTCTCGGAGCACATCATGAATGAGTTGTCGGCTATAGGTTTTTGCATCATCGGTAATTTGAGCACGTTCAATTTTGCCACTCTCAAAAGCAAACTCACGTAATAGTTTTTGGCTAAAGCTATCGAGTGTTCCAACAAATAGCTCATCGAACTGATCTATAACTAATTTTAAACGCTCACACGCATAGGCAATACGCGTCGCAAAGCTTTTTAAAATATGTTGGAGTAACAAATCAGGCTCTTGCTCGGCCTGCATAAGTAATTCATGTTCTGTAAAACTGCGCTTCGTCTCTAAATAACGATACGTTTCGACCAAACGGGCACGAATACGGCTTTTTAACTCGGCAGCGGCAGCACGGGTAAAAGTGGTCGCAATCACTTGTCGAGGCAAGTATTTTTCAAGAAAAATACGGACCATCAAGCTCGATAAAGTATAAGTTTTTCCTGTACCTGCTGAAGCTTCAATTAAGTGTAATCCACTAAAATCAATATCAATAATAGGTTGATAAGACACCTGTACTCTTGAGTTCATGTCTTACTCCGAATGTTGAAATTGAAAAACTGGATGATACAGATCATACGCAAATTCATCACAAGCATGTTGAAGCAAAGCTTGTGCATCTTGTTCTTGTAAAATAAAGCTCCAGTCTTGATGCAACTTGCAAGCTTCATTTTGAGTCATGTCCATGGTGGTAAATGACCCTGTTTCATTCCAGTATTTTAACAGCTCAGCATAACTCTTCTCATCCAGTTTTGCTTTTTCTGCCTGATTTGCTGTTTCCCACTGATATGCTTTGGCTTTTTCTAGTGGTTTTAATAATAAGGCTGCTGGCAAAACTAGTGGCTGTTGTTGAGCATAACGCCAGATTTTAAACCATGGCTGTAAATATTGCCGAGCTTGCTCAGAACTTACGCCGCTACAAATAACGGTTTGATCGCTAAAAACTACAATACGGCGTTTTTCAGCGCCAGCACTTCCCTCATTAAGATAGGCCAACCAAAGTAGATGTTCCAACCAGACTTTCGCACGTCTTTTTGCCCGAGCACTCGACGGCTCCATACTGACCCAATCCTGAGTTTCAGACTTTGGAACAGTAATATTCATATGAAGCTGTTTGGCAATTCGCCAAACTCGCTGAGTCGTTTCAGTTACCGCTGGTGCATAATGATGGAGGCGTTCAAGCAAGCACTCTTGTTCAAAAATACCTTGCTGCCACGCGCTATATTTGACTTTGCCTACAGGCAATTGATCAAGTAATACCTCAGGTTGTGCTTGTTGATCGGATTGCTGTAAAAAATGTCGAATCGCATAACGTCCTAAACCATCTAGTAACAAGGGTTCATTTTGGTCAAGCAGTCCAACACTTCCTAAGTTTTCAACACCCAAAGTTTTCAAATATAGTCGTGCGGGGAATGTCACATCCTGTATCCATTGCTGGCTATCTAAAACCAACATGTCAGGCGCTTGCAGCGGATAGGTCGTATTCGCCCAAGGTTGACGGTTTCCTGAGACTTGCTGAATTTGTGAAGCAACCTTAAACCAATGATCTTGGTAACGAACACCACTTTTTTCTACAGTAAAACCTTTCGGATCAAAGGGCTGTAAATGATGGAGGTGATAAAGCTGTTTTAACTGAGCTGGAATCTCAATCCCTTCAACAACTACATTTTCAGATACATCGTCTTCGGCTTTTACAATCAAGGCAAGGTGTTCACGGAACTCTTGAAGAATACTAGAAGGTTCTCTCACCTCGCCATCATTCACATCAAACCCGTTATAAAACAGCCATAAATTTTCTTGGGCTAATAATAATGCATCTAAAAAAGCTCCCTGATCATCTTCAAGACGAGAGCGGTCGCCTAACTGTTGGCGCAATGCATCCATTAAATCAAATGGAACGTGTGTATCACGGTTTGGAAATTGCCCTGCATCAAGATTTAACATGACCATTAAGCGATAAGGTAGCGGCCGAATATGTCCAATTTGGGCAAAGGTAATCTGCCCAGTCGGTTCCGCTTGTGCACTTTGGCTTTCTAAGGTCCGTTGAATTTCTTCAATAATATAAGGTAGAGGCAACGTAATTTTGCGCAAAGTTCCTGTTTCTGTCTCTGCGTAATAGCTTGCGAGCGTCAACATTCGCTCTTGTTTTTTGACAATTTCCCGAACAGCTTTTAAAGCAGCAACACCCACCTGCTCAAATTCGACAATATCTTTACCCAGTACTTGGAGCCAATATTCAACCGTATAGACTTGCCCCTGTTCATGTAGGGTTAACCAATCACGGCGCTCATTCAAATCTTGATAAATCTGGATGAGTGTACCAATCAACTCAAAATCAACTGGTTGAACTTTGGCATAACTCAGCACTTGATTAAATGTTTCATGTACAGGCACAGCAATGCCTAGAGCCAATCGCTCTAAAGCAAATTTAAAACTATATCGATAATCGTCATCACCCTCACACAAACTGCGCTTGAGATGCTCTGCATCAAGTCCTCGTTTAAACCCAGCATCGGCAAGTAAATTTAAAATTCGCTCAACCTGAGCATATTCAAGTTCGTATCGTTGCTGAGTCGCATGCAAGCTTAACCAGTCAGCAAAATCATCAAAGCTAAAACGCCCTTGCATCAGCTGAATACGCCCAATCACGGCACGCCAAGCATTTAATGCATCAAGTGATGCAACTCCTGCAATTTTCACTGGCAAATGCACACCCTGCTCAGTGGCAGTTGCAGGAAATACACTCCGAATTAAAGGCTCTATGTCGGTCAAATTAGGAACTAAAACTAAAATATCATTTGGGCGACGCGGCTGCTCATGTGCTTTGGCCAACCAACCAATCAGTTGCTCTTTAAGTACTTCAAGCTGACGTAAAGTAGAATGGCAAACATGGATCTGAATAGAGTCATCGTCTGGAGCAAGCTCATATTGCTTAGCTTGGGGTTCAACCAAATGCAAAATATCGGATTGAACTTTACCGAGTAAACTTTCAGGGAAATCATCCACAAAAGCATCAACCCATTTACCCTCTTCACCCGTAGATAAATTTGATAATAGCGAAAAGTGGTCGCGGGCTTGTTTACCTAATCTTGTTAAAAGTGGATGTCTGGACTCACGTGCTTCAGCATTAAAGTTGAGTGTAAATTTATTAAAGAAATCGCTAATTTCAGCATCCGTTGCCTTAGGGTTTTTCGCAATAAAGCGCTCTTTCACCCCTAAGTCATAACGCTGTTTCCACAGTGGATCAACGCTATCTGCCCAATATTCTTGCGAAGGGTTATAGTGCAAAATTAGCACATCAATATATTGCCCTAAACGGCGCAAGAACTGTAACTGGCTTGGCGGTAAATCCAATAATGTAAAGATCACCACCTGATGAGGTAATCTTGAAATAGCCCATTTACTGCGATCTGGATGTTCGATCTCTTGCCAAAACAACGCATCAATTTGCTGCATTTGCAAAAAGTCATCATGAAAATGTTGCTGCCACAACCATCGCTGCCAACGTTCTAGCTCTTGAGTTTGATGCAATGCAAAAGCAGTAACCTCTTCGTCTTTTTGCACAATATATTTTTCAATATCGAGCGCTCGCCCTTGCCCCCAAGCAGCCAACCAGTTCTCTGGACACGTACAACTATTTTCACAACCACGCTGACACTGTCCACGATAAATCATGTAGTTACTAAATAGGTCGGCAACCTGCTCAGCCACCCAATACAGCATTTTTTGTTTTTTTAGTTGTTTATCTATGCCTTGCTCAAGCCGGTCTGCGCTGTCATAAATGCGCTGAACAATAGAATGGAGAGGATGTGAGGTATCTATGCTAATTGCATCAGGTTGTATAAATTCATACAAAGCCTGATGAACCCGCCATTTAAAAATTAAACGGGGGATGTTCGCTTTACGGACCTGTTCTTTATGGGCAGTTAAAACTTGCTGATAGGCATACCACTGGAAACCTCGTACCCGTTGATGAAACTGGTAATTGGCACTCATGCCTTGCTGTTCTGCAAGTTTCTGTATTAGCCACTGCTCAACCGCAGGACTTGGAACAACAAAATGCTGTGTTTTCAAAACCTGTAAAGGATGCGTTGAAGTTTGCGATGTAGACGCTAATACACCTTGCAACAACACATCAATACGTTGGCTTTGAATAACATGTATCCCCATTTATTTCATATCCTGCTTGCATAATTTATGCACAAAATCATAAACATTCATTACTATACAACTGAATCTGACTATGTCACGTTGGTTTAAACACAGCATAATTTAACTTTAGGTGTCACTTACGCTTGGTTTAAATGACGCCATCAAGAAACTTACACAGGTAGACATTATGAAAATTGATAACATTCCTGACTATATTGATCCTAGCCTAAATCTGGAACAAATTCGCGATGAGTGTCATGACCTCATCAAAAAAAGAGCTTACGTCTCAGCAGGAGCGGCAATTGTACCCATTCCTTTTTTAGACGTGGTGATAGACTTGGGAATTTTGTCGTACCTTATTCCAGATATCAATTCCCGTTTTGGCTTAGCACCTGAGCACGTGAGTGTTTACGACCCAAAAACTAAAACAATTCATTGGGATGAATTACGTAAACGCGGTTTTGAATTTTCAGGTTTTGTAGTGGCACGTACTACTGTTAAAAAAACATTTAATGGTTTTTTGGGCAAAATCGTAACGAAACAAGTGACTAAATTTATACCGCTAGGCGGACAAATTGTAGCAGCAAGTTTAGGCTATTTCATGATGAAAAAAATAGCAGAAACTCACCTGAATGACAGTTACAATCTTGCAAAACGTATTCAGCAAAAAAGCCGTACCACTATTGTAAATTAGTAGATACCTTAATGGCTGAGAGCTTAATCTGCTCTCAGCTGTTTTAAAACTGCCTTTAATACTTCTAGACGTGCAGTATATTTATCATCAGTTGCAACAATATACCAAGGTGCGTATTCAGTGCTGGTTCGCTCAAACATATCTGCTGCCGCTTTTAAATAATCGTCCCACTTATCACGATTACGCCAATCCTCTGCGGTAATTTTAAAGCGTTTATGCGGTGCCTCTTCTCTTGCTTTAAAACGCTGTTCCTGCTCATCTTTGCTAATTGCCAGCCAAATTTTTACTACAATCGTTTGACTATCAAATAAATCTTTTTCAAAACGATTAATTTCGTCATAGGCACGCTGCCACTCTAAAGGCGAAGCAAAACCTTCAACACGTTCAACGAGTACTCGCCCATACCAAGTCCGATCAAAGATCGTGATTTTTTCAGCCTCATTAATACGGTTCCAAAAACGCCATAAATAAGGATGTCGTGCCTCGTACCGTTCAGGTGCTCCAATACAGTGAATATCATATTCACGCGGATCTAGGTTTTTAACAATTCGCTTAATTGCGCCGCCTTTACCAGCGGCATCCATCCCCTCAAAAGCAATCACGACATTGCGTTTATCAAAACGCATTGCATCAGCAATTTTTTTGCTGAGTTTATCGAGCTCTTTTTTATATTCAGCTTTTTCAAGTGGCTCATTAGAAGGTTTTAATAAACTCTCGGGAATTTGGGCTTGTTGCCATTTTCCTTTAACTTCAGTTTCATGGTCAGGAAGTTGACGCATGTGTTGCAAAAGGTACTGAGCAAAAAACTGGTCGCGTTGTGTTTCATCTTCGCCATCAATAATGTACCAATCGTCGGTAAAACGGCGGCGTAACTTTTGCAAGGTGTCATATTGTTTTTTATTACGCCAGTCTAGGCCGTGGAGCTTATGCCAGTGCTGCTCTGATGGATCGATCTTGTCCAAACGTTTTTGCAGTGATTTCCATGAAAGATCAAACCAGACTTTAACCACATCGACATAATTATTTTTCAAATCTTGTTCGAATGCCCGCATACTTTCTACGTAAGCATCAAATCGTGCCTCATCTAAGGGTTCAGACACATGAGTGGCTGTGACAAGCAAATCGCTATACCAATTGCCAAACATCACCACAATTTGACCTTCGGTAGGAATAAACTCCGAATACGATTGCCAAAACGCTTCGGTATCTGTCAGCACACGCGGCGCATCTGCTTTTACTCGTAAATATCTTGGGTCTAACCACTCGCGAAGTTGCTTAACCGCTTCCCCTTTTCCAGCCAGTTCAATACCACTCATTAAAATGAGTGTACTTTTAGCATTCGGCTTCCCTCGACTTTCTTTTAGAGCATATTGTGCTTCAATCAAATCGACTGAAAGCTGTTCTTCATCTCGAATTTCAAATTTTGGTTGTTGTTCACTCATAGTCCACGGCTCTAATCATTTATTGTTTAATTTCGATGATCTTTAACTTATGCGGTTAAATGATGAATTGCTATACAAATTATGTCATTGCGGCCAAATTCCATCTAAAAATTGACGCATGAATCATTTTTTTTACATCTTCTCGCCATAGTACAAGGTTACAATGCCTCTTATGATTTTTTGTAAATAGCCCAATATTAGAGTCTTACATGTCTAAACTCGCTGCTTTTGATGAACTTTTACAACAATATAAAACATTTAATTATCACGACAATCCGGTGCTTGCCCAACGTTTGCAAGATGTACAAACATGGCTAAAAGAGCGGATGAAAGATACACATCATGAATTTTTCAACTTGCCTGAACATAAACTCATGGCAGAGTATTTTTTAAATCGTTTATATGGTGGTCCAGAGTTTGATGCCCTTGCAGCGCAAATTGAACGCCTCTTGAAATATGCACATAAAGCCGAAAAAGTATTGCCTGAGAATGCGATTAAAACTGGAACTAAATCGGTAAGTTTGGCTGTGCTTGCCACTCAGCTTGATGAACAAGTGGCGATACAGCTTCTTGAGGATTATCCGGCTGATACGGTATTAACCGATGAAATCATGCGCTTAACCTTAACCAAGCTTGATCAGGCAGAAGCTCGTTATCAACAACTTGCTCTTCTTGATGATTTAGGTACAGCACTCGATAAATATATGCGCTCATTTATGATGTTTACGGCTTTTAAAATGTGTAAAGGCATTGCCCAAAAATATCACTTTGAATTGATGTATGATTTTATTCAAGATGGTTTTACTGCAATGAAACCGTTAAAATCAGCCGAGACGTTTATCAAGACTTTTACGGAAAAAGAACGCCAGATTATTGAAAATGTACATTCAGGGCATCCGAATCCGTTTAGAGTGTGATAAGGTCGGCACAGAGAAAAAATCAACCTTACGAAGTTGAGATTTTATTCATTATATTTGCATGATGATGCCTGTAAAAATAGACAAAATCTGTCATCATGCAGAACTTATTCCGTTTCACTTGAGTTTGAGTCTAGGAGAGACAATATGTCTAACGAAAACCAAAAGCCAACATCTCCAACTGAGCAGGCACAAAGTTCAGACAAAGTTAGCCCATTCCTAAGCTCACCTTTACCGCAAGGTACCCCTCAAGGGCAACAACAAACTTTACAACAAACCTTAACTGATACACCAGTTAACGGTTCTGTACCGAAATACAATTTACCGCGTGGTGCTGGCAATACTGGCAACGTGGGAGAAACCACACACTTTGGTTTCTCGACTGTTAAAACTGAAGATAAAGCTCAAAAAGTTGCAGAGGTTTTCCATTCAGTTGCAAGCAAATATGACTTGATGAATGACTTGATGTCATTTGGTATTCACCGCCTCTGGAAACGCTTTGCAATTAACATGTCAGGTGTACGCCGAGGTCAACATGTGTTGGACATTGCTGGTGGTACAGGCGATTTAGCAAAAGTATTCAGCCGTGAAGTTGGTCCTCAAGGCCATGTCGTTCTTTCAGACATTAACGAATCCATGCTCAATGTAGGCCGTGACCGTTTGATTGATGCAGGCTGTACTAATGTCGACTTCGTACTTGCCAATGCAGAAACTTTAGAGCCTTTTGCAGATAACAGCTTTGATCTACTCACCATTAGTTTTGGCTTACGTAACGTGACTGATAAAGATGCAGCACTTGCTTCTATGTTCCGTGTGTTAAAGCCAGGCGGTCGTTTACTTATTCTTGAATTTTCTAAGCCTGTATTTGAGCCATTCTCAAAACTTTATGATCTCTACTCATTCACTGCTTTACCAATTATGGGTAAATTAGTTGCCAATGATTCAGAAAGTTATAAGTATTTGGCTGAATCAATTCGTATGCATCCAGACCAACGCACCTTAAAAGGTATGATGGAAAATGCTGGCTTCCAGAACTGTGACTATCACAACCTTACTGCTGGTATCGTTGCCGTTCACCGTGGCTTCAAACTGTAAGGGTTAACGATATGTGGTCGATTCTGGCACTCGGTGCAGTCGAACGTATCATTCATCATCTGATCGATCTGGATGCGGTTACACGCATTCAGCTTAATCAGTTACAGGGCAAAATGTTGCGTGTCGCAATCGACAGTCCGCAACTTTCTGTCGATGTATTCTTTGACCAAGAAAAAGTACGTCTTGAACCTACCGCAACAGGGCACAGTGAAAAACCTTCTATTTTTGAACAACGCCCTTTTGATGAGCAATTCAAAATTTCTGAAGCTACAGCAACTTTGCATGTTAAAGATGTCATTGAGCTGATCAAACTATTGGTCAGCGATCCAGATCAGATTGGCAATATCCCATTGCAAGGTGATTATCACCTGTTACAGGATATTCAAAAAATCATGCAACAAGCTGAACCAGATTTAGCTGCGCACTTATCAAGATGGGTTGGTCCTCAACTTGCCCACGAAATTGGCAAGATTCAGCTTGCACCAAAACATTTAAAACGCTCTCTTCAAAGCCATCTGTTTTTTGCTGAAGATGCATTAAAAGAAGATAGCGGTCTATTTGCCCCTCGCTGGGAAATGGACGACTTAACTCAAGCAACGCGCAAGCTTAATCAAGACATTGACCGTCTAGAAGCAAGATTGCAGCAACTCAACGCACAACTACAACCCTCTCAAGACTAGGTAAGACTGTATATGATTCCGCACGTTTCACGTTTACTCGAACTTTGGCGTATTGCAGCGCACTATAGACTCGATACGTTGTTCCCTGCGGATGAATTACCAGTTAAAGCTCAACGTGCATTAAGTGTTATTAAAATGCACCCAGCCGCATGGTCTAGTCGTGAACGTAAAAATCCTTTAAAGCTCAAAGAAGCTTTGGAAGAGATGGGGCCGCTTGCAATTAAGCTTGGGCAATTACTGTCAACCCGACGTGATTTGATTCCACCTGAAATACTCGCTCAATTGGTCTTACTTCAAGATCAGGTAAAACCTTTTGATAGCAATGTTGCCAAACAACGTATTCAAGATTCGTTAAAAGCTGACGTAAATACCTTGTTTGCTCGCTTTGATGACCAGCCATTAGCTGCTGCGTCAATTGCACAAGTTCATACTGCTGCTTTGCACGATGGTCGTGAAGTCGTTATTAAAGTGACTCGTCCTGACATTCGCAACCAAATTTTGCAAGACTTTGAGATTTTGGCATGGTTAGGCAACACACTAGAAAGCCGCCTTGAAGCTGCGCGTGCGTTGCATTTAAGCGAAATTATTCAAGACTATCGCCAGATTATCTTAAATGAGCTGGACTTGAGTATTGAGGCAGATAACACCCGTCGTATGCGCCATTATTTTACTGGCTCAACCATGATGTATGTGCCTGAAGTCTACATGGACACCAAAGATGTCATGGTGGCAGAGCGTATTACAGGTGTTCCTATTTCAGATACGGTGACTTTCGACCGTCTAGGCATGGACCGCGCACAACTTGCAGAAAAAGGATTAACCATTTTCTTCACGCAAGTATTCCGCGATAACTTTTTCCATGCCGATATGCACCCCGGCAATGTCTTTGTAGAAACAATTAACCCAAGCAATCCACGCTTTATTGCGTTGGACTGTGCGATTATGGGTGAGTTATCTAAGCATGACCAGATGACCATTGCCCGCATGTTGCTTGCTGTCATGAATAGCAACTTTATGCAGCTCATTCAAATTGTGCATCAAGCTGGCTGGATTCCACCGGGTACAGACCAAGATGCGCTATCGCGTGAAATGCGTCGCACCGTTGGTCCAATGGTGTCTAAACCAATGGATCAACTTGATTTTGCTGGCATCTTAATTCAAGTGATGGATATTGCCCGTCGCTTCCATTTAGAGATTCCACCGCAACTCATGTTGTTGCTAAAGACTTTAGTGCATGTCGAAGGCCTAGGGACCGATCTTTATCCGCAGCTCGACATCTGGAAATTGGCAAAACCAATTTTGACTGAATGGGTCAAAGCCAACATGAACCCAGTCAAAAATATAAAAGAGTTAGGGCAGCAACTACCTGACCTGCTTTTAGGTGCTCAAGATTTCCCAAGCTTAATTGTTGATAGTTTAAATGGTTTAAAAAATCAGTCTGCTTGGCAAGACCGTCAGTTACGCGAAATGCAGCAACTTCGTTTGCAAATGGAACATCAACAACGCCGCAGTTGGATGTTCGGCAGTACTATGCTGATTTTACTAACCATCGCGATTATTAGCCCTTGGTTTGTTTCAGTTATTTTGATTGTGCTGAGTAGCTTATTAGCACTTTGGCGAATAATGAAATAACATTTAAATCCCTTGCAATCGCAAGGGATTTTTCTATGACAATAATTTAATTTTAAAAAATTTTTCTAGATCAGTGATAAGTTCATTGTTAAATTGAACCTATAAATACTTCAAAAGAATAAACAATGAAAACACCTCATTTTGCCATTATCGGTGCTGGTACAGCAGGTTTAGCAACTGCGATTTTGCTCGCCCGCGAAGGCAATAATGTGACTATTTTTGAACAAGTTGATGAATTATCTCCGGTAGGTGCAGGTCTTTTACTACAGCCTGCTGGGTTAGCCGTATTTGAGCATCTTGGTGTACTTGATGAAGCCTTAACACTAGGTGCAAAAGTCACAGGTTTAGAAGGGCAACTTCCTGATAAACGCCTTTTAGTAAATAGTCACTATCATGAAGCTTCAACGAATCTTTATGGTTTAGGTATTCACCGTTCTACTTTATGTCACGTTCTTACTCAAAAACTTTCTCAATATTCAAGTCACATTACTTGGCGTATGAACCACACAATTGAAAGACTTGAAGAACACCCTAATGAAATTCGGCTCTTTGGCTTTAATCAAAACCAAAAATTTGATGATTGCTTTGATGCGGTCTTAATTGCCAATGGCGCTCGTAGTCAATTGCGCCCAAAAGCCTGGGTAAAGGTCGATCAAGCTTATCCATGGGGTGCTGCTTGGAGTATCGTGCCTGAATGTTTAGCACTGAATCCCCAAATTCTGCATCAATTTTATGATCGTTCCAAAATCATGATGGGGATTTTACCTACAGGGGCAATCCCTTCTGAACCCGAGCAACGACTTGCGAGTGTATTTTGGAGCCTACCTACTGCACAATTACCTACATTTTTGAAAGATGAGCAGTCAAAACAGACTTGGTTAAACCAAGTTTCAGAGCGCTGGCCTGATGTAGCAGAATGGTTAAAACAGATTTTGTACAACAATCAAATTCAACCTAAATGGCTATCTGCCCAATACCGTGATGTCGTGATGACTCAATTTGGGCAAGGCCGAATTGGTGTTATTGGTGATGCTGCTCATGCTATGAGCCCTCAACTGGGACAAGGCGCAAATATGGCTTTACTGGATGCTTGGGCTTTTTCTCAATCATTGCAACTTGCCCAAAAGAACCAAAATATTGACTGGTCACTCCTCTGGCAGCACTATCATCAACATCGCCGCTCTTCCACCCAGTTTTATCAATTCCTCAGTCGCTTATTAACACCACTTTATCAATCTGACCATTGGTGGGCGGGAGGTTTAAGAGATCTCGTTTTCCCTTGGATGTATCAGATCCCTTATTTTCGAAAAGAAATGGCAATCACAGTTTCTGGCTTAAAAACAGGCCCATTTCAACAACTTGATTATCAGAAAATTGCTCAATATTGCGAAAAAGAAAATGTACTTAATTCAAAAAGTGAATCTCTTCCCGACTATTAACCTCACAAAAGAATAGCGAGTTATATATGAAAATCAGCCATCTTGATCATCTCGTTTTAACCGTTGCAGATATTGAAAACACCTGTAATTTCTATCAAACAGTATTAGGGTTTGAGGTCATTACGTTTAAAGGTAATAGAAAAGCCTTAAAGTTTGGGCATCAAAAAATTAATTTGCATCAACTAGGCAATGAATTTGAACCCAAGGCATTGCATCCAACTTCTGGATCTGCCGATCTGTGTTTTATTTCAGAAACACCAATTTCAGAAGTGGTTACACACCTTAATCAGTTAAATATTCAAATTGAAGAAGGCCCCGTCGAACGTACCGGTGCAATGCACCCTATTCTTTCAGTTTATATTCGCGACCCAGATCAAAATTTGATTGAGATTTCCAATATTCTCACTTCAGAAATATCTAAATAACGTACTGACAAGTAATGAGAGTAAGCTGTTTGTTAGCCTGACACAGAGAAAAAGCGTAAAGAATTTTTCCGCAAAGTGACTTTCATGCCGTACACTATACAAGCTATTTTTTAGCATCTGACTTAAATCAATTTATAGTTCATATTTCTTTGGTGATTCCTCATGAATAACACGCAATGGCTCGATGAAGTAAAATTTAACGAACAAGGTCTTATCCCTGCCATTGCTCAACATCATCAAACCGGACGCATTTTGATGGTGGCGTGGATGAACCGTGAGGCACTCGCTCTAACAGCGGAAAAAAATCAGGCTGTTTACTTCTCTCGCTCTCGCCAAAAACTCTGGCACAAGGGTGAAGAATCAGGCCATTTCCAAACAGTTTATGAAATTCGTCTGGACTGCGATGCCGATGTCATTGTGTTACAAATTGAACAGCACGGCGGTATTGCATGCCATACAGGTCGTGAGTCTTGTTTCTACCGTAAACTTACCCCACAAGGTTGGGAAATTGTCGATGCACAGTTAAAAGACCCTACTGCAATTTACGGTGAAAATGCTAAAACAGAAGCTCACGATCACGCCCACACCACTGAACAAGTTGATGTACTTGCTCATTTAGGTCAATTGATGCAAGAGCGTAAGCAAGCTGAAGCAGATACCTCTTATGTTGCCAGCCTCTATAAAAAAGGCATCAATAAAATTTTAGAAAAAGTCGGCGAAGAAAGTGTAGAAACCATTATTGCTGCTAAAGATTTTGCAGTTCAAGATTCAGAAGCTCACTTAAACGATCTCGTTTATGAAACAGCGGATTTGTGGTTCCATACTATTGTCATGTTGGGTTATTTCGATCTTAATCCACAACTTATTATTGACGAATTAGCTCGTCGTCAGGGTTTATCTGGTTTAGTTGAAAAAGCTAACCGCAACAAGGTATAAAATCACTCAGTGTCGAATATTGAAAAACCTAAAGCTACCTATGAGCAAGCGATTGCCATAGACAACGCCCGTCTTGGGCAATCATTTAAAGTGATTGCCTATGCTGGTACAGGTAAAACTACTACTTTACAAATGATTAGCGATGCCATGCCTGAGCGGCGCGGTATGTATTTGGCATTTAACAAAGCGATTGCTGGTGAAGCCCAAAACAAATTTCATCGTAATGTCGACTGCCGTACTTTTCACTCACTTGCCTTTCGTAGTGTGCCCCGTGGTGTAACTGACAAATTACGTCTACCGCGCTTAAGTCCAAGTTTTATTGCTAAAGAATATCGACTAGAGCCGATTACTTTACGACGAATGATGGGTGGGCGTTACGAGAAATATGTCTTGATGCCAAGCCGACTAGCAAGTCTTGTCGCAAATGCGGTGGGTTACTTCTGTTCAACGAGTTCCCAATACCCTGCACCTCGCCATATTCAAGCACCGAATTGGTTACATCCAGATGATATTATCGAATTACAAAAGCATCTTTATCCTGCTGTGGAACGTCGTTGGCTAGAGTCAATTGACCCGAATCATCAAGCCGGAATTGGCCATGATATTTACCTTAAACTTTGGGCATTATCTGAACCGAACATTCCTAGTGATTATGTGTTATTTGATGAAGCACAAGATGCCGACCCTTTAATGCTGGGTATTTTGCTTCGACAAAAAAATACGCAGGTCATTTATGTAGGCGATGCTCATCAGCAAATTTATGCATGGCGTGGCGCAATTAATGCTATGCAGCAATTACCATTACCTGAATCTCGTCTAACCACGTCTTTTCGTTTTGGTGAAACGATTGCTGACGTTGCCAATGCGTTGCTGGGCGGCTTAAATGAGACTGTTCCTCTACTTGGCAATCCGAACCAGAAATCAAGTGTAGTTAATAAACCTCACACTAAAATGCGTGACGCAATTTTATGCCGCACCAATGCCCGTGCGATGGAACTTTTGTTGGCAGGTTTAGTTCATGGCGATAAAGTGAGTTTGCAAGCAGACCATCAAAAACTAAACCGTTTTGTAGATGCTGCAAGCCTCTTGAAACAAGGCAAACGTGTCACCGATGTTCCTGAGTTAGCATGGTTCAATTCATGGCATGATGTTCATGAATACTGTGAAACCAATGAAGGTAGTGACATTAAACCTTTGGTTAAATTGGTTGATGATCACGGGACTGACCCATTAAAGAAAGCACTTGCAAAGATTACACCCATTGAGCAAGCTGATTATGTCATCTCTACAGCCCACAAAGCTAAAGGGTTAGAATGGAACCGTGTTCATATTGAAGATGACTATCAATTTAAAATTAATGGCTTAGAACACAAGATTACAGATGAAGAGTTAAGATTACTTTACGTTGCCTGTACTCGTGCTAAAGTAAGTCTAAATATCCATCATCTTTATGATCTGATACAACAATTAAAACTAAGGGCGCCTTTAAGTCTTCGTCAATCGGTTGGTTGAAGCGCTCATACTTAGGTGAGCCTATGAAACTTGAATCGATCCAATTTAAACATATTGCTTTATTTCACGATCTTAAAATACAGTTTCAATATGAAAAACAGCCTATTACCTTAATTTTAGGTGAACAAGCAACTGGTAAAAGTATGTTACTCAAACATACTTACCATGCTTTAACTTGGTTCCCTGCCCGTCTTAAAGATTTACGTAGCCCTGGTATTGTCATGCCTGATCAAGATATTACTCAGTCGCGCCTACAATCAAAAATCGAAGTGACCATTCAAATTCCAGCAGAAATTGGCCATTTACCAGAATCTACCTCTGCCCAACAGGTAGATTCTTCACTATGTAGCTGGAAACTTTTTAAAACTCTAAATTCAAGTGGCATTGGGATAAGCCAAGTTGAAACGCAGCAACTTGATCAAACTATGGCCCTTTATCAGCAAGTCACAAAAAAAGATCCACTACAAGGATTGCCCTTAGTCGCTTACTACCCAGCCGAGCGATTTGTAAATGATATTAATCTGCTGAATAAAAATTTACCCGGCATTACCCAATCCATTTCAGCCTATGACATTAGCCCACTGCCATTTACAACGTTTACCCGTTTTTTTGAATGGCTACGCGAAATTAGCGATATAGAAAATGCCCAAGCTGCACATCTCATACAACGTATTATTTCTAGACAATCAGATCAGCAAGATCAAACAGAACTATTAAATGATCTTAAAAAAGAGTTATCTGGGCAGCCTAAACAGCTCACCTCCCCGAATCTCTATGCACTCAAAAATGCATTAAAAATTGTTTTGCCTGAACTTAAAGACCTATATTTGCAATATCAACCTCGGCTCCAGCTCATGGTTGACTATGAAGGCCAAACCCTACCGTTTCAGCAGCTTTCCAACACCACAAAAACTTGGATTGCGTTAGTAGGCGATGTAGCCCGCAGGCTCTGTTTACTCAATCCGTTAAGTCTAAACCCCTGCCTTGAAGGTGACGGGGTTTTATTAATAGATCAAATTGATGCACAGCTCGACTCCACACATTGCACAGAAATCTTGAATCGGCTTCATCAGGCATTCCCACGCTTACAAATTATTGCAACAGGAAGTCGTGAGGAGTTACTTGAACATGCTTCCGACTACCAATCGTTAAAATTAGAAAATGGTAAAATTAGCCATCTTGATTTAAATACAACCAAGCAACAGCTTGAACACATCTATACATTGCTACAAAGAAGCGAACCATTAACGGCGCCTATAGAAGCACAACCTCTTAGCTTAATTGACCCAGCACCATCTCCAGCACAAATTGGTGTTTTATTTCAGCAAATCCAAAATCTAAATGAGCAACAAAAAAATGAATTATTACGCATGATTCATGCTGGAGATACACCAGAAGAAAGCCCTTCTGTTTAAATTTTATGACCCATTTACTCTATTTTTATAATGAAATTCGGTCTCACACAATATACAGTTTAAGCAGAATTTTTAGGCTCTAAAATCACTAGATGTTGTTACTACATGTAATAACATCAGATTTTTACTGCTTTTTTAGTGTACAATAAATTTCATTTTGCGTTTTTATTCTTCAAGTTGCGCAATACAACTTGTTTCTCGCTTTATTTTTCTAATTTGGTTGGGCTTTTCAGAATACAAGCCTTGGAAATCTCTTTGAATTCCTATCTGTTCTGAAATTAAAATTTCACTTTTAGGTCTCGGCCTAAATCACATATGGATACGAGTGTGCTACCGATAATTATCTTATTACCGTTAATATTAGGCACCACCCTTGTTTCATTGCTTCAACGGTTCTCGCGTGGAGTAACGGCTTTAGGGGCAATCGGAGTCAGTTTAACCAGTTTCGGTTTATTACTGGCTCAAGCAAAAACTGTGCTTGGTGGTGCAAGCATTCAACAGAGCTGGGATTGGTTACCTCAATTAGGAATTAATCTAAGCTTCAGACTCGATGCTCTTGGTTTACTATTTTCTCTACTTATTACCGGTATCGGTACACTCATTTATATATATGCCTACTACTATCTTGGGCCTAAAAATTCTTTAAGCAAACTATATGCTTTACTCATGCTGTTTATGGCAGCAATGCTGGGTATTTCGCTCTCTAATAATCTTATTATTTTATTAGTCTTTTGGGAGCTCACCAGTATTTCATCTTTTTTATTAGTGGGTTACTGGAGTCATTATGAAGCTGCTCAACGCGGCTCTCGAATGGCACTCACCATTACAGGGATGGGCGGTTTGGCATTATTGGGTGGATTTGTTCTATTAGGACAAATCACTGGAACCTATGAAATTAATGACATCATGGGCATGAAAGATGCCATTCAAGCCCATTCCCTATTTATTCCAATGTTATTGCTTATCTTGCTTGGCGCATTTACGAAGAGTGCTCAGTTTCCATTTCATTTTTGGTTACCCAACGCAATGGCTGCGCCCACTCCGGTATCTGCCTACCTACACTCTGCAACCATGGTAAAAGCCGGGATCTTTCTGCTTGCCCGCTTACTGCCAATTTTTGTAGGCGCTGCGATCTATCACAATATCGTGACGTTTGTCGGCCTATTTACACTTTGTATGGCCGCATGTTTTGCCATTTTCAAAGAAGACTTAAAAGGTTTGCTCGCCTATTCAACAATTAGTCATTTAGGTCTTATTGTCTGTTTACTAGGTATCGGTTCGCCTTTAGCAGTTGCTGCTGCCATTTTTCATATTATTAACCATGCGACATTTAAAGCAGCGCTCTTCATGCTTGCAGGGATTATTGACCATGAAACTGGTACACGTGATCTTCGAAAACTCAGTGGTATTTGGCAATTACTTCCTTTCACGGCCACATTAACCATGATCACCGCTGCTTCTATGGCAGGGGTACCACTCACCAATGGCTTTATTTCTAAAGAGATGTTCTTTACCGAGCTATTGGCGAATCTTTCAGGTTCAACGGTTATCTTTGCCAGCATTATTGCAACTCTGGCTGGTATCTTTGCAGTAAGTTATTCAATTCGCTTAGTGCATGGCGTGTTTTTTGATGGCCCAATTGGTAAACAAGTTCCAAATAAAGATGCACATGAACCCCCGATCGGTATGCGTTCGCCAGCCATTCTTCTTGCTGTACTATGTATCTTGGTTGGAATTTTACCTTCTTTATTGGTAGAACCACTGGTCAATAGCGTAACGAGAGCAAGCTTGATGCAACCAGAATTTGCAGGAACTCATCTTGCAATCTGGCACGGATTCAATGCTCCTCTCATTATGAGTATTATTGCTTTAGTGGGCGGCTCACTCTTCTATTTTGCTTTGGCAAAAGATGGCATGATTCGTAAAATTGACCTTGACCCACGTCTTGGCAGATTACAAGGCCGTATTTTATTTGATTTATTTTTAAAACATTTATTACTCACCAGCCGAAAAATCAAACAAAAAACTGAAAATGGCTCATTGCAAAGTTACTTGTTCTTGATCATTGCTTTTAGCATCATCATGGTAACCATGCCGCTACTCAATCAAGGGCTCACCACAGGCACACGTGAACTCACTCATGCCCCATGGATTGCCATCGTTCTCTGGCTAACCTTATTCTCGGGTTGCTGGATGATGCTATGGTTCCACCATGAACGTATTAAAGCAGTCCTCATTAGTGGTGCAATTGGTCTGGTTGTAACGATGGTATTTGTCACCATGTCAGCTCCAGATTTGGCATTGACTCAAATTACTGTGGATGTTGTAACCACTGTTCTTTTATTAATGAGTTTATCTTTACTTCCACAGCTAACGCCTTATGAATCTCTGCGCTCAAGACGTTTAAGAGATGCTGCTTTAGCCATTGTTGGAGGCTTAGGGATAGGCTGGATTACGTGGCTGATTTTAACCCGTGATCATAATTCGATTTCATGGTTCTTTGCCCAACAATCTTTACCACTCGGTGGTGGTTCAAATATTGTAAATGTCATTTTAGTTGACTTCCGTGGTTTCGATACCTTTGGTGAAATTACGGTACTAGGAATTGCGGCTGTTGGTTCACTTTGCCTTATGGATGGCATGCGTGTACATGGTACAACCATGACCCAAGGTCTCACCTACCGTTTTAATCCATCTCCGCTCATGTTCCGTATTACAGCCTCTTGGGTATTGCCATTAGCGCTTGTCGTGAGTGTTTATATCTTCATGCGCGGCCATAACTATCCAGGCGGTGGCTTCATTGCAGGTCTAATCACCTCAATGGCGTTAATCATCCAATATATTGCGCTAGGTCAAGACCAAACTGAACAATTACTCAAAGCAAAATCAGGGCGTCTTTACGAAGTCTGGATTGGTTCAGGATTAACGATTGCTGGGCTTACTGGTGTAGCAGCATGGTTCTGGTTACGCCCATTCCTGACCAGTGCTCACGTGTATGTTGAATTACCAATTTTAGGAAAACTACATTTGGCTTCAGCTGCAAGTTTTGACTTAGGCGTTTATATCACCGTTGTTGGTGCAACGATGTTACTTATCTCAGTATTGGGAGACTCTCGCCACTCAAGCATGGCTGGTCCTGTAGTACCACATCGGGAGGAATCATCATGATCAGTTTAGAATTCTTATTGGCTTCTGCTATTGGTTTACTTGTTGCCACAGGTATTTATCTGATTTTACGTGCTCGTACCTTCCCTGTTGTGCTTGGATTGGCGGTAATTGGCTATGCTGTAAACCTATTTTTATTTGCTATGGGCCGATTACAAATCAGCTCACCAGCAATTTTAACCGAAACAACAAAAATAACCGATCCACTTCCTCAAGCGCTGGTGTTAACAGCCATTGTGATCGGTTTTGCAACCACCGCTTTTATTGTACAACTGGCGCTGCGTAGCCGTTATGAGTCAGGTAGTGATCATGTTGATGCTAAAGAAGACATCTCTCCAACATACGACCCACGCGAGGATGAGCCGTAATGTTTGATTTTTTATCTTTCTGGCAAGAACATGCGCCTATTTTTAGCATTCTCATCCCGGCATTTACTGCTTTTATATTATTACTGCTCGGCAACCCTGGAGCCGGTGCTTTAAAAGACGACTGGCGACAACCATGGCGTCGTGGCATTAGTCTTATTTCCGCAATTGCTGGATTAATTAGCGCAATTGTATATTTGAGCTTTGCAAGCACGGGGCAGATTACCATTTACCAACTGAGTGAATGGTCAGCACCATTTGGCATTGTACTCGTATTAGATCGTCTTTCTGCTTTTATGCTGGTACTGACCTATGCATTAGTCGTCCCAGTGTTATGGTATGCAAGCGACAATTGGGATACCCGTGGTCGCTACTTTCATGCCATGGTTCATTTCTTATTAATGGGATTGTGTGGTGCATTTCTAACAGGCGACTTATTCAACCTTTTCGTCTTTTTTGAAATCTTGTTGATGGCTTCGTATGTTTTGCTTTTACATGGACAAGGTAAGCCACGTTTTCAGCTGGGTGTTCACTACGTCATTATCAATCTTTTAGCCTCTGCCCTATTCTTAATTGGCCTTGGTATGATTTATGGTAGTGTGGGTAGCCTCAACATGGCGGATGTTTCACGTCTTATTCCGACACTCGAAGCAGATCAACATAAATTAGCCGTAGCAGGTGCCTTACTTTTATTTGTCGTGTTTGGCATTAAAGCAGCTATGCTTCCTGTAGGTTTTTGGCTACCAAAAACTTATGCTGTTGCAAGTACACCTGTGGCTGCAATTTTCACCATTATGACCAAGGTCGGTATATATTCGATTTTGCGTGTGAATGGAACAGTATTTGATGATGCGCTTAGTCAAGAAATCTTGAAAAGCTGGTTGCTTCCTATTGGTTTGATTACTTCACTCTATGGAGTGATTGCAGCAATTGGAGCAGATCGGTTACGTCGCTTTGTCGGGTTTATGGTGCTTTCTTCAATTGGCACCTTGCTCATAGCTATTGCAATGTCGAATACACAAGCATGGTCTGGCGCATTATATTACTTAGTGCACAGTACGCTGATTGGAGCAGCTTTTTATCTATTTTGTGGATGGATAACCTCACAACGTGGAGATTTTAAAGATCATTTAAAAGTTGCCCCAAGAATCAAACAAGAAAAAGCTGCTGCATTTACTTATTTCATCATTGCGATGGTGATGGCTGGCTTACCACCTTTTAGTGGTTTTCTCGGAAAAGTATTCATTTTACAAGCGACAGTTGAAACCAGCTATCAAGCATGGATCATTGGCGTGGTACTTGTTGTAAGCCTATTAAGTATTATTGCTCTTACACGTGTTGGTTTTATCTTGTTCTGGCGAGCAACACCTCCTGAACAAGATCCAATCCATCCCGCTTATATTCTTTATCAGGCCTTACCAGAACGAGCACCACCACGTAATGATAAAGTCATCTATGTGTTACTTGCTGGCTTAATGGCTTATGTCGTATTTGCTGCACCTATTCAGCATTACACATTAAGTACTGCTCAGCAGATTCAAGACCATACGCTTTACCAGCGCACGATTCTTAAAGTAGATCAAAACGGTGAATTTATCAGCGTACAGCCTTACGATCCAGCTTATCTACCAGAAACTAAATATGGTGGTGAAGTTGAAGATCATAATGCTTACCTCATTCCTGATATTATTTCGAAAGATACCTTTAATGGTGAACATATTTCTGAATATAAACATCGACAAATTCAGCAACAGGACAAACTACAAACGCCTACCATTGTTGATGAAAGTCAATTGAAACCTATGGAGCCATAACAATGCAGTTATCTCATTTGCTTGAACGCTGGTTTCCACATCCATTTGTTTCAGTTCTTATTGTTTTGTTTTGGCTCATGCTGGCACATAGTCTTGATGCCAGTGACCTTCTGACAGCTGCACTTCTGGGTTTGATTATTCCTCGTTTAGTTAAACCATTTATTGCCCGAACGCCGCATATTCACTGGAAACCCGCAGTTAAACTATGCTTTGTAGTTCTTTGGGATATTATTATTTCTAACTTTAGAATAGCAAAGCTTGTTTTAGGGCCTACAAAAAAATTGCACCCTAAATGGTATCGTGTGCCTTTAGAAACAGAACATGAGCAGGTCAATACATTACTGGCGATGATCATTACGACAACGCCTGGTACTGTTTCTGCTGGTATTGATCAGGAACGTGGAGATATTTTGGTTCACGCCTTGAGCACGGATGATACCGAATCTGACATTCAAGACATCAAACAACGCTATGAAATTCCACTTATGGAAATTTTTGATGTAAAAAGCGAAACGGAGGCAAGTGTATGACAATACTACCCTATGCTCTAGGTATTAGCTTAATTGCCATTACAATCTCTATGCTACTTTGCCTTTTCCGAATGGTAATCGGTCCATCAATTGTAGACCGTCTTTTAGCACTCGATACTCTTTTCTTAAATGCGATTTGCCTCATTGTTGTTTTAGGCATTTACTGGATGACAACTTCTTTATTTGAAGGAGCTTTACTCGTTGCTATGCTAGGCTTCGTGTCTACAGCAGCTTTAGCTCGTTACTTCACAACTGGTCATGTTGTCGATTAAGGAGAGATCAAAATGCAGTTTGTAATGGAAATTATTGTTTCGGTCTTTCTGGTTTTTGGCGCTTTCTTTATGTTAGTCGGCTCAATTGGTATGGTCCGCTTACCTGACTTATTCATGCGCTTACATGCACCCACAAAATCGAGTACGTTAGGATTAGGCAGCTTTTTGATTGCCTCTATGATCTTTTTTGCTTTTCAAGGCCGCTTTGGTTTTGCCGAGCTACTGATCACACTTTTAGCTTTTATTACCGCACCGGTTTCAGCAAATTTAATTGCTCAAGCTGCGCTGCATTTACGTTTGCGCTCACTGAGTGGAGAAGTTCCTGAAGCAATTGAACGTCCTTTGCCTTGGGATCGTTATAAAATTGGACAGCGTTTCTCGCAAAATAAACCACCTATGGACCCTCCTAAAAAATAGGGGAAAAAGCCAACCAATAAAAAAGCCACCCGAAGGTGGCTTTTTTATTTTTAATTTATATTACTGTTCGTCATCTGACTCGCGTTTCGGTAAATCATTTACCGCTTTTTCGATCAGACCAAACATATAGTTACCATACGCATTAGTCTTGTCATAATGGAAACGCAATCTTGGCGTAATACGTGTCTTGATACGACGACTCAATTCATGACGCAAGAAACCAGAAGCTTTATTTAATACATCTAAAGTTTCTTTATTTGCTGCTTCACTTTGCTCATCACCAAGCTCACGTCCCATTACAGTGACATAAACTTCAGCATAACCCATGTCTGCACTGACTTTCACCGCAGAGATGGTCACTAGACCACCTAAGCGAGGATCTTTAAGCTCCTGACGGATCAGCTCAGACAACTCACGTTGCACTGAATCCGCCATGCGCTTTAAGCGTTGGCTACCCGCCATTAAAGACTCCGTTTAATCAATTGAACATCATACACTTCAATCTTATCTTTTACTTTGATGTCTTTATAACCTTTCACCGCAAGACCACATTCCATACCGGCACGAACATCTTCAACCACTTCTTTATAGCGACGAAGAGATTCAAGCTCACCTTGGAACACAACCACGTCATCACGTAATACGCGAATCGGTTTATTACGATGCAATACACCTTCAAGTACCATACAGCCTGCTGCTGCACCAAACTTACTTGAGTGGAATACTTCACGTACTTCAGCAACACCCAAGATTGTTTCACGATGTTCAGGAGCAAGTTTACCACTCATGGCATCTTTCACATCATCAATCAATTCATAGATGATGCTGTAGTAACGAATATCGATACCGTCTTGATCACTTCTCTGACGAGCAGTCGTATCGGCACGAACGTTAAAGCCCAACAATACAGCTTCTGAAGATTCAGCAAGAATCACATCAGACTCAGTAATCGCACCAACACCCGAACTAATTACACGAACTTTTACTTCATCAGTAGATAATTCATGTAAAGCTGCATTCAATGCTTCTAAAGTACCACGTACGTCAGTTCTTAAAACAACGTTCACTGTAGGAACATCTTTTTTGCCCATTGACGACATGATATTTTCAAGACGCATTGCGCTTTGACGATCAATACGTTTTTGACGCTCACGGTCAGCACGAGCATCAGCAACTTCACGTGCTTTCTTCTCGTCATTTACAACAAGAACTTCATCACCTGCCATTGGAGCATCTGGAAGACCCAGAATTTCTACTGGAATAGATGGTCCTGCTGATTTAATAGGCTTACCATTTTCATCAGACATTGCACGGACACGACCATATGATGAACCTGCAAGAACAAGGTCACCAATGTTTAATGTACCGTTTTGAACAAGAATAGAAGTTACTGCACCACGGCCTTTATCAACACGCGCTTCAATAACAACACCTTGAGCAGCACCTTCAGCAGATGCTTTTAATTCCATCAATTCTGATTGAATAAGAATTAAATCAAGGAGTTCATCAATACCTTGTCCACTGTGCGCAGAAACCTTAGCAATCGGAACATCACCACCCCATTCTTCTGGAACGATTTGTTTCGTTGTTAATTCATTTAACACACGGTCTACATCAGCAGATTCTTTATCCATTTTGTTGATTGCAACAATAATTGGAGTACCTGCTGCACGCGCATGGTCAATTGCTTCTGCAGTTTGTGGCATTACACCGTCATCTGCTGCAACAACCAATACAACGATATCCGTTGCTTTAGCACCACGTGCACGCATTGAAGTAAACGCAGCATGTCCCGGTGTATCAAGGAATGTAATGATTCCTTTGTCTGTTTCAACGTGATATGCACCAATATGCTGGGTAATACCACCTGCTTCGCCTGCCGCCACTTTCGAACGACGGATACGGTCAAGCAAGGATGTTTTACCATGGTCAACGTGACCCATAATGGTAACAACTGGCGGACGAGTTGTTTGCTCACCACGTGCTTCTTCAGCCGCTTCAAGCAAGTTATCTTCCGCTTGTGTATCAGAAACTAAAACAGGGTTATGGCCCATTTCTTCAACAACAAGTGCTGCTATATCTTGATCAATAGCTTGCTCTTGATTAACCAACTCACCCATTTTCATAAGTGATTTGATAACTTCACGTACTTTAATCGCCATTTTTTGAGCAAGATCGGCAACAACAATGCTTGAACCGATTTCTACATCATAAACTTGCTTTTTAACTGGCTTTTCAAATCCATGCTTATTTGCCTGACTTGATTTTAAACCACGTTTGTTATGGTTAACAAAGCTTTGCTCTTCTTGACCACGACGACCACCTTTTTTACCCGCACGAGGGTTAGTGGTTGCGCCACCGCGTTTAATTTCACGGTCTTCTTGCTTAAATGAATCTTCATAAGCTTGGCCAACTAGACCTGAAGCAAGTGGAGAATCATCAATCACACGAATTGTAGTAGTAGCTTCGTCATTTGAATACTTAGACGCCATTTTGCGCATTTGTTCAAGTGTACGTTGCTGAGCTTCTTCAGCCGCTTTACGACGCGCAGCTTCTTCAGTCGCTTTTAACTGAGCTGTTTGTGCTTCACGCGCTTTCTTTTGCTCTAATGTTTCTGCTGGTTTTGGTGCAGGTTTTACTGTACCACCACCACGTCTTTTCACGACTACAGCAGCTTTAGGAGCTGTCTGTGCAGCGCTATCTTGTTGATGAGCAACACGCATAGCATCTAAAGTTGCTTTTGCTTTTTGCTCTGTTTGAAGACGCGCGTTTTGCTGTGCAGTGTCACGCGTTTGCTGTTCTACACGTGTTTTAGCTTCAGCTTCTGCACGTGCTTTAGCTTCAGCTGCAATTTGTTCAGGGTTTGGTTTAGCAAAAACCTGTTTTTTACGTACTTCTACGTTAATTGTTTTTGCTTTACCTGAAGTACTTGCAACTTTAGCGGTACTGGTTGTTTTACGTTTCAACGCAATTTTTCCTGTGTTACCACTTTCCTGACCATGCACTTTTTTCAAATGATTGACTAAAGTATCCTGTTGTTCAGTGGTAATAATATCGTCTGCTGTACGTTGAGGCAAACCTGCTTCACGAGCCTGTTCTAGGAGCTTCTCAACAGGACGTTCTACACTGAGAGCTAACTCTTTAATCGACTTGTCCGTCATATTTCATCTCCTAGTTAAACCATGATTCGCGAGCTTTCATGATCAATTGACCTGCTTTTTCATGATCAAGACCTTCAATATCAGAGATATCATCAGTAGCCTGATCTGCCAAATCGTCGACAGTAATAATACCGCGCGCGGCAAGCGAGTAAGCGATCTCAGAAGTCATGCCTTCCATAGTTAGAAGGTCTGCGCTCGGTTCTTGAATATTTTCTTGCTGTTTCAAAGCATCAGTAAGTGCTGCTTCTTTTGCACGACTTTGCAATAACTCAACCAATTCAGCATCAAGCTCAATTTCGTCAAAAGTTTCAGCTGGAACATAAGCAATCTCTTCTAAAGAGGTAAAGCCCATTTCCACCAATGCCATTGCTAAATCTTCTTCAATATCGAGACGTGATACAAACATGTCAAGATATTGCTGAGCTTCATTTTGCTGACGAGCACGATACTCTTCTTCAAGCATCATGTCGAGTTTGTAGCCAGTTAAATCAGAAGCTAAGCGAACGTTCTGGCCTTGTGAGCCAATCGCACGAGCCAATTGATCGCTGGTTGCAAAAATAATATCGGCACTTCTTGCATCTTCATCAAGCACGATGCCTGAAACATCAGCTGGTTCTAATGCACTTGCAATGTACTGAGCTGGATCATCAGACCAGACCACTACATCAATACGTTCACCGTTTAACTCTTGTTGTACTGCTTGAATACGCGTACCACGCATACCAATACATGCACCGACAGGGTCAATACGATGGTCATTTGTTTTCACTGCAATTTTAGCACGAACGCCTGGTTGACGTGCCGCTGCTTTAATTTCAATAATTTCTTCAGAAATCTCAGGAATTTCTTTTTTCATTAAAGCAATTAACATTTCAGGCTTAGCGCGTGATAACAACAACTGAGCGCCACGACCTTCACGGTTCACATTGTATAAAATAGCGTTCATACGTTGTTTCGGGCGAAGAATTTCTTTAGGAATCATTTCTTCGCGCGCAAGATAAGCTTCTGCGTTGTCGCCTAAATCGATAATAAAGCCATCTTTGGTTTGTTTTTTCACTTCACCGTAAATCAACTCACCAACTTTAGACTCGTATGCATCAGCAACTAAAGCACGCTCAGCTTCACGAATTTTTTGTACAATAACTTGTTTTGCAATTTGTGCAGCGATACGACCAAACTCAATAGATTCTACTTCGAGTTCACGTACATCACCAATTGACCATTTAGATGGGTCAAGGTCAGAAATCGCATCTTGGCAAGCTGGCATTTCATGATCTTCATCTGCCACAACAGTCCATTGACGGAACGTACTGTAATCACCAGTTTTACGATCAATTTCTACACGAAGCTGAGCTTCTTCAGCATGCGTACCTTCGTAAAATCTTTTCTTCGTTGCGGCAACTAGAGCTTGTTCTAAAGCCTCGAAGATCGCTTCACGACTAACACCTTTTTCATTACTAACCGTTTCAACAACGGTAAGAATTTCGCGGCCCATAAGTCACCTACCGATTTCTTATAAAATTTAAATAAATTTAATCTTGATAGATCAAGTTTGCTTTATCGATATTGTTGCTGTCGATCTCAAGCACGTGCTGCCCATCAACTTCAACCTGAATTTCTTCATTTTCAAGGTCTACTGCGATAAGTTTTGCTTGAAATTTACGACGGTTTTCTACTGCTGCAATCAAACGCAAAGCAATTTGTTGTCCAATGTAGCCTTGTAACTGTTCTAGTTGAAAAAATGGACGATCCCAGCCCGGTGAAGAAACTTCTAATGAATACTCACCTGAAATTGGATCATGAACATCCAGCATTGCGCCGACTTGTTGTGTTACACGCACACAATCTTGTACACCAATACCACGGCCTTGTTCTACTTCGCCATCTTCATCAAGTACAGGCTCAGCATCTTCACTTACCGCTTTGTCGATATAAATACGCAATAATGAACGTTTGCCTTGTGGGAGAAATTCGATTCCCCAAAGGTCGACACCACATGCTTGTACTGCAGGAACAATTAAGTCATGCAATGCTTGGGATTTATTTGATAATTTCATTTACTCTCGTCATTCTCGTGCGATTCAATCGGTTGTTTTAACCGACACAGACCTACTATAGTGAAGCATGACTATTTGACCAATTGATGTCGAAACTACACGATAGCGATACGATAACCAATAAAAAAGGGCGTTAATCGCCCCTGTCTTGCACAGAAAACAATAGTCCACTGTGCAAAAAGGCCCACTTGTTTGTGAGCCTCTTTTAAGAAACTTGGTAGCGGGAGCTGGATTTGAACCAACGACCTTCGGGTTATGAGCCCGACGAGCTACCAGACTGCTCCATCCCGCAACAACGTGCAAAAATTATATACAAATATCAAATAAAGTCAATGTAAACTTACTAGATATTTGCCTGATTAAGTTGCACCTTAATCAAATTGGTAGCGGGAGCTGGATTTGAACCAACGACCTTCGGGTTATGAGCCCGACGAGCTACCAGACTGCTCCATCCCGCAACAAAAACAAACCACACGCATCAACTTTCTGGTTAAAAGCTGGTGCGGAAGGGGGGACTTGAACCCCCACGCCCGAAGGCACTACCACCTCAAGGTAGCGTGTCTACCAATTCCACCACCACCGCAGCTTGTGGGACGCATTCTAGTGCTTCCAACTGCAAAAGGAAAGCCTTATTTCAAATTATTGACTCGTTTTTGGTGCATTTGGTGAAGTTTCAGGCGATGTTGTTTGAATTGGTGCTGTCGTCTGTACAGTTTTTAAACTATATGCCTCACTAGTCTGTTTTTTCGCAAAAACAGCTAAGGTTAAACTAGTCACAAAAAACAATGCTGTTAACACAGCAGTAAGTCGAGTAAGGAAATTAGCAGAACCCGATGCGCCAAATACAGTTGCTGCTCCGCCGCCACCGAAAGAAGCACCAGCATCCGCACCTTTACCGTGTTGCACTAGAATCAAGCCAATCATCAGTACCGCTAAAATAATATGTACGATCAGTACAAAAGAGTGCATACCCTATCCTCGTTATTTACTTTGTGCAAAGGCTTCTACGATTTGATAAAAAGATGCTGCATTTAACGAAGCACCTCCAACCAACGCGCCATTAATATCTGGACATGCTGCCAATTCAACTGCATTTTCAGCTTTTACACTACCGCCATATAAAATCGCAATGTCTGAACCCGCAGAGGTAATCTGACTTAAACCTTCACGGATTTTAGCATGCATTGCCTGTGCATCTTGTGGTGAAGCAGTTTTACCTGTACCAATTGCCCAGATTGGCTCATAAGCAATTACAATTTGCTTTTGCCATTGCTCTGCAGTAACTACAGGAGCTATATCACAGATTTGTTGCAATACAACCTGCTCTGCCAAATCTTGTTCACGCTGTTCGAGACTTTCACCCACACAATAAATGACAGTTAAGCCTGCATTTAAAGAATTTTGGAGTTTTGCCTTCAAAATTTCAACGTTATCACCTAATAAATCACGGCGTTCGGAATGACCCACCAATACAAAATTAATTTGGCTATCTTTTAATAATTCTGCACTGACTTCACCAGTATAGGCGCCTGTACCTGCTACACGCGATACATCTTGTGCAACTGTATATACTGTTCTTGCAGCATCTTGCAATTGTGTTTGTACCATTGCAAGTGCAATAGAAACTGGAGCAACCCCGACATGGCAGCTTTCATCTGCAATTTGGTTTTGTTGCAATAGTTGTTTAAATTCTTCTATAAGTTGTTTGGCATTGGCACGCATTGGGTTCATTTTCCAGTTGCCAACTACCCAAGGCGTAATCGTCGAACCCGACATACGGCTCACCTTTCATCAAAAATGCAGCACATTCTACACGCATTTCCACAAATTTCAGATACTTTTCTTTAACAGGATTGCTCATATCTTTTCTACTATTTGAAAACAGTAATAAAAGTTTATTAAGCCTAAAGCCTTAGCTTTTAAAAATTAATGAATAAAAACTTCGACTGGTTCAAGCTTTAACAATCGGATCAAGACGAGAGCATCATTTTCTCAGGTAGTAATTTTAGATAACAAAAGTATAATTTTTTATATACCAATTATAAACATATGAGCACAGGTAGGCAGATGTCAGTCATACATACATCTCCAAAATTTTCGGGGTTTTTTCGGCGATTAGTCGAAGAAAAACATGTGTCGGCAGCGACCATGCAAACAGCATTAGATGCAGCAAAAAGAGCTAAACGGGATACGGTTGCGTACCTGATTGAAGAGGTTCATCTCTCCCCTTCTTTATTAGCTGAAACAATTTCTATTGAATTTGCTGAACCATATTTTGATCTGGATGTTTACGATACCAGCCAGATTCCTAAAGATTTGGTCGACCAGAAACTGATTTTAAAACATCGGGTCTTGCCTCTGGTACAAAGAGGACAGATTTTATATGTTGCAACCAGTAACCCAAGCAATATTGAAGCTATTGATGCTATTCGCTTCAACAGCAAGCTTATGGTTGAGCAGGTTATTGTCGAGCATCATAAACTTGAGAAAATTCTGGCGCAGCAATTTACTGAAGAAAGTAGTTTCGAGTTTAGTGATGAAGAGTTTGATCTTGATGTAGATCTTGATACCTCAACCGCTCCAGAAGAAGATGATGACACTCCTCAGGGCGATGAAGCACCTATTGTTAAATATGTTAACAAGTTATTAATAGATGCGATTCGTATGGGGGCTTCAGACTTGCATTTCGAACCGTATGAGAAATCGTATCGCGTCCGTTATCGGGTCGATGGCGTTTTGCGTCAGATTGCAAATCCGCCTTTGCAACTAGCCACTCGGTTGGCTTCACGTTTAAAAGTTATGTCTCAAATGGACATTTCCGAAAAGCGTGTTCCTCAAGATGGTCGTATCAAACTCAAGCTATCTAAATCTAAAGCAATTGATTTTCGTGTGAACTCTCTTCCGACCTTATTTGGTGAAAAGCTAGTTCTACGTATTCTCGATCCATCGAGTGCTATGTTGGGAATTGATGCTCTAGGATATGAAGAAGAGCAAAAAGCGCTCTTTATGGAAGCATTAGATAAACCACAAGGTATGCTTTTAATTACTGGTCCTACAGGTTCTGGTAAAACAGTATCCTTATATACGGGCCTCAACATTTTAAATACTGAAAGCTCCAATATTTCTACTGCCGAAGATCCGGTCGAAATTAACCTTGAAGGTATTAATCAGGTTAACGTGAACCCTAAAGTAGGTCTTACTTTTTCGGCTGCGCTTAAATCATTTTTACGTCAGGACCCTGACATTATTATGGTCGGTGAGATTCGTGATTTAGAAACAGCTGAAATCGCGATTAAGGCGGCTCAGACGGGTCACATGGTAATGTCCACACTGCATACCAACAGCGCCCCTGAAACACTTACTCGTCTACGCAATATGGGAGTTCCATCTTTCAATATTGCGACATCAGTCAATCTGGTCATTGCTCAACGTTTGGCACGTCGATTATGCCCTCAATGTAAGGTGCCTAGTGACATTCCTAAACAAAGCCTATTAGAAATGGGTTTTACCGAACAAGATCTAACACATCCCGATTTTCAAGTTTTTCAACCGGTCGGTTGTCCTGAATGTCGTGAGGGCTACAAAGGTCGAGTAGGTATTTATGAGGTAATGAAAGTCACACCTGAGATTTCCAAGATTATTATGGAAGATGGCAACGCTCTAGAAATCGCTGCTGCTTCTGAAAAATTGGGGTTTAGTAATCTGCGTCGCTCAGGTTTAAAGAAAGTCATGCAAGGTGTTACTTCTTTACAAGAAGTCAACCGCGTGACCAGTGAATAAAAGACAATTTAAAATAAGGATAATGTCATGACTGTCAAAAAGGCACAATTGATGCCGACTTTTGCTTATGAAGGGGTTGACCGTAAGGGCGTAAAAATCAAGGGTGAACTTCCGGCTAAAAATATGGCTTTAGCCAAAGTCACCCTACGCAAACAAGGGGTAACTGTCCGTAACATTCGGGAAAAGCGTAAAAATATTCTTGAAGGTCTATTTAAGAAAAAGGTATCAACGCTTGATATCACGATTTTTACCCGACAACTTGCAACTATGATGAAAGCTGGTGTGCCACTGGTACAAGGCTTTGAGATTGTGGCGGAAGGTTTAGAAAACCCAGCGATGCGCGAGGTGGTACTCGGTATTAAAGGCGAAGTTGAAGGTGGTAGTACTTTTGCATCAGCTTTAAGAAAGTATCCTCAGCACTTCGACAAACTATTTTGTTCTCTTGTAGAGTCCGGCGAACAATCTGGTGCGCTTGAAACCATGCTAGATCGTGTGGCAATTTACAAAGAAAAAAGTGAATTGCTCAAGCAGAAAATCAAGAAAGCCATGAAATACCCGGCAACGGTTATTGTAGTTGCTGTGGTTGTTACCATTATTTTGATGGTTAAAGTAGTTCCTGTCTTCCAAGACCTGTTTTCTTCCTTTGGCGCAGATTTGCCTGCGTTTACACAAATGGTTGTAAATATGTCGAAATGGATGCAGGAATACTGGTTCATTATGATTATTGTGATTGGTGCAATTATTGCTGCTTTTATGGAAGCTAAAAAGCGCAGTAAAAAATTCCGTGATGGTTTAGACAAACTCACGCTTAAGTTGCCTATCTTTGGTGATCTTGTTTACAAGGCGATTATTGCCCGCTACAGCCGTACTTTAGCAACCACTTTTGCAGCAGGTGTTCCGCTCATTGATGCGCTTGAATCAACAGCTGGTGCAACCAATAATATTATTTATGAACAAGCTGTAATGAAAATTCGTGAAGATGTTGCAACAGGTCAACAACTCCAATTTGCGATGCGCGTTTCAAATCGTTTTCCATCTATGGCTATACAAATGGTCGCAATTGGTGAAGAATCTGGTGCACTAGACAGCATGCTCGACAAAGTTGCCACCTACTATGAAAATGAAGTTGATAATGCCGTTGATGGCTTAACTTCAATGATGGAACCTTTAATTATGGCAATTTTAGGGGTACTCGTAGGCGGCCTAGTGATTGCTATGTATCTTCCAATTTTCCAAATGGGCTCAGTCGTGTAATGCAAGAAATTATTGCTTATTTTATTCAAAACTTAACTGCACTTTATATTGCAGTTGCACTATTGAGCCTGTGTATTGGTAGCTTTTTGAATGTGGTGATTTATCGCACCCCAAAAATGATGGAACAAGATTGGCAGCAAGAATGTCAAATGCTACTCGATCCTGAACAACCAATCATTGACCATGAAAAGCTAACATTAAGTAAGCCCGCTTCATCATGCCCCCAATGCCATCAACCGATCCGTTGGTACCAGAATATTCCTATCGTCAGTTGGTTGGTTTTAAAAGGTAAATGTGGGCATTGTGAGCATGCAATTAGCATGCGCTACCCAGCCATCGAACTATTAACAATGGTATGTTCACTGGTTGTGGTTATGGTGTTTGGTCCAACCATACAAATGCTTTTGGGGCTAGTACTGACTTGGGTCCTGATTGCCCTCACCTTTATAGACTTTGATACTCAGCTACTACCCGACCGTTTTACCCTACCTTTAGCTGCGCTTGGTTTAGGTATTAATACCTTTAGCATCTACACCACACCCACCTCAGCCATTTGGGGTTACTTAATTGGTTTTTTATGCCTGTGGATTGTGTATTACATATTTAAAGTAATTACTGGCAAAGAAGGCATGGGCTACGGCGACTTTAAGTTGCTTGCGGCATTAGGTGCATGGATGGGGCCATTGATGCTGCCATTAATTGTGCTATTGTCATCTTTACTAGGTGCAATTATTGGCATCATTTTACTAAAATTACGTAATGACAATCAGCCCTTTGCCTTTGGGCCGTATATTGCCATTGCAGGCTGGGTTGCCTTTTTATGGGGTGACCAGATTATGAAAATCTATTTGGGAGGTTAAGATGGCTTTTATTCTGGGAGTCACAGGTGGAATTGGCAGTGGAAAATCTGCTGCAACACAATGGTTTGAATCCCAAGGAATACAAGTCGTCGATGCCGACATCGTTGCTCGCGAAGTGGTTGAGAAAGGCCAACCTGCCCTTCAAAAAATTCAACAAACTTTTGGAGACTGGGTACTTCAACCTGATGGAAGTTTAGATCGCCGTGCCCTACGCGAGTATATTTTTCAAAATCCACAAGCACGTCAAACTCTTGAACAAATCACTCATCCTGCAATTCGCCAATCTATTATTCAACAATTACAAAATCCGCGTAGCGCTTATGTGATTTTAGTTTCACCATTGCTCTTTGAAACCAACCAGCATGAATTGGTTAATCACACGTTATTAGTTGATGCGAGTGAACAAACTCAAATTCAGCGTGCAAGTCAACGCGATGGGCAAAATCAAGAACAAATCCAGAAAATTATTGCGGCGCAAATGCCACGTGAGCGAAAACGCGAACTTGCCAATGACATTGTGTTTAATGACGGATTACTCGAACATTTACATCAACAATTAGAGCCTTTACATCAAAGTTATTTGAAACGTACAGACTAATCTGACTCATTTTGCTGTTTAATTTTTTGTGCCAAGCTATCTGGTCGAAACCATCGCCAAGGTTGTAAGGCACCCACTCCCATTCCAACTAAACCTACAACAATAGATGGGCTTAACGCCTCCCCTAACAGAGGTACGGCCAATATGGCTGCAATAAAAGGCGCCAAAGTGACGATACTTCCTGTTTTAAAAGCACCAAGTCGCTGAATGGCTGCCACATAAGTCAAAGTTGCAATAATAACGACAAATACACCATGAAAAATGCCTTGTATAGCTAAATGAACAGGACTGACTTCCATGAAATGCTTAGGCAAAAATAAAACATAGATGGGCAAATAAATAATTGCAGACCAAATCGCCACACTTGCCATTGAGTGCCATGCAGACAATTTCCACTGTTTAAGTAACACAGTGAAAATCCCCCACCAAATCGCACTAATAAAAAGGAGTAGATCACCTATTCCAAAAGCAGAAGCATTACCTTGCAGCATTAAAACACTCATGAGCCCTAAAGCAGTGATCATGATTGCCAGACTAGCCCATGTATGTTTATCAAATGGTTGTCTAAATAAAATATATGCTGCGAACGCAGTACAAATTGGGATACAGCCATTTAAAAAAATTGCAGCATGAGCGGCGGGAGCATAGAGAAAAGCGGTATAGACGGTGAGACAATAAATGACCCCGCCAATCAAGGCCAAAATAACCGCATGCTTACTCCATAAAAAGGCGAGATCTTTTTTATAGATCAGAATAGGCATTAAAATTAAGAAGGCTATAGCGAAGCGCAGTGCGGCAATATCCCAAGCACTGATGTGCCACTGTGCATTTAAACGGGCAAAAAGCGTAAACCCGCCCCAAATGCACATGGTCACCAATACAAAGAAATAACCTTGCTTACGGGGAGACATATCAAGATGACTTAAACTAGAAAGGCAGCTAAATTATACCTCAGAACGCTGGCGGCAAGCCTCATAAAGAGCCATACCAGTCGCTACACTGACATTTAGACTTTGTAAGTTTCCAGCCATAGGAATATAAACTTTATGATCACACTGTGCCTGTGTAATAGGACGCAAACCGGTATCTTCGGCTCCCATCACAATCACGACTGCGCCAGAAAAATCGCATTTTTGAAGTGGCAACGCACTTTCATCAAGCATGGTGCCAATCACACGCACATGCGTTGTTTCTTTAAGATGAGCCAATGTACGAGCTAAATTTGTGACTTGAATGAATTTAACTTTCTCGGCTCCACCTGCTGCAACCTTACGAGCAGTTGGCGTTAAACTTGCCGCACGATCACGAGGCACGATGACCGCTTGCACACCCATCGCAGCGGCAGTACGAATACAAGCCCCTAAGTTATGTGGGTCTGTCACTTGATCTAATGCCAACAACAAGGCATCTGGAGTTTCACTTAAGATTTGATCAAGATCTTGCTCATTTAAGACAGGATGCGGACGCACTGCTGCAACTACGCCTTGATGAAATGGTAGACCTGCAAGTTTTTCAAGACTATCGCGGCTTGCTTTTTGTACACTAATTCCAAAAGGCTCTGCCAATTGCAAAATCTTTTGCAAACGCTGATCATCCCGTCCTTTTAAAGTAAACAGGGTTAGCACACGCTCCGGCTCAAGTTCTAGCAATGACTCCACTGAATGAACGCCATAATAATATTCCTGTTTTGCCATGCATGACCTCTAACAACGTTTGAGCAAAAAAATAAAAATCCTGCAAAGCCAACTTCACAGGATTTCTTTGGGCATAGTGTACCCGATTTGAACAGGAATTTCTTAGCCTTCTAAATGGCACACGTAATCGAGGACTTCATCAGTTTCGATTTTAAAAACGCTATTTCCAGGCACGTAAAATGATTGGCCTGCACGGAACAATTCACTTTCATTACTGTCCGCAATTGTTACGCGACATTCACCTGAAATAATTTCCATACGCTCAGGGACATGCGTTTCAAAAGTTAAGGCTTGCTCAGTCGGCAAAATAACACCTAGTGTTTTTTTCGTTCCATCTTCAAATTGCACGGTATGGCTGATACATGCTCCACCAAAATAAACGTTTGATTTTTTGATGACCGTTACATGATCAAATTGGTTTGTACTCATGCACATTCTCCAGATAATGCCATATTTATATAAATTATGATGAATGTAGTTTAATTGTGCCTAAATAACTAATCAATCAGTTTTCATACGGATAGACTTGTAATTTCCACTGCTCGGCCTGAATTTTTTTGGCAAAAGCATGAGGTAAATTAATCTCAATATTTCGACTATTCGACACAATTGCATCGTATCTGCAAACTTCGACCTGATTTTCATCTAGGAGTACCCAACACACTCTTTGTGCTGTTGGATGGGTAACTGCTGTAGCAACCACCGGTGAACCGTCATTCATTCCTACATGAAAATTTTCACTGTCATTTTGCATTAACGCCAGATCATAAGCTGGAAAATCGATAGCATCTGAATCGAATTGCTGGCTATCGTGTATCAGCACACTCTGTTTTAAAGTCGGCCAAATACAATAACGCAAATAATGCTGATCCATCACCCGATTATCCAGATAACGTCCGGTGGCAACATAATCTCTGATATGTGCTTCAATATTATGAAAAATCCCCGTACATCCGCCCCACATTCCAGCCAGAATTAGTTCGGTATGAGAATAGTTATCTCGCATTAAATGAAACCATTTATCGCTCTTGAGCCACGCATCTACAGCCGCCTTTTCACGGTACGACACAATCGAGTCGGCATCACGTATAAGAAAACGCTTAATTGTTGGATCATCCATCACAAAAAACCGCCAAAATAGTCCAGATAGTTGTTTTTGAGAATCTGTAACTTGGATGACTTGCGCGCCCTTTTCTTTTAAGCGCTGTTGTACCAGCACTGGCACAGTATCATCGACATAGAACCGACACGTCCATTCTGGATAAATTTGTTTGGCTAACTCAGTATTTAAAATAGAGGTTTCACAATAACGAGGATTTGCTCCAAATAAAGAGAAAGCAATAATATTTTCTTGAGGGTTTGAACTAAACTCTGGGGGTGCATGATTCGGAATAGGCAAAACAGGTTCGTTCTTAGCCAATTCTTTTTTAGTTGTAATTGCCAAGCGTCCAAATTTTATTGTTTCTTCTTTTTTATTTAAATGATGACAAACTTCTGTTAATCCATCATATAAGTTTGTATTTACGTTAGATCCACTTGCCTGAATCGCTTGCAAATAGTGTTGATAGGCATCGTTATAACGGCGTAAGCGTAGCTCGGTATATGCCAAATCGGATAATGCTCCCGGATGCTTGGGAACTAAATTAACAGCCTGTTTAACATGTTGATAAGCTTTGGCATAATCGCCTTGTGCAGCTGCTTGTTTAAATGCATTAAAATGTTGATTTAAAATTTTATTCATTTCCGCAGGATTGTTTTTTTTATGACGGTTAATCATCCCTATCGGTGGTTTCGGTAAGCTTAATGTTTTTTTCATTGTAAATATCCGCAATCTTGCTGTTCTATAATTTCAGTTAGAATAATAGATCACTTGTAGCAAATTCAAAACTTCTCTATCTTTAACCCATAATTTGGCGCGTTGGATGCGTTTATGCTCACACATTTAACTTTAATTAATTTTGCATTAGCTGATCATTTAGCTATTGATATAGAACAAGGATTTAATGTTCTAACAGGCGAAACAGGTGCCGGAAAATCATTATTACTGGATGCACTTTCTGCCTGTCTAGGGGAACGTACCGATACGAATTATGTCCGTTATGGTTCAGACAAAGCGGATATCACCGCTGTTTTTACCTATAAAAACCATAGTCCTGAAGCTAAATGGCTGCAAGAACATGAGTTAGATGATGATTCTGGGGAAATTCATTTACGCCGTGTTATTTTTGCAACTGGCCGTAGTAAAGCATGGGTCAATGGTCGCCCAAGCAGTTTATCTGAACTTAAAGAATTAGGCCGTTTGCTTGTTCAACTCTATAGCCAACACAGCCAACAACAGCTTCTTGAGCCGCCTTATCCAAAGCATTGGCTAGACCGTTATAACAATTTCTATGTTGAAGCGAATGATGTACGCGAAGCCTATAGCATGTGGCAACGCACGATTCGTTTGCATCAAGCAGCCTTAGATGCACAAGCAACACGTTTGCAGCGTATTGGCACTTTAGAGCATCAAATTGAAGAACTTGAAGAGGTTGTCCAAACCGATTACAAAGAAATTGAGCAAGAATTTGATCGTCTTAGTCATCATGAACATATCATGCAAGACTGTAGCTACAGCTTAAATGTTTTAGATGAAGCTGAGCAGAATATTACTCAAGAAATGTCTTCGATTATTCGCCGTCTAGAATCTCATGCCGGGCGTAGTGATCAGCTTTCTGAGATTTATAATTCTTTACTGAATGCTCAAAGTGAAATAGATGATGCAACGGCGAACTTGCGTCAATTTATTGATCGTCAGAGCTTTGACCCCGAGCGAATGGAAGAACTCAACTCTAAACTTGAGGTTTTTCATCGTCTGGCACGCAAATACCGGACTCAACCAGAAACACTTAAAGAAGAATATGAAGCTTGGCAACGTGAGCTTGAGCAACTACATCAACTTGAAGACCCAGAAACACTGGCAGAGCAAGTTGAAAAATCGCATGAGGAGTTTTTAGAAAAAGCTCAGCATTTAGACAATATTCGTCGTGAAGCTGCCGCTCCGCTTGCTAAACAATTAACTGAACAAGTGAAACCTTTAGCGTTACCAGAAGCACACTTCGAGTTTAAGTTCGAACCATTAGAACAACCAGGGGCAGAGGGTTTAAGCTTTATTCAACTTTTATTTACTGCCAATAAAGGTATTCCTCCACAACCACTGGCACGAGTGGCATCTGGTGGTGAGCTTTCTCGTATTGCACTCGTGATGCAAGTCATGAATGCTGAGAAAACCGAATCCGAAGTTTTGGTGTTTGATGAAATTGATGTCGGGATTAGTGGCGGCACCGCAGAAGTTGTGGGACGTTTACTTGCCGACTTAGCGCAACATGTCCAACTCTTATGTATTACTCACCAAGCACAAGTTGCTGCACAATCTGATCAGCATTTATTAGTAAAAAAACAACAAACTGACTCAGCCAGCAGTACAATTGTAGAACTTGATGAAAATCAAATCATTTTTGAGTTAGCTCGCATGTCAGGTGGTGTTGAAATTAATGAAACAACCTTGCAGCACGCAAAACAATTACGCCAACTTAAATTTCAGGCTTCTTCAAATTAATAAAGAAAATGAGAGAAAAAGATTGGCGAAATCCGATTAACTCTTGTATGTTGATAAAAAGAACCTATATAGATAAAAGGGTCGAGAGGCCCTCTAGTGACATTTTTTGAGGGAGAACCGCTTAGGTGACCAAACAATACCTGACTCACCGTTGTCTGATTGCCCCGCCAGAAATGGCAGATGACTTTTTCGCAAACACTGTAATTTATCTTGCTCGTCATGATGAAGAAGGTGCTCAAGGCATTATTATTAATCGTCCTTCTGGTATTCAAATTAAAGAATTACTCAATGATCTCGACATTGAAGCTGACAATGTAAATCCACATGCGGTTTTACAAGGTGGTCCTTTGCGTCCTGAAGCTGGATTTGTTCTCCATACGGGGCAACCAACATGGCATTCATCTATTGCTGTAGGTGAAAATGTTTGTATTACCACCAGTAAAGATATTCTCGATGCCATTGCCCACAATGAAGGTGTCGGCCGATACCAGATTGCATTAGGCTATGCGAGCTGGAGCAAAAATCAGTTAGAAGACGAAATTACGCGTGGTGACTGGCTCATTTGTGATGCCGATATGGATCTGATTTTTAACCTGCCTTATGACGATCGTTGGGATGCAGCTTATAAAAAAATTGGTGTAGATCGTGCGTGGCTAGCATCTGAAATCGGACACGCTTAATGACCGAAATACAATCAAAATCGATTATGGCTTTTGACTTTGGCACTCAAAAAATGGGAATGGCGATTGGCCAGTCTTCGATTGAAAGTGCCAACCCTCTCCCTCTATTTGTCATGAAAGATGGTATCCCGAACTGGGGTCAACTCTTAAAAATCGTGAAAGAATGGCAACCTGATTTATTTTTGGTTGGTCTTCCCCTAAATATGGACGATAGCGAGTCAGAACTCTCTACACGTGCTCGCAAATTTGCGAGACGTTTACGTCATCAAACCAACATAGAAACGTTGATGGTAGATGAACGTTTAACGACACGTGAAGCGAGAGAAGAGTTAGGTTTTTACCAAGAACAAGGTCGAGCAAAAAAGCTATCAGCAGATAGTTTTGCAGCTGCACTACTCATTCAGAGTTGGTATCGAAATCCAGTCGGTTTAACACCCTAAGATTTTAAAAAAGAAGGAAGGCTAAAGCCTTCCTTCTTTTTTACTTCTCAACAATATGTACGGTAGCAGTTCGTCCCGAGACAAAAGCAAGCTGATTTTTCGGTGTTTCATCTAACACGATCTTCACGGGTACACGCTGTGCTAAACGAACCCAGCTAAAGGTTGGGTTTACATTGGCAAGAAGCTTAGAGCTACTTGAACGCTCACGATCTTCAATTCCCGATGCAATACCTTGTACATGGCCTTTAATTTTTTGGTTATCACCCATTAACTGTACAGTGGCCTGATCACCGACATGAATACGATTTAATTTGGTCTCTTCAAAGTATCCCACGACATACAGCTGTTTACGGTCAAGTAATGCAGCAACCGCTTGGCCTACTTGAACATAGTTACCTGGGCTCATATCAAAGTTAGATAAAGTACCATCAGCGGGAGCAATTACCGCAGCACGATGCATATTAAGCTCAGCCAAATGTAAATTACTCGTTGCTGCCTCAATCAAGGCCTGCTGTTGCTTAACAGTTGCTTCTGCCTGCTCAATTGCCGCTTGTAATTGCTCATGCTCTGCATGGGATTGATCACGTGTTGCAAAAACCTGATCTTGTTCTTGTTTTGAAATCGCCCCATCCATTAAGTTTGAATAACGGCTCGCATTTTTTTCAGCTAAACGAATATTGGTATCTGATTTAATCAGGTTTGCTTTTGCTTGAGCTAAGCCTGCTTGTGATTGAGCAAATGCTGCTTTCGCTTTTGCTAAATCAGATTTTGCTTGCTCTACATCCAAAGCTCGGCGAGACACATCAATTTTAAAGAGTACCTGCCCCTTCTTCACACTCTGGTTATCTTGAACCAAAACTTCTGTGACAAGGCCAGCTACATCCGAAGATACTTGAATAACGTCACCACGAACTCGACCATCTCGTGTCCACGGCGCTGCATTGTAGTAGTTCCACAAATGCACAATGGTATAGACCGCAACCATTAATGCGATAATCAAAATTACTGGACGGATGACTTTTTTCAAATCCACCTGATTCATTTCACTCACCTAACTCAATCTTTAATTTCGCAATCATCTCTATGCACCCACCCCAACAAAAATTTGATGTATCACCAAGAGCAATAAAAGGTAAAAACACAAATTAAAAATACTAGGTAATGCAATCCAGCCTTGTGCAATCCACTTGTTGGTTAAAACACTTAATCCACGGAAACATATATATGCCAAGAGGGCTTGAACGAGCAAAGAAGGCACGTAAATGCCATAAACATTAAACTCACCCATTTGCTGTGGCTCCTCTAAAGGTACTGTTTTCATTCATTTGATCTGATGAAACATGACACATGCTATAAGCAATATTGTTAAGTGAAATGAGTAATCTTTGTCGCATAATCATATCTTCAACATTTGAAGCAAGCTGTTTTAGTTCAAATAAAGCTTGATGGATTTTTTCCACTAAAGCCGCAGTATTGTCTGCATCATTTTCTTTAGCTCTAAACAGCTCATCCAGATTTTGTTGCAGATTTCCGATGTGATGAGCCAGTTCTGAATTTTGAGGGAACTGATTCGCCAGTTCTTGTAATCTACTTAAATCGACAATACTGCTCGACTCAATCAGTGCTTGATGAATTGAAGTTTTAATCTCGCCAGATTGCACCATTTTGCTGTTTAGAATCCCAATTCGGTCTAGCATGCTGCGTAAGTGAACTTTAAAATCAAGACCATATGGCAAATAAATCGCCTGTCTCATTGCACGATAATGCAAGGCCAAAATACGGCTGGCACTCGTGTCTGGAGACATTGCACGAACCACGTCAATGACAACTAAAGACACTAAGACACCCAAGATCATGGCAAAAGAACCATCAAGATAAGACACTGCATCCATGCTATAAGCATTGTGCAGGTTTAGGCCCATCATGGTATTAATACCCAAAACCATACCCACTGGCATAAGCATCTGGTTAGCCATCATAGAAACTGCAAACAGGAACATAGGTAATAAAACCAGTCCAAGTTCCCAAAATGTGGTGACATGAGGGAAAATACCAAATGCATAAACGAAGACTAAAACTGCTGAAGCGATACTGCCCCAGATAAAAATACGCAAAACTGGAACGGGATTATCTAAGGCCGTTAAAATACAGGCCGTTACTGCGCCCATTTGCGCCATCATAAATCCAGCTTTCCACCCCGAAATAATCCAGACCCCAGTCACAATAAATGTAATAAGGACTGCACTGATGCCACCTCGTATCGCCACACCATGGTCACGGTGTAAACTCGGATATTTGGTGGTCATTGGCGTAATGTTGTCAGGAATTTCTTTATTACCTTGCTGAATTCGCTGCCACAAGACTTTAACCGCTAAAACATTGCTAATGAAATGGCGCACATCCATTTTCATGGCTGCGACCAAAACTTGCTGATGTGTAGAAGCCGATTCCATCAAACTTGCAAAATCACTTTCAAACTCATCAGGTAACTGCAAAATATTTTCATCAATAATCAGATCTTTTTGCTCTAAAAACTGTACAACATGAGCCGAGAGCTGTTGCAGTTTTTCTGCATGAGTTTCGATGAATCGAAGTTCTTGAAGTTGCTTAATACGCTCAGACAAAGCCACCAGATTAGCAACCACCATTGAGATTTGATGAAGCATTTCCTGCAAGGGTTTGGTCATGCCATGCAACTCACCCTTTTCATAACTCAAATGTACTGCCAAAGCATGAATATCTGTGGTGTCGCGAGTAATGGTCGCTAAAAGTTGAGTATTATTCTGCTGCGGGTCAGCAGTTAATAAATTGGCAAACAGATTTTCTGTATCTTTCAGCGTTTTGATGACGCGTTGCTTAATCGCAGAACCAATGTGCATTGGAAGAATAGTGGCAGAAACCACAGCGCTTGAAATCACCCCAATCGAAATCTCTATGACCCGAGCTAAAGCAATATCAAAAATATTGTATTGATCAATATAGGTAATCGCATTGAAGACAATCATGGCTGTCGAATAACCCGCCAGCATAAAAGCATAACTGCGTGGAGTCCGGTCAAGTAAAGATACATAAAGCGCAAAACCCACCCACAACGACAACACCACGGTAAACAACCAAGGTGTATTAATTAGATGTGGCGTTAGTGTTAAGGCAATCACAGCCCCACCAATCGTCCCTACCACACGGTAGACACATTTAGAGGACACCATTCCCGAATAGGGATTGGCAATAATCAAGACCGTACCAATCGACCACATCGGGTTAATCAGATCTAATTCAAATGAAACAAATAACGCCAGCATTCCGGCAATAAATGTTTTTGTTGCAAAGATCAGATCAAGCCTACTCGGGCGAAACGCCAGTATTTGCTTTAATAACATGAACTCATCTCAAATACAGATTTGAACTGATGAGCATGCCCTTCAATGTTAAATTGCCTTTCTAGAGACAACAAAACTGTGCCATTTGCCTAAAAGCAAATGAGATGAGGAGCATCCTTCAATACAATGATTTTTCCACATCCTGCCTGATTGGCCCAGATGATTTCAATTTGGACGTTATTTAAACGGCCAAACTTTGGAAAGAAGAGGCATCAAGAAATTCGCCTAGAATCGACCAATTTCTCGATTAGATATTTTGTTTGGCAATTTTTTCAAAATAAAGCAATTTAGTCAACTAAAATATCTCTATTTGATAATTTGATATATTTTTTGATAATCGTATATGATGTATAAGCCAAGAGAAGTTTTCTCTTTGTCAGAGTAAAATACTCACATCAGGCATTTATTTTAGAATTGAGACAAATTTTCTTTTTTTCTGTTATAAGAACTCAAACATGACTCTTTGTTAAAGGATACGAACAAGACGCTATGGCAATTTCAAGTTTTGGCAAAATTTTAACCGTACTGGACCTATTTTCAGTTTCGCGTCCAATCATTAATGTCGATATTATTTGCGAAGAACTTGGCTTGTCTAAACCAACCAGTTACCGTTATCTGAAAGAACTGGTGTCTACCGATCTATTAAAACGCATTAATGGAACGTCTGGCGATTATACCTTAGGCTCAAAAATTGCAGTTCTTGACTATATTTCTCGAACTACTGATCCGTTAGTTCAAATCAGCACACCATTTATGCGAAATATTGTAGAGCGTACCGAACTCTGCTGTTTGCTCACTTATTTAAATGATGATTACTGTATTGATATTCACCATGAAATCTTCAAAGACACCGAATTACTGTCATATGGCCGAGGCTGCCCAAGACCTATTTACGTTGGGTCATCCCCAAAAACGATGGTTTCGCATTTAAGTAAACAACGGATGCAAGACTACTATCATCGTTACCAGCAAGAATTAAAACAATCAGGTTTTGCTGAAGATGAACCAAGCTTTATTCAGCGTATGCGTAAAATTAAAAAACAAGGATTCTATTTCTCACAAGGTGAGATTGACCCCAATGTTTCTGGCCTTGCCGTTCCAGTTCGTTTTTCGAACAAAGAGGTACCTTTAGCTTTAACTTTAGTTGCTTCTAAAAATCGTTTTGATTTTTTAAATGTTGAAAAGCTCACCGAAATTTTGCAAGAAAATGCAGCACTTATTGAACAACGTTTTATGGAGTTATCTGAAAAAGGTGAAATTTAAAACCCGACTTTATGATAATTTAACCTTTTCTTACATTTTAATGCATTGAATAGATCACAATATTCTCATATTATGATTTTAGCTCCTATTGATGATTCTTTTCATCAGCAGCTCATCAATAGAAGCATCCCCCTCAGAGGAATAAGCTCATGTTGCCATCATGGGCTTTTTTCTTGCCCAATTTTTGATGAAAGTCATGAAAACTGAAACTGCCTGAAAGTAAGATTAATACGCGGCTGTAAAATCTTTGTTGAGCGATTTAAACGATGTTGCCAATGTTGTTGCGTTTCACCACGCATCACGATGAGTTGGCCTGGTTGTAGCCACAATTCAACTTTCTCTTTACTTTGAATGTGTCTAAAAGAAAATTTACGGGTAGCTCCAAAACTTAAAGATGCAATCGTTGTAGTTTTCGCTAAAGAAACATCCGAATCACTATGCCAAGCCATCCCTTGTGTTCCATCTTCATAAAGGTTTGCCAAGCACGAGTTAAATTTTTCTGAAAGTCGCTGTTCTACCAATTGTTTGAGTTTGGCAAGCGCTCGATCCCAAGGCAAAGAATCACGAATGACACCCGAATATTTATATTGATAATAATTATCCCCATACCATGCCACTTTTCGAGGGGTGATAAAGTGCTTACCATACAACTTAGCCTCGTCATGTTTCCACGCGAGATGTTGGTAAAGATAGTGAAAATATTGTTCGGCTTCTTCTGAGCTTAAAATACAACCATAGTCCTGAACTTCACCATCATAAGGTAATAAATTTTCACAAGGCTCTGGAGCAAATAAATCCAAGGTCATTCGGTCTCTCCATGTTGCTTTGACATCTCCCAGGCTAACAATGCCAATTTACGCCCCTTTTGCCAATGATATTCTCCGACCATGCCTGTTGCACGTATCACCCGATGACAAGGAATTAAATATGCAATCGGATTTTGTCCAATCGCTGTAGCAACGGCTCGAACTGCTTTAGGTTTGCCAATCTGTTCGGCAATCTCTTGATAGGTCCGCAATTGCCCTTCTGGAATGGTCAGTAACGCTTCCCAGACTTGCAATTGAAATGGAGTTCCAGCCAAGTTAAGCGGAAGTTTTTGCTGTAAGTGTTCTGAGAAATCTTGTTCGAACCACTGCGCAATTTGTTGATGCCAAATCGGCGCCTGATTTTTTAATTGAGCTTTAGGGAACTGCTGTTTAATTATTTCTTCGATATTCTCACGAGTATCGATAAAGCGAACAGAACATATCCCTTTATCACTACTTACAACCAGCAACTCACCAAAGGGACTCGTTTCAATCGAATAATTAAGTGTAACCCCTTCACCTTGCTGTTTATATTCACCAGGCGTCATGCCTTCAAGCTGAATAAACAAATCATGTAAACGACCGGTACCAGACAAACCTGTGTTTAAAGCAGTGTCTAATAAGCTACGTTGCTGCATCAAATAATATTTAGCCTGCTGCAAACTCATATATTGAACAAATTTCTTCGGGCTAATACCCACCCATTCTTGAAACTGGCGTTGAATATAACCTGAACTTAAATTCATATGACTCGCAACATCGTCCAGACTAGGTTGCTGATCCAGATGTTCATATAAATATTCAATTACTGTGGCAATTACAGCAAATTGCCGAGAAGAAAGCATTTGCATGTGTCACCTCCTTAGCACTTATATCTTACATTAAAGTAGCTAAAGCTCGGTGACGACCCGATTCTTGCACTATCCGAAAATAAAAAAGCCTTTCATTATAGAAAGGCTTAATCATTCAATCTGAAATTAAGGTTGCTTCAAATAAGGCCAAGCTGCTCTTAGGTAAATAAACATTGACCATAAAGTAAGAATCACAGCGGTATATAACAAGGCATATGCCAGCATTTCTAAAGGCTGCCAATTAAGTAAAAACACACTGATGGCAATCATCTGAAAAGCTGTTTTATATTTGCCTACTGTCGATACAGCCACACTCGTTCTTGCGCCAAGCTCTGCCATCCACTCACGTAAAGCAGAAACTGTAATTTCTCTTGAAATAATGACAATTGCAGCAAAAGCCATTGATATGGTGGGATTCCACTGCACCAAAACAATCAGTGCAGCTGCCACCATAAGCTTATCTGCAACTGGATCTAAAAAACGGCCAAATGCTGAAGTCTGGTTTAAAGTTCGTGCCAAATAGCCATCAAACCAATCGGTAATAGCAGCAAACACAAAAATTGCAGTCAAGATAATATGACGACTCATACTTCCTTCTTGCTCACCAATACCCATTGCAGGCGGCCAATACGCAATCACCAAAAATACAGGAATAAGCGCGATACGCGCCAACGTTAGGATATTTGGGATATTCAGGATTCGCCCTGTGGTCATAAACACCGCCAATTTAGTCTTCAAGCATCTTGTAACAGACAAAAATACTTTCTTCAATATTGTATCTATCTGTAACAGCCACTTTATACGAAATATATGAATCGAGGAAGTAGACTGCTTAGGTAAATACCGTAACAGTTTGCCGTAAAATTGCAATTAAATGATCATTTTGATCCCATAAATGCGCATATTCTGTGGAATAACCTTCACCAGCATATTCAGTTACCACTTTATATTTAAACCAGTCACATAGTTGATGCTGGATCGGATGCACATAGGTGATGTGCCAAGTTAAAGAACTTGCAGGAGCAACTTGTTTAAACATCGGCAATACACCAGGTGGCCAAATATCCATCAGAACAATTAAATCTGGCAAAGTCATTTGACGATTTTCATGCTTCTCTGGGGAGAACCTTGACCATCCTCCAAAGTCAGCATACTGACTTCCTGTAACAGGATGATGACCTTCTGCCCAGCATACATCAAAATGTTGATAGCATTCTGGCATTTGTCTAGCAAAAGGAAGAGGCTGTAAGTCTTCTGGCTGTGCATAAACTGGAACCATAGGTTCTTGGCGTACTTCAATATTCGAAGTGCGAGGCACACCAAAGCTTGCAACCAAAATAGTTTGTACAGCACCATCTTGCCATAAACGAGTTTCAAGCGTAGTGACCGACTTTCCTTCCCTTAAAATTTCAATAGTCAACTGAGCAGGTCCCTGCTGTACAGGGCCAACAAAAGTAATGCTACAACTTAATAATCTTTTATTTGAGTCGTGAATATTTGAACATGCTTTTTGCATCAATAACCCTGCAACAAAGCCACCAAAAACCGTGCGGCCTTGCAACCATCCTTCAGGTATTTCAATCCATTCCTTTTCTTTTATTTCTTCAAATATTCGCAGTAATGACATTCCTTTCCCTAAAACGAAAGTGTTATTAGGAAATATCTTTCATCATTTTGATTGGAATGTGAATGGTCAATCATTGAGTAATTGGTGAATTATTTTGTCACTCGACCTTTAAGCCTATGCTTATTCGTGCAGAATTTTATAAATTGTTCTGGCCATCATCTCACCAAAACCAGGCACAAGTGTGAGCTCTTTTTCTGAAGCTTTCAAAACACCTTGGATCCCACCAAAATGAGTCAATAAATCTCGACGGCGTTTCGGTCCCAACCCCGGAATTGCTTCTAAAACTGATGTACTACGACGTTTATCACGTTTAGCTCGGTGTTTAGTAATTGCGAAGCGATGGGCTTCATCACGCACCTGTTGAATCAAGTGCAATGCTTTATTGTCTTCTGGTAATTGAATTTTCGTGCCATCAGTAAAATGTAGGGTTTCAAGCCCGGGTTTACGACCTTCACCTTTAGAGACCCCCACCATAAAAGCATCGAGCCCAAGCTCTTGCATGACATCCATCGCCATGTGAAGTTGACCTTTACCGCCATCAATCAACAACAGATCAGGCAATATGGCTTTTTTATAACGTCGTGTTAAGGCTTGGCGCATGGCAGCGTAATCATCGCCACCGGTAATATCTTGAATGGCAAATTGGCGGTAATCACGCTTACGAGCACCACCTTGGTCAAACACCACACATGATGCAATTGGAGCTTCACCCATGGTGTGACTAATATCAAAGCATTCAATACGATCGACTGGTCTTCCAATCACTTGTTCTAACTGATGAAAACGTTCATTGAGTTCTAAATGATTACTCAGCTGTCCCTTAATGGCATGTTGAACATTCATTTCAGCAAGCTCTAGCCACTCCGCACGAGTTTCTCGCACACTACTCTTAATTTGGACCTTCTTACCAAACTGCTGTGCCAATGCTTCTTCTAACTCTTTATGGTCAGGTAAAGCAATATTCACAATGAGTTCATTTGGAACTTCATCTGCAACCTGAAAGTAAAAGTTAGCCATAAAGTCACTGAGCATTTGACCAAGATCATCGCCAAGCATGTCTGGGAAATAACTTTTACCACCCAACATTCGCCCATTGCGTACATACATAATTTGCACACAAGTCACGCTAGCCTGATATGCAATTGCCAGAATATCCGCTTCACCCTTAACCTTAAAAACAGCCTGTTGTGCTTGTACTTCACGAAGCAAAGACAATCGGTCGCGGTAAAAAACAGCTTTTTCAAATTCAAGTTCAGCCGCGGCTTGCTCCATTTTAGCAATGAGCTCTTGATTTAACTCTTTGGTGTCGCCTTGCAAAAAGCGAATACTGTTATTAACGTCTTCTTTATAATCTTCGGGTGAAATCAGACCTACACAAGGTGCAGAGCAACGCTTGATCTGATATTGCAAACATGGGCGCTTGCGCTGTGAGAAGTAGCTATTTTCACACTGACGCACATTAAAAAGTTTTTGCAAAACAAGTAAGGTATCGCGAGCGCTATAGGCGCTTGGATAAGGTCCAAAGAACTTACCAATTTGATGCTTCCCTTTGCCACGACCGCTCGCAAGTCGAGGATAGGGCTTATCTGACGAAACAAAAATATAGACATATGACTTATCGTCCCGCAGCATAATGTTATAAGGCGGACGATGTTGTTTAATTAGGTTTTGTTCTAAAAGTAATGCTTCGGTTTCTGAACGAGTCACCAAAGTTTCAATATTATAAATTCTTGCAACCAAAGCCTGAGTTTTAGGATGCTCAATCGTTTTAACAAAGTAACTCGACACCCGATTTTTTAGGTTTTTTGCTTTGCCGACATATAACAATTCACCCTCTTTCCCTAGCATTTTATAAACGCCTGGAAGTTGGGTCATGTGGGCTAAAATTTTTTCAATGTGGGGACGAGCGTTTTGATTCACTATCGGCAGACATGGCTTAATACTGAATAGCTAATGTGATGTTTTCACCCCTACTTTTCAAGTGCTTTACTGTGCAAGAAGCCAAATTTGAAAAGAGATTTTGATAGGCCCCGACAGACTATGTCGTACTATTTTAAGAATCGAGACGATAGTAGCTATATTTCACATCTTTTTCTTTATAGACAGCATAAGTTTTTTGGCGAAAATCCGAGAACCAGCCATTGCCTGTATATCCCGCAATATGACCATATGTGTGGCCACTTGTCCGCTCAATAATATAGATATCACCTTCTTGAGGACGGTTAAAAGCAGGTTTAATTTTCTTATAGCCATTTTGTTCAAGCGTATGCCCCCAATCAGAGGCAGCTACTGGGTGCTTAGACACATCTGCACCTGCTGCTTGTAAAGCAATACGGATGTTTTTGGCACATTTTTCTTTGCTATGGTTGGCAGATATACTTTCAAGCTTACTTGAGAACTTGTGCAAATTAATATTTTGATCTTCAGATTGATGTCTTTTCGCATCAGATTTTTTATGTTTTTCAGTCGTCGAAGCTGCTTTACGTAACATCACTTTCGTTTTTAAATCGCTTTGAGAACTGTCTTCTTTTCTCACTTTGATATGATGAACATGTGCATGAACTGCGTGATGAGCATGAGCCATTTTAAAACCTACTTCCGCTAACCAGTCTTCGAAAAAACCGCGTCATTGTAGAATCAAAATTGCTTATTGGTTTTTAATAGTTGTAACAAATTGCCAGCACTGTGAAGTGAGTCACAAAACTTAATAAAGGTTACTTCCTATGAATACTAAAGAATTTGTCAAAGAACTTATAAATACTGTTTCAGATGAATATATCGATACTTATAAACATATTTATTCATCCACTTTAATGGATAATACAATTAAAAAAGATCCCTACTGGCTTGATGCTCTCACTTTTTATCAATCTTTATCTCAAAAGGATAAGGAAACTTTATTTAAGATTATTAAACAGACTACTATTGATACTACAAGTACAATTCTAGGTATTATTGATGGTCCTGTGAGCTTAGACGAGATTTCTGGTGAGTTTATGCTGACATATACAGAAAATGAGAAGACAGTAATTTTAAGTGGAGATCTACAAGATGAATTCCTTACCAAAATAAAAGATAAAGACAAATCACAAGAATAATATATATGGAATTATAGTTAGGAAAATAAAATTATGAGATTAAAACAAAAGTTTATTTATAGAAACTCGAAAAACGAGAAAATCAAATTAATACTCGAACCTTGGGCAGAAGAATATGATATTGAATCAAATTCTGAAGTGGAAATCATTGTTGAAGGCGATATAGAAAAAGGATATTTAATGATTGAATCAGAGACAGATCGTGTTGTCATCTATGGTTGGCAAGGGAGTCTTATTCAAGTTTTCAAAGATGGGGAACTTATTTACTAAAGATTTAATCTATATTTTATTAATAATCTATTCCTTATAACAGACTATTTTTAGCTTAAAACAAAAACGCCCTTTCGGGCGCTTTAATTAAAATACGTATGGTCGAACAAAAATCAGGAAGAAAATCCCAAGCATCAAGAACCATTTTAAGAAGTAATACAACTTACGGTTTTTAGCTTTTAATGCTTTGGCTTTAATACGAATTTGGTAGACATAACCAAACGCTTTATTTAAGCCACCTGTTTGGTCACCTGTTTCATTCGGTGAGCTTGCCGCAGTCATCACACTACGACCGAACCAATGGTTGAAACGTTCCATCCATTTCACTTTCATTGGACGTTCAACATCTGCAAAGAAAATGATACGGTTTTGATCGGTCTTATTTTCAGCATAATGAATATACGTTTCATCAAACACGACACTTTGACCATCACGCCAAGAGTATCTTTCACCATCAACATCAATAAAACAACGATCATCATTCGGCGTAATTAAACCCAAGTGATAACGCAATGAACCTGCATATGGGTCACGGTGTCTTACCAAACGGCTATCGGGTGCAAGCTCAGTAAACATTGCGGCTTTAATCGTCGGCAATGTTTTAAGAAGAGCTGTGGTCTTTGGACAAAGCTCAGCAGCAGACGGATGACTCGATTCGTACCATTTTAAATAAAAACGTTTCCAGCCTGTTTTAAAGAACGAGTTAAAACCTAAGTCGTTATAAGTACTCGATGCTTTAATCCCACCTTGATCATATAAAGCTTTCGCTTCATCACGAATCATTTCCCAATTTTCATCCAACACTTTTAAATCTTTAAAATGCTGAGTGTCGATATAAGGCTGATTCGGCACCTTTGAAAAGATGTACATTAAAAAGTTAATCGGTGCGAGTAAGGTTGAATGGTCAAAAAATTGACGATAAAACGAGTGACGCACTTTGCCGCGATGTTGGATATACAATGCTGATATCACAAAAATCGCTAATATGATCCACTTAATCATATTGCTACTCTTTTAAAAGATTGGGGCAACTTCACCTTATATTTAAGGCAATAGAAACCGGAGATTTATTTAATTGGCGCAAATTTTAACAAAATTGACTTATAAAAAGCCAATGTAAAAAATTAAGTCAAATGATAGAGATCATACTTTAAATAAAAAAAATAAATATACGTTATTTTTCCATAACTTTAAGGACTTAAAATTTATGCATATTCCTATTTTCTTTTATAGGCTATGACTTGAACAATTGACTTTTTTGACAAAAAGTTAAGCTTTAAAACTTAATCGTTTTTATATAAAAATTTGATAATTCCAATGCGTTATAAAGAAAAAATTAAATTAAAACAAATGACTTTGTTTTACACCTATCTTTATGATTTCTTTTATGCATTTACTAGAGATGAATTAAATAAAAAATAAGATGACCCTTGCGTCACGGCTTGATACAACTTGTCAGGTTTTTTTTAGATATAGTTATCGTAAGATTAGCGAAGCATAAATGTGTACCAAAGCTGTGCACACGCTTCATAACATCAATTTAGAAGTCCTCCAAAACCAAGGAGATCAGGCATGATCCACGCTGGCAATGCCATTACCGTCCAAATGCTTTCGGACGGAATTGCAGAATTCCGCTTTGACTTACAAGGTGAGTCGGTCAATAAATTTAACCGTGCAACAATTGAAGATTTCCAAGCTGCTATTGCTGCGGTAAAAGCAAATAATGATATTAAAGGCTTAGTTGTTACCTCTGGCAAATCAACATTTATTGTTGGAGCAGACATTACCGAGTTTGGTGAAAATTTCGCTCAAGGTGAAAAAGCGATTGTTGACTGGCTTATGCCTGTTCACGAAATCTTCAATAGCTTTGAAGATTTAGACATTCCAAAAGTTGTTGCTATTAACGGTATGGCGTTAGGTGGCGGTTTTGAAATGTGCTTAGTGTGTGACTATCGTGTGATGTCAGAAGCTGCACAAGTGGGCTTACCAGAAATTAAACTTGGTATTTACCCAGGTTTTGGCGGTAGCGTACGTTTAAGCCGTGTTATAGGTATCGACAACGCGGTTGAATGGATGGCGATGGCTGCTCCTAAAAAACCGGCTGCTGCATTAAAAGACGGTGCTGTAGATGCGGTTGTAGCTGCTGATAAATTACTTGATGCTGCAACAGATTTAGTTAAGCAAGCAATTTCTGGTCGTTTAAACTGGAAAGCAAAACGTCAAGAAAAACTTGATGCTGTAAAATTGAACCCGCTTGAACAAATGATGGCGTTCAACACAGCAAAAGGTGCTGTACTTGCTAAAGCGAATCCTGCTCAATACCCTGCTCCAAAATTATTACTTGACTCATTACAAGCAGGTGCAAGCCTTGCGCGTGACGAAGCATTAAAAGCTGAAGCTGAAGGTTTTGCTAAAGCAGCAATTACTCCACAAGCTGGTGCATTGATTGGTTTATTCCTCAATGACCAAATTGTTAAGAAAACTGCTAAGAAACATGAAAAAGGTGCTCACCCTGTAAATCAAGCAGCTGTACTTGGCGCTGGTATCATGGGTGGTGGTATTGCTTACCAAGCGGCAAGCAAAGGCACTCCAATTATCATGAAAGATATTGGTAATCCACAACTTGCTCTAGGTATGTCAGAAGCGAACAGCTTGTTAACTAAACAAGTTGAACGTAAGAAAATGAAACCTGCGCAAATGGGTGAAACCCTTGCACGTATCCGCCCTACTTTAAGCTATGATGAGTTTAAAGAAGTCGACATCGTGATCGAAGCGGTTACAGAAAATCCAAAAGTTAAAGAAATCGTTCTTGCAGACACTGAAAAGCATGTTCGTGAAAACACGATTATTGCGTCTAACACGTCTACAATTTCAATTACACGTTTAGCGAAAGCATTACAACGTCCTGAAAACTTTGTTGGTATGCACTTCTTCAACCCAGTTCACATGATGCCATTGGTAGAAGTGATTCGTGGTGAAAAGACTTCTGAAGAAGCAATTGCAACAACTGTTGTTCTCGCTCAAAAAATGGGTAAAACACCAATCGTTGTAAACGACTGCCCAGGGTTCTTGGTTAACCGCGTATTGTTCCCTTACTTTGGTGCATTTGACCTTCTTGTAAAAGACGGCGCAGACTTCCAGCAAGTTGACAATGTAATGTCTAAGTTTGGCTGGCCAATGGGTCCTGCTTACCTCATCGACGTTGTAGGTATCGACACTGGTGTACATGGTGCAGAAGTGATGGCTGAAGGTTTCCCAGACCGTATGAAGCCAGACTACAAAGGTTCAATCCAAGCAATGTACGAAGCTAAACGTCTTGGTCAAAAGAATGACGTTGGTTTCTACAAATACGAACTCGACAAGAAAGGCAAGAAAGCAAAAACTGTTGATCCAACAGCGTATGAAATCATTGCTCCTTTCGTAACGGGTGAAAAACGCGAGTTTGATAACCAAGAAATCATTGACCGCATGATGCTTGCTTTCTGTAACGAAACAGTTCGTTGCTTAGAAGACAACATCGTTGCAACTGCAGCTGAAGCTGATATGGCAATGATTATGGGTGTAGGTTTCCCTCCATTCCGTGGTGGTCCATGTCGTTATATCGACCAAACAGGTGTTGCTGAATATGTTGCGCTTTGCGACAAATATGCACACTTAGGTAAGGCTTATGAAGCGCCACAAATGTTGCGTGACATGGCTGCTAACAACAAAAAATTCTACGGTTAAGGAGCAACGTGAATGGCTACTTTAAATCCACGTGACGTTGTCATCGTTGATGGCGTACGTTCTGCAATGGGTAAAACCAAAAACGGTATGTTCCGCAATGTACGTGCTGACAGCTTATCTGCTGAATTAGTTCGTGCACTCGTTGCTCGTAACCAGTTTGATACCAATGAAGTTGAAGACTTAATCTGGGGCTGTGTAAACCAGACTCTAGAGCAAGGTATGAACATTGGACGTAACATCGGCTTATTGGCTGACCTACCAAAAACTGTGGCAGGTCAAACTGTTAACCGTCTTTGTGGTTCATCTATGCAAGCGCTTCATACTGCTGCTGCGCAGATTGCAACCAACCAAGGTGATATATTCATTATTGGTGGTGTAGAGCACATGGGCCACGTAGGTATGATGCATGGCATCGACCTTAACCCAGAAGCATCTAAACACTACGCTAAAGCATCTAACATGATGGGCTTAACTGCTGAAATGTTAGGTCGCATGAATGGCATTGGCCGTGAAGAACAAGATGCTTTTGGTGTTGAATCTCACCGCCGTGCTTGGGCTGCAACACAAGAAGGTCGTTTCAAAAACGAAATCGTTGGTGTTGAAGGCCACGATGCAAATGGTTTTAAAATCCTTTGCGACATCGATGAAGTGATTCGTCCAGATGCAAATCTTGAATCATTCAAAGCATTACGTCCTGTATTCGATCCGAAAGGCGGTACTGTAACTGCGGCTACATCTTCAGCTTTATCTGACGGTGCTTCTGCAATGTTGCTTATGTCTGCTGAGCGCGCACAAGCGTTAGGTTTAAAACCACGCGCTGTGATTCGCTCTATGGCAGTTGCAGGTTGTGATGCTGCAATCATGGGTTACGGTCCAGTTCCAGCAACTCAAAAAGCGCTTAAACGTGCTGGTTTAACGATGGCTGATATTCAAACTATCGAATTAAATGAAGCATTTGCTGCTCAAGGCTTATCAGTAATGAAAGGCTTAGGCGTTTATGACAAGCAAGACATCATTAACTTAAATGGTGGTGCAATTGCTTTGGGTCACCCACTAGGCTGTTCTGGTGCGCGTATCACCACTACGTTGTTAAACGTAATGGAACAACAAGATACTCAAATCGGTCTTGCGACTATGTGTATCGGCCTTGGTCAAGGTATTGCAACGATTATCGAACGTGTTTAATTCTTAAATACTTCGTAAAAGAAATCCCCGCTTATGCGGGGATTTTTTTATCGACCAGCTAATCCATTTTCGATTTTCTTCTGTAAATCTATAATATCTTGAATATTCACTTTCATCGTACCCTCACGATAAGCATCAACATTACTTCGATTAATGTTCAAAGGTCTTAACATTTCAAAGATACCATTGGTTGGGTCAGAGGATTGTATTCCTCCTGCTACCGCTAAAATATATTCTTGCAGAAACGGAGAAAGTTGAGACAAATCTGGCTGCGCCATGACTGGCTGATAATCTACTGTAGTCATGCCTTCAGGGACTAAAGCATTCTGTATATCATAATGAGTTTTATACTCACGATGTTGCAGAGCCTGACGCACTTTTTTATCTTCTTGAAATGGTACAAACCCCACCTCTTCACGCAGCTCAGATTCAGCCATAACGCGAATTGTAGGTAACGTAGCGACCTCTTCAGCTTGAACAGTCGGCAACCCCATAAAAGCAAATGCAGCGATCAAAGCTGATTGTTTTAGAAAGTTCATAACTTGCTCCAAAAATCAGTCACCCTATTCAAATTAAAAGATGATGATTAAATTAAAAGTATCTATAAATAGGCTACAACAAAGTCGAAGTCGATTCAGTAAGGCTCAGATAAACGGTAAATATAATTAAAATTTTTAATGTAATAGTAAGGTTCTTTATAAAAATATTTTAGAAATTAGCCTGAATGTGACTAAGTCAGATCATACTGTTAGATTTAAATATTAAGATCTTTTGTTTATAGTCAGACTTTTATAAATCCATTGAATTCAACAGAAATAATGAACTTTAAAATATTAAATCAGAACATTCTCATGAGCTGCCTGCTAGTCAGTTTATTTCTCACTGGTTGTACGAGTAATCGCGTTATTGGTGAAAGTACACGAGAGCTATTTACAAAATATGAGTCAGGCCATGAATGGATCACTTTAGTTGAGGATGATGTAATGGCATTCGGAAAGCCATCAATATCTCTCCCTAATGAACCGGAGAACAGTATTGTCATCGCAGGTAAAAAATATAGTTATGTCATTAGTAAAGGCGGTAACGATTTCATTCAATTAATTAACCAGTTAAATCCACAATATATTCAAATAAGTAATGATCTGGATTTTATTGCACCTGCTTCCAACAGTAACCATTTTAGCGGGCACATGAGATTTTCTTATAATCCGCCTCATGGAAAACTGAATGAAAAGGAACTAGCTTTATTCAAACAATATGGCGTGGTTCAGTGTGACTGCACAGAAAAATTAGAATCACATAAATTTGATCTTAATCTTGAAGGAACTGTTTATCCTCCTGTAAACAATCTTAAAACAATAACCCATTTATCTAAGCCCTATCACGTCAGAATCAAATATCTTCACGATAAAAGCGGAAAAGTGTCCTTATCAACTAAGGAGAAGTTAGCAAACTTGCCATTACTTCCTTTTGCCTTAACTTTCGATGTAATTGTATTACCTTCTAAAATATTGGGTGTCCTTTATCAGCCTTAATAAACTTTCAATGACAATAATGAGTTTTCAAAAAGTAAAATCCCCGATCAATACGGGGATTTTTATTAGTTCTCTAACATCTCTTTTAAAGAATTCACGACTTGTGGAAACGTCGTATAAGCTTCCCTTCCTAAAAAATGCCCGCCATTTGGTACTGTAATGTACGGCGCATCAATTTCTTTAGCGAATTGAATCGTAAGTTTTGGTGGAACCAAATCATCATTATCAGACAAATACACAAGCTTTTTCTTTATACGATGAAAGTAACTCGTGTCGACTTTGCTTTTTGTTATATAAGCATCGAGTGGAGAAAAATCTGAAATAGTTCCAGAAAATCCGGATACTAAAATCATTCCACCAATGTTTTGATAATCATGTCTTTGTAAAAAGTGCAGTAACGTAATCACTCCTAAACTGTGTGCAACAAAATAGGTATTTTCATCCACACTAGGGATCTGTTGATCTAAAACCTTCTGCCAAGCATCCACATCTGGATGCTCAGAATCTGGAAATGGAATTAAGGTAACCGTTGTATGTTCGTCTTCTATTTGATGTTTTAAATCTAAAAACCAATGATCATCTATAGAAGCTGAATAACCATGAAGTACAAATATTTGACGCATGTTGTTCTCCCGAAGTTCAATTGTTTTGGCATTTGCAACAAATGACATGAAGCCGAATAACACCAATAAAATGAGTTTTCTAATCATGGAACAAGTACCATTTTGAAAGATATAAACATGCTAAACTATGACACCGATGTTAAGGTCAACCCTATTTTATGAACCTTGCCAAAGTTGCCGAACTCACAAAAGTAAGCCCTCGTATGCTGCGTTATTATGAGAGTTTAGGGCTTATACAGCCTCATCGGGCGAGTAATAACTATCGAAGTTATACGCAAAAAGATATTGAAAATATTAAGAAAATTAAAATATTAAATGATGCAGGAATGAATCTAAAAGACATTCAGGTCTTGTTGCCTTGTTTTGATTTAGATGAACGCGTATTTACGCTGTGTTCAGTAGTTCAAGAAAAGCTGCAAACTGAGCTCGTGCACGTGTCCCAGCAGTTAATCAAACTACAAACTTCTCAAAGTTTATTACAATCTTTTTTAACTAAAGGAAAAGCTAAGAGCACCAATCCATAAATTTTGATGCTCACGTTCAATTTATTCTTTTAAATCTCCCTCTAATGCAGCTACGTTCCTTTTCTTAATTTTCTCAACTTTTGCATTCAGCTTTAAAACATCTTGGTAAAGCTGGTTAAATTTTTTGACTTGGGCATTTTCATGAAAAAAAATCATTTGGTCTTTCTTTTGCCATGGATAGTTTTTTAGAAGTTTAAACATTTCTTCTGCTTTATCTAAAATTTGCAGTTCAATCATAAAAATTGCGTGATCTTGATCAGCCTTTTGTTGAGACCCCAATTTCATTTCCAGCAGTTGCCTCATCTCTGCATCCACAGATAATTCCTGAACTTTTGCTAAGAAAGTTTTATGAATTTTTTCATATTGAGTTTGATATTTATCTGAAGCCGTACGAACATCGGCTAACATTTTTTCTGTTTCCACATACTTCTGTTTTTTATCAAGATCTAAACGATCAACATTTAAAAAAGTATCCCACTTGGCTGCTTTTAATTCTCTTAAATATTCATTACGTGCATTTATATTTTGAATCCAATAACTTAAGAGAAATTCTGAAATTTGCTTATAGTGACCTGCCAAACGTTTATCGTGAATATCAAGTTGGATGGGCTTAGACCAGTCTTGTGCTTGGTCATAAAGCTGGTTCATTTTTTCAGTCATGACCACATCAAACATTTGGCTACTGTCTTTGGCCTGTTGCTGTTTGATATGTTGATAGGTGAAAAAAATAATACTCGTGATAACAACCAGACTTGCAATTGCAATCAAAACTCGGCGCATACACACCTCCTATTTCCCTTCTTATAGTTTTGCTCTTTATAGTTATGAAATAGAGCTTATATCTTCTTTATATGCCATTTATTTCACAATACGCAACACTCTATTCGCTATTCAAAGCTTTAAATCCTTGTACATCATCCCTATTATGATGGGTAATTAAAATTTATGAGATTCTCCCATGCGTGTTGATGTCTGGTCTGATGTAGTTTGTCCTTTCTGTTATATCGGCAAAAAACGCCTTGAACATGTAGCTGCTGAAGCAGGTATTGAGCTTGAAATTCACTGGCATAGTTTTGAATTAGATCCTGATGCACCAGCAAAACATGACACATCCAATACAGAACGTTTGGCTAAAAAATACGGCCGCACCTATGAAGAGATGGAAGAAATGGAGCGCAATATTGCGGCCATGGCTGCCTCTGAAGGTATTGATTTCCAATGGCAAAAGGCTAACTCTGGCAATAGTTTCAATGCACACCGTATTATTCACCTTGCACAAAGCAAAGGCTTAGGCAACCAAGCAAAAGAAGCTTTTTTTCATGCTTATATGACCGAAGGTTTGGCAATTGGTGAACGTGAGGTTGTTGAAGAAATCGCTTCTCGTATTGGTCTTGATAATGCCGAAGTTGAATTTGTATTAGATACAAATGAACTATCTGACTTTGTTCGTCATGACGAAAAAATTGCGAAAGAGCAGTTAAATGTTACTGGCGTGCCTTTTTTTGTATTTGATCAAAGAATTGCGCTTGCAGGTGCTCAACCACGTGAAGTCTTTTTAAACGTCTTAGAGCAAGCACAGCTCAAAGCAAATGCTGAAGAAGTTGAACAGGATGATGCGGCTGTTTGTAATGATGAATCATGTGATATTCCACAGAAATAAATCAGCACAATTAAAAGTGTGATTAAATCGTATGTTTTATCACCATTTTAGCAATAGAGCGTTCTAAAAAAAGAACTATCCAATTGTTTAAAATCAGTTTATCATTGCCGCTTAGAATATTCGCGCTGTAATGTTCTGTTTTTTATGTGTTTAATGATCGGAATTTGAAGTTTCCTTGATCTATCATCCCCCTTAACTGGGGGATTTTTTTATGTAAAAATAATCGCTACTAGCTTAAACTTTTTAATTTATTTCAAATATGTAAGAAAAGTTAAATTTACTTAACTTTTGTGTCTCCCTCTTGATTTTATTAGAAAAATCAACAAAAGTGGAAACAACAACAAAACATAAAGATAGATATGAAAACATTTCACGTAATGCCGTACCGGCAGCTTTTTGCACTTTTAACGCTTGGGTTTGGTTCGGTGTGCATAACTCATGCAGAGGCAACTCATACTTCTTCAACTCAAATGGTCGAAGGTTCAAGCTCTGGAGTCCAAACCGAAGCCACAACGGATGAAAATCTTCTAGATCAGATTCCGCGCTGGGTAGATGCGACCCCCACCATTTTTCCAGAGCAGTCTAATCAACCTATTGTTCCACCTACCGAACAAACAGAAGATCAAACATGGGTTGACCGTAAACAAAAGAACATTCGTCATTGGGCCGATCGTACTTCTGAAAAAATTGATAACTGGTTTGGTGAAGTCGATCCACAGAAACCTGCTACAGCAACCATCCGCGTAATGGTCGATAACTATTGGAATGAATACGATAACTTTGAAATTAAGCCCAGAATTCGCGGTAGGATTAAGCTACCTACTCTAGAAAAACGTCTAAGCGTCGTGTTTGGTGATGACTCTTTAGATAACGAATTTGATAATAGCCCAGCCAATATTAACCAGAACCCGAATCAAGATTCAAATAAGAAGCTAGATGGTAAGCAAACTCGAGATGACAACAGTTCAATCGCATTACGTTGGTCAGATTTCTCGAAAAAATTGCCTTTTGAAACAGATGCTGACTTAGGTATTCGTTCTGGAGACGATATTTACGTTCGTTTAAAAGCATCGAGAGATTGGCAACTCCGTAATGATTTTAAGTTTTATGCTGAGCAAATTTATCGTTATGGCATAGACAGCGAAAACTACTTACGTACTAATCTTGAACTTACACATGCCAAACCAAACCACCCGATTTTATCGAATCAGTTCAGCTTAACCTATGCCGATGACCAAGACGATGATTTAGAATGGGAAAACCGGACTTTCCGCCAACATAGTTTCTTTGCAAATAACCGTTTTAACTACGGTATTTATACCAGTGGTTATTACAGCGACAATGACTTGCGCCTAAATAGTTGGGGGCCTTTTGTTTCATGGCGCCAACCCGTTTTGCGTGAATGGTTCTTTGTTCAGGGAGATGTAAATTACATTAATGATCACCGCGAAGATCGCAATCATTATGTAAGCACATTCTTACGCCTAGAAGCACTTTTCTAAACTCATTAAGATCACCTTGGAACCTCATCCAAGGTGATCAATAATAAAATTTTTAAATAAAAATTTAAGCTTCGCATCTTAAGATATTGTTCTAATTTTCAATTTTGATTCTTGTCTTTAGAAAAATGAATCAATTCTCTTCTTTCCCATTTCAAAATAGATCAACTTTCTTCATTTGTATTTATAGTTTGGGTATATTGGTTTTACTTCCTCATACTCAATTTTTTTATAATTCATCAAAACATCAACGGTCACGGCGTTACCCCTATTCTTCTACGAGTTTCACTAAAGTCAAAAGACAATCACTTTCTCGCTCTCCTTGTGAACTAGAAACAAGCAATGCTTTATCAGACGATGCTCTAATTCAAGAGCTTATAGCTGTATTTGGGAATGATACGTTATGGAAGCGTGCAACACAGCCTAAACAACCTTATAAAGCCTTGGGTAAGAAAAAAAAGAAGGCTTCATCAAATCAAATTGAACCAATTAATCCACTCACTGCAAGCTGGACCACCATTTCAACCTGGATGCCTTTTGAAAATAATCTTGATTTAGGTTCAAACTCAGAAAGTGATGTCTATGTACAATTTTTGGCCAAGAAAAAATGGAATTTAAGGCATAACATTAGTTTGGATACTGAACAGGTCTTTCGCTATGGTTCGACCAGCCGGCACTATACTGAAACTACCTTAAACCTAACGCAGAAAATGCAAGATAACACATTATTTTCAAATAAATTTAATGTAAACAAGAGCGAAAATGAAGATTACAACTGGGGAAATTGGACTTTTCAACAATTTGAGTTTGTAAAAGATAATAGTCTGACTTACGGTGTTTATAGTGGTGGTGTATATACCAAAAATGATATGCGACTAAATAGCTGGGGACCTTATATTTCATGGCGCCAGCCTGTGTGGCGAAATTGGCTTTTTATGCAAAATGACCTTAACTTTTTTAACCATATTGATGATGATCCGAAACATCAACTCAGCGTTCAAATGAATCTAGAAGCTAATTTTTAGTCAGAAATCACCAAGTTGTGGATAACTCTTTCTTTATCCACAAAAAAGCCCCTGAAGGTTCAGAGGCTTTTTTTTATACCGAATTATTTCAGCAATAAGCTATTAATACGTTTTACATAAGCTGCCGGGTCTTCTGGTAAACCACCTTCAGCAATAACGGCCTGATCGAAAATCACATTTGCCAAATCATCAAAATGTTCTGAACCTTCAAGTTTTTTCACTAATGGATGTTCAGGGTTAATTTCTAAAATTGGTTTGATTTCAGGAACTTCTTGCCCCGCTTGTTTTAACATACGGATGAGTTGAGGTGATAACTCACCTTCGCTTGTTACTAAACACGCAGGAGAATCGACCAGACGCGTAGTTACGCGTACTTCTTTGGTTTTCGCTTTCAATGAATCACTTAGCTTATCAACAACAGGTTTGAACTGTTCAGCTGCTTGCTCAAGTGCTTTTTTCTCTTCAGCATCTTGCAAGTCACCTAAATCAACCGCGCCTTTAGAGACATTCTTTAATGGCGTACCTTCAAACTCTTGAACAAAGTTCATTGCCCATTCGTCAACACGCTCTGCCATTAATAATACTTCAATGCCTTTTTTCTTGAACAACTCAAGCTGTGGCGAGTTTTTCGCTGCCGCTAAACTATCAGCAGTCACATAATAGATGGCTTTTTGGCCCTCTTTCATACGTGCCTTATAGTCAGCGAAAGAAGTCGTTACTTCATCATTTGTTGAAGTCGCATAACGTAATAATTTTAAAATACGTTCGCGGTTACCAAAGTCTTCGCCCAAGCCTTCTTTAATAACTGAGCCAAACTCACTATAGAAGGTCTTGAATTTTTCTTGGTCTTTTTCATCTTCCGATTTAGCCAAACCATCAAGCACAGTTAATACACGGCGTGCATTACCTTCTCGAATCGTTTTTACATCACGGCTTTCTTGCAACAACTCACGGCTGACATTCAGTGGTAAATCAGCACTGTCCACTACACCTTGAACAAAACGTAGATAATTTGGAATTAAATTATCCGCATCGTCCATAATAAAGACACGTTTCACATAGAGCTTAATGCCCGCTTTTGCTTCACGAGTAAAAATGTCATGTGGCGCTTTACTTGGAATATAAAGTAATTGGGTATATTCGGTACTACCTTCAACGCGGTTATGCGCCCAAGCTAGTGGTGCATCAAAGTCATGAGTTAAGTTTTTATAAAACTCAATGTACTGCTCTTCAGTCACTTCACTCTTGTTACGTGTCCATAACGCACTTGCCGAGTTGATCGCTTCCCACTCGCCAGTTTTGACCATTTGACCGCCTTTAGACTCTTCGCCTTCAGCCGCCTCTTCCTCTTGCCAAACTTCTTTTTGCATTTCAATTGGCAAGCTAATGTGATCAGAGTATTTATTAATGATCTGCTTAACTTTATGAGATTCTAAATAATCCAGCGCGTCATCACGCAAGTGAAGAATGATGTCGGTACCACGTGAAGCCTTATCAATTTGCTGGACTTCGAACTCGCCTGTACCACCACTAATCCAACGCACCCCTTCAGATGCATCTAGACCTGCACGGCGTGATTCCACCGTAATTTTATCGGCAACAATAAAACCTGAGTAAAAGCCAACACCAAACTGACCAATCAACTGAGCATCTGCTTTTTGATCACCAGTCAATTTTGACATGAAATCTTTAGTACCCGATTTTGCAATGGTACCCAAGTTATCAATCGCTTCTTGCTGGTTTAAGCCAATACCGTTATCAGAAATCGTTAAAGTCTTATCTTCTTTATTTAAAATGACTCGTACATGTAAATCTGGATCATTTTCATAATATTCAGGATGATTAATTCCTTCAAAGCGCAACTTATCACATGCATCTGATGCATTAGAGATAAGCTCGCGTAAGAAAATCTCAGGGTTAGAATAGAGAGAATGCGTCACTAAATGTAAAAGCTGTGCAACTTCCGCTTGGAAACTATAATTTTGTGATGCTTGTTCACTCATAAATCACTCCTTAAATTTTGAAGTCTGTTTGTTCTCGAATGCTTTATGAATGGAGTACTTCTAGAATTTTTCAATCCTGAATATTAAAAATTTTTACTCTAATTAAAATGGGCCATGGCTTAGCACTCTATCTTGCAATATTGTGTCTAACTGCTTTTGACGTTGTTGATAAGCTTTAGCAATACAACTTACACCAGCAGCACAAGCATTTCTTTTTTTCAGCCATTGGTATTGAGCATCTTTCTGGCTATCACGCCCACCCATTGGTAAAGCATGCAGAACAATTTGATAGGTTGTTGCCATTTTTACATCTGCATCATTTAAAGAACGGTTTTTACATATACTTTTTTCCGTTTTAGTTTTTGCAGCATCACACGAGAAACTTGCAGCTTGCAAACTCTGTGCAAAGGCAATACCACTAAAAAGAGCCAAATACATCGCTAATTTTTTGTTCATGATTTTATTTCCATGTTTTGTAATGAATAAAAATTAGTTTAGAAAAAAATATGCATAAGATGTGTAGAAAACTGTCTGTTTTATGCTTTTTTTAGTGCAAGTAAAACTCATAAAAAAACCTCACATAAAATATATGTGAGGTGCCTGAGTCTAGGTTTATTATTATATTGTTCTATTTATTATTATGCTTAAAATTTATAGCTATAACCTAAAGTGTAAACAAATGGATTAATATCTAAATTAAATCTAGTCCCATCATTTAAAGTAACCTTCGGACTTAAATCAGCATAACGAACATCTACAAATACTCCCCAGTTTTTAGCATCAGCAGGCTGGAAATTAAAACCAACTTGTCCTGCTACACCAAAATCTTCTTTCACATCTTTTACAATGCCATCTTCATCCCAAGCAATAAATGCTGTAGCACCAACACCAATATACGGCGTGAAACGAGTCGAATTTTTAAAATTATATTTAGCAGTAATGGTTGGTGGTAACTGTTTAAGACTCGCTACTTTATTTCCATTTAGCAATACATCATGGTTAATTGGTGTTGCTAATAATAATTCAGCCGAAAATGGAGATTGGCCAAAAAAGTATTCTACTGATGGTGTAAATGCATATTCATTGTCTGCTTTAACTACAGTGTTTTCAGCAAGTGTCGTATCTTCCGAAGGAGCGACAACACTACCACCAAATTTCACTTGCCAGTTACCAGCAAAAGTAAAAGAAGACATCCCCATTAATGCAACAACCAAAGCTTTTTTGAACACTTTAATATCTCCAAACTTATTTATATTTATAATAAACATGTATTTTAAAATCATGCAATACTCATTATAAAATTATTTTATCTTTTATTTTTAAATATCTGTTTTAAATAAAATTATATATTAACCAACTATTTTAATTGGTTTTAAACCCAACCTTATTAATCAAGATTATTTTATATCACCAACCATTTTAATATACTTTTTAATTCTGAGTATTTTAATATAATTTATTTTAAATACATCTTTTATTTATTCAATAAAAAAACCTTCTTAATTTAAATCTAAAGATCATCATTAAGAAGGTTAATCATTCAATATTTTATAAAAAACCTATAAAACCATTGCAGCAATCCAGCCAAAAATTAATAGCGGAATATTAAAATGAATAAATGTAGGTACAACCGTATCCCAAATATGATCATGTTGCCCATCTACACCTAAACCAGCTGTTGGCCCTAAGGTTGATTCAGAAGCTGGTGAACCTGCATCGCCTAATGCTGCTGCCGTCCCAATAAGGGCAATAGTCGCTAATGGTGAAAATCCAAACTGTACGCATAAAGGTACATAAATGACAGCAAGTACAGGTACACTTGAGAAAGATGAACCAATACCAATTGTGACAAATAAACCAATACAAAGCATTAAGAAAGCCGCAAGTGCTCGGTTATCTCCGATAATATCGACTACACCGTTCACTAGCTGATTAATATCTCCCGTATGGGTCATTACCGATGCGAAGCCCGCAGCGGAAATCATAATGAAACCCACCAAGGCCATCATCCGCATGCCTTGTACAAAGACATCATCTGCATCTTGCCACTTAAAAATTCCGGCGGTAGATAGAACAGCAAAACCGACTAAACCACCCAAAATCATTGAACCGGAATAGAGCTGTGCAGCGAGTGTCAGACCGATTGCAAGGAGTGCCATAAAAATGGTTTTCTTCGCAATCACTGGTGCCTGCTCTGCCTCATGCTTTAACTCTTCAGCATCTGCTTTTAAGTCAGCTGTTTCGACTTGAGTAGTTGCACGAAGAGGCTTATCTAAATCAATCGTTGTGGTTGGCGTAATAGCGCGATCGGCATAAATCCTTGGTTTCCGGTAGCTAATAAATACAGCAACCAAAGTACCTAAAACCATTCCTAAAACTGGAATGGCCATGCCAATTGACATCATCCCACGCTCTACATGCAAGCCGTACGCCGCACCGACCTTGTTGATATTTCCCATCAAAATTTGTTCAAGGAAAATTGCACCAAACCCAACTGGAAGGAAAATATAAGTTCCGACTAAACCTAGCGTAAGCACACAGGCTGCTGCTCTACGGTCTAACTTTAAATGGTTCATTACCCGTAATAATGGCGGAACGAGTACAGGAATAAAGGCAATATGAACCGGAATAAGGTTCTGAGAGAAAATAGCTGAAATAAGTAAAATACCTAATAGTAGATATTTCACTTTAGTTTGACGGCTTTTTCCCGCTTCCATTCCCAACAAACCAATAAGTTTATGAGCAAGTAAATCAGGTAAACCAGATTTTGAAAGTGCTAGAGCGAATGCTCCTAGCACTGCATAGGCAAGTGCGACTTCAGCACCATCACCAAGACCAGCGTTAAAGGCATCAACGGTTTGAGAAAGGCTTAAACCTGCTACGAGGCCGCCTACAATGGCAGAAACCACTAAAGTCAGTACGACAGAAACGCGTGCCAGTGATAATAAAAACATCACTGCAATCGCAATAACGACAGCATTCATGAATAAATTCAGAGCAAAACAAAAGGCGATATTCTATCAGATTCAGATCTATGAAGCCGAAAATATCGCCGAATTAACTGTTTTATGCAGTCACTCAATCATTAAGCTTGAGCCTTAATAAACTGACGAATATGATCTGCAATTTTCGCAGGCTCACTCAGAATTGCCCAGTGATTTGCTTCAAGCTCTACATATTCAAATTTTTCTACCCACTTTGGCATAGCCTCAGTGATATATTCAGGGCTCACAAAAGTATCATATTTTAAAATAACCGCTTTAACTGGACATTGCGCATAACGTTGACGTGGGCCAGTTAAACGAGGAATAAAATTGGCACGATATAAATTAATGCCATATTTACCATCAGCATTAATATTATTATTTAAAGGTAAATTACTTTTCCTCTCCAACTGAGTCAGAACTTTCCCCCATTTTTCAGGGCTAAAAAGAGACCACACTGTTGGCGCTAGTAATGGAAGATGGAATGCACCGATATACCATGATTTAGTTAATATTTTTAAAACATGGCTTGGTGCAGATTTAAATTTGTCACGTAAGAATAAAGCTGCATGATCAAGACATGGCCCAGAAATTGTTGTATATGACAATAAACGCCCTTTAAATTTAGGCTCTGTTGCCGACTCCCAAGATTGGATCGAACCCCAATCGTGTGCAGCCATATGAAATTGACGATTTGGTAATAATTCATCAACGACTTCTTGTAAGTCTAGAGATAAACGCTCTAAACGGTAATCACGAATACGTTTTGGTATAGATGACAAACCCGCTCCACGTACATCATAGGTGACAATGTAGAAGTCATTGATTAAATGTTCAATGATTGATTCCCATACTTCTTGATTGTCAGGATAACCATGTACTAAAACCAACGGTGTATTTTTTTCGTCGCCCCATGTCTTGGCACAAAGCGTTTGTTGGTCACTTGTTGTTACTGTATGAACTTTTGGCTGCATAATCATTTCCTATCTTGTTTTTCAATCGATCATGTCGTTAGTCGGATAGAGCATTGCCATCAATATAAAAAAGATGATACTTATCTAGTATGAATACTGTTTCAATAAAAAAAATTGACTATTATGGCTATTTTAAGAAGACTTCAGAACAATCCTACGATTTCAAAATTTCTATTTAATCACTACCCTCCTTATCGAGGAGCAGGGATTTATATTGAAATCATGAATTTAGAACTTTGTCATGTACGAGTAAAAATGCCTCTGACTTGGAAAAACCAAAATTTGGTTGGAACGCATTTCGGGGGCAGTATTTATTCAATGGTTGATCCATTTTATATGATGATTCTGCTGCATCATCTCGGATCAAAATATATTGTTTGGGATAAAGCTGCTGAAATTAATTTTCTTTCCCCTGGTCGAAGCACTGTGCATGCAGATATTCGAGTCGACTTGGCTGAAATTGAGCAAATTCGTGAACTTGCCGACAACTTCGAACCTGTTTTAAGAACCTATCATTTAAACATTTTTGATGAAACTGGAGTAAGAATTGCTGAAGTTCAAAAAACGCTTTATATCAGACGTAAAAAAGCAAAACCCTTTCAACAATAAAAATAAGCGCTGAATAAGCGCTTATTTTATTAATTTGCTAAATTTTTATTTTTTCTCTTCAATCGCTGCACCAGCACCACCACCAATCGCACCGCCAATTGCAGCACCAGAGTCACCACCCAATATTGCTTTACCTACCACAGAACCGATACCCGCTCCGATCGCACTCTTAGTCGTGGTTTGCTTACTACCGCCTTGGGTATTTGAACCAACACCAGCACCTACTGCTGCGCCTAAGCCTGCACCCACACCACCGCCTACATGGTTACCTAAACCACCACCTAGTGCACCACCTGCTGCTGCTGCACCAATACGCTGGTCAGATGGACTCATATTTTGACAACCTGTAAACATAAGCGTAGACAGCATCACAGCAGAAACTAATCCAATTGTTTTTTTCATGACCATACTCACTATTATCTGTTCTAATAAAAAGCATAATCCTCTTTTATGAGGAATTTGATCAGATTGTGTTATTCGTCTGTCCTAATCGATTGATATTTTGTAAAGCTCTTCCTTTTATACCTACTCATTGAAATTTTAATTATAAAAAAGGCATAAAAAAGAAGTCTCTAATAAGATAAAGACTTCTAAGGTTTAAACATTATTAAGGGTACTTTTAGTACTTCCCTTTCTTCTCTTCATAGGCTGCGCCTGCACTACCACCTAGTGCTCCACCTGCAGCAGCACCAGTGTCGCCACCAATTACTGCTCCACCTAATACCGCACCGACACCAGCACCAATTGCGCTATTACGAACGGTTTTACTACTAGACCCTTTTGCATTAGCTGCAACACCTGCACCGAGTGCCGCTCCTAAACCTGCACCAATATTACCGCCCACATGTTTACCGACGGCACCACCTGCACCACCACCAATCGCAGCTGAACCAATACGTTTACTTTCTGGGCTTGCATTCTGGCAACCAACAAATAAAGTTGTTGACATCAACCCAACACTAACAATCATCATCATTTTTTTCATTAGATTTACTCCAGTCTTCATAAGCAGGTAGCCTAATATGTTTTTGTGGAGGGTTTATCCCGCTTAAGTAATAAAATAATGGCTCTTCAATATGTTTTTGTAATTACCACTTTTAATTGTTATAAATAAAAAAGGCACCCTTAGGTGCCTTTTTTAGTGCCAGTCCAAACTTAGAATTGTTCTGAGTTTAATGCTTGGCTGAATGCTTGGTCTACTTCGCTGAAGTCATTGTGAAGCTCATGTTCAGCAGCTTCTGCTTCTTGACGACGACGTTCTAGGTGATATGCAAGACCAGTACCAGCTGGAATCAAGCGACCCACTACAACGTTTTCTTTCAAGCCACGTAAATCATCTTCTTTACCTGTTACAGCCGCTTCAGTTAACACACGAGTTGTTTCCTGGAACGATGCAGCAGAGATGAACGAGTCAGTAGAAAGCGATGCTTTAGTGATACCCATCAATAGACGTTCGAACTTCGCAGGGAACTTGTTCTGAGCCAAGACAGCTTGGTTCTCTTGTACCATGCGGATGTAATCCACTTGCTCGCCTTTGATGAAGCTTGTATCGCCACCATCGGTGATATCAACTTTACGCAACATTTGACGTACGATAACTTCAATATGTTTGTCGTTGATTTTTACACCTTGGAGACGGTATACGTCTTGAACTTCGTTCACGATGTAGTTAGTTAATGCAACTTCGCCTTTCAAACGTAAGATGTCATGCGGGTTTTGTGGACCATCAGAAACAGTTTCACCACGGTTCACATGCTCGCCTTCAAACACGTTGATTTGACGCCATTTTGGAATCAACTCTTCGTAGATCTCAGAACCATCATCAGGGCTAATTACCAAACGGTTTTTACCCTTAGTCTCTTTACCGAAGCTTACAACACCTGAAACTTCAGCAAGAATTGCATGTTCTTTCGGCTTACGTGCTTCGAACAAGTCAGCTACACGCGGAAGACCACCGGTAATATCACGAGTACGTGATGTTTCTTGTGGTACACGACCAATAACGTCACCCACACCAATCGTTTCGCCATCGCGAACAGTTACGATTGTGTTTTGTGGCAAGAAGTAGAACTGTTCGCCGCCATCTGTTGTATCCAACACGATCGCAGGACGTAAATCTTTACCAGAAGCAGGACGAGCTGTTACAGGTAAGATTTCAACAGTAGTCATACCAGTTGCATCATCAGTTTTTGATGTTGCAGTTACGCCATCAGCAATTTGGCTGAAACGTGCTTTACCAGCAACTTCTGTTACTAATGGATGTGTATGCGGATCCCAAGTCGCCACAATACCGCCAGCTTCTACAGATTCACCATCTTTCAACAAGATGCTTGCACCGTAAGGAAGTTTATAGCGCTCGCGTTCACGACCTAAATCATCGGCAATACCAATTTCACCTGAACGAGAAACTGAAACCAAGTGACCTTTTGCATGCTGTACAGTTTTCACGTTATGGAAACGTACAGTACCTTTGTTACGTACTTGAACACTGTTTGCAGCAGAAGTTCGGCTCGCAGCACCACCAACGTGGAACGTACGCATCGTTAACTGTGTACCTGGTTCACCAATAGACTGTGCTGCCATTACACCTACTGATTCACCTGGGTTAACCAAGTGACCACGTGCAAGGTCACGGCCATAACATCTAGCACATACACCAAAAGCAGATTCACAAGCAATTACTGAACGTACTTTGACTTCATCCACACCCGCTTCTTCAAGATGAGCTGCGATTTTTTCGTCAATTAACGTACCGCGAGGTAATACAACTTCATCATCAGATGCACGACGTACATCTTCAGCAGTTACACGACCTAATACACGGTCACGTAATGGCTCGATAACATCGCCACCTTGAATGAATGGAGTCATTACTAGACCACCCGCTGTACCACAGTCAGGCTCAGTAATTACCAAATCTTGTGCTACATCTACAAGACGACGTGTCAAGTAACCAGAGTTCGCAGTTTTTAATGCTGTATCGGCCAAACCTTTACGCGCACCGTGTGTTGAAATGAAGTACTGAAGTACTGTCAAACCTTCACGGAAGTTCGCTTTAATCGGCGTTTCGATAATCGAACCGTCTGGTTTTGCCATCAAGCCACGCATACCAGCAAGCTGACGAATCTGTGCCGCACTACCACGGGCACCAGAGTCAGACATCATATAGATGCTGTTGAATGATTTTTGCTTCTCGTCTTCACCTTGTTTGTTTTTCACAACGGTATAAGACAAGTTATCCATCATTGCTTTAGCAACTTGGTCGTTTGTACGCGCCCAGATATCGACAACTTTGTTATAACGCTCACCAGCAGTTACGAAACCTTGTTCGAACTGTTGTTCGATTTCACGAACTTCTGTTTCTGCTTTATCAATAATTGTGTGCTTAGTAGGTGGAATTAACATGTCTTCCATACCTACAGATACACCTGAACGAGTCGCTTGACGGAAGCCCAAGTACATTAATTGGTCAGCAAAGATAACTGTATCTTTCAAACCAAGTTTACGGTAACAAGAGTTGATTAACTTTGAGATATTCTTTTTAGTCATCTCAAGGTTGATCATGTCAAAGCTTAAGCCTTGTGGAACAACTTCCCAAAGCAAACAGCGACCTGGTGTTGTCTCAACAATAATAGTGCCGTGTTCACGCTCACCATCTTCATTGATAACAGTTTGATGCACACGTACTTTAACACGAGCATGAATCGCAACCTGACCAGTTGCAAGTGCACGGTTTACTTCGTGAGTATCAGCAAACACCATGCCTTCGCCTTTAGCATTTATTGCATCACGTGTGATGTAGTAAAGGCCTAAGACAACGTCCTGAGAAGGAACGATGATCGGCTCACCATTTGCTGGTGACAAGATGTTGTTTGTTGACATCATCAATGCACGAGCTTCTAACTGTGCTTCAAGTGTCAATGGAACGTGTACCGCCATTTGGTCACCATCGAAGTCGGCGTTAAACGCAGCACAAACGAGTGGGTGAAGACGGATGGCCTTACCTTCAATAAGAATAGGTTCAAATGCTTGAAGACCTAAACGGTGAAGTGTTGGCGCACGGTTCAACATTACTGGATGTTGACGAATTACAGAAGCAAGAACGTCCCAAACTTCTGGAGTCTCACGCTCAACCATTTTCTTCGCAGCTTTAATGGTTGTTGCCTGACCTGAAGCTTGTAGTTTCGCGAAAATGAATGGCTTGAATAATTCAAGTGCCATTTTCTTCGGAAGACCACATTGGTGAAGACGTAAAGTAGGACCTACAGTAATTACCGAACGACCAGAATAGTCAACACGCTTACCTAGTAAGTTCTGACGGAAACGACCTTGTTTACCTTTGATCATATCTGCCAAAGATTTTAACGGACGTTTGTTAGAACCAGTAATTGCACGACCACGACGACCGTTATCAAGCAATGCATCTACAGACTCTTGTAACATACGTTTTTCGTTACGTACGATAATGTCTGGTGCTGCAAGATCAAGAAGACGCTTCAAACGGTTGTTACGGTTAATGACACGACGATATAAATCGTTCAAGTCAGAAGTCGCGAAACGACCACCTTCAAGTGGAACTAATGGACGTAAATCAGGTGGAAGTACAGGAAGTACATTCATCACCATCCATTCTGGCTTGTTGTTTGAATCGTTGAACGCTTCCATCAATTTCAAGCGCTTAGACGCTTTTTTCAACTTCGTTTCAGAAGTTGTTTGAGGAATTTCTTCACGTAAACGTGCGATTTCAGCTTCAAGATCGATATCTTTTAATAAGTCCTGAATCGCTTCTGCACCCATTTTCGCAGTGAATTCATCACCGTGTTCTTCAAGTGCATTGAAGTATTCTTCGTCTGTTAAAAGTTGATACTTTTCAAACGGAGTCATACCTGGGTCAGTTACAACGTATGATTCGAAATACAATACACGTTCGATATCACGAAGCGTCATATCAAGTAATAAACCGATACGAGATGGTAACGATTTTAAGAACCAGATATGTGCAACTGGAGAAGCGAGTTCAATGTGACCCATACGTTCACGACGAACTTTCGCTGTAGTTACTTCAACGCCACATTTTTCACAAATGACGCCTTTGTATTTCATACGCTTGTATTTACCACACAAGCATTCGTAATCTTTTACTGGACCAAAAATTTTGGCACAGAACAAACCGTCACGTTCTGGTTTAAAAGTACGGTAGTTAATTGTCTCAGGTTTTTTAACTTCACCATGAGACCATGACTTAATCATTTCTGGTGACGCAAGACCAATACGGATACGGTCAAACTCAATTGGTGCATGACCATCTGAGTCCGTTTTCTTACGCATGATATCGAGCAAGTCTTTCAATTTTTTTCTCCGTGTGTCGGGAAGCAACGCTTACCCGACTGGGTCACAAATATTGTTTTTTCCTAAAAAATCGTGAGTCTTACGACTTAGTCACCATTTTTCAGTTCAATGTTGATACCTAAAGAACGGATCTCTTTGGTCAATACGTTGAACGATTCAGGCATACCCGGATCCATATAATGGTTACCATCTACAATATTCTTATAGATGCGTGTACGACCTTCAACGTCATCCGACTTAACAGTTAACATCTCTTGAAGTGTATATGCTGCGCCGTAAGCTTCGAGTGCCCAGACCTCCATCTCACCGAAACGCTGACCACCGAATTGTGCTTTACCACCAAGCGGTTGTTGAGTAACAAGTGAGTAAGAACCTGTTGAACGCGCATGCATTTTGTCATCAACCAAGTGGTTCAATTTGAGCATATACATGTAACCTACAGTTACAGGACGATCAAACTGTTCACCCGTACGACCATCAAACAATACTGTTTGACCAGTACGCGAAATATCAGCTAATTCAAGTAAGTCTTTAATTTGACTTTCTTCAGCACCATCAAATACAGGAGTAGCTAAAGGCACACCAGCACGTAAGTTGCCTGAAAGTGCTAAGACTTCAGCATCAGTTAAGCTATCAAGATCTTCTTGCTCGCCGCCGACTTTGTTATAAATCTTGTCTAAGAATTCGCGAAGTTCTAAAACTGTGCGCTGTTCTTTCAACATTTTTTCGATTTTATCACCAAGCCCTTTAGCTGCCATACCCAAGTGAGTCTCAAGAATCTGACCCACGTTCATACGAGATGGTACACCCAATGGGTTCAATACGATATCTACCGGCACACCGTTAGCATCGTGTGGCATGTCTTCAACAGGTAAAATGTTAGATACAACACCTTTGTTACCGTGACGACCAGCCATTTTATCACCAGGCTGAATACGACGTTTAACTGCTAGGTAAACTTTAACAACTTTCAGAACACCTGTTGTTAACTCATCACCAGTCGAAAGCTTACGTTTCTTCTCTGCAAACTTCTCATCAATTTCTGCGCTCTTCTCTTTCAAGAACACTTGAATTTGAGATAAACGTTCAGCAATTGCTTCATCTGTAGGTTGGATTTCAAGTAAGTCAACAAGCTCTAAACCAGACAACATACCGTCAACGAGCTTGTCGCCACGTTTAGTCGAACCACCACCGTTAGACTCTTGGCCGTTAAGCAAACGAATTACACGCTCACGAGCTGCTTCTTCAAAGATCTTGTATTCTTCTTTCAAGTCTTTACGGTAAGCGTCAAGTTGTGCTTTTTCAATTGCCATCGCACGGTCATCTTTCTCTAAGCCATCACGCGTGAAGACTTGAACATCGATAACTGTACCTTTAGTACCAGATGGAACACGTAAAGATGAGTCTTTAACGTCAGCCGCTTTCTCACCAAAGATTGCACGAAGCAATTTTTCTTCAGGAGTTAACTGAGTTTCACCTTTAGGCGTTACTTTACCAACAAGGATGTCACCAGCAGTAACTTCCGCACCAATATAAACGATACCAGATTCATCAAGTTTAGAAAGTGCAGCTTCACCTACGTTAGGAATATCGGCAGTAATTTCTTCTGCACCTAACTTAGTATCACGCGCTACACATGATAATTCTTGAATATGAATAGAAGTTAAACGGTCTTCTTGAAGTACACGCTCAGATAATAAAATCGAGTCTTCGTAGTTGTAACCATTCCACGTCATGAACGCTACACGCATGTTTTGACCAAGCGCAAGCTCACCCATATCTGTTGACGGACCGTCTGCCAAGATGTCACCGCGAGCAACTTTGTCGCCCAAATTCACGATAATATTTTGGTTGATACAAGTGTTTTGGTTAGAACGTGTATATTTAATGAGATTGTAAATATCTACACCAGCCTCACCTGCAATCATTTCATCTTCGTTTACACGAATAACGATACGAGAAGCATCTACATATTCAATCGCACCACCACGGTTTGCGATCACACATACGCCCGAGTCACGTGCAACGTTCGCTTCCATACCTGTACCTACAAGCGGTTTATCCGCACGTAGAGTAGGAACCGCCTGACGTTGCATGTTTGAACCCATCAATGCACGGTTCGCGTCATCGTGTTCAAGGAATGGAATAAGCGATGCAGCTACAGATACAACCTGCTGTGCAGATACATCCATATGCGTCACTTTTTCAGGTGGCATACGTACAAAGTCACCTTGGTGACGAACAGAAACAAAATCTTCTGTTAAGTTACCATCTTTATCTATCGCAGAATCGGCCTGTGCAATAACAGTACCTACTTCTTCAATAGCAGAAAGGTATTCAACAGCATCAGTTACTCGGCCATCTACCACTTTACGGTAAGGTGTTTCCAAGAAACCAAAATCATTTGCTTTTGCATAAACAGAAAGCGAGTTGATCAAACCAATGTTTGGACCTTCCGGCGTTTCAATTGGACATACACGACCATAGTGAGTTTGATGTACGTCACGTACTTCAAAGCCCGCACGTTCACGTGTTAAACCACCAGGTCCAAGCGCTGATACACGACGCTTATGTGTAATCTCAGATAATGGGTTGTTTTGATCCATAAACTGAGACAATTGGCTTGAACCAAAGAATTCTTTGATCGCAGCTGCAACTGGTTTTGCGTTAATGAGATCTTGCGGAGATAAATTATCTGTTTCTGCTTGGCTTAAACGTTCTTTAACAGCACGTTCAACACGAACCAAACCAACACGGAATTGGTTTTCAGTCATTTCACCAACAGAACGTACACGACGGTTACCCAAGTGATCGATATCATCGACTTCACCTTTACCGTTACGGATTTCAACTAATGTACGTAATACATCGATGATATCTTCGTGCGATAAAATACCTTCTACTTCACGTGACTTCTGGTCAGTACCAACTTCGTATGGGCGACCCAAACGACGGTTGAATTTCATACGACCTACTGGAGATAAGTCATAACGTTCAGAAGAGAAGAATAAGTTATTAAATAAGTTTTCAGCAGCTTCTTTTGTTGGTGGCTCGCCTGGGCGCATTACTTTATAGATTTCAACTAATGCTTCTTCACGACCAGATGTTGTGTCAGCACGTAATGAGTCAGCAACAAATGAACCACGGTCAATATCGTTCGTAAACAAGATATTGAACTGTTTAACACCGCCTTCTGCCAGTTTCACCATAACTTCATGGCTTAACAATGTATTTGCAGCAATCACATCACCATTACGTAAAGTAATATCTTCGGCAGTGATACGCTCATACAGGTACTCATCAGGAACTGATAGCTTAGCTAAACCAGAAGCTTCCATTTGACGTACGTGACGTGCATTAATACGTTTACCTTGCTCAACAATGATTTTACCGTCATTGTCTGCAATATCAAATTGCGCCATTTCGCCACGCAGACGATCTGGAACGAGGTCAATTTGATAGCTACCCATATCAAGATATACAGGCACTTTTTCATAGAACAAATTCAAAATTTGTTCATTGTTATAACCCAATGCGCGCAACACAACAGTTGCTAATAATTTACGACGACGGTCAATACGTACATAAACTAAATCTTTTGCATCAAATTCAAAATCTAACCATGAACCACGGTAAGGAATAATACGTGCAGAATAAAGTACTTTACCACTTGAATGTGTTTTGCCTTTATCGTGATCAAAGAACACACCAGGTGAACGGTGTAATTGAGATACGATTACACGCTCAGTACCATTGATCACAAAGGTACCATTATCTGTCATGAGTGGCATTTCACCCATGTAGACTTCTTGTTCACGTACGTCTTTAATAGATTTAGTTTCGCGATCTTTAATAATCAAACGAATTTTTACGCGCATTGGTGCCGCATAAGTCGAACCACGTAAAATACATTCACGCACATCAAACTCAGGCTTACCAAGGCTATACTCAACAAATTCTAAAGCAGCATTGCCAGAATAACTTTCTATAGGGAAAACTGAACGAAATGCGGCTTGGAGACCGATATCTTCGCGGTTTTTTGGAGATTTGCCACCTTGCAAGAACGTTCTATACGAATCGACCTGGATCGAAAGTAAGTACGGTGCTTCCATTACTTGGGGCAATTTACCAAAATTCTTACGGATCCGTTTCTTTTCGGTATATGAGTATGCCATCTGGAGTCCTCGGAAAGTAAACCAAGCCCGCCTGCAGAACGGGCTCAGAAGGAATTACACAGGCCGATATGGCCACCACTGTTTACAAATGCTGCAATTTTTAGTGGTATTAAAACGCTTAACAATATTTTTTAAAAAGAAAAATATTGGTAAACATTTGAAATTACTCTGATTATTCTAAAACACGACAATTATTGTACAGAACAAACAAAAATCGAGCCGATTATTGTAACGCAAAAAGGCTGATGACCCAAGAGCCATCAGCCATTTTATGGAGCCGATTTAAAAACCGACTCCTTTTACAATTACTTAAGTGTAACTGTAGCACCAGCTTCTTCAAGTTTCTTCTTAAGTTCTTCGCCTTCTTCTTTAGAAATGCCTTCTTTAAGAACTTGTGGAGCACCTTCAACTAGGTCTTTAGCTTCTTTAAGACCAAGGCCAGTTGCTTCACGAACTGCTTTAATTACAGCTACTTTGTTAGCACCAAAAGAAGTCAACTCAACGTTGAATTCAGTTTGTTCTTCAGCAGCAGCAGCAGCAGGAGCAGCAGCTACAGCTACAGCAGCAGCAGATACGTTGAATTTTTCTTCAAAAGCAGAAATAAGTTCAACAAGTTCAAGAACAGTTTTTTCAGCAACTGCGTTTAGGATTTCTTCGTTTGTTAAAGCCATGAGATTAACTCCAAATGGGTATTGAATGGTGTGGAAGTAGATTTAAGCTTAAGCAGCTTCTGACTCGTTTTTCTCTTGAAGCGCTGTAAGTAAGCGACCCAATTTCGAAATAGGAGCTTGAAGAACAGATGCGAGCATAGTAAGCGCTTTTTCTTGGTTTGGAAGGTTTGCGATAACGCTAACTTCAGCACCTTGATAAAGTTTGCCGTCAAATGCAGCAGCTTTTAATTCAAATGCTTTATTAGTTTTAGCAAATTCTTCAAACAAGCGTGCAGCTGCACCCATATCGTCTTCAGAAGTTGAGAATGCTAAGATTGTTGGGCCAACAAGGTTGTCATTCAAGACTGCAAATTGCGTATCTTGAAGAGCACGTTTAGCCAAAGTATTACGTACAACGCGTGTAGCAACACCTAGTTTACGAGCTTCAACACGAAGAGCAGTTAATTGCTCAACAGTTAAACCTTGATAGTCAGCAACAACGGCAGCGAACGCTGTAGAAGCAGTTTGAGCCACTTCAGCAACGATCTGTTTTTTGCTTTCAATAAGAAGAGCCATTGTAAAACCTCCTAACGGTGATTTATGTACTCAAAAAAGTACACTCCCAATTCGCAAGTCAACAAAGATTTGACTTACACGCGGAGGAGGAATAAATCACACCACCGCGTCTACGCAGGCTGGGCTATTAAGAAGATATTCAAAAGAAGTCTCTTCGCCTGTGGTCTTTGACGCTGATAAATTTACATTTATCAATTCAAAGTCCGCCTGATGAGTGAGGAAACAAAGCATTACTTTGAATGAGTATAAAAAATCTATGATTTTTTATACTCTGCCCTCAATCAGGACTTTAAAATTCTTGACCAAGTTTTAAACTTAGTTAGAAACGTTGCTTACATCAACAGTAAGACCAGGACCCATAGTTGAGCTCAAAGTGATCTTTTTGATGTATACACCTTTAGAAGTTGCAGGTTTTAACTTTTTCAAGTCAGCAACTAAGGTTTCAACGTTTTGACGGATAGCAGCAGCATCAAAGCCTAACTGACCGATCGCAGCATGGATAATACCCGCTTTGTCTACACGGTAACGAGCCTGACCAGATTTAGCGTTTTTAACAGCATTCGCTACATCAGGAGTTACAGTACCAACTTTAGGGTTTGGCATTAAACCACGTGGACCAAGGATTGTACCGAGCTTACCAACAACACGCATAGCGTCAGGAGCAGCGATTACAACATCAAAGTTAAGGTTTCCACCTTGGATGCTTTCAGCAAGGTCATCAAAACCCACGATGTCTGCGCCAGCTTCTTTAGCAGCTTCTGCTTGCGCGCCTTGAGCAAATACCGCCACACGTACAGTTTTACCAGTACCAGCAGGTAATGTAGTCGCACCACGAACAACCTGATCAGATTTACGCGGGTCTACACCAAGGTTTACAGCTACATCTAAAGATTCTTTGAACTTCGCAGCAGGTAAGCTGTTAAGAACTTGAACCGCTTCTTCCAAAGTGTAAACTTTGTTTGCTTCAACAGCAGCAGCAATGGCTTTTTGACGTTTAGTTAACTTTGCCATGTCTTATAGCTCCACTTCCAAGCCCATAGAACGTGCAGAACCAGCGATGGTACGTACACGTGCGTCTAAATCAGCACCAGTTAAATCCGGTTCTTTAGTAGTCGCAATTTCTTCCAACTGAGCACGAGTCAACTTACCAACTTTAGTTTTGTTTGGTACAGGTGAACCTTTTTGGATACCAGCAGCTTTCTTAAGAAGAATAGAAGCTGGTGGAGTTTTCATGATGAATGTGAACGACTTGTCGTTGTACACAGTAATCACTACAGGAATTGGAAGACCTTGTTCAACTTTTTGTGTAGCAGCATTGAATTCTTTACAGAATGCCATGATGTTTACACCACGTTGACCTAATGCAGGACCAATTGGTGGAGATGGATTTGCTTTACCAGCTGGAACTTGCAGCTTGATATAGCCGTCAATCTTCTTAGCCATTTTAAAATACCTCTGGGTACAAACGCCGCTAGGCTCCCCAATGTTTACGCTACACTTTTATTACAACAACAATGCCCGATAAAATCGGGCGTTTTTCAACCAATTAAGATTAAATCGTTTTTTCGACTTGGCGAAATTCGAGTTCAACCTGAGTTGGTCGATTAAATACGTTAATCGTCAACGTTAAACGTGACTTCTCGTATTGAACTTCTTCCACAACACCTTTAAAGTCTGTGAATGGACCGTCAATAACAAGTAATTCTTCGCCTGGCTCAAACATCGTCTTAGGACGTGGTGCTTCACCAGTATTACGTACACGCGCAAGAATCGCATCCGCTTCACGCTGAGTGATTGGTGCTGGTTTTTCAGGTGTACCACCGATAAAGCCTAGAACCTTTGGACATTCTTTAACGATATGCCAAGTATCATCATTCATTTCCATTTCAACTAACACATAGCCAGGAAAGAATTTGCGCTCAGATTTACGTTTCTTACCATCCTTCATTTCTACCACTTCTTCGGTAGGAACAAGGACATCACCAAAGCTATCAGCAACAGCGCTACGCTGGATTCGTTCTGTAAGTGAACGTAACACTTGTTTTTCATAGCCAGAGTAGGCATGAATAATGTACCAACGTTTCATAGCTCTTTTACCCGATAATCAACTTAATTAACCAACCCAAACCATAGTCAAAGCACCATAAAACCAATGATGCAACAACTACAACCAATAGAACCTGCCACGATGTGGTGACTGTTTCTTGTTTTGTTGGCCAAGTTACTCGACGCAATTCGACTCGTGCATCTTTTAGCAAACGAACGAAGCCTTTACCTTGATGGGTGGCGTATAATAAACCTAAAGCCACAACGATACAAGCAAAAATTGCCCCAACGCGCACCCAAATATTGTTTGCAGGTGCCCAATGCGCTGGTAAATACTGATTCGCCATAACAGCTAAAACCAATAATGCAATCGCAATCACCCATAGAACAATATCTAGAGGCGAACCAGAACGAACAACTTCAGCAGAATTATTTCTTTGAGGAATTGGCGCGTCGCTCAATGCGTCACGCGATTTATCATTCGACATTTTTGTACTCGTCGTAGAACTCGCGACTTATTATATGAACAACTAAGCCAGCATCAAGCTTTTTATTTCAAAATATGGCAGGCCAGGAGGGACTCGAACCCCCAACATTCGGTTTTGGAGACCGACGCTCTACCAATTGAACTACTGACCTATAATGCAAGTTGAGAGCCAAAGCCCTCAACCTGAGACGTAATCCGTCACTATATTATGCTTATGCAGTTACTTTCGCAACAACACCAGCACCTACAGTACGACCACCTTCACGGATCGCAAAACGTAGACCTGGGTCCATTGCGATTGGGTGGATTAATTCTACTGACATTTCAACGTTGTCGCCTGGCATAACCATTTCAACGCCGTCTTGTAATTGGATTGCGCCAGTTACGTCAGTTGTACGGAAGTAGAACTGTGGACGGTAACCGTTAAGGAATGGAGTATGACGACCACCTTCTTCTTTAGAAAGTACGTATACTTCTGCATCGAATTTAGTGTGCGGCTTGATTGTACCTGGTTTAGCAAGTACTTGACCACGTTGTACGTCTTCACGCTTAGTACCACGTAGAAGAACACCACAGTTCTCGCCTGCACGACCTTCGTCAAGCAATTTACGGAACATTTCTACGCCAGTAACTGTAGTTGTTTGAGTATCACGGATACCAACAATTTCAACTGATTCGCCTACTTTCACGATACCAGCTTCTACACGACCAGTTACTACTGTACCACGGCCAGAGATAGAGAATACGTCTTCGATTGGCATTAAGAATGCTTTGTCGATAGCACGTTCTGGTTCTGGAATGTAAGAGTCAAGCGCTTCAACAAGAGCAAGAACTGAAGGCTCACCATATTGACCAGCATCGCCTTCCAACGCTTTAAGCGCAGAACCACGGATAACTGGAGTATCATCACCTGGGAAGTCATAAGTAGAAAGAAGTTCACGAACTTCCATTTCTACTAATTCAAGTAATTCTTCATCATCAACAAGGTCACACTTGTTCAAGAATACGATGATGTAAGGTACACCAACCTGACGAGAAAGAAGGATGTGTTCACGAGTTTGTGGCATTGGACCATCAGTCGCAGCACATACAAGGATCGCGCCGTCCATCTGAGCAGCACCAGTAATCATGTTTTTAACATAATCGGCGTGGCCCGGGCAGTCTACGTGAGCGTAGTGACGGATTGGAGAATCGTATTCTACGTGTGAAGTATTAATTGTAATACCACGTGCTTTTTCTTCAGGTGCTGAGTCGATTTGTGAGTAATCTTTCGCTTCACCGCCGTAAGTTTTTGCACAAATAGTTGCAATCGCAGCAGTTAAAGTTGTTTTACCATGGTCAACGTGACCGATTGTGCCCACGTTTACGTGTGGCTTATTACGTTCAAACTTAGCCTTAGCCATGTTTATAGTCCTCGTTTACGTCGAACACAATTCTGAGTAAGACCCAGCATCGACATATCGCCTAAAAAATCAAACACCCAATACTTGAAAAGCAGACTAATAAGCCTGCTTTTTAAATCTTTGTAGAAAACCTACTAAACTGTATCTGGAGCTCTTATCGAGATTTGAACTCGAGACCTCTCCCTTACCAAGGGAGTGCTCTACCACTGAGCTATAAGAGCGATTATCCTTCGATGGAGCGGGAGACGAGGGTCGAACTCGCGACATGCAGCTTGGAAGGCTGCCGCTCTACCAACTGAGCTACTCCCGCACGATGCTGGTATACTTAGCACTTCAATCGAAGTTAATGGTGGTGAGAGAAGGATTCGAACCTTCGAAACTTTCGTAGCGGAGTTACAGTCCGCCCCCTTTGACCGCTCGGGAATCTCACCACTTCACACTTATTTCAGTGTTATTCTTCACTTAACAACTTCACACTTTTAGATGGTGCCGGCACACGGATTCGAACTGTGGACCTACTGATTACAAGTCAGTTGCTCTACCAACTGAGCTATGCCGGCGCTTCTTAGTGTTTCGTACGTTTCGTATCGGAACGGTGTGCAGTTTAGCAAAACTTCCAAACGATGCAAGTGGTTTTTTTAAAAAAATCGCTAAAAACTCATAAAATCAATCCGTTTGATGATAATTCAACCGCTTTGATCACTGCGCGAGCTTTTATTTGTGTTTCATTCCATTCTGATTCAGGATTTGAGTCTGCAACCAGCCCTGCTCCAGCCTGCACATACACCTTTTTATCACGGATAACACACGTACGGATTGCAATCGACATGTCCATTTCACCATGCCAACCTAAATACCCCACTGCCCCGCCGAAAACGCCTCGCTTAACAGGCTCAACTTCATCAATGATTTCCATTGCACGAATTTTCGGTGCGCCAGATAGAGTACCTGCTGGAAAGGTTGCCTTAAATACATCTAAGGCATCGATATCATCACGAACTTCACCTTGCACATTTGAAACAATGTGCATGACATGCGAATAGCGCTCAATCACCATTTGATCAGTAACTTTAACCTTACCAATTTTAGAAACTCGACCAACATCATTTCGACCAAGGTCAATCAACATTAAATGCTCTGCTATTTCTTTTTCATCAGAAAGTAAATCTTTTTCTAAAGCGATGTCTTCTTCTTTAGTTTTTCCACGCGGTCTTGTACCTGCAAGCGGACGAACTGTCGCAATACCATTTTCCAGACGAGAAAGAATTTCTGGTGATGATCCTACAATATGGAATGGTTTGTTATCTGTAATTGTTTGACCCTGCACCAAAAACAAATATGGTGAAGGGTTTAAATGACGTAAAGCACGGTAAACTTGCAAAGCCTCACCATCAAAGTCCGAAACCATACGCTGGCCCGGAACAACCTGCATAACATCGCCCGCTCTAATGTATTCTTTTACCTTCTCAATTGTTTCAAGGAACTTAGCCTTACCCGTAATCGATTCAAAATGAGGCGGTGTATGCGGCTTAGCTTGCAAACTCACTGGTGTAGCTAATAACTGCTCTAATTGATCTAACTTTTGCTGAGCATCTTCATAAGCATCTGGCTGCGTTGTATCAGCATGGATAATTAAAAACAAAGTATCTTTAAGGTTATCGAAAACAATGACTGTCTTTGATAGCATCAACCACAAGTCTGGTAAAGCAATTGGATCAGCAGCAGGTACATTCTTTAAGCGCGGCTCAATATAACGAACTGCATCATAGCCCAAATAACCAACTAGCCCGCCAGTAAAACTTGGTAATGCTGGCAGAAGCTCAGCTGGTGGCACTGTAAATTGCTTCTGAAATTCACGAATATATTGAAATGGATCTAGGCAATCTTCTTGTGTGATCGAACCATCAGCATGCTGTATAGACAAGACCCCTGCATTACATGAAAAAACTGTCGATTCGCCTAAACCGATCATGGAGTAGCGCGCCCAGTTTTCACCACCTTCGACAGACTCAAATAAATAAGCTTGTTTTTGGTCCTTAAAACGAGCAAAAACAGATAAAGGTGTTTCCGTATCTGCCAAACGCTGGCGATAAACTGGAATCGTGTTGTAACCTGATGCCTTAAGTTGTTCAAATTGCGCTAATGTAGTCATGAATTTTTCTCTAATATGGTTTCGATTTAAAACGGTGTTTTTCTAGTTTCGATTTAGACACGCCATCGAAAAACCATACGCTTATTCATGCTGATCTCCATTTCACTCATTAGATAATTAACTCAGCCAAACTATCAACTACTTGCTGAGGTTGGCAATCATAGATATTTTCTCCATGATTATAGCCATAGCTAACCACAATACAATCAATTCCCGCGCGGCGTGCAGCCTCAATATCATTACTTGAATCGCCAATCATTAGCGAGTGCGAAGCAGATATCTTTAAACTTTGCATACAATGCAACAAAGGTAATGGATGTGGTTTTCTCTCTGGCAAGCTATCACCACCCAGTACAACTTGAAAATAAGAAGAAAGTTCCAATGCATCCAGCAATCCTTGGGCAAGTTGCACAGGCTTATTGGTAACACATGCCATATGTATATTCAAAGTTTTACAATGCTTTAAAAACTCAGTTACTCCAGGATAAATTTGAGTATTTACACAAAGCTCTGCACCGTATACATCTACAAATTTTTGTAATAAAACTTTATGTTGTTCGGTGTCTAATTTTCCAAATATATGAAGCAAAACACTTTCACAAAGTTTTGAAGCTCCTTTACCCACCCATTCTCGTATTTGTGCTTCAGTTACCAATGGCCAACTTAGCGCGTCTAAACTTAAATTCATGGATCGATATAAATCAGCTGCAGAGTCAACTAACGTTCCATCTAGGTCAAATAAAATTAAATCGCGCTTATTTAGTTGTGCAACAGACATCTTCTTATACTCAAAATTAAAAAGGCATGCGTTTAGCATGCCTTGATTGTAAAAGCACCAATGGATTATTTAAAGAACAACCATGCCAATAAAGCTAAGATTACTAAAATAATAATAGTGATTAAACCAACTGAAGCATTCTTCTGCTGCTCTTTTTCTTCAGCAACACGAGAAACAGGCTCATCAAAAGCAACAGGTGTCTGTTGTGTTTGTACATTAACATCTACACCTTCTGGGATCGGTGCAGGTTTTGGAATAGAGATATTCTGTGGCATCCCATCGCGACTGACTTCTATTTCAGCAGCGCGCTCTGTAAGGCTTGGCATACCTTGATCGCTTAAATCTTGAGATGGAGCCGTATTTACAGGTTCTGCTTCAATTTCAGGCAAATCCTCTATTTCCTGCACAGGCGCTAATACAGAAAATTTAAAGCTAGCAAATTGAACAATATCACCATCATGCAGCTGTTTTTCTTGCTCAATACGAATATCGTTTATGAATGTGCCATTCGATGAATTAAGGTCTTGTACCCATAGCAATTGATCTTTTAAAAGCAATGCAGCGTGGCGACGTGAAATTTCAGCAGCTTGTAACAACACATCAGCATCTTGATGGCGCCCTACCAACATATCACGATCAATACTAATTTCTTGGCCAGTAATTTCGCCAGTAACTGCTTGTAATTTCCAAGTCATAACCCTATCCCACTACCATCATATTTTATGTAATGATAGCAACATTATCACGAAACCACATATAACAATAAAAAGGATAAATTGTTATTTATACTAAAAATAATTTTAAATTAATAACTTATATGTCTAACACTAACTTTTAAACATATCTAAAATAAGAAACAAGCTGCCTAAACAGCTCGCTTCTTAAATAATTTCTCACAACCAATGAAACTACAAATATACTTAAATTATAATTTCGTATAACTTACTATTTTATAGCCTGCATTAAATCTGTAGGGATAATCTTGGATTGAGCCACACCCCAACAAGGCTTTCTCATTTCCAACAATGTCTATCTGTTGAGTCCATTTCACTGTCTGGTTCTTTGCATTTACATATGATATTTCATAAACAACCCTATATGGAATATTGTCCAAGTTAAGAACATAGACCACATTTCCAGCAAAACAACCACTGGTAGTTGGAGATAAAAATCCACTTGTAATAATGGGTGCGGCATAAGAGCTGCTAGCGAGTAAAAACATAATTATTCCCGCAATATAAGATTTTTGTTTCATTTTTTCATACCTATTATAAAGTTTTCAATTTGGTTTAAAATCATAAAAAGCTATTGATTAATAAAAGTTATAAGTATTAATGAATTACATCTCCTTCAATAATTAATAATTCACTTGATTAAAATATAATATTAACATCTATTTTCTCAAATTTGGAGCAGTGGATGACATAGGAATATTACTTGATGGAACTTGATTGTAGCTTTTTGGTTGAGTTGCAATACTTGGCGGTGTCATCTTTTGATTATAGACATCATCAACCTGTTCAGGCAGTTTGGCAAAATTGCCATTTTGATCCATCGCTAATTGTAAGGTGTAAAGTTGATTATAGCGCTGCTGAGACAAACGGCGCACATCATTCGCATCACCAACAATCGTTGGATGAATAAAGACGAGAAGATTACGTTTTACATTGCTTCGAGTATCCGAGCGGAATAACCTACCTAGGTATGGAATACTGCTTAACCCAGGAATACCTTGACGGTTAAATTCAACATCATCCGACACTAAACCACCCAAGACTACTGTCTGTCCATGCTCAGCCAATACAGCTGTTTTTATAGCACGTTTGTTTGTAATCAAATCGGCAGCCTGCCCCTTACTCGCCTGAACATTTGAAACTTCTTGTTCAATTTCAAGTCGAACTGTGCCATTTTCACCTATGTGAGGTATAACTTTTAATGTGACCCCGACATCTTTACGTTCAACAGTTGTGTATGGATTGATACCTGTACTGTTTGTAGTGACCGACCCTGTTACAAATGGAACGTTCTGACCTACAACAATATAAGCTTCTTCATTGTCCATCGTTACAATAGAAGGAGTAGACAATAAATTAGATGCTGTATTCTCTTTTAGAGCTTGAATTAAAGCTCCATAAAGTTGGCGAGAACCATCTGCACCCTCTTTATATTTCCCTAGTGCTATTGAACTACCTGCTCCAATTGCACTTCCCAAACCAGAAGCACCACCTGTTAAATAACCAGCTGCCAGTGAAGCTAGACTTGAACCTGCATTCGTAAAATTAATTAAACCGATACCACTATTAATATCACCAAGTGCCCATTGCACCCCTAATTGATCGGCATCTTTACCCGAAACTTCAATAATGGCAGCTTCAATTAAAACTTGTTGACGACGAATATCAAGCTGCTGGATGGCAGATTCAATTTCACGCATTAATTGTGGATCAGCCTTAACCACTAACGAGTTTTGGGCATTATCCGCGATAATGCTCACACCATTTTGGCTAAAGCTAGAGATACTGTTCTGATTGTTGTTATTTGAATTACCATTTAGGTTAATAGATGGAGTAGAAATTGAGCTACCATTTGAACCAGATGTATTTGAGCTGGAATTCTGGTTATTACCCATTAAATTATTAATCGGATTCGACGAGTTAGAAGAACCATTATTACTATTTGACGAAGAAACAGCCTGCCCCGTTACAAGGCCTTGTAAAATCTCTGATAAATTTTTTGCACTTGCATATTTCAGTCGGAAAACTTTTAAGCCGCCTAAACGGTCTGCCGAAGGCACATCCAGCATCTCAATCATGTGGCGAATGCGCTTACGTGTTTCAGGATCACCCTTTACCAAAATACGATTCGTTCGGTTGTCTGCAATAATACGAATACGTGCACCACTAAAATCTTTCGAAGCTCCCGTTGCACTCATCGCCTCAAGTTGAGTAATGATTTCTTCTGCCTGACTCGATTGCAAGTTAATGGCTTCAATATCATTTTGCCCCGTACCATCAAGGTTACGAATGATATTTTCAAGTTGGTAGATATTCGCAGCCCGGTCCGAAACAATCAGCGCATTAGTGCCTGCTATCGCAGCCATATGTGCAAATTGAGGCATTAAAGGGCGAAGTGCTGGAATTAAGTCATTTGGATTGGTATTTTCAAGCCAAATCACTCGAGTGACGATTTGATCACCACGCAGTCTATTTCTAGAATCGTAAGGAATTCCCGAATTTTTAACATTGCTATCCGGCACCAGTTTAATGGTGTTCCCAGAAGGAATTGCCACCACCCCATTTACATTTAAGACCCCAAGAAACAGATCATAAACTTCATCTTTATTGAGGGGTTTATTCGATATTACTGTGACATTGCCACGTACTCGCGGATCTACTGCAAAGTTTTTCCCCGTGATGTCCGCAACTTCATTAATAAATGCAGTTAAGTCAGCATCACGTAAATTGATCTTCCATGTCTGGGCATAGACGCTGCTGCTCACTGTCGCAATCAATGGGGCTGCTGCAAGTAATGCCCAAAGTGGACGTTGATGATTCAATAAAGCCATAACTTGCGATAATTCCTAACTCTTATGGTGACGTGTTATCACTAAAAATTTTGTTGTATGGTCATCACTTGATCACCACGTTTTATTTCTATTTTCACTTGCCCAGCTCGACGAGCTTGTTCAAGTAACTGCACATCCGTTTGTCCTTGCCCAACCGTTTGACCATTTAAAGAAACAATCCGGTCACCCGGCCTTAAACCTAACTTATTTCGAAGTGCAGTGGGTGTACGTTCTGTAACTTCAAAACCTTCACTTGAGTTACCGCTTACACCCATATCACGTAGATATTGTTCACGGTTCCCTTGCATTTGCTGAATAGCCTGTCCCAGCGCTTCTTGAGTCGTATTAACAGGTGCCGATGGTTGAGACGCTGTAGCAGTTGGTTGTGAGGCATCTGGCGTCATGGGCTGATATAAACCGTTTGGCAAACCTTTGAACTGAAGTTCACGAGTACTGCCATTACCTTGACGCAATATAACGTGATCCCAATAAACTTCTGCCAACTGATAAGATGTAGAGCCTATTGTTTCCCCCACCCGATATCGGTCAGCAGTATTATCAAGCTTAATCACCGCTGAGGAAAAACGGTTCGGATAGCCCACCATCACACCCTGCAATTCTAGGTTGACATTTTCCTGAGCTGCATTGGCTGAAGGTTCATTAAAAATCGAAAAAGTACTAATGTTAGGAATTTGCGGCTGCTGTGATCCCAACTCTACCCGATCGAATTGCATCATTTGGGGAGGTGCAATGACCCACCAAAATAATGAAGCTAATTTCCAACACAGCCATAAAATTAAAAAGGCAAATACGATAACACTTAAGCGATCTAATTTTTGCCATTGTAGTTGCTGTAATTTTTCAATCCATACTTTCATTATTAGTTACTCCCTTGTATTAAGGGTTGACGAGAACTAATGACAAAAGTATCTAAACCAGCTTTTCCATCATAAGACGGAATATTCAGTAATAATCTTTGTGTAAGCTGCACATCAAGCATCATATTGGCATCTAATAGAAGATTTGCCATTTTTTGACTGCGTTGATCACGTATATCAATCTGTAATTGGCCATTTTGATCCGTTAACTGCCCATTTAAAGAAGGCATATTCATCCGGTCTTGACGGTCACCAATATTATAAATTAAAGCACCACCACCCCAATGCAATTGACCATCAACTGCAGCGAAACCTTGCTCTTTTTTATAATTAAAATCAATATCTTTTAACTGGATACTGTTCACAGGCCATTGCCAGTTCACAATTTGTTTTAATGTTTCAGGCGCAATTTGACCATTCATTGCTCTAACAAGTACTTTTTTACCAACACCATAGGCCATTACCCCAGATAATTGGGTATTTCCACTATGGATATCCACATCAGCCGCGAACCTTAATAAAAACAGGTCAAGAGGTCTAGTTTTCCAATGAATCGAGCCTCTCAAAGTACCGCGCCGCCAATCTGCTTGGCCCTGCCAGATATTTCCACTTACATTGTGTAGAGTTTGATTATTCTTTGAAAATTTAGAAATAAGCCACGTCGCTGGGATCTGTAAAATAATAAAAATTAAAAATGCAATGAGGGCAAATAACCACCACTTCCACTGCTTAGACTTTTTCTTCATTCAGCCTTACCAACATGCAAATTATCGTCCTTATTTTGAGAGTAGCTCCCTAGTCTGACATTATGCATACTTTTTCAACATCGCCAATTCACTTCATATAAAAAAACCAAGCAATCAGGCTTGGCTTCTGTATTAAGACTATAAGTTGAACGTATGACAAAATCATGAAAACTGGCCAATCAACTTACTAAACGTACATTTGATCTCAACAATCTATTTAAAGATGAATTTAAACACTCAAATTTTTAAATAATATTTATAGCAAAATTTTAAATATTTTCATGCATAAAAAAGCCAGGCAAATTTGCCTGGCTTTTTAGATCAGCAATACAATTAGATTAAGAAATCTTCAAGTTTTGCGCCTTTTTCAATTTCAGCAACTAACCAGCGTGGTTGTTTACCACGACCAGTCCAAGTCTCTTCAGAATTGTTTTTGTTACGGTAACGCGGTTCAACAGATTTACGTGTTGTTTTCTTACGTTTTTGAGCACCAAACTCAAGAAGTTGTTCAACACTAAAACCTACATTTTCAGCGATCTCGATAATTTGATTATAAGCATCTTCGATTGCTTGATCTTTTTTACTTACAATTAAAGCTTCAGCTTCTTCTTGTAAACGTTTTAACTCTTCAACAGATAATTCACTGATATCCGGTTTCATTAATAAACACTCCAGTCTTACAGACAATTCAAAATAATACAGACAAAATTTAAAAACATAAAATCAAGACCAATATTATTTATAATCCATTCAATAAGCAATAGTTTGAAAGCCGTGTTCATCAGAATAATCAAAAAAATTACCTTTTAATTACATTATCAATTATAAATGACATATATTTTATTAATATTTATTTAAGATAAATGTATTAAGTCATGTCCAACAGTTTTTTCTAGCTCAATAATTTTTTGTTTTATTTCCTGAGGTATTTCACATTTTCGTTCTGTTAATTTATCTACGCATACCATAACAGCTTCACCCGTAGCTACGATTTGTTGTTGTGTTTCGCTCCATAATATATAAGCCATACGGAATGCACTATTACGGAGCTCTTCCACGCGAACACCAACTTTCAATACATCGGGATAAAAAACGGGCTTTAAGTATTTGCATTGGCTTGAAGCGACAACGGTATATAATTGTGGGGTTAATATATTTATCGCTTCCATATATAAAATACGTGAGCTTTCAATATATCGATAATATTGTACATTATTGACATGACCAAAAGCGTCCATATCTCCCCACGCTACTTTCTGTTCATATATTATCGGGTAGACAGACAGTTCTTTCATTTTTACCTCATATTTTAAATTTTAAAAAATTCGCATCATTTTCAAAGATTAGGTTTAACTGATTGATTAACACTTCATCTTCTTTAAGGGTAGACTTAATACGCAAATAGCTCATTAAAATATTATCTGGATATAATGTTAATAATGTTTCAGCCTCTGCTTGACGTCCGGTTGCCATATAGACATGCCATTTTGCAAAAGTTAAAACTGGCAAATTCATATATTGATTTTCAAGCTCAATAATTTTTTCTTCGACATCAGCATAGTCTGGAACCTGTTTAAGCAATTGTTGCTGAAACCATAGGTAAAACACTTCTGGATCAAACTGCTCTTTTAATAAGTGTAGTGTTAAGGCTGCATGCTGCATGCTCATATCAGGTATACGTGCTAATAGTTTGAGCCATAACAACTTACTGCTATAAGGTCGAGTTTGGATCTCAGACTCTAAATCCAGATAACGTTGTTGCAATGCTTGTAAGTCATCAATAGAAGCTTGAGCAAATTGCTGAAGAAGCTGCTGCAACCATAAATCACGGTGTTCAGCATCTAATAATCCATACTTCATTGACCGTAAATATACCCATGGATGTTGCAGCGCTAATTGCCCCCATAAAGCAGTTAATCTTTGCTGGTAGGCGGTTTCTATTTCCACAAGCCAAGGCGACAACTGATGCTGGTATAAAAATTCAAGATGAGTTAATGCACGGTCAGCTTCGTTTTCAGCTAAGAAGATTTCGATTCGCTGTAACTCGGCCAATTCAAATGCCATGGGTGGTGATTGATCTAAAGCAGCCAATGCTTTTGGATAGTCTCCACTTAAAACCAGAAACTTGGCATCAATAATATTTTTTAAAAGCCCTGATTGAGTAAAAACACGTTCAATAAATACACGTTGGTCTTCGGCAGCCTCTAATAACCAAACAATACCTAATTGTTCATAGGGATGAAGGTTTTTAAATTGGAAGATGTTTTCACTTTTTCTTTGCTCACGAGAGGAATAACGTTTAATCCAAAGCCATACGAGTTGTGCAATAAAACTTACTACCACAAAAGCAAGGGTTAATCCCCAGACATTTGTTTGCAACTGCAATTGTCGCCAGTAGATATAGACATACCCCATTCCATAGCCATAACTAAATAAAGCTAAAGCTGCAAAGAGTATTAAGCTAATTACGAAATAAACCGACAGGAGGTATTTCATATCTCCTCCTTATGAACCAATTAGACCAAGTGTAGATAATTTAGGAACAGGCACTACCGATAAATTTGCCACTTTAGCAATACGTTTTTTTAACCGCTGACTCGTTGCATCAGGCATTTCATCTAGCTTTTGCATCACCGATTGCAACTCATTTTGGTACTCTGTCATTTTCCCTTGATTTAGTGCCTGTTCAGCAATTAATAATCTTAATTGCACTTCTTTGAGCACTACACTTCGATTCATTAAATTAATAGACGGCGTTTCTACTTTTTCTATACGGAACCATTTTTTCCACCAAGACACAGACTCGGATTGATCCATCTCAAGTTTAGGCTGAACTAAGGCTTGCTGAATATTTTTATCAATACTCTGTAATAAATCGTCAATCAATTGATGGCGTTGATTTTGGGCCAATGTGAATTGTTGAACTGCCTGTTTATCCTGCTCAAGCGATTGGTTCAAGCTATGTTGCAATGCAGGGGCAATTTCATAGTGTAGAAGAGATTGCTGTAACTGGTTTAATTGATCAACTGCGTAAATCAATTGTTGCTGATCAATTGCAAATTGAATTAAATCTAACTTTTGTTTAATTAAAACTGTAGGGGCAATACCCATCGGCGGGACTTCTAAATGGCCGGCCGGACTCAGTTTATTCCCTGTATTTACAGGTTGATTCTGTAATTGTCGTTGTAAAGCAACCAATTGATCATTTAGATTGGCATAGTGCTGTTCTGATTGAAGCAAACTTTGCTTAAGCTCGGGAACAGTACGAGAAATTTGCCACATATCGTAACTGAGCTTAGCCAACCAAGCCACGCCCAGTAAAATGATGATAGAAACAAGTTTTCTCATACGAATCCTTATAATGCCTGAATGTGATGAATCATCCCCGAAGGCGATAAATTTTCAAGTTGAATAATGTGAAAATGAGCCTGTTGCTGATCGCGATATTCTTTAACAATTTGAAAAAGACGTGGTCCTAAAACCAAATATACACAATCAAGTTGTACATTATTTTTTGAACAAAGCTCTAACCAATACTTCCAGCTCGCCTCACTCGTAATTAAGACCAGCCATTTGTTTAAATTATAATTTGAATTCTGTGTCAGATGTTTGAATGTGGAATATGAGGCTTCTGGGCACTGCCGATGATATAAAACGAAATTTAAAATCTGGATGCCTTGCTGCTGCAAAGTCTCCATCATGAATTGACGGCCACCTTCTCCTCGCCAAAAAGCGACGCTACCAGCTTGTTTCATATTATGGAGAATAGGGAGATTCAACATTCCCTCAGAGGTTTCAACATCTGGAATATGTGCTTCTATTCCATATCCATTTAGACAATTGGCCGTTGACTGCCCAACAGCAATCCACTGAATATGTTTTAAATCACTGAGCTTTAAACCGCTTTGCAGTAAATACTTCATCCCCACATCAACAGCGGTTGGACTCACTACAACGATAGCTTGTGCCTTAACTAATTGTTGGTAAAGCTGAAGTAAATGTTCGAAAAAAGGTTTAGCAACGAGTTCTAAAAGAGGTAAAGACTCAACCTGACAACCTTCATTTTGCAAAACTTCTGTTAATTCTGCAGCCCGAGAATCAGGTCGAGTATTAATAAACAACATAGCTTAGTAGAGAGCCTTTAATAGCTCACCAGCACCTTGATCAAGTAAGTTTCGAGCAAGGTTTTCACCCAATTGCTGAGCATTGCTGGCTTCATCTGTCAGTTCAGCACGTAATAATGTTTGACCATCAGCACTTCCGACACGACCTTCAATATGGATTTGTCCATTGTGTAGTGTGGCATAACCTGCAATTGGGACCTGACAGCCGCCTTCAAGATAAGCATTAAAGGCACGCTCAGCACGCACACAAACATCTGTTTCTTGGTGTAATAACGGTTGAATTAAAGCTAATACTTCGCTGTCAGCTGCCCGGCATTCCAAACCCAATGCACCTTGCCCCACAGCAGGTAAGCTAATATCTGGTGTTAAACAATGACGAATACGTTCTGACAACCCTAAACGTTTCAAACCAGCACTAGCCAAAATAATGGCATCGTATTCACCATCATCTAGCTTCGCTAAACGTGTTCCAACATTTCCACGCAAATCAATAATTTGCAAATCAGGGCGTTGTTTTAAAATCTGAGATTTACGACGTAAACTTGATGTACCAACTTTTGCACCTTGAGGTAGATCAGCAAATTTTTCAAATTGATTTGAAACGAAAGCATCTAATGGATCTTCACGTTCACAAATTACTGCCAAGGTTAAACCTTCTGGTAAAGCCATCGGGACATCTTTCATTGAATGTACGGCTAAATCTGCACGCCCATCTAAAAGTGCTGCTTCTAACTCTTTAACAAACAGCCCTTTCCCACCAATTTTTGCTAAAGGCGTATCTAAAATTTTATCGCCCTGCGTGACAAATTTGACCAACTCCACCGTTAAATCCGGGTGAAGCTCCTGTAATCGGGCACGAATATATTCTGCCTGCCAAAGAGCAAGTGGGCTTTGTCGTGTAGCAATTTTCAAGGTTTTCATAAATTCAAGCATGGGCTGGTCAAACAATACACCCTAAACTTAACTTGATCCCTTAAAATTGCAAGTAAAATCTCGCACGTCCAAGATAACTCTTTTTAAGTTTAGAGCTGATGAATCCGGTCTCTAAGCATAGATAAATGTCGACGGCTCACCGAAAGTCGTTCATCTAAACCACGTAATCGAACCTGATATTGCCCCGAACTGACCAACTCCAATCCATCTAAATAGGCAACAGCAACCAACGCATTGCGATGAATACGAATGAATTGATCTGCAAATTCGGTTTCAAGCTCTTTTAATGTTTCATCAATTAATACACTGCCATTTTGGTGACGCACCGTGACATATTTCTGATCTGCTAAAAAATAATAAATATTCTCAACAGGAATCAGCTCAACCCCACGATAGGTTTTTGCGGCAATTTGATGTCGCTGTGTTTTTAGATCATGTAAAAAATCATGTTGCGGCAAAGCATTGAGCTGTGCTCGAGTAAGCTGCGTCAGTTGACTAAAAACTTGTTCAAGTTCTTGAGGGTCAATCGGTTTAAGAAGATAAGCTTGAGCCTGAGATTTAAACGCTTCCAATGCATGTTGATCATAGGCTGTACAAAATACAATCGCAGGTCTAGGGCTCAGCTGACTTAACTGTTCTGCACAGACAAGACCATTCATACCTGGCATTTGAATATCAAGTAAGATTACATCCGGTTGATGAAGCCGCGCCTGTTCCAAGGCTTCCTGTCCATGATGAGCCGTTGATACAACTTCATGTCCCATCTTTGAAACTAAACGTGATAATCGCTCCACTGCAAGTGGTTCGTCATCACAAATCAGCACCTTCATTAATCCTCCTTGTCACCGTTAACTTGATCCATTTTTTTATGGTTAACTCTGACTAACTTATTATTTTGTTTGATATTGATAGCTCATAATGGTGGTATATAAGGTTTCACCTTTATAAACCTGAAATCTAACGGAGTTCCCATAATATGCTTTCAGGCGTTGTTTTACATTTTCAAGCGCGATTCCATGCCCTTTCCGTGAATTTATTGTATCGTCTGTATATGGGTTGGTAATGACTATACTGACCTGATTTTGCAATATTTCAACCAATACCCCTATGGTTGCCTTACCCATCATTGGTTCTACCCCATGAAAAATACTATTCTCTAACAAAGGTTGTAATGTCAATAAAGGAATGGTGATCTGTTTCAGTTGCACAGGTGAAAGTTCAATTTTCCAATCTACTTTTAAACGCTCTCCCAAACGTACCTGCTCAATCATTAAATATTGTTTACTCAACTCGATTTCTTCATGCAGACTCACCAATTTCAATTCTTGGAAGCTTGCGCGAAATAAACGTGACAGGCTAATCAACATACCTTCTGCTTTATCTGGGTCTATCGCAATTAAGCTCACCACATTATTTAAACTATTAAATAAAAAATGGGGATGAATCCGCGCTTGCATAGCCTGAATACGGGCATTTAACTCTGCATATTGTTGATGTAGCCATTGCTCTCTCACATAGAGATAGCGCAAGCAGAAAGCCCCCAGTAATATCCCGTAGCTTAGATATAAAGGCACATTGCTAAAATAAGTGCTCCAGCCCTGTGTTAAAGAAGCATGTTTATTTAAAAGACCAAACTGAAAAAAATTACTTATTAAGGTCGTCAAAACAACAATAGCTTGCAGCATGACAAAACCGATAGCCAAGGCAAATTCTTGACGTAACCCACTAAAAAAATGCTGAAAGCGTTCAACCAAGGCAAAAAACGACAATATTACCCAGTTAATAAAAACGATGTACTGTAAAAGACGTCCACCGCTTAATGCTTGCCATGACTGAGCTTCAGCCAGTGCCAAAACCAGTGCCAAAATGTTACTTGCGATAATTAATTCGAATAAGTGTTGCCAACGACCGTTTTTCGTAAAAAAATAGGAGGAATTTTGATTTCGGTATGCTGTAGGAAACAACTTTGTTTGTTGAGCTTCGGCAAGTGATATACTCTTTTTTATTTTACTGAGCCACCATGACCACATCTTCAAATCCCCCTAATTCAGTAACCCCAGACCAAACCTCAGGTATGTGGGGTGGTCGTTTTTCTGAAGCGACGGATGCTTTTGTAGCCGAATTTACCGCCTCTGTTCAGTTTGACCAGCGTTTTTATAAACAAGACATCGCTGGTTCGATTGCGCATGCTACCATGCTTGCGAAAGTTGGCGTACTCACAGAAGCAGAACGCGATGATATTATTGAAGGTTTAAGCACCATTCGCTCAGAAATTGAGGCTGGAACCTTTGAATGGCGCATCGATCTTGAAGATGTTCACATGAACATTGAATCACGTTTGACTCAACGTATTGGTATTACTGGTAAAAAATTACACACTGGGCGTAGCCGTAACGATCAGGTTGCAACCGATATTCGTCTTTACCTACGTGACGAAATTGATGACATTTTAAAATTATTAGAGCGCTTACAAAAAGGCTTGTTAGGCTTGGCTGCCAAAAATGTAAACACCATTATGCCTGGCTTCACCCACCTACAAACTGCACAGCCAGTGACTTTTGGTCATCACCTGTTAGCATGGTTTGAAATGTTAGTGCGTGACTCTGAGCGTCTTCAAGATTGCCGTAAGCGTGTCAACCGTCTGCCACTTGGTTCTGCCGCTCTTGCTGGCACAACTTATCCGATTGACCGCGCTTACACAGCAGAACTATTAGGTTTTGAAGCTGTATGTGAAAACTCACTTGATGCTGTATCTGACCGTGACTTTGCCATTGAGTTTAATGCAGCTGCGTCTTTAATTATGATGCATTTATCACGTATGTCAGAAGAACTGATTCTTTGGACTTCTGCACAGTTCAAATTTGTGAATATTCCTGATCGTTTCTGTACTGGTTCTTCAATCATGCCACAGAAGAAAAACCCAGATGTTCCTGAACTGATCCGTGGTAAATCAGGTCGTGTATTTGGTGACTTAATTAGCTTACTTACGCTCATGAAAGGTCAACCATTGGCGTACAACAAAGACAACCAAGAAGATAAAGAACCTTTATTTGATGCAATTGATACGGTTCGTGGTTCACTTATGGCTTTCGCAGACATGATTCCTGCATTAGTTCCAAATATTGAAATTATGCGTGAAGCTGCACTTCGTGGATTCTCTACTGCAACCGATCTTGCTGACTATTTAGTGAAAAAAGGCGTTGCTTTCCGTGATGCGCATGAAATTGTAGGTAAAGCAGTTGCATTAGGCGTAGCTGAAGAAAAAGATTTATCTGAATTAACGCTTGAGCAATTACAACAATTCTCTGACTTAATCACAGCAGATGTGTTTGATAAAGCTCTAACACTAGAAGCTTCAGTAAATGCACGTGATCATATTGGTGGAACTTCACCAAAACAAGTAGAAGCCGCAATTGCTCGTGCCCACAAACGTTTAGAACAGTTATACGCTTAAGGATAAAACATGAGTCGACAAGTATTTTGCCGCAAATATCAAAAGGAAATGGAAGGTCTAGACTTCGCTCCTTTCCCTGGTGCTAAAGGCCAAGATTTTTTTGAAAATGTTTCTAAGCAAGCATGGCAAGAATGGTTACAACACCAAACAACGCTAATTAATGAAAAACGCCTAAATGTGTTTGAACCAGAAGCGAAGAAGTTTCTTGAGGAACAACGTGAGAAGTTTTTCAATAATGATGAAAGCGTAGAAAAAGCTGAAGGCTGGAAACCAGAATAATCGGTTTGTTTCAGCTTACTCATCATTAAAAAGGCGGGTCTATATACATAGACCCGCCTTTTTTTACGTGAAACTTACACAAGCATAAAAAGCCTTACATAGAGCGAACAGGACTCTACATGACATAAAAAAGCGAAGAACTTAATATCAATTCATAGCAAGAAGAACACGATCCCTGTCGTGTTTATGCACTTGATTTTCTGTCCTGAACTTCCCCCAAAGTTCGGGACATTTTTTTATCTATTATTTAAAAAAATAAAAAAGCCTTGTTTCAAACAAGGCTTTTAAATATTTCAGCTTAAGATTACTTTTCGTGGACTTTGGCTTCAATTTCTTCAATTTTGGTATGGCGGGCATCAAAGCCTTTTGCCATGTAAATCACTTGCTCAGCAATGTTACGGGCATGATCACCAATACGCTCTAAAGAACGTAACACCCACATCACATTAATTACACGAGCAATATGACGTGGATCTTCAATCATATAAGTCATTAAAGTACGTGTTGCTGACTGGTATTCACGGTCAATATCTGCATCGGCTAAAAGCACACGCAAAGCTTGATCTGCATCTAAACGCGCAAAAGCATCAAGTGCATCATGAATCATGACACGAACTTGGTTACCAATATGACGAGTTTCCATATAGCCACGTGGAGAACCACCTTCTTCACAGAGGTTTTGCGCAATACGGGCAATTTTTGCAGCTTCATCACCAATACGCTCAAGGTCAGTATTGGCTTTGCTCATCGCAATAACCATACGCAAGTCGATCGCTGCCGGATGGCGACGTGCCAAAATTAGCGTAAGACCTTCATCAATATCACGTTCATATTGATTGACGGCGTTATCTTTAAATTGAACATCAATCGCTAAATTTGCATCTGTATCAAGCAAGGCATGAATTGCGTTCGCCACCTGTTGTTCGACCAAGCCACCCATGGTCATGAACTTTGTGTTTACATCTTGCAAATCTTCATTAAATTGAGAAGAAATATGATGGCTTAACACCGGATTACTTGGACTCAAGGGAAGCCTCCAACATGATGGCGCAGGAATAAAATGATTGAGCATTAGAACACAGCAATCATTAAGTTTTTATGACAAAATTAAAATTCAGATAAAAGCTTTTTTTGCTCACTGATAGGTTAGCCAGCTGTTTAATTCGACCAGATCTTTTTCGCCTAACTGGCCCACCGCAGCTTTTAACCGAAGTACATTCAATAAGTAGTCATACTGACTATTAAGATAATCCTGTTTTGCCGAAAAAGCATTACGCTGCGCCAATAAAACATCAACCATACTTTTTAAGCCTTCGTTATAACTCGCTTTTGAAGCTTGAGAAACAAGCGAAGATGAATCCATGGCAGCTTTTCGTGCTTCGAGTTTTGCCTGGTCTGTATCTACCTGCATAAAGGCACTTTTCACATCAACATTGGCACGGCGAATAGCTGCATCAAGTTGTGCCTGAGCTTTACTGGCCTCTACAGTCGCTTTTTTAATGGATGTTCGTGTACGCCCACCATTAAATAAATTCCAGTTCATTTCCACACCGACCTGATCAAATTTTCCATCAGTCGAGATGAGGGTCTCTGGGGTCTGTTTGGTATAACCATAGCTCGCCACAGCATCTATTTGAGGATAAAGCGCAGCTTTTTCCACACGGCGCTGATCTTCGCTATATTGTTGCTGTAAACGTGCTTGTTGAATCTTTAGATTTTTTTGCTGGGCCAAAGAAAGCCAATCATTAAGCTGGGCTGGATACGGCTTTTGAAAATTAAAATCACCACGCAATACTGCAAGCTTATCTTGATAAGCACCAATATATTCGGAAAGTTGTTCTTGCGCTAAAAGTAATTGAACATTGGTTGAAATACGATTGGCTCTGGCATTTTGATATTGAGCATTTGCCTCACTCACATCACTACGCGCCACCAAACCCTCTTTGAGCTTGGCATTCATCATATTGAGTTGCTCAAGCAAAGCTTTTTCTTCTTGTAAGTATGCAACGCTTAATGCCTGCTGACGCAGCACATTAAAATAGGCTTCTGCTACATTTAAAACATGATCTTGTTTCTGCAGCCTTAAAGTGATTTCACTTAAGGCAACCGAAGTTTTAACTTGCTTATAACCTTCCCAAGCATCCATTCGAAATAGTGGCTGACGTGCAGTTAAAGTCGCTTGACGAGTAGTAGACGTATTACTCACCAAGGCATCTGAAAGCCCTTCCTGATCAACTCCAGGAAAATTAGAACGCTTCACCGTTTGCCGATTACGAGTAATATTTCCAGACAATGTGACGGTTGGTAATAAGGCACCAGTTGCCAAGCCTAAATTAAGTTGATCTGCTTCAAATTGTTGTTGATTGGCTTGCCATGTCGGGTCATTTTGTTTTGCGCGCTCATATGCTTCAACTAAATCTAGAGCAAAACTGGAAGATGCAAAACTCCAAAGGCCAACAGCGACCATTAATTTTATTTTCATTGTTCAAATCAACGATAAAACTTGCCTTTAAGACTAAGAAAAATTCCAAGCAAACTCAAGCCATTAAAAGTTTTAGTTTTTTAAGCGTTCTCATTTTTTGACAATATTAAAATACAAATGAAAATCAAAAACATGCCTATCCATCCCACCCATGAAATATGCTCACCAATCAGCACGATTGCAAAAAGCGCGGCAACTAAAGGTTCAAATAAAGTTAAGGTCGTCGCTTTACTGGCATTTACTGTTTTTAGACCAAAGCCAAAAAGTAAATAACCCAAAAACATAGGAATCAGCATCATATAACCAGCAACAAGTAAATTGGTTGAACTTTGCAACAACCCTCCACCTGTAACCAGTAAAGTAGGAAGCAAAATAACTGCCCCACCACCCATAATCATGCCCATTGCAGCTTTAGCAGCAACACCCCGATCTATTAATCTTTTAGCAGCCCATGAATAAAGTGAATAAGTTGTAGCCGCGACAAGCCCAAGAAAAATACCGAAGATTTTATTCCATTCATTTGTACCCTCTTGGAGCGCATGGTTTTCACCCATGGATAACAAACTTACGCCAATAACACCAAAAATAAAACTTAAGAACCAGATCGCTGACAAAGACTTCCGATCAAAGAATCGTTCTAAAATTGCTGCGATCAGTGGCGCTGCACCAATAGAAACCACGGTGCCAATCGTAATTCCTGCATAATGCATTGAGGAATAAAAGGCCAAAGGATAAATACCAACTGCCGCAACCCCTAAAAGCAGTATTAGAAGGTTTTGCTTTATAAATTGACGGTTTTCTCGAATAGCCCGCGATGCAACCAAAGCTTGCAAAAGACCTCCGCCCCCCATAGCCACAGCACCAATAGCGAGTGGTCCAAGTGTTGGTGCAAATGCGGCTGCAGTACCTGTTGTTCCCCATAAAACAGAGGCAACTAAAATTGCAATTGTGCCGCCATAACTACTATTTTTAATGAGGCTAATCATGTTGGCCTTCTCTCTTTAGAAGATCTTCTGCCATTTGTTTTGCTAAGAGGAGTTGACGACTACTTCCTTCCAACCCTGCTCTTGCCATAGAACCTTCTAAAAGAAAGGAAAGCTGTGTAGCCACGTAGCTAACGCGCTGCGAGTCTGGTATTAATTTTTTTAAATGTTCAGCAACAATAGCCTCAACTTCTTCTTTATGCTGTCTTACCGCACTTCGTCCTGCGCTATTCGCTGGAAACTCAGCCGCAGCATTCAATAACCCACATCCTCGAAAGCCTTTTTCATAGGCAAATTCTGCATGGTCTTGATAGGCATCAAACACTGCCAAAATAGCTTCTGTAGCTGATTTCGTTTGTTCTAAACGTTTTTGATAAAGATTAAGCCACTCCTGATGCCGCGCAGCAATGTAGGCATCAACAAGCTCACCTTTTGAAGAAAAGTTATTGTAAAGCGACATCTTAGCAACATCTGCTTTTGCCGTAACCGAGTTAATTCCAGTTGCAGTAATGCCATCGTTATAAAACAAAGTTGCTGCTGCATCGAGAATTTTCTGTCTCGCTGTTTTATCATTCATAGTTTTGTTTTTAAGTAGACCGATCTACCTAATAATAAAGATTTCTAACAATGATGCAATCTTTTTCCGAGTTATAATTTGAGCAATGTTCACTTCGATAAAAATACAATGATGAAAAAATTTCTAATGATGAGTGTGTGCAGCGCCCTACTTTTATCTGGATGTAATAAAACATCGCAGCAAGATCAAGCTGTTTCTAAAGAGCAAAAATCAACTGTACAAAAGCCTGTAAGCAAACCAGATAACGGCTGCATACAGATCAATGCCGCAATACAGAAGATTAATCAGAACAGTAAAATAGAAGACTTAAATCAAATTAATGAGAAGCTAAAAGCATGTGTGCCATCTTTAAAAAATGATGAACAGCTTAAGCTTATTAACGCATCAACTACCATGTATCAACGTTTTCTAAAGCAAGACTACACTGACAAAACAGCCAGAGCTTTTGAAGCTTTTGGCTATGCTGTTTTAGAACAAAAACAACGAGACCCTAAGAAAGTCATCCAAAGCCAGAAAAAATTATTCGACCAACTTAGTCCACGTGACCAATACCTACTTCAACATAATGGTGAAGCCAATATTGACCTCCTTTATCAAGGTGAAGGCATGTTTACTTATAGACGTCAGCCAAACTATCTAGTCGATGTTTTTTCTAAAGCCTTAACCGTGGACCAAAAAGAGTTCTTAACTCGTATGGCCAAAGACAATCAGGATATTTTCTATAACGATGGTGCTTTGGCTGTTTCATGGAAGGAACTTACTGAACGAGCACTTTTTTGGGAAAAATTTACTCAAAAATATCCAAAGAGCCACTTTATTGGTGATGCAAAATTACTCTTTAACGAATATCGCTATTTTATTTTCTTTGGCCTAGATAACACCCCTGTTTCAGATGAATATGCACCGAACACATGGTTTGATAAAGATGCTCTTGAGCAAATCCGTTTTCTATCTACACAGAGCCAGTCGAGTTTAGCGAAACCTGCCCAGCAATTTCTTAAATTTATTACCACGCCTGTAGAAGAGCGCAATAAGCAATTTAAAATAGATCTAACTGAGAAAAATGGCGATAAAAAATCAAATTATCAGATTACTCATGAACAACTTGAGCAGCTATTAAAATTTGATTCGCCATGGAACACTGAAGTCTATCGTGACTGCCATATAGATGCCGTTTGTATAGATACAAATTGACAATGCCAGCCAACCTAAATCATGTTAGTCTGTAATTCGCTTGACGGAGCGCGAGTAATAGCTCGCTGAGATTGTGTAAATTTTGTGTTATCGCAACACAAGTTTGATCACAAGTACCGTTGAACCTGATCAGGTTAAGACCTGCGTAGGAATCAAGCCATCTAAAAACTAAAGCCTCAAATTTATCTAGTAAAGATAAATCCGCCATCGTTTTTGGTCGTGCTTGATTCGTTGATGTTATTCATAAGGATCATGTAATGAACCAGTTAACGAATCTCTCTTCTGTTGAAATTTCAGCGCAACATGAACAAGATGCAAAAGATTTAACTCGCATCTTACCCGCTTCAAAAAAAGTTTATATTGAAGGCTCTCGCCCTGACATTCAGGTTCCAATGCGGGAAATTTCTCTCACCGATACCCCTACTGGTCTTGGTGGCGAACATAATCCCCCTGTTATGGTCTATGACACTTCAGGTGTTTATACCGACCCAAATGTTCAAATTGATTTAGACAAAGGTTTACCTTCAGTTCGCCAAAACTGGATTGAAGAACGTAACGATACTGACGTACTTTCTGGTTTAACTTCAACGTTTGGTCAGGAACGTTTAAAAGATATCCGTACCGCAGATATTCGCTTTGCCCACATTCAAAATCCACGCCGTGCCAAAGCTGGCAAAAATGTCTCTCAAATGCACTATGCCAAGCAAGGTATTATCACACCTGAAATGGAATATATTGCAATTCGTGAAAATCAGCGCCAGCGTGAAGGTGTTGATACGCGCCAGCATCCGGGACAAAATTTTGGTGCAAAAAATTTAAAAGAAATTACACCTGAATTTGTTCGCCAAGAAGTTGCTGAAGGTCGTGCAATTATTCCTGCAAACATTAATCACCCAGAACTTGAGCCAATGATTATTGGCCGTAACTTCTTGGTTAAAATTAATGCCAACATTGGTAACTCAGCACTTGGTTCTTCAATTGACGAAGAAGTTGCCAAAATGACATGGGCAACCCGTTGGGGTGCTGACACCATTATGGATTTGTCGACAGGTAAAAATATTCATGAAACACGTGAATGGATTATTCGTAACTCACCTGTTCCAATCGGTACCGTACCTATTTATCAAGCGCTTGAAAAAGTGGATGGTGTTGCAGAGGACCTGACTTGGGAAATCTTTAAAGACACGCTCATCGAACAAGCTGAACAAGGCGTTGATTACTTCACGATTCACGCAGGCGTATTACTTCGCTACGTACCACTCACTGCAAACCGTTTGACCGGTATTGTGTCTCGTGGTGGTTCAATCATGGCACAGTGGTGTCTAGCGCATCATGAAGAAAACTTCTTATACACACATTTCGATGAAATCTGTGAAATCATGAAAGCCTACGATGTTTCATTTAGCTTAGGTGATGGTTTACGTCCGGGCTGTATCCAAGACGCAAATGACGAAGCACAATTCAGCGAACTTAAAACACTCGGTGAACTCACTCATCGTGCATGGGAACATGATGTTCAAGTCATGATTGAAGGCCCTGGTCACGTACCAATGCACATGATTAAAGAAAACATGGACTTGCAGTTAGAAGTTTGTAAAGAGGCGCCATTCTATACGCTTGGGCCTTTAACGACCGATATCGCTCCTGGTTACGACCACATTACCTCTGCAATTGGTGCAGCCATGATTGGTTGGTACGGCACGGCGATGCTTTGCTATGTCACACCAAAAGAGCATTTAGGTCTACCAAATAAGAAAGATGTTAAAGACGGGATTATTACCTACAAGCTTGCGGCTCACGCGGCCGATCTTGCTAAAGGACATCCGGGTGCACAGGTTCGCGATAATGCCTTATCAAAAGCGCGTTTTGAATTCCGTTGGGATGATCAGTTCAACCTAAGTCTGGACCCTGACACAGCTCGTAGTATGCATGATGAAACCTTACCGAAAGAGGCTCACAAATCTGCACACTTTTGCTCAATGTGTGGACCAAAGTTCTGCTCGATGAAAATCACCCAGAATGTTCGCGACTATGCCAACAACCTCACCAATATTAATACAGAGGTTGAAGAAGGCCTCAAAACCATGAAAGAGGTTTATCAAGAACAAGGACAAAAACTGTATCACAAAGTGTAAATATTCAAAAAAAACACTTGCCTAGCCATGATTCTCAGTTAGGATGAAATAAATAGATTTTATCCTGACTGGCTCATGAGCATTGTTGAACATCCAAGCTATATATCTGAAGATGTCGAAATAACATCCCGTGAATATGTATTCCGCGGTTTTATTCAGGTTGAAAAAGTCAGCCTTCGACATCGTCTATTTAACCAGTCTGAATATACCCCTGTAATACAGCGCGAGCTTATTCAGCGCCCTGAGGCTGCAGGTGTTCTACTCTACAACGATCAAAAACAACAGTTCGCATTGATTGAACAGTTTCGTGTTGGCGCTTTAGATGACTCTCACTCTCCATGGCAACTGGAAATAATCGCAGGCGTGTTAGACGGTGATGAAACACCCGAGAGTTGTATTCGTCGAGAGAGCCTCGAAGAGTCAGGGTGTACAGTTCAGGATTTACAACATCTATTTAGCTTTTATCCGTCAGCTGGTGCGTGCTCGGAGTTATTTCATCTCTATGTTAGCGAAACCGATTTACCTGCTGAAGGCGGTGTTTTTGGTGTAGATAATGAAGGTGAAAATATTCAACTGCACTTATTTAATTATAGTGAAATCCAGACGTTACTCGACAGCGGACGTTTAAGAAATGCTCCTGTCATTATGGCATTACAATGGCTGTCTCAACACATCACAACGATAATAAAATCCGACGAGGTAGGACGGTGACTTTTCAAGTCTCAACACTTTCACAAAAAGACCATGTCATTATACAAATTACCGATACTCACTTATTGGAGTATCCGCACTTAGAATTTGTGGGGATGAATCCTGAAGAAAGTTTTCATGCAATTATTCAACAGATCCTGAAAAAACATCCTGAAACTGATGCCATTATCCATACTGGAGATCTGGCTCAAGCACCAACGCCTATTACGTACAAACGTTATATTCAATATATGCAAACGTTAGGTCTGCCATTTTTTCAGACACTGGGTAATCATGATAACGTTGACCATTTTCCATTGCATAAAGAAAACCATCAGGAACCTGTGGTGATTGGCTTAGGAAACTGGCGTGTTATTTTATTAAATAGTGCGGTACAAGGTCAGATTGATGGACACCTGTCACCAGAACAACTACAAAATTTAGCGACATTACTCGAAGAATTTTCAGATAACCCTGTTTTATTGGCTTGTCATCATCATCCTTTTGCAATGAAATCCAAATGGATTGATCATCACAAGTTACAAAATTCTAATGCATTGCTTACAACATTAGCTCCATTTAAAAATGTAAAAGCTTTAGTCTGCGGGCATGTTCACCAAGACTCACTCAACACTTGGCAAGGAATCGAATTTTTCTCGACCCCATCGACCAGTGTTCAGTTTAAACCGTTTAGTAATGACTTTGCCCTAGACCAAAATGCTCCCGGCTACCGTTACATTCGTCTAAAAAACGATGGTAGTTTTGAAACCGAAGTCTTCCGTCTTGAAAATTTTCAGGGCCTTATAAATACTGATATTTCAGGCTATTAGCTCTATTTTTTATATGCTTATATGCAATTATGACTAGGGTAAACACGTTTTGAAAATATTTACGGGTCGGAATGACTATCATCTTGCAGGAAAAATCTATATGATGACGACCCGATGGTAAAATCCATCGATGGTTTTCTATAAAAACACTTGCATATCACCATATTTTTTGCGTATAGATAATACGTGTATGATGAGGAATGCCCTATTATGGCGAATGACAACCACAACCAAGTTTTGGATGAACATACAGAAGTTGTAGTGGAAGGTGAAAAAGCTTCTGCAAAACGTGCACGTAAAGTGAAACCTAAAACTTCTGATATAGGCACAACTGCAAGTTTATTTGGTATTGCACCTTATCAACCTAAGAAAAATGAAGAGTACATGTCTGAAGGACAGCTCGAGCATTTCCGACAAATTCTGCAAGCATGGAAAGCTGAATTGATGTCTGAAGTTGATCGTACGTTGAATACGATGCAAGACGAATCAACTGCATTGCCAGATGTAAATGACCGTGCTACCCAAGAAGAAGAGTTTGCAATTGAATTGCGTACACGTGACCGTGAACGTAAGTTAATTCGTAAAATCGAACAATCTATGGAAGCCATTAAAAATGAAGACTATGGTTTCTGTGAAACGTGTGGTATCGAAATCGGCTTACGTCGTTTAGAAGCACGTCCAACGGCAACTTTATGTATTGATTGCAAAACTTTGGCAGAAATCAAAGAGAAGCAAAATAACGGTTAATATGACCGAGGTAACTCTTAAAGAGAAACCTAGCTTTGCATATTCAGGCCGGTTTGCGCCATCGCCAACCGGCCCTTTGCATTTTGGATCACTCATTACTGCCGTTGCCAGTTATTGTGATGCAAAGGCCCATCATGGCACATGGCTCGTTCGTGTCGAAGACACAGATATCCCTCGTATTTATCCCGGCAGTGAAGATCATATTCTCACATCACTGGAAGCCTTCCAGTTCGAACCCGATGCAGAAATCATCTTTCAAAAAAACCGTTTAGACATTTATGAAAGCGTATTAGACCAACTTAAAAAAGAGGGTCTTATCTATGCTTGTCAATGTACGCGCAAAATGCTGGGTTCAAATGCAATCTACGCCGGAACTTGCCGCAATCTAGGGCTTGATTTTCAAGGACAAGCGATTCGGGTAAAAGTTCAAGATCAACAGATCTGTTTTGATGACCGACTACAAGGAATTCATTGCTCTAATCTGCAACACGACCTTGGAGACTTTGTTCTTAAACGCCGTGACGGGATTATTAACTATCAACTTGCCGTAGTTGTTGATGATTATCTGCAAGGCATTACCCATGTCGTTCGAGGCGCAGACCTATTAGATAATACTGAACGGCAGATCTGGCTTGGTGAGCTCCTAGGTTACCCTAAACTAAGCTATATGCACCTCCCCCTCGCCATGAACGATCAAGGGCAAAAGCTTTCTAAGCAAAACCTTGCTCAAGCACTCGATTTGTCAAAAGCTCCTCAATTGCTGCAACAAGCAATACAAGCACTAGGACAACCTAACGTTGATTTAGACCAGCCTAAAGTTATGCTTAAACAAGCAGTAGCGCAGTGGAATGTAGATTTAATTCCACATGTAGAGCAGCTGAGTGGAACATATCTATAAATAAAAAAACCCGATATCAAATCGGGTTTTTTAATACCTAAATACTCAACTAGAAGTTTGATTCTTCCCTTTCTGGGTTAACTTCTTGTGTTGAAGCATCAATCTTTAAGATCAAGCTAATCATCGCAGCACACATCATTAAAGATGTACCACCATAACTAATAAATGGCAGAGTCAAACCTTTAGTTGGCATCAACCCCATATTCATACCCGCATTTACCAAGATCTGGAGCAAGAAAATAATACTAATGCCGTAAGCCAAATAACCTGCGCGAAGGTAATGATGTTTCAATGCACGATGACCAATTTTGATACAGCATGCTAGCATCGAGAAAGATAATATAATGACAATCGAAATACCAAAGAAACCGAACTCTTCGCCTAACACTGCCAACATAAAGTCAGTATGTGCTTCTGGCAAATAAGATAGCTTTTGTACACTGTGCCCTAAGCCTGTACCAAACCATTCACCACGGCCAAAGGCCATTAACGCATTTGATAACTGGTAACCAACCCCTAATGGATCTGCCCAAGGGTCAGTAAATGAAATCAAACGCTGGAAACGGTAAGGCTCAAACAAAATTAAAAAGACAATACCGGTTACAATCGCACCCAACATAATTAAGAACTGTGTTGGCGGCGCACCAGCTAAAAAGAACACACCAACCATCATCAATACAATTACGATCGTAGCACCCAAGTCAGGCTCAGCAATAATCAAACCGACCGTGATTGCCATAACCCCACTTAAACGCAATAAGCCTTTCCAATGAGTACGAACCTCTTTGGCACGGCGCACAACGTAGTCTGCGGTAAAGATTGCCATCATGACTTTGGCAACCTCGGTTGGCTGCAAAGTAAAGCCACCGATCTTAATCCAACGTGTAGAACCATTGACTTCTGAACCCACTACTAAAGCAGCAAGCAAAAGAACCATCGTCAACAACCACAACGGGAAAGTATTTTTAAACCACGTATTAAGTGATATCCGATAGGTCAAATAAGCCACCACAGCCGCAGCGACAATCGAAATACCATGACGAATCACATAGTGAAACGGGTTTTCATGCATATATTCAGCATAGGGCATCGAAGCAGATGCGACCATCACTGAACCGATACACAATAATGCAACGACACAGAAAATCAGGACATTACGTGGCGTCACTTCCGCTGGCCATTTAGGCAATATCCGTTCATACCAATGATTGATTTTCTGGATTGTGGTCTGAGCTAAGCCTGCCATACTACATTCCTAATCATGTTTTCTTTAAACCAACGAATTGACGCAGGCAACAAACTGCTGACCACGGTCATTATAACTTTTAAACATATCAAAACTTGCACAGGCTGGTGATAACAACACCACATCTTCAGCTTGTGTTTCACGTTGACACAGCTCTACAGCTTCTTTGAGCGTTGCTGCATGCAAAATTTTGGTTGCACCCTGAATTGATTGTTCAATGACTGAAGCATCCTCACCAATCAATACCACAACTTTGGCATATTTTTCGATAGAAGAACGTAATGGAGCAAAATCTTGACCTTTGCCCTGTCCACCCAAAATCAAGGCAACCTTACCCTTTTTAACCTCAATTGCAGCACCTAAACCATCAATTGCTGCAAGTGTAGCACCAACGTTAGTCCCTTTAGAGTCATTGTAATAACGCACATCATGTACAGTTCTCACATACTCACAGCGGTGCTCTAATCCTTTAAACTGTTTTAACGTTTCAAGCATAGATTCCATCGGTAAGCCAATTGCTTCACCTAGCGCCAAACAAGCTAAAGCATTGGCTACGTTGTGCATGCCTTGAATATATAAATCCGAGCTTTTAATTAAACGCTGTAGGCCTCGCGCAAGCCAAAGCGCACCATCACCATCTCTTAAAACACCATATTGATTTAAGTCTGGAGCATTTAGACCAAAGCTTTGCATTGGTGTTGTATCAGGAACAAGAGGACGACTTAAAGCATCATCACGGTTAAATATGACTTTTTTAACGCCTTGGAAAATACGGTGTTTTGCTTGGTGATAACCCCACATATCGCCGTGACGATCTAGGTGATCTTCACTCATGTTCAGAACCACAGCAACCTCAGCATTTAAATGAGATGTGGTTTCTAACTGAAAACTTGATAGCTCAAGTACAAGCAACTCTGGTTGATCTTTTAGTAAGTCTAGAGCTGGGCGTCCAAGGTTTCCACCAACAGCAACTTTCTTACCTGCATCTTTAGCCATTAAGCCAATTAAAGTCGTTACTGTACTTTTCGCATTAGAACCCGTAATCGCCACAATAGGTACTTCGGTCGCACGGCGTAATAATTGAATGTCGCCTACAACTGAAATCCCTTGAGCAATAGCTGCCTGAATTTCTGGTAATTGCGGTGCAAGGCCTGGGCTTAAAATAATTTCTTCTGCTTGTAATAATAATTCTTGGTCAAGTTGACCGAAACTGGTTTTAACGCCAGCTGGAATCTGGTCATAACCAGGGGGCGTGGGACGAGAATCCGTTACTGCAACTTGGTAGCCTTGTTCATGCAGGAAATTAACAGCAGAAACGCCTGATATTCCCAAGCCTGCGACAACTTTTAATCCACCACGTTGTATTAACATTTTTGCCCCACAATTTATCAATCGACAGAATGGCAAAAATGTTAGCACTTTGCTGTTTTGAATGCTTTTTCAGTTTGAACTTTATTCATCTTTTTTTGTGTCAGTGCGTAAAAAAGCCATCAATATGATGGCTTTTTAGACGAAACAAGAAATACTAAATTTATTGCCATTTAATCGGCTTAATTTCTTGAACTGTATTCGTAGGTTTATCTTCACTTGAGCAACCACAGCCGCCAGCACAGCCAAAGGTCATTTTTGGCTTAAGCCATTTTGCCAAGGTTGTCCAACCCTGCTTTTCACAAAGTGAAGAGAGTGTAGAAAAGACTGAATTTGCTGTTTTTGGAAATACTTTCTTAAAAACAACAACAGCACTCCAACTCACTAAAACCGCAATAATCAGATATTGAATCATGTACAACCTCCTTTCTTGCCTTAACCCCAATAGTGGGAAGCAATTTGATAGGTAACAAACGATGCCAAATAAGCCAAGCCGAACAGATATGCAGTCATGACAGCAACATGTTTCCATGAACCTGTTTCACGTCGTACCGTTGCCAATGTGGCCAAACAATGTGGAGCATAAATGAACCACACTAAAAGCGATAATCCTGTTGCAAAAGACCAACCCGAGCCATCTGCACTAATCAGATGTGACAAACCTTGAGCTACAGCATCGTCACTCGTTGCAGACAAGGCATAAACTGTACCTAATGCTGCCACTACAACTTCACGAGCTGCCATTGCTGGAATTAAAGCAATACAGATTTGCCAGTTAAAACCAATTGGAGCAAATACAGGTTGAATAAGATGTCCGAGCATACCGGCAAAACTATAATCTATCGCAGGTAATGTCGCCCCTTCTGGTGGCTGTGGGAAAGTACACAAAAACCAGAGCAAAATAGAAAGCGCAAAAATGATTCCACCGACACGTTTCAAGAAGATCTTCGCGCGATCCAGCAAACCAATTCCCACACTTTTTAAATCGGGGAAACGATAACTCGGCAGCTCTAGCAGTAAAGCATGCTGTGACTTATCTTTTTGCAAAAACTTCATTAAAAATGAAACGCAAAGAGCACTCACAATACCAGCCATATACAGACCAAATAGCACCAGACCTTGTAAGTTGAAAATACCCCAGATCATTTTCTCTGGAATAAAGGCCGCAATCAGCAAAGCATATACGGGTAAACGTGCCGAACAGGTCATTAAAGGTGCAACCATAATGGTCGTAAAACGATCACGAGGGTCACTAATACTACGCGTTGCCATAATTCCCGGTACTGCACAGGCAAAGCTTGAAAGTAAAGGAATAAAAGCTCGCCCACTTAAGCCAGCTTGAAACATTAATTTATCAAGCAAGAATGCTGCACGCGGTAAATAACCTGATTCTTCTAATACTAAAATGAAGAAGAACAAGATTAAAATTTGTGGCAAGAACACAACTACGCCACCTGCACCCGCGATAATTCCGTCAACAACCAAACTATGCAGTAGGGGCTGTGTAATCACGCTTCCTATTACTTCACCCAACCAGCCGAAGAAGCCTTCAATGCCATCCATGAATGGAGCTGCCCAGGCAAAAACTGCCTGAAACACAATAAACATCATGAGGGCAAGGCTAAGTAGGCCTAAAACTGGGTGTAAGAAAATTCGATCTAGAAAATCAGTACGCTTATCTCCCTGATCGACATATTGAACAACATCTTTAAAAATCATATCGATTTTTTGATGATGCGTCCCAGTCAAACCACTCAGTTCTGTTTGTGGCACACTGTATTTTTCTTGATCAAGGGCATGTAATAAATTTTCAATACCCGCATTACGAACAGCAACTGTTTCAACGACTGCTACGCCCAAACGTTGAGACAACTTTTGAGTATTAATTTGGATGCCACGACGACGCGCTTCATCCATCATATTCAGTACAAGCAAAATCGGACGGCCAAGCTCGATCATTTCGAGCACTAGCCCTAAATGCAATTTTAAGTTAGTCGCATCGACTACACATAAAAAAGCATCTTGCTGACCTTCTTCGGCGATCTTACCCAAGCAAACATCACGGGTAATAACCTCATCAGGACTGGTTGCATTTAGACTATATGTACCCGGTAAATCGAGTACACGCACTGCACGCCCTGAAGGTAACTGAAAATGACCTACTTTACGCTCGACCGTTACGCCCGCATAGTTTGCGACTTTTTGTCGAGTTCCAGTTAAATGGTTAAAAAGAGAGGTTTTACCACAGTTTGGATTTCCCACAAGGGCAATACGTAACGCATCACTCATGCGGGTACTCCTTCTTCTACTTGAATTTCGATTTTGTCCGCTTCTGCTTTACGCAAAGCGAAACGAGTAAAGCCAATTTGGATCAAGATCGGATCACCACCAAAAATACCCTTGGTAATCACTTCCACTCGTGTGCCTGGAACAAAGCCCAGACTTTCCAAACGAATTGCGACCAAATCCTGCTGCTCGGACTCTACTGATATCCGATTCACTTTGCTGATGGTCGCCGCTTGCTTCACTTTTAAAGCTGATAAACGCACCGCATCCGATCCTAAACCTTTTTTTCTAGTATACATATAAATGAGAATAATTACCAAATAAGGTTAAATTTCACTTCCTATTCAGTTTAATCGACAAACCTTAAAGTTTCTTTTACAGTACAGAGGTTTAGAGGATGTAGTGTATGTTAAATAAAAAACCGCGTATTCCAAGCCCTGTTCAAATTCCAGAACATTTAAGCTTTTTACAAGGTTTTCGCGACTATCTCGTTGCACAGACTGTTAGTCCACATACACGTAATGCTTATTTATCTGACCTCATTCAATGCAGCGAACTCCATAAAAAAAATGCTCTTCCACAATGGTCAAGTGATGATATTGCCGATGTTCTTATTGAACTGACAAAAGCAGGAAAAAGTCCCCGCTCAATTGCACGGTGTTTATCTGCCCTACGTCAGTTTTACAAATTTTTACGTGAACAGAAGTTACGGAGTGACAATCCGGTTGCGACCCACCACTCTCCTAAAATTGGGCGAGCATTACCTAAAGATCTATCTGAAGAAGATGTCGAATCACTGATTCAAGCACCAGATATCAATACAGCACTTGGCTTACGTGACCGAGCAATGTTTGAAGTGCTTTATGCATGTGGTTTGCGTGTTTCAGAATTACTTAACTTGCGTCTGGAACTCATTAATTTAAAACAAGGCTATTTACGTGTTACAGGTAAAGGCAATAAAGAACGTTTGGTGCCACTAGGACAATTTGCCTGTGAGTGGGTAGAACGCTATTTGAATAATGCTCGGCCTCAACTCTATAAAAGCTCGACTGACTATCTCTTTTTAACCCAACATGGCGGGATTATGAGTCGACAAAACTTTTGGTATGCCATTAAACGCTATGCGCTACAAGCCAATATTCAAGCTGAACTCTCCCCTCACACCTTACGCCATGCATTCGCAACGCATCTGCTCAATCACGGCGCAGACTTACGCGTCGTGCAAATGTTACTGGGTCATAGCGATTTATCTACAACACAAATCTATACACATGTAGCACAAGTCAGAATGCAACAATTACATGAAAAACATCACCCTAGAGGATGATAAAGCTTTCAAGCTCCACGCAAGTATTTCATATCAATCGTTTGATTTCGTTCACAAAGGTTAAGAAAGTTTTAACAATACACGTTAGATTTTTTGGTATGCTTAGCAGCTTCTGACTATAAATACTGATGAAATAAGGGTTATCTATGTCTTTTACCCGCTCTCAAATTTTTCTTGCCTGTACTTTGGCATCTAGCCTTTTGTTCAGTGCTTGTTCTAAAGAAAACAAACCACAAAAAGAAGATGCGCTCACAGCGACTGCACCTGCTACAGGGGAAGCTTCAACCATTATCGAGCGTAATGCCAAGCAGCGTTTAATCGAAACTTTGCAAAAACAATTTAAGAATGCAAATATCAACGCCAAAATTTTAGATATTAAACCGACTGAAGTTCCAAATTTATATTGGGTGAATCTTGAAGGGATGACATCAGTTTATACAACAAGTGATGGTAAATATTTAATTCAAGGTGATGTTATCCGCTTAGGAGGCAAAGAGCTTCATAATATTGGTGACTCACTTCAAGCATCAGAAAATAAAAAGCATCTTGCCGCTTTAAAAAATGAAGATCTTATTGTCTACCCTGCAAAAGGCAAGGCTAAGCACGTGATCTATGTGTTTACCGATGCAAGCTGCCCTTATTGCCATAAGCTACATGAGCACATACCCGAAATTAATGAAAAGGGTATTGAGATACGCTATATCGCTTGGCCACGCGGCGAACAATTTATGCCGACCATGGAAGCTGTATGGTGTAGTGCAGATCGTAAAGCTGCCTTTAATCAAGCAGTACAAGGTATCAACATTCCACCTGCTCAATGTAAAAACCCTGTTCGAGAGCAATATCAACTTGGCTTGAATATGGGTGTAAATGGTACACCTGCTATTTACAATGCTGATGGCGAGTACTTGGGTGGATATCTAACACCAGATGAATTAATTAAACGTCTGGATAAATAACATCCTTTAAGCTGATGAATGATTAATCATCTATCTCTTAAGAAAAGCGCTGCTCTTATTGCAGCGCTTTGTTTTTTCAATAATTAATACTTTATCCACCTGTGTTTAAAGACTGATCTACTCTTGTTTTCCAAACATCGCACTTTAATTCATTGAACAGGCACTAAAAGCGCTAGAGTCTGGCGTTTTTTTTAGCTATGATCTAGCTTCAACTAAATGATTAAATGATGAATGGAGTGTGACGTGAAACCAGTTCGCCTGGCAATACTCGGTCTAGGAACCGTAGGTGGAGGAGCCCTTAAACTACTACAAGAAAATGCCGCTGAAATTAAACGTCGCACCGGTCGAGAAATTCAAATTACCCACGTTGGAACACGCCGCCCTCGTCCAGATCTCGAATTAGAAGGGATTAAACAAAGCGCAGATTTACTTGATATCGTTCGTCAACCAGATGTTGATATGGTTGTTGAAGTGATGGGTGGTATACACCCTGCTTACGAAGTCATCATGGAAGCGATCAAACACGGCAAACAAGTCGTTACTGCAAATAAAGCTTTACTCGCTGAACATGGCAACGAACTATTTAAAGCAGCTGAAGATAATGCTGTACAAATCGCTTATGAAGCAGCAGTTGCTGGCGGTATTCCAATTATTAAAGTCATCCGTGAAGGTCTTGCTGCAAACCATATTCAATGGTTGGCAGGTATCATTAACGGCACAGGCAACTTTATTCTGACCGAAATGCGTGAGAAAGGTCGTGCATTTGATGATGTATTAAAAGAAGCTCAAGAACTTGGTTATGCAGAAGCAGATCCAACGTTTGACGTTGAAGGTATCGATGCTGCGCACAAACTTACCATTTTAGCGTCTTGTGCTTTTGGTATTCCGCTTCAGTTCGATAAAGTCTATACCGAAGGTATTAGCAAAATTACTGCACAAGATGTGAAATATGCCGAGGATCTCGGTTTCCGCATTAAACACTTAGGTATTGCCCGCCGTGCTGAAAAAGGTATTGAGTTACGTGTTCACCCAACACTCATTCCAGATGAGCAGCTTATTGCGAATGTAAATGGTGTTAAAAATGCCGTTTTAGTTCAAGCACATGCTGTAGGCCCTACACTCTATTACGGCGCTGGTGCTGGTGCTGGTCCAACTGCTTCTGCTGTTGTTGCAGATGTAATTGATATTGTCCGTGATATTTCTTATACCGAAGATGGTGCGGGGACGATTCCTCAACTTGCTTTTGAAGCATTAACAAATGTGCCAATTTTAAGCCGTGAAGAAATGACCACAGGTTATTACATCCGCTTAAATGCCGAAGATCAAACTGGCGTACTTGCAGATGTCACTACAATCTTAAGCCGTGCTGGAATTAGTATTGATGCCATCATGCAACAATCTCGTTTAAAAGACCTTATTCCAATCGTGATTCTCACCGATCCAATCGTCGAATCTAAAATGGATGAGGCACTTGCACAAATTCAAGCCTTACCTGCAATTCGTGGCGAAATCGTAAGAATTCGTTTAGAATCGCTCGATAGTTAATCAGGTTGAGGGAAAGATTCCCTCTCCCGCTTCACCTCTAATTGGAACACCATCATGTCTAATGCCAATCGTTATACTGGTCTTGTAGATCGTTATCGTGACCGTTTGCCAGTTTCGGCAACTACTCGTGCTATCTCTTTGGGTGAAGGCAACACCCCGCTCATTAAACTAGAGAATATTCCACGTATTATTGGCAAAGATATTGAAATTTATGTGAAATATGAGGGTTTAAACCCAACTGGTTCATTTAAAGACCGTGGTATGACCATGGCTGTAACCAAAGCGGTTGAAGAAGGCTCTAAAGCGATTATCTGTGCATCTACTGGTAACACTTCTGCTGCTGCTGCTGCTTATGCTGCACGTGCAGGTATCAAAGCATTTGTTTTGATTCCAGAAGGCAAAATTGCGATGGGTAAAATGGCGCAAGCGATGATGTATGGTGCGATCACTATGCAAATCCGTGGTAACTTCGATGATGGTATGCGTCTTGTAAAAGAAGTCGCTGATCAAGCGCCTGTAACGATTGTAAACTCAATCAACCCTTACCGTTTGCAAGGTCAAAAAACCATTGCTTACGAAATCGTTGAAGCTTTAGGCCGTGCACCTGATTATCACTGCTTACCTGTAGGTAACGCAGGTAACATCACAGCTCACTGGATGGGCTATACTGAAGCGGTAGCAAATCAACCTGCTGATCAGTTTGAACAAGTGATTTATGACGCAGCAACAGATCAGTTTACTGGTCCAAAACCTGAAGGTTTACCAACAATGGTAGGTTATCAGGCTTCTGGCGCAGCTCCATTCTTACGTGGTGCTCCAGTTGAAAACCCAGAAACAGTTGCAACTGCAATCCGTATTGGTAATCCACAAAGCTGGAACCATGCTAAAGCGGTAGTACGCGACTCTAAAGGCTGGTTTGATGAACTTCAAGACAGCGAAATTTTAGAAGCTCAGCGCTTACTTTCTATGTATGAAGGCGTATTTGTTGAGCCAGCATCTGCTGCTTCTATCGGTGGTGCGATTCGTGACATTAAAGCAGGTAAAATTGCTGAAGGTTCTGTAATTGTATGTACAGTGACTGGTAATGGCTTGAAAGACCCAGATACTGCAATCAAACAATGTGCTGATGCAGTCATGTTGTCAATTGATGCAACAATGAGCCAAGTAAAAGATTCGATTTTATCTAACATGTAAAATCTGAGTTTTCATAAAAACGGCTGTTCAACACAGCCGTTTTTTTATGTCTTTTTTAATAGCTATAAAAAAAAACGCTTCTTGATCGAAGCGTTTTTAGAATAATTAAATTAAATACGTTTTGGTAAATTACTTAACCAACTCAATAGGTTAGTTGCATCATTATTACGTGCTTGCGAACTTGGCTCACCAAGCAATACAATCACTGCTGGACGTGAGTTTACAGTCGTATGCATGACAACACAGCGACCTGCTTCATTGATATAACCCGTTTTAGACAAGTTAATATTCCAACCACCATTACGCACTAGAGCATTGGTATTATTAGATTTCAATACGCGATAACCCAAGTTGAAATCATAAGTTGGTGTGGTTGAAAATTGACGAATCAAACCATACTGAGATGCTGTACTCGCCAAAATCCCTAAGTCACGCGCAGAAGATACATTGCGCGGATCTAAGCCTGTAGATTCATAATAATGAGTTGCGTTCATACCTAAAGCACGTGCTTTAGAGTTCATTGCAGCAACGAATGCAGGACGACCACCCGGATAAGTACGCGCTAAAGCAGCCGCTGCCGGATTTTCAGACTTCATTAAAGCAAACAACAACACTTCTGCACGGTTCATCTTGTCGCCAACACGGAGTGTTGAACTTGAATTTTTACCGTTTGCTCCCGCAAAATCAATTTGCTCAAGCATAATTTCTTCTGACATGTTTAAACGGGCATCTGCCGTTACCACTGCTGTCATTAACTTGGTAATAGATGCAATTGGCACAGAAGCATTCGTATTTTTACTAAACAACACTTCACCAGTTTGCGCATCCATCACTAACGCAGCGCGAGCACTTACACTCGGCTGGGCATTGTAACCAGAGGTATCGCGGATTTGAGCAAATTTTGGTGCAGATGCCACAACTTTGGGTGCATTACCACCACGTAAAGTTGTAGTTACAGATGTTGACCCTTGTATAGTTGGCTCATCATCTTCATCATTCAAAAGTTGGCTAGCGTCAGCTGAAGACCAATTTAAACTTGCACTCCCACCACTCCCTGAGGACGGGTTATTGACGAGTTCTGCAAAGCTTGTTGAACTCAAACTAAGCAAAATAGACATGCTCAGCACATGTATTAAAGACTTTTTAGAATTTTTCACGGCACAATACTCGACTCAGGGTGATACACATTTGCGCTTACTATAATTATGCCTTACATTTGAGGTATAAGGTATAACGCTTTTACCGACACAATTGTGCACAACTATTCGCTCACTATATAAGAATAGGATTGCTAATTTTGTCATTCCATTGCAAGCTAATTTTGCTTTATGTAACAAAAAACTTGTTTTTTGAAAGAAAGGAGGTCTTCTTGATTACAGTTTTAGTTGTGGATGACCATGAACTTGTACGTACAGGCATTTGCCGTATGTTAGAAGATCATGCCGATGTAGAGGTCATTGGACAAGCCGAATCGGGTGAAGAAGCAATTGCTATTGTTCGTCAGAAACATCCTCAAGTTGTGCTACTTGATGTCAACATGCCAGGCATCGGGGGCGTAGAAACAACACGTCGTTTACTACAAACCGCACCAGATACAAAAGTTATTGCTGTAAGTGGCTTATCAGAAGAACCTTACCCTTCTCTTTTGCTTAAAGCAGGAGCTAAAGGCTACATCACGAAAGGTGCTCCAATTACAGAAATGGTTCGAGCAATCAACAAAGTCATGCAAGGTGGTAAATACTTCAGTGCAGATATTGCTGAGCAGTTGGCGAGCTCTTATCTGTCTGACACACAACAATCACCTTTTGACGCCCTATCCGAACGAGAAATGCAAGTTGCAATGATGGTTGTAAATTGTATTAGCGCTCAAGAAATTGCGGACAAACTTTTTGTAAGTGTCAAAACGGTGAATACTTACCGCTACCGTATTTTTGAAAAACTCGCCATCGATAGTGACGTTAAACTAACTCATCTTGCGATTCGGTATGGTCTGATCAAACCATAATCACACTATATGCAATTTCCCTTAAACTCATCGTTGTCCAATACGATTTTTCGTTTGGGCACGTGGTATGGTTTATATCGTCTTATTATTGCGGTTAGCCTCAATATTATTTTGGTTTTAACCGATGCTCAAATAGACAATAGTCTACAACAACCCGCTTTATATTCTTACACACTGCTTGGCTATTCCATATTAAGCCTTCTTCAGCTTTTGTGTTTTAAGTTTGTTGCAACTCAGGCAACAAAGCAGCTTATTTTATTTTTTGTAGTTGATGTTATCTGCCTGAGTTTACTTACATTTTCTGTAGGTGAACCAAATCTACAACTCAGCTTGCTGTATGTTATTACTATATTCACCTCGGCAATTTTACTCAGCGCAAGAATGTCTTTACTCATTACATTACTTGCGGTCATTGCCATTATTTACCAACGCTTTGTCGGTAGTTTATTTGACTACAATAATCTAAATACAATTGGTAATAGTGCCTTATTAGCCTTCTTATTTTTTGTGGTGCATGGCATCGGGCAAATTGCTGTTCAGCGCTTTAAATTACTTGAGACGCTAACTTTCCACCAATCAATAGAACTCTATCAACTACAAAATATTAACCGCTATATTCTGGAACAAATTGAAGAAGGCTATCTTGTTCTAGATGAAAACTATGACATAGTTCTAAGTAATCCGGCTGCCTGCTCTCTGTTAGGCATTCCGCCACAATTTGCCAGTGAAAAATATCCTTTAGCGAAATGGCACCCCGATTTATTTGAAATTCTTAAGTTTGATAACCTACAAGAAGGTGATCGATTTATTTTTGAGTCTCGGCTGTCGGCTTACTCTATTAACATTAAAGTGCAGCATCTTGTGGTGCCGCAACAAGCATTGACGCTGCTCATTTTACAAGATGCACAACACATTAATCAGCAAGCTCAACAACTCAAACTTGCTGCTTTAGGGCAACTTTCAGCCAGTATTGCACATGAAATCCGTAATCCTCTGGCAGCAATTGTTCAAGCAAATGAATTACTTAAAGATAGTGATTTAGAGCAGCAAAACACTTTACGCCGTATGATTGGCAAGCAAACAAAACGCATCGATAGTATTGTTCAAGACACCTTAGGACTTGCCAGCAGCGAAAGAACTCATCCAATCCAGATTGAATTAAACGACTTCATAAAGACGTTATTAGACGAAGATCTATCGGATGTTAAACATTCTATACAGCTTAAAATCTCTGATTCATCCTTAAAATTATTATTTGACGAGAAACAACTAAGACAAGTGCTGATTAACCTTGTCAGGAATGCTTTACGACATAATGCCCCCGATTCACCCCATGTTCTGATCAACATTCACTCACAAACAAATAAAATTTATATTGATGTGATCGATTACGGCGAAGGTGTTTCAAAACGTGATATATCTCAATTATTTAAACCATTTTTTAGTACCGAAATTAATGGAACTGGTTTAGGATTATATTTGTCTCATAGTTTTTGTGAGGCAAACCATGCAAAGCTCACGTATGTAGAGCAAAAACAAGGGGCATGCTTCCGAATGGAATGCCCAATAATATATTGATTTTTTTATTAGGTTTTTGGGGAAATGGCAGAACAGCAACCACTAGTTTTGCTTGTAGACGATGAAGAAGATTTGTGCCTTTTAATGCAAATGACTCTTGCGCGAATGGGGATTAAAACACATCTTGCTTATCGGGTTGAACAGGCCAAACAACTCTTTACTCAGTTTCATTACGATGCATGCTTAACCGATTTAAACCTACCCGACGGTAGCGGTTTAGAATTAGTTAAACATGTTTCTCAAACTTATTCTCACACACCAATTGCAGTTCTAACTGCGTACGGCAATATGGATATTGCAATTGCAGCATTAAAAGCGGGAGCTTTTGATTTTGTAAGTAAACCTATTAACCAAATTCATTTAGATCAGTTATTAAAAAAAGCGCTAAATCAGCCAAAACCAGAGCATGAGTTCGGTGAAACAACGTTGGAAAATGACCTATTAATTGGACGTTCTCCGCCCATACAAAACCTACGTATTGCTATAAAAAAAATAGCTCGTTCCCAAGCTCCTGTGTTTGTTACGGGGGAATCCGGTACAGGTAAAGAAGTTGTTGCTAATCTTATTCACCGTTTGAGTAACCGCAGCGAAGGCCCATTTATTGCGATTAACTGTGGAGCAATCCCAACTGAGCTCATGGAAAGTGAACTTTTTGGACATAAAAAAGGCAGTTTTACTGGAGCTACCCAAGACAAACAAGGCCTTATTTTATCCGCTCATGGCGGCAGCTTATTTTTAGATGAAATTGCCGAATTGCCTTTAAGTATGCAAGTTAAATTACTTCGGGCAGTACAAGAGAAAAAAATTCGCCCAGTAGGTTCAGATCAGGAAATCGATGTTGATTTTCGGGTGATCAGCGCCAGCCACCAAGATTTAGATTTATTAGTTCGACAAGGTAAATTCCGTCAGGACTTATTTTTCCGTATTCATGTTATGGATATCATGTTGCCGCCACTGCGTGAGCGCGGTGGAGATATTTTGTTATTAGCCAATCATTTTATTCAAAAGGTTTGTATGGAATGGGAAATTCCAAGCAAACAATTAACTACTACTGCTGAAACTTATTTATTGCAGCAAGATTTTCCAGGTAATGTTCGTGAATTAAGAAATATGATTGAACGAGCCATTACCTTAAGTGATGATGAATGTATTGATTTAACACACTTAGCACCTCCTCTCAGAGGCAGTAGCGTTAACTCGCAAATCACCACTAAACCAGTGAATGACACATCAACTGCGATTACTCAGAATCGGCCAAAATTACCAATGGAAGGCTTAGAACGCTACTTAGAAAATATTGAAAAAGATATTCTACTGAACGCGTTGGACATGACACATTGGAACCGCACCTTAGCAGCTAAAAAGCTAGGAATGACCTTCCGCTCTTTACGCTATAGACTGAAAAAGTTTGGCTTAGATACCGAATTAGGAGAGGAAGTATAAAAGACTATTTTTTCTTTAGAAATAAGTCTGCAACACGATCTAAATATACGTCTTCTTTCATTTCTGGGGGCAAAGGATAGGTCTGATTAGGCTGAATACCTTGCCCTTCAATCATATTTCCATTTGGCGTGTAATAGTGTGAGACTGTCATTTGTAGTGCCGCACCACTTGGCAAAGGAAACAGTTTCTGCACTACGCCTTTCCCATAACTTTTTTCACCGATTACCCAAGCACGCTGGTGTTCTTTCATGGCCGCGGTAAAAACCTCGGCTGCCGATGCAGAACGATGATTAATTAATATACCTAATTTTATATTCTGAAATTCATTGCCGGGCAAAGCCTGAAATTGCTGATTACCTTCCGAACGGCTTTTAGTTGAGACGATAATCCCACTATTTAGAAATAAATCTGCCGACTCGACTGCTGCCGATAACAATCCACCCGGATTGTTTCGTAAATCGATTAAAACGGCTTTTAAACGTGGTGAACTATTTTCTTCAATTAACCGTTTAATTTCATTTGCCGTGTCTTGCTGGAATACTCTAATTTTTAGTACCAAAACCTGATTATGTAGCATTACAGGTTCTATATCGGTTTCTATTTTTTTATTACGAACTAAGTTGATGTTTCCATTTAAATCTTCTGCTTGTACTTGAAGCGTACTTCCGATAGAGCCATAAAGCAGCCCAAGCACCTGATCTTGGTTTAAATTTTTTAAGTCTTGATTATCAATCTTGAGAATCGCTTGACCATTTCTCAAACCTAATTTGTATGAGTCTGAGCCAGTTTTAAGATCACGAATCATCCATTTATGGACATGCAATTCAGGGCTTAAAGCAAAATCAACCGAGGCAAGGTCACCTTCGGTATATTGAATCAATTGACGATATTCTTCTGCCGACAAATAACGTGAGTAACGATCTAGCCCACTCACTAACCCTTTAATAGCTTGTTGAAATAAGGCATCGTCGGACTTCACGTCAACGTAATTATCTCGAACGATTCCATAGATTTGAACAAACTGTTGAATCGACTCAATCGGTACCTCTGCATAACTATGTTCCGGTTCTTCCGAATCCGAATGCAGAGGTGACAATTTCTCTTTTACAACTGGCGCTGCAAAAGCAAATTGGCTGCAACACAGCAACATACTTACAATAAGTTTTTTATATTTAATGTGTTGCAGCATCCAATCACCTTTGGCTTATGCAGATAATGTAATCAGATTACGCCCTTGCATTTCAGCAGGAACAGGAATCTGCATTAAATTGAGAATCGTAGGTGCTACATCGGCAAGCACACCACCTTCTGCAATTGTTGCTTGTGTTGGGCCAACATAGATAAACGGTACAAGTTCCGTTGTATGTTGAGTGTGAACTTGACCACTTTCATAGTCTTGCATTTGTTCAACGTTACCATGGTCAGCAGTAATCAACATATGGCCTTTCTTTGCCATTACCGCTTCATAGACACGCCCAAGACAAAGATCGACTGCTTCAACTGCTTTAACTGCAGCATCAAAAATACCTGTATGACCTACCATATCACCATTGGCATAGTTCACAACCAATAAATCGTATTCGCCAGAATTAATGGCTTTAACCAATTCATCAGTTACTTCATAAGCACTCATTTCAGGCTTAAGGTCATACGTTGCAACGTTTGGAGATGGAATCAAAATACGCTTTTCGCCCGGATATTCATCTTCACGCCCGCCACTAAAGAAGAACGTTACATGAGCATATTTTTCAGTTTCGGCAATACGTAACTGAGTCTTTCCAAGAGAAGATAAATATTCACCCAATGAATTTTTTAATGCTTCTGGCATGTATGCAACTGGCGCATCAATGCTAGCCTGATAACGGGTTAGCATGACAAATTTAGAAAGGTTTGGTACAACTTTACGCTCAAAACCTGCAAAGTCTTTTTCTACAAATGCACGAGTAATTTCACGAGCTCGGTCAGCACGGAAATTCATAAATACAACGCTATCGCCGTCTTGTACTTTAGCAACATCACCAATACGAGTCGCTTTTACAAACTCATCGTTTTCATTGGCTGCATAAGCTAACTCTAAGCCTTCTACTGCTGTTTGCGCAGTACGAAGTGCCTCACCTTCAGTCAACAAGCGATAAGCTTGCTCAACACGATCCCAACGGTTATCGCGGTCCATTGCAAAGTAGCGGCCAATCATGGTCGCGATACGGCCTTGGTCTGGATATTGAGCGAATAATGCATCTAATTTTTCTAAAGACGACTGAGCACTGCGTGGAGGTGTATCACGGCCATCAAGGAAAGCATGTAAATAAACTTTTGCACCACGCTTTAATGCAAGCTCACACATCGCCACAATATGGTCTTCATGTGAATGAACGCCACCGTCTGAGAGTAATCCCATAATATGAACAGCACCACTAGCAGCTTTGGCTTTTTCAACAGCGTCAATTAACACTTCATGTTTAAAAAAATCACCAGTACGAATATCTTTAGTAATACGGGTAAAGTCTTGATACAAAACACGACCAGCACCAAGATTCATATGGCCGACTTCAGAGTTACCCATTTGTCCATCAGGCAAACCAACATCTTCACCAGAACCAGAAATTAGACTATTTGGATGCTTTGCTGTCATTGCCGCCAAATTCGGTGTTTTTGCTGCAAGAAAAGCATTATCTTCAATCGCTTCACGGTGACCAACACCATCCATAATGACCAGAACGTGAGGGATCTTGCCAGCAGTTGCATCCGTCATAATCTATTTCTCTTTTGTCTACAATTTCGTCACAATATCTTACCGAATTTTCGGTCAAGACTCTATTTTTTCCTATGGCTTTCACCAATATCTACGATTAATGAAAACCATAAATTTCAATTATTACTAGCGAGCGCGGTAAAGCAAATAACTTCCGGCACCAAACATTAATAAGATAGGTACAAGTACAAACCAAGCTGGAGATGGGGAATAAACCAAGCTGGCATAGCCCAAGAAATCCTGCAAATAATAGAAACTCAAGCCAATAAACAATGCGATCACCAAACGGAAACCCATCGATTGTTGGCGTAATGGTCCAAAAATAAATGAACACGCCACTAGAACCAGAGCGATCAACGAAAATGGCGAAGCAACTTTTTGCCAGAAAGCCAATTGGTAAGTCTTTGGTACCTGACTATATTCATCCATATAACGCATGAAGCTAATCAGTTGGCTTGGCGATAAATCCTCAGGATCTAAAGTCACCATGTGCACATATTTAGGCTGTAATGCTAAAGCAAGCGATTGTTCATCATGGTCAGTTTTGATGGCATTTCCTGCCGCCAAAATATCCATTTGTTCTGCTTTCTTCAAAGCCCATTGACCATTTTTTACAAACTGTCCTTGCTGAGCATTAATCAATGATTGCAAGTAATAGTTCTGGTCAAAGTCGACCACTTGAATATCTTTTAAATTGCCCTGAGAGTTAGCATAGTCGATATAGATAAATCGCTGCCCTTCACGTGACCAATAACCTTTGACTTCGCCTAAAGCAGCTACAGAACGGTGGCTTTTAACACTCTGTGCTTTTTCATTCGTATAAGGGATAACCCATTCACTTAAGGCAAAAGACAAAATAATAAGCAGTAAAGCTGAGCGCATAACCCAACCGACAATACGCCATAAGCTAATACCGGCGGAGCGCATGACGATAAGTTCACTACTCGTCGCCAATGACCCTAGACCAATCACAGCACCGATCAAGGCAGAAATAGGCAAAATTTCATATAGATAACGAGGCGCCCCCCATAACACATAGATGAGAGCTTGCCATGCGTTATAGTCTGGTTTGAGTTCACCCAACTCGCCAAGGTACGTAAATAAGACCTGTAAAATCGACAAAACAACTGTGGTGCCAAACATTGCAAGCGCAGTGGTTTTCGTCACATATTTGGCGACTATTCGACGTGCTAACATTATAATTTCACTCGCTTGATCTGTTTCTTGATTTTTGGTGCCAACTTTTGTTTACGTGAAAATAAGGCGGCTGCAATGCCATAAACAACCAACACGGCAGGATAAGCCCAAATATCGAGTTCTTCTTTACTAATACGAGTCTTGATTGCAATCATTAATACGATCAGACTGGAAAAAATAAAAATCGCCGGAATAAGACGGTAATAACGACCTTGTCTTGGACTCACCTCAGACAATGCCACAGAAAGCATTAAAGCAATAATAATGGTAAATGGGCCAAATAAACGCCATCCCAACTCACTTCTTACCACTGGATCATTTGTTTTTGAAAAAAGTTTAGTCGTTGATAAAGCTTCTACATCCCCACTCTCAAACTTAACGTCTTTATCGTTTTCTAAGCGTAGACGATAAGACTGAAACTCTGCTTGTGTATATTTTGGTTGTCCCGGGAATATTTCATAACGGCGGCCTTGCACCAGATCAACTACATTGGCTGTATCATTTGCAACCTCTACACGAGTCGCTTCTTTTGCCAAAATCATGACATCTGGCTTATCTGCTTTGGCTGCACGTTGATAAAAGAAAATATCTTTTAGATTTTTTCGATCTTCTGACAGTGAACCCGCATAAATCGTATATGGTCCAGATGAAATAAACTCTCTTGGACGAACTAAATCGAAGCCCGTGCGAACCGCTTGGGTAGTTGTTAATTTTTCAAACTCACGAAGTCCCCACGGTGTCATCCAAAGCATAAGCACAGACTGACAAACCATATAAACCAGTGTTATAGGAATGAGTAAGCGCGCTAATTGATGGCGACTCACACCACTACCATTCAATACAGCCATTTCATGGTCAACATATAAACGACCAAATACCAACATTAAGCCAATAAAAAAACCTAGTGGTAAAATGAGTGTTAAGAATTCAGGTAAACGGTATCCAATGATACTAAACAAAATACCGGCATCTAAACGTCCCTGTGCCGCCACACCAAAGTATTTGATCAGACGACCACCCATCATGATTAAGGTCAATAAGGAAATGACCACCAATGAGGTAGAGACAACTTGCTTGACGAGATAACGCCGAATAATCAAAGTAATACTTCCAAAAGGCTAATCGGGACGACTGCTAGTTTACCCGAATGTTAAAAATATAAAACCGCACATTGCAACGCTATGCTTGAAAGTGTTTCAATGTTTTAATTCATCATAACTTTCTATAGGCAATCACGACAGCCATGAAATTTACAACTTATACAACTTTTCCCGAACAGACATCTAATGAATCTTTGTGGGTTTTAGTTGATTCAGAACAGCTACAAAGCAACATCAACACATATCAAATCAATAACCTAGAAAGTGTTCTTACTGCTACCCAATTTAAAGGCAACTTCAATGAAACTCTGCCTTTATTTGGTCAGATTTCAAATCAGCCTCACAGCCAATTACTTGGCTTAGGAAAAACAGCCGAACTTCAGACAGTTAAGTTAGCTAAACTGGCTCAAACTATTATCAAATCGACACAAAATAAATTTAAGCATATCGCAATTGATATTGCTGCGTTACCTGTCGAGCACCATTATTTATTTGCATTAAGCTTAACTCAAGCAGCTTATGGTTATGATGAGTTTAAATCGAAAAAAAATGAATTTGTGTTACAACAGGTTGATTTAATTAGTTCAACGACTAGCCTAGATGAAAAACAACTGGCTTTAGTACATGCGGTACAGTCTGGTCAGTCTTATGCACGCGACCTTGGCAACCGTCCGGGTAATATTTGTTTCCCAGAATATTTGGCAGAACAGGCTCTAGCTTTAGCGGCAGAATTCCCTGACCTACTTAAAGTCACTGTTTTAAATGAGCAACAAATGGCTGATTTAGGCATGTATGCTTTTCTTGCAGTAAGCAAAGGATCTGAACGTCCGGGCCGTATTGTAACTCTTGAATATCAAGCACAGATTGATCAAGCTCCGGTAGTTCTTGTTGGTAAAGGCGTAACTTTTGATACAGGTGGCATTTCTTTAAAACCAGGCCTTGGCATGGATGAAATGAAATTTGATATGTGTGGTGCAGCCTCTGTACTCGGTACAATGCGTTCGCTCTGTGAAGCAAAACTTCCTATTCATGTGGTAGGTGCAATTGCAGCAGCAGAAAATATGCCTTCTGGCAAAGCAACCCGTCCAGGCGACATTGTGACCACCATGAGCGGTCAAACTGTTGAAATTTTAAATACAGATGCTGAAGGCCGTTTGGTGCTGTGTGACACATTGACCTATATCAAACGCTTCAATCCAGCAGTAGTGGTTGATATTGCGACTTTAACAGGTGCGTGTGTAGTCGCTTTAGGCAAAGTACTCAGTGGTTTGTTCTCACCAGATGATGCTTTGGCAGCCGAGCTCCAACAAGCGGGCGAACAATCTTTTGACCGTGTATGGCGTATGCCCGTAATTGATGATTATCAAGAGTTACTTGACTCACCATTTGCAGATATTGCGAATATCGGTGGTCCATACGGCGGCGCGATTACGGCTGCATGTTTCCTTGAACGCTTTACACGTGAGTATCGTTGGGCTCATTTAGATGTAGCAGGAACAGCATGGTTATCTGGTCCAGCTAAAGGTGCAACAGGTCGTCCAGTACCACTCCTCATGCAATTTTTAGCAAATCGTGTAAATACGAATGGCTAAAGTTAGTTTTTATCTGTTTGAAACCAGTGAAGAACGGCAAGTCGATAGTGCTTGCCGTTTATGCCGAAAAATTTTACAGAAGCATCCTAAAATCTGGTGGTATTGCCCAGATGTGCAACTACAACAGATGCTTGATGAAAGATTATGGGATTTTGATCCTGTCAGTTTCATTGCGCATGGTGTTGACCAGACTGATGCTGCTGTATGTATTTCGGCTAAACAACCACTTGAACAAGGCTTGTTAGTATTTAATTTTAACAATCATGCACTTGATCAAGTTGATCATTTTAGCCACATTATAGAAATTGTTGAAAATAATGAAACAGCCAAGCAAATTGGTCGAGAAAAATTTAAAATGTATCGCCGTTTGGGTATAGAACCGCGGACCTTTAAATTATAACGCGCTAAAATGTAAATACTGTTGATCAAGGAGAACCATGGTGGCATTAAATGTCGGGCAAGATTTTAAAAAAAGATGGTTAAATGCGCCTGAAGCTGTCCGTCATACCTATCAACAGGATCTGGCTCGTATTTGCGATCTCCTCGAACCCCAAACCCCTATTCAGCTTTGGGTTTTAAATGACGAAAAAGCGCAGTTAGAATCACAGCAAAAAATTGAACAAGCCTACGCAGACCTCAAAGCAGAGCTCATTGAGCAGGCACGTATTCGTCGTCAACTTGCTTTAGAAAAAGCACTTGCTGACAAACGTGCATCAGAAGCTGCTTATGCTGCGGAGTTGCAAGCAGACGAAATTCGCAAGTTTAATGAACAGACTGAAACATTACACATATTACGTAGTCATTTAGAACAAGAGGTTGCAGAGCAAACTGCGCGTTATCAGAAAAATCCTGAAACACCTGCAATTAATTATTCATCTGGCGTAAAACTTAGTATTACCGATGATCAAATCTTATCTGAGCTTGAAAGTTTACGCATTCGTTTAGAACTTGAAGCTGAAAGCTTAATTGAACAGTCTGTAACGGCTTTCCGAGCCAAGTTACATTCGGCAGCTCAAGAAGAAATTGAATACATTTTAAAGAATTCTAAGTTTTCTGATGAAAAAATAGAAAAGTAAACCTTTAAATATTTGTTTTGTCATAAAAGTGACACGTATATGTCACAGAATAGACATATAGATTATTCTTATAGATCAATTAATTATAAGAATGAAAAGTAACTATTCAAGATAATTAATGAGGATAAGAGATGGACATTCTGCATCAGATTTCAAAGCAAGTTGAACAGCTAAATCAGGGTGAGCAATGGACGTTTTCAGCACAAGAATTTTATATGAGTCATAACGACTTTAACTCTTTATCTATCTTACTTACACGTGAGTCTGAAACCCGTGATTTTACAATTACTCGCACTCAGCATAACAAGCCATGGGTCGGCACACACTCGGTTACTCTAACCAAGCATTAAGTTTTCAAAATAAAAAAACCGGAACATGTGTCCGGTTTTTTTATTTTAACGATCTAGCTTTTTATTTTAAAAAACCATTTTCAGCTAAAAAAGCCATACTAATATTTGACTCTGTTTTTTGTTCAGCAGCCTTATCACCTAGTAATAAACGCTCGATATAACGCGCCAAAACATCGACTTCAAGGTTTACCTTGCTACCTACTTGCCACGTTCCAATGTTAGTACGTTCTGCTGTATGCGGAATTAAGTTCAAGCTTAAAATATTTCCACGTAAATGGTTAATCGTTAAACTAATCCCATCTACAGTCACAGAACCTTTTTCTGCTAAATATTTAGCAAGTTCTGCGGGTGCCGTCACTTCATAATAGATTGAGCGAGCATCTTCACGTACTACGGTAATTTCGCCCACGCCATCAACGTGACCACTTACAATGTGTCCACCAAAGCGTGTTGTCGGTAACATTGCTTTTTCAACATTGACACGTTGCCCGACTTTCCAGTGACCCAAAGTCGTTCGGTTTAAACTTTCACGAGAAACATCAGCTGCATACCAATTATCGCCCCATTCAATCACGGTAAGACAAATTCCATTGGTCGCAATTGAGTCACCCAAATGTACATCTGACATATCCAGATCAGTCTGAATACGTAAACGCACATCACCACCTACGCTTTGCAGGCTTTCAACTTTTCCTAAACTTTCAATAATGCCTGTAAACATGGCTGAATCTCCAAATCTTTTTACACTGCTTAAATTGCAGCGCTTACCAAAGTGCGAGCTGTGTGCTATTACCTGAGGTATCTACACCACCTAGCTCGGCGAAGTGGTAAAGCTGGCCTAATAACTGACGTAATGGTGGTCCTGACTTGGCATGAGTATCAGTAATCACAATAAACTCAAGCACGCGTGCACGTTCAGACTGTCGCTGTTTACTTACTCGATAGCGCGGAACATCTTGTGTTAACAAGGTCACTTTGCCCCGCTCCAGATTAGCCATAAGCAAATCTTTCGGCTCGATATTACCATCAGTTGAATAACTGGTCAGAATATAGCGGGCATTGATGGTTGAAAGTAGTTTTTCATACGCATCTTTCGCATATTTAGAAGAGTTATATGGGCTTGGACGCTCTTTACGCCAAGCTCTATCAATTCCGCTCTTATAACCTTTGGTATCTGGTGAAGGTAAATCAACCTGATCCCATAAAGTTAATGCATTCAAAACATGGTAATTACTACTATATGCATGTTGGTTATAAGGGGGATCGAGATAGGCAACATCTACTTCAAAACCACTCATTTGATTTGCTAGATGCTGTGAATCTACACACCACATTTCAGCAGCAGGACGTTTACGATCACCAATCTCGCAAAAACGACTTGGTGTTAACCAAAGTAATGACTCAATTCGCTCTAATGCAGTTTGTGTACGTCCGCCCCACCCTTGGTGGAAGCTTTTAAATACACCACTGGTGTTACTGACAAAACTTGCTGAATAGAGCAATGGTGCGAGCAAAGCACTCATCTCTACATCATTAATTGCGCCTTGAGATTGCCATGTTGCAATCTGCTGGCGAATCGCATCAATACGCATACCATTACGGCGTTTAAAGAACAAACGGTCACGAGCTGGATCATAAATATCATCATTACGTGGGCAAAGGTTATGGGTTACCCAGCCTTTAACTTCAGGTAAGCGATTTAAATAATCGATTGCCTTCTGATACCCGCCTAGCTCTTTAAAAGCAGGTGCATCAATACAAGCTAAAATCGCATGATTTAATGCATGGCTATACGGTTCCCAGTCATTCGCAATCACTCGGTAACCATTTTGACGCGCCAAACGAGACACTACACCACTGCCGGCAAAGAAATCGGCAAAAATCGGAGGATTCTTTTTCTTGCTATTCAGCGTCCCTGTAATTTCAAGGGCTTCTAAAATTAGATGGAGCAATCGGCGCTTATTACCCAAGTAAGGAACAAGCTGATGGAAAAGATATTCGTCTGTCGTACGGGCTGCATGACGACGTTTGTGATAAACCGAAGGCTCTGGATTCATACTTTCTCTTGCGTAGGGATTAACCTTAAGCGTATATCTTGATCAAGTTGTGTCACATCAAGAAGTGTAAAACGAAGTTGTTGTGCCATATATTCAAACTCTGCATTGAACATGGCTCTTGCACTTTTCCCCAATAATGTCGGGGCAATATAACTGATCAACTCATCCACCAAACCTTCTTGTAAAAAGGCAGTAGATAATGTTGCACCGGCTTCTACCAATACATCATAAATTTGATATTGCTTAGATAGGGTCTGTAACAGCACTTTTAAAGGCTGAATTTCTAATTGTATCACGCCTAAATCAGCAAGTTCTTGACGATATGGCCCCATCACCATCACAGTTTCAGGGTTTTCTAAAATTTTAGCAGCGAGCGGCAAACGACCTTGACGGTCTAAAATAATCCGTTTTGGCTGTGCAATTGTCTCAATATCAACACTGTCCAGACTTCGTACATTAAGCTGACAGTCATCTGCAATCACAGTATCAATCCCTGTAATCACTGCTCCTGAAATGGCACGCCAATGCTGTACATCTTGACGCGCAACTGCACCGGTAATCCACTTCGATTCACCAGATGCCATTGCAGTACGTCCATCTAGGCTTGAAGCTACTTTTAAGCGTACATAAGGCATGCCCGTAGACATCGCTTTTAAGAAACCTTGGTTTAATTTTTCTGCCAAATCTTCACAAATGCCAACTTCTACTTCAATTCCGGCATTTTTCAAAATCTGAACACCCTTACCCGCAACAAGTGGGTTTGGATCAGGACATGCCACAACCACCTTTTTAACCTGTGCCTTAACCAGTGCTTCGGCACAAGGAGGAGTTCTTCCATAATGTGCACATGGCTCAAGCGTCACATATGCTGTTGCACCTTGAGCCTGCTCAGCTGCCTGACGCAAGGCAAAAACCTCTGCGTGTGGTTGACCGGCTTTAGGATGGAAGCCCTCACCGATTAACTGATCATCTTTGACAATGACACAACCAACATTTGGATTAGGCTTAGTCGAATATAGACCTCGTTTGGCAAGTTCAATAGCTTGTTGCATCCAATATTGATCTTTTTTCAACTCAGACATAAAAATCTCAAATAATTATTGTTCACGTTGCTGCATTTGCTCAATTTGACGGCGAAAAGCTTCAACATCCTGAAAATCTTGATAAACAGAAGCAAATCGAACATAAGCGACATGGTCGAGCGCAAATAGAGATTGCATGACGACTTCACCAATTGTTCTAGACTTCACGTCACGTTCACCTAAACGGCGAATCTGCAATTGGATATCACTTAAAACAGTTTCTATCTGTTCTTGGGTGACCGGACGTTTTTGCAATGCATGCATTAACGAACGGCGTAGCTTGGCCTCATCGAAAGGTTCATTCTTTCCATTCGATTTGATCACACGGGGCATCACCACTTCATAGCTTTCAAAAGTGGTAAAACGTTCACCGCAACTTACACACTCACGACGTCGACGAATCTGACAGCCTTCGGCGGCTAAACGTGAATCGATGACTTTACTATCTGCGGCGTTGCAAAATGGACAATGCATAGCGGATTTATAGGGTCGATTACTTTGACCTAGTGTAGCAAAATTTCTACACTTACAGAACCAGCATTCTATAAGACAAAAAAACAGTCCTGAGCAAGATCAAAGCATCACTTTGATCACAGCGCAAGACTGTTCTTTTAAGACAGCAGATATATTACGAATTATTCAATACGTTCGCCGTGTTGGCTTAAATCCAGACCCATGCGTTCATCATCAGCATTAACGCGGATACCAATCACAAGATCAATCACTTTAAGAATTACAAAAGTCGCTACACCACTGTAAATCATGGTTGCCAATACGCCTTCAACTTGTACCCATAATTGACCAGCGAAGGTTGGAGCTAAGGTAACGTTGGCTGCTTTGATGATTTCATCACTGTAAAATACGCCAGTTAAAATCGCACCGACAATACCACCTACAGCATGTAAACCAAACGCATCCAAAGCATCATCAGCTTTAAGTAAGCGTTTAAGTGCGGTAATACCCCAGAAGCACACTACGCCACCGATAAGGCCCATGACTAAAGCACCGCCTACACCGACGAAACCTGCTGCTGGCGTAATCACAACCAAACCAGCGACAGCACCAGAAGCACCACCTAATACAGATGCTTTACCGCGAATCATACGTTCAACAACTAACCAAGAGAACGCAGCAGCAGCGGCAGCAACTTGAGTCACTAAAATTGCCATGCTTGCACGAGCGCCAGCACCTAAAGCACTACCACCGTTAAAGCCAAACCAACCCACCCAAAGTAAGCTTGCACCGACTACAGTTAGAGTCAAGTTATGCGGAGCCATAGATTCACGGCCCAAACCAATACGTTTTCCAAGCATGTAAGCCGCAACGAGACCTGCAACACCTGAGTTGATATGTACAACTGTACCACCAGCAAAATCTAATGCGCCTGCTTTAAATAACCAACCATCTGCCGCCCAAACCCAGTGAGTAATTGGTGCATAAACAACGAGTACCCAAATTGCAATAAATACCATGAAAGCTGAATACTTCATGCGGTCTGCAATAGAACCACTTAGAATGGCAACTGTAATAATGGCAAAGGTCATTTGGAAAATAACAAAGAGACTTTCAGGAATTGTCCCACTCAATGCATCAAACGCGACTCCGTTTAGCATTGCTTTAGACAAATCACCAAAAAATGCACCTGTGCCAGAGAACGCGATTGAATACCCAGCAATCACCCACACTAAACTGACTAAAATTGCAGCGGAAAGGCTGAACATCATCGTACTGAGTACATTTTTCTTACGTACCATACCGCCGTAGAATAGTGCCAATCCCGGAATGGTCATTAATAGAACCAATGCGGTTGAAACTAAAATCCAAGAGGTATCACCCGTATCAAGAGTAGGTGTCGGTGCTGGAGCTGCTGGAGTTTCAGCAACTGGTGCTTCTGCAGTGGTTGCAGTAGCTTGAGATGTTGATGTAGCCGCAACTTCCGATGTAGGCGTTGTTACAGCTTCTTCTGCCCAAACGGCAGTACCACCCAAAAGAGCGCCTGATAGACTCAGCGCCATAAGCATTTTTTTCATTCGTGTCCCCCAACCTCATTTGCGAGTTATTTTCTACTCAGCAAGCTTTGTGCCAATTAGACAGCATCTGGTCCAGTTTCACCCGTACGGATACGGATTACTTGTTCCAGGTTAGTCACAAAAATCTTACCATCGCCAATTTTTCCTGTGCTTGCTACACGTGTAATTGATTCAATCACCGCGTCGACCATTTCATCACTAATCGCAATTTCGATTTTTACTTTAGGTAAGAAATCAACCACATACTCCGCGCCACGGTAGAGTTCTGTATGTCCTTTTTGACGACCAAAACCTTTAACTTCAGTTACGGTAATCCCTTGTACACCAATGTCAGAGAGCGCTTCACGCACATCATCCAATTTAAACGGTTTTACAATTGCAGTTACAAGCTTCATGTTTGTTTCCTTCGGCTTCTTTTCACCAGTAAGGTTTTATGTTCAATTTTCATGCCAATATTTCAAAGGTTGAGGGAAATGAATCTATTGCATGAACTTTCTTTATAACCTATTTAGTGATCAAGATGTAGATGAGCTATTAAAAATAAAATGAATTTTCAGTATGTTTACATGCTGATTTAATGTTCTATTTGTACTAAAAGAATTGAAACCTATATCCCACCTTCAAGCAGTGGTAAACTGTAAACCATAAGGTAATACAACACTTTGGATATTTCATGCTAGAAACTTTATTACAGGCCATTCTGGAACAAATTGATGAGCCTAAAAAAGATTTGGAAAAAAATTTACGTGCATTATTAAATGAAGCAGTCGAAAAGTTAGATCTTGTTTCCAGACAAGAGATTGACCGCCAAAAGACTGCACTTCAATCGGCCAACCAACGTTTAGCAGAGCTACAAAAACAAGTGGAACTATTAGAAGAAACTTTAAAGAATAAAAAATAAGCACCAATGTAGCGCACTTATACTTTACAACGATTAAAAATGAAGCACCATAATGGAACAACAAGATGTCTTTTTCTAAAATTTATACACGGGGACTTTTGGGTTTACATGCACCTCTCATTGAAGTAGAGGTACATGTGAGTCAAGGCTTACCTTCTCTTACCATTGTAGGCCTAGCCGAAGCGGCAGTAAGAGAAAGTAAAGACCGAGTTCGCTCGGCGATTATTAACAGTGGATTTCAATTTCCGACTAAACGACTGACCATTAATCTTGCACCAGCAGATTTGCCCAAAGATGGGTCACGTCTAGATTTACCGATTGCTGTAGGCATTTTAATTGCCTCTGGTCAGCTCCCAGAAAACTGTGCCGAAGATTTTGAATTAATTGGTGAATTAGCACTTGATGGTCATGTAAGGCCAGTGTCAGGTACTTTAACTTTGGCAATGGCTTGTCAACAAGCCAAGCATAAAATGCTTTTACCACTTGATAATAGTCAGGATATTAGTCACTTACCTGACTTTAAATGTTATCCAGTGAGCCACTTAAAAGAAGTCTGTGAACATTTTCTGGGCACAAAGTCTCTATCTTCGGTTGAGCCTACGGCCACTTCAAACCAAATGCCTTATAAATTTGACCTTGCAGATGTAAAAGGTCAGCTACGTCCACGCCGCGCACTCGAAATTGCTGCTGCTGGGGGACACTCCTTACTTTTTAAAGGACCACCCGGCACAGGTAAAACTTTACTCGCCTCAAGGCTTCCTTCAATTTTACCGCCTCTGTCTAATCAAGAAACGCTTGAAGTTGCGAGCATTTATTCTATTTCAAATACATCACATACTTTTGGTCAGCGACCATTTCGAGCGCCCCATCATACAGCATCAGCGATTGCACTCGTTGGGGGCGGTTCTCACCCTAAACCTGGTGAAATTACATTATCGCATTTAGGAGTACTTTTTTTAGATGAGCTCCCCGAGTTTGATAGAAAAGTACTAGAAGTCTTACGCCAGCCGCTTGAGTCAAAAGAAATCATTATTTCACGAGCAGCTCGGCAAATTACTTATCCCGCTAACTTCCAACTGATTGCGGCGATGAACCCATGTCCATGCAGCTATGCATTTAATCAAGATAGTCGTTGTCAGTGTTCACCTGAGAGTATTAGGCGCTATCAAAACCGTATATCGGGGCCATTACTTGACCGTATCGACTTACATATTGAAGTGCCACCGTTAAAGGCCCAAGAGCTACAAGATCCAACGCCTGTTGAAAATTCGAGTAGTGTTCGACAACGTGTGATTTATGCCTATGAACAACAGATTCAAAGACAAAATTGTTTAAATCAGGCGCTTTCGCCGAAACAGCTAGAACAACATGCTGTACTTGATAGTACTTCTCAACGAATGATTGAAATGGCTCAACAACGTTTAAATTTATCGGCCCGCGCTTATCATCGTGTTTTACGCGTTGCTCGTACCATTGCCGACTTAGCTCAAAGTGAAGTGATTCAAAGTTCTCACCTTACAGAAGCATTATCCTATCGAGGAAATAGTTAACAAATGAAAAAACAGCGGATCGTGAGTCCGCTGTTTTTTCATATTTATATGAGTTGTTAATTAAAGAATTTATTACTGCCTATATAAGAAGGCAAAGAGGGTGCTATGAAAATTTTGGCTATATCTGGCAGTACAAGAGAGGCATCTACAAATACAGCGCTATTACGAGCAATGAAAGATATAGCACCGTCCAGTATTGAGTTTTCAGTTTTCGATCAAATTAATACTTTGCCTATCTTTTCTCCAGATGATGAGGGAGAAAAAACGCCTGCTGTAGTAGTAGAATTTATCAAATCTGTTTCTGCCTCAGATGGCATTATCATCTCAAGTCCTGAATATATCCGTTGTATTCCAGGCGGTCTCAAAAATGTAATTGACTGGATGGTTTCACGCACTGAAATCATAGATAAACCTATTGTTCTAGTTCATGCATCTAGTCGCGGTGACGATATGCTGGTTTCTTTAAGAAGAGTACTGTCGACTGTTAGCAGCAATTTTTTTGAAGATTTATTTTTAAGGATCTCTCTTCTTAGCAAATCTCCTGAACAAATTATTGAGATGCTGCAAACTGAACAATATAAATCACAAATTACACCTTTTCTGCTGAGCTTTGTCTCAGAGATTCAAAAGTATCAAGATCAATTAGAGTAAGCTGATCACCGTGTTTACGAGTAGCACGGACCATTGTCAATTTGGCTCAAAGTGATGTAATTCAAAGCTCTCATCTTATAAAAGCGCTGTCGTATCAGAGATAATCAGCCCTAAGATTAGAACAAAGAATTATGAGTCTGCTGTTCTTTTATTAAGAACCTCATTTAACTTCTCGATTAGAGAAGTGATTTCTTGCTCGGATAAAGCTGCAAAGCCAAAGCGAATACAACGATTAGAAGAATCATCCTGTCTAAACTTATGCTCTGTATCCATGTTGAGCTTGTCTAATTTTAAGGCTTGCTCTTTAGTAAAAGATTTCTGGAATTTCACCCATAAAGCCATTCCGCCTGCTGGAGGTTGAATCTGGACATCACCTGAAAAAACTCTGCTAAATTCAGTTAAGGCATGGTCACGGCGTAACTGATATATTTTTTTCATTTTACGAATGTGTCGTTTGATTTCACCGCGCTGCATTAAATCCGCTAAAGCAAGTTCGGTAATGTTATTACCTTGTCGATCGATCAATAAAATATCTTCGGTAATGGATTGAATAATAGTCTGAGATGCAACGATGTATCCCAAACGAATACCGGGTGCAAAGACCTTAGATAATGAGCCAACATGAATGACCAGCTCAGAATGAGGCAAACTCGCTAAGGGTGGCATAGGCCGACTGTCATAGTGGAATTCATGATCATAATCATCTTCAATAACATAAAAACCCCATTTTTTTGAAAGCTCTAAGAGTTGAAGACGGCGACTCATTGTCATCGTGACTGTTGTAGGATATTGATGATGCGGAGTTGTATAAATCGCAGCAACTGAGTCTTCTTGTAAAATCCTTTCAAGATCTTCAATGACAATACCTTGTTCATCTAATTTGACAGAAATGACCTGAAACCCATTTGACTGAAACGCTTTAAAAGCAGAGGGATAATACAGCTCTTCAACTACAATCACTCCCTGTCGATTTGGTAGTGCACGAGATGCAAGAAAAATTCCCATCTGGCTGCCACGTACAATACAAATCTCATCTTCGGCAACACTCATAAAACGTTCCATCGATAACATTTTTTGTAAGGCTTGTCTTAACTCAATCATACCTTGGGGGTTTCCATAACCCATGTACTGGTTTTGGGTAATTTTAATCAATGCATGCCGATAGGCTCTTGAAAATAACTCATACGGAATAAGCCTTGGGTCAGGTACACCATCGTTGTGTGGATATAAAGCAACTTCTTGAATAGTTGGCTTATCATTAACTTTTCGCTCATTTACAGGCTCTATTTTGAGCTGCTTTTCCGGCAAAATATCTGCCACAAATGTGCCTTTTCGAGGACGAGTCACAAGCCAGCCTTGCGCCTCTAATTCTTCATATACCGCTTGTACGGTTTTTCTATTAATTCCCAATTCTTTTGACAAGCTACGAGACCCGGGCAACATAGTCCCTTGCACCAAGCGACCACTTAAAATCTCCTGACTAATCAAGTTGGTCAGTTTTAAAAAAACTGTTTTTTCTTCTCTTTCATCGATACGGAAATGTATTTGCCAAGGTCTTAGCATATTCGCCCCATCTGGACCATATAACTTGTAAAAACTGGATGTATTGATTCACCCAGTTGTTTTCTATTCTGCCTTCACCTACTTAATTTGGTCAACTGGACTGGAGAAGAGATGAAGACTGCTTCTGTAAACAAACAAGATCTGATGCAACATGCACAGCAAGACATGCAAAAGTGGATTAGCGATTCAGATTTAACTGATCGCCAAAAGCTCGCACTCACTTGTCGTATTTTATTTGATCATGGCCATGATGTTGGTTTAGCGGGCCAAATTACATGTCGTAGTGAAAATCAAGATTCCTTTATTACTCAACGTTTTGGTTTAGGCTTTGATGAAATTACTACCTCAAACTTGCTTGAGGTTAATCAAGATTTAGAACCAATCAATCAAGAAGGAATGGCAAACCCAGCCAATCGTTTTCATACGTGGATTTATAAAGAACATCCCGAAGTGAACTGCATTATCCACACGCATCCTACCCATGTAGCAGCACTCTCCATGCTACAGATTCCACTCATGATCTCCCAAATGGATGTTTGCGCACTCTACGAAGACTGCTCGTTTGTAGGTCATTGGCCGGGTGTTCCTGTAGGTAATGAAGAAGGTATTTTGATTTCTTCTGCTCTGGGTAAAAACCGTGCTGTTTTATTGTCTCACCATGGTCAATTGGTCACAGGTAAAACCATCGAAGAAGCATGCAACTTGGCTCTTTTAATTGAGCGTGCAGCTCAACTGCAACTGCTAGCGATGTCTGCCGGACAAATTCAGCCTATCCCCCACGATTTGGCAACAGAAGCTCATGACTGGGTATCTACCGACAAACGTAACAAAGTGAACTTTGCTTATTACGCACGTAAAGCTTTGAAAAAACATTCCGACTGCATTTAAAAAGAGACTTCTACCATGAAACTAAACGGTATTATTGGCTATCCTGTCACCCCATTTTCTAATGACAACACCATTAACATTGCTGTTTTAAAGCAGATGCTCGATTTACTTATCAAAAATGGCTGTGATGCCATCGCACCTTTGGGCAGTACAGGTGAAAGCGCTTATCTTGAATGGGATGAATGGTGCTTAGTGGCTAAAACTTCAATTGAAAGCATCAATAAACGTTTACCTGTCATTATTGGGATTTCTGAACTCACGACGGATCAAGCTATCAAAAAGGCCCAAATCGCGCAAAGCTATGGTGCAGATGCACTGATGATCATTCCTGTATCGTACTGGAAACTAACAGATCAAGAAATTTTTGAATATTATCAGTCAATTGCACAAGCAACGACTTTGCCGATTATGATTTATAACAACCCTGCAACTAGCGGTGTTGATATGTCTCCAGAGTTAATCGTGCGTATGTTTAATCAGATTCCAAACATTACGATGGTGAAAGAAAGCAGTGGTGATATTCAACGTATGCATCAAATTTATGAGCTATCAAAAGGAGAACTCCCGTTTTATAACGGCTGTAATCCTCTAGCTTTAGAAGCCTTATGTGCAGGAGCTAGTGGTTGGTGTACAGCAGCGCCTAATCTATTAGGTCAGCTTCCCCAACAACTTATTCAGCATGTGAAAAATGGTAATTTAAATCAGGCTCAAAAATCATTTTACCAGCAACTCCCCCTACTACGCTTTATTGTAAGCGGTGGTTTACCTAAAACGATTAAAGCAGGTTTGCAGCTACAAGGGGTTTCTGCGGGTACGCCACGTAAACCTCTGATTAAAGCAAATGATGTTGAGCTTAGTCAATTAAAACAGTTACTTGCTAAAATAGAAGACTAATAAAAAAGCGGGTAAATAAACCCGCTTTTTTTACCGCATAAACTTAGAATGTTTTAGTTAAACTAAATACTAAACCTGTGTCATAAGGTTTTTTACCAGCATCGGTCATACCAGAAGTGCTAATGTCTGTACCCACAACATCTAGCTCAGCGACAATACCCAAAATATTATAATTCACACCCACTTTATAATCGATATAGCTATCGTCTTCACCTGGTCCACCCGCAACTACAAGTAAAGAATCTTTATTTTTGAGTTTGTTATAGCCAACTGAAGCAAGTCCCGTGAAGCCTGTATCTGCAATTGGTGCTGAATAACCTACGTTAAAATACCAGAACTCATCAGAGTGCCCCCAATAGTCATCTGAATAGCTTACGCCCACACTAAGTGCATCACCTTTAAATAAAGAATCAGCAAAAGTTAATTTTCCGTAGAACTCGGTAAAGTCAAAACCAGTATCCCCATTGTATGGGTTAGTAAATTTTGAGTCAGAACCAATATAGCCATAATGAATTACACCTACATCATAAGTTGGTGCAAGCGTATCAGACAGTTTTAATGTATTGGTATAACCTAAAGAGATATCGGTTTCAGTTGAAACACCTGGTGTATTAAAGTCAACGCTTGAACCCCACAGCGCGACATAGGCACCTGACTTATGAGAAAAAGTAAAACCACCTTGAATAGCTGGGTTATTTGACGATTGTGTAACACCGCGGAAGCGGTAGTCTGTAGTTGCCGCTACACTACCTGTTGCAGTGATACCATAAAAAGATGGTGCTTCTTCAGCCATAGCCATGGTTGAACCAGCTGCGAAAATACCAAGACCTAAGGTCTTAAGTGCAAATTTCATCATTTTGATCTCCCCCATAATGAATGCACGATTTATGTATATAAAACACATTGTGTTACTTAAGCTTTAGCAATTTCTGTGCCAAGTCCATATTCCCCTTCGTTGCATATCATTAATATTGAAATCAAAATATCTCTACAATAAAAATTCCATTTTATTTTTACAAAAATATATTCATAAAAAACAATATTATAAAATAAGACATCTATCCGATTAGAAAAGAGCAACATAAGAAAACACCTTGTCGGAAATAAATTAGCGACGTCAGCAGTATCCATTTACTCAATGTAAAATTTCTATTTAAACTTAAATAAGAGATATAAAAATTACGTAAATTTCTTAAAGCCGAGCTTGTAATGGTCTGTGAATGGGCATTTCTTTTAATTAGATTTCTTTATTTTTTCTGTTTTAAAACTTATGAACTATTTTGGGTCTTTTTTAAGCAATAATATGAGCAAAAATAGTAATGCACAAAATTTACGCAAAATATCGCACTAAATTTGATCAAATCAATTAAATTCCATTGGCTTATTATAGTGATCTCTTTTTGCACATCATGCATTAAAAATAATGTTATATAGTAACATTTTAGAGAGCATTGAAAATAAACCGTTAAAAAAATCAACTTAAGACAAGATTAAAAAGTAAACATATCCATCAAAAAAGATTAAAAAATGAACACAAGAATCAACTATTTTTTGAGCTTAGAATATAAAATAAATGGTAAAAATCCACTAAAAAATAAATTACTTTTTTTATTTTAAACAATACATTAAGTATAAAAGCTTAACAGTAAATTTAGTAAACAACCAGTAACACATTAATCAATTTCTGCATAGCATATATAAAATAAAATCAACAAAAATATATCTTTTTTATAGATTACTTATACAATTGATTCAAATCCTAGGCCCTGAACAATAACAAGGCACAGGATTTATCGTTTTTATGAGGTTCTTTAAATATGCTAAATGCACAAAAACTTACATTAGCAGTTCTCATTTCTGCGGCAATAATTTCCTCAGCTCAGGCAAGTGAGCAAAGTGAGGCAAAAGGATTTGTTGAAGATGCGAACGGTTCTATTCTCTTCCGTACAGGTTATATTCAACGTGACAAGAAAAATGGCGTTGAAGATGACAGTTCATTTGCTCAATCAGCAATTGTTACGCTAGATTCTGGCTTTACCAAAGGTATCGTTGGTTTCGGTGTGGGCGCTGTTGGTGATTTTTCATTCAAAATTGGTGCAAATAACAATAACGGTAACCAAATGATTCCTCGTTACAATGGCGTACGTGAAAATCCGTACGATCAATGGACACGTGGTGGCGGTAGCGTAAAGGCTCGTTTCTCGAATACGACTGTACGTTATGGTACTCAAGTACTCGATTTACCTGTTCTTGCAAGTAACACTGCACGTATGGTTCCTGAATATTTCACAGGTACATTGTTAACTAGCCATGAAATCAAAGATTTAGAAATCATTGCTGGTAAATTCACTAAAAACCAATATTCAGACCAAATTGCGACTGACCAAAATGGTTTAGACCGTGCTGTGGTTTGGGGTGCAAAATATAAGTTTGATGATCAACTAAACGGTTCTTACTACGGTGTTGATGTAAAAGACAAACTTGATCGTCATTATGTCAATGTGAACTACAAGCAACTGCTTGCTAATGACAGCTCACTTACTTATGACTTCAGTGGTTATCATACTAAATTTGATAAAAATGCGTCATTGTCATACGCAACTGGCCCAGCTGGCGAAGACAAAACCAATAATATTTGGGCAGTTTCAGGAACTTATGCGACTGGCCCACATAGTGTGATGTTAGCGTACCAACAAAACAGCGGCAACATTGGTTATAACTATGGTTCGAACCAAGACGGCGGCCAAAGTGTCTATTTGCCAAACTCTTACCTGTCTGACTTCATCGGTAATGATGAAAAATCTGCACAAATCCAATATAGCCTCGACTTTGGTAAGTTAGGTGTATTACCAGGTCTAAACTGGACTACAGCGTATGTTTATGGTTGGGATATCAAAACATCTAATGGTGCAGATGATTCAAACGAAAGCGAATTCTTCAACCAAGTAAAATATACAGTTCAAAGTGGTTTTGCTAAAGGTTCAAGCTTACGTTTACGTAATTCAATCTACCGTGCTGACGACGCTTATACTGCAGACTATATGCCAGACACCAATGAATGGCGTATCTTCCTTGATATTCCTGTGAAATTATTCTAATTCATAGATCTATCAAACATAAAAAAACCTACATCTGGCAACAGATGTAGGTTTTTTATTAAGCTCAGAATATCAATTGAGAAACTCTGAGCTTATCAATTAAAGCTTATTTAGCAGCTTCAATTGCTTTTAGTACTTCAGCTTTAGCAACATCAGCACCTTCCCAACCACTGATTTTTACCCACTTACCTGGTTCTAAATCTTTATAGTGACTGAAGAAATGCTCAATTTGGCTAATCAACAATGGAGGAAGATCTGTATATTCCTTCACATCTTTGTAAAGTGGAGACAATTTTTCGTGTGGAACAGCGATTAATTTCGCATCGATACCACCGTCATCTTCCATTTTTAATTTGCCCACTGGGCGGCAACGAATTACAGAACCAGCAGCAACAGGATGTGGAGTTACAACAAGTACGTCTAACGGGTCGCCATCTTCAGACAAAGTATTTGGAACATAACCATAGTTCGCTGGATAGAACATTGCTGTGCCCATGAAACGGTCTACAAACAATGCATCAGAATCTTTGTCGATTTCATATTTAATTGGTGCTGCATTTGCAGGAATTTCAATGATGACATAGATGTCATTTGGGGCATCTTTACCTGCTGGGATATCGCTGTAACTCATATCAATACTCTTTCGTTATGAAGTCAGATGTAAAATCCACTCGATTATAGCGTGGATATCATCAAAATGATGCCGATTATACAATGCGCACACGCGAAAGTTGATATGAATGATGACAGAATGACACTCAAGTCAGTTTAATCGTGACCACTAATAAGAAGATTGGACACAATATAGATAAGAACCAGACAATCGAGCGTAAAGTTGCCCAATTACTTAAATAGCAGATCCCATAAATAACTCTTAAAATAATATATGCCCAACCTAATCTCAGAATAAAATATTCTGGAACAACCATATATTCGGCCATTAAAATAGCCGTTAAGAATAAAGGTAAGCTTTCAAAACTATTTTGTTGTACGGCATTAGCGCGAGCAGCCAGACCAGTTGTTTTGGCAAAAAAAGCTCTCGGGTTTTGATTATCGGCAGGCTGAAAACCACCTGTAATTTTTGCAATTGCGGTAAATGCGTATGGCAGCAAACATGCCACTAAAATAATATAGATAATGCCGCTGATGCCCTGCATAGTGCCATCCATCACTGAAAATACTGTTGATCATGCTATCATAACATTGCGTTTTTACCTGAAATTTTATGCAATCACTTGTCAACACTGATGAATAGGGCCATGTATGCAACAACCTGATCAAAAAGAACTGTTTGAAGTCTTGGATAAGCAAAAACAGAATCAACTTCAGATAGATCGCATATTAAAGATCGTACTCCCTATTGTCGCTTTTTTACTGAGTGTGATTTGTGCAAATTTGAATTGGCAATCGACACTTGGCACCTTTGTTATTTTAACAATTACCTTTATTGCTGTCGGTATTAAGCGACTTCCTTTATGGCACTGGTTAATTGTGATTACCGTATATTGCTTAGCAGATAATTATTTAAGTTATGGTCAGCTTGATTTAACTCACCTACGCCTGCAACTCGGCACAATGCTTGTTTTTGTGGGGATGGTCGGAATTGGACGCCCTTATATAGACCGCTGGTTTATAAAAAGTCATAAAATTTAAAATAAAAAAAGCGCCCTAAGGCGCTTTTTTTATTAACCGATTAAGCTGGTTTACGTAAGTCTTTACGTAAAATTTTGCCTACGTTTGATTTTGGTAATTCATCCATAAACTCAACATAACGAGGACGCTTATAGCCTGTTAAGTTCTCTTTAGCAAAGCTCAAAACCTCTTCTGTAGTCAAGCTTTGATCTTTTTTCACAATAAAGAGTTTTGGCACTTCACCTGATTTTTCATCTGGAACACCAATCGCTGCAACTTCCAATACTTTTGGATGTTTAGCAATAACTTCTTCGATTTCACTTGGGTAAACGTTAAAGCCAGAAACCAAAATCATATCTTTTTTACGATCTACAATTTTGGTATATCCACGGCTATCCATCACGCCGATGTCGCCCGTACGGAAGAAACCATCTGCTGTCATGACTTTAGCTGTCTCATCAGGGCGTTTCCAGTAGCCTTTCATGACTTGAGGTCCACGAATCGAGATTTCGCCTTGCTCACCTAAAGCAACTTCTTTACCGTCATCATCTAAAATGGCAACTTCAGTTAAAGGTAACGGAATACCAATTGTGCCACTGAATTCAGTAGAAGCAGGTGGATTTGCAGTTGCTACTGGTGAGGTTTCTGACAAGCCATAACCTTCAATGATGGTTGTGCCAGTAATTTTCTTCCAAGCTTCTGCTGTAAAAGATAAAACAGCCATACCACCGCCCATCGCCATTTTTAACTTGCTATGGTCAAGTTGTCTGAATTCTTCATTATTGACTAAAGCATTAAATAATGTATTTACTGCTGGGAAGAATGATGGTTGATATTTACGCAGCTCGTTAATAACAGCTGGTAAATCACGAGGGTTCGGAATCAAGATATTTGCCTGACCTTTATACATACCGTACATCGCGCAAACCATGAACGCAAAAATATGATAAAGCGGCAATGCACAAACAATACGGTCACCTTTAGCGCCATCGTTTGCACCAAATTTACTTTGGAAAATGCCATCACACTGAAGTAAGTTTGCGACAAGATTGAGATGAGTAAGCTCTGCACCTTTTGAAACACCAGTAGTACCACCAGTATATTGAAGCACAGCCGTATCACTTAAGGTTAAAGTCGGACGCTTGTAATTACTTGGACTCTCTTTATTTAATGCTGAATTAAATTTAACGTGTCCCGGAATATTCCAAGCTGGAATTTGCTTACGTACTTTACGTAATACAAAGTTCACTAGAGTACCTTTAAGTGTACCCAGCATATCTCCTACAGTAGCAATTACAACATGCTTCACTGGAGTTTTACCTAAAATGCTTTGATACACACTGGCAAAGTTCTCGATGATCACAAGTACTTCTGCACCTGAGTCATTTAATTGATGCTCAAGTTCACGTGCCGTATAAAGCGGATTAACATTCACTAATACCAAGCCTGCACGTAACACAGCTAATGCAACTACAGGATACTGCAACACATTCGGCATCATTACTGCAACACGAGTTCCTTTTGCTAACCCCAAATTTTGCAAATAGGTTGCGAACTTACGGCTTGCAAGTTCTAACTCATTAAATGACATCGCCTTATCCATGAAGATAAAGGCATCACGAGAACCAAATTTTTGGAAATTACTCTCAAAAATATCAACAAGTGAGGTATTTTCTGCAGGCAATTCTACTGTTTCTGGAATCCCTGTCTTTTGGTATTCTGCAAACCAAATTTTTTCCATAATGCCATTATCTCCGATTCGTAATCCTTAGTAATAACTGTTATTCAATGCCCCAGCTATTCTTTAGCTTCTTGGTGCCAGAACATATTTAAAACTTATTGGCACATTCATGACACTTTCGAACAAGATTATGAGACAGAAATTTTGACAATTTGACCCTGTCAATTTTTTTGCATGGAGTACAAATTACGTACTCCAAATTGCTGTCCTTTTAATCATTATTCAATACCAACAAGTTCAGTTCATTGCTTGAACATGTTGCCATATATAGCGTATTTATGTTGCCAGACGCTAGCTTTATCTCTGAATCAACAGTTTATTTGCTTTTTGATATCCACGTGGTAAGAGCTGACCTTTTGAAGCTCGTTTACCCAGGTATTTTTGTAGATCATCACCTTTTAATTTTAAATGTTGTTGCCCTGCAACCACCTGAATTATTTCATCTAAGTTCAGGGTTGTCATGGATAAAATTTGCTCTTTCGCTTCAAGTTGTATCAACTTATTACCTTTACCCTTATTTAAATTTGGGAGCTCTGCCAAATCAATGATTAAGAGTCGACCTACTGAACTGAGCACAGCCAAATGTGTCATATTTTGAGCAGATATTAATGGTAAAGCTTTTGATTTTTCAGGCACTGACAAGAATGTTTTACCTGCCTTGGCATTGGTATCTAGCTGTTTGGCTTGAGTTTTAAATCCATAACCTGATGTACTAGCAGCGATAAGTTCAGACGCTTCATCTTCTAGATAAACCTGAATAAACGACACGCCACTTGCAGGAGCAAGTTTGGAACTTAATGGTTCACCTAAACCTCTTGCTGATGGCAAACTGCTGATAGGTAAAGCATAACTACGCCCTGTCTCATCAAGGAAATAAATCCGTTGATTGGTTTTGCCCACAGCGTGACTTAAATATTGGTCGCCAGCACGGTAGTTTAAATTTTCTGCATCAACATCTGCACCTTTTGCGGCACGAATCCAACCTGCTTCAGATAAAACCACTGTTACTGTTTCTGCCGGTACAAGGTCTTGTTCTTTAATCTGGACAGCTTCAGCACGCGCTACAATTGGAGAACGGCGTTCATCACCAAACTTTTTCGCGTCTTCTTTTAATTCACCGATAATCAGGTTCTTTAAAGATTCTGGATTTCCTAATTGCTCACGAATAATTGCTGCTTTTGCTGCAAGTTCATCCTGCTCTTGACGGATTTCCATCTCTTCGAGTTTTGCTAAATGACGTAACTTGAGTTCTAAAATTGCTTCCGCCTGTATCTCATCAATCTTAAAGTGTTCCATCAATACAGGTTTAGGCTGATCTTCTTCACGAATAATACGAATAACCGTATCAATATCAAGATAAGCAATTAAAAGACCTGCCAAAATATGCAGACGCTTTTCAATTCGGTTTAAATGATATTCTAAACGGCGAGTTACCGTTTTTTTACGGATCTCAATCCATTCCAGCAAAATACGACGAATCGATTTAACCTGAGGACGCCCATCTTCACCAATCATGTTTAAATTAACACGATAGCTTGACTCTAAGTCCGTCGTTGCAAATAAGTGGCTCATCACCGCTTCAGCATCAATACGATTTGAACGAAGTACAATCACTAATCGTGTTGGGTTTACATGATCCGACTCATCACGTATATCCACCACCAATGGTAGCTTCTTAGCCTGCATTTGATCAGCAATTTGAGTAATGACCTTAGAACCCGATACCTGATAAGGCAATTCAGTAATCACGATTTCATTTTTTTCGATGGTGTACACCGCTCGCATGCGGTAACTACCACGACCAGTGGTCTGGATTTTGAGTAATTCTTCTGGTGGAGTAATGATTTCAGCTTTTGTTGGTAAATCTGGCGCTGGAATATATTCAGCCAATTTTTCATCTGAAGTTTGTGGATTACGAATTAAGGCAATCGTTCCTTTAATCACTTCACGTAAATTATGCGGCGGAATATCTGTCGCCATACCAACAGCAATCCCTGTTGTTCCGTTGAGTAGAATATTAGGAATACGTGCTGGCAACGTAATGGGTTCTTTTAATGAACCATCAAAGTTATCTTGCCAGTCAGTTGTGCCCTGACCTAACTCATTTAACAATAACTCACTGTAGGCAGAAAGTTTTGCTTCGGTATAACGCATCGCAGCAAATGATTTAGGATCATCTGGCGCCCCCCAGTTACCTTGTCCTTCAATTAAAGGATAACGATAACTAAACGGCTGTGCCATCAATACCATGGCTTCATAACATGCAGAATCGCCATGAGGATGGTATTTACCAAGTACATCACCGACTGTACGGGCTGATTTTTTTGGCTTCCCACTATTTTTCAGCCCTAATTCGCTCATGGCAAATACAATACGGCGCTGTACAGGCTTTAAACCATCACTGATATGTGGCAATGCACGGTCCATGATGACGTACATGGCATAATTCAGGTAAGCCTGTTCAGTAAATTCGGCTACAGAGCGGTTTTCTGTCGCTTGATGCGCAAGGCTGGTCATAGTCAGCTTATCTTCCAAATCAGTCGTTATTTTAAATGAGTCTTATGCTAAGTGGGCTATGTTACAGACACAAGAGGGAGTCTGTCACCTGAGCGTCAAATTATGTCTCATCTCTCTATATTTTTAGTTACTTGCTATAAAGTTAGGCAAAACTAGAGGCCTATCGACTCTAATCTTTTTCCTTGGGTTTCTTCACCCAATATCAAAATTACAGCAGCAACCAAAAGCAAAACAACTGTAAACATCATAAAAACGTGGCTAAATCCGTTCTTAGCCACCATCATATGTGTAACAACGATCGGCGCCAAAATCCCGCCTAAACGCCCCATTGCCGAAGCCCAACCAGAACCAAAAGCTCGAATATTGGCTGGATATTGCTCTGGCGTATAGGTGTATAACACTCCCCATGCTCCTAAATTAAAGAATGACATGAGGCAGCCCCAAAACATAATGCTGTTCACACTGTCGGCTTGTCCAAAGAAATATGCAGACAACGCACAAAAGCCAATAAAAGAAGCTAGTGTAATCTTTCTTCCCAAGCGTTCTACAAACCATGCAGCTGCCAAGTAACCTGGTAGCTGTGCCAAAATCATAAGAAGAACATATTCGAAAGATTTAACAATGTCATAGCCTTGTTTAACCAATAAACTCGGTAACCAAGTAAAAATACCGTAGTAGGAATAGACAATCCCAAACCAAATGAGCCAGAGCATTAAACTACGGCGTGCAAAAGGACCACTCCAAAGTTGTTTAAAAGAAACCTTTTGTCGTATAGCTACAGGCATGACTTCAATATGATGGACAATTTGAACACCAGCTTGAGCTTCTAATTTTTGAACTAATGCATGTGCTTCTTCAATACGACCACGATTAATGAGATACGGTATCGACTCAGGGAGTTTTTTCCAAATCACTAAAATATAAATCAGTGGGAGGCCACCCATGAGAAATGCAATATGCCAACCAAACTTAGGAATAATAAAATAAGAAATTAATGCAGCAACTAACCAGCCTAAACCCCAAAAACTTTCAAGGAGTACAATAAAACGACCACGTACATGTGCGGGTATATATTCACTAACCAGTGTTACAGCAACAGGCAACTGTCCACCAAGACCAACACCAACAATAAAACGAAAAATTAATAACCACTTTAAATCTGGAGCAAATGCACATAAGGCCGTAGCGATACTATAAATTGCCATGGTGGTCGCAAATATTGTCTTACGGCCGTAGCGATCTGCTAAAGCTCCCGAACAAACTGCTCCAATCGCCATTCCCACAAAGCCAATACTCACAATCCAGCCACTTTCAGCTGGAGTTAGCGCCCAGTCTTTGACTAAGGTTGTCATGATAAAAGCAATGATCCCTGTGTCCATCGCATCAAACATCCAACCTAGCCCAACCACCCACAATAATGTGTAGTGAAATTTGCCGATTGGAAGATTTTGTATACGTGAAATCAGGTCCATAGGAAAACTCTACTGGAAAAAGTAAGTGAGCAAGACAATATATTTAATTGTTATAGCATGCTCACATGAAGTTCTACATGATTAATGTTCGTCGGTTGAAGAAGCCGATTCTGCATCATCATCTTTATAAATAAACTTAGGCATTTCTAAACCAAAATAAATGGCAATCAAACGCAGGGTAAAACCGAAAATTAAGGTTGAAATGACGGTTAACTCTAAACTTAACCCTAAATCCTGACATACCCAGTAGCAGATGACCGCCACCAAAGAAATACTCGCATAAAGTTCGCGACGGAAAACGAACGGGACATCGTTACATAAAATGTCACGTAAAATACCGCCAGAAACTCCAGTCAATACACCAGCTACAGCTGATACGACAAAACCGTGTCCCATTTGCAAGGCAATCTGGCAACCAATGATGGTAAACCCGATTAAACCTAAAGCATCGAGCACCAAAAAGATGTTATGTAAGTGACGCATCCATTTGGCAATAATGATTGTGACGAATGCAGCACAACAAGTCAGAACCAAATATTCAGGATGTTTTACCCAAGTTAAAGGATAGTGGCCAAGTAGTACATCACGTACAGAGCCGCCCCCTAAAGCAGTCACACAGGCAATCAGTACGACACCGAACCAGTCCATACTCCGTCGCCCAGCAGACAATGCACCTGTCATGGCTTCCGCAGTAATCGCAATAATATAAATAACGGTGAGTAACATCGCCCTTTCCCTCAGGCCAAACGGTGGGCGTATTTTAAGATAAAGTTATAGGAATTGTGCACAGCATTGCTTAAATTTTTTTCTAGAGCCACATACACAGGGTTGTTTCATCGTGACATGCATATCAACTGTGGGGTCAAGAAAAAACCATTGTTGTTGCTGACATACAAAATGTGAAACCTCATGGTGAACCTGAGCTTTTTGTCCATCATGATAATGGGCCTTGAACTCAACCTGCGCATGCGTTTTGTCTAATTTTTCTTTGGCACTGACCACCTCTAAACCCAACCATTGATTTTGTTTACTCCAGTCTGCAATAGCCTCTTTATCAAGAGCAGCTTGCTGACCTAAAGCAGTTGTTTTCACAATATAATCAATTTGTTGTAATGCAAAAGCGCTATAACGCGAACGCATAAGCTGTTCAGCTGTTAGGGCTTTTAGCTTTCCTAAATGTAAAGGCTCACAACATTCTGCATAGTGCCCTTTTCCACACGGACAAGTTTGTTGAGTCATTTTGTGTTTCTCAAATAAAAAATAGCTCAGAGTTGAGCTATTTTATGATGTTTCTAGACTTGAAATGTCATTTAATCTTTTGATTCATCTTGTTCGATAGAAACAATATGAACTTTCTCAATTTTATGGCCTTCCATCGTCACCACTTCAAAGCGATAACCATCGGCTTCAACAGTTTCACCATTTTCAGGCAAGCGACCTAAATGGAATAACAAATAGCCCGATAAAGTAGAATATTGCTCACTTTCATCAACCAAATCACGACCTAATAACAAAGATACATGGCGAATGTCGGTTGAACCTTCAAGTATTAATGAACCATCTTCCAAGCTCTCAGCGGCTGCATCTAGTTCATCTTCATCTGGGAATTCACCCGCAATTGCCTCTAAGATATCGATTGGTGTTGCAATACCTTCAATTGAACCGTATTCATTTAAAACGATTGCCATTTGCAAAGGCGCTTGACGTAATTGCTCCATCACCATAAGTACCTGAGCATTTTCATGCACAATGACGGGTTCACGTAAATGCTTTTGAAAATCAACCACACCTGTTTCAATAAAGCCATTCAAAACTTTATGAGTGAGTGCAATACCCTCAATATTATCAAGTTCACCACGTGCAACAATCAAACGAGAGTGTGTCATTGACATTAAACGTTCTTTTAAAACTTCCGGCTCGTCGTCTAAATCAATCCATTCAAGTTCAGGTCTTGGTGTCATGACTGACTTTACTGGACGTTCTGATAAACCAAGAACACCTTGCACAAGCACACTATGATAAGCCCCATTTTCTTCGTCAAAAACTTCATCGGCAAAAGCTTGAGTAGCTAATACATCTTCTTTATCAGAAGATGGTGTATCTGAGCTAGAGCCACTGTTTTTACTTCCTAGCATACGTAAAACCGCAGAGGCAGTGCGATAACGCAAGTCTGTGGTTGTAACCAGCTTTTCCTGATTGCGACGCATGCTCTGATTGATAATTTCCACCAAAACCGAAAAGCCAATTGCAGCATATAAGTAGCCCTTTGGAATATGGAAACCAAAACCTTCCACGATCAAAGAGAAACCAATCATCATCAAGAAACCAAGACACAAAATAACGACCGTTGGATGCTTATTAACAAAGTCCATGAGTGGTCTTGATGCCCACAGCATAATACCGACAGCAACAATCATTGCCAGCATCATGACACTCTTGTCTTTGACCATCCCCACTGCGGTAATCACACTGTCTAATGAGAACACAGCATCAAGCACGACAATCTGGACAATGACCATCCAGAATGCTGCATGAACTGGATTGTCTTCTTTTTGCAGTTGTTTGCCTTCCATGCGCTCATGTAATTCCATGGTGCCTTTAAAGAGCAAGAACACACCACCGAACAACAAGATCAAATCACGACCAGAAAATGGATGATCAAAAATATGGAAGAGTGGTTGGGTAAGTGTCACAACCCAAGCAATAGCGGCTAAAAGTACTAAACGCATTCCCAAAGCGAGTACCAAACCAATTACTCGCGCTTTAGCTCGCTGTTCTGGCGGCAGTTTTTCGGCCAAAATAGCAATAAAAACGAGGTTATCAATCCCCAGAACAATTTCGAGAACGATTAAAGTAGCTAAGCCCACCCAAGCGGAGGGATCAGACATCCATTCAAAGATCATCGATCCTGCTCCTGCGCTGACTGGATTTTATCTTTATTTGGCAACGCAGCAGGCATGCCCATACAAAGGAGGGAAAATGTTTTTTTAGGACAAGAAATTAAAACGGAGCGACTACAACCACTACCCATATTTGTTCATATGTTGTTAAACGAATTTTTAGTATAGGCAAGATTTAATAGAAATTCATCATTTTTATTTGTTCATGACGAGCATTCACCAAACCCATACAAAACATGAATCTTTCTTATAAATCTGCTTATAAAGTTGTCATATCTTTGGCTTAGTGTAGACAAGAAATATGAACGTGATAAGGTGAAAATAAAGCAATGAATAGCGTATTAACAATGGCAGTAAATGATTCATCCATAACAGCTGTAAAAACAAAACAACCTCTTATTGCATTATATTGTGGTTCACGTGTAGGAAATAATCCAATCTATCGAGAAAAAGCAATTGAACTCGCTCGTGGCATTGCTGAGCAAGGCTTTGGTTTGGTCTACGGTGGTGCAAGCATTGGCTTAATGGGTCAAGTAGCCGACAGCGTACTCGAAAGTGGCGGTGAAGCTGTGGGAGTGATCCCTGATTTTATGCTTAACTATGAAGAAGCACACTCAAGATTAACCGAATTACACGTGGTAGAAACCATGCATGAGCGCAAAGCCATGATGGCTGAACGTGCAAGTGCATTTGTTGCATTACCGGGTGGTTTAGGAACATTCGAAGAGATATTGGAAATAGCCACTTGGGGTCAACTCAACCAACATCAAAAACCCATGATTTTATATAACGTAAATGGTTTTTATAATGCATTGATTGCTCAGTTAGATCATGCGGTTCAAGAGGGTTTTCTCCCACTTCAACACCGCGCTAAATTGATTATCTGCGAAGACGTTGATCAAATTTATAACGTGATTAAAAACTTAAAAATGCCAAAAAGATTTGTTGTGTAGTTTTCCCCCTACTCTCCATAAAAAAAGCGGTTCTGCCGCTTTTTTTGTTTTAACTATTTTCACCGCTGTAATTTTGATAAATAAAAGAACTTAGATTTAGTAAAGGGGTATTCAGCATTGGCTTACTTTTTTTACTTTCAATTTGTTTTACACTAGACCAAAACGTTAACTTTCAAATGTTATGAATGCCACGCCGACTCACCAAGCCTTGCAACCTGAATATCGCCTACTCGTTCTTTTGGTTTCCATTGGCTTTTTTATGCAGGCTTTGGACACAACGATTGTAAATACTGCTATTCCTGCAATGGCTCATCATCTAAATGAAGATCCATTACGCATGCACAGCGTAGTAGTGGCCTATGTCTTATCAGTAGCTGCCTGTATTCCTTTAAGTGGCTGGTTAGCAGACCGCTTTGGTGTTAAAAATATTTTCTTATCGGCAATCGTTATTTTTACTCTAGCCTCTTTGGGTTGTGGTCTTTCTCAAAGTCTCAATGAGCTGTTAGTTTTCCGAGTTATCCAAGGTGTGGGTGGAGCATTATTACTTCCTGTTGGTCGATTATCTCTTTTAAAAATTATTCCTCGAACTCAGTTCTTAGCTGCAATGAGCTTAATGAGTCTTGCAGGTTTACTCGGACCTTTGGCTGGTCCAACTTTAGGCGGCTGGTTAGTTGAAGTTGCAACTTGGCACTGGATTTTTCTCATCAATATTCCTATGGGTATCTTAGGCATCTTAATGACATTAAAAGTCATGCCTAATTTAAAAGAACCTTCAGTCAAGACATTTGATTTAGGCGGCTTCATCTTATTAGTGGTGGCCATGATTGGATGGTCTTTGGGTATTGAACATCTCGCTTCACCTGAATATTCAAAATGGTTCAGCATTTCGCTATTGGTGGTCGGCATAATCGCAACACTTTGGTATGCCTATCATTCTCACACCCATCAAAACGCATTATTCCGCAGTCGGCTCTTTAGAAACAAAATTTATGCGATTGGTATTTTAGGTAATTTCTTTGCACGCTTTGGTGGTAATGCCTTACCTTTTGTTTTACCGCTGATGTTACAGGTCGCTTTTGGTTTTGAACCTTTTATTGCGGGTTTAATGATGATTCCTCTGGTCTTAGGTTCATTATTTTCAAAGCCAATCGTCAGACCTATTATTCAGAAAATTGGCTACCGACGTTTTTTACTCATCAATACAACGTTGGTCGGGTTATGTATTGCCTCTTTTGCAATCATGACAGTCGACACTCCAACTTGGTTTAGAGCCTTACACTTTTTCTTATTTGGCACATTAAATTCATTACAATTTGTTGGAATGAACACTTTGACCTTAAAAGATTTGCCTCAACAAGATGCGAGTAGCGGTAATAGTTTTTTATCGATGATCATGATGCTATCAATGAGTATTGGCGTGGCACTGGCAGGTACACTCATTAATGTATTTACCAGTTATTATGGTGCCGATCACGTGACAACTGCATTTCATCTCACCTTAATTTGCCTCGGTTGTATTAATGTCATTGCTGCACTTATCTTCTGGCAAATTCCCAAAAATACCCCCGTATAAGCCGTTGCATTTTTAGCGTGGTTTCTCATTCTTGAATCACGTTATGATGTCGGCTTCACAACTTTAATGAGTTTTGCATGACCAAACTGGCTAAAACCTTTTTCACAGCACGGCACCACAATCCCCTAATTGGAATTGGCTTGGCATGTGTTATGGGAATATTGGCTTATTTGGGTTTGTTCTATCAGCAAAAAGCTGTTGCACAAGATTATCCAGTTAAAGGCTTCGATGTCTCTCATCATCAAGGTGACATTGACTGGAAAAAAATATCACCGGAAAAGTTCCAATTCGTTTATTTAAAAGCTACTGAAGGCGGCGATTTTAAAGATTCAAAATTTCAAGAAAACTGGCTCAAGGCGCGTGAACATAGGTTTCATGTAGGGGCTTATCATTTTTATCGTCTATGTCGCGATGGTAAAACGCAGGCAGACAACTTTATTGCGACTGTACCTAAAAAGCCAGATGCACTTCCACCTGTCATTGATCTGGAATATGACAGTAACTGTATTAATACATACACCAAAGAACAATTAATTAAAGAAATTGGCATCATGCATGATCGCTTAAAACAGCATTATGGTAAACAGCCCATCTTTTATATTTCCAGAACTTTTTACCACATTGTCCTAGTTGGAAATTTTTCTGGTACTCCTCTTTGGGTGCGCGATTATGAAGCTAAACCTGAACTCAAAGATAAAAGAAAATGGCTCTTTTGGCAGCATAGTAATCAGGGTAAAATTGAAGGGATAACAAAGCCTGTAGATCTCAATGTCTATGAGGGTTCAGTCAAAGAATGGCACCAATTTTTACAGCAGCAAGGCATCGTGAAAGCACAATAATATGCGCAAAATCATTCATATCGATATGGATGCCTTTTATGCATCAGTCGAGCTACGGGAACAACCTGAATTAAGGCATTTACCCGTTGTTATTTCATCTCATCATCCGCGAGCTGTAATTGCTGCTGCATCTTACCCTGCCCGAGAATTTGGTTTGCGTTCAGCCATGTCGATGAGTCAGGCAAGAAAACTATGCCCTCAAGTCGTTATTATTGAACCAAATTTTGAAAAATATCGCACAGTTTCAGCTCAAATTCACTCGATCTTTCAGCAATATACGCTACTTATTGAGCCTTTATCTTTAGATGAAGCCTATTTAGACGTTACTGAAAATTTAAAACAGATTGCGAGTGCAACTGAAGTTGCCATGCATATTCGAGAAGATATTTTCAGATTAACTGGACTCACTGCATCGGCAGGTGTAGCGCCCAATAAGTTTTTAGCAAAAATCGCCTCTGACTGGAATAAACCGAATGGTTTATGTGTAATAAAACCTTCGCAGGTTGCTAATTTCATTCAAGATCTTCCACTTAAAAAAATTCCTGGTGTGGGTAAAGTCACTCAGGAAAAATTACAACAGCTTCAGTTACATACGCTAGGTGACTTACAGAAAATTGAAGAAGCTATTTTAATTCACCATTTCGGTAAATATGGTCAACAGCTTTATCTATATGCACAAGGGATTGACCATAGACCTGTTCAAGCTGAAAGAGCTCGCCAACAAATTTCGAAAGAGACGACATTTGATAGTGATTTTACTTTAGCTCAATGTCAGCCCTATTGGCAGGGCTTAGCCGAAAAAGTCTGGCAAAGCTTAGAGAAAAAACAACTCAATGCGCGTGGGGTTAATGTCAAACTTAAACTCAAGAATTTTCAGACTTTACAACATAGTAAAAGCTTTAAAAGACCTATTCAGTCGCTACACGACCTAATCCAAGTTTTATTTTTATTATTAAATGAAATGCAGATTCCCGAACATTTCCAGTTTCGCTTAATTGGTATAGGGGTTTATCAGTTACAAACCCAATCAGATGACTTTCAACTTAACCTTTGGTGATTGACTACTTTTCACCCAAAAAGAGTGGATTTTGAACAAAATCTATTCCCTTTTGCTCCAAGTTTAGAGTAACCTAATCAGCGCATATTCATTACCCATGTATTTGCAACATGCCTAAAGCAACCTTTACTTTTGGCATACCGTCCTGTGATTGGCGTGACGACCAAATCCGAATATTGCAGGGCCCTTCTGATACATGGCTTAGCATATCTCCTCATCACAATAATCTACTGAAATTCTTTTCTACTTGCTTGCACCTACCTAGCAACTCTTCATAAAATCAAAACTATTAAATAAAGCCACTCTAGAGCATTTTTATGACGGTAAAGCGTTTACATGTTACTTCACGGTACTGCGAAGTCGCGATTTCAGGTAATTTAGTACACTTAGCTGGGCAACTCGCAGACGATACAAGCGCAGATGTTACATCACAGACTCAGCAAACTTTAGATAATATTGATCGTCTATTGGCAGAAGCTGGAACAGATAAAACTCATATTCTTTCTGTTATGATTTTTCTAAAAGATATCGAAAAAGATTATGCAGCGATGAATGCTGTTTGGGATGCATGGATTAGTGAAGGGAACCCGCCAGCACGTACTTGTGTTGAGTCCAAACTTTATGCGCCAGACGTGCTTGTAGAAATGACGGTTGTTGCGGTACTTCCATAATTTTTATAAATATAAAATGGCATTAAATTGAGCAATATTTCTAGTTATATTGCTCAATTTTTTACTGCTTTTAAATAGTTAATTTCAGTATCTTATTAGGGCTTATCAAATTGCTAAGCTTGCCCATACTTGTTATTCAAGATTAGATACAATCATTTTTAATCTTTATTGCACCGAACTCTTATCTCAATCCAACGTTACCTACTTTTTAAGACTTCACAAAAGCATTTGACATTCTTTCTAGCTGTGGCGTTGCATGTAAAGTTGCCATCTCTGTTTCTGGACTCAATAGGTCTCGTCTCAGATCATGATAGTCAGGTACCTCACTATAATGCAGCACACGATAACCAGCGAGTTGCAACAGACGACGTTCATATTGTTGATGCGCTCGGCGTAAACCATTTTCGCCAAGAACAACAACGACAACAACCTGATAATTTTGGTCAAGTACAACAAAATCAGCTGCCATATTTTGATATTTTCGACGTGTATGCGCATATTTTGTAGTTAATAGTGCATCAAAGGATACATGTGCCAATACTGTAAATTTAGGCAAAACTGTTTGTAGTCTGGTTAATGTTATTTGCTCATGACTGGTTAATATTGCACGGCGCTTCAAGGCACTGTCATGTTGATGCCTTCGCGAAAGACTTTTCACTGCCATCACAACAGCCAAAAATAATAATAAGATTGTAATTAGATAATACATGGGCTTAATCCTTTAAGTTTTTTATAATGATTTTGCTAGATCACACTTTGTTTTAATTGATAACGACACAGCCGTTCTTTAAAAGGTTCACTTAGTAATTTCACTTGTAGTTATCAAGCTTGGCTTAAATTTAGCCACCCTCACATTATTTATAATCATAGAGTCAACAACAATCAAGTGCAGCTCGTCAGATTTATGGTATTTATCGTTTTTCGTTACGCTTTTTGTACCAAAAATCTCACTATGCGATTTAAACACATATTCTAAAAAGAGAACAGGCTCTATTTAAGAGCCTGTTTTATCATCATCCACGAGCCTTGTTTTTCGGTTTACTTTTTCCACCAAACGGTCTTTTCTCACCTGTTTCACGAGGAGGCAAACCAGTATGCTGGGTTAGAACCTGTCCTTTTTGTGGACGTTTTTGCCCTACTGCTGAGCGAGATTGTCCCTGACCACGTTTTGCTGAATCTCCTGCCACAGACGAGTTCTTCTTACGCGCAGATTTATATTCACCTTCAGCAGTACCTTGTGGCTGATAGGTTGGAATCAAATGCTGCTTCGAATTACCAATTAAATCGGCACGGCCCATTTCTTTTAAGGCCTCACGAAGTAATGGCCAGTTGTTTGGATCATGGTAACGCAAGAATGCTTTATGAATACGACGACGTTTGTCACCTTTCACAATATCGACATTTTCAGTATAACGCGCCACTTTCGCCAACGGATTTTTACCCGTGTGATACATGGTGGTTGCCGTTGCCATTGGTGATGGATAGAAGGTTTGTACTTGGTCGGCACGAAAACCATTCTTCTTCAACCAAATTGCCAGATTCATCATGTCATATTCAGTCGTACCTGGATGTGCAGCAATAAAGTAAGGAATTAAATATTGCTCTTTTCCGGCTTCTTTACTAAAGCGGTCAAACATTTGCTTGAAACGATCATATGTCCCAATACCTGGCTTCATCATCTTAGACAACGGGCCATTTTCGGTATGCTCTGGTGCAATTTTTAAATAACCACCAACGTGATGTTGTACCAGTTCTTTCACATATTCAGGGTTCAATACCGCAAGGTCATAACGTAAACCTGAACCAATCAGAATCTTCTTCACACCTTTAATTGCACGAGCTTTACGATAAAGCTGTACTAAAGGCGCGTGATCGGTATGCAAATTCTGACAAACACCTGGATATACACACGAAGGTTTACGGCAGTTTTTCTCAATTTCAGGATCTTTACAATGCAAACGGTACATGTTTGCCGTTGGACCACCCAAGTCTGAAATAATGCCTGTAAAGTTTGGTGCTGTGTCACGGATTTTCTCAATTTCACGTAAAATCGAGTCTTCCGAACGGTTTTGAATAATACGGCCTTCATGTTCAGTAATCGAACAGAAAGTACAACCACCAAAACAGCCACGCATAATATTGACCGAGAATTTGATCATATCAAACGCAGGGAAACGTGCATTGCCATATGTCGGGTGAGGCAAACGTGCATAAGGTAAATCAAACACATAGTCCATTTCCTCAGTGGTTAGAGGAATTGGTGGAGGATTGATCCAAACATCACGTTCACCATGGCGTTGAACCAAAGCACGGGCATTACCCGGATTAGTTTCAAGATGCAAAATACGGTTTGCATGCGCGTAAAGCACGTGATCATTTGACACTTCTTCAAAAGAAGGTAAACGAATGACCGCTAACTCGCGTGGAGGTAACTTATGTTTAATTGCTTTTGACGGTGCCGGCTTTAATTGAACGATTTGAGTGTCGTCATCTAGTTTGTCGCCTTCACGCACAATCGGATTTGCAACAATCTCTTTCTGGAAATCTTGATACTGAGCTAATGAGTTACCTTTTTCTTTTTCAACCTCACAGCCATCAATATCTTCAGTCATGACATATGGGTTAATAATTGGATCAACACGTCCAATCGTATCTACATCATTACTCGCAACTTCAACAAACTTTGCTTTTGATGCTTTGTTATGTTTATTAATAATAAATGCTGTACCACGAACATCTGTAATCTCGTGGATTTTTTCACCTTTAGCCAAACGGTGCATCACATCAATAATGGCACGCTCACCATTACCATACATAAGCAAATCGGCTTTTGAATCCATCAAAATCGAACGACGAACTTTATCTGACCAATAATCGTAGTGTGCAATACGACGTAAACTGCCTTCAATTCCACCTAATAACACAGGTACATCTGGGAATGCTTCACGACAACGCTGGCAATATACTGTTGCTGCACGGTCAGGACGTTTGTTCGGCTCATTGTTTGGAGAGTAAGCATCATCTGAACGAATTTTACGATCTGCCGTATAACGGTTGATCATCGAATCCATATTACCTGCCGTCACACCCCAAGCAATGGTGGGCTTACCTAAAACGCGGAAGCTTTCCGCATTGGTCCAGTCTGGCTGTGCAATAATTCCGACACGAAAACCTTGTGCCTCAAGCACACGTCCAATCACACCTGAAACAAACGATGGATGGTCAATATAGGCATCACCGCAAACTAAAATGAAGTCACAAGCATCCCAGCCGAGTTGATCCATTTCTTCTCGTGACATCGGCAAAAATGGCGCTGGTTCAAAACACGACGCCCAATATTTGTCGTAATCAAACAACGCTTTTGGCGCAGTTTGCATGGTGTAGGCAGTAGACATGGCTTGCGAATCTCGGCTAGCAGATGGAGGAGAGACATCTAAAGATGAAAGCCGATCATTTTAACATGAATTCCATTCATTTTCCCTGTTTATAAAACAAACGAAAACAAGGATATAAAAATTAATTTGATTAAAGTTTATTCAACATTTTATTCTTCTAATAAATGCGGCGGAATAAAAGCCGCCGCAGTTTTAACTCATTTATTTATAGGGTTTAGAACAAAGCTTTTGGCAAACGAATTTGAATAATCTCATTATCGTCAGCCAATTTTGCGTTACGCCCTGTAGACCCAGGGAAGTTATTATCATTTAGAACAGTCAGCGTTGTACCATTTTCAATGATGACATCTTCAATAGTTTCAAATGGGAAGGCAAAAACTTGTTCTGTCCCAATATCCCCTGCTCTTGCTGTGCCGTAAAGTAAATTAGGATTGGCAATTTTAATTAAATCGACTAAATCTTCGCGGCTTACGGGTTGACCTGACTCATTTAATTTAATACGAATTAATTTTTTATATCCGCCTAAATTATTCTGAGTCGCATCACGCTCAATAATAATGCCTTCTTTATCATTAAAGAGTTGGAAATCACCAATATTGGTTGCCTTACTGTCCAATTGGAACCAATAATATTTTCCTGTATACGCTTTTTTCTTCAGGTCAAATTGCGAGATCAGCAATTGTCTTTCCGTTTCTCGAATTGATTTAAGCGGTTTCTCTACAAGAGGATAGAGATATTGGCCATCTGGAGAAATTGCCATTCCTTCAAAACCACCACTTTGCTGAACTAGAGGCTCTACAAAATTAATTTGCGCTTTATTAAACTGATTTTGAGGAGAGCGAAGTTCTTGTGTCGGATTTAGTGGATTTGGCAGAGCAATTGGAGCATCCAACAACACACCATCTGCAGAGAAATGAAGTAAATAAGGACCAAACTCATCCCCAATCCAATAAGTCCCATCACTAGTACGTTGCATTGACTCTGGGTCAAAATCAGCACCCGTTAATAAACGCTCAGCTGTATCACCATTAACAATATTAAATGGAATTAACTTGTTTGGATCACGCAATTGGATAAAGCTTTGCACAGTAACTTGACCCGTACCTTTAGCTTTAGTTTTGAAATCAGGCTTTAATTTATAGATACGAAGTAAAAAGTCTGATGAATTATCTTGAGTCCCAAACCCGTTATCGGCCATTGCCATATAACTGCCATCTTCATTTTTTAATGCAGCAGAAAAGCCCTGTACAGGTTGACCTTTAAATGGAGGATAAATTCCATTTGCACCTTTCACATATGCGCCAGAGTCTGGACCAGCAGCATAGGTTTCTACAGGTAACTTGGCAAAAGAAATTAAGGTCGGTTCGGTAACGTTTTCAGTGGGTGAAGTTTGTTCTTGATCGTTATCATCGTTACATGCCGTCAATCCTAAACTGGCACAGCATAATAATGCGACTAAAGTTTTTTTGCTCATGGTTTTATACAGTCGGTAAAAAATTAAGCAAATTTAATCAAGCTTATATGAAGTTTTTACTTCAAAAAGATGAAATCTTTATGGCGAGAATATGACAAATATATCTGTTAGATCAATGTTAAAAAACTATTGGCTCAAGATTTCACTAAAGTTTCGTTGGCTGATATTCTCCAGCAATTGCTGCTTTCAAAAAATTCTGAAAGGTAGGACATAGCATATGATTTTCAGCAGGACACACTGCCGCATGTTGTAATCCTTGACTAATAAAATGTAATCGCTTTGCCATTTGCTCTAATTGTTCAGCTTTATCTTTTAGTTTTTGACGATCAAGATCAGGTTTACCATCTTGTCCAAACATTGTGGCGATTTCATTTAAAGGAAAACCCGCAGCACGACCTAAAGCAATTAATGCCAATTGATCAAGCACCTGTTTACCATACTGCCGGCGTAAACCTTGCCGCCCTATTGATTTAATTAATCCCTTCTCTTCATAAAAACGTAGCGTTGCTGTTGTTACTTTTGCTCTCTTAGCGACTTCACCAATATCCATAACACCCTCTTGACTTCAAGTGAACTTTAACTTGCACAATGAATTTATCACGTTTCATACGTATAAAAGCAAGGTGTAAAAATGAATATCTCCACATTGTTCTTTCAAGCTTTATGCCTCGGTATCGGAGCAACAGTAATTATGGATATCTGGCTGTTAATATTAAAGATATTCAAAATTCCGACCTTAAACTTTGCCTTTCTCGGACGCTGGGTTGGTTGGATATTTCAAGGCAAATTCATACATCAATCCATTGCCCAAAGCTCTCAAATTAAGGGTGAATATTTATTGGGTTGGATTGCTCACTATAGTGTTGGGCTGATCTTTGCATTCAGCTTTCTTTGCATTGTGGGCTCCGATTGGCTCATTCATCCTCAGTTTTACTCAGCGCTCCTGTTTGGCGTGGTCACTGTTCTCATCCCTTTTTTTATTATGCAACCTGCAATGGGTAGCGGTTTTGCTTCTTCAAAAACCCCTCATCCATTTTTGAATTGTCTAAAAAGTTTGCTGAACCATAGTGTTTTTGGCTGTGGTTTATATCTCACTACAAAAATCTTTCAAATTTAAAATAAAGGAAAATCTCATGAAAACCGTTGCCATTATTTACTATAGTCGTCAGGGTCATACCCAGTTTATTGCTCAGCAAATTCAAATTGGCGTATTAAGCCAAAAAAATATTAAAGTAGATCTACTGAATGCTGAACATCTCATTGAAAACCCTGAAATACTTATCCAATACGATGGCTTAATTTGGGGATCTCCGACTTACTTAGGCGGAGTATCCTCGAAATTAAAACAACTCATGGATGCAACTGGCCCACTATGGAAAAAACAGAGCTTTAAAGGAAAACTAGCTGCTGGGTTTACCGTCTCCTCTCTCCCCGCAGGCGATAAGCAATCGACATTAATTTCACTTTTTACCTTCTGTATGCAACATGGCATGCTATGGATCGGTAATCCAATTCTGCCCGAGCAGCATCAAGGTGTACCTTATGCTGAAGCGGCTAATCGTCTTGGTTCATGGTCAGGCTTAATGGCTCAGGCTGAACACGGCAGTAGTCCCGATAGGTTTGATGAAGGAGACATTAAAACTGCTCGATTATTTGGAAATAATTTTGCAATGACCTTGAATGCTTATCTTGGAGTGTAAGATTATGACAGCACAAAGGATTTTATTTCCGCTCATTTTATCTGCAATAATGTCATTTATAATTTCAGGAATTACGACGTTCAAAGCACTAGGCCCAGTTCAAAATTTCTTTTCTTTATGGTTATCCGCATGGGGTATTGCGTGGATATTTGCTTTCCCAAGCGTATTGATTTGTGCCCCCTTAGCCCAAAAATTGGTGAATCTTGTTCTTCCCAAAAACTAAAGAATTTATAAAATATATGTAGGCTAAAACGTACACAATTTGCGGTCATTAGCGAATATACGACTTTAAAGTTTTCTCATAACATATGAAACATAGAGAGACAGGATGTCTCATTGAAGAAGAATAAGAACGCAGGAAGCGGTAGTTGACAGGAGTTAACTACATAAGCTGAATACGAAGGAACCTCGACAGGATGTCGGGGTTTTTTCATTTTAATCATACAAAATTATCACTATTTTCTTGTGCTGAGCAACAGAACTTATATTGATCCATTAGTTACAGCTGAATACCATGATTTCATTTGAAATTTGATTATCGGTTTTATATTTTGCTTACCTCATCTTTATCTAACAATTATTTTAAACCAACTCAAATACACATTTTGAGCCTCAAATTTTTTACAATTATTTTAATGACAATAATGACGGGGTGTACGAGCTTAGGCCCGAATAGTGGTTCGTTTTCATGGCGTTCAAATAAACTCTCGTCTGGTTTACAAAAAGCTTATTCTGTTCCACAAAGCACAGCGAATCGGTTATCTCCAATTATTATTCAAAGTGCTGATCAATATAATGTGCCACCTCTTTTACTTTCCGCGGTCATAAGACAAGAATCGAGTTATAATACTAATGCTCTATCACCTACGGGTGCAGTCGGTTTAACTCAAATTATTCCAAGCTATTGGCAACAAACTTGTGCCGGTAATTTGTATGATGAAACGACTAATATTCAATGTGGGGCGTATATTTTAAATCATTATTATCAGTCAGCTGATAGTTGGTTTAAAGCCACTGCTTATTACAACGTTGGACCTACAGGATATGAGCGAAGTTTCTGGACACGTCACAAAGCTAAGAAATATGCTCGGTCTGTTAAACGTCATCAAAAAGCTCTAAAAAGCGCCTTATAAATTAAGGTCAAATAAAAAAGCCCATCTGTTGATGGGCTTTTTATACAAGTAATTTTATTCGTCAAATAAACCTTCAAATAGAACAGAAGATAAATAACGCTCTCCACTGTCTGGAAGAATAACAACAATCGTTTTACCAGCATTTTCAGGACGTTCTGCAATTTTAGCAGCCGCAGCCAAAGCTGCTCCACTTGAAATACCCACTAAAATGCCTTCCTGCGTTGCACAATTTCTTGCCCACTGAATTGCTTCTTCACTAGTTATTGGTAAGACTTCATCAACAAGATCTAAATCAAGATTCTTTGGAATAAAGTTCGCACCAATTCCCTGAATTTTATGCGATGCAGGTGTAATATTCTCACCATTTCTAGTTTGAGTAATAATTGGAGATTCAGCAGGTTCAACGGCTACAGAGTACAAAGGTTTATTTTGAACTTGTTCGAAATAACGAGAAATACCAGTAATTGTGCCACCAGTACCTACACCAGCAACCAAAATATCGACTTGCCCACCTGTTGCTTGCCAAATTTCAGGACCAGTTGTATCTACATGAATTTGTGGATTCGCTGGGTTTTCAAATTGTTGAGGTAGGAAATAAACATCTGGTTGTTCAGCTGCTAATCTCACAGCTTCATCAACTGCACCTTTCATCCCTTTCGCTGGTTCAGTTAAAACTAAATTGGCACCGAGTGCTTTTAATACTTTTCTACGCTCAAGACTCATGCTTGCAGGCATAGTTAAAGTAATTGGGTAACCCTTAGCCGCTGCAACAAAAGCCAATGCAATCCCCGTGTTACCACTAGTTGGTTCAATAATATGCATGCCTTCTTTTAACACACCACGCTTTTCTGCATCTGCAATAAGTGCCGCGCCAATACGACATTTCACAGAAAATGCAGGATTCCGACTTTCTACTTTTGCTAATACAGTTGCATCAGTTTTAATCAAACGATTGATACGAACTAAAGGTGTATTACCAATTGCTTCTGCATTATTTGAATAAACTGCGATCCCTAAATTATTGGGAGTTGGAAATTGCTGGTCGGTAGACATGTTATATCCTTATTAGATTTGGAATGATTCTGAATCATTATAAGCTTCTCTAATAAACAGGAAAGTAGAAAAGCTAAGTAATGCCTAAATTATCAAATTAACAACGTGTCTTGTCATAGATTGATTTCTAACAAATAATAATTTAAAAATACTTTAACAATCAAATAATTAGATTGGATAAATTTATTTTCCTATCCACATACCACATTAGAAATAATAGGAACGCTGGCTAATATTTCACATTATTAAGACTACGCTAATCTTCTAGTCAAACATTAAAGCTAATATTTGTTCAATATTTTATGTAATTAAAACTACCAAACTTCACCCTCTCTCCATTCTGTGCAAATAATATTCTCTTCTGAACAATGTGATAGTCGGTCTGTCAGCTTAGTACTCAAAGGATATAGCATAATTTCATAATCATCAGTCAGATAAGTAGAAGTATCTTGTTTGATGTATAAATCTCCCCACTATGAAATCCAACCTAATTTTTTATAAAATGCTTCATCTTCTGGTTGTAATGCCGCAAGCCTATATTCCAAAGAAGTTAATGTATCAACTAAATGTCTTAATAATTGCGATGCGACCCCCTTACCCCTCATCTTGTAGTCAGTAGTCACATACTCTATATAAGCAGTTTTTACATTGAAACTGCCATTTATGGTGAAAACTCTATCTGTCCATAAAGCATGTGACACAATATTACCATCTAATATGCCTAATAAATGAACAGAAGTTTGCATAAAGGTATATGGACTCCAAGGATCTTCATCAAAAGCAGCAAAACATAGCTCAGCAATCTGTTGTCGCTGTTGCTTATTTAAATCTTGGGCCACGATAATTTTAAACTGCATAAGCAGAAGCTCAATTTTAATTGCTCATATCATAAGCAAAGATCAAAATAATATGCAGTATTTTTAATGAAAACTACTCTAATGGTTATTTCCTCGCATAAAAAAACACCCCCAACTGTTAAGTTGAGGGTGTTTGAATAATGAGCTGGCGATGACTTACTCTCACATGGGAAACCCCACACTACCATCAGCGCTAAGAGGTTTCACTTCTGAGTTCGGGAAGGGATCAGGTGGTTCACTCTTGCTATGGTCGCCAGCACAACTGGTATGGATACTTGCATTGGTCTTATTGATTGCCGATGCGTTTTCCAAATCTTTACAGATGGGCTGATTGAGTCTTACTATATTTTGTTCATTTTAGCTAAGCGTATAACTAAATCAAGTTGCTTTGCATATTAATGAATCGATTGATGCTTTATATACAACTGCTTGGGTGTTGTATAGTCAAGCCTCACGAGCAATTAGTATTGGTCAGCTTCACATATCACTATGCTTCCACATCCAACCTATCAACGTCCTAGTCTCGAACGGCTCTTTAGAGGACATAAAGTCCTAGGGAAATCTTATCTTGAGGTAGGCTTCCCGCTTAGATGCTTTCAGCGGTTATCCCTTCCGAACATAGCTACCCGGCGATGCGACTGGCGTCACAACCGGTACACCAGAGGTTCGTCCACTCTGGTCCTCTCGTACTAGGAGCAGATCCTCTCAAATTTCCAGCGCCCACGGTAGATAGGGACCGAACTGTCTCACGACGTTCTAAACCCAGCTCGCGTACCTCTTTAAATGGCGAACAGCCATACCCTTGGGACCTGCTTCAGCCCCAGGATGAGATGAGCCGACATCGAGGTGCCAAACACCGCCGTCGATATGAACTCTTGGGCGGTATCAGCCTGTTATCCCCAGAGTACCTTTTATCCGTTGAGCGATGGCCCTTCCATACAGAACCACCGGATCACTAAGACCTACTTTCGTACCTGCTCGACTTGTGGGTCTCGCAGTTAAGCGCGCTTTTGCCTTTATACTCTACGCGTGATTTCCGACCACGCTGAGCGCACCTTCGTACTCCTCCGTTACTCTTTAGGAGGAGACCGCCCCAGTCAAACTACCCACCAGACATGGTCCTCGCCCCGGATTACGGGGCAGAGTTAGAACCTCAACATTACCAGGGTGGTATTTCAAGGACGGCTCCATTGGAACTAGCGTTCCAACTTCAAAGCCTCCCACCTATCCTACACAAGTAAGGTCAAAGTTCAATGTCAAGCTGCAGTAAAGGTTCACGGGGTCTTTCCGTCTAGCCGCGGGTACACTGCATCTTCACAGCGATTTCGATTTCACTGAGCCTCTGCTGGAGACAGCGCCGCCATCATTATGCCATTCGTGCAGGTCGGAACTTACCCGACAAGGAATTTCGCTACCTTAGGACCGTTATAGTTACGGCCGCCGTTTACTGGGGCTTCGATCAAGAGCTTCGCTTACGCTAACCCCATCAATTAACCTTCCAGCACCGGGCAGGCATCACACCCTATACGTCCACTTTCGTGTTTGCAGAGTGCTATGTTTTTAATAAACAGTTGCAGCGGCCTGGTTTCTGTGGCTGTCATCAGCTCAGGAAGCAAGTTCCATCACCAACAACAGCGTACCTTCTCCCGAAGTTACGGTACCATTTTGCCTAGTTCCTTCAGCAGAGTTCTCTCAAGCGCCTTGGTCTACTCGACCTGACCACCTGTGTCGGTTTAGGGTACGATTCCTGTGTAACTGAAGCTTAGAGACTTTTCCTGGAAGCATGGTATCAGCCACTTCGCTGTACAAGTACAGCTTGCTATCAGATCTCAGCATAGAGCACCCCGGATTTGCCTAAGATGCATGCCTACTTCCTTTCACCTGGACAACCAACGCCAGGCTGACTTAACCTTCTCCGTCCTCTCATCGCATTACACAGAAGTATTGGAATATTAACCAATTTCCCATCGACTACGCCTTTCGGCCTCGCCTTAGGGGTCGACTCACCCAGCCCCGATTAACGTTGGACTGGAACCCTTGGTCTTTCGGCGAACGGGTTTTTCACCCGTTTTGTCGTTACTCACGTCAGCATTCGCACTTCTGATACCTCCAGCATACTTCTCAATACACCTTCATCGGCTTACAGAACGCTCCCCTACCACTTGACTTAAAAGTCAAATCCGCAGCTTCGGCACATAGTTTTAGCCCCGTTACATCTTCCGCGCAGGCCGACTCGACTAGTGAGCTATTACGCTTTCTTTAAAGGGTGGCTGCTTCTAAGCCAACCTCCTAGCTGTCTATGCCTTCCCACATCGTTTCCCACTTAACTATGATTTTGGGGCCTTAGCTGGCGGTCTGGATTGTTTTCCTCTTGACTACGGACGTTAGCACCCGCAGTCTGTCTCCCGGATAGTACTCATAGGTATTCGGAGTTTGCATCGGTTTGGTAAGTCGGGATGACCCCCTAGCCGAAACAGTGCTCTACCCCCTATGGTATTCGTCCGAGGCGCTACCTAAATAGCTTTCGGGGAGAACCAGCTATCACCAGGCTTGATTAGCCTTTCACCCCTATCCACAAGTCATCCCCTGGCTTTTCAACGACAGTGGGTTCGGTCCTCCAGTTAGTGTTACCCAACCTTCAACCTGCTCATGGATAGATCGCCTGGTTTCGGGTCTATACCCAGCAACTAAACGCCCTATTAAGACTCGATTTCTCTACGGCTCCCCTATACGGTTAACCTCGCTACTGAATATAAGTCGCTGACCCATTATACAAAAGGTACGCAGTCACCGAACAAGTCGGCTCCCACTGCTTGTATGCATGCGGTTTCAGGATCTATTTCACTCCCCTCACAGGGGTTCTTTTCGCCTTTCCCTCACGGTACTGGTTCACTATCGGTCAGTCAGGAGTATTTAGCCTTGGAGGATGGTCCCCCCATATTCAGACAAGGTTTCACGTGCCTCGCCCTACTCGTCATCATTATGTGTGCCCTTTCGTGTACGGGAATATCACCCTCTACGTTCGCACTTCCCAGAGCGTTCCACTAAAACACACATAACTTAATGGGCTGATCCCCGTTCGCTCGCCGCTACTAAGGGAATCTCAATTGATTTCTTTTCCTAAGGGTACTGAGATGTTTCACTTCCCCTCGTTCGCCTTGCAACACTATGTATTCATGTTGCAATACCTACCTTAAAGTAGGTGGGTTCCCCCATTCAGAAATCTCCGGATCAAAGGATATTTGCCGCCTCCCCGGAGCTTATCGCAGGCTATTACGTCTTTCATCGCCTCTGACTGCCAAGGCATCCACCACATGCACTTAATTACTTGACTATACAACCCCAAACAGTCGTTATTACCTACAAGGAGTAATAAGACATGATCAATGATTTCTCATCAATCTCTTACAGTTTGAAGTACTGTGTATTTAAACACTGTACAGCTTCAATCTAATTCATATACCAAAACGCTTGATTCAGTTAATTTGCTAGTTCTCAATTAATTCCAAGATCAGAATTACTTCCTCTCTCTTCATTATTGAGTGAACAATTTATTTCAGACTCAATTTTGCCAATCTGTTAATGAATAAACATGCCTTCGTCAGGTCATGCTTAATACCGTGATACTTAAATCACAGAAGTTAATAAACCAAGATTTAAATCTTTATTTACTAATTTCTGTAATCCGAACTTCTCTTAAGTTCTGGTGGAGACTAGGAGAGTCGAACTCCTGACCTCCTGCGTGCAAAGCAGGCGCTCTACCAACTAAGCTAAGTCCCCAGCTTACATCATCAGTTATGTATCTTCTTTTCTATAACTTCAACCAGTCAAAGTCATGGTGGGTCTGACAAGACTTGAACTTGTGACCCCACGCTTATCAAGCGTGTGCTCTAACCAACTGAGCTACAGACCCTCAGATACATCTATGAAGAACAACTTGTTGTGGATTCTTACCAATCGTCAATCTTTCGTTAAGGAGGTGATCCAGCCGCAGGTTCCCCTACGGCTACCTTGTTACGACTTCACCCCAGTCATCGGCCACACCGTGGTAAGCGTCCTCCTTGCGGTTAGACTACCTACTTCTGGTGCAACAAACTCCCATGGTGTGACGGGCGGTGTGTACAAGGCCCGGGAACGTATTCACCGCGGCATTCTGATCCGCGATTACTAGCGATTCCGACTTCATGGAGTCGAGTTGCAGACTCCAATCCGGACTACGATCGGCTTTTTGAGATTAGCATCCTATCGCTAGGTAGCAACCCTTTGTACCGACCATTGTAGCACGTGTGTAGCCCTGGCCGTAAGGGCCATGATGACTTGACGTCGTCCCCGCCTTCCTCCAGTTTGTCACTGGCAGTATCCTTAAAGTTCCCGACATTACTCGCTGGCAAATAAGGAAAAGGGTTGCGCTCGTTGCGGGACTTAACCCAACATCTCACGACACGAGCTGACGACAGCCATGCAGCACCTGTATGTAAGTTCCCGAAGGCACCAATCCATCTCTGGAAAGTTCTTACTATGTCAAGGCCAGGTAAGGTTCTTCGCGTTGCATCGAATTAAACCACATGCTCCACCGCTTGTGCGGGCCCCCGTCAATTCATTTGAGTTTTAGTCTTGCGACCGTACTCCCCAGGCGGTCTACTTATCGCGTTAGCTGCGCCACTAAAGCCTCAAAGGCCCCAACGGCTAGTAGACATCGTTTACGGCATGGACTACCAGGGTATCTAATCCTGTTTGCTCCCCATGCTTTCGCACCTCAGCGTCAGTGTTAGGCCAGATGGCTGCCTTCGCCATCGGTATTCCTCCAGATCTCTACGCATTTCACCGCTACACCTGGAATTCTACCATCCTCTCCCACACTCTAGCTAACCAGTATCGAATGCAATTCCCAAGTTAAGCTCGGGGATTTCACATTTGACTTAATTAGCCGCCTACGCGCGCTTTACGCCCAGTAAATCCGATTAACGCTTGCACCCTCTGTATTACCGCGGCTGCTGGCACAGAGTTAGCCGGTGCTTATTCTGCGAGTAACGTCCACTATCTGAAGGTATTAACTTCAGTAGCCTCCTCCTCGCTTAAAGTGCTTTACAACCATAAGGCCTTCTTCACACACGCGGCATGGCTGGATCAGGCTTGCGCCCATTGTCCAATATTCCCCACTGCTGCCTCCCGTAGGAGTCTGGGCCGTGTCTCAGTCCCAGTGTGGCGGATCATCCTCTCAGACCCGCTACAGATCGTCGCCTTGGTAGGCCTTTACCCCACCAACTAGCTAATCCGACTTAGGCTCATCTATTAGCGCAAGGTCCGAAGATCCCCTGCTTTCTCCCGTAGGACGTATGCGGTATTAGCATTCCTTTCGAAATGTTGTCCCCCACTAATAGGCAGATTCCTAAGCATTACTCACCCGTCCGCCGCTAAGTGATAGTGCAAGCACCATCACTCCGCTCGACTTGCATGTGTTAAGCCTGCCGCCAGCGTTCAATCTGAGCCATGATCAAACTCTTCAGTTAAAAATCATTTTGCACCTTATTAAAGACAAGGTGCCAATTCTGGCTCATCAATTTTCTGACTTAAATTTCGCTCAAATAAACTTCGAGTAATTTAAACCAATCAATCAATGATAATATTTCGATCAATCAATCAGTAAAAATCCACACAAGTTGTTCTTCATAATCTCTTAATGATCTTTCTGCTCTTCGTCAGAGACAGAATTCAACGCAATACTAAGCTTTTCATCCTAACCCTGTAAGCTAAGATATTCTCATGTATCGCGTCGGGATGAGTGCATTATAGGGGAAAAAAATTGGTACGCAAGCACTTTTCTAAATATATGTGTTTGATCGATTCTTTTTCACCCAATCAAAATCAAAAAACGAAATAAAACTTCATCAAGATATTGATAACAAACAATAAATATTAAAATCTTTTATTTTCATTCTTTTTTGATTTTCACTTCTATTATCTTAATAGGTTGTTTAGGAACGTTCTGATGCATTCCATCAGTGATTGTCGGTACTTTTACAATACGGTCAACCACATCCATTCCTTTAATCACTTTTCCGAAAACTGCATAACCAGCATTACTAGCAGAGCGATTTAGAAAACTATTATCTGCGACATTAATAAAGAACTGGCTAGTAGCAGAGTCAGGATTTGCGGTACGAGCCATTGCTAAGGTTCCTCGTGTGTTAGCAATCTCATTTCCAGCTTCATTTTTGATTGGTGCTCGAGTGGTCTTTTCCTGCATATTTGCAGTAAGCCCACCACCCTGTACCATGAAACCAGGAATTACTCGATGGAATATCGTATCTTTATAAAAGTTCGACTTTATATAGCTTTTAAAATTCTTGACGCTGATTGGGGCTTTCTCATCATAAAGTTGTATTTCTATGTTGCCTAAATTTGTTTGCATTTCAACTAAAGTGTCAGCCCAGACTGAATGACTGCTTAAACCCAAGCAACATAGCATTAATAATTTTTTCATATCTTCCTACAGTAAAATGCAAAACTTAATAACTTAATAAAGGTTAAATTTAATCGTCTATATAAAAGAATTCTAGTGAGTATTTATTATCTTTTATTTAAAGCCTTATATTTTAGATTTGAGTATGAGTCCACGTTCCACGTGAAACATGGACCAAACTTTTATTTAGCTATTTTTATCCCAAAATTTTCTAAAGTTTTTACTGAACTCAATGGTGTTACGTTTGGCCTTTTTAGAAATAGGCGTCAGATTTATAAATCCATGCGTTTGATCTGAGTATTCTTCATAATGCATTTTGACGCCATTTTGGCGTAGCTTATAGCTATAGATTTTCCCTTCATCATGTAATACGTCATGCCCAGCAGTAATCACAAAAGCCGGTGGATTCTTCTTCAAGTTTCCATAGGTTGGAGAAATAATAGGATCATCTAATTCTACGTTATGCTGGGTTGCATAATATTGAGTGACATTATTGATATCGTTATCAGTCAAAACCAATCCTTCGTTATATGCATAGAAGGAAGGATGTCGACTCTTGAAATCGACTGCAGGGTAAATAAGAAGTTGGGCCTGTGGAGCATAAGGTTTATTGACTGATCGTTGAGCCACGACTGTACTAATGTTTCCACCTGCACTATCTCCCGCTACCGCGATTCGACCTTTTAATATTTTTAATTGTCTACGATTTTGATATACCCAAGCCAAAGCATCTTCACAGGATTGGATTAAATGTTGAGGAGAAACCTCAGGCGCAAGAGGATAATCGATACTGAGTACTTGTACTTTTGCATATTTTGCCAATATACGACACGCCTCATCATGAGTATCTAATCCACCTACAACAAATCCCCCTCCGTGATAAAAAACAAGAAGAGGTAATTTTTTATTAGATGCTGGATGATAGTGTCTCGCGAAAACGGTTCCACTTTGAAGAGGTAAACGAATATCTTCTACAGAATCAATATCCGTTGATTTCTGGCGTATAGCCAGCATTTGCGTATCAAACTGCCTTCTGGATTCAATTGGATCTGGACCAATAAAACCGATACGCCCCTGCTTAATTTGTACAGCCATCAGACATTTAGTAAATGAGTCCAAGTCAGGATATTGGTAAGAATACCCAAGAATTTTGGCAAGTGATTCTTGAGCTAATCGAGGTAACTTATCAAGAGCTCGAGCAGCGGGCCCTTGGCCCTTATCTAGCAATGTTTGAATTTTTTGATTAAATGCTGTCATGCCTATCTCCATGAATTCCTCTTATCCTTCATATTTTCTACAGAATTCTGTTGCTGTTTGACTATATTCGCATACAACTCATGTAATCAAGATACAAAGGTAAAAACTAAATTACGCTAATCTGATTTAAAGCAAATGTCATTAACAAATCTGTCGTTTCAAGCAGGAGTTTTTTGCCAATTATTGTTAACAGACAAAAAGAGGTACGATTATGTCAACAAAACTAGTTGTTACTTTATTAGCAACCAGTCTCTTAACTGTAGGCTGTGTGGCTTATACGGATGACCCTTCTTATCGTGGTGGCTATGGTTACCATGATACTAATCGCTATGATCGCAATGATGGACGTCGATATAATGATTGGGAACGAAAACGCTGGGAAGAGCGTCAAAGAATATATGAACAACAACGAAGAGTTGCTCGCGAACAGGACCGAAACCGTCATGAGTGGGATAAAAGACGCCATGACGAGGATAAAAAACACCGTGATGACGATAAAAGACGCCACGAGTGGAATAAAAAACGAGTAGAAGATCGTGATCATAATCGTCGAGATTCTCGTCATGATGACTAAATTCTTTACTATATAAAAAGCCCCAATAAGCTACGTCTTTTGGGGCTTTTTTGAGAATTCTAAACTCTCTTAATTATAGAGTAATGAGTAGCAGCTCATTCCATATATAAATCGGCATCTTAAATATATGACTCTATAACCTTTTAACTGTTCTTATTACTAAGAATTACTGAGCAGTTGCAGAACCAGAAACTGAACCTGAAGCACCAGCATCAACTTGACCTGGTTGTGCTTGGCCAGAAACGCCAGCATCAACACCTACACCAGCTTCTACGCCAGATGGGCTAGCACTTGTTTGAGCAGAACCTGATGCATTTAAACCAGCTTCAGATGCACAACCAACAGCTGTAAAAGCAACGCCAGCAAGTACTACAGAGATAAGACCTAATTTTTTCATAATCGCTTTCCTTTCATTACGACAAACACTTAAATGCAAAGATCATCTTTGCGCTGCCTATAATTCACAATTTTTTTTTCTGGCGTGCGTATCATTGGTTGTCTTTTGTAGTAATAGAAGTACAAATTGTGCAATTTTTTATTAAATTCTCTTCCTTAGCTTCATCTCTACCTTTTATATAAAAGTAGCAACTTAAGCTTTTGTTTAATTTTATCAATTTTTAATTTTGATCTTAAGCCTTTTGCTCTACTCAAAAAAATTCTCTTTATAGAAACGCTATATAAGGTACGTAGAATGTTACAGAGGTTTTTTGCTTAAAAATTCCTGTTCCCATTAAAAAAGCCGAGTATCAACCACGGCTTCTCTAAAAATTTACGATATTTCGATTTAAATTACGGCCACTGCATCTCGCCTTTTACAACTTTTGCACCTAGCTCTAGGCTATCCACACTCTTTAATGTTGGATATTGTTTTTGCATGAGCTGACTCAGCTCACTCGCATTTTTACTTACTTTAACGGCTTTCTCATAGCTCTTGAGATAGTCGATCGAAAAGTTAACCGCATCCAAACCTTGTGGAGCTCCCTCAACCATATGGGCAGGAACAACCGTCTGAGGTTGAAGCGCTTTAATGTTTTCTAGAGTTTGAATTACTTCATTGCGGTCTTTAACTTTTGGTGTATCTGCCATCCATAAATGAATGCCTGAAGATACAGGAATACCACCTACTACTGCCTTAGAAGAAGGAATCCATAAATAAGTGAGTTCTTTCTTACCTTTAATTTCAATTGACTCATTCTCTAGTTTTAAAGTTTTAGCAGTGTAAGCTTGAGGCACAATAATTTGGCTAGGCGCATTTGCACCCATTTGTGGACCCCAATACTTCACTTTAAGGGCTTGAGTATCTTGAATATGTTTAACAGTTTCCGGAGTTGCGATGATTTGTACATTTGGGAAGTACTGTTTAAATACATCTAAACCAAAGTAATAGTCGGGGTCACCATAACTTACGAAAATTGTCTTTAGCGTTTTACCGCTATCGAGAATATCGGCAGCAATACGTAATGCTTCAGATTTTGAGAATTGCGCATTAACCAATAGAACTTCTTTATCGCCTTCAATTAAAGTAGAAGTCACACCAAAATGTTCTGGTTTAGCCAGAAAACTTTGGATTTTTAGATCTTGTGCAAAAGCTGTGGAAGCCATCGTCAAAGCTGTAGCAGTTGCTAGAGCCGAAGCAGTTAATTTAAAAAATTTCATTATGTATTCTCCAATTTCATAAGGAATACTTTAAATTGCAATTTCTGTAAGGTAAATGCACTAAACTAAGATAAACTGTTGCATAAATTGTAATAATGATAAAGCATATGGACACATTAAAAGCCATACAAGTCTTTGTTTCTATTGCTCAGCATGGCAATTTAACCAAAGCCGCAGAACATCTTAATTATTCCCGTGCCATGGTTTCTCGCTATCTTGAGCACCTAGAGCATACATTCTCAACTCGCCTATTTCAGCGAAATACTCGAAAAATATCTCTCACTCCAGCCGGTGAAAAAGCCCTTCTCTACTGCGAAAATATTTTACAACAACAACAACTTTTACAAGAGCTAGCAGCACCCGAACAACATAACGGTACGATTCGTTTCACTTGTGGTTTATTTTTATTTCAATTAGGTGTTGGCGAATGTATTCGTCAATTTAAAAAGCAACATCCACATATTCAATTTGATGTATATCTTACTGAAAATACAATTGACTTGATTGATGCACAAGTCGATTTAGCTTTGCGTATAACGCAAAAAGTTGCAGATGGATTAATTGCGAGACCTGTCTGTCAGATCGAATCAGTATTTTGTGCTCATCCAGACTATTTAAAACAGCACAGCCCCCTCTCTCACCCACGACAACTTATTCAATATGAATGTTTAGCTCACCATAGCCAGCATCAATACTGGACTCTTTTTGATGAAGAGCAACAACCACAGAATTATCCTTTAAACGTTACCTTTAAAAGTAATGATGTAAATGCTGTTTATGATATGTGTCTACATGCTCAGGGTGTAGCTATGTTGCCTTCACTATTAGTTAAAAAAGATTTAAAAGAAAAACGACTAGTTCCTTTATTTAAAAACTTTTCAGCTCCGGAATTAAGTCTGTCAGTGGTATATGCATCTAGGCAGCATTTACCCAAAATAACTCAGGAATTTATTGCTTTTATGATCGAAAATTTAGATTTTTACTTAAAACCGCAAAATTAAAAGCTTTAAATTGTCGTGTACGCTTGAATTTTTAGGCAGTGCCCATACTTCATACCTATTAATGAATTACAGCATATGCATGGCAGTTCAGGTTTTACACAGTAAATACTGATGCCAAAAAGGACTGTACATGTTTAAAAACCCATTTAAACGGAGATCATCAATGGCTAATGAGCAAAATGAGCAAGCTCAAGACATTCAACACGAGCAAGCAGAGCAATCTAATGAGCAAACTCAGGCTGAAGGTGGAGAGCAAGCAAACGACGTTACCGTTGAATCTTTACAAGCACAAATCACTAAATTAGAAGAAAGCCTTAAACTTGAAAAAGCACGTACAGCGAATGCTGTTTACGAAGCACAAAAAAGTGTAGAGCGTATTCAACGTGAGTCTGAGAAGCATAAGGAAACTGTGCTTGAAAAATTTGCAAAAGAATTGCTGGATTCTGTAGACAATCTAGAGCGTGCAATTCAAGCAGCGGGTGATGAAGAAACTCCTGTACTTGAGGGCATTAAGTTAACCTTGAAGTCACTATTAACCACGCTGGAAAAATTTGGTGTTGTAGAAGCTGACACTCAAAATGGTTTCAACGCAGATTTACATCAAGCAGTGGGCATTGCCCCAGACGCTAAAGCGAATGAAATCGGTACCGTTTTACAAAAAGGCTATACCTTAAATGGTCGCTTATTGCGCCCTGCTATGGTTATGGTTGGTCAATAAATAAAAAATTGAGAGTTTTTAGATTTTTTTTCGCTAAAACGCTTGAAAAAAATAGATTCACTCTCATATCGGATAACAAGCAAAAAACATTGCAAAAGAATTTTTGAGGAAAACGTCACATGGCAAAAATTATTGGTATTGACTTAGGTACTACCAACTCATGCGTTGCTGTACTTGAAGGCGATAAAGTAAAAGTAATCGAAAACGCTGAAGGCACACGTACAACTCCATCGATCATTGCTTATAAAGATGGCGAGATCTTAGTGGGTCAAAGTGCTAAGCGTCAGGCAGTAACTAACCCGAAAAATACATTATTCGCTATTAAGCGTTTAATTGGTCGTCGTTATGAAGATCAAGCGGTACAAAAAGACATCGGTCTTGTACCTTATAAAATCATCAAAGCTGACAATGGTGATGCTTGGGTAGAAGTAAACGATAAAAAATTAGCGCCTCAACAAATCTCTGCTGAAATCTTGAAAAAGATGAAGAAAACTGCAGAAGACTATTTAGGTGAAACAGTTACAGAAGCAGTTATTACTGTTCCTGCTTACTTTAACGATGCTCAACGTCAAGCAACTAAAGATGCGGGTAAAATCGCTGGTTTAGACGTTAAACGTATCATTAACGAACCAACTGCTGCTGCACTTGCGTTCGGTATGGACAAAAAAGAAGGCGATCGTAAAATTGCTGTTTACGACTTAGGTGGTGGTACTTTTGACGTATCAATCATTGAAATCGCAGACCTTGATGGCGACCAACAAATCGAAGTGTTATCAACAAATGGTGATACTTTCCTTGGTGGTGAAGACTTTGATAACGCGTTAATTGAATTCTTGGTTGAAGAATTTAAGAAAGAACAAAGTGTGAACTTGAAAAATGACCCACTTGCGTTACAACGTTTGAAAGAAGCTGCTGAAAAAGCAAAAATCGAGCTTTCTTCATCGAATGCAACTGAAATCAACCTTCCATACATCACTGCTGATGCAACTGGTCCTAAACACTTAGTGATCAATGTAACACGTGCAAAACTTGAAGGTTTAGTTGCTGATTTAGTTGCTCGTACAATTGAACCTTGCCGTATCGCGCTTAAAGATGCTGGTCTTTCGACTTCTGACATCTCTGACGTGATTTTGGTTGGTGGTCAGTCTCGTATGCCACTTGTACAACAAAAAGTACAAGAATTCTTTGGTAAAGAGCCACGTAAAGACGTGAACCCTGATGAAGCAGTTGCAATTGGTGCTGCGATTCAAGGTGCGGTATTGTCTGGTGACAAAACTGACGTTCTTTTATTAGACGTAACACCATTAACTTTAGGTATTGAAACAATGGGTGGTGTATTAACGCCAATCATTGAGAAAAACACGACGATTCCTGCGAAGAAATCACAAGTGTTCTCTACTGCTGCTGACAACCAGCCTGCTGTAGATATTTCTGTTTACCAAGGTGAACGTAAGATGGCTCAACAAAACAAATTGTTGGGTAACTTCCAATTAGGCGACATTCCACCTGCTCCACGTGGTGTGCCACAAATTGAAGTATCTTTCGACATCAATGCTGATGGTATCTTGAAAGTATCTGCTAAAGATAAGAGCACTGGTAAAGAGCAATCAATCCAGATTAAAGCAAACTCAGGTTTGTCTGATGCTGAAATCGAAGCAATGATTAAAGATGCTGAAGCGAATGCTGAAGAAGATCGTAAGTTTGAAGAACTTGCAAAAGCTCGTAATGAAGCTGATGCATTAATTTCAAGCTCGAACAAAGCTGTAAAAGATCTTGGTGATAAAGTTACTGAAGATGAAAAAACAGCTGTAAGTACTGCGGTTTCTGAACTTGAATTAGCAACAAAAGAAAATGATGTTGAAGATATCAAAGCTAAAACTGAAGCTTTACAAAACATCTTAATGCCTATCACTCAACGTGCTTATGAACAAGCACAGCAAGCTGGTGGTGCAGAAGGCTTTGATCCAAATGCATTCCAAGGTGGCGATGCAGGTCAACAAAAAGCTGACGATGGCGTTGTAGATGCAGAGTTTACTGAAGTTAAAGATGACAAAAAATAATTTGTTTCTTTAATAAAAAACCGCGCTTAGGCGCGGTTTTTTATTAGTTACAAAAAATAACAATAGCTTTTTAAGGATATTTTTAATTATCTTAATGTCAAAAAGATCAATGATAAAAACTAATCTATTAATTATAAAAAAGATTTTATAAACTAAAAGACATTGTTACTTATTACATTAATTATTCCATTATTGCCAAGTCTAAAAACATCTTTTTAAATTTTTATAGCCAGATCACAAATTCCTCCACTCTCCTGCATTTTTTATCATTTTGACGAAATTAATTAAGTAGCTAACAATAAGATTTATTTATATTTTTTATTTTGCCATGAAAAAATTTCTATGGTGGGGACTTAGCTTGTGTTTATGCATAAGCTTACAAACGACGAGCTTTGCTCAAAGTAATCTACCAATTGCTTCGTCTAATCAACCTTTAAAGTATCGAATTGCTTTTATTGACCCACGGTTTCAGCTCAGTAAAGAACAACTTATTGAAGTAAGCCAACAAGCTGCTGAAATCTGGCACAAAGAGACTGGAAAAACCTATTTTTCTTATGATTCAGAAGCACAGTTATCAATTAACTTAATTTATGATGATCATCAAATTATTAAAAGTGAACAACAAGAAAATTTAAATGCTCTTTTACAAAAGCAGGAACAATGGCGCATTAAAAATGAAGAGATTATTTTAAACAAACAAGAAATTGATCAGCTATCATCTGATTTGAACAAAAAAAAGATCAGTCTAAAAGCTGAATTTGAACACTATCAACGAGACGTAACACACTTTAACCAAGGGGAACATCGATACTATCTTGCCGATGAACTAAAAGAGCGGCAAAACCAACTACAACAAATATCTGGAAATTTGCAAAATGAATCAAATAATTTAAATTTTAGAATTCAAATGCTTAACAAAAAAATTAAAGAACTAAATCAAGAGCAAAGCGATTTAACAACGTTAATGACACAATTTAAGCTAGAACAAAAAACCAGTATTCAGACCTTTCATAAAGGCTTATTCAGTCAAAACCAAATTCAAATTTACGGTTATGCTTCTTTAAATGATTTACGTTTGACCCTTGCTCATGAGTTTGGCCATGCTTTAGGACTAAAACATACTACTGATCCCAAATCTTTAATGTACCCCCGTTTAAAAGAGCAAGATATTCATAATTTCAAATTAACAGATTCCGATTTAGAGTTATTAGGCTCAATTTATAGTTCAATTAAGGAAAATCATTAAAGTTAAATGATTAAAAAAAATAAACAAAACCAAACATATTGAATTTTTTCTAAAAAATAATTTTGCATTTGGTAAAAACTAATGAGACTAAAGTCGCATTTATTTATCTGAATTGTACATTTTTTGATTGATTTTTCACTTTATATTCTTATAATACGTTTTTTTTTAAAATCTCCCCCTCTTCTATTATGCGTTTAACATCTTTGTTACTAGGCGTAGCCTTTGCTTTTTCTAATTTTCAGGCTAATGCTAATCTTGCCACTCCAGCTCATACTCAAATTCAGCAAAAAGCGGGTCAGCACTTGACTTATAAAATTGCTGACATTGATCCACGTTTTGGTTTGAGCCAAGATCAATTGATTCAGATTAGCCAACAAGCTGCAGATATTTGGAAACAAGGCACTGGGCAGGATTATTTTACTTATGATCCAAATGCAAAGTTAGAAATTCGTCTAGTTTACGATAATGGTCAAAGTCGTTCTGAACAACGTCAAAAAATTGCAGCTCAGTTCCAGCAAGAACAGCAACGTGTAATTGATGAACAGCAACAAATTAAGCAATTGAAGCAAACCCTTGGTCAAACTCAATCTGACCTTGAAAATAAAAAGCAGATTTTGAATGGCAAATTGAAAAATCTTGACCAGCAAATGATGCAACTTAACCAAGGCAAATTAGCACCTGAATATAGTGCTAAATCTTTAGCTAAAACCCAGAAAGATTTGCAAAAGCAAACCGTTGCTTTAAAGAAAGAAATTGCTGCATATAATGAGCAAGCTAAAGATTTAAATGTCAAAGTTACTCATTTTAATCAGATTAATAATAAGTTTAATGAATCATTAAACGAATTTAAGCAAAATGCTCAAGCAGATGTCTTTAAAAAAGGTATCTACAACGGCAAACAAATTGTGATTTATGAGTTTAAGTCTATTGATGATTTACGTTTAACGATTGCTCATGAGTTAGGACATGCACTTGGCTTAAAACACAGTGATCAGCCAAATGCATTGATGTACTCAGTTCGTAAAGATGGTGACAAAAAAATCACTGGCCTTACTGACGCTGATCGTGATCTATTGAGTGCTTTACCTCAATAATTAAGAACTTGATATAAAATGATGTATCTATTTCTAGATAGATACATCGAAATTCATATCAAAGTCATGTTATTGTGGTCATAAGAGCTAACGAAAATAGAATGGAGATCAAGATGAGTTACTATCATATCCTGATTGAAGTAAATGATCATATCAGCACAATTGAACAAACACGCGATATTGAACTGTTTGATATTATTGAAATCAAACCGTATCTTCATTCTATTCTAATTCCCTTTTTCAATGAGCATGAAATCGAGCTTGAAGATGAAAATATTGATTATAAAGATATTTTGCATCTTGAAGTGAAACAGACTCTGCTACCGATTGAACATTTAATTGAAGAAGAACAAAAGCAATTACCAAGTGATACAGATGTTACGATCACTGCGTATGAAATCTTTAATGATCGAGATTTAAGCCAAGATGTCACTTCAGTTATTTTTGATATATTAGAAGCGGTTAAATTAGATTAGCAATCTTATACAAATACTTATAAAAAAGGTCTGCATGTGCAGACCTTTTTATTATTTTCAGTTTATTGCATCATTTTTTGGGCTTGTTCTTGGCGGAATGCGCGTAAGATTTGTTGCCCTGCTCGTCCAGTTGGATTTAAACCTAAACGAGTTTGCTCCTGACGAATAGCCACACGGGTTTTATCCCCAATAAGACCATCAACCGCACCAATATCGTAGCCGCGATTAATCAAAAACTGTTGGATTTCACGACGTTCTGCACGTGAAGTTCCTGGATCATCAGTTGGCCAAGATGTCGCAAAAGGACGAGCGCCTTTTAAACGATCAGATAGATGAGCAATTGCAAGACCATAACTTTCCGCAGCGTTATAACTATAGATAGCATCAAAATTCTTAAATACTAAGAATACTGGACCATTTACGCCTGCTGGTGCCATTAAACCTGCCGAAGTACTGCTAGATAAAGCTCCTTGGACAAGTGGAGAGCCGTCAATCCGAGTAACACCTCGCGCACTCCAGCTACTCAAAGCTTTCTTTGAGCGTCGCCCTTCTCCATCAACTGACATACCTTGGGGAACTTTTACTTCAAAACCCCATGGCATTCCTGCTTGCCAACCCGCTTTATTTAAGAAATTAGCCGTTGAAGCCAATGCATCAACTGTACTAGACACCAAATCGCGACGACCATCTCCATCAAAATCAACAGCTAATCGTTCATAGGTCGATGGCATAAATTGGGTATGACCAAATGCACCAGCCCATGAACCTTTCAGTTGATCTTCGGTTAAGTCACCACGCTGTAAAATACGCATGGTGGCAAAAAATTCAGTACGGAAATAACTTTGTCGGCGACCTTCACAACTTAAAGTTCCGAGTGCTTGTAATAAAGGATATTTTCCAGAAATATCACCAAAATTACTTTCAACACCCCACACTGCCACAATTGTTTCTGGTGGCACGCCATAAGTTTGAGAAGCACGATTTAAAACATCGCGATATTGTGCCAACTTTTGTTTTCCAAGCTCAACACGCTCTTCATCGACTAAGCCAGAAAGATAATCCCAAATTGGTGTCGAAAATTCTGGTTGATAATTTAATTTATCAATAACCGAATAATCTGGAGTTAAGTTTTGAGTATAACGATCATAGGTTGTACCAGAGACTCCAGCAGCAATCGCTTGAGAGCGTAAATTTGCCAAACAACTTTGGAAATTATTATTAGGCGTATAATTTTCGTTAGTCACTGCCGGAACAGTGGCACTGCTAGATATTGTAGAACCATTAATTACGAGCTCTGCTTGAGCCTGAGTCATTGCTAAAAATACAGAGCCAACAATACAAGAAAAACGTCGCATATTATCCCAGTTTCAATTTTTGAATTTAAATTTTTAAGTACCATACCATTATGAGTCTAAAATTTCAGAGAGAAAACGTAAATTTGAATTCATAATCTCTTCTTTAAATTCATTTCCATTGTTTTAAATTCAAATTTTCCACTTTATTTTGAATTTAAAACTTCGACCAGTGTGCATCACCAGTTTTGAATTCAAAATAATAGCGTATAGTTTAAATTCAAAAACCTTATTTTAAATTTAAACTATAAAACATGTGTTTCTGTGGATAAACTTATCCACAACTGAGAAAAACAGTACTATTTATTGATTCTTTTCTATATTTCGTCATTCTTTACGACATGGCAAATCTAATCAACCAAACAATCTGTGTTTTTAAATTCAAAAAGCGACCCATGTTTTAAATTCAAACTTGCCACGTTATTTTGAATTTAAAACACTTCAACAAACATCATTAGTTTTGAATTCAAAAAATATAGCCTCCACCATCTGTTATAAATCAAACTCTCTTGTGGATAACTAACTTTAAATTCAAAACAATGTAGAAAACTTGTTTTCATTTTTTAAATTTAAAAACACCATCAATATTTAAATTCAAAAATTCCTATAAAAAGTTATCCAAAAATCCAAAAATACTTATGATTTATTTTTTAAATTTAAAAGATAAAAAAAGCGATCCGAAGATCGCTTTTTTGCAAAATCAAAAGTATTTAGAGGGTCATATCTACTGTTAGAGCGAGTGGTTCTGGCAAAATTTTCGCCAATTGACGGCATAAGGTCGTCAATTCATTGCTATCCACAGGCATTAAAGTGATATGACCTAACTTACGGCCAGCACGTTCTGACTTGTTATAAAGATGTAGATGAGCACCATTTAAGGCAAGTACATCTTCAGTTTTAGGATGCTGACCAATGATATTGATCATGACCGTTGGACGAACAACGTCTGTTGAACCTAATGGAAGACCTGCAACAGCTCGAATATGGTTTTCAAACTGAGAACAGACAGCGCCTTCAATTGACCAGTGACCTGAGTTATGCACACGTGGTGCCATCTCATTTGCACACAAACCTTGTTCTGTCACAAACAGCTCTAGAGTCAACACACCAACATAGTTGAGGTGATTCAACAACCGTGTAATGTAGTCTTGAGCAACAGGCTGTAAAGCTTCACTATTCGGTGCTGGAACAATTGAATGCGATAAAATGCCATTATGGTGGTGATTTTCAGCCAATGGCCAAGTTTTTACTTCACCATTTTGGCCGCGCACCGCAATAATTGAAACTTCGCGAGAGAATTTAACAAAGCTTTCGGCAACTAGACTTTTTGCAGGGCCAAGTTCAGCCCAAGCGGTGTCAATCTGGTCTTCTGAACGAAGTACAAACTGACCTTTACCATCATATCCACCAGTTGCAGTCTTAAGCACAATCGGTAAACCAAGCTCAGCAACAGCCTTTTTCAAACTTTCTAAGCTATCTACAGCACGATACGGCGCAACGGGAATAGTAAGTTCATCAAACAATGCTTTTTCTGACAAACGATTTTGCGCAGTCGCTAAAGCAACACGGGGAGGGTGCAATGCTTTGGTTTGTGTTAAAACATCAACATCTTCAACTGGTGTATTTTCAAACTCAAGACTGAAAACATCAGCACTTTCAATAAACTGCTTTAAACCTTGCTCATCTTGACTAGAAAAGACTTGGCCTAAAACACCTGCTGGACAATCTGTATTTGCTTCAAAAAAAGTACACTGAATATTTAATGGTAAAGCCGCTTGAGCCATCATTCGACCCAGTTGCCCACCACCAAAAATACCGATAGTTTTATCCATCTCAGCCTCTTACACCTGACCCGGAATATTTTTGCTTGCAACTTTATCAGTTTGCGCAGCACGGAAATCAGCAACATTTTTTGCGATTTCAGGACGAGTTAAACCTAAGATTTGTGCCGCCATAATTGCTGCATTCGTCGCACCTGCTGGACCAATCGCTAAAGTACCTACTGCGATACCAGCTGGCATTTGTACGATTGAAAGCAAAGAGTCTACGCCATTTAAAATTGATGATTTAACTGGCACACCTAAAACTGGTAAATCAGTTTTTGCGGCACACATTCCAGGTAAATGCGCTGCACCACCAGCACCAGCAATAATCACTTGAATACCACGATCACGCGCAGTTTCTGCATATTCAAATAAACGATCTGGAGTACGATGAGCAGATACCACTTCCGCTTCAAATGGGACACCAAGCTGTTTAAGCATATTGGCTGTGTTTTCGAGAGTTGCCCAATCAGATTGAGAACCCATAATAATTCCAACGAGAGGTTGAGCGTCTTGTGCTGCGGCCGCATTCATTGCTAATGTTCCAGAGACAAAAGTAAAAGAAGATAAATCTCGACGAGAGCCAAGTTTTAAATGGTTCGGAAGCCCATTATTATAGACTGATTTTTCATCTCACGAAAATTTAACTGACCAGCTCTGCGAATATTTTTAATATCATCAAAAAATGTCATGGTTTAACAGTGACACATTCTCAAATTTTATTAATATAGCGCGCTTAATCAACTCAATGCCTTTGACTATGAAGACCCAACGCCAAGGGATCAACAATTTTCTAAAATTCTAAAAAAAGCGTGTAAACACCCTGCAAGATAATCAGGTATTTAGAAAATAATAGCTTGTATAGAATCAATTATTCAATACAAGCTATTGCAGATTATTGGCTTCTAAATACGAAATAAACACAACCAAATAGACATAACATCGCCCACAAGTAATCTAGTTTAAATGGTTGTTTAAACAAGAAAATCATAAACGGTACAAACACAATCAGCGTAACCACTTCCTGTGTGATCTTCATTTCACCGAGTAACCAACCTTGTGCACTCAGCATACGAGTAGCAGGAATCATAAAACTATATTCAAGCAGGGCAATAATCCAACCGAATAAAATCGCTTGCCAGAGTGGAGCATGGTGCAAAAATTTAAGGTGCCCATACCATGCAAGTGTCATAAAACAGTTAGAAATAATTAATAGCGTAAAAGCTAAAACCGTTGGGCTCAAAGGCACATCCCTCATCATCACGATGATTTAAGTATTATTAAAGATACAAAACATTATAAAAGATAAAACTGTAATTCAGCTTAAATACAAAAAATAAAGCTGTACTTTTATAAGGGCCTCAAACACATAGAACAACAACGATTTTTGACTATCTTTTCCCGTTTAGCCTTGCTATCGTTGCTGCCAAATTTATCAATAATGAACGCGCAGACACTTGACGTGCTGTGTATAGAAGCAGTGGAGAAGGCGAGCAATGCATCTGCATATCTTGGGTATTTGTGGCACTTTTATGGGCTCTTTAGCACTTTTAGCTCGTGATTTAGGGCATAAGGTAACCGGTTCCGATTCAAACGTTTACCCACCAATGTCTACCCAGTTAGAAAACGCAGGTATTACCCTCATGCAAGGCTATGATCGTAGTCATTTGCAGCCTCATCCTGATTTAGTGATTGTCGGAAATGCCATGAAACGTGGTATCGATGCTGTGGAATATATGCTTAACGAAGGTCTACCATATATTTCTGGTCCACAGTTCCTTGCTGACCACGTTTTACAAGGTAAACATGTACTTGGTGTAGCTGGTACTCACGGTAAAACCACGACTACAACCATGCTGGCTTGGGTACTTGATCAGGCGGGTTTAAACCCAGGCTTTTTAATTGGTGGTGTTCCACTTGGTTTTAGTGAAAGCGCTCGTTTAGGTGGCGGCAAATACTTCTGCGTTGAAGCCGATGAATATGACTCAGCTTTCTTTGATAAGCGCTCTAAGTTTGTTCACTATCACCCAAAAACGGCGATTTTAAACAACCTTGAATTTGACCACGCCGATATTTTTGATGACTTAGCGGCTATTCAAAAGCAATTCCATCATCTTGTTCGCACCATTCCAAGTGAAGGCCGTATTATTGCGCCAATTACTGAAACTCATATTGATGAAGTACTTGAAATGGGCTGCTGGACGCCGGTCATTCGTACAAGTCTAGAAGCGAATGAAAAAGCTGCTTTGTCTGCCGAACTCATTTCAATTGATGGCAGCCATTTTAAAGTACTTGAAAATGGTAATGTCGTTGGTGAAGTTAAATGGAGCATGACAGGGCAACATAGCGTAGCTAATGCTTTGGCAACGATTGCAGCCGCTCAGCATGTGGGTGTCGCGCTTGAAAAGGCTTGTGAAGCTTTATCTAACTTTGGTGGTGTGAAACGTCGTATGGAGTTGCTTGGCACAGTCAATGGTATTGAGGTTTATGATGACTTTGCTCACCATCCAACTGCAATTGACACGACTTTAGATGGTGCACGTAAACGCTTAGGCGAACGCCGTTTATGGGCCATTATCGAACCACGTTCAAACACCATGCGTATGGGCAGCCATAAAGATGGCTTAGCACACTCAGCACGCTTAGCAGACGAAGTCATCTGGTATCAGCCAGAAGGTTTAGATTGGGATTTACAACCCGTGATTGAAGCTGCGTCTAACCATGCTCAAGTTAGCCGTTCACTTGATGAAATTATTGAACGTATTGTCAATGAAGCCGGTGAGAGTGATGCCGTCGTGATTATGTCTAATGGTGGCTTTGGTGGATTACATCAAAAATTAATGAATGCATTAAAAGCAAAAGCTGCTTAACTTTTGCTTTTAATTATTCAATAAAAAAACGGGTTTCAATTTGAAACCCGTTTTTTTATTCAGGCGTTTTAAACCTTCTCTGGTTCTATATTGGCTATAAATTTATTAAAAACCATTAAACGTAAACTATAGACAATACCCATCGCAAAAACGCTATATCCCACGTTATTACAAATAAACGGAATACATAAAATAATGAGCGCTGTAATAGGGTAAAACCATTTGCTGATTCCCGCTAAACATTCAAATTCATATAGCACCCAAATACAGGTGGTATAGAGCACTATACTCACCGCAACGACTATTCCCATATATAAATCGGAAATATGGGCATGATGAGTAGTGACATCCACTGCCGCTGCAAGCGCAGCGCCCACCGTAGCAATACTCACAAAAACAAAGTAATGACCATACCCCCATACAAACGGGCGCACACCTTTCAAATGGTGATGCTGTTCACTACGGTCAAAATAAGCCCACCACATCGCGAACATAAGCATCAATCCACCGATCATTAAGAAAACGGCAGGAATATTAATAGATTGAGCAGTCAGCGCATCGCGGATTGCATTAAAGCTACCAATAATTGATTCACCCAACACAATAATCGTAAGCAGGGCATAACGCTCTACAATATGATGTGGATGCCACGGCGTAGGTGAATATTTTTCTGCATAGTAGGGAACAAATAGCTCCATCGCAGCCAGAAATAAAAATAAAGGGACTGAAAGTACATGGGTAAAATTGGCAACTAACCAACCAATCTGTACCAGTACAATCCCTATTGCATAGCGATAAGCCGTAATACGTCGAGCAGGATCGTATTTTGCTGCACGCAACCACTGGGTCACTAACGCCATTCGCATAATGACATAACCGATGATCATTACGTCAAAATCCTGACTATGAAATACATCGGGAATACCTGCTGCCATTACCAATGAACCTGCAATTTGTACAAAGGTGAGGCATCGATACAACGCATCGTCATTATCGTAAGCCGAAGCAAACCATGAAAAGTTCATCCATGCCCACCATAGCGCGAAAAATACCATCAGGTAACTTGGTAACGCATGCCATAGATGATTTTCAATAATGGCGTGGTGTAACTGCTGACCTGCTGTTGCAATCGCGACCACAAAAATTAAATCGAACAATAATTCGAGGGGAGTCGCTGCTCTATGCGGCTGTTCTGGATCTCTTGGAGATAAAGGCCTCAAACTTAATTTTTTCTGTTTTTCTTGAGTAGTCATAAAATAACGTTCTCGAATAAAATGCCAACACGTTAGCACTTTAATATTAATGCCCAGATCACGCATTAAAAATTATCTAGGTCTGCTGTTTAATCTTTACTCACAAACAAACTATATTTCATTTTTGTGACAATTCTTTATCAAGACATTAAGCTTAATTCTTTATCATAGCTCACGTTTTTGTTCTCGTTTGGAATATGAATGTCTTTAGAAACACTCAACCTTAGCTTATTCCATGTCATCAATGGGGCTCAGGATGCGAGTCAATTTATCATTCGTCTTGCTGTCTTTTTTGCTAATGATCTCCTATATATTCTTTTATTCATCCTTACATTTTTATGGTTCTATGGCGACCAAGATTTAAAAAACAGGGTCGTTAAATCTATCTTTTTAACCTGTGTCTCGCTTTTAGTGGGCTATGTTATTTCTCTGTTTTACCATCATTCACGGCCATTTGTGATGGGTGTTGGTACCACTTTTATCGAACATGCGCCAACCGCATCTTTTCCAAGTAATCATATGCTGATTTTCAGCACTATAGCCCTGTCTTATTTATTTGCTCAGCGCAAACTGATTGGAATAATTCTTCTATCCTTGTCATTTGTCGTGGCATGGTCGCGTATTTATCTTGGTGTGCATTTCCCTTTAGATATGTTGGGCGCTTTTATTGTAGCGCTATTGGTAAATACAGCCGGATATTACTTCTGGAATGCTTATGGCATGCATTTAACGGCATTCTTTATTCACCTTTACCAGATCATATGCAAACCGCTTTTAGATCGAGGTTTAATTAAATAACCTCTAGAGCCCTTTTAGTGTTAAAAACCACGAAATTAAGTTCAGTTGCGTAATACTAAAAAATCTGCCATTCTATGCGTAGTTGGATATGTTTTATCCAAAACAGAATTTAGTTTGACAAGGGGAGTAGCCTCCTCCAAACATAACAGCAATGTTATGTGTCAGATATCGTCAATACACTTTTATTAAAAAGTCGGTATCTGAGCATCATGAAATTCATGATGTAGGCAAGACCTTGATCATGTTGGCACAGATGTTTAATTCATCTGGCAACGGGTCAAGGTTTTTTTATGCCCAATTGCCGGATGTGGAGGTTTTATGGAATCGATCGGCAATTTATGGCTATACATAGCATTCTTTGGCATTGTCATTGTCATGCTCCTGATAGACTTTTTAGGCTTTAAGCAAAAGCAAGGTCAGGATGTTTCAATTAAGCAAGCTGCTTACTGGAGCGTGGCGTGGGTGAGTGTCGCAGCGTTATTTGGTGGTGGTTTATGGCTATATCTACAGCAAACTGCTGGTGTGACCTTAGCAAATCAAAAAACCATGGAATACTTTGCAGGTTACTTGCTTGAAAAGTCGCTCGCAATTGACAACGTTTTCGTCTGGTTAATGATTTTCGCAGCATTTGCTATTCCAGCTGCATTACAACGTAAAATTTTGCTCTACGGCGTATTAGGCGCAATCGTACTACGTACTCTCTTTATCTTTATTGGTGCATGGTTCGTTCAAGAGTTTTCTTGGGTGCTTTATATTTTCGGTGCATTCTTGGTATACACAGGCTTTAAGTTCTTAAAAGGTCAAGAAGAAGAAACCAATATTGAAGATATCAAAGTTTTAAAATGGCTACGTAAGCACATGCGTATTACTCCGCAGCTTGAAGGTGACAAATTCTTTGTCCGTCAAAATGGTTTATTGTGGGCAACGCCGTTATTTCTAGTTTTGATTTTGGTTGAAGCTTCTGACGTTATTTTCGCGGTAGATTCTATTCCTGCTATTTTTGCGGTAACTAGCGATCCATTTATTGTTTTAACAGCGAACTTAATGGCAATTTTAGGTTTACGCGCAATGTTCTTCTTGCTTGCTGGCGCTGCGACCAAATTGCATTACTTGCCATACGGCTTAGGCATCATCTTATTGTTCATTGGTGCAAAAATGTTGTTGCTTGATGTATTCCACATGCCAATCTGGATCTCGTTAAGCTTTATCGTCTTGGTGTTAGCAATTACTGCTTATCTATCCTTACGACACAACAAAAAGCAGTTACAGCCTTAATTCATCAAAACAAGGCATCTACAAGCGAGATGCCTTGTGCTTTAAATTTTAAAAATAAGCTGTACTTTAAAAAAACAGATTAATATTATATGCCAACTTAAAATTTATCTTTCCTAATCAGAAACATAATAGATAATATCTATTCGACATTGTATGTCGAACATACTTATTAAAATGTGTGGGGGCTCATGCGTTCTAAAAAAATTAATCTTGTCGTGGTGCCTTTATTACTCACGGCATGTAGCCATAATGATGGTCCTTTAGTACAAGACGTATATAACAACCAATATGACTGTGCTCGCGACTGGAATACTGAAACTTGTGAAGAAGAAAATAGCTCAAGTGGACATAGTTCTGGTTCAGGCCATTATTTAGGACCTGCGTATTATCGAAATAACCGAGAAGTTTCTTATCACGGCAATACATTACATCCTTATAGCAATTTAAGTGCTGGCCGCCCCATCATTTCAAGCACATCGAAAATTTCGTCTTTTTCGTCGCCAATTCGAGGTGGTTTTGGCCGTAGCGGTTTTTCTTTCGGCGGCTAAGTCATTCAGGCATTAACATAAGATGAAAAGAAAAATCTTTACTCCACGCCCAGACTGGCAAGTGGAGCATCAAAATATTGGTTTTGATTATTTTAATTTACCTTCTCTCGACGGCTCAATTTACTGGTCTGAAGGAATTGCTTACGAGTTTACCCTTAAGCAGATTGAACAACTTGAAGACGCAGCAAATGAACTGCATCAGATGTGTTTATCTGTTGTAGGAGAACTCATTCAACGGGGTGACTATGCTGCTTATTTTCAAATTCCCGAAGTAGCCTTAAGCCATATTGAAAGCTCATGGAAAAAAAATGCACCAATGCTCTATGGCCGCTTTGATTTCGCCTACGATGGGCGAAATATCAAAATGCTGGAATACAACGCCGATACACCTACCGGCTTACTAGAAGCATCTGTAGCGCAGTGGCTGTGGATAGAACAAGTCTCAGGCATTCCGAACCGAGACCAGTTCAATAGCATTCATGAAGACCTAATTAAACGCTGGAAGACGATTTTACCGCGCGGTAGTCATGTGCATTTTGCTGCCTGTCAGGAAGCTGGACGAGAAGACTGGGGCAATTTAGAGTATTTGATGGATACAGCCTACCAAGCTCATCTACAAGTTTCTGAGCTTTCTATGGAAAACATAGGTTGGAACGGACAAGATTTTGTTGATCTTAATAACCGCTCCATTCAAAACCTATTCAAGCTCTATCCATGGGAATGGATCTGGGAAGAAGCATTTTCTCAATATATCCACCCACAAACCCAGTGGATTGAACCTTGTTGGAAAATGCTACTTTCAAATAAAGCAATTCTGGTTGAGCTTTGGAAACGTTATCCAAACCATCCTTTATTGGTCGAAACTCATACTTATGACCCACAGCAAACATTGGCTGGCAAATGGGTGAAAAAACCGATTTTGGCAAGGGAAGGGGCTAATATTCGGGTTTTACAAGATGGCCATGACCAAGGTGCCGCTTCTGGTAGTTTCTATTTTGATGACTATGACAAATATGGTTATGTCATACAAAAATGGGTAGATACCCCATTATTTTCAGGACAACTACCTACACTCGGATTATGGATGGTCGGTCATCAATGTGCAGGTATGTCCATTCGTGAAGATTGCTACGACATTATCGGTAATGATGCTCACTTTGCAGCGCACTACTTTGTTGAGTAATAAACGCCTAGATATGCATAAAAAAGCACTTTTAAAGTGCTTTTTTATTATGCCCATAACGCAGTCAATCAGTGCATTTAGTGCATAGCGAATAATGAACTTTAGTCTCTAAAGCTAAATTAGAACAAATATTCAAAAATATAGTCTTTCAACCTTATGTATTTTAAAAATTTTATTCACTTTTCTTATATTAAAAACTCATATTGGCAAGCTCTTTGCATCTCCTAAAAAGAAAAAAGCCTAGATTTTAAGGGCTCGCGAGAGCCCTAATTTTTTTAAGGAGTAATGCCATGAATGCTATCCCAACTTTAACGCCACTTGCTATGCCATGTAACAGCAGTTTTGATGCAAAAGATTGGGAAATTTTAACTACTCACTGGTATCCGGTTGCTCGTATTCAAGACGTCTCTACTGCACCCCAGCGAGTGACACTATTAGACGTGAATATGGCACTGTATAAAACAGAAAGTGGTGAAATTCATCTGGTCCGAGACATTTGCCCACATCGTGGTGTGCCTTTAACCAAAGGTTGGGTGGATGGTGAGGAAATTGTTTGTCCTTATCATGGCCTACGCTATAACACCGAAGGGAAATGTACCCAAATACCAGCTCAACCCGAACTAACCAAAATTTCTGATCGTTTTTCTCTGACCAAATTTCCAGTTGTTCAACGTTATGACCTCATTTGGACTAGTATTCATAGTCGTGATGTTGCTCAAGCCAATATTCCAGTATTAGATACTTGGGATCAGACAGAGCATCAAGCAATTTTGCCACCATTTGTCGATATTGGCGGTTCTAGCGGACGTCAACTTGAAGGTTTTATCGATGTCGCTCATTTTGCATGGGTACATCACAATGCCTTTGCTAATCGCGATAATCCTGTCGTCCCTAAATATCATACTGAACGTACCAACTACGGCTTAAAAACGGTCTATATCAGTAATGTTAGTAACTATCCGCATGAATTAAAACATCTCGAACCAGAAGGCTTTTTGTGGAAACGCACCTTTGATGTTTATCCACCTTTTTCAGCCGTGATTACGGTCGATTTTCCAGAAGACGGTGTTTTAAAAATCTTGAACGCCTGTTGTCCTATCTCAAGTAATAAAACTCGTTTATTTGTTCCCTTAACCCGTAACTTTGATCAAACAGGTGATTTAGAAAACGTATATGCATTTAATGCCCAAATTTTTGCTGAAGACCAAGACATGGTCGAATCACAAAAGCCAGAAGAACTACCGCTAGATTTAATGATGGAAGCTCATTTTGAAGCTGACCGTTCATCAACGACTTATCGTCGGATCTTGGCTGAATGGGGACTAAGTAAACGTTATACCGTTTAAATCTTGGTTAACTGGGGTACAATCAACCGAAAAAAGTGAAAATATAAAGGCTTTCCATGTCATTGATCGCAAATACCACCGTTGTGCGTGGTCGTTTTTTAGATATTCAGCAAACTGTCTCTGAGCCAACTGATATTCCAAATCAAGTACGTTATTTGGAAGATGGTGTATTGGTTAGTGAACATGGAAAAATCAAATGGTTTGGTGCATGGGATGAAGCTCAACAGCATCTTCCTGCTGGGGTTGAAGTTCAACATTACCCAGAACAATTGATTGTACCCGGCTTTATTGATACCCATATCCACTTCCCGCAAACCGAAATGGTGGGAGCATACGGCGAACAACTTTTAAGCTGGCTCAATACCTATACATTTCCAACTGAAATCCAGTTTCAAGACAAAGCATATGCAAGTGAAATTGCCCAGTTTTTTGTTCAGGAACTCTTAAAGCACGGTACAACCACCGCTCTCGTTTTCTGTACAGTTCACCCTGAGTCTGTTGATGCTTTATTTGAAGCCGCAGAACCCCTTCAGATGCGTTTAATTGCTGGTAAGGTTCTCATGGACCGTCATGCACCTGAAGCACTGTGTGACACACCAGAAACGGCTTACAGCGACACAAAAGCACTCATTGAAAAATGGCATGGCAAGGGTCGTGCACTTTATGCGATTACACCACGTTTTGCGCCAACCTCTACACCTGAGCAATTAGAAAGAGCAGGGCAGTTAAAGCAAGAATTTCCTGATGTTTATGTACATACACATTTAAGCGAAAACAAAGATGAAATTGCTTGGGTGAAATCTTTATTTCCAGAACAGACTGGTTACTTAGATGTTTATCAACATTATGGCCTCACTGGTAAGCGCTCCGTGTTTGCTCATTGTGTTCACCTAGAAGATGAAGAATGGCAATGCATGCATGATACGCAATCCGCTATCGCATTTTGTCCAACGTCAAACCTGTTCTTAGGTAGTGGTTTATTTCCATTGAAAAAAACGTGGGAAAAACAAGTGAAAGTGGGCTTAGGTACAGATATCGGTGCTGGTACATCATTTAGTTTGCTTCAAACAGTTAACGAAGCCTATAAGGTTCAGCAATTACAAGGCGATAAACTTTCAGCTTATGAAGCGCTCTATCATGCAACTTTAGGTGGAGCAAAAGCGCTTGACCTGCAAGATCAACTAGGAAACTTCAACATCGGTAAAGAAGCAGATTTTGTTGTCTTGAATCTTAAGCCAACAGCATTACAGCAACTGCGCCAGTCTAAATCCAAATCTGTTGAAGATTCACTGTTTGCATTATTCACGTTAGGTGATGACCGAAATATTGAGGCGACTTATATTTATGGAAAACGTGCTTATCAAAAAGAAACAGCCTAAACAAAATCGTGCTGTTAAGTTTTTGTTATTATTTGGAATATGCGCACTAGCATTAAAGCGTGATCGACATATTGCTCAAAATGATAAAATTTCTGGCTCAGCAAAGGGTGCATGAAAAGTCATTTTGCTTTAAAATTTTACCATTAACTCAGATTTTAGAGGTGTTGCAGGTCAACACCTTTTTTATTTTTTCTTTTATATCTTGTAGGAATCTGACATGACTGTTGCAATGAGCATCATGATTTCAACCGAAGAAATTCAAGCAAAAGTCAAAGAGCTCGGCGAGCAAATTAACACTCACTATGCAAATAGTGACAAAGAGTTAGTCCTGATTGGGCTACTGCGTGGTTCTGTTATTTTCATGGCAGACTTATGCCGCACGATTACCAAACCGCATGAACTCGACTTTATGACAGTGTCTAGCTACGGCGGCGGTACAACTTCAAGTCGAGATGTTAAAATCTTAAAAGATCTTGATGGTGAAATTCGCGGTAAAGATGTGTTGGTAGTTGAAGATATTATCGACTCAGGTAATACCTTAAGCAAAGTTATGGAAATGTTGCAAACTCGAAATCCAAATTCAATTCAATTGTGCACATTGGTGAGTAAACCATCTCGCCGTGAAATTGATCTTGAAGTTAAATTTTTAGGTTTTGAAGTTGAAGATAAGTTTATTGTTGGTTACGGCTTAGACTACGACCAAAAATATCGCCACTTACCCTTTATTGGTGAAATTGGTTTATAAATTTCAAAAAAATAGCACTGAAAAGTGCTATTTTTTTATATAACGTTTTAGTTTTGAACAAAAAAGACACAAAAAGTCGCAATCTGCTACAGACAAAACAGACAGCTCTACCGCACGATAGAATATGAAGCAAAATCATTAACTTCACCAAAAAAACAACTGGAGAACAAATATGTGGTCACTTATTGTTGCTATTGTGGTTGGTTTCTTTGCTGGTTTAATCGCTCGTGCCTTACATCCTGGCGATGATAAAGCAGGTTTTATCGTAACAACCCTCATCGGTATTGCAGGTTCACTTTTAGCTACCTATGGCGGACGATTACTGGGGCTTTACGGAGAAAATTCAGTGGCGGGCTTTATCGCATCTGTTATTGGCGCAGTGCTTATTCTCTTTATTTACAACTTGATTGCACGAAAAAGTTAATTACTTTCAGGCAATAGAAAAGCACCGAATGGTGCTTTTTTTAATTTGTTTTATAAACCTAACTCTTTCCAAACAGCTTGAATTTCTTCTGCTGAGCGCGCTCCAACCAGTTTAAAACCATTTGCAAAAATCAGGGTAGGGGTGCCATTAAAACCTAATCTCTTTCCAAGCTCTAAATTACGGTCAATTGGATTAGCACAGCTCGCAACTGTTGGTCTAACGCCTTGCTGAATCAGTTTTTTCCATGAATAGGATTGATTCGGTGCACACCATACTTGTCTAGAAACTACAATAGACTGGGGCTTTAAAGGATAAATAAACGTATAAATTGTCGCATCTTTCAGCTTATCCAGTTCAGGTTCAAGCTGCTTACAATAAGGACAGTTGGGGTCAGAAAATACTGCTAAAACATGCTGTCCATTACCTTTAACCGTTTTAATCGCATCTTTTAAAGGAAGTTGATTCCAGTCAATTGAGTTCTGTCCTAGAACTAGATCTTTAGTCAAATTCTTCCGATCTTTTAACCGAATCATAGAACCAACAAACATATGTTGACCATCTTCGCCCACATAGATGATTTGTTGATCCAGATTAGCGCTATATAGCCCAGGCATTTCGGTTTTCTGAATATTGCTAATTTTTAAATTAGGATATTGTTTTTTAATATTTTCTCTGACCGAGTCCACATTAGCGAAACTCAAACTCGCCGTTAAGCTAAATAATGCCAATATTCCTAATTTTTTAAGCATAAAACCAACTCATAGGTAAGAGAAGTTTATTCTAATCAGTTCAGATGATTAAAACAAAACTGATTACCGAGTTATAACCAAACTCCCACTCAGTTATGCCAATGTTTCACGTGGAACATAAGCAGGTTTTAAATCGTTAATTTCTACCGAAATATGGACGATTTCATCATGAATCGATAAAGCATGACGGATCTGGTCTGCTGTTAAGGAAATATCATCAGTTTCGAGTGCCAAAATACAAGAAAACTTGCCTTTTGCGACTTTCCAGACATGAATATCTGTAATTTTGATGTGTTTAGGAAATTCAGCAATCACTTCACGAATTTCTTCAACCACAGGATGATCCATTTCTGCATCAAGAAGGGTTTTACCAGTCTCTTTTATTAAACCAAGAGACCATTTTGCAACTAAAATAGCACCTAAAATTCCTAAAAGTGCATCTAAAAAGTCCCAGCCAAAATATTTACCCGCAAAAAGTGCAATAATTGCAAAAAAAGAGGTCACAGCATCTGCAACCACATGTAAAAATGCAGCTTTTTGGTTTAAATCATGGTGGTGATCCCCATGTTCATGCTCGTGATGGTGATGGTGATGGTGATGGTGATGGTGACCATCATGGAGTAACCACGCACAAATTAAGTTAATCACTAAACCTAAAGTTGCAATCGGAATAGCTTCATTATAAAAAATCTCAACCGGATTAAATAAACGCTGAACCGACTGAAATGCCATAAAAATAGCTACAACCATAAGCAAAATTGCGCTGCTATAACCCGCTAAAATCTCGATTTTCCAGGTTCCAAAGCTAAAACGGTGATCTTTGGAATAATGACGGGCCGCACGATAGGCAAAGTAGGCTAAACCGAGTGCCAACATGTGCGAACTCATATGCCAACCATCAGCTAATAATGCCATTGAGTTAAAGAACCACCCACCAAATACTTCTAACACCATCATGGAAGCCGTTAAAATGGTTGCAATCAAAATACGTTTTTGTGCAAGTGGATTTCCTTCATCAAACTGATGTTGATGATGACGTGATACACTATGATCCTGCATAAAATTTAAACCCAATATACTCCCTACCAGTATGTTGAATTATACAAGAGAACACAGATGAGTCACATTGGTCAGGATAAAAAAATACTTAATCGTGTAAAACGACTAAAAGGACAAATTAACAGTATCGAGCATGCCGTTGAACAGTCGGATCTTTCATGCATAGAAATACTGCAACAAGTTGCTGCAATTAAAGGTGCGATAAACGGTTTGATGAGTGAATTGATGGAGCAGCATTTACATCACCATGTGCTCAAAGAAGCACAAGTTGATCAGAATGAATTAGATGAGTTTTTAAAGGTTCTAAAAAGATACGGTTAACGAGGTTACTGAATGACACCCCCTGTGCATCATTCAGAATTTTTTAATTATTTTCCAATACAAAACGAACCAAAGATTTTGCCTAACAGGTCATCAGCGCTAAAGTCACCTGTAATTTCACCTAAAGCATTCTGAGCAAGACGTAATGATTCAGCAACGAGTTCACCTGCATTAAATACAACAAGTTGCTCATGTGCCTCTGATAGATAGAGCTGTGTGCGCTTCATTGCGTCTAAATGACGCGTTCTCGCAATAAAGGTGTCTTCCTCAGGATGAAAGCCTGCATGCGCTGTAATCGCATCTACGAGGCCTTGAACACCCATCTCTTGTTTTGCAGAAACGGTAATATGACGGAATCCTTGAAAATCACTTATTTCAGCTAACTGACCAGTTAAATCGCATTTATTACCAATTAACATTAAACGACGCGGTTCAATATGTTCAGCAAAATATTCTTGGGCGAGTTTTAATGGATCATCACCTTGATTTAAGTCATAAACCAGCAATAACAAATCAGCTTGTTCAATTTCTTTGATTGCTCTGCGAATCCCTTCTTTTTCAACGATATCACCAGTTTCACGAAGGCCCGCTGTGTCTGTTAAGGTAATTGGTAGACCATTTAAACTAATTTTTTCATGCAAAACATCGCGGGTTGTACCAGCAATGTCCGTCACAATAGCTCGCTCAACGCCAGCAAGCGCATTCAACAAGCTTGATTTACCTGCATTTGGTTTACCCGCAATAACGACTTGTAAACCTTCACGTAGTAATTGGCCTTGACGTGCAGATGTTTGAACCGCGTGGACAGATTGTTGAACATTTTCAAGTAAAGCTAAAATTTTACCATCTGCCAAGAAATCGATTTCTTCTTCAGGAAAATCAATTGCGGCTTCCACATGTAACCGTAAATGAATCAGTTTTTCTAAAACGGTATTAATTTTGGTCGAAAAAGCGCCTTGCAAAGAGCGAACAGCAGAACGTGCAGCAGCTTGCGATGTCGCATCAATCAAATCTGCAATAGCTTCTGCTTGAACCAAGTCCATCTTGCCATTTTCAAAAGCTCGCATGGAAAATTCACCCGCTTTTGCAGCGATTGCACCAAGCTCAAATAGACGACCAAGCAAGGCATTTTGAATGACTGGACCGCCATGCCCTTGTAGCTCTACAACATCTTCACCTGTAAACGAATGAGGATTTGGAAAACATAGGACAATCCCTTCATCCATAATGCTTCCATCAGCATCATAAAACTTACGAAAACCAGCCATACGTGCTTCAGGCAAGTTTTTTTGTGTCAGGTTTTGAGCAATTTCATAAGCCTTAGGTCCCGATAGGCGAATCACGCCCACACCACCACGGCCTGGCGGCGTTGCAATTGCGGCAATCGTGGTTTGACTTTGCATATTATTCACCTAAAAACCTAAAATCCAGCCAAAGAAAAATCCGCCTAAGATTACCATCTTAAGCGGATTTATTCAGCAAAAGTTCAACGATTAAGATGCAGATTCAGTCTTACTGATACGGCTTTTCTCAACACTCTTGTTAATAAACGATTGCTGTAAAATAGTAATACTGTTGTTCACAATCCAGTACAACACGAGACCTGCAGGGAAGAACAACATAAATACCGTAAACATAATCGGCATAATGCGGAATACTTTCGCTTGCATTGGATCAGCAGGTTGTGGATTCAACATTTGCTGAACAAACATGGTTACACCCATGATCAACGGCAAGATGAACCAAGGATCCATTGCTGACAAGTCTTGAATCCAGCCTAACCATGGAGCATGACGTAGTTCCACACTTTCCATGAGTACCCAGTACAAGGCAAGGAAAATTGGCATTTGTAGCAACAATGGTAAACAACCTGAAAGCGGATTCACTTGTTCACGTTTGTATAAAGCCATCATTTCTTGCGAGAAGCGCATACGGTCTTCACCGAACTCTTCTTTCATGCGTTGCATTTCTGGTGCAATCACACGCATTTTCGCCATAGAACGATAACTTTTTGAAGATAAAGGCCACAAAATCATCTTCACCATAACGGTAAGTAAGATGATTGACCATCCCCAGTTGCCCACAATGCTATGGAAGAATTGAAGACCTAAGAACAATAACTTGGCAATCGGCCATAACCAGCCATAATCAACAGTCTGATTCAAACCAACAGCTAAATCTTTTAATTCAGCTTGAACTTTAGGACCTGAATAAAGTTTTGCGTCCACTTCCATTGAAGTGCCTGCTGGAACATTAATCACTGGTGAGGTAAAACCAATGATATTCATATGATCAGCAGATTGACGAGATTCAAGTTTAGCTACATAAGGCTGACCATTCGCTTGAGTCAGTTTAAGATTCCCAGGAATCCAAGCACTTACAAAATAATGCTGAACAATCGCAACCCATCCACCTTTAGCTTCAGTGCTTACTTTTTCTTCTGAGAAATTAGCAAACTTCAGCTTATTGTAATGTGACTCAGGCGTCCCCCAAGCTCCACCTAAGAAAGTTCCTAGAGTGAAAATACCTTGAGAAGATTTACCAGGATCGTCAGAGTTATCACGCTTTAATTGTCCAAACATCTGACCTTGCCAGCTTTGTTGGCTACGGTTAATAACTTGATGTCTTACAACAATTGGATATTGCCCTTGGGTAAAAGTAAAAGTTTTAATAATTTCAACGCCTTCCGGTGTTTTAAATACCATCGGAACGTTTAAAACTTTTTCAGATTGACCCTTTTGATCCTGTACACCCTTAGCATCAGCCAAAGTATATGATGTTTTTTCAACAGCATATAATGGACGACCACCACGACTACTATCTGGTCCATTCAAACCAATTAAGCCAGATTGAGCAACATATGTACGCTTAGAATCATTTTCAAGCATAACAAATGGCTGATCGCTGTCTTTGCTTTTGTCGTGTGAGAGTAATTCAATACGAACAATATCACCACCTTTTGGATTGATCCAAATATGGTAAAGGTCAGTTTGTACTGAAATAAGCTGTTGATTCACAGGTGCAGTTGCATCTGTGGTTTGTGACTGCGCAATATTTGCTTGTGGCACATCGGAAGCCACTGTTGCATTTTTAGCATTTGGCAAATCAGCAGATACTTCATGTGAACTTACAGCCGCCGCTTGTTTTTGCGGTGCAGTTGCAGCATTTCCATAATCTTTTTGCCAAGCCAAAATGAGCAAATATGCGGTGACAAACATGGCCCCGAGAATTGCAAACCTGGCCCATTGTTGCATATCTATTACCCCAAATGGTTAGAGAGATTTTGCTTCAGTAAACGATCACGAAAGGGTACAGCAACATGATGCGTTTGAGAATCTATTTGATGAAACGAAATAAAACGAATTGCTTTTGGCGGTACCGGATCATATCCAGATCCTCCCCACGGGTGACAACGACAAATACGTTTAGAAGATAGCCAAACGCCTTTTATCGCACCATGAGTTTGCAATGCTTCTATCGCATATTGGGAACAAGTCGGGATATAACGACAACGGGGTCCAAGAAGCGGACTAATCGCAATTTGATACAGTCGAATCAACCAACGTAGAAAACGAACCATTGGCTATCTCTTAATTCTGCGAGGTTGTGCCAACTTTAGAATGTTTTTTTGCTAAGCGCTGTAATTTTTGCCAAGCAAAATCTAATTGTTGATATAGCTCAGCATTCGTAATCGTTTCTATACCAACTTTTGGCATTACCACAATATCTATGTCTGATCCAAAATTCGGCTGATGTAGACGAAAGCTCTCACGAGCAAGACGTTTTATTCGATTTCTTTCATGTGCACGGCGCACTTTTTTCTTAGCAACAACAATACCCAAACGGCTATTAGGCTGTTCGGTTAATTTTGCAAGAAATAAAAAATGGGGTTGATGCACTTTAAAAAGCGCACCATCGAATACACTTTTATAATCTGCAGCACAGCGTATTCGCACATCTGTGCTAAAATTGTAAAGTGTCATCACACCCAAGTCTGGTCAGCGTAACAGTAATTAAACAGTTAAGCTATGACGACCTTTTGCACGACGACGAGCTAATACTTGACGACCAGCTTTAGTTGCCATACGAGCGCGGAAGCCATGAACGCGTTTACGCTTTAATTCAGATGGCTGGAAAGTACGTTTCATATTGAAACTCCCAAAAATGATCTTTCTATAAAGGTCCGCGATTTTATTGTGCAATGTTTACGCTGTCAATGAAAAACCAAGAAAGTTTTGTATTTAACCCAAATTTTTAATCTCTCTACTTCTTTTTTATGATTTTCATAATTCAGTGCAATATATAGTTTTCAAAGTTATACACAAAGTAATTGTCTATTTTTATTAGAGCTTTTATTATATACACACCTTATATACATACTTATCAACAAAACAAGATATCATCTTGTCTTTGATTTGCTGCATTTGAATTTAAATTCATATTTTGTAGTTATCCACAAAAGATCGCACCCCTATTAAATAAATTCAAATTTTAAAATTTATATTTATTCTTATTAGGAGCCACTTTTTCTGTGGATTTCGCACTTTTAAATTTAAAAAACATGTATTTGGGTTGTTGATAACTCTGTTTCTATTATATTTATGGATTGTGGATAAGTTTATGTGATAATTTATCCACAGGTTGTGCAAAAAGTTATACACAAGTGGTTTTGAATTTAAATTTATTCACAAGAGATTTCTTTTTAGGCAAAATCAGTCGAATTCGTCATGACAGATGTGGATAACTTGGTTAGAATGGCGACCCCTTCTTATCAGGAAGGGTTAATCTTTAGATTATTTGAATTTAAAAATGCAGAAATAGGGGATACACATGCTTTGGACAGACTGCTTAACTCGCTTGCGACAAGAGCTCTCTGATAACGTCTTTGCGATGTGGATTCGCCCATTAGTTGCTGAAGAAGTAGAAGGAATACTACGTCTCTATGCTCCTAACCCTTATTGGACGCGTTACATTCAAGAGAACCATTTAGAATTAATTTCTATATTGGCTGAGCAGTTGTCAGAAGGGCGTGTCCGTCAGGTTGAGATTTTAGTTGATTCTCGTCCTGGGAGTATTTTGTCATCTGCTGAACAACCAGCAACCACTACTGCTGCTTTGCAATCTGCGCCACCACAAAGTATTAAAGTAAAAAAAGAGCCCGAGTCTGTTTCTAGTCCTCATACCAATAGTGTGGTCAACCCTAAAACAGCGAAAAAGAAGCTACTCAATCCTCAGTTTACTTTTTCTTTATTTGTTGAAGGCCGTTCGAACCAGATGGCTGCTGAAACATGTAGAAAAGTATTAACTCAATTAGGGGCTTCACAGCATAACCCTTTGTTTTTATATGGCCCCACAGGGCTAGGTAAGACTCACTTAATGCAGGCAGTTGGCAATGCTTTACTACAAGCCAAACCTAATGCCCGTGTGATGTATATGACTTCTGAGAGTTTTGTTCAGGATTTTGTGAGTTCTTTACAAAAAGGCAAAGTAGAAGAGTTTAAGAAAAACTGCCGTTCTTTAGATTTATTATTGGTCGATGATATTCATCTCTTAGCAGGTAAAGAGGCGAGTCTGGTTGAATTCTTCTATACATTTAATGCTTTACTTGATGAATCTAAACAAATTATTTTAACTTCAGACCGTTATCCAAAAGAGTTAACAGAGTTAGATCCGCGTTTGGTTTCCCGTTTTTCTTGGGGACTTTCAGTAGGTGTTGAACCGCCAGATATTGAAACTCGTATCGAAATTTTATTAAAGAAAGCGGAAAATAGCGGCGTTGATTTACCTCGAAATTGTGCATTATTTATTGCACAACAGGTTGTTGCGAACGTGCGTGAACTTGAAGGGGCACTTAATAAAGTCGTTGCAATTTCCCGTTTTAAAGGTGCACCAATCGATCTTGATGTGGTTCGTGAGTCTTTAAAAGATGTGTTGGCGATCCGTGCACGAACAATTAGTGTAGAAAATATCCAGCGTGTGGTTAGTGAATATTTCCGTATCCCATTAAAAGAATTAGTAGGGCCAAAACGTACACGAATTTATGCTCGACCACGTCAGTTGGCAATGGGACTAGCTCGTGAGTTGACCGGTGATAGTTTTCCAGAAATTGGAATGGCTTTTGGTGGACGCGATCACAGTACAGTGATGCATGCTTGTGAAAAAGTAGCAAGTCTGCGAGAAGAAGATCCAATTTTTGACGAAGATTATAAAAATCTACTGCGTCTACTTCAGAGTTGATGAAATGATAAGACCTTGTTGCAAAGTCTACGTAAGTGCAGCATAGTACACAGCTAAAAAATGAAATATTTGCTCCAAGTTGCTAGAGGAATGAATCGTGCGTTTGAAAATCGCTAAAGAAAGTTTACTCAATGTTTTATCGCATGTTGTCGGTGCGGTAGAACGTCGTCATACATTGAATATTCTTTCAAACGTCAAAATTCAGACTAATGCTCAGGCGCTCACTATTACTGGTTCTGATCTAGAAGTCGAGCTGGTTGCGAGCACTGTTTTATCAGAAGGGGCATGCCTTGAAGCAGGGGAAACAACAGTCCCTGCTCGTAAGTTAATGGAAATTTGTAAATCATTACCTACAGCTGCATTAATTGATTTACAAATTACTGAAGATCAAAGATGTATCTTAAAGTCTGGTAATAGCCGTTTCGTATTAGGGACTTTACCCGCAGAAGATTATCCATTATTGACGACTGAAAATAGTCAGGGTACTCAAGTACAAGTAACCCAACGTGAGTTAAAGCGTTTATTTGAAAAAACTGCTTTTGCGATGGCTGTACAAGATGTACGTTTCTATTTAACGGGTACTTTATTGGAAATTGATGAAAATCAATTACGTGCAGTAACAACAGATGGTCACCGTTTAGCACTTTGTGAAATTACAGCGTCTTCTACATCAGCTCAATTGGTGCAGGCCATTGTACCTCGTAAAGCTGTTGGTGAATTACAGCGTTTACTGAGTATTGAAGATGAACAATTAACATTGTTGATTGGTCGTGAATTGTTAAATGTAACCATCAATACGCCAAGTCGTGATAAGGAACAGGGCAATATTACTGTTCGTTTTACTACAAAATTGATTGATGGAAAATTCCCTGATTATCGTCGCGTGATTCCACGTGGTGGCGATAAACATGTATTAATTAGCCATGATGTATTTAAGCAATCATTACAACGTGTCGCAATTTTGAGTAATGAAAAGTTGCGTGGTGTTTTCTTGAATTTTAATCAGGATTCTTTACAGCTTCGTGCGAATAACCCTGAGCAAGATGAGGCTATTGAAGATTTAGCTATTCAATATCAAAATATACCACTCGAAATGTCATTTAATGCGCAATATTTACTTGAAGTATTGGGTGTACTTGATGGCGATGACGTAAATATGAGTATGAGTGAGGCGAATCAGTCTGTTTTGGTTCAAGACCCGGCACATACTGATCAAACTTATGTAGTTATGCCGATGCGTGTATAGTCTGGCTATCTAATATGCATCTTACGCGCTTAAATATTGAACGTGTGCGTAATTTAAAAACGGTTGCACTCCAAGGGTTGCAACCGTTTAATATATTTTATGGCGCTAATGGTTCAGGAAAAACCTCAATTCTGGAAGCAATTCATTTGCTTGCAACAGGGAGGTCGTTCCGCACTCATATTCCTAAAAATTATATTCAGTATGCTGCCGAAGATGCGATTGTCTTTGCACAGTCTAGTACTGAGAAAATTGGCATGCAAAAGTTGGCATCTGGTGAGCAGTTGATGAAGGTCAATGGCGATACCGTGGCTACCCAAGGCCAACTTGCTAAATTACTTCCTTTGCAGCATCTTGATCCACAAAGTACAGACATTATTGACCATGGTGCAAAACCACGACGCCAACTTTTGGATTGGCTGATGTTCCACGTGGAACCTGAGTTTTATTTTGCATGGCAATACTACTCGCGTGCATTAAAACAACGTAATACTTTACTTAAAACCCGAAGAAATTTGTCTTTGGCTGATTTAGAGCCTTGGAACAAAATGCTGAGTGACTATGGCGAAATTTTGCACTCTCAGCGGTTGGGTATTGTGGAACAATGGAATGTCTTTTTTCAAAATGATTTGAGGCAATTACTCCCTGATCTTGAAATAGAACTGGAATACAGTCCTGGTTTTCATACAGAGCAGGGACTCATGCAAGACCTGCTTAATCAACACCAAAAAGACATCGAACGACGTTATACCGAATATGGTCCACATCGAGCCGATTTGCGCTTAAAAACCCCTTATGGACATGCTGATGTGGTTTTATCAAGAGGTCAGAAAAAACTGCTGATTATTGCCTTAAAACTGTCACAAATTGCAATGTTGCATGCGAGTAATAAGGAAACTGTGGTATTATTAGATGATCTGACAGCAGAATTAGACTTAACCGCACAACAACGTTTAATTGAACGATTAAGCCAACTTGGTAGCCAGGTTTTTATGACAACTTTAGATCATGCATCGGTAAAAAAACATTTACATGATTTGTCTATTTCATATCAATTATTCAATGTTGAATCCGGTCAAGTTAGTCTTGCTTCACCATAATTTTTTGATGTTACCCATCTTTGAATAAACCTATATTTGCTAGGGAGAAACCATGAGTTCAGAGTCTCAATCAGCCTCTCAAACAGAACAAACCAATGAAAAGGCTTATGATTCCTCTAGTATTAAAGTATTACGTGGATTAGATGCAGTTCGTAAACGTCCGGGTATGTATATTGGGGATACAGACGACGGTACCGGTTTACACCATATGGTATTTGAAGTAGTCGATAATGCAATCGATGAAGCTTTAGCTGGGCATTGTGATGAAATTATTGTCACTATTCATGAAGATGAATCGGTGAGTGTTTCTGATAATGGTCGTGGTATTCCAACTGATATTCACCCTGAAGAAGGTGTTTCTGCAGCGGAAGTAATTCTTACCATTCTGCACGCAGGCGGTAAGTTTGATGACAACAGCTATAAGGTTTCAGGTGGTTTACACGGCGTAGGTGTTTCTGTAGTAAACGCACTTTCGAGTAAATTACATTTAATGATTTCTCGTGCTGGTCAAGTGCATGAGCAAGAATATCAACACGGCGATCCGCAATATCCATTACGTGTGATTGGTGAAACGGATAAGAGTGGTACAACGGTACGCTTTTGGCCAAGTGAATTAACATTTACTCAAACCATTTTTAACGTAGAAATTCTAGCACGCCGTTTACGTGAGCTTTCATTCTTAAACGCGGGCGTACGTATTGTATTACGCGATGAACGTATTAACCTTGAACATGTATATGACTACGAAGGTGGATTATCTGAGTTTGTAAAATACATTAACGAAGGTAAAACTCATCTAAATGAGATTTTCCATTTTACTGCGGATACAGATAGCGGTATTGGTGTAGAAGTAGCCTTGCAGTGGAATGAAAGTTATCAAGAAAACGTTCGTTGCTTTACCAATAACATTCCTCAAAAAGATGGCGGTAGCCATTTAGCTGGTTTCCGTGCAGCTTTGACGCGTGGTTTAAACCAATATCTTGAAAATGAAAATATTCTCAAGAAAGAAAAAGTCAATGTAACGGGCGACGATGCACGTGAAGGTTTAACCGCTATTATTTCGGTAAAAGTACCTGATCCAAAATTTTCATCTCAAACCAAAGAAAAACTGGTATCGAGTGAAGTAAAACCTGCTGTTGAGCAAGCAATGAACAAAGAGTTCTCTGCTTACTTACTTGAAAACCCGCAAGCTGCAAAGTCAATTGCCGGTAAGATTATTGATGCTGCACGTGCGCGTGATGCTGCACGTAAAGCGCGTGAAATGACGCGTCGTAAGAGCGCACTTGATATTGCTGGTTTACCAGGAAAATTGGCAGATTGTCAGGAAAAAGATCCAGCACTTTCTGAATTATATCTTGTCGAGGGTGACTCTGCAGGTGGTAGTGCCAAGCAAGGCCGTAACCGTAAAATGCAGGCTATTTTGCCGTTGAAAGGTAAAATCCTGAACGTTGAACGTGCACGCTTTGACAAAATGATTTCTAGTCAGGAGGTGGGTACTTTAATTACTGCTCTCGGCTGTGGTATTGGTCGTGAAGAATATAATCCTGACAAGCTGCGTTATCATAAAATCATTATCATGACCGATGCCGACGTTGATGGTTCGCATATTCGAACCTTGTTGTTAACGTTCTTCTTCCGTCAAATGCCAGAATTGGTTGAGCGTGGGTATATCTATATTGCACAGCCACCTTTATACAAATTGAAAAAAGGTAAGCAGGAACAATACATCAAAGATAATGATGCATTGGAAAATTATTTAATTTCAAATGCGATTGATGAGCTATCTTTGCATACCAATGCTGAAGCACCATCAATTACAGGTGAAGCACTTGCTAAAGTCATTCAGGATTATCAAGTTTCGCAAAAGAGCTTACAGCGCTTAACGTTACGTTATCCGGCTAGCTTATTGGATGCTTTACTTGAAATAGAGGCATTCAAGAGCGATCAAAACCATGATGAAGCTTATGTGCAACAATGGGCTGATCAAGTAAAAGATATCATTACAAGATTACAGCCAAGTTTACGTCCAGAAATTACACTAGAGTCATTTGAGCGTGAAAATGCTCAGGGTGAAAAATCTGCGCATTATTGGCCGCGTATTACTGTATATGTTCATAACTTGCCACACGCATATTTGCTTGATGCAGGCTTATTGAATTCAGCTGAGTATGCTCGTTTGCTAAAAAACTCGAAGAGTTGGTTCAGTTTGCTGGAAGATGGTGCTTATTTACAAAAAGGTGATCGCCGTATTCAAGTGGCTAACTTCCATCAAGTTTGGCAGCATATTTTGCAAGATTCGCGCCGCGGTATGATGATCCAACGCTATAAAGGTCTTGGTGAGATGAATGCTGAGCAGCTTTGGGAAACGACAATGGACCCAGAGAATCGTCATATGTTACAGGTAACCATTGACGATGCGATTGAAGCAGATCGTATGTTCTCTTGCTTAATGGGTGATGATGTGGAACCACGTCGTGCATTCATTGAAGAGAATGCTTTAAATGCAGATATTGATGCTTAATTCATAACATGATTCTAAGTCAGTTTAGGGAGAGCAGATGATGAGTCAGAAATTATTAGCAGGCTTGCTAATCTCATGTGTTTTTTTAGGAAGCTCTGCTGTTTGGGCGGCTGATTTAGAAACGAATATGAAAACTTTAGCTAAGAGCACTAAAGCATTTGCTGAAGCGAAAGATGCTACTAATGCGAAACAACAGCTTGTTGTAATGCGTGAAGCAGCAGTTTCTTCTAAGCAATATTTGCCGCATAAACTCGAAGGTTTACCTTCAGGAAATGTGCAGGTAAAAGAGTACCAATCTGGTTTAGATCAGCTTGTTGCTGAGATTGATAAAGTAACTGCATTGGTTGAGCACGAACAGTTAGATCAAGCAAAAACTGAAGCAATGAATTTAGTCAAAATTCGAAATGAAAATCATAAAAAATTTAGATAATCTTTTTTATGATAAGTTAATAAAAGGCTTTGTTTAATTTTAGACAAAGCCTTTTGTTTTATAAGAAAATAAATTTGTAAACTGCTATTCTCTTGGATACTCATTTATTACAAGAGAATATAATTTTGAAAAAAACACAAAAACTTTTATGTATTGCAATCTTATTTTTTAATTGCTTATTTCAACTGCATGCTGCCACAGCACCCACTTTTTACGGAAAATTAGTTTTTCATCGTTATAGTAATTATGACGCATGGGACAGTAAGCTTTATCTTTATAATTTCACAACGCAGCAAACCACATTACTGGGTGCAAACTGGAAAATTGACCACATGATGAATGGTCATTTTTCCCCAGATGGGAAATGGCTCACTTTTATGGGGGTTAATTCTGGACAGCATTATGGAGATGCGTGGGATGTTTATGCTTGGAGAGTTGGGAGCACAGAATTACCAATCAATTTAACCCAAGGGAATAACAAGCGGGATGAAGATCCTAAATTTCTAGATAACCAACGCATTATTTTTAAGCAAGATGGTGATTTAAAAATCATCAAGATAACTGACCGGACAATTGCATCTGTCACCCATAATGGTTGGGATATCGAAGAGTCAATGCCGTATCCAATGGTCAATACTACGCAAATCTTATATGCCAAAGGTGTGAGTAGTAATTCTAGAATTTTTAGTATTGATCAGTCGGGTGCTTATAATACACAGCTAACCAGTATTGCCTCATATTATCCAGTATGGTGGCAGGGAAGCCAGTTTTTATATGTGCGCTGGTATAACTCAACAAATACCCATGATCAGATCTATGTTTATGATATGGCTACCAAACAAAACACTCGTTTGCCTTTTAATAGTACAGTCGTAAATACATCAGATCCGGCACCTTTAGACCAGCGGTATATGGTGGTTTCTCTTGCGGGGCAGACAGGAAGCCGTGGCGGTTATGATTTATATATTGCAGACAGCCTATCAAGCAATGTTTGGCCTTTGCCAATCAATACCAATTTAAATGAATTAGGGGCTTTTTATACCCCTTATTAATTAATAAAAAAGCCGATTAAGAAATCGGCTTTTTTATTTTGAAAAATAGATTAATCAAAAGAGGCTTCCATCTCTTCTAATTCCATCATAAGTTCTAAAAGCTGTTCTTCATATTGCTCAAGTTTAGCTTTCAGTTCAGTCTGTTCATTCATAAGCTTGAGTAGATCATCCTTACGTGCTGCATCATATAAAGATGTATCTGCTAAAGACTCTTCAATTTTGGCAAGTTGTGGTTGAAGTTTCTCAATTTGAGACTCAATTTTTTCAATATTTTTACGAATAGGTCTGGTTTGTTCACGACGGCGAGCTGCTTCTTTACGCTGTGCTTCTTTATCGACTTTAGTGGGAGTAGGAGCAGCAGAGGAAGAATTATTCTGTGCTACAGCAGTCTGAGCATTAATTAGTTGCTGACGTGCTTCACGTAGCCATTTTGCATAATCCTGTAAATCACCTTCGAACTCGGTACATTTACCGCCGTGTACCAAAAGAAGCTCGTCACAAACACTTGCAATGAGTTGACGTTCGTGGGAAACCAGCACGACAGCGCCTTCAAAATCTTGTAATGCCATGCTTAGTGCATGACGCATATCAAGATCTAAATGGTTCGTCGGTTCATCCAGAATCAAAACATTTGGGCGCTGCCATACAATCAGTGCGAGGGCCAAACGAGCGCGCTCTCCACCAGAAAAGGTTTCACATGGCGTATCCATGCGTTCACCACTAAAGCCAAAACTACCTAAAAAAGAACGTAAGGTCGCTTCACTAATTTGTTTACCTGCTAAACGGGCAATTTGTAACATTGGAGTAGCGTGGCCATCTAAAGCATCCATTTGGTGCTGTGCAAAGTAACCAATATTAAGTAACTCTGACGCCTTGCGTTCACCAGCTAAGAGCGGTAAATCACCCACTAAGCTCTTAATTAAGGTGGATTTACCTGCGCCGTTCATACCAAGTAAACCAATACGAGAGGTTGGTGTAATTTGTAATCTGATTTTTTCTGCTATTTGTTTATCGCCATAACCAATGCTGGCATTGTCTAAAGTCAGTAACGGCGAACTCATTTTGGTTGGTTCGCGGAAACTAAAAGTAAAAGGTGTATCAATATGAGCTGGAGCGAGCTCTTGCATGCGCTCAAGTTGTTTAATTCGACTTTGTGCCTGACGAGCTTTAGTCGCTTTTGCTTTAAAACGGTCAATAAATTTTTGTAGGTGAGCACGTGTTTCTTGTTGCTTCTCAAAAGCTTGTTGCTGCTGAGCAAGACGTTCACTACGCGTGGTTTCAAATGTAGAGTAATTTCCGGTGTAAAGGGTGAGCTCCTGATTTTCAATATGCAGAATATGATCTGTAATCGCATCTAAAAAATCGCGGTCATGCGAAATTAGGATGAGTGTACCTTCATAGGCTTTAAGCCAATCTTCTAACCATAAAATTGCATCTAAGTCTAAGTGGTTTGTTGGTTCATCCAGTAATAATAAATCTGAACGGCTCATTAGGGTACGCGCCAAATTTAAACGCATACGCCATCCACCAGAGAAACTCTCAACGTTCAAACGCAATTGATTTTCTAGAAAACCAAGACCAGCCATAAGCTGAGCTGCTTTAGAGGGCGCTGAATAACCATGAATTTCATCAAAGCGGCCATGCAATTTAGCCAATTCAAAGTCACTCAGTTGATCTGGTTGAGCAAGCTTATTTTGAATATCCCAAAACTCTTCATCACCTGAGAGAACAAAATCAATTGCAGGCATGTCTAGTGCTTTTATTTCTTGCGCCATATGCGCCACGATCCAGCCTGAAGGACGAGTAAGTGAACCTTCATCTGCACCTAAGCTACCTAGTAACGCTGCAAATAAGGTTGATTTACCTGCACCATTGACCCCAGTCAGACCAATTTTCCAACCTGGGTGTAATTGCATAGACGCTTTTTGAAATAGAATACGTCCACCGCGGCGTAAAGAAACTTGGTCAAATTGAATCATCTTATTGTATCGAGGTGAGTGAGGAATGCCGTATTTTAAAGAGAACTGCCGATGAAAACAAAACTTTCCGGATTTTAGTTAGAAGCGGACAACAATTGTATACATCGAAATATTCTAGGTTCAGCTATTCATCCGAAATATCTTCAATATTGAACAAGATAGAACACTTTTTAAAAAAAATGACTAAAATAAAAACAGTTTAAAGTTTGGTTGATTAATGAGCTACTAATAAAACTAGACTAAGGAAAGTCAAATGAAAAAAAGATTGGGGATAATTAGTGCAGTATTTTGCTGTGCTATGGGAACAGCACATGCGGGACAAAATGTGTGTGTATTTGATTTATTAGGAAAGTCAGGTGAATCTTATAAAATGATGGAAGAGTGGGCGCTTGCAGCAAAGGACTGGCAAGCTGATATCACCTTAATTCCATTTCAAGATGAAGCTCTGGTGGACCGTAGGCTTCGTGAAGGTAAATGTGATGCTGCTTATATGACCTCCATGCGGGCACGAAACTATAATAAATTTGCAGGTTCTATAGATGCGATTGGTGGGGTAACCAGTAATGCTATTGCGCAAAAAGCGATTAGTTATATTTTAGATAAGCGTAATAAACATCGTATGGTGACTGCACAAAATGGAACGAATTATGAGGTCGTTGGTATTGTTCAGATTGGTCTGGCATATTTATTTGTAAGAGATAAAAACCTGAATTCCATTGAAAAAGTTCGCGGTAAAAAATTCGCTATTTTGCATTATGACCTTGCTCAAAAAATTATGGTAGAAAGTGTGGGGGCGCAGCCTATTCCTTCTGAAATTAATGATTTTGTGAAAAAGTTTAATAGTGGACAAGTCGATGCAATTGCTGCACCTGCTTATGCTTATAAACCACTAGAGATTGGCAAAGGTATAGGCACTAAAGGGGCCATGTTTAATTTTCCAGTGGTGAATGTTACTGGAGATTTAATTGCGAGAACTGATAAGTTCCCTACAGATTTTGGCATAAAATCACGTGATTGGTTTATACAAAAATTACCTCAAAACTTTGCCATGATAAAGCGGTTAGAAATGGGCGTACCGTCAAAAATTAGAACGAATTTTTCAGCAGAAGATAAAACCAAATATCAAAAACTTTTAAGAGAGGGGCGTCTCAACTTAACCAAACAGGGTGTATATGATGCGACCATGATGAGTGTACTTAAGCGTGCTCGCTGTACAGTCGAACGGACAAATTTTGAATGTACGCTTAATGGAGAGTAGATTATTTTTTCATCACAAAAACCCTACATATATTTCCATACTGAATATGGGTATGAAAATTGTGAATATAAAAAGTAACTTACGGAAACGTAGAGATTTTTATCGCTAATAAATAATTTAAATTGAACAAACAATGGTTCAATTAGATAAAAAAATTGAGTAAATGCTCTATTTTTTTCTAAAAAACATGATTAATATCTGTCTTTGAAAGGAAACTTCAAACAAAAAATCTGTTCCGTGGAAGGATGAAGAAAATGAAAAAAATCGTACTTGCTATGGCTGCCGCTTCTGTTGTTGGTTTTTCTGCTTCAGCGCAAGCAGCGAGTACCGTGTGTGTATTCGACCTCTTAGGAAAAGCAGGCGACTCATATAAAATGATGGAAGAATGGGCTCTAGCTGCAAAAGGCTGGGGTACTGAAATTAACTTGGTACCTCGTCAAGACGAGGCTGTTGCTGATAATGATTTTAAAGCGGGTAAATGTGATGCTGTAGCAATGACAGCAATGCGTGCACGCCAATATAACAAATTCGCAGGATCTATCGACTCACTTGGCGGTGTTCCAAATAACCAAATCGCTCAACGTGCAATTACCTATGTATTAGATGCACGTAATGCTGCAAAAATGACCACTAATATGGGTGGTAAAAAATACGAAGTAGCTGGTATTTCTCCGCTAGGTTCAGCGTTCATTTTCGTACGTGACAAAAACATTAACTCTGTTGAAAAAGCTGCGGGTAAAAAATTCGCTGTATTAGGTTATGACGATGCACAAAAAATTATGGTGCAGCGTGTAGGTGCTCAAGCAGTTCTTTCTGATATTTCAAACTTTGCTGCGAAATTTAATAATGGCCAAGTAGATATGGTAGGTGCGCCTGCTTATGCTTACAAACCATTAGAATTAAATAAAGGTTTAGGTGCAAACGGTGTAATGTGGAACTTCCCTGTATTACACGTTACAGCTGATCTAGTATTACGTTCTGATAAATTCCCAGCTGGTTTTGGTCAAAAATCTCGTGACTGGTTTGTTAAACAGTTGCCTAAGAACTTTGCAATGATCAACCGTTTAGAAGCTCAGATTCCTGGCAAATACAAAATGAATTTAAGTGCAGAAGACAAACTTAAATATCAAAAAATGTTGCGTGATGGCCGTATGGATTTAACTAAACGTGGTGTTTACGATGCAGGAATGATGTCTGTATTGAAAAAAGCGCGTTGTTCTGTAGACAAGGCTAACTTTGAATGTTCAATGCCTGGTGAATAATCTTAATTTTTCTCAGAAAGCCTAGACTTAGTTCTAGGCTTTTTGTTTTGTATATGCTGTCAATTCTGCCATTGTGGATAACTAGAAAGACGTTAAGCTAAATTTAGATAAAAACTTCATAAGGAAACATGAAGGTATAAAAATGGATCAAGGACTTCTGTGATTAAAATAATTGCTAATAGATAGACGACTATCTATTTTTGATGGAAATAAAATCATAAAAGCAAAATGGATCTGTAAAAATATCTTCAATATGATTTTTTATATGAAGCCTATCCGACTCATACCATATTGGTGTGAAATTTCTTGGTATCGAAAAACAAAAAATTCCACAAGGAAAGGAAAAAGAATATGCAATTTTCCAAAATGCTATTACTTGCGATGGGACTGACCACAGTTTCTTTTGCAGCTCAGGCTAAACAAACAGTATGTGTTTTTGACTTCGTTGGTAAAAATGGTGATGTATATGCGCTGATGAAGGATTATCAACTTGCAGCAAAAAACTGGGGAGCTGATATCGAACTGAAAGTAAACCAGAATGAAGCCGTTATTGCTGAAGATTTTAAAGCAGGCAAATGTGATGGCATTAGTGTGTCAGGCATGCGTGGTCGTCAATTTAACTCCTTTACAGGGTCATTAGATGCAATTGGGGCCATTCCTGACCTCAAGCTTGCTGTAAAGGTAATGCAGGGTTTAGCGAGTCCGACTTTTAGTAAATATATGGTTAACGGCCGCTATGAGGTTGTAGGTGTTATTCCAGTTGGCGATGCTTATCTTTTAGTAAATGATCGCAGCATCAATACAGTAGCGAAAGCTGCAGGTAAAAAAATTGCTGTACTTGACTATGATGAAGCTCAAAAAATTATGGTTCAGCAGGTAGGTGCGCAGGCTGTTAGTGCTGATATAACAAATTTCGGTGCTAAATTTAATAACCATCAGGTAGACATTATTGGTGCACCTGCGTCAGCATTTAAACCTTTAGAACTACAAAAAGGTTTAGGAACAAAAGGGGCGATCGTGAACTATCCGATCTTACAGGTGACAGGAAATATTATTATCCGTCCTGATAAGTTCCCAGCTGGTTTTGGTCAGAAATCTAGAGAGTGGGTTTCGGGTCAGTTACCACGTGCCTTTACGATCTTGGGTAAAATGAAAGCTGATATTCCACAAAAATACTGGATGGATGTTCCACCAGCAGATAAACCGGGTTACCAAAAGCTGATGCGTGAGTCACGAATTAGCCTTACACAACGTGGTGTGTATGATAAACGTATGATGAAACTATTATGGCAATTCCGTTGTAAGCAAGATGCTAAAAACTTCGAATGTGGCTTACAAGACGAGAATTACAAATAATCTTGATAAAAATACTCAAGATTCGCTTTAAACTTCGAAGACAGACCCTATATTGATTATGCTATACTCAATATAGGGTCTTTTTTATTTTGAAAGGCACAGCAAAATCCGAGGAACAATCATCATGAATGCCCAAGCTCTAGTTTTGACAGATAATGCTGCCAATAAGGTACGCCAACTCCGTGATAGTGAAGGGAATGACGATCTCATGTTACGTGTATATGTAACGGGAGGCGGATGTTCAGGGTTTTCATATGGCTTTAATTTTGCTGAAAGTGTAAATGAAGATGATGCAGAATTTGTTAATGGCGATGTAAAAATGCTTGTTGATTCACTCAGCTATCAGTATTTAATTGGCTCAGTGGTTGATTATGTAGAAGGCCTTGAAGGTTCACGTTTTATCATTCAAAACCCGAATGCAACAACAACATGTGGTTGTGGTTCTTCATTCTCGATTTAAAAAGAATTTTAAAATTAAAAAAACCTCTCTATTTTGAGAGGTTTTTTTATTGGTCAGAACATTATTTTTTACGGACAGATTCTAAAAAGTATTGCACCAGTTCAGGTGCATTCTGATATGGAATCCAATGCGAAGCATCCATAAAAACTGCACGATAACTATTTTTAAAATAACTTGAGTTTAACTTGGCACTTTTTTCTGTAACGGCAATATCATGTTTACCCCAAATAAAAAGAGTAGGGACATTTATTGTTTTAAACGGATTTTGAGGTTTATCCCAAAAAAAGCCACGATACCAATTCAATGCCGTACCTAATCTATTTTCCTTTATAAACTCGGTCTCGAATGTTTCAATTTGCTGCTCGGTCATGCCAGATGACTGAAGAAATTTACGACCTAATTTAGGCATCTTTTTAAATAGAACCTCAGGAAGAAGAGGAAGCTGAAAAACTGCAAAATAATAAGATTTAAAAAGTTGTTTGCTGCTTAAGCAGGCTTTTAAAAAAGCAGCCTGATGGGGTACAGAAACTAAAGTGAGATGTTGAATATATTGTGGATACTTCATTGCAACGCCCGAAGCGATTACCGATCCCCAGTCGTGCCCTATTAAATAGACAGCTTGACCCAGTTGCTTAATAAAAATTGCAACGTCTTCTACCAGTTCACTCAGTGAATATTGAAATCGGCTTTGAGGTCTAGCATTTAAACTATAGCCCCGTTGATGAATTGCAAGTGTTCTAAATTGATGCTGATGCAATAATTCCGAGGTTTGTTCCCAACTATGAGCAGTTTCGGGAAAACCATGCAATAAAACAACAAGTGGGCCATCAATAGGGCCTGAATCAATCACATCGAATGTCCAGTCGCCACGCGTGTACTGATGGATACGTTTGGTCAGATCCATGATGACAGTGCCTCAAATTATTTTTGTTGGCACTTATCATGAGTTTTTATGCTCATTTAAATAACAGCATTTCGGGTCAGTAAATGTGCTATGAGGTCGAATCTTACCAAACAAATCAATAAATAGTTTTATACCGCCGTGATCGTCCCTAGAATTCTGAAATCCGAAGCACCTGTTACTGCTGGCAAATTACCACTTAAACCATTCATAAAACGCATTGCTAACCATGCAAATGCTGTAGCCTCGACCCAAGTAGGGGAGAGTCCTAAAACATCTGTTGGTTGAACTGACCAATTATGCTTACGTAAACGCCAGCGTAATTGTTCTAATAAATAAGAGTTATAAGCACCACCACCACAAACATATACTTCACCTGTTTCCATCTCTGAGCGATAAATCGCTTTTTGAATAGCACGCACAGTGAGTTTTAATAAGGTGGCTTGGACGTTTTCAGGTGTGTCTTCTAACTCATCATAAGTTAGATCGTTTCGCCAATCGATTAACTGATCATCCAACCAGTCAATATTGAAATCTTCACGTCCCGTACTTTTCGGTGGTTCTTTAGAAAAATATTCATGTGCATGAAGGCGATCGAGTAAAGAGCGGATAGGGTGCCCATAAGCTGCCCAATCACCATTTTCATCATATGGATGACCAGTATGACGATGACACCACGCATCCATCAAAATATTTGCAGGACCTGTATCAAAACCAAATACGCCGTCTGCATTGTTGGCAGGCAGCATACTCACATTAGCAATACCACCCAAATTTAAAATCACACGATGGATACTTGGATGTTGAAATAAGGCCTGATGGAAAGCAGGCACTAATGGTGCACCTTGACCACCTGCTGCCATATCTCTACGACGAAAATCTGAAACAACTGGAATTTGAGTGATTTCGGTAATGATATTGGGATCGCCAATTTGTAGCGTAAACCCATGTTCTGGACGGTGACGAATGGTTTGCCCATGTGAACCAATCGCTTTAATTTGACTGCGATCTAATTGATGTTTTTCAATAAGAGTATTAATCCCGTGACCAATCATTTTCGCTAGAGCAACATCAGCTTTACCCATACGATCAATTTCATTGTCATCAGGTAAAGTTAATGCCATAAGCTCATCACGTAACTCGGGTTCAAATGGAACTGTAAGAGTGGCATGAAGCTGTAGTGGCTCAAATGAAGCCGCAACAATATCCACACCATCCATACTAGTGCCAGTCATTACGCCGATATAGATTGCGCTCATATGCAACTTCCCCTGCAAGACGCTGAAAAAATGTTAGTATATCGCACAAATTGAATAACTGATGTGTTTAGGTTTTGTGATGTCAAATTTCTTGCCCGCCGAAGAACAGCTTGCCCTCATCCAACGAGGCACGCACGAAATTATTTCAGAAGAAGATTTACTGAAAAAGCTCAAAGAGAACCGTCCCCTTAAAATTAAAGCTGGTTTTGACCCTACAGCACCAGATTTGCATTTAGGACATACTGTTCTTATTAATAAATTAAAAACGTTCCAAGATTTGGGTCATGAAGTGACCTTCTTGATTGGTGACTATACTGCCATGATTGGTGACCCAACTGGTAAAAGCGCAACCCGTCCGCCGTTGTCACGAGAACAAGTAGAAGCCAACGCTAAAACTTATCAAGAACAAGTTTTCAAAATATTAGATCCGCATAAAACAAAAGTACGTTTTAACTCAGAATGGTTTAATCAGAAGTCTGCTGCTGACCTTATTCAGTTGGCAAGCCAACAAACCGTATCTCGTATGTTAGAGCGTGACGACTTTACAAAGCGTTATAGCAACCATCAGCCGATTGCAATCCACGAGTTTTTATATCCTTTAGTTCAAGGCTATGACTCTATTGCACTTGAAGCTGACGTAGAGTTAGGTGGTACAGACCAGACCTTTAACTTACTTATGGGGCGTACTTTACAAAGTCGTTATGGCCAAGAATCACAAGTGTGTATCACTGTACCGATTCTAGAAGGTTTAGATGGCGTAAATAAAATGTCTAAATCTTTGGGTAACTATATTGGCGTATTTGATACACCAGGGGCAATGTACCAAAAAGTTTTATCAATGCCTGATTCTCTAATTGAACGCTATTTCGATTTACTCAGCTTTAAATCTCTAGATGAGATCAAAACTTTATTAGATGAAATTGCTGCTGGTCGTAATCCACAAGAAGTAAAACGCATCCTTGCGCTGGAGCTCGTTGAACGTTTCCATGATGCAGAAGCTGCAGCTAATGCACATAAAAGTGCTGGTAACCTTATTACAGAAGGTGAAGTACCCGAAGACACCCCAGAGGTGACTATTTCACGTGGTGAGTTTGGTGGAGAAATCTTTATTGCTACGATTCTACGTTTAGCTGGCCTAAATCCGAATGCAGCAGCTGCAAAAGATGCTGTAGCTCGCGGAGCAGTAAAAGTTGACTGGAATGCTGTTGATGCAAGTTTCTCTGTAAAAGAAAACGGTACTTTCATTATTCAATCAGGTAAGAAAGCAATTGCTCGTGTAACGTTCACTGACTAAGAAAGTTGTGTAGTGATAAAAAGCAGGAGTAATCCTGCTTTTTTATTTAAGGATCATAAAAACAATTCAGCGTTCCACGTGGAACAATCTAAAGATCAGTAATTCAGTAATAATAAAAGAAGTAAATTAAAAATAAGAAGAAATATAGAGTGGGGTAGAGTATTTGCTCTATTATTTCTTTGGAATCTTTGGAATCTTTGGAATCTTTGGAATCTTTGGAATCTTTGGAATCTTTGGAATCTTTGGAATCTTTGGAATCTTTGGAA
>NZ_KB849780.1:0-434134 GCF_000368965.1 Acinetobacter calcoaceticus DSM 30006 = CIP 81.8
GTAGGCGGTACATTGACTGGCCTGGCTACGACTGACAACATCACCTGGACAGCAGTGTTCACACCAGATGGCACAGGCACAGCACCAAGCATTGCGGTGGCTGATGGTAGCTACACAGATACTGTGGGCAACCTTGGTACAGGCGATGTGCTTGATGGTACAGACGGTTTCGTTGTAGACATTGTTCCACCAACACTTGCAATTACTACTGATGATCTAGCTCTTGCAGCAGGTGAAACTGCGAATATTACCTTCACATTCAGTGAAGCAGTTGCAGGCTTTGATGCGACAGACATCGCGGTAGTGGGCGGTACCTTGACTGGCCTGACTACGACGGACAACATCACCTGGACAGCGGTGTTTACACCAGATGGCACAGGCACAGCACCAAGCATTAGTGTTGCTGATAATACTTACACAGACCTTGCAGGTAACTTAGGTACCGGTGATGTACTCGATGGTACAGATGGTTTCGTTGTAGACATTGTTCCACCAACACTTGCAATTACGACAGATGATCTAGCTCTTGCAGCAGGTGAAGATGCCAACATTAGCTTCACATTCAGTGAGGCAGTTACAGGCTTTGATGCAAGTGACATCACACTTATTGGTGGTACATTGAGTGCGTTGGTTACAACTGACAATATCACCTGGACAGCGGTGTTCACACCGGATGGTACAGGTACAGCACCAAGCATTAGTGTTGCTGATAGTACATATACAGACCTTGCTGGTAACTTGGGTACAGGCGATGTGCTTGACGGTACAGACGGCTTTATCGTTGACCTGGTTGCGCCAGTGGTTGGTTTCACAGATGTAACTACTAATGATGACACGCCTCCATTGACCGGTACGATCGATGATCCTGCTGCGACTGTGGTAGTGACTGTTGATGGCGTGGATTATCCAGCAACTAACAATGGCGATGGTACCTGGACGCTTGCAGACAATACCTTGCCAACACTCGCAGATGGTCCACACACAGTGAGCGTAACTGCAATAGATGTGGCAGGTAACATATCGAATCCAGCAACTGGTACGGTAACGATTAGTTCTTCTAGTATCTTGGCCTTTGATAACACTGATACAGCCGTACTTGCTCCTCAACCATTGCTTGTACAAGATGATGCCTCTTTAGGTAGCGAAACTTACCTAGCCTTGGTTTCACTTGCTGGACTTGATTTACAGCTTGGTTCTGAAGCAATTGATTTTACAGTGGGTGCTGGTCAAGAAGGTAACGCGACATTTACTTACAGTGCTTTAATTGGAGTGGATGCATTATCTGACTACTCTCTAGTTGTTCAAAAATTTGACACAACAACAGGTCAATGGACTGCGATTTATGGTGGTGGCCAAGCGGATATTATTGATCTTACTTTACTAGGTTCAACACCTGGTGTAGTGATTGATGGTTTAGAAGAAGGTCAATACCGTGCATTCATGTCTTATAACGGTCTTCTAGGTATCGGTTTACTTGGTACCTTAACAGGTACAATGGATGTCTATGATACGACACAAGTAGGTGGATACTACACCGAAGTTGCCGATGGTAATGTTATTACTGATATCAATACCAGTGGTGAAATAGACATCGTAACTCCTACGACTGTAGTTACAGCGGTAAATGGTCAGCCTGTTACAGCGGTAGATACAGTGATCAACGGGTTGTATGGTACTTTGGTAATTGATCCAGACGGTACATACACTTACACACCTAACTTAGATTCCGCTGGAGTTGGTCAAACAGATGTGTTTGTCTACACATTAACTGATCCTCTAACTGGTGATACGGCTCAAGCAAATCTCAATATTCAATTGAGCTCTGTGAAAGCGGTAGACAATGTAGTAACGGCAGAAATTAACCCAGAGCCATTGCTTGTTGCAGATGATGTAGCTCTTGGAGATGCATCTTACCTTGCAGCCGTATCGTTGGCTGGTCTGGATTTACAATTGCTTGGTAACGAGGCAATTGAATTTACTGTTGATCCAAACCGTGAAGGTACAGCAACGTTCACATTCGATGCTTTACTCACTGTCGATTTACTCAGTGATTATGCGATTGTTGTTCAGAAGTTTGATGAAGCAACAGGACAATGGGTATCCATTGGTGGAACTAATCCAGAAGCTTCTCTCATCGATCTTTCACTCATCGGCGGTACACCAACAGCCGTGCTTGAAGGATTGGATGCTGGTCAGTACCGTGCATTTATCGGATATGAAGGTTTGCTAGGCATAGGCTTAGGCGGAACATTAACTGGTACGATGGATGTCTATAATCCATACATCGTGGCTGGTTACTCTGTTGAACCGATCTCTGGTAATGTCATCAAAGATGCAAGCCTCACTGGTGAAGTTGATGCGGCAAGCAGCAATGCTGTCATCTCTGAAGTGAATGGTATTGCTGTTGATCCAACAGCTGGTGCAACAATTGTTGGCGCATACGGTACGTTGGTGATCGATCAAGATGGTAACTACACCTATACCCCAACTGTAGATGGAGCAAACCTCGGTCAGGTAGATCAATTTACCTACACCTTGCTTGATCCTGTAACAGGTAACACTTCTGAGGCAACACTTTATGTTCGTCTCGATAGTGACAGTGTAGATATGACTTGGAACGATGCAGATCCATCTCAACCAGCTGTAATTACTAGTCCGCTTCCAGTAGATGCAATGGATAACGTTGCTTCAGCTGAAATAGACATGGTGTATCCAGTAACAACTGAGGTACTTGATAATGCGATCAGCTATAACTGGTTACTCGGTATAGGTGGAATTGTTATCGGTTCTAGAGAAGGTACAGCGACATTTACAGTTGACCCAGGTAACCTTACTGATGCCATTATTGCAGTGAACTTCGGTTCGGTTGCAACGGTTATTGATGGTTTACATGTGGTATTAACCCGAGTAAATCCAGACGGCTCTCGTACTGTGGTTGCTGATAGTTCTGATACTGGCGTGATTGATTTGTTAGGTATCTTTGGTTCTGAAGTTCAATTTAAGATTGATAACTTAAGTGCCGGTACTTACGAGTTGTTCATGGAAAGCAACACACTTCTAACAGCTCTAGGTAGTGTTACAGCAGATATCACACTAAATCATGGTGATATTACTCAACCGCCTGTACTGGTCGTTGACCCTGTAACTGGTAATGTACTCGCTGATGATAACTCTGCAGTTTACGGTACAAACTATGTACCAGACTACATTACGACAACTTCAGTAGTAACTACAGTTACAGCTGAAAATGGTAATACAGAGGCAGTTGTAGTAGGTACTCCTACAACGATCGTAGGTGCATATGGCAGCTTGATTATCAATTCAGACGGCAGCTATAGCTATCAGGCAACTGCAGATATGGCGAATGTAGGTAAAGTTGATAGCTTCACTTATACAGTCACAGATCCAGTTACTGGTAGAACTGATACAGCTACATTACATGTTCAAGTTGGTTCGCCAGATGTTGATGTAACTTGGAACACAGCAGATCCTTCGGCAGATGCAACGCTTCCAACGCCTTCTGCAACAGCTGATACTGACGATGCAACAATCAGTATGTCACCAGTGGTAGACCCACTTGTGGATGTGGTAAGTGGTAATGTGACCATCGGTAACTTGGTTGGTTTCCCAATTCCACTTCCTGTACTCAGCAGTACGGTAACGTCGGATCAATTTGTGATTGCTGCTAATACAGTAAGTGATGTACATGTACAGTTGAACTACACTGCATCATTAAGCTTGTCTGCTTTCCCAACAACTGGATATACAATTCAGCAGTTCGTTGGTGGAACATGGGTTGATACTGCATATTCAGGTTCATCAACCGCATTGGCAGGTGTACTCGGTGCTCCGGCATTCTCGGCAGATGTACCACATTTGACGGCAGGTACTTATCGAGTTGTATTCAGTTTATCAAGTGTGCTTTCACTAGGTGTGGTAACTCTAGACTCTGTAGTGACAACTACAGCGACTCATCTAGACCAATACACACCAGATGGTCAAACAGACTGGATTACTGGCAACGTACTTACTAATGATGTGGTAGAAGGTACTCAGCTCTATGTACTGAACTCAACAACTGGCACATATGAGCTAGCTGCTGGTCAAGGAGTGAATACAGGTGAAGGCACATTGTATCTATACAATGATGGCTCTTACTTCTACAAACCATTAGACAGTGCTGCGAATGCGACAATCGATGTGGTTGATTACAAGTTAGTTTCGGTGATTGATGGTAGTGAATATCCTTCTTCATTGACGATTAACTTGAGTCAAGAGTTGAATAGCTTTGCAGTAAGTACTGCGGCAAATGATACATTTGCTCTTGGTAATGGCTCTGATACCTTGATCTACAACACATTAACAGCTGCAAGTGTCACTAATGCAACTGGTGGTAACACAACAGGTGGTGGTGTAGATATATGGACTGACTTCCATGTAGGTGATACTGCAACCGATGATCAGGCTGATAAGATTGACTTAAGTAACTTGTTAATTGGCTCTCAATCTAACTTAACAATTGGTCAATATGTGTCAGTAAGCTACGATGCTGGTACTCAAACTGCGACAATCAGCGTAGACCGTGATGGTGGAGTACTCATCGAAGGTACTTACACTGAAACACCATTGCTTCAATTGACTAACCTCACAGGTCCAGTCACATTGAATGACTTGATCAACAATGGTCAAATCATTTTCTAATCTGAAAATCGACTTATAGAAAAAAGAGCCTTCGGGCTCTTTTTTTATGTTTAAACAATACGTTAACTTTGCTTTTAGAAGGGGCATGATATGATGCTTGATTAGCGCTTTATAGAACAACAAACAATTAGGGACTGAATTCGAGTGACGGCATTTTTAAATTTCCAAAGACAACTTAACCTTTGGTTAGAACAAGTTGTTCAGCACGTTCCGAGTCTTAAGCAGGATATTATTTTATTTTTATCTTATGGCCCTAAAGACCAAAGATGTAGCGTATGGCACAGTGAGAAGACAAATTTAGAGTCTGCTAAAAAACAATTATTAGATTTTATTAATGACCAGTTTGCACAGGCACCACTTGCTGATTATATAAAAATCGATATTGCATATAATTTAATGCAACAGGTGTGGAAAGAAGTAGAGCAGCAGGTCCACCATCAATTTCACAACAACCATTACCGTAAAGGCATTGGCTTTGATGAACTCTGTTCAGTGGCCTTTCTTGAACAAGAGATCTATGGAAAAGCAATTATTCGAGGCTTGAGCTACGATAAGCCGAACTTCTTTGATGAAACCAATCTGAATTATGCAATTAAGCAAAAATATAACGCTACAAAACCACAGATTAAACTACAAGAGTTGCAAGACATTTGGACTTTTGATACCTACGCAGGATTTTATGAAAATGGGCAATTCATTAATTTAGCGAGTCGCTATGATGTAAATGGTATTAGAGGAATTTCAAACAATAAGAAACAGCATTTTAAGCTGCTAATTGAACAAAATTCGGCATTCCTGCATAGCCAGATTCAAGAAAATGGCAAATTTATTTATGGTTATTTTTCTGCCTATGATCGAGACATTCGTAACTATAATACGGTACGTCACTGTTCCTCGACGTATGCCTTACTAGAAACATTTGAGGTGCAAAATAAGCCAGAATATTGGTCTAAAATTCATGCCGCGATTCACTATGCACTGACCAACTTTTATAAAGAAAAAGATTCATCAACCGCTTTTATGATTGATGGTAAAGAAGGGGAATTAGAAATTAAACTGGGTGCCAATGCGGCAGCTATTTTAATGCTAACAAAATATCAAGAAATTACCCAAAAAACTGATTATCAAAAATATGCAGAGAAACTCGCAAATGGTATTTTGAAATTAGTAGATTCAAATGGATCAACGACTCATGTATTAAATTATCCTAACTATGATTTAAAAGAAAAATTTAGGATTATTTATTATGATGGAGAAGCTGCTTTAGCTTTATTAAGGTTATACCAAATTAACCAAGATTCTAGATTATTAGAAACAGTTAAATTAATGTTTGAATATTTTATTGAAAATAGATATGAAAAATATCATGATCATTGGTTAAGTTATTGTACCAATGAACTCACTAAAATATGTCCTGAAGATAAATATTTTATTTTTGGTCTAAATAATTATTTAAAACATTTTATTTTTATTCGAAATCGAAAAACCACATATGCAACTTTGTTAGAGATGTTAATGGCTGCTTATAAAATGGTGAGTCGTTTAAAAGAGCAGGGGCATACAACACTTTTTGAGCAATCTTATGTGTCTGAGCTTCAAAAGCTAATTGAGTTTAGAGCTGATTTTCAAACTACAGGTTTTTTCTATCCAGAAATGGCCATGTATATGGCACGGCCAGATAAAATTTTACATGCATTTTATATTCGACATGACCGTTTTCGAGTAAGGATTGATGACCAAGAACATAACTTGTCTGGTTATATCGCCTATGTAAAAGATTACAAGGGTGATGAGCCATGAAATATCAACCCGTTGAGATTAAGTTATTAGCACATGTCGACACTACAAGTTTTGATGAAACTTTATGGCAATTCGAATTTGATGATGATGTTTCAACGCTATTGCTTATTGACTATGCCCTAGAGCAATTTCAGCAAAAAAATATACAGGCTCAAGATGTCTATGTCGTGCATGAACACCTATCTGAGCAAGTAGGTCAGCACAATCTAGGCCTAAAGCCTTCTGAAAATTACACCTTTACTGAGCTATTACAGTTCTTAATTTTTACCCAAGCAGCAGATGTAAAAAATGCTTTAAGCAATATGCTTTGCGATACAAGTGAAAAAGCACATTTAATTTTGTCCGAAAGAGCTGATGTCTATTTCTTAAATTTCAAAAAAGAAAGTACACAAAACCAGTTAAAACATTTGTTTTTATTAGTCAAAAATATTTATACCTATCCAGCTGAAATCAGAAATCTGTTCTTTGTAAAGGAGCTAGATTTTAAAGGGAAGGCTTATCATCCCCAGACGCCATTAATGGCTCAATCAGTCGTAAGGGTTTTATACCTATCTAATTCGTTTAGAAAAATTTATCTCACGTTTTTTGAAGAAAACCAGACCATCGGTTTCTTTTCATTTTTAGATGATATACACCGGATTGAACATTTGGTTCCTTACTATCATTGCTTTCAAGAGCAGAACGTAAAACCTAAAGTTTGTTCTACTCAAAGTGGCATGATCAACATTTTGGGAGATACTTATTTTGGGGAGAACTATACAGAAAAGCGTAAATCTAAGGGCCAAAAAGATGCTCTACAACAATATGGATACAGCTATTCATTCGAAAAAATAAAAGCCTTTTTAAGTGAAAATGACTTAAATATTGCTAACTTTGAAGCAGTATTTTCTTTAGAAGATCAATCACCATTAGCATATAAAAAGCCGTTTATTCTTAAAGCTGAGGCTGAAAAAACATTAGCAGAATTTAATAATATTCACCTTAACCATGTTGTGTTGGCCAATAACCATCTAAAAGATTATGGCGATAGCGGATTAGCTTATACATTACAACAACTTGATCAGGCCAAAATTTCTTATATCGGTGCAGGATTGAACCAAAAAGATGCCCATAGCTATTTTGAAATCACGTTTAATAACAAGTATTACGCTATTTTTAATGGCTATTGGCACAGAGATACAGCCTATTTAGATTATGATTTTTACGCTTTAGCGCACAAGAGTGGAGTGGCTTGTCTAAATGGAGTTTTAATTGAGCAAATAAGCCGTTATAAGTTGGCTCATCCTCACCATAAAGTCATTGTTATTTGTCATTGGGGCGTTGATTTTAAACCTATTACAAAAGAACAAACTAAACTCGCCAATATTTTAACCCAAGCTGGGGCCGATCTTGTGATTGGACATGGTGCGCACAATGTTCAACCTATTCAATCCATTCATCAAAAGCCTGTAGTATTTGGTATTGGCAATGCAGTTTTTAATAGTAACGGTGAGTATGCAGAGCACAATGCTCTACCATATGGATGTATAGCACGGCTAGATTTGTCAAAAGATCGCCTTCGTTTATATCCGATCTATACCAATAATTTGAAAACATTTTGGCAGCCATATCCGGTCAATGAGGAAGATTTTTCAAAGGCCAGCTGTTATATGACTTCATTACTGGCCCAAGAAAATTATAGTTTGGCTCAAGATAAATTAGGTTTTTATGTAGAGCTTGGTTTCTAAAATATTTTAAGGATAACTTTGATAATTCGATAAAATTGTTTGAAGTTGTACAGGTGTAAAACCTAAATTCCTTAATCCACCACTACTACGTTTGCATTCAGCGCTCGCCATAATATTCGTTGGAGTCCGTTTTGTAGCATTCGGTGCGCAAACATGTTTTAGACCAAATACATGTCCCATTTCATGAACGCTTCCTGCCTGAATATTATAATTTAAACGATTCCAGTCTAACAAAACAAAGGGTTCACCATTGTTGCGAAAAGCTCTGCTGGTAACATCTTCAAATTTCCATTTAGGTGAGTACGCATCGTAAATAAAAATAATGACTTCTTTACTTGCTGTGCGTTTTGGAAAACAGGTCTTTATGCTTGCCGGAATCGTTTCGAGGGAAATAGGGTAGGGCTGATTAATTTGCTGCTTAAGGTCACATCGTAACTGAATGAACTGTTCATATGGGATATAACGGTTTAATTTGAACTTAAAAATTTTATTGTTTTTATCATCTACATAATATTTATTTAATATTTTAATTTCTTTTCGCATTTGTTGATAATTATCAAACTTTACAGCTTCCGGAGAATTAGTGGTAAAAACGAAAGTGACTGGAACAATAGGGCGGCCATCTATAGATACTTTAGGTACTTCTCTTGAAGGAAGAATAGGGGGGCGAGTAGTACAAGAAACACATAGCAAAGTCCCAGTCACTACCAGTATGGCTTTTTTCATGCAGATCTCCCTCAAACCTACCTTGGATTACATTTAATTTTAGTCAAATTTTTTTATATGATATGAAGAATGTCAATTTTTATGGAGTCCATTTTGACAACTCAGTATGAACTACATCGGCAGATTTTAGAAGTCATTGCTTTGATTCCTTACGGAAAAGTTGCAACTTATGGGCAAGTCGCTCGTATGGCAGGTTTACCTAAACATGCGAGATTAGTTGGCTATGTCCTTAAGCATCTTGAAGCAGATCATCAAGTACCATGGTATCGCGTTATTAATTCTCAAGGCAAAATTAGCCTAAGTAAATTTAATGAAAAGGGTGAAAATGTTCAACAGTTAAAGCTAGAAGCTGAAGGCGTCTATTTGTTAAATGGCAAAGTGAACTTAAAGCAATTTGCTTGGCAGCCTTAAATTAACTTAAGGGCTATTTATTTAAAAATAATTGCCTAAATTATTAAGATCAACAAGATAGGCAATATGGAAGTTATCGAACAATCAAAACAGGAATATGGCTTTCGCCTAAGACTTTTTGTGCAACGCTACCTAGCACCAGTTTTCGGACACCAGTACGACCATGTGAACCCATCACAATGAGATCAACATTTAAGTCTTGAGCAGCCTGAATAATTTCTTCATGTACAACAAAACCTTCCAATAACTTAGTTTCAACAGTAATACCTTCTTCGGCAAATTTTTGTTTTGCTTGCTCTAAAATGTCGAGTAAATAAGTTCGTGTGCGTTCAATTAAATCATTAGTTTGACCAGTTTTTACATAGGCATCGGCTATATAAGGGTCAAGTGCCATAACTTGTACAACCGTAATTTTGCTATTTAGCGCTTTTCCCAGTTTAATCGCCTCTTTCATGGCGATCATTGAAGTTTCAGAACCGTCAATTGGTACAAGAATGTGTTGATATAACATGAGTTTTTTCCTTATTGTAATGATGCTTATTTATTCAATACTTTATACTTATTTTTTGACGATTTAAATTCAAGCACGTAATCATTTGTGACTTTATAACAATAAATTTTTCTAGATAAAATTTTATAGATTTCGCAAATTTTCCATATGTGTAGATAAAGCAGCTATATCATCAGTTTGTAAATATTCACGTATTTTCAAAATTTGCTTCTCATCTAAATCATAAAGTTTTAAAGCAAGCAGTTTATCGATTTGTTCTTGAGGAAAGCGATATTTAATAATTTTCGCAGGCACGCCACCTACAATTGCATAGGGTGGAACATCTTTAGTTACTACAGCTCCAGTTGCAACGACTGCACCTTCACCAAGTTTGACACCTTGCATAATCATTGCACGACTACCAATCCAACACCCATCAGCAATAACTGTGTCACCAGCTGCTAAAAAACTACGGGTATCAAAAGGGAAAGTCGAAATCCAGTCTGGTCTATGAAGTTGGTTGCCACCCATCATGATGACGCATTCAGCGCCAAAACAAACAAAATTTCCAATATAAAGTTGGTCAATTGGTTTGTCTGGTGTCGAGGCTTTATCATGTAAATAACGTACGACACAACGTTCAAAACCTTGGTCCCAATAAGCTGAATAATATGAATAATGACCTTTAATATGGATATTTGGGTTTTTAACAGTTTTGGAAATAAACTCAAATTCACACCAATGACGAACTGGGGTGTTAATTAAAGAAGTATCCATTTGTGATTTCCCAAAAATATATCAATGGTATTGAATAAAAACCCCTCATAAAGAGGGGTTAGTTGTGTATTATCTTAGAGATATTCTACACTTACGATTTCATATTCGACTTCGCCTTGAGGAGTCACGATTTTTACTTCATCGCCTTCACTCTTACTCAAAAGACCACGTGCGATTGGTGAGTTCACAGAAATTTTATTAATTTTAAAATCTGCTTCGTCATCGCCTACAATTTTATAAGTCTTACGTTCTTCGGTATCCAGGTTTTCAATGGTGACAGTCACACCAAATACAACACGACCATTTTGCTCAAGTGTTTTGACATCAATTTCTTGAACTGCACCGAGTTTACCTTCGATATCCTGAATACGGCCTTCACAGAAACCTTGCTGTTCACGAGCAGCGTGGTATTCAGCATTTTCCTTTAAATCACCGTGCTCACGTGCTTCAGCAATCGCCTGGATAATACGTGGGCGTTCAACAGATTTTAAATGTTGTAATTCTTTCTCTAAGGCAATTTTACCTTCAGGGGTCATTGGATAGCGTTGCATTTTGGTCCCTCTTAATTTGAGAAAACACAGTTAAAAAAAATGAAAAAATCCCGCCACCGATAAGGTGACGGGACTTATCGGTAACAAATTAACCTACAGTTAAATCTTGCAAGCGGTATACATCCATTGGCAATTTCACAGCAAAGGCTTGGCAAACAGCTTCTGCACCATTGATAGTCGTTGTGTAATACACTTTGCCTTGTAGGGCAGCACGACGAATCATTGCAGAGTCATATTGAGCCTGTTTACCTTCAGTGGTATTGACAATAAGGTGTATTTCACCATTTTTCAAGCGGTCAACAATATGTGGACGATCTTCAGTTACTTTATTCACAGATTCACATTCTAAACCTGCTTCTTTAAGCACTTGGTATGTACCACCTGTTGCAATAAGCTTGAAGCCATATGCAGCTAATTTCTTAGCGATATCTGCAATATATTTCTTGTCAGATTCACGTACTGATAAGAAAGCATGTTTCACTTCGCCTTCGGTTGGTAAACCTGGTAAGCGTTCATTTGAGCCTAAAACAGCTTTATAGAATGCTTCACCAAATGTTTTACCTACGCCCATTACTTCACCTGTAGATTTCATCTCAGGTCCAAGCATTGGATCTACGCCTTGGAATTTAGCGAATGGGAAAACAGCTTCTTTCACAGCAAAGTGTGTTGGAATGATTTCTTTAGTAAATCCTTGAGATTCAAGTGATTGACCAGCCATACAGCGTGCAGCTACTTTTGCTAAAGAATCACCAATACATTTCGATACGAATGGAACTGTACGTGAAGCACGTGGGTTCACTTCAAGAATGTAAACATCATCGCCTTTAACAGCGAACTGAACATTCATCAAACCAACCACACCAAGTTCTTTTGCCATCGCAACAGTTTGACGACGCATTTCATCCTGAATTTCTTTTGATAAAGAATAAGGAGGAATTGAACATGCTGAGTCACCTGAGTGAATACCAGCTTGTTCGATGTGCTGCATAATACCGCCGATCACAACGTCTTTACCGTCAGATACACAGTCAACATCAACTTCAGTTGCATCATCTAGGAAACGGTCAAGAAGGACAGGAGCTTCATTAGATGCCTGAACTGCTTCACGAAGGTAACGTTTAAGTTCTTCTTCGTTATATACGATTTCCATTGCACGACCACCTAATACATAAGATGGGCGAACAACTAACGGATAACCTACTTTTGCAGCTTCAGAGATACCTTCTTCAGCAGATTTTACAATGCTGTTGTTTGGTTGACGAAGCTGTAAACGTTGGATCATTTGCTGGAAACGTTCACGGTCTTCTGCGCGGTCAATTGCATCTGGTGATGTACCAATAATTGGTGTACCAGCTTCTTCTAAAGCACGTGCCAATTTAAGAGGAGTTTGACCACCGTACTGTACGATTACACCTTTAGGCTTCTCTGTACGTACAATTTCAAGCACATCTTCAAGTGTTACAGGTTCGAAGTATAGACGGTCAGATGTGTCATAGTCGGTAGAAACAGTTTCAGGGTTACAGTTAACCATGATTGTTTCATAACCATCTTCACGCATAGCAAGCGCCGCGTGTACACAGCAGTAGTCAAATTCGATACCTTGACCAATACGGTTTGGACCACCACCAATCACCATGATCTTGTCACGATTTGATGGGTTTGCTTCACACTCTTCATCGTAAGTTGAATACATGTATGCAGTACCAGATTCAAACTCGGCAGCACATGTATCAACACGTTTGTAAACTGGATAAACACCCAAATTCCAACGTTGTTTACGGAATTGCTTTTGTGAAATACCCATGAGGTCAGCAATACGCAGGTCAGATAAACCTTTGCGTTTGAAAGCACGGATATTGTCAGCGTTTAAGTCACCAAAACCTAAAGATTTTACTTCAGCTTCAGTTTTAACAATGTCTTGGATTTGAATGAGGAACCAACGGTCAATTTTGGTTGCTTCAAACACTTCATCTAAAGAGAAGCCATGACGGAAAGCATCTGCTATATACCAGATACGCTCAGGGCCTGGAACTTTAAGCTCTTTTAAAATGGTTTCTTTTGCATTTGTTGCACCAGCTTCGATTTTTTCATCAAAACCGCTTACACCAACTTCAAGACCACGTAATGCTTTTTGTACAGATTCCTGGAAGTTACGGCCAATAGCCATTACTTCACCAACAGATTTCATCTGAGTGGTTAATACAGGTTCTGCTTGTGGGAATTTCTCGAAGTTAAAACGAGGAATCTTCGTTACAACATAGTCAATCGATGGTTCAAAGCTTGCAGGAGTCACGCCACCAGTGATGTCATTTTTCAATTCATCAAGGGTATAACCAACAGCAAGTTTTGCTGCGATTTTTGCGATTGGGAAACCTGTTGCTTTAGAAGCAAGAGCAGATGAACGAGATACACGAGGGTTCATCTCAATGACAACCATACGTCCATCTTTCGGGTTAATACCGAATTGAACATTAGAACCACCTGTTTCAACACCAATTTCACGAAGAACTGCAACCGAAGCATTACGCATCAATTGATATTCTTTGTCTGTTAATGTCTGAGCAGGAGCAACGGTAATTGAGTCACCAGTGTGAACGCCCATTGGGTCGAAGTTTTCGATAGCACATACGATAATACAGTTGTCGTTTTTGTCACGAACAACTTCCATTTCGTACTCTTTCCAGCCAATTAAAGATTCATCGATCAATAACTGGTGAGTAGGAGAGAGGTCAAAACCACGTTCACAAATTTCAAGGAATTCTTCGCGGTTATATGCAATACCACCGCCCGAACCACCCATTGTAAATGATGGACGAATAATTACAGGAAAACCAAAGCGCGACTGGATTGTTAAAGCTTCTTCCATTGTTTCAGCAATGGCAGCTTTTGGACATTCCAAGCCAATTTTACGCATAGCGATATCGAAGAGTTTACGATCTTCGGCTTTCTCAATCGCTTCTTTGCTTGCACCAATTAATTCAACATTATATTTAGCAAGAACGCCGTGCTCATCAAGTGCGAGAGCACAGTTCAATGCAGTTTGACCACCCATAGTTGGTAATACTGCATCTGGACGTTCTTTTTCAATAATCTGTGCAACTGTTTGCCAAGTAATCGGCTCAATATAAGTTGCATCAGCCATTGAAGGATCTGTCATGATGGTTGCTGGATTAGAGTTAACCAAAATAACACGATAGCCTTCTTCACGAAGTGCTTTACACGCTTGAGCACCTGAGTAGTCAAACTCACATGCTTGTCCAATCACAATCGGGCCAGCACCAATAATTAAGATGCTTTTAATATCCGTACGTTTAGGCATTATTCGCTCCGTAATTACTGTTTAGATGCTTCGATAAGTTCGATGAAATGATCGAACAAAGGTGCACAATCATGTGGACCAGGGCTTGCTTCAGGGTGACCTTGGAAGCTGAAAGCTGGTTTGTCTGTACGGTGGATACCTTGTAGGGTGCCATCGAACAATGATTTATGCGTTGCTTTTAAGTTAGCCGGTAAAGTTTCTGCATCTACAGCAAAACCATGGTTCTGTGAAGTAATCATCACTGTACCATCTTCAAGATTTTGTACAGGATGGTTAGCACCGTGGTGACCATGGTTCATTTTTACAGTTTTTGCGCCAGAAGCGAGTGCCAGAATTTGGTGACCTAAGCAGATACCAAATACAGGTAATGTTGTGGTTTCAACAATAGTTTTTACAGATTCGATCGCGTAATCACAAGCAGCTGGATCGCCAGGACCATTTGAGAGGAATACGCCATCCGGATTAAGTGCCAATACTTTTTCAGCCGGAGTTTCTGCAGGAACAACGGTTAGTTTGCAACCGCGGTCTGCAAGCATACGCAAGATGTTGGTTTTGACACCGTAATCGTATGCAACTACATGGTATTTTAATTCAGGTTGAGAGAAGCCTTTGCCTAAGGTCCATGAACCTTCAGACCATTCAAAACCTGTTGGATCACAACATTCTTTTGCAAGGTCTAAACCATTTAAGCCACCAAAAGCACGTGCTTTTGCAATTGCTTCTTCTTCTGTAATATTTTCGCCAGCAAGGATACATCCGTTTTGGGCGCCAGTCTGACGTAAAATACGAGTCAGTTTACGAGTATCGATATCTGCAATAGCAACAACATTATGCGCTTGCAAATATTCACTCAACGACTGCTCAGCACGGAAATTACTGTGTAGTAGTGGAAGGTCACGAATAATTAAACCATTCGCCCATACTTTATGGATACGACCAGATTCAACGTCTTCCGAGTTGCAACCAGTGTTGCCAATATGAGGGTAAGTTAATGTCACAATTTGTTGTGCATAACTTGGGTCAGTCAAAATTTCTTGATAGCCTGTCATGGCTGTGTTAAAAACGACTTCTCCAGTCGTATTTCCCGGTGCGCCGATTGACGTTCCTTTAAAGATCGTTCCATCTGCGAGGGCTAAAATGGCGGGGATGCTCAAACCAAAGCTCCTGAATTTCGGCTGTAAAAAAGCGAGTAGACCCAAAAAAGATCGGCGATGTTTGGATAAAACATGCCCTCCCTATCGGTCTGCCCGCTTGTAACTTAACAGCGCATTATACGCATGGAACCCTCTAAAGTCTATTTCTTTTCTGCTAAAAAATATAATTCATTGCTTGCTTTTTACAAAAAAATATCCGCTTATCTGAATTAGATACTTTTGATAAATTGTCTAACAATTTGCAAGGGGAATTCTTGGAACTAGATTTATTGTATTGCTAGTTAAAAAATAAACAATATGAGGAAATAGTATGAGCAATAATGAAGTTTCAACAGATGTGAGCGAAAAAGCTCAAGCGGTAGTTGAGTCGGTAAAAGCTGAGGTTAATGAAGTGAAAGAGACCATAGCTGCTACTACAACTAAGGCTAAAAAAACAGTAACTGCTAAAACTGCACAGGTAAAAGAAGCTGTTGCCGAAAAAACTGAGCAAGTTAAAGAAGTTGCTACAGAAGCAACAACTCAGGTAAAAGAGGCAATTACTGAGACTCAAGAACAAGTCAAAGAAGTTTTAAGCGAGACTCAAGAGAAAATTGAAGCTGAAACTCACGAATTAAATAAGAACATTCAAAATCAATTTGTTCAAATTAAACAAGATATTCTACAGCGTCTGGATGTGATTAAAGCTCAGTTTAGTACTTCACAAGAAGGATTGTCTGACCTTAAAAATGCTTTGAAAGCAGAGATTAATGCCCTTATTGAAGATTTAACGAAAGTGAGCAAAGAGCTTAAGGGTGATATTAGTCAGATTTCTTTGAAACACAAAGATTCTCTAAGTGAAAGTATTAAGCGTACTAAAAGTAATGCAGTCGAAGCTTGGAATAAAGCACGAGACAATTAATGATCTCTGCTTTGATCCAGCTATAAAAAAGCGAGAATTAATTTCTCGCTTTTTTATTTTTAGAACTGATGTAACCAGTCACGTTTATTATGGAAATCTGCACTTTTTCCACTATGCTGCATTGCATAGTACTGCATACCTTCTTTGGTCTTTAAAACTGTAGTCAAACCTAAATAAAGGTTTGCCCATTTCAAGCGATGCTGTTGCATAAATTGTCCTAAATCAAGACTAACATTTAAGCCATAGTGAGTACGCTTGAGATGATTCAGTTCAATATCGTAAGCAGCAAGGGGAGGTATACTTTCTGGATAGCGATATTCTTCAAACTGATATGACTGCCATGCTTGAGAAGGGGAAAGATTAATTTCCCGATAATAATCTTCACCATGCACGCCAACAAAAATTTCGAAACAAGTTTCTTCCCACAAAAAATCTTGACGAGGATGAGCCGCGACTTCTTGAGGCCAGATAATAAGTTGATTTGGATCACGAATCCAAAAACCGATATTTAAGGTATAGGGTGCTTGCTGTTCAATTGCGCCAACAACGGAAACAGCTTGAAAACGATCAAAAGCTGAAAGTTCGTAACTTGCCATAGTTTGTCAAATTAAATTAGTTTGCTAGATGAGCGTGACGAACAAGATTAGATAAATGCTGGTTTTGTTTAGCTGCTTTTTTGTAAAGCAAAACAATTTTACCAATTTTTTGCACAGCTTGAGCACCTGTCGCTTCTACAATTGCGTCAATTGTTGCAGTACGCGCTTCACGGTCTTCACCAGCAATCTTAACTTTAATAAGCTCATGGTCATTTAAAGCACGAAGCGTTTCTTCGATTACTGCGTCTGTTAAGCCTTGTCCACCAATCATGACAACTGGATTAAGCACATGACCAATTTGACGTAAACGTTTACGTTCATGGATAGATAAAGCGGCCATTAAAAATACCTGATTTTAAAAACGGCTTAGTATAGCAAAAAACTTAAATCCAGATGTACGAAAAACTGTATAAATAATCGATCAACATTATTGGAAAAAAACTGTAAAACTTAGTGAGATTACGCTACATCCGTACTGTAATGAGAGTAATTTTCACGTACAATGAACGATCAGAAGTTTTTTTGATATTTAGTGAGTTATGGCAACACGCATTACAAACCAGAAATTGTCGAAAAGTAGTCGTGTATGGATGAGGGAACATCTGGACGATCCTTTTGTAAAAAAAGCACAAAAGGAAGGATATCGTGCTCGAGCAGCCTATAAACTTCTTGAAATCCAAGAAAAATATAAGTTGATTAAGCCAGGCATGACTGTAGTGGATTTAGGCGCGGCTCCTGGTAGTTGGTCTCAAATCGCTGGGAAACTCGTTGGTAGCAAAGGTTTAGTGGTTGCTTCCGACATTTTGCCTATGGATGCTTTGCCTGATGTCACTTTCTTACAAGGCGACTTTAGAGAAGAAGATGTATTTGAAAAATTGTTAAATATTTTAAATGGGCGACAAGTAGACATTGTAATTTCTGATATGGCCCCCAATACATCAGGTAATAGGGCCGTTGATCAACCTAGACAGATTTACTTATGTGAATTGGCTTTAGATTTCGCTCAAAAGGTTCTGGGTCCTAATGGACAATTTGTTGTTAAAGTGTTCCAGGGCACAGGATTCGATGAGTTTCGTAAACAAGTAGTTGATAGTTTTGATGTGTTAAAGACAGCAAAACCAGCAGCTTCTCGGGCGCGGTCTAAAGAGGTTTTTTTGATTGGACAAGGGCGTAAGAAAGCATTGCGATAAAGTTTACTTGCCAAGCTCCTAAAAATTGTGCATTTTGTACTTTTAGGTTATCCGCAAGCAATACAGTTGCTGCTTTTATGACGATCGGCCAAGATTGGGCATGATCAAATTAGATCGATATGGGAATAAAGCTTTGAGCGATTACTTCAAGAATGCCGTATTGTGGCTAATAATACTTGGTGTTCTGATTTTAATTTTCAGTAATATCAGTGACCGCAATAAGCCTACTGCGATGAAATATTCAGATTTCGTTGCAGCGGTGAATAGTGGTCAAATTAAGCAAGTCACAATTGACGGTTTAAATATTAATGGTGAAAAAACTAACGGATCACAGTTTGAAACTGTTCGTCCGCAAGTTGAAGACACTGAGCTTATGCCAAGCTTAAATAAACAAAATGTTGTTGTAGAGGGAACAGCTCCGCAACGTCAAGGCATTTTGATGCAACTTCTCATTGCTAGTTTCCCTGTACTGTTAATCATTTTGTTATTCATGTTCTTTATGCGTAACATGGGTGGTGGTGCAGGCGGAAAGAATGGACCGATGAGTTTTGGTAAGTCAAAGGCAAAAATGCTTTCTGAAGACCAGATTAAACTCAATTTTTCTGACGTCGCCGGCTGTGATGAAGCAAAACAAGAAGTTGTTGAAATTGTAGATTTCTTAAAAGACCCTGCAAAATTCAAACGTTTGGGCGCTACTATTCCTCGTGGCGTACTTATGGTTGGTCCTCCGGGTACTGGTAAAACGTTATTAGCTAAAGCAATTGCTGGTGAAGCCAAGGTTCCTTTCTTCAGCATTTCAGGTTCTGACTTTGTAGAAATGTTCGTGGGTGTGGGTGCGTCCCGTGTCCGTGATATGTTTGAGCAAGCGAAGCGTCACGCGCCATGTATCATCTTTATTGATGAGATTGATGCAGTGGGTCGTCACCGTGGTTCAGGTACAGGTAGTGGTCATGATGAGCGTGAACAAACCCTAAACCAAATGCTTGTAGAGATGGACGGTTTTGAAGGTAATGAAGGCGTAATTGTTATTGCTGCAACTAACCGTGCTGATGTGCTTGATAAAGCATTATTGCGTCCGGGTCGTTTTGACCGTCAAGTAATGGTTGGTTTACCAGATATTCGTGGTCGTGAGCAAATTCTGAATGTACATTTGAAAAAGTTACCTTCAGTCACGGGTGTGGACATGCAAGTCTTAGCGCGTGGTACACCAGGTTTCTCTGGTGCACAGTTGGCAAACCTTGTTAACGAAGCTGCATTATTTGCTGCACGTCGTAATAAGAATACTGTTGACATGCATGACTTTGAAGATGCAAAAGATAAAATCTACATGGGGCCAGAGCGTAAGTCGATGGTTCTACGTGAAGAAGAGCGTCGTGCTACTGCTTATCATGAAGCTGGTCATGCAATTGTTGCAGAGATTTTGCCTGGTACAGATCCTGTTCATAAAGTAACAATCATGCCGCGTGGTTGGGCTTTAGGTGTAACTTGGCAGTTACCTGAACAAGACCAGATTAGCCATTATAAAGACAAGATGCTAAACGAAATTGCGATTTTGTTTGGTGGTCGTATTGCTGAAGAAGTGTTTATCCAACAGCAATCTACTGGTGCTTCAAATGACTTTGAGCGAGCTACTAAAATGGCGCGTGCAATGGTTACTAAGTACGGTATGTCTGACAAAATGGGCGTAATGGTTTACGAAGACGAAAACCAGAATGGTTTCTTTGGAAATGTAGGTAGTCGTACTATCTCTGAAGCAACTCAACAGTTGGTTGACGAAGAAGTACGCCGTATTCTTGATGAGCAATATAAAGTTGCACGTAATATCTTAGAAGGTAATAAAGATATTGCACATGCAATGGTAAAAGCTTTGATGGAGTGGGAAACCATTGATCGTGATCAAATTCGTGACATTATGGAAGGTCGTGAACCACAACCGCCTAAGGTCTATGTTGCTGAAAATCCAGTGGCTGCATTTGAACCGCCAAAAGATGGTCCATCTACACCACCACCATTACCAGCAATGAACTAAACCAGTTAAAAAAAAGAGCCACTATCATGTGGCTCTTTTTTTATGCGTGTATTTCCGGCAAAGCCGAAAAGAAATCAGCAGTATATCGAGCAGAGACTTGTTAAAATGTTGCCGAATATTAAATTGGAGCTTGTCATGCAGCTAATGCCTTTACCTCAGCAAATTCTACAATGTGGACAGCTTCAGTTAGATTTATCACAGCCTCACGTTATGGGTATTTTAAATGTCACACCAGACTCTTTTAGTGATGGTGGAAAGCATAATCAGTTAGATCAAGCTGTGGCGTATGCATTAAATATGATTGAACAAGGCGCCACAATTATAGATATAGGCGGGGAATCTACTCGACCAGGTGCATCTGAAGTAAGTGTAGAAGAAGAGGTGCGACGAGTTGTTCCTGTAGTTGAAGCTTTAGCTAAACATAATGTGGTTTTATCGATTGATACAAGTCAGCCAGATGTTATCCGTGCAGCGAAAGAAGTAGGGGCACATATTTGGAATGATGTACGTGCGCTTACTCGACCAGATGCATTAAAAACCGCAGCAGAGTTAGATATACCTGTAGTGATCATGCATATGCGTGGTGAGCCCACCACAATGAATCAGCTAGATCAGTATACAGATGTTGCATCGGATGTGATGCGAGAGCTTCAGCAGCGTATTAATGAGGCTCTAGCTGCTGGTGTGAAAAAGCATAATATTATTATTGATCCGGGATTTGGTTTTGCAAAAAATGCACAGCAAAATTTAAAACTATTAAAAGAGTTTTGGAAACTTAATGATATGGGTTATCCAATTTTATCGGGTCTTTCTCGTAAACGTTTTATTGGTGAAGCTTTAAAGGGTGTAGCCGCAGATCAACGCGCGGTAGGAAGCGTTACAGGGCATTTGCTTAGTATTCAGCAAGGAGCATCCATTGTTCGTGCACATGATGTAAAAGCCATGCATGATGCAATTCTCGTTTGGAAAGCGATGGAACAAGCTTGAAAAATAAGCTTTTATAAAGAAATCATGATTAATTAATTTCCTGAATTGGATGATTGAGTCAGGGAAAATTGTCGTTATTATTTTGAAAATATGTTATAAGCGGCAGGTTTCTGCTGCTGTGTAAACTTTTGTATGTTCGAAGACTTACTTCTCCCAATGTTTGATGATGAGTATTATCCAGATATTTTAGTCGCTGAACTCAAGCAGTTAATTGAACAATTTGCCAAAAAAGTTCAAAAGTCTGCTTTAGCTGATCAGGATATCTATCGATATGCTCATCAAACTGTTATTGAAATTAATGAAATGAAACCACAGTTCGAAGATCTGGATTCTTCACTAGATGATAGTGCTGCTGACTATATTGCTGAGGCAATGATGATGGTGGCGCAGGGTGCAGGATATTTGGATCTTGAGATGGAAGAGCTGGTTATGAATCGAGAGTGGTGATTACTCTCGATTCTCAATATTTTCAAATGCATCTAATAAATGACAAGATGCCTTTGAATGAATTTCATTTATTTCTTTAATTTTTAACACTAAAACACCATTCTCTTGATAATCGGCATCTGCTAATAAACTGATCCAATAGGGTTCTCGTTTTTGTTGTAATGCTTTGAATTTATCTATGATCTGCTCAGGTGCTTTAATTAAGTAATCATCTTTGGTAATTGAGCAGCGTGAAAAGTACCAGTTGTCATCTTTGAAAGAAATAGTGCCAGAAAAAAGATCTGTAGCGTAAACCTTGGATATAGAAAGGATGCTACACAGAAGTAATAATATTCTTATCATAAAATTCATTTTAATTAGGCATAAAAAAACCAGCTTACGCTGGATTCTTGGTAACACCAAATTCAATATTAGAAAATGGTGCCCGGGGCCGGACTCGAACCGGCACGCTTTGTGGGCGGGGGATTTTAAATCCCCTGTGTCTACCTATTTCACCACCCGGGCATGTGCGCAATAATAGATGACAAGACGGCGATTGGCAAGAGAAAATCGGATAGTTTGCTTTATTTTCAATCAGTTCGTACATCTATTTAAAAATAAGATCTACTTAAGTCATAATTTCTTCATCAAATTGAGATCAGTTGTTCATCTTATCTACTTAAGTTTAAGGCACTCATTGCTTAAAACTTAGGTAGTTGTATGTCAGAGAAAATTTCACGCCGAGAATTAATTCAAAAAAGTCTATTCGGTTTTGGGGCGCTGTCTTTGCCTGTAGCTTTTACGGGTTGTAATGATGGCTCAGACGATGAAAGTACAGAGGCACAAGCAGATTTTTTACATGGGGTTGCGAGCGGCGACCCTTTGCAAGATAAAGTGATTTTATGGACGCGATTAACACCAGTAGATCTTAATGCACGCCTTAAAGTTACTTGGGAAATTGCCACTGATAATCAATTTAAGCAGAATTTAAAGACGGGGATGGTTGAAACGACCAAGACTGACGACTTTACGGTGAAGGTAGATGCAGCAGGACTACAGGCGAATACCATTTATTATTATCGTTTCCGTTTTGGGAATAAAATTTCATCTGTCGGTCAAACTAAAACATTACCAATAAGTACTAATAAAGTTACTTTTGCCGTATGTTCTTGCTCGAACTATCCGGCAGGTTACTTTTATGTTTACCGTGAAATGGCAAAGCAGAATGTCGATGTCATTATTCATTTAGGTGATTATATTTATGAATATGGGGCAGATGGCTATGCGGCGGAAGATGCAGCAAAACTTGGTCGAACCTTACCAACAGATAATAATAAAGAAATTATCAAACTAGATGATTATCGCAAACGTTATGCACTTTATCGTCAAGATAAAGACTTGCAAGCAGCTCACCAGCGTCATCCTTTTATTGTAATTTGGGATGACCATGAGTTAGCAAATGATACTTGGCATGAAGGGGCTGAGAATCATACGGAAGAAACACTAAAAGCAAAGAATGAAGGTAAGTTTTTAGAAAGAAAGCTAGCGGCTTTACAAGCTTATTTTGAATGGATGCCTATCCGTCCTGTCGATGATCAGCACACTAAGATTTATCGCCAGTTTGATTTTGGGGGGCTTGTCAATTTAATGATGTTAGATACTCGCATTATTGCCCGTGACGAGCAGTTGGATTATGGCAAATATATAACAGCGAATGGTTTGGATATTGCAAAATTCCAAGCGGATTTAACTAATCCAATGCGGACCTTAATGGGGCAAACTCAGCGTGAGTGGTTATTGGGTAGTAAAGAGAAAAATATAGTAGGTGTCTTACAAAGTTCAACTGCAACATGGAATGTGATTGGTCAGCAAGTTCTAATGAGTAAGATGTGGATTCCTGCTGAATTATTGTTGTCTTTAGGGCAAATTACTTCAGGTGGGGCTTCGGCTGAAACCTTGGCTAAAATGAATGCGCAAATTACAGAGCTAGTCACCTTGAAACTGCGATTAGAACAGGGCGATCCAACATTAACTGCTCAAGAGAAAACGCGAGTCACAACAGTAGTGCCATATAACCTCGATGCTTGGGATGGTTATTATGCTGAACGTGAAACCGTATATGAAAACTTAGCGAGTTTGAATAAGAAAATTATTGTTCTGGCAGGTGATACTCATAATGCATGGGCATCTTATTTGTATAGCCAAAAAGGTCAATATGTTGGGGTTGAGTTGGCGACAAGTTCAGTTTCTTCACCAGGCCTCGAAAAATATTTAAGTATTCCGATAGCTCAATTGCAACAGTTTGAATTTGCTTTTACTACGCTTATTGATGAATTGGCTTATTGTAATTTAAATCAGCGAGGCTATTTGTTGGTTACGTTGGATCAGGCACAGGTGCAGTCGGATTGGATTTTTGTAGATTCAATTAAAAGTGCAGAATATAAAGTAGATACAAGTCGACAATATCAATTGGTATTAGATGTGAATTTGACACCTGAAAAAGATAAGCAAAAAACTGCTTAAATATCTTGGATAGAGTAAAGGGTGCTAAGCAGCATCCTTTATTTTTTATAGGCATAAAAAAACCAGCTTACGCTGGATTCTTTATGGCACCATTTTCAGTATTAGAAAATGGTGCCCGGGGCCGGACTCGAACCGGCACGCTTTGTGGGCGGGGGATTTTAAATCCCCTGTGTCTACCTATTTCACCACCCGGGCTTTACCAAATTTGGAGGCGGAGGTCGGAATCGAACCGGCGTCCACGGAGTTGCAGTCCGCTGCATGACCACTCTGCCACCCCGCCTACATTTGGTGATGCACATATTAGCAACCTTTACAGAAAAAACAATACTGTTTTTAGTGAAGATGAACATAAAAGCAACATCTAGAATAAAATTGTCCAAATAATCATGTATTATTGGCATATTAAATTCATGTCTACCTTGGAGATGTGCTGTGGCATTGGTTTTAGACGGTCGTGCATTAGCAAAGCAAATTGAAGAAAATTTGTCGGTACGTGTTGAAGCTTTAAAAGCTAAAACAGGTCGTACCCCGATTTTGGCGACTATTTTGGTTGGGGATGATGGCGCATCTGCAACTTATGTACGCATGAAAGGAAATGCCTGCCGTCGAGTAGGGATGGATTCTTTAAAAATTGAATTATCACAAGAAACTACAACAGAACAATTATTAGCAGAAATCGAAAAGCTTAATGCCAATCCAGATGTTCACGGTATTCTTTTACAACATCCCGTACCTGCACAAATTGATGAACGCGCATGTTTTGATGCGATTTCGTTAGCTAAAGATGTAGATGGCGTGACTTGCCTCGGTTTTGGCCGTATGGCAATGGGTGAAGCTGCATATGGTTCAGCAACTCCAGCCGGCATTATGACTATTCTAAAAGAGAACAACATTGAAATTGCGGGCAAACATGCAGTTGTAGTTGGTCGTTCAGCAATTTTAGGTAAACCAATGGCAATGATGCTTTTGCAAGCCAATGCAACAGTAACGATTTGTCATTCACGCACACAAAACTTACCTGAGCTTGTAAAACAGGCTGACATTATTGTTGGTGCTGTAGGTAAGGCTGAACTTATTCAAAAAGATTGGATTAAACAAGGTGCAGTGGTTGTCGATGCTGGTTTCCATCCTCGTGATGGCGGTGGTGTAGGCGACATCCAGCTACAAGGTATCGAAGAAATTGCTTCTGCATATACACCAGTACCAGGTGGTGTAGGTCCGATGACAATTACAACTTTGATTCGTCAAACTGTAGAAGCTGCTGAAAAAGCTTTAGGTTAATTTAATTAACGCTAGGCAGTTATTGATACGCGTAACCGTCATCCGCAATTGTTTGAGGCAGGATTACATTAAAATTTAATGTTTCTGCGATGCTATCGAGTGTAGATAGTATTTGTCGAGTTTTGCGGATGACAATGGTTTTGCCTACTTTTCCCGAAAGAAAAGTAGGTCTAACAGAAGGTTATTCTAAAAATTCAAATCATAATGGAATGACTCTGTTATGCTTGTTATATAAACGAATTAAAAGAACTCTGATGAGCTGCACCTTTCAACTTACCAAAGCCCCTGAACATTTACTTCAAGCCTTGCATGAAGTCATCCCTCATTGTGAATTAATAGCACAGCAGTTGCCGGAAACACCTATTTCTTTATGGTTGATTCCGCCAGTTTTTCCAACTGATCGCTTAGATGATGAAATTATTCGCCGAATCTGGAATGACACGCCGTACTGGATTTTTTGCTGGGCATCTGGTTTAGCAATGGCGCAGTGGTTGCTTGCAGAGCCACATCATGTCAAAGGTAAAGTTGTTCTCGATTTTGGTGCAGGTTCTGGTGTTGTTGCAATTGCAGCAAAAATGGCTGGTGCTAAAAAAGTAATTTGTTGTGATATTGATCAAGTTAGTCTTGCGGCCTGCCGTGAAAATGCTTTGTTAAATGATGTTGAGCTGGAATATTTAGACGATTTATATAAAGCAGAGCAAGTTGATATTTTATTGGCAGCCGATGTGTTATATGACCAGTGCAACCGTTTCTTCTTAGATGAGTTTTTAAAGTTTGCGCCAGAAGTCTGGGTCGCAGATAGCCGTGTTAAAAACTTTAGTCATACTAAATATCAAAAGATTGATGAAAGAAGTGCATCAACATGGCCAGACCTTGATGAAGCAAAAGAATTTAGAAATGTAAGTTTTTATAAGACGCTGTAAAAACAGCGTCTTTTTTTTATATTATGAGCAAGTATAACGAACGACTTTTAGCGTACTCGGGCGTGCTTCAAGCGCTTGACGAGTCGCATAATCTTCACCGTTGTTTAAGCTCGGTGTATTAGATAAACCAAATGAGGCACGAGTTTCACCCAATTGAACACCATAATGTTCTTGTTGAGCTGGGTTTGAAATCTCATTAATGCTAAGAACTGACAATTTATAAACTTTTTGAGCACCCAATACATTTTGACAAGCACGTTGCAATTTACGTTCATCTAATTGCTGATTAGTGCGGCTAGCCAATGTATAAGCTAAAGTTGCGGAAGTTTTTGTTTGGTTTTCAATTTGATAGCCAGTTGAGCCATTATATTGTCGAGGGGTGGTCTGACAAGCAGTTAAAATAAACATGCTGCTTAATGCCAAACATAAAATACTTCTATTCATCAGTATCATCCTTATATTCTTATCTCTAGTATCTCATAAACACAACGATTGTTGGGGCTTAATCGCACGATTTAAGCTAACATCGGCTCGCGATATTAGCGCTTATTGGTAAAATATTAATGTTCTTTAATTTTTGAATGATGCTTAGTATCTTTCATAAAAATATAAATAATGAGTGAAATGAAGATCATAATAGTTACATAAATAAAGTACCAAGATTCATGACCAGCCTCTTTAAAACTCAAAGCAAAGAACTCTGCTGTACCGCCAAACAAGGTATTGGCAATCGCGTAGGGTAAAGCTACCCCTAAAGCCCGAATATGAGCAGGGAAAAGTTCAGCTTTAACCACGGCATTAATTGATGTATAGCCTGTTACCATAACTAGACCTGCCAAACATAACCAGAAAGCAGTCCAATAGTTGTGTGTGGTTGCAAGGGTATTAAATAAAATATAAGTAAATAAAACCCCAGTTACACCAAAAGCGATCATGAGTGGTTTACGTCCGATTCGGTCTGACAAAGCACCAGCTACAGGTTGTAAGCACATGAAAATAAATAGCGCTAAAGTGGTAATTTGAGTGGCTTCGGGTTTTGTAAATCCGGAAGTATTCACTAAATATTTTTGTAGGTAAGTGGTGTAGGTATAAAAAGCTAAAGTTCCGCCAGCTGTTAAAAATAATACTGTAAAAGCTTCTTTTGGGTAGTGCTTGAATAAAGCAAACATGCCTGATTGTGGCTGGTCTTTTTCAGCTTGAGCATTTTTAAAAGATTGTGTTTCTAATAAGCCACGACGAATACGGAACACAACAATGGCAAGTAAAGCGCCAATAAAGAATGGAATGCGCCATCCCCAATCATGCAACTGTTGTTCGGTTAATACGATTTGTAATATTAAAAGAACACATAGAGCCGTCAATTGTCCTGCAATTAAGGTTACATATTGAAAGCTTGAGAAAAAACCACGTCGATTTCTTTCAGCCATTTCACTTAAATAGGTGGCGCTTGCACCATATTCACCGCCTACACTTAAACCTTGAATTAAACGTGCGACAACCAAAAGTAGTGGAGCGAATACGCCAATGCTTTCATAGGAAGGGGTGACTGCAATGAGTAGAGAACCGACACACATTAAAGTGACGGAAAGCGTAAGACCTGCTTTGCGTCCTTTACGGTCTGAATAGATTCCCATAATCCATGCACCGATTGGGCGCATTAAGAAACCTACAGCAAAAATAGCGGCTGCTTGAAGTAACTGAGCAGTTTGACTTCCTTTGGGGAAAAAAGCATGAGCAAAATAGAGGGTAAATGCGGCATATACATACCAGTCGTACCATTCGACAAGGTTACCAGCAGAACCACCTAAAATTGATTTTAGGCGAGTTTTTGTATCTAAATGAGGTTGTGGAGTTGTTGCTGTAGAGGGTTGATCAACCATGGGTCGCTCCATGTTTCGCTTGGGTTAAATGCTAAAAAAGAGAGAATTTATTCCGTTTTTACATATTATCCAGAGGAGTATTTCACTTTATTTTTTTTATGTCTGTAAAACAATGTTTATTATTTAAGCAAAGGGATAGGTTGAATATTTATGTGATTTCAAATTAGACAATTCGCATGTTCTTGTAGCTAAATTTTGACTTACTGCACATTATTTTCCCATAAAGATAAGAAAATTGATCAAGAATGACGAATGTTTAGTTTAAGAAGCAATATATGCGTTAAAAACAATGATATATTCCAAAGAAAATTTTGAATAATGCAGTTAGACATGATGTTTTATCGTCATGAGCTAGTGTGTGTAAATAATGAAAGGGACGTTCAGATGTCAAATTGCCCGAAAAAATATATTGTCGCTTTCGATCAGGGAACAACAAGCTCAAGAGCAATTGTTTTAGATCATGATGCTAACGTTGTAAGTATTGCTCAAAAAGAATTTACCCAGATTTATCCTCAACCAGGTTGGGTCGAGCATGATCCTATGGAAATTTGGGCGACACAAAGTGCTGTATGGGTAGAGGTATTGGCTCAAGCTAGCATTAAGAGTGAACAAGTTGCGGCAATTGGGATTACAAACCAGCGGGAAACCACAATTGTATGGGATAAGAAAACAGGAAAACCTATTTACAATGCAATTGTTTGGCAAAGCCGTCAAACTACAGAGATATGTAATCAATTACAAAAGGCGGGTTGGCAAGATCACGTCCGTAAAGTGACAGGTTTGGTGATTGATCCGTATTTTTCTGCCACCAAAATAAAATGGATTCTAGACCATGTAGAAGGAAGCCGTGAACGGGCCGAGCGAGGGGAGTTATTATTTGGTACGGTCGATACATGGTTAATCTGGAAATTAACCAATGGCGCAGCCCATGTCACTGATTTCACCAATGCTTCGCGAACAATGCTTTTTGATATTGAAAAGCTTGAATGGGATGAGCAACTTTTACAAGCTTTAGATATTCCTAAAGCAATGCTACCAGAGGTGCGTAGTTCATCGGAGGTGTATGGTTATACACATACAATTAGTGGGCAAGAGGTTGGAATTCCAATTGCAGGTATAGCAGGGGATCAACAAGCTGCACTTTTTGGGCAAATGTGCGTAGAACCTGGACAAGCAAAAAATACTTATGGTACAGGCTGTTTTCTTTTAATGAACACGGGTAAAAAGATTGTCCGTTCAGAGCATGGCTTACTGACTACTATTGCGTGTGGTGCACATGGTGAAGTGAACTATGCTTTAGAGGGCGCCGTGTTTAATGGAGGCTCTTGTGTACAGTGGCTTCGTGATGAGCTGAAGGTGATTAAGAACGCTAAAGACTCGGAGCTTTATGCAACACGCGTAAAGGACAGTAATGGCGTATATGTAGTACCTGCCTTTACAGGTTTAGGTGCTCCATATTGGGATCCGACCGCTCGCGGAGCGATTTTTGGACTCACTCGTGGAGCGAGTATAGAACATATTATTCGTGCAACTTTAGAGTCAATTGCTTACCAGACAAGAGATGTACTTGATGCGATGCAGCAAGATGCAGAAGAAGAGCTTCGAACACTCCGAGTTGATGGTGGAGTAACAGCTAATAATTTCTTAATGCAATTTCAGGCTGATATTTTAGCCACACCAGTTGAAAGACCCACCATGAAAGAAACAACAGCTTTAGGTGCTGCTTTTCTTGCTGGACTGGCAACAGGTTTCTGGCAAGATTTAAATGAATTAAGGAATAAGTCTGCAATAGAAAAAGTTTTCGAGCCACGTACCAGCCTTGAAGAAACTGAAGTTATGTATAAGGGATGGTTGAAGGCAGTTCAACGTAGTCAAAATTGGGCAGAGGATTGATTTCCTCTTAAACTAATTAAATCGCAGAGTAATCAATGAAGAGTTAACCTAGTAGCTATTTAAAATTGATTATTCTGCTTTTTTGATTGTTGTTTCATCAATTTGATGTTTTAATTTTTAATAACATAAACAATAAAAAGAAAATGAGAAATGACAGTACAAGCTAATGATTATTCAAAAATATATGATATTGCCGTGATTGGTGGCGGTATTAATGGTGTCGGTATTGCTAATGATGCGGCGGGCCGCGGATTATCCGTATTTTTATGTGAAAAAGACGATTTAGCTAGTCATACCTCATCTGCGAGCAGTAAATTAATTCACGGTGGTTTACGCTATTTAGAACATAAAGAATTTCGGTTGGTTAGAGAAGCTTTAGCAGAGCGTGAAGTCTTGTTGGCTAAAGCCCCTCATATTATTAAACCAATGCGTTTTATTATGCCTCATCGACCACATTTACGTCCTGCATGGTTAATTCGGGCAGGCCTATTTTTTTATGATCATTTAGGAAAACGAGAAAAATTATTAGGATCAAATCTCATTTATTTCAAAGAAGATAGTCCCTTAAAGCCAGCTATAACTCGAGGCTTTGAATATTCTGATTGTACTGTAGATGATGCACGTCTTGTCGTATTAAACGCGCTACAAGCGAAAGAGAATGGGGCTAAAGTTGTAACACGAACACGATGTATTAAGGCTTATAGACAACAAGACTTGTGGCATCTGGAATTACAAACTGGGACTGAGCTTTATCAAATACGTGCAAAAGCGTTAGTGAATGCAGCCGGCCCTTGGGTCGAGGAAATTATTAGTGAAAACCTACAATTAAAATCGCCATATCAAATTCGGCTTATACAAGGAAGTCATATTGTTGTGCCTAAACTGTACGATTGCCATAAAGCCTTTATTATGCAAAACGAAGATCGACGTATTGTGTTTGCCATTCCTTATTTAGAACAATACACATTAATAGGTACGACAGATCAGGAATATTTGGATGATCCACAAAAGGTGGAGATTACAGAAGTAGAAATTGATTACCTTTTAGCAGTGACAAATTCTCATTTTAAAAAGCAGCTCACCCGCGCAGATATTGTAAGTCAGTTTTCTGGAGTCCGAGCGTTATGTGATGATGAGTCAGATAATCCTTCAGCAGTTACACGTGACTATACTGTGGCATTGCAAGTGGAAGATAAAACCATTCCATTACTGTCCGTATTTGGTGGAAAGATTACGACCTACCGGAAATTAGCGGAATCAGCTCTGGAACAACTTAGCTCATTTTTCATAGAAATGGGAGAGGAGTGGACCGCAAATGAAGTATTACCTGGTGCAGTGAATTGGACCACACTTGAAGATTTAGTTATAAGGATTCAAAACCAAGTGGAAGGGGTAACTGAGCAGCTTGCTACGCGCTGGGCAAATGCGTATGGCTCTAGAGTTTGGAATATTTTGCATGAGCAAAAAACTCTTGAGCAGTTGGGACAAGATTTTGGTCACGGTTTATTTGAATCTGAAGTTCAGTATTTATGTGAAAATGAATGGGCAAATACGGCAGAAGATATATTGTGGCGTAGAACTAAGCTAGGTTTGGCATTTGATGAAAAACAAGTAAAAAATTTGGAAAGCTATTTGACTGGACGTCGACAAAAAGATGATGCTGCATAATAAAAAAGGTCGCATATAGCGACCTTTTTTATATTTAGCAATTAGAAGCCAGTTTTTACAGCTTCAAGTAAAGCTGTTTGACGTTCTTTTAATGCTTTTGGTAAGCGTTCACCAAGTTTATTGAATAACTCAGTGTGGCTTTCAATTTCAGTAACCCACTGATCTTTATTTTGAGCTGTGATAAGGTCAAATTCTTCTTTAGAGAAATCAGTACCTTCCCAGTTCAAGTCATCGTAAGTTGGAACAAGACCAATTGGTGTTTCAACAGCGTTTGCACGACCTTCACAACGGTCAATGATCCACTCAAGAACACGCATGTTTTGACCGAAACCAGGCCATACGAAGTTGCCTTCAGCATCACGACGGAACCAGTTTACGTTGAAGATTTTTGGTAATTTATTACCAGCAGCTTCAGCTTTTGTACTTACTTCTTCACCAAGGCTTAACCAGTGATCAAAGTAGTCAGCCATGTTGTAGCCAGCAAATGGAAGCATCGCGAATGGGTCACGACGAACAATACCTTGTTGACCAACAGCAGCAGCAGTGGTTTCTGAACCCATAGTTGCAGCTTTATAAACGCCATCAACCCAATCAAAAGCTTCAGATACTAAAGGAACCGTATCTGCACGGCGACCACCGAAGATAAATGCAGAAATCGGAACACCTGCTGGATTTTCCCAGTCAGCATCGATAGAAGGGCATTGACCAGCAGCAACAGTGAAGCGCGCATTTGGATGAGCAGCTTTTTCACCATTTACGTGAGGTTGACCTTTCCAGTTGGTTAAGTTAGTTGGAATTTCTTTAGAAAGACCTTCCCACCATACTTGACCATCATTAGTTACCGCAACGTTTGTATAGATAACATCTTTGTGAAGAGTTGCCATACAGTTAGGGTTAGTTTTGGTATTTGTACCAGGAGCAACACCAAAGAAACCAGCTTCTGGATTGATTGCGTATAGACGACCATCTTCACCTGGTTTGATCCAAGCAATATCGTCACCTACAGTCTCAATTTTCCAGCCTTCATAGCCTGCTGGTGGAATTAACATTGCAAAGTTTGTTTTACCACATGCAGATGGGAATGCTGCAGCGATATAGTGTTTTTCACCTTGTGGGTTAGTTACACCAAGAATAAGCATATGTTCAGCTAACCAACCTTGTTCGCGTCCCATAACAGAAGCAATACGAAGTGCTAAACATTTCTTACCAAGTAATGCGTTACCGCCATAACCAGAACCATAAGACCAGATTTCACGAGTTTCTGGGTAATGAACGATGTATTTTTCAGGGTTACAAGGCCATGCAACGTCTTTTTGCCCTTCAGCGAGTGGAGCACCTACGGTATGAATACAAGGAATAAATTCGCCGTCTGTACCTAACACGTCATAAACTGCTTTACCCATACGTGCCATTTTGCGCATGCTAACAGCAACGTAAGGAGAGTCAGTTAACTCAATGCCGATATGAGCAATATGGCTTCCAAGTGGACCCATAGAGAAAGGCACAACGTACATCGTACGACCTTCCATTGACCCTTCAAACAAACCATTTAACTTTTCACGCATAACAGCTGGTTCTTCCCAGTTGTTTGTCGCACCAGCATCTTCTTTCTTTTGAGAGCAAATGTAGGTACGATCTTCAACACGCGCAACATCAGATGGATCAGAATTTGCAAGATAAGAACCAGGATGTTTTTCTTGGTTTAATTTCTGCATGGTGCCGTTAGCGATCATCAAGTCGATTAGACGTTGATACTCTTCTTCGCTTCCGTCACACCATTCGATTTTTGCTGGTTTGGTTACGTTTGCAATTTCTTCAACCCATGCGATAAGCTTAGGATGACGAACGAATTCTGGTGCGTTCACTGTGGTCATGGTGAGGCCTATTCAAAATATGTACAACAATGTACAAGTCATTCATTGAGGTACAATGAAAGATCAAATAAAAAAGTGGCTGTATTAAAGCATAAAATCATAAAAAAAATAAGACTAAAGAATAAGAAATAGATATTTTGATTTTTAAATTTTCTTTATTAAAATCATGGATTTATTGTTTTTTGGTGTATTTTATTCTTTACATTTTTATGTTGTATGTGTGTTATTTATATTATTTATTTTTTTTAAAATCAATGACTTGATGTTTAAATTTTTCTTGAGAATTATTATTGATTAAACAAATGATCATCATTCGAAATTTACATAAAGAGACTTTTATTAGGCGATTTTCTATACAAAATATAGGGTAAATCCTCTCTAAGATAATAAAAATGCGGACTTTAAAACCTCTCTCTATCATCTATAACCAGAAATCGGGTTTTCATGCTTCGAAACATGAAGATATGTATGAACAATTAATGACTGTACTCACCGAATTTGGTTTTGAAATACAAGTTTTTGAATTAGCAGAGGGCGTCACCTTTGATGATTTGATGAATAAAGTTATCCATCGGCATAGCCAAAGTGCACATTTAGGCGTTGTTGTTGCAGCTGGTGGTGATGGGACTTTAAATGCAGTCGCATCAAAACTTCGACATACCAATATCCCTATGGGAATTTTACCTTTGGGGACTTTTAATTATGTCGCTAAAGTTTTAGATATTCCTTTAGATTTATTAGAAGCCGCTGAAGTCATCGCTACAGGTACACCACGTTCTGTACATATTGCGACGATTAACGATCATATTTATTTGAACAATGCGAGCTTAGGCCTTTATCCATTGTTTATAAAAAAACGTGAGCTTTACAATAAATACTTAGGACGTTTGCCTTTACATGCCTATACCTCGGCTTTGGATGTTTTATTAAGAGAAAATAAATCAATGAAACTCTCCGTCACGGTTGATGGTAAGAAATATCCAGTTAAAACACCTCTAATTTTCTTTGGTAATAATCAATTGCAATTGTGTGATATGAAACTAAGAATTGCGGATTGTGCTGCACAAGGGCGAGTTGCTGGAGTGGTCATTACAAAAAGTGATAGGCTTAGTTTATTAAACATGTTGTGGCAGTGGATTCAAGGCAAAGTAGAAGAGGCACAAGATGTTTATAGTTTTTGTGCAGACCATGTGATGGTAGATTGTGCAAAAAGATCAAAACTTACCGTGGCTTTAGATGGCGAAATAATAGAGATGAAAACACCATTAAATTTCACTGTAGAAAAGAATGCTTTAAATATTATGGTGCCAAATGTTATTACATCTGTCTGATCTGCATTTTGGAACAGAAATTGAGGCCTGTTTAGATGCGATTCGGCTTTTTTGTACCCAACATAGACCTGAAGTTATTGTTGTGAGCGGAGATATTACTCAACGTGCCCGATATCAACAGTTTTATAATTGTCGCCAATTTTTAGATAGTCTTAATATTCCTTATCTTATTGTACCGGGTAATCACGATATTCCTTTGTATCATGTCTGGAACCGTTTTTTTTCTCCATTTACTCGCTATCAATATTTTTTTGGTCAGCTTGAGCCTACTTTAGAAACCCAGCATTTTTATATTGTTGGCGTGAATAGTATACGCCGCCGTTATCATACGCGTGGCCATATTTCGATTGAGCAAATTCAAACTACATATGAGCGATTACAGCAAGGGCCAGCGAATAAAATCAAATTAGTGGTTTTTCATCAGCCTTTTTATACTCCACCCGATGATGAGCATGGTATTAAAGATTGTCCTGTATTAGGAAAAATGGCACTCGAAAAATGGAGTACCACAGGACTATTTGGAATGTTACACGGGCATCTACATAAAACTGCTGTATATGATTTGACGCAGATCTATCATTTAGAAATAGATCATCCTATTTATGACATTCATGCAGGGACAGCGACATCTAGCCGTCTGCATTATCATGTTCCAAATAGTTTTAATGTCATTTCAAATGAGGGGAAAATTAATCATTATTGGTTTAATTACGATTTAAAGATTTTTCAATTAATTTAATTTATAAAAAATTCTATAAGACATTTAACTTAAGAGTAGATTGATAAAATTTTATCCATTACAATGCCTAAGCTTTAAATTCTATATATGGGGAATAGAAAAACATTATAAATGTTTTATCATTTTAAAATAATATTAATGAATACATAAAAACTTTTAACTATAAAAAGCCGCGATTTTTAAGCAGCTATAATAAGGGTTTATTATTTTATGGAATTTAATAATATTTTATAAAAATGAGTATCTATTTTACTTAATATTTTAGAAAAACTTAATAATTATTTAAAATTTCATGGTGGAAAAATGGTACAAGTATCATTAATGGTAAATACTGCTTCAAAAAATAATACAGTTGATATTAATGTAGGCCAGACAAAAAATATTGTAGTAGATCCTAAAGAAATCGCAAAAATTGATATAAGCCCAGAAAAAATTGCCTCAATAACAAGAGAGGGAAATAATGCAATTATTCATCTAAAAGATGGAACTGAAATTGTTTTAGAAAACTATTTTATTAGCGAAAATCCGCAAATTCTTTTAAATGAAGGGCAGAGTTATTGGACTGCCAATTTGGGTGAAGATGCTACCGGACAGCCCACTGTTAATTATTTAGAATTAAAAGATGCACCAAAGTTTATAGATTCTTCATCTTCTGTACCTATCTGGTCTGGGGTGGTCAGTGCTTTAGCGGGCGCAGGAACAATTGCTTTATTGTCGCGGAAAGATGCTAAAGATACGACGCCTCCTGAGCCGGGTAATTTGAATCTCAAAAATCTTTTGGATTCAGGGGCTTCAACGACCGATCAGATCACTCAAGATAAAAACTTCAATTTAAAGGTTGAAGGGCAGGAAAGTGGCAGCCGAGTAACGTATTTGGTTTCTACTGATGAAGGAAAGACTTGGCAAGAAACAACAGTAGCTCAAAAAGATTTAGCTGATGGAAGTTATCTTTACAAAGCTGTAGTGACAGACCGAGCTGGAAATGCATCGGAAACCGCTATACAAAAAGTAGTGGTGAATACTACAGCGCCGAAAGCAGGTGAACTAACTTTATCTGATTTGAGTGATACAGGTGTTTCGACAACCGACCAGATTACGCAAGATCAAACTTTTGATTTAAAGATTAGTGGACAAGAAGTAAATAGCCAAATCATTTACTGGATATCGAAAGATGAAGGAAAGACTTGGCAGGAAACAATAGTAGCTCAGAAAGATTTGATTGATGGAAGTTATCTTTATAAAGCTGTGGTGACAGACGTTGCAGGGAATACCTCAGAAACTGCTGTCCAAAAAGTAGTTGTTGATACAACGGCGCCGAAAGCAGGTGAACTAACTTTATCTGATTTGTCCGATACAGGTGTTTCAGCAACAGACCAGATCACACAAGATAATAGTTTTACTTTGAAGTTAGCCCAACCGATTGTTATCGGCGGACAAGCAGCTTTACTAGATCATTATGAAGTTTCGACAGATGACGGAAAGACTTGGCAGGAAACAACAGCTGATCAAAAAGATTTAACGGATGGTGTTTACCAATATAAAGCTGTGGTGACAGATCTTGCAGGTAATACGTCTGAAACCGCTGTACAAAAAGTGGTGGTAGATAATTCTTTAAATATTCAAGGAAGTACAGTAACTGTTAAACCAATTACTGAAGATAATAAGATAAGTTTAGTTGAAAAAGATCAGATTATTTCGATAAAACTGGAAATCGATAATCTACCAACAGATTTAAACAGCACGCTGACTACAGTAAATACTACCTTAAATGATGTTCTTTATAACTTTCATTTTGATGAAGTAACCCAAGAATGGATTGCCGAAATTCCAGCAGAACTTCTGTGGTCAGAACAGTTGGAAACTACTATATCAATTGATATTAGCCTTACTGATCAAGCTGGTAATACAGCTATTATTCAACAGGTACATAGTTATAGTGTAGATCATACTCCGAATTCGCCAATACTAGATTCTCTAACTTTCAACAATATAGATGGAGCTATCATTTCAGGTAGTGCTTATAAAGGAAGCAAGATTGATATCTACAATAAAAATGGTGATTGGCTTGCAAGTACAATAACTAATGATGAGGGTAAATTTACTCTACAAGACCTTTCAATTAGTTCAAATCAAGAAGTTTATGCCGTCGCTACTTATAATGGATACAGCAGTGAACACTCATCAATTGGTCTAGTTACTGAAGTTCCAGCTCTTAGTATTCTACGAATTAGTCCAGAAGGTGTAATCATCGGCTATGCGACTGAAGGCAGCCACTTTATTGTAAAAGATCAGAATGAAAATATTTTACAAGAATTTGATTCTACTGTATTTGATAACTCAGGTATTACGCCTTTTAGTGTAATGGCATTAGGTGAAGTGAGGCCATTTACTTTGTCCCTCGAACAGCCTTTGGAGGAAGGGACTCATATTATTATCTTGACAGATAAAGATAATGTTTCAGGCCATCCGCAATATATTACCGCAGACTATACCCCCGCAGTATTTTTAGAAACTCCACAATTTGATGTAAGTGGTGAAACTTTATCAGTACATGTTAATGAACCTAACAGCTTTATTCTTGTATTTTCCGGAACAGGAAATCTAATCGCTAACGGTGTTACAGATGAGCAAGGTTTTGCAAGCTTATCTGTATTCCAATTTTTAAAAGAAGGCGAATCGGTTACCGTACAAGTAGTAGATAAAAATCAGAATATTAGTGAAGCTCTAATCGAGGTTCCAAACTTTGCTTATATTCCACATGTTGAACGTATTACACAAGAAGGTTTAATTTCTGGGGTTGCTGAAGATAATAGTACGGTAATTGTGCGTGATGCTGAGGGTAATGAATTAGGAAAACTTACATTAGGCGATGACAATAGTGGGAGTGACTTTAGTCATTTTAGCTTGAGTGTAAACCGTCCTTTAATTGATGGAGAGCAGATTTCCGTTCAAATTGTTGATAATAAAGGTTTGATGAGCCCTGAGCAGAATATTATTGTAGATCTGACTCCTCCACCTGTTCCAACAGATTTAAATTTCAATGATATTGGTGATCTAGTTTATGGTCATGCAGAACCTTTCTCTGAAATTTTGGTTAAAGATGGACAAGGAAACATTCTTAATAAATGGTTTTGGAATAATTGGACCGACGAGAGTGGAAGTTTCTCGATAGAATTAGGTATGTTTTTAACCAATGCTGAGACAGTTTATGTCACGGCTACAGATGTAAATGGAAATGTAAGTTTAGCTGCTCAGATACAGGCGCCTAACTATGCTTTTGCCCCATATGTAGATAGCTTTACTTCAGACGGAGTGATAAGTGGGCAAGCTGAAAATAATAGTACTCTCCTTGTTAAAGATGCCCAAGGTGAAGTCGTAGCTGAAATTAAAGTCGGTGAAGATAACGGCTGGAATGGATCGATTTATTTTAGTCTCCAGCTTGACCGTACTCTTGTTGATGGTGATCAATTGTTCTTATCAATTACAGATGCTCGTGGACAAGTAAGCGCCGATACTGTAATTACCGCTGATACGGTTGCTCCTACACCAGCTACCAATTTAGTTTTCTCAGAAGATGGTTCATATCTTACAGGTCTAGCGGAACTGAATACTACGATTCAGGTTTTTGATCATAATGGTCAGCTAGTGAATATATGGAATAACACCATAAATTCTGACGGTACATTTACTATTTTCTTAGGTAGCAACAATTTACATGGAGAGGCATTCACGGTCACTGTTAAAGACCAAGCCGGAAATGTGAGTGAAGCTGTTTCAATAAACGCTCCACTTGATGATATTGCGCCGAATCCAATTAAAAATATTTTACTTGATGCAAACGGTCAAAACTTTACAGCACAAGCAGAAGCAAATAGTCAGATCGAAGTTTTTGACTCATTGGGTAATCAGACAGGTTGGGGCTCTACGGATAGTGCTGGTAATGCCTCTGGTTCTTTTAATCAAATCTATTTACATGGTGAGGAACTTACTTTTGTTGTTATAGATCGAGTAGGTAACCGCAGTGTCGAATTTAAGCAAAATGCTTTAATTGATACCATTGCACCAAATCCGATTGAAAATATAATCTTCAGCGAAGATGGGCAAAGCTTTACAGCTCACGCAGAAGCTGGAAGCTCTATTGATGTATTAGATCAGGCTGGAAATAAGATTGCTTCTGGCTATGCGGATAGCTCAGGTAATGTATTTGGTTATTTCCCGCAAGTTTACTTACACGGTGAGGAACTTACTTTTATCGTGATAGATCGAGCGGGTAACCGCAGTGCAGAGGTCAAGCAGAATGCTTTGAATGATGATATTGCGCCAAATCCGATTGAAAATATTGTATTCGATATCAATGGTCAGAACTTTACAGCTTTGGCCGAAGCAAATAGCCAAATTGAAATTAAAAATACCAATGGCGACATTATAGGTTATGGATCAGCAGATAGTACAGGCAATGTTTTTGGTCACTTGTATCAGGTCTATTTACATGGAGAAGAATTAACTTTCATCGTTGTAGATCGAGCGGGTAACCGTAGTACAGAAGTTAAGCAGAATGCTTTGATTGATGATATTGCACCAAATCCGATTGAAAATATTGTACTTGACTCAAACGGTCAAAACTTTACGGCACAAGCAGAAGCAAATACTCAAATTGAAGTTAGAAATGCTGCAGGTGAGGTCTTAGGTTCAGGTTATGTAGATGGTGCTGGTAATGTGTCAGGTTATTTATATCAAGTCTATTTACATGGAGAGGAACTCACTTTTGTTGTCGTTGACCGAGCGGGTAACCGTAGTCCAGAAATCAAGCAAAATGCTTTAACTGATGATATCGCACCAAATCCAATTGAAAATATTTTACTTGATGCGAACGGACAGAACTTTACAGCTCAGGCAGAAGCAAACACTCAAATTGAAGTCAAAAATGCCAATGGTGAAGTCATAGGATCTGGTTCAACCGATAGCATGGGTAATGCTTCTGGTTACTTCTATCAGGTCTATTTACATGGCGAAGAACTCACTTTTGTTGTAGTTGACAAAGCGGGTAACCGCAGTGCAGAGGTTAAACAAAATGCTTTAAATGATGACATTGCTCCAAATCCGATTGAAAACATCATTTTCAATGAAAATGGTCAAAACTTTACAGCGCAAGCAGAAGCAAATAGCCAAGTTGAAGTTAAAAATGCTGTGGGTGAGGTTGTCGGTTCTGGCTATGTAGATAGTGCTGGTAATGTCTCGGGTTATTTGAATCAAGTTTATTTAAAAGGCGAGGAACTCACTTTTGTTGTAATTGATCAAGCCGGTAATCGCAGCGTTGAAGTAAAACAAACAGCCTTTTTTGATAATACTGCACCAGAAAATGCGACTAATTTAGTATTTAGTGAAGATGGCTCATATCTAACTGGTATGGCTGAGCCAAATGCTACGATTCAAATATTTGATCAGAATGGCCAATTGGTAAATCAGTGGAATAATAATGTTAATTGGGATGGAACATTTAACATCTCTTTATACAGTAACTACTTGCATGGCGAAGAGTTTAAGGTAGTTGTAGTAGATCGGGCTGGTAATTTGAGTAGCGCGGTTACTGTAAAAGCACCACTTGATGATATTGCTCCCGCGGCTGCGAGTAATCTCACGTTCAGTGAAGATGGTTCATCTCTTTCTGGTGTGGCTGAGCCGAATACATTCATCCAGATTTTTGATCAGAATGGTCAACAGGTGAATACGTGGAGTCAGAGTGTAAATGCTGATGGTACATTCACTATTTTCTTAGGTAGCTCTAATTTACATGGTGAAGAATTCACAGTTATTGTTAAAGATCGAGCTGGAAATGTGAGTGATGCTGTTTCAATAAAAGCTCCACTTGATGATATTGCGCCAAATCCGATTAAAAATATTGTACTTGATCTGAACGGTCAAAACTTTATAGCGCAGGCAGAAGCAAATAGTAATATAGAAGTCAGAAATGCTGAGGGTGCGTTAATAGGTCATGGTTCTACAGATAACGCAGGTAATGTGACAGGTTACTTCTACCAAGTTTATTTACATGGAGAAGAATTAACTTTCGTTGTCATAGATCGAATGGGCAATCAAAGTGTCGAACTTAAGTTAAATGCTTTGGTGGATACCATTACGCCAGATCCAATTGAAAACATCATCTTTGACGAAAATGGGCAAAATTTTACGGCACAAGCAGAAGCCAATAGTTTTATTGGTGTCAAAAATGCTGCGGGTGAGTTTGTTGGTTATGGTTATGTCGATAGCGCTGGTAATGTGACAGGCTATTTCAATCAGGTTTATTTAAAAGGTGAGGAACTCACTTTTATCGTTATAGATAAAGCAGGTAATCAAAGTGTTGAATTTAAGCAAAATGCTTTGATTGATGATATTGCACCAAATCCGATTGAAAACATCGTCTTGAATGAAAATGGTCAAAACTTTACAGCGCAAGCGGAAGCAGATAGTCGAATCGAAGTTAAAAATACTGCGGGTGAGGTGATAGGTTCTAGTTATGTAGATAGTACAGGTAATGTGTCAGGTTCTTTTAATCAAGTCTATTTACATGGAGAAGAGCTTACTTTTGTTGTCGTTGACCGAGCAGGTAACCGCAGTATAGAGGTCAAGCAGAATGCCTTAATTGATGATGTTGCACCAAATCCAATTGAAAATATTGTACTCGACTCAAACGGTCAAAACTTTACGGCGCAAGCAGAAGCAAATACTCGGATTGAAGTCAAAAATGCTGCGGGTGAGGTGATAGGTTCTGGTTATGTAGATGGTACTGGAAATGTGTCAGGTTCTTTTAATCAAGTCTATTTATATGGAGAAGAGCTTACTTTTATTGTAATTGATCAAGCAAGTAACCGAAGTATTGAGGTTAAACAAAATGCTTTAATTGATGATGTTGCACCGTCAGCTGCTTCAAATATTACGTTAACGTCAGACGGATTGCTTTTGGGTGAAGCCGAGCCAAACTCAACTGTTGAAATTATTGATCAATATGGCGCTGTTATCACAACAACTTATGTTTGGTACGATGGCACATTTAATCAATGGATTAATCTGAGTCAATACCAGACACAAAATTTGAGTATTGTTGTCAAAGATAGTGCTGGTAACCGAAGCGAAGTTGCTCATGAATTAGTACCTGTATTTTCGAATTCACCAATTACTGCAACGGAGCTAAAACTGGATGTAGATGGTCATATTCTGACAGGAAAGGCAACAGCAGGAATGTCGATTGTTGTTACATCTACTGATGGTCAGATCATTAATGGAGGGTGGAATAATGTTGTGAATGAAGATGATAGTTTTGCTATTCAGTTAATTGACTATTATCTAAAGAGACAGACATTACAAGTTCGAGTTTATGACCAGAATATCAATCAATACAGCCTAATCTCTGAAATTATTGCGCCTTTAGACAATATTGCTCCAGTAATTAATGATGTGGTGATTAGTAATGACGGTTATGGTATTACGGGACAAGCTGATCAGAAAGTAATCATTAAAGTAATGGATGCGGATGGAGATTTTAGAGCAGAATTTCAATCGGATGAAGCTGGATATTTCAATGCTAGTATTTATCCACCATTATTACGTGGAGAGCAGTTATTTATCACGGCAACAGATTTAGCCAAAAATATAAGTATCCCACTTAATATTACTTTTAATCCAGATACTAATGCACCACCAACAGCAGATCAGGTCGTTGTATCTGAAAATGGTTTCTTTATTGAGGGAACTGCTTCGCTCAATAGTGAGGTGCGTATTTTTGATGTGTATAGTAATTATATTGGTGGTGGTTCTGTAGATGAAACAGGGCATTTTAGTATCCAATTATATTCACCTCAGGCGAATGGGCAAACTTTACGCGTTGTTGTGGAGCAAAATGGCTATCAAAGCGCTTACACCGAAATTAAGGCACCTATAGACACTGTCGCACCAAATGCAGCAACTCAGCTTGTATTAGAGGATGGAAATATACTTTCAGGGCAAGCGGAAGCATATTCAACTGTTAATATTTTTGATGCTAATAATAATCTGGTTGGGCAAACTACTGTCGGAAGAGAAGGTAGTTTCTTAACACAATTATGGTCACAATATTGGCATGGTGAAATATTGACGGTAAAAGTAGTTGATGCCAATCAAAATGAGAGTGGGGGTACAACGGTTGTAGCTATAAATGATACAACGGCGCCGAAGATAGCCACACAGCTTGCCATGAATGGATGGGGCGAGCTCACGGGGCATGCAGAAAGTAAGGCTACTCTTGAAGTTACATATCATTTTGCTGATCAAGAACCTTTTGTAACAAATACTACGGTCATGGCAGATGGAACTTTCTCTACTTATATGTATGAGAATGCGACATCATTTGATATTACTGTTATTGATCGTGCAGGAAATCGTAGTGAAACTATCAGCAAAGCGATTAATGATTTACCTAAGATCACGGTTGATCAGTTTATAGGTGATGCTACAGATAATATTTATATAGTTGATCATATAAGTGATTTTGTTCAAGAGTATGGGGTTGCTGTTGTTGATGTATTTCAGGATGTCTGGATAGATACAAGTCATTATGAGGAGCAATGGGTAGCTTCTGGTTATACTGATAATATATGGGTAGATACAAGCCATTTTGAAAATGTTTGGATTGACACAAGTTACTCCCAAGATATTTGGATTGATACAAGCTATTATCAAGATACATGGGTCGTTGATGGCGTAATAGACGTCTACATGGACTCAAATGGCATAAATTACTATTCAGATGATGGTTCGTATACTCAATATGTGAATACCTACTATGATTATAATTTAAATCAATGGCAGTCAGGATATGAACTATCAGGTCCTTATACTGAAGAGATTGGACATTTTGAACAACAACTCGTTCAAGATGGGCACTATGAATCTCAATGGATTGAACAAGGTTATTATGAGCAACAATATGTGTTTGATGGTCATAATGAAGAGGCTTGGGTAGATACGAGTCATTACGAAAGTGTTTGGGTTCAAAGTGGTTATTCGGAAACACAAATAGTTGGGTCTGAACTTAAAGATACGGATTTTGGTGGACACGATAAAATAATTAGCTCTGTGAGTTATAGTCTGGTTGGATATTCTGATTGGTCGACAAATATAGAAAGTGGTCGTTATGTTGAAGACTTGGAGTTAGTTGGCTCTGCTCATCTAAATGCAACAGGCAATGCTTTAGATAATCTTTTAACAGGTAACTCTGGTAATAACATTTTGAATGGGCGTGAAGGTAACGATACCTATATCACCAATGAAGGTACAGATACCATTCTGTTCCAATTGCTAAATAGCCAAGATGCAACTGGCGGGAGTGGACATGACACGGTGTTAGATTTTACTTTAGGTGATGTAAGAACTGATGCTCAAGCTGACAAAATCGATTTAAGTGAACTATTAATTGACTATTCTAAAGATGTGAGCACATTGGCGAAATTTATTAGCGTAGAACAAGACGCTGGAAACACGACTATTAGTCTTGACCGAGATGGTGAAGGTACAATGTTTAGTAGTATTTCATTGATTACTTTGAATCATGTAAATACAACATTGGATGAATTGTTAAATAACCAACAACTTATTGTTTAATATTATTATTTTTATTAATAAAAGGGGCTATGAAAATAGTCCCTTTTATTTTGTGCTTTAAATTTAATAAAAACTCTTCACAACCTGTTAAAAAATGATCAAAAAAGAGAAGTTTTTTTTCATTTTCCCCTTGAAGCGTTTTTTTTCATCCCCACAAAAGTGACATCTAAATATTTTGTTATTGCTCTGGATTATGGCAATAACGATTAATCAAAAAGACTTAGTCTGGTGGAGTTAATTATGAGCAACATTCGTCCATTACATGATCGCGTTGTAATTCGTCGCGTAGAAGAAGAAACCAAAACTGCTGGTGGTATTTTACTTCCAGGTTCTGCTGCTGAGAAACCTTCGCAAGGTGAGGTAATTGCAGTAGGTAATGGTCAAATCACTGAGAATGGCGTACGTGCTTTGGATGTTAAAGTTGGTGACAAAGTATTGTTTGGTACTTATGCAGGTACAACAGTGAAAGTAAGTGGTGAAGAACTCTTAATCATGAAAGAGTCAGATATTTTAGCTGTGTTGGAAGGCTAATCAATCCATAACTCAATCCATTATCAGATTCAGTATTTAAAAAGATTCGGAGTTTAATATGTCAGCTAAAGACGTAAAATTTGGTGATTCAGCTCGCTCAAAAATGATTGCAGGCGTAAACGTACTTGCAGATGCTGTTAAAGTGACTTTAGGCCCTAAAGGTCGTAACGTTGTGATTGACCGTTCTTTCGGCGCTCCACACATCACTAAAGATGGTGTAACTGTTGCTAAAGAAATTTCATTAAAAGACAAGTTTGAAAACATGGGTGCTCAACTTGTTCGTGAAGTTTCAAGCAAAACTAACGACATCGCTGGTGACGGTACGACAACTGCAACTGTACTTGCTCAAGCAATTTTAAATGAAGGGATCAAATCTGTAACTGCAGGTATGAACCCAATGGATTTAAAACGTGGTATCGATATCGCAGTAAGAACTGTGGTTGAAAATATTCGTTTAAATTCAAAACCTGCTGATGATTTTAAAGCGATTGAACAAGTTGGTTCTATCTCTGCAAACTCTGATACTACTGTTGGTAAACTTATCGCTCAAGCGATGGAAAAAGTAGGTAAAGAAGGCGTAATCACTGTAGAAGAAGGTTCTGGCTTCGAAGATGCATTAGACGTTGTAGAAGGTATGCAGTTTGACCGTGGTTATATCTCTCCGTACTTTGCAAACAAGCAAGATACTTTAACGGCTGAGCTTGAAAACCCGTTCATTCTTCTTGTTGACAAAAAAATCGGTAACATTCGTGAATTGATTTCTGTTTTAGAAGCAGTTGCGAAAACTGGTAAACCACTTCTTATCATCGCTGAAGATGTTGAAGGCGAAGCGCTTGCTACACTTGTTGTAAACAACATGCGCGGTATTATCAAAGTATGTGCTGTTAAAGCTCCTGGCTTTGGTGACCGTCGTAAAGCAATGCTTCAAGACATCGCGATCTTGACTGGCGCAACTGTTATTTCTGAAGAAGTTGGTATGTCTTTAGAACAAGCGACTCTTCAAGATTTAGGTACTGCACACAAAATCACTGTTTCTAAAGAAAACACTGTTATTGTTGATGGTGCTGGTGATGCAGCTGCAATTGCTGAGCGTGTTCAACAAATCCGTGCTCAAATTGAAGAATCTTCTTCAGAATATGACCGTGAAAAATTACAAGAACGTGTTGCTAAATTAGCAGGCGGTGTTGCTGTAATTAAAATCGGTGCGGCAACTGAAGTTGAAATGAAAGAGAAAAAAGACCGTGTAGACGACGCGCTTCATGCAACTCGTGCAGCAGTTGAAGAAGGTGTAGTTGCTGGTGGTGGTGTTGCGCTAGTACGTGCTGTAAATGCATTAGACGGCTTAAAAGGTATTAACGAAGATCAAACAGCGGGTATCAACATTTTACGCCGTGCGATTGAAGCTCCACTTCGTCAGATCGTTTCAAACGCAGGTGATGAGCCATCTGTAGTCATCAATGCAGTTAAAGCTGGTGAAGGTAACTTTGGTTACAACGCAGCAACTGGCGAATATGGCGATATGTTAGAAATGGGTATTCTTGACCCTGCTAAAGTAACTCGTTCTGCACTTGAACACGCTGCTTCTGTAGCTGGTTTAATGTTAACTACAGAATGTATGATTACTGACATTCCAGAAGATAAAGCAGCTGTTCCAGATATGGGCGGTATGGGTGGTATGGGCGGCATGATGTAATAACGCATCAACGCTTTAACTAAAAAAATCCCTGCAAAATGCAGGGATTTTTTTATTTTTCACGTAATTTTAAGAAATCGTTAAGTTCAATGACTTATATTAAAAAACAGGAACAGCAGCTAGAAGTTCCTCTTTGTTACAGCCATGCTTATTTACTTGTAAGCATGGTTTTTTTTATCCTAATAAAATGAACAACCATGTAATGGCAATAATAGAAAGTGCAACAAATTGAGCAGCACTTCCCATATCTTTTGCATTTTTAGAAAGTTGATGTTTTTCAAGAGAAACTCGGTCAACTACAGCTTCAATAGCCGAATTGAAGAGTTCAACGATCATTGCAAACAGACATACAATAATCATTAACACATGTTCACTGCGGGTTACATCAAGAAAAAAACTGACTGGAATTAAAATAAGGTTAATAAAAACAATTTGGCGGAAAGCTGCCTCATTTTTATAGGCTGCTTTAAATCCCGAAATAGAGTAAGCCGTTGCATTTAATATACGTTTGAGCCCACTTTTGCCCTTATAAGGAGAATAGCTATTCATTTACTTATATTTCTGACACATTTCATGCATTATATAATTTGGGTCTTAAAAAATTATTAAATCTTTTTTAAAGATTTTGACTTTATAACTGAATAGAGAAGAATAGATGAAAAAATTATGTGTAGCTTTGGGTCTTGCATTTTTTAGTATGCATGCAACGTATGCCGAGCAAGCTCCTACCCAACAAGTACCGGGTTATTATCACCATCAATTTGGAAAATACCGTGTAACCTCTTTACTTGATGGTGCGATTTATCTAAACCCTAACTTATTTAAAAACTTAAATCAGGCTCAAAAAACTAAAATATTAACTAAATATGCTGCTGTGAATGAGAAGGGTATTCAGACTTCTGTAAATGCATTTTTAGTAGATGATGGCAAAAGTTTGACGCTTGTAGACAGTGGAGCAGCAAGCTGCTTTGGCCCACAGCTTGGATCGATTGCAAAAAATATTGAATTGGCAGGTTATCAACTGGCAAATGTAAAAACAGTATTACTCACGCATTTACACCCAGATCATGTATGCGGTATTGCTCAAAATGGAAAAGCTGTATTTCCAAATGCAAACGTTTATGCACATGAGCGTGAAGCTGATTACTGGTTAAATCCAGCTTCTGAAAAAACAGTGCCAGCGGACAAAAAACAAAGTTATTTGGGGACTGTGAAAAATGTAAAAACTGCTCTCGCTCCTTATCAAGCAAAAAAAGCATTTAAGACATTTAAAGATGGTGATGTCATTCAAGGCTTTGAAGTGATCGATACACGTGGTCATACGCCTGGTCATCACAGCTTCCGCTTAAAAAGTAATGATCAGCAAATCATTTTTGTTGGAGACATCGTTCATTCACATTCTTTGCAGTTTGATGCTCCAAAAACTGGGGTAGATTTTGATGTGAACTCTGAGCAAGCGATTAATACCCGTCTAAAAATGTTTGCTGAAATTTCAAATAAGCAGCAATGGGTCGCAGCACCACATTTACCATTCCCAGGCATTGGTCATGTTTATAAAGTAAATACCGAGCAATATCAGTGGATTCCTCTATACTTTGATAATGTCGTAGAAAAATAAAAAAACAGGGCATTTATTGCCCTGTTTTTTATTAGAAACTTTGATTATTTTGCTGCTTTCTCAAAGTTATTAACAGCTTCACGGCCCAATGCTGGGTCATCTGTAAAGACGCCATCAACACCCGCTTTGTAATAAGCTTCAAACTCTTTTAAAGCGCCAGATGGGCAGCGTTCAGCTGGTTTATCTTGACTATATTTTAAAGGCTTTGGTAAATAATTATTTTCTGGACGGAAAGTATAAGGATGTACTTTTAAGCCAGCCGTATGTGCATCAGAAATAAATGAAGTCGTTTGAACGGAGCCATTGTCATTAAAGCTCAGAATATAACCTTTACTTGGTCCTACACCATTTGCATATTTAGCCACATCTTTTAAGCCTTGTGCTGTGGCTAAATCAGCATAGGTTTTAGTTTCGCCAGATTCAACGAAGTCGGCTGGTTGAGAGGTTTTAGCATCATATAATTGAATGATTTGTGCATGTTTAAGCGTCTTATGAAGGTCAAGCTCCCTTTTTAAATCTTTTAGGTTTTGAACTTCAAAAGACTGTAAATAGACAGGTGCAATATCACGTGTATATTTATATTTGGCTAATGTTTTAAGAAGGGCATCTTCCATTGCCAGATTATGATTTTTAAAGTAAGTCGGATGTTTGGTTTCAATATATAAACCAATAATTTTTCCCGTTTTCTTATAATTTGCTTCAGCTAGTTCAATCACTTGTTCTAGAGTTGGAACTGGGTAGAGGTCATTATAAGCTGTGTTTGCTGGTCTAAACTCTGGAATACGTTCACGCGCTTTAAGTTGCTGTAATTCACTTAAAGTGAAGTCTTCTGTAAACCAACCTGTTAAGTCTTTACCATCAATATTTTTTGTTATTTTACGGTCCGCAAACTGGCTTAAGGTACTTACATTGGTTGTTCCACCAATCTCATTTTCATGGCGAGTAACCAATACACCATCTTTTGTGGATACTAGATCTGGTTCAATAAAATCTGCACCATCATCTATGGCTTTTTGATATGAAGCTAAAGTGTGTTCAGGACGTAAAGCGCTAGCGCCACGGTGTCCTACTACTAGAATTTTAGGAAGTTGATATTCTGGCTTAGTTGGTGTGTTTTCAGTTTTATCATCGTCATTACAACCAACTAAGCTAATTAAACTTAAGCATAAAATTGCTCTTTTAAACATAATTCTACTCATATTGTTTTAGTCGAAACGGCTCTAGTCTGCTCATTGAACTTGACATGATCATGAAGAATTCATGAATTTTCAGTGACACTTGTTAAAACCTTTTTTATGGGTTTGTAGGAAATAATCATTCCTGCTTTGTTTTTGTCCTAATTGCATTTATTGTGTTAATTCTACTTGTCTTTTATATATCGCTCGTTGATGATCAAGATGCCGAATTCGGTATTGCCACCTGTTAATTGACGACTTAATTCTGAGCAGCCATGCTATCTAAATTCTTTATTCAGCGTCCTATTTTTGCCAGTGTTTTAGCAATTATTGTTATGGCATTTGGTATTTTCTCGGTGCTGAATTTACCCGTAGAACGTTATCCTGATATTGCCCCTCCAAAAATTACAGTATCGGCAAGTTATAGTGGGGCAGATGCGCAAACGGTTGAGCAAAGTGTTACTCAGATTTTAGAACAGCAAATACAAGGTATTGATCACTTACTTTATTTCAGCTCTACCAGTGATTCATCGGGACGTAGCCGAATTACGATTAGTTTTGATAATGGAACAAATCCAGATACAGCACAGGTGCAAGTACAAAATAGTATTAGTGGCGTCATAAGACGTTTGCCCGATGAAGTGCAACGCCAAGGAGTTACGGTAAGTAAGTCACTCGGCGATACTTTTATGGTGGTAGGTTTATATGACTCTACAGGTAAATCAGGCAATATTGAGCTATCGGACTATTTAACGACGCATGTGGTAGATGACCTGAACCGTATTGAAGGGGTAGGCGAGTCCGATGTTTTTGGTTCGCAATATGCAATGCGAATCTGGCTAAACCCCGATAAATTAAAACAATATAATTTAATGCCAAGTGATGTTGCCAGTGCAATCACCGCTCAAAATACACAGGTGGCCGCAGGTGCGATTGGTGATTTACCTGTTATCGATGGGCAGTATTTAAATACGAAAGTTACAGCAGGTTCTCGACTAAAAACAGTCGAAGAGTTTAAAAATATTGTAGTGAAATCAAATCAAACAGCGAGCTATGTCTATTTAAAAGATATTGCCAGAGTTGAGTTGGGGGCAGAAAATTATCAGTCTTTTAATACCATTAATGGTTATCCTGCCGCAGGTTTAGGTATTTCGCTATCTTCAGGTGCAAATGCCATTCAAACCTCTAAGCTTATTCATCAAACTCTAGATCAGGTTACAAGCAAGTTACCAGCCGGATATAAAATTGTTTATCCACGAGATAACACGCCGTTTGTGCAAGAGTCGATTAAGGAAGTAGTGAAGACGCTTATTGAAGCGATTATTCTCGTTATTTTGGTGATGTTCCTATTTTTACAAAGCTGGCGCGCTACACTCATTCCGAGTATTACTGTGCCGGTTGTTATTTTAGGAACTTTTGCTGTCTTATATGTGCTTGGTTTTAGTATTAACACTTTAACTTTATTTGCACTGGTGCTCGCCATTGGCTTGTTAGTTGATGATGCCATTGTGGTGGTCGAAAACGTTGAACGGCTCATGCATGAACAGCATTTAACACCAAAAGAAGCAGCCATTGAGTCGATGGGGGAAATTAGTGGAGCCTTAATTGGGATTACATTGGTTTTAACTGCGGTTTTTATTCCAATGTCTTTTTTAGGTGGTTCAATTGGGGTGATTTACCGCCAGTTTTCCATTACTTTAGTTGCCGCTATGGCGTTATCGCTCGTCGTTGCCTTAGTGCTTACACCAGCTTTGTGTGCCCTAATTTTAAAACCTAACCCTGAGCCTATGCGTTGGGCGGTTTGGTTTAACCAAAAAATTGATCAACTTAAAAATCAATATATCAAGATCGTACAAACAAGCATTCGTTACAGTAAATCGGTTGTTGTGATTTTTGTGGCTTTGATTGCTGTTTTCGCCCTGTTCTATAGCGGTTTAAAAAGTGGATTTATTCCTAAAGAAGATCAAGGCATTTTAAGTGTTCAAATTAAGCTTGTGGATAGTGCTCCAATTTCTCAAAGCCAAAAAATTGGTGAACAAGTTCGTCAATATTTCCTGACTCAAGAAGATAAAAATGTCGACTTAGTTTTAATCCGTTATGGCCGAAATTACTCGGGTACAGGACAGAACTTGGCACAAGGATTTATTGCTTTAAAACCGTGGGATGTGCGTACTGGAAAAGACAATTCGGCAGACGCTATACAAAAGCGTGCGATGAAATATTTTAGCCGTTTTAATAATGCTCAAATCAATGTGACTTTACCTGCTTCAGTCAATGGTCTAGGTCAAACTGATGGTATGGATTTATGGATTCAAGATTTAAATGGGCAGGGGCAAGATTTTCTAGATAGCACCTTCCGTCAGTTGCAAACACAGAGCAAAAGCTACTCAAGTTTTGAAAACTTTGATAAGCAATCAACCAATAGTAAAGCAAACCTCAATATTAAGATTGACCAGAAACAAGCATTAGCAAATGGCTTAGAGCTACCTGCGATTAACAACACTCTGTCGAGTGCGTGGGGTGGGACTTACGTGAATGACTTTATTGACCGTGGTCGTATTAAGCGTGTCATGATTCAAGGTGATGCTGAGTTCAGATCGAAACCGGAAGATTTATATAATTGGTCTGTACGTAATAACCAAAATGAAATGGTGCCTTTTAGTTCATTTGCTAACTTTAGCTGGGGCGGAGCTCCTGAAATCGTAAAACGCTATATGGGATATAGTGCTTTACAGCTACAGGCAGATGTTGCGAGTGGCAGCAGTTCAGGTCAGGCAATGAAAGATGTTGAACAACTTGTTAATCAGCAAAAAGATGTCGGTTTAGCGTGGACAGGTTTATCTTTTGAAGAACAGAAGTCGACAAATCAGGCCATCTGGTTATATTTAATTTCGGCAGGCTTTATCTTTCTATGTTTAGCTGCTTTATATGAAAGCTTGAGCATTCCAGCCGCTGTGATGACATCAATTCCGCTTGGCGTAGGGGGAAGTGTTATTTTCTCTTATATTTTCGGCCTGCCGAATGACGTATATTTCCAAATCGCACTATTAACCACGATTGGCCTATCGTGCAAAAACGCAATTTTGATTGTTGAGTTTGCAGCCTTGGCTCAAGAAAAGGGTAAGAATGCAATTCAAGCGGCTTTAGATGGCGCTAGCTTGCGTTTAAGACCCATTCTAATGACTTCTTTAGCCTTTGGTGCTGGAGTAATCCCTTTGGTCTTTGCTCAAGGCGCAGGGGCTGTGAGTCGCCAAGAAATCGGTATTAGTATTTTAGGTGGCGTCATGTTTGGTACTGTGCTGGTTTTATTCTTTATTCCAGTGATGTACGTGTTGCTTCGTTCATTGTTTAGATCGAACGCTTCTAGTTAAAAGCAAACTATTTTAAAAAGAGGCATTAAATCAAGTATATTAAGTTTAACTTTCCTTAGTGTATTTGATTGAGATGCCTCAAGAAAAAAAATTAACAGAGCAGCAGGTCATCGCACTAGAACGAGATCTCGCTAAGTTTGCCACCATGATGGATAGTGCGGTTCGCATTCCTTTTACTAAACAAGGTATTGGAGCTGATGCTGCACTGAGCACGATTCCAATTGCTGGTGATGTTGCTGGTTTCGCGTTGACGTGCTATGCCATTTATAAAGCTAAACAGATTGGTGTACCTCAACATAAGCTGACTCCAGTCATTAAACTGGCAGTTGTAGATGCTGTAGTGGGCTTTGTTCCTGTTGCAGGAACTATTTTCGATATTTTTATACGACCTAGTAGAAAAGCATTAGATGTGGTGCATACGCACATACGTGAAGAATATGCGATTCAAAGTGATATTCATGTCGTTCATCCATATTTACATGAAAAACTCGAAAAGAAGCAGCAGCACTCAGCTTTCTGGCGTAATCCTGTAGTCAGTTGGTTATGGTTACATATACCCGATTTATTAGGTGCCTTTGTACTGCTTTTAATTGGCTTGGCTGTTTGGTGGGGAGCAAGTTATCTGTGGAGCTTCTATCAAACCATGTAATAAGAAATAAAGCCTCCGATTGGAGGCTTTATTTCTTCACGTTAAACGTTTTATGGGCAATCTAATTGATGTAAAGCTGCCACACGTTGTTCAATTGTTGGGTGGGTTTGGAACAAAGCAGCTAAGCTGAAACCTTGTTCTTTACCTTCCGCAATCGCGAAAGCTTTCATTTCTTTTGGCATTTGATCTGGCATTTCTGTCTCAGCTTGTAGACGTAATAATGCAGAAATCATTGCTTGTTTACCTGCTAAACGCGCACCTGCTTCATCAGCACGGTATTCACGATAACGAGAGAACCACATCACGATAGCCGAAGCGAGAATACCAAAGACGATATCCAATACCATGGTAATAACAAAGTAACCCATACCCGGTGCTTCATCATCTTGACGGCCAAAAACATTGCGGTCAATAAAGTCACCTACCACACGGGCAAAGAACATAACAAAGGCGTTCACGACACCTTGAATGAGGGCTAAGGTGACCATATCACCATTCGCAACGTGACCAATCTCATGTGCGAGAACGGCACGTAACTCATCTTTATTCATACGTTCAAGTAGACCCGATGAAACGGCAACCAATGCATCATTTTTATTCCAGCCTGTTGCAAAGGCATTGGATTGATATGATGGAAAAATACCAACCTCTGGCATGTTAATACCAGAACGTTGAGAAAGTTCAGCGACTGTTTGCAATAACCAGCTTTCAGCTTGGTTACGAGGAGCATTCGGGTCGATCAGTTCTGTACCGGTCGTTTTCTTAGCCATCCATTTTGACATAAACAGTGAGATTAAAGAGCCCACCATACCAAACACAAAACAGATGACTAAAAGGTTGCCTAGATTCAAGCCACCCGCGCCATGGTAACTACCGACACCGAAGAGTGACAAAATAATGCCAGCTACAACCAGTACCGCGAGGTTGGTAAGCAAAAACAAACCAATCCGCATCATTGAGAAAATCCTCTTATAAATAAAATGTTATCTGATTTATAAATTCTAAATCATGCAGCTAATATGCGGGGCTTAGGGGAAAAATTCAAGAAAAAAATAAGGAATTGATACATTCTTTCACGAAGTAGAATGTACCTAAATTTAAAGAATTATTGGCTAAATTTGCCTAAATGGTAAGGATTAGGTAATAGATCTTTACAATTTAAAGCATAGAAATTTGATGGAATATATCCGTCAGTAAAAGTTTTTATTCAATTCGAATATGTGCAATAGCAGTGGCATTGTTCGTGACATAAGTACCCGTAGGCGCATCAGTAAATGTCCCATTCGATAAAGTCACAATTTGACGAGAAGAGGAATATTTAGGTGCTGGTGCTGCTATTTGAGCTGTTGTGTTTTCCGTTAAATTAGAAGACTGAGAAGAGACTTGCGCTGAAGTATTAGAAGAATTAGTAAAAGATGAAAAACCTGAACCAGATGAATATAAGTTTTGATATCGACTGGTTACGCGGCGCACATAATCTTGTGTTTCACGAAAAGGGGGAATACCGCCGTATTTATCAACATTACCTTCACCTGCATTATAAGCAGCAAGTGCCATTTGTGTATTGCCACGAAAGCGCTTGAGCAACCAGCTTAAATATTTTGCACCTGCAAAAATATTTTGCTGAGCGTCAAAGGCATTGGTCACGTTAAATCGACGTGCAGTCGCAGGCATAAGCTGCATAAGACCTTGTGCCCCGACTGGAGAGCGAGCATTTACATTAAATCCTGATTCGGTATGCATGACGGCCTTAATTAAGCCTTCTGATACGCCGTGTTGCTGTGCAGCCTGTTTAATAATGTGGTCAAAAGCATTTTTATTTTTATTGTAGCTTGGTAGAACAGAGGCCTCTGAGGCTCCCCAGTTCGTATAACTATGAATATTACTGTCAGGGTAATAGGTTACTTTTACTTTTTTAAGTGATTGATCATTACTTTTTCGATTCGTCAGCAATGTACTACCATTTTTATCTTGGTAAATATACATCTGACCTGCTGAAGTCGACGTTATGCCGACCGAAAAAGTGGTTATCCCCAGTAAACAAGAAAAAAGAAATTGAACCGGTTTTTTCATTTTATGTTATTCACAATTTTAAGATATTCAAAACTTGTCGAAGAGTTTATCAAAAAATATTACAGAAAGAACTTTTGTGTAATATTTTTTATTTCGACTCTTTCAAAAAATCAAGCTGTTTTGTTCGAATGCTCATCAAAAAAAATTAAAAATTATTTTTAAAATGATTCTATTGACTTGACTAACATGTTGATATTTAAAGGTAAAAAACATTGGTTAAAAAATGATCAATTTAAATAAAACCCTTAACAGAAGGTCTAAACAGTTTGTCAAGTACGAAGAAATCCACAATTTTATCCACAGGTTTTGTGGAAAACTGTGGAAAAGTCCAAAAAGTAAGCACTTTGCACAAATTTTGAACGCGCTAGTCAAAATAAAGCACGACTTTTGCATCATGCAGGAGCAATGTGACGGCTTCAAGAATTGAAACTAATCTTTTGATGCGATTCTCGTCCGAATCATATAAAATTGCGCGGTATTTTTATTTATGGGTATATCTCGTCTATGTACGCGCCAGTTGAGTCTAATCAGGGATTTAATTTTAAGCCTGAACTTCCAACAAGCTCGGCCTATTACCGTTTGCTCAAGAAGCTTCGCCGTCAAGTTGGGCATGCTATTCGTGACTTCAATATGCTTGAAGAGGGCGATAAGGTCATGGTGTGTGTGTCTGGTGGTAAAGACAGTTATACCTTGCTCGATATCATGTTGCAGTTTAAACGTATTGCACCAATCAATTTTGATGTTGTTGCGGTTAACCTTGACCAAAAGCAACCAGGCTTTCCTGAAGATGTCTTACCTCGTTATATGGAAGAAAATAACATTCCATATTACATTTTAGAAAAAGACACCTATACCATTACTAAGCGTTTAACACCGGAAGGTAAAACCTACTGTGCAGTATGTTCGCGTTTACGTCGTGGTTCTTTGTATGGCTTTGCACAAGAAATTGGTGCGACTAAAGTTGCTTTAGGACATCACCGCGATGACATTCTTGCAACGTTCTTCTTAAATCTGTTTCATGGTGGTAGTTTAAAGGCAATGCCTCCAAAGCTTTTATCATCAGATAAAAAGAATATTCTGATTCGTCCATTGGCATATGTTGAAGAAAAAGACATCATCAAATATGCTGAGTTGCGTCAGTTCCCAATCATTCCATGTAACCTTTGTGGTTCGCAGGAAAACTTACAGCGTGCCATGCTCAATGAAATGCTACGTGACTGGGATAAACAATATCCGAAACGCTTACACAGCATTTTCGGTGCGTTACAAAACGTATCTCCGTCTCAGTTAGCGGACCGTGAACTGTTTGATTTCGAAGCGCTAGATTCTCAGCGCGAGCTGGATTTTAAAGATCCAGAAGAGCTTAAGAATCGCTTAGATGTTGTGAACTTAAGTTTTGCTGCTGAGTAAAACTACTTGATAAGTCAATTAAAGGCACTTTATAAACAAGTGCCTTTAATGTATCAAAATACTAAAAAATGAATGTTCCGTACAAAAAGTCATAGCCCTAAATTTAAATTACATGCTATAACAACGCTCAAGCAGAATTGCTTCACATGATGTTGTCTGGATAGGCAACTAGAGAAATTGAACAAATAAATTTGAGGAAGAATCATGCCTGCATTTTTAACTGAAGATTGGTTTGCTACTGTCGAAAAATTAACTGCTGAAGCAGGGGATCTTAATTTGCCACCTGCTCTTGCGAATTTGGCAATTAATTTAGTAGTTACAGATGCTTCTGGAAATACCGAATTAGCTTTAGATGGGGGTAAAATCAAAAAAGGTTTGTCTTCAAATGCCAAAACAACTTTAAATATGGATGCTGAAACTTTACGTAAAGTATTCTTAGAGTTTGATATGGCTGCTGCTATGCAGGCATTCATGACTGGTAAAATTAAAGTTCAAGGCGATATGTCTCAATTGATGGCTTTACAAACAGCTAAGCCAAGCCAAGAACAAAAAGATTTGTTCAAGAAAGTGTTAGAGCAAACAGCTTAAATTTCAAAGAATTCAAATAAAAAGCTTACCCATAGAGGTAAGCTTTTTATTTATACAAACAATGAATTTATCAACTTTTAAACAATAAAAATTAGATATTGATTCGTGTTTGCGCCGTTTTGATATGTTCAAGATAAGCACGGATACGGGTGACATATTGAACTGCTTGCTTATATCGACCATTTCGCGTTTTATTACTTTGCAAATAGTCATAGAGATTGACCCATTTGTTCGGATCTTTCCCTTGAGATTGCAAGCGCTTCTGAATTTGACTTACCGCACCCGGTCCCATGTTATAGGCCACAAGCGCATACCAGTTCCGATCAGGGAAGGGAATATTATCAAATTCAGTTAGCATCAAATCGTAATACTTCGCGCCACCCTGAATACTCTGAGCAGGATCGCTACGGTTGCTTACACCCATTGCTCGAGCAGTGCTATTGGTCAGCATCATTAAGCCACGAACACCTGTGGGAGAAACAGATTCTGGCTTTAAGTATGATTCTTGATAACCAATTGCTGCAAGTAAATGCCAGTCGAGATCATATTTAGCCGCACTTTGTTTAAAGCTCGCTTTATAAATCGGTAAACGCTTGCTTAAGTCACGCTGAATGGTTGACCAAGCTTCCGGTTTCACTACATTGCGGTTATAAAAAGAAGCAAGCTGTTGTGTCACACCATTTTGCTTACTTTGGCATACAAAGCCGCTAGCAGTCTGGGTGAGGGGGTCATCAGCTTGTTTAAACACCCAGCTCAACTCAGAATTTAAACCATTTTTTTGCAAATTGACTGTGTCACCACAACTTGCAGAAAAGGACATTAAACCTTTGTTCTCGATGGTACTTAAACCTGCGGTAGTCATCGCAAAGTTTGCTTTACCTTGCTGAACCCATCTAAGTGCAGTGGCATTGTCTGCCACGATTTTAAAGTCCAGCTTTACATTAAGGGTTTGTGCATAGTTACGTGCTAAGTCGTAACCAAAACCATGTAAAAACTGATCTTCTTTGAAAACGGTTGTCGGGCTTTCTACCGCAACAACAGTTAGAGTATTTGTATTTACTACAGTATTGTACTGTAGGGTTTTTCCTGCATTAAGACTATGAAATGGAAAAAGCATAGTACTGAGTGCAAGTGCTTTTAACGGGAGAGAAGAAAATAAAGAGTTAAGGCAAAGCCTCGACCCTGAACTTGAATTACTGTGCATGTTGTCTCCGCTACAGATAATTTATGCCCAAAAAGTCAGACAATAAGCTGCCATAACTTTTAAAAGTTGATAAATTCAATAAGGGGTGGGCAGTCATGACGTCATTCAAAATGACATGAAATGAAAAAAACAAACTGTGTAGAAAATCTACATAGTTTTCTGAAAGGTTAAAAAATGCTCAACATTTAATCTGCGCGCATCATAATATTGAAAAAAAGTATTGTCAAATTTCGTACAATTAAATATTCGATATATCATCATAAACACATGAATTTCTTAAGGAAGAAAATTTATACACTTCTGATATGAGAAAATAGGGTATAAAATGCTACATCTTGTAAGCGATATGTTGTTGAACAGTGGTTTTTAATCATGAAATCTAACTTAATCACCCGATCAGGGCATGACAAATTAGTTGCTGAATTAAAACAACTTTGGCATGAAGAACGACCGGAAATCACAAAAAAAGTGAATTGGGCTGCAAGCTTGGGTGATCGCAGTGAAAATGCAGATTATCAGTACAACAAGCAGCTGCTTAGAAAAATTGATCGACGAGTACGCTATTTAGGAAAACGTTTAGAAGAATTAAAAATCATTGATTACTCCCCTGAGCAAGCCGGTAAGGTTTATTTTGGAGCTTGGGTCGAGATTGAAAACGAAGAAGGTGAGCAAAAAACTTTACGTATTGTGGGGATTGATGAAATTTATGATCATCACCCGCAGCATATTTCGATTGAATCACCTATGGCCCGTGCACTGCTTGGCAAAGAAGTAGATGATGAGATTGAAGTGCATACACCATCTGGGAAAAAGCTTTGGTATATCAATACAATTCGCTATGAGAAGAACGGAAACCCAGAAAACTAAAGTAATTTGTATTTATTTTGAGCGTTTGAATTAAAAGTTAAATAAAAGATTTGCCAACTTGTGTTTTTGTTTATATTATAGCGCTCGTTGGAAGCGTGGCAGAGCGGTTTAATGCACCGGTCTTGAAAACCGACGAGGGTGTGAGTCCTCCGTGAGTTCGAATCTCACCGCTTCCGCCAAATTCTTAAAAAGCCCTTGTTAATGACGAGGGCTTTTTTTTATGCCTGTTTTTTTATTTTCTCGGCTTATATCAATTTTGAATAACGCTATTTAAATTTTATTGAAACACGTGCCTATATTTTTCCTTATTGTCATCCTAGTTTGATTTATAAGGCATAAAAATTGATTGTTCTTCTAAGTTAATAACTCACTCTTCATCTGCGTGGATTGGTTCGCCAGCTGTGCCTTGGGTTCATAAATAATTGAATTTAAGTTTAACCACCTAATTAAAAAAAGCCTTTGTGAAAATAGGGGCTTTTTTTATGCATAGCGTATAAATTAGCGTCATAGTTAGCTTAAATATTGCTAACAAATCCTGAAAATTTCATATAAATCAAATAAGTATATATTTTAATCAAAACTGTTTTATTTATATAATATGTTTTTTATTTTCAGTGCCTTACGGAGAACGTGTCTATATATCAAAATCGAACAAGTTATTTGTAGAATATTCACTTATTGATATATGATGATCCAATATTTAGAAACTGATTCAAAACATAATTCTATTGTTCAGCGAGCAAGATCAAGGAAGAAATTAGGCTGAATTCAGGCTTCTAAACCCTTATATATCTGGAAATTATTTCCAGCCAAATATTGCATTTCGACCCAATGGTTGGGAATGCCTCATTCTTTTGAAGAGTAGGCGTTTCCTATTTTAGGATGTATCTATGAAAAAATTATTTAGTGTCCTGTTCAGCGCATCTGTACTCACACTGACTGCATGTAATAAACAACCTGCACAAACTGAAAATACAGCACCAGCTAAAGACAAAACTGAGTCAGTACGCACAATTAAACTTGTTTCAACGAGTTCAGACACTGACGTATGGAAATATGTTGCAACGCTTCCTGAGACTAAAGAAGCGGGCATTAAACTCGAAGTGACCAACCTGACTGACTACGTTGTGTTGAATACATCTGTAGCAAGTGGCGAACAAGACGTAAATGCGTTTCAGTCATTTAACTATTTAGCGGCTTATAACGCTTCAAATACTGCTAAAGTTGCTGCTGTTGCGACAACTTACTTGGAACCAATGGGCCTTTATGCAAATAAAGTTAAAACTGTTGATGAGTTCCCACAAGGCGCTACAATCGCGATTCCAAACGATACTGCTAACGAAGCACGTGCATTAACATTATTACAGTCTGCTAAACTCATTAAACTTAAACCAGACTTTGACCCTGTAAAAGGGACAACCAATGACATCGCTGAAAATCCTAAAGGTTTAAAATTAAAACCAATTCAAATGACTACGGCAGTGCGTGTTAAAGACGACGTAGATGCAATTGTATTGGGTAATACATTGGCACTTGAAGGCGGCTTAAACGTTCTGAAAGATTCTATCTTCCGTGAACTTATTGACCAGTCTACAAAGCTTTATGTGAACTTATTGGGTGTGGCTGAAGCGAATAAAAATGACCCGATCTATACGAAATTGGGTGAACTTTACCACTTACCTAAAGTACAAAAATTTGTGAGCGAAAAATTTGCAGGTACAAAAGTTGAAGTCAACAAACCTGTTTCTGAGTTTACAGACATTAAATAAGTAATTTTTTAATTAAAATTATTTTCAAAAGCTAAGCCTCGGTAATCGGGGCTTAGCTTTTTCTATAGTATATTCTGTTTTAGAGTAATGAGCTCTGAACAGATTTAAGAGCCTCTAAAAAACACGCTTTTGAGATGCAAATAATGTAATAAATAGATTAAAAGAAATGACTAAAATATATGAAAATGGGGTTCTTATGATCCAATAATAATTTTAGAGCCATACATAAGCTTATCAATATTAACAAAGGTTTAATCACTCTTGATCCAAATCTTACCGCAAATTTTGCGCCAATCGAAGCCCCAATAAAAGCCCCACCAGCCATCACTAAAGCGATTGGAAAAATGACATATCCTTTAATGATGAAAATAGATAAAGAACCTAGGTTACAAGCCACATTTGCTAACTTGGTATAAGATAAGGCACTTACCAACTTAAAACCTAATAATAGTACAAATGCAACTATGAAAAATGAACCGACTCCAGGACCAAAAACTCCATCATAAAACCCTAGTAACGGTGCGACTAGAAGTGCAAACAGAAAATAAGGAATAAGTGGTTTTTTATCTACATCGCTTAGTTTTGGTGAAAAAATAAAATATAAGGCTACTAAAATTAAAAGTATTGGAACGATAGTCAAAAGTACATTTTTAGGCATGAGGGTAACTGAAAGTGCCCCTAATATTCCACCTAAAAAAGACATACAAGCTATAGGGATTGCTTTACGCCACTCGATGAGTCCTTTTCTTGCGAAACTAATGGTTGCTGAAAGTGTTGCAGAGGCAGCTTGCAATTTATTGGTTGCTATTGCAGATACAGGAGGAACACCTGATAAGAGCAATGCGGGTAGAGTTATTAAGCCACCTCCACCTGCAATAGCATCAATAAATCCAGCTACCATAGCCACTAAGCCTAAGATAAGTAGGAGTTCAAAATTCAATTCATTAGCCTTTAACAATAAGAGGATTTTTTTGCAGTACAATATAATCAAGATTTTTTCTATAACCAAATAAACGAACTAATGTTCTTCGGTTATCTTTAATAGTATCTCGACAATGTAAGCATAAACTATTATTAATAATTAAAATGGTATTAGGATTTAAATGAATAGAATCAACAATACTAGTTTTTCGAACAATTGATTCAAATTTATAAAAAGCATTTTTAATTTTTATAGACGCATTCTCATTTGGAGTGAATCTATATGAGTTGTATTTCATGGCTTTATAACCATATTTATCTACTTCTAGGATAGAAACATTTTCTCCTCCAGATCCTTGGCCCTCGTTAAATGTTTCACTTCTTGTGAAATTAAAACTTTCTGTTGTTAAAGCAAGTACCTCTTCAATAGTTAATTGGCTTAACACTCTTGATATTGGAATTAAACTTGTAGGTTCATTTAAGGGATTCCATCTTGCTGTTAAAATTAAAGAAGAAGGAGCAGGTGAGTGATTGTTAACAACTTTAGTAACTGTATGGTAGGGCGCTTCGGTATGTGCAGTTAACTCTATACCTGAATGTGAACTCTTATCAGGATTCTCATTTTCAATTTTTGTAGCTCCACCGCCTTTTAGGTTGGCAACAACTCTAACGATTTTACCCACATTATCAATATCAAACGCAAAAGCATCTTCTTCAAGGAGTGCCAATATTATTTGTTCAGAAGAAGCTAATGTTAATATATCTATATCTTTTTCGAGTATCTCAAGAGATGGTAGTTGAGTTGATTGAGTAATATCAATTTTACTACGATCTAATTTTTTAATATTTAACCCTTCAAGTACTAGGTAGGGTATTTCTCTATGAATATATTTTTCTATCATACTTTTTTCATATGAATTTAACTTTGCACTTAGTATTTCCTTAAAAGCCGGAATCTTTTCTTGAACAAATAAAGAATCTGGACCTCCTAATAACGCCAACTCATATGACATTTCATTAATTAAATGAGAAAGCTCGGAAGAAAGATGAAGATGATAAGTTTCTAAGTTCTTAACTATTTGATTCATGGCTAGTTTATTGTGATTAAAATTCTGCTACAGACTAGAGTTTCTTTTTTGATAAATCAATATTTTTTTTAATATTATAAGTTTTTATATTTTTTAAAAGATAATGATCTTTATTTTTCTCAATTATTAAATTAAAGTTAGCTTTTCGGATAGAAATTTTTTTAAATGTTTGGACTATCTCATAGGGAATGGGAGAATACTGAGTCATACCATTAATTTCATAAAATCCTTTCGACTTTCCATCATCCATTTTTATTCCATCCAATTCTCCATATACTATTAATACTTCTCTTTTATACTCCATTAAAAAATGCCAAATTGATGATGAATAAAAACTATAAGGTTTAGAAATTTCATTCTTAAACTCATTTCCATAAATTTTGTTTACTGCTTGATCTGAATATATAGCTGGACATAGTAAAATTAATTGATCTATTTGAAATTTTTTTGCCAAATTAATTGCAATATAACCACCCAAACTATATCCAATAACAATATCCACATTTTTTAAGAGACTGTAAAAAGCAATACTTTCATTTATATTTTGAGATAAAGATGATTTTGTTTTACTCGTACTATTTAACCCACTTAAATTAAATGAAAGAGTTCCAATATTTTTCTTTCTAAGTAGATCTTCTAAAGGACTTAAAGAGCTTAAGTCAGAGTTACCTCCATGTATAAGTAAAGCTATTTTTTCTGGAAAACCATCACAATAATTGAATTTTGCTTCTAATTCATAATTGCCAAAATCATGTACAAAGAAGAAAGATTTTTCATTTTCGACAGAGTTCCCATTTTTTAGCTTATGCATAGGTAACTTTGTTACTTTAGAAATGGTATTAGAAAGATATCTATGAGCAATTGATATCATGTCTTGGTTTTCCATGACTTATATTCCTATTAGAAATGTTAAGGAGTTTATTGTTTATAAAATAAAATTTCAAAAGCCTCTGCGAAAGCAGGGGCTTTTTTGTATTTCATAGAGCATTTATTATTATGTTAATGAGGTTCATTTAAATATGAAATCTCATATCTATCTTTTTGTTCCATAGAATGGATATATGCAAATCCTGATTTCCCGATATGCATACCTGCGATCAATTGCTTTTGCTCTGCCACTTGCTTCAGAAGTTTTTTCCGTGTGATTTTTGCCTGATCTGAATCATAATCAAAGGCAATAGAAACATTAGGGTTATCTAACTGAATATACGGGAAATGCACAATATCTCCCCAGATTAATAAGCTACTTTCACCTGCTCCAATCTGAAAGCCTGTATGTCCCGGTGTATGGCCGGCAAGTAAGATCGGACGAATACCAGCAATGGATTCATGACCATCAAAAAAGTGTAAGGATTGTGCGTATGCATTTAAGGTATGACGCATCAGATCAAAATTTCGCTTACCTCGTTCAGTCGCTTGTGCGAAGGCATAATCATTTTGCCAGTATTCAACCTCTAAAGTATGCAGATAAAGTTTAGCATTTTCATAAACAGGTTTTCCTTCATTATCCAGCAATCCACCAATATGGTCAGGATGTGCATGGGTGATGAGAATGGTATCAATATCACATGGAGCAACGCCAAGTTGAGCAAGGTTTCTTAATAGCAAACCACCTGCATGATTCAACCCTCCTGTTCCTGAGTCGACTAAAATTGTGTGTCCATTGCCCTGAATTAGATAGCAATTAATGTCAATTTGATCTGCATTAATTACGCCTGCATCAGTTTGTATTTTTTCAGCAGACTTTTCATCAATCCCAGCTAAAAGTGCCAGACTGACGTTCATTTCACCATCACTCAAAACAGTCACTAAAAAATCACCGATTTGATGTGATTTCTGTGCTTGATGATTCATTAAGCTCTCCGATTTCTTATTAATTATAGGCATACAGCTGTTCAGGTGGATAAGCAAAACATCGAATGCGGGATGTAACATCCAAAGATTTCTGAATAATTTGATCAAGTTTGTGCATAAAAGCAGTCATCATTTCAGGAGAGCGGCTTGCTAACAAGCGATACCTCAACTCAGCATAAATGGGATGTCCACAACCTGATTGAACCGAAATATAAATAATATGCACCTTTTCCACCTCAGCTCCGAGATGCTCAACGCATAAAGACTGAAAATCTTGTGTTAGCTCAACGACATCCTCAATTTGTTCTAACAGCTCTTTCGAAACATAAAAAGTAAGATTAGGCATACTTTAAATCTCATGATTCAGTTGAGTATTGGATAAGTTTTGCAGTTGCATAGTGATTGGTTCATAGAGATCTACATCAACAGTATTTGCAATCTGTTCAGCTTGGCTACGTGATAAAACATAAGCTACGCGATAATTTGGTGATTGGTCTAAACCTATTGCTTGCATTTGTATGGGTTTTGGTGGGGTTGTTATTTTATCGAGTTGCAGCACTTGAGCACTCAGTAATAAAACTTGATCTGCTGATACCGTAGGTGCAACGTCCTGAACTTCATAGAGATTACGATGCCAATCGGTAATGTTAGTTTGCCAACGTGAGAAGTTTCCGCCACCTTTTTGTTTATATTCATCACTGTTGATTACGTGTTCATCTTGAACAGTATGAATAGCCAGATAAGTAGGGCAGGCAAATGTGATTGCTTTAAATCGCTGTGAAGTGATGAATCCAGTTACTGAAATGAGGGCAGCTAATTTCTCAACACTATAAAATTCATTCCACTCATGTTCAGTTGTTGCATCGGTATAACTGCATTCGACGGTATATAACATGGGGATCACCTCGGCATGAAAATTAAAAAAATCGTCAAGTTGTTGACTTTTAATCATGCTAAAGGCTATTTACTTGAGTATAAAACGATATTATTTCATTATGTAGTGATATTTATTCACTAAAGTGTTTGGTGCTTTGAGGTTGCAACGATGCGTAGAAAGATACCGAGTAGTAGTTCTTTACAAGCTTTTGAAGCGGCAGCAAGGCATGGTAATTTCGCTCGTGCAGCCGAAGAGCTTTCATTGACCGAGGGTGCGATCAGTAGACAGATTGGCCGTCTTGAATCATTTTTAAATTGTAAATTATTTGATCGTGTTGGCAGTCGGGTAAAGCTCAATGCTATGGGGGCGAACTATGCACATCATGTTCGTGAAACACTTGAGCGATTGGATCGGGATACGCAATATATCCAAGGTTTACCTGAAGGAACCCAAAGTCTAGAAATATCTGCACTGCCTACCTTTGCCAATCGTTGGCTGATTCCTCGTTTAGGGAAATTCAAGCAGAAATATCCTGATATTACGGTGAATATTTCCGTTCGAACTGATCCTTTTATTTTGTCGGGGAGTGGTTTTGATGCCGCTATTCATTTTGAACATCCCGCATGGGCGGGTATGCGTACCCAATTTTTACTTGAAGAACGCTTAATTCCTGTATGCCATCCTGCACTTTTGTCAGACGAAGAGCTAACGGGCCAATTGCTACAATTACCCCGTATCCATCGGCGTCAAAATCCTGAAGCGTGGCAGGAGTATGCAGCGGAAAATAGCATCTTATTTAAACATCCTGCTCAAGGCGTGCGATATGATCTTCATGAAATGGCGATTTCAGCAGCATTAGCAGGTTTGGGGGTTGCCCTCGTTCCATCTATGTATGTTGAAAATGAGTTGGAAAATGGGCTTTTGGTTGCACCTTGGCCAAAATCCAAATCACTCAAGAAAAGGTTTTGTTTGGTGAAACCACCTGAAACAGGTATCAATGAAAGTATATTGATGATATTTGAAAAATGGCTCGAAACAGAAATTATTAAATGACAAGTAGACTGATATTAATTTTTTATTTGTCAGTTTAAGAATATTATTTCCTAGAAAAATAAACTCCTAACATAAGTATAAGAGTAATCAAAACTCCCACGCCTACGCTGATAGTTACTAGTTCTAAATTAAATATCTCTTTCCATAACCCATGTGCTCCCCAATCACCATCTACTCCTCGATTATTAGATTTACGGCCATAGGTAACTGCTACACCAAAACCTAAAGTGGAAAACAAGAAACAAGCTAAAGAAAGTTTTAGAGGGTTAAACCTTGAAAATAAAGGGATTAATATTGTTGCAACAATAGTCACAACAACGGCGGTGATGATATGCTTCCAGTTATCCATAACTTCTCATTAAATCTTATTAATTATAGTATGTAGGGGGGAATACTCTCCTAGATATCGGTATATTTTATCTTGTATCAGGGGCAAAATATATAACAGATGGATGGCTTGCGCTAATTTGCATAGGTGTTAAAGATCCCAAATCTATTATTTGATAATTCTAACTAGCTTATATTTAAATAAATGGATAAAACAAAAAATCTAGGGCATAGAAATAGGAGTATATTTTCCTATAGGAAAATTCCATTTTTATCTGAAAAATTTCTATACATTAAATTTTTACCATACAATCAAAAATCACAATAAAATTAAGGTGAAATAATGAAAAAAAATATATTGATTCTTAGCTTATTAATTATCAGTGTACAGAGTTGGGCCGAATGTAAAATTGGTGATCTAGAGATTGATCCAAGCGCTTCACAAACACCAGAAGGGACGCCAAATCCAAGCAACTATATAACAATAACTGGACAGAAAGTGTTAACTAAGGCTTTGGCTAATATAAACATAGGAACACTGATAAAAACTAAATCTGATACCAATATTGCTCAGTCTAATGTTGTTGCTTTTGAATATATTTTTAAGAAACCAATACATCTAAATTCAAATGAGCTAGCTTCAGGATTTATCACGGGAACAAGTAATTATGACGGTATTGTTTTTGCCGCTCCAAGTTTTGGAAGTGCGTATGGTTCACAGCAAAATTTATTTATGAGTTCTATTTCTGGAAACATAACCCCAACTCAGACACAAAATGAAGTTTTAGCAAATGAAACAGTTAGAGTTGGGATTTATTACAATCAAATCAGCAAGAAAATTGGCTATATTGTAAATGGAGTCGATAGAGGATACACATGGAGTTATACAACTCCATTAAGCAAAATGAAATTTGCTATTGCAATTGAAGAGGGATTTTATGCTTCCAACTCTAGTGCTTTAGGTAAAGAAATATCATATGAAATAGTATCTGATCATTCAAAACTACAATTTACCTATCCAACAAGCACTACAGATATTTGTGGAACACCTCTTTAAAAGTAAAACATATATCCAAAACTGCCTCACCACTCTAGTGAGGTAGTTTTTATTAATATATTGAATAATCCATGTCTATGTTGGGGATCAACTAAAATAATTTTTATATTCTCATTTACTGCTAATTTGGTTTTTACTAAAATGTGTATAGGAAATTTCCATATTACCTTTTTGGAGTTTTATACAGTAAAATTTTCAATAAGTGTTCTATTCTAAAGGGATTTTTTTAATTCAGCTATGAATGAATATTATAATTATATAAAATCAGGTAACAGAAAAACATGTATGAGTTCTAGTAAATGAAAAAAACAATTTTGAGCCTAATTTTCGCTACCTGTGCAGCTTTTTCAAATAGTATTCAAGCAGAAGAAGTTTATTTTCAACAAGAGGATATCGCTTATGCTTTTGAACTAGATTCAATCGAATTTTATTTACCGAGTAAAAGTAAATTTAAAATTACTGTTACTAGAAAATCAGGTGGTGTACCTGAAACAAAATTTTATACAGGCGAATTTGATAAAGATAATATCGCACAATACCATATGGCTTTTGACTGTTCACATAAGACGATACAGATTTTAGACTTTATGATCGGTGATAAAAATAATGGTGAACTTAAGTACAAGAATGATAAAAAGGGTGAAATAATGAAAGCTAGTAGTGATAATGATTTAGCTATGCTTAATTTAGTGTGTGAAAATGCTAAAACTATAAAATAAGAGTCTTTAAATTATAAAGTCTATTTTTTAAATACGGATATACAATTTTCTTGGCGGCCCACCTTTGAAAAATATGAAGTTAAAGATTTAACAATTATGATACCTGTACAAACATTCTCCTTTTTTGCAATTTTTCTGTTGTTTATTGCCCCATTAATTGGTGTTGTACTAACACTAGGTTTATTGGTGAAAGCACTATTCTTTTGGAGAAAGAAGGCACAAAAGCCTGTGCGGTTTTTTTCTCAAAAGACACTATTCATTCTGTTATTAGCATTGATATGTGACCTATGGGCAGGTTATTTATTTTATATGACTGCATCGGTAAAGTATGAGATCGCACTTAAGGAGCATTACAAGGAAAGTCGCAGTCATTTCGTTTTATCTCAAGATGCGCAATATGGAGAACTGTTGATTCCCAAAGGGAGCTTAATTAGTCGTTACGATGCTTTTGACAACGGTGAGCCACAATTACCCCTGAGTTTACGGGGATTACAGGCTGTACGTTTCCCTCATCCTGTACAAGTCGCAGGAATGTGGGTAACTGCGATGGAACCTCCTCGAATGGAATTGGCATGGGATCAGCAAATAGGGGCCGTCATGCGCTTTGATCCTAATGAAGAAAATGGTTATGGTAAATGGGTTTACGATACAAAGCGTCCTAAAATCGTCTGTGCTCGTGGAGATATCGTGTTACTTGAAATTCCACTCATTGATTACGATATTCAAAAAGAATTTGGTAAACCTGAACCCGATGGAGCTAATGCGCGTTTTCGCCCTAGTGAATGGGGTGTTCAAGAATGTGAAAAAGGTCAAGGGCCAATTAAAGTTAGCCCAGCATATACTGGGGCTAAGCCAAAGAAACCTTGGTTTCAACCTTACTGAAAAGCTCTTAATGTATCCTTATAAAATTCTAGTAATTTGAGTAAATTTATGTGGGACACAGTCATTCATATTTCTATTTTTGATCATTGGCTTTCAGAAGTAGAAGCTGATCAATCGAATATCATGTGCTACGACATCTCATTGAAAAATAATAGTCTGAATGAATATTTAAATGGGGAAGAAAAATTCTTAAACTTTTACTATCAACTTTTTGATGAGTATTCTTTTAAAGATAATAAAAAAATAGATTTTGATGAATATAAAACCACCATTATACAAAGTCTAAGAGAACAACGGTTGATGAATATTTATGTTCAAAATCGAAAAATAAGGTTACAAGGTGGATTTGATAGGACTGATCAGCTCTTTTTAGCTAATAGATCTTTGATCCCAGATATTATGAAAAAACTAGAAATAAGTAAATTACACGTTTTAGAGATAATGAGTTATGAAGATCATTTAAAATTAACGTAATGCAGCTTATACAAAAATCTTTCTAGCTTAAAACAGCTTATAATCAATAGGCTGTTTTAGTTTATAGTCATTTAAATAAAGGTCTAACATTAGAGATAGCATAGGTACTAAATGATTTAGAGCATGAATTGGAAAATTATTAGAAAAATACGATTCAGCGTCCTTAAGGATGTTAATTTCTGAGAATAATCATTTTATGAAATAAGCTTAAATTCTGCTGAAAGATTCTATCTTCCGTGAACCTATTGACCAGTCTACAAAGCTTTATGTGAACTTATTGGGTGTGGTGTGGCTGAAGCGAATAAAAATGCCCCGATCTATACGAAACTTGGTGAACTTTACCACTTACCTAAAGTACAAAAGTTTGTGAGCGAAAAATTTGCTGGTACAAAAGTTGAAGTTAACAAACCTGTTTCTGAGTTTACTGACATCAAATAAGTAATTTTTTATTTTATTAGTTAAAATTTTTTAATTGATTTTGATAGATATTTTATTATAATTTAATTTTTTATTAAGGTTTTTAGTTAATTTAAATTATGAGTTATAAAATTTTTAAAGGCAATCATCAATATTATCATTTAAATGCTTGTGTCGGGAATAATGGATGGACAGGAATATCAACTTACTTAGAAGGCTATCAAGCAGCAACAATAGCTATGTTGGAATCAATACTTGATAAAAAAGCTTTAGAGGGTTCAGAAATTATTTTCTGGACACAAGATACAGCTATATATCCTATTGTTTTTACAGCTAGACATTCTATAGAGCTTTTTTTAAAAGCAGAAATTAATAATATTAATACTTTAAAAAAATACTTAAGTCCTATCCAAAAAGAATTAACTGTCACTCATAATATTCAAAAATTATGGAATATTTTTAAAAGTCAATTGTCATTTGTGGGTGATAATAGATTAAATTATATAGTTTTAAAATTAGAAAATGCTATTGAAGAATATAGTAAAATTGATCCCAATGGAGAGACATTTAGATATCCTTATAGTAATGAGGATAAAAAACATTTAGAAGAAGTTTCTCTAATAAATATTTATGATTTTTATATAAACTACTTAGAATTAGCAAAAGAGATGCAAGATTTTCAAGTATTAGTTTCTTGTCTTCAGAATGAGTATAGTACTGGAACATATACGAAAAAATTGAATAGAAAAGATTTTGAAGATATTTCAAAGAGTTTGCCCCTCAGAGAGGAGTGGGCGGAAATCAACTTTAAAAAAATAAAAGAGGATATAAAAAATAAATATAATTTATCAGGCAGAGAGTTATCATCTGTTCTTGATCAGATTCAGAATCATTACGAGTTTAGCTTGAATATAATTCCTAATAATTTTTTGTTAAAAATTGATAAAAATATATTGATTCAATTTTGTAATGGATTGGTGAGTAAAGATCAATTAATTAATCTTAATAAAGAATATTTAATAACATTAAGGTCGTTAATTGAAATGTATAATTATGGATATCCAGTATTTTCTGAACGCATAAATCAATATGAAGAATATTTTAAAGAAATGGGAATAGATTGTGAAATAGACTATATTTTTAGAAAATATAATAAAGTTAAATTATTTTTAACGGAAAGATTAAATTATAATTTTCTTTTCGAAGATCAATAGATATCTGCAAGTTTTCTTAAAATTAAGCTTATATCTTTAATCTCAAATATCCCCAAAATAAAACAGCCTACCACAAGGCTGTTTTAACTCCCCTTTATAAACCCCCATTTAACAATAACTCACTCATTATTTATCCTTACTTTTTAATGATCTAATTTAAAACAAATGTCATTTTGTGTGCTTGACTGCAAAAGGGCGGAGCACTATCCTTTGCCTGCTGGCCACATTGCCAGTCGGTTTTAGCAGACCGTACTCAAGAGCATTGAAAAAACTCGTTTTTTTAATGTGAACTCGTTCGTCTCCCTTTTGTTGCGGTAGGACGGAAGGGGGACACCTTCGGGTGTGCTGGGTCTTGAGCCAGTCTGCTAACCCCCTTTCGTTTTGCCACCATAATTCTATAAATGTCTGGCAGAACTCCCAATAAAAAGGAGTTGGCTTTGCACATTCTTAATTTCTTGGCAGACTTTGCCAAAGTCTATATCGACACGACTTAAACTTTAAAAGCAGTTTGATGGCCATTGGGCTTTTCAGACTTTAAATCGCTTCGTCTAAAAACTTAATCAACAATAAAACTTGAGATGTGCCAAGCACAGTCTTTACGGCTTTGCTATGCCTTTTTTTCTCCCTAAAAAATGGCAGCGGCATTTTTATCTCTTTTATATACAACAAAAATTTAATTTATAACGGTAAAACTATGCCACATTCAGATCTTCCATTTCGTGCTTTAAGTGTGCTTCATACCTCCCGATTTCTTTTTAATAAATACGGTTTTCACAAAGTCGGGGTCGACCGCATTATTGAATCTTCGAAAACTCCGAAAGCAACTTTTTATAATTACTTTCACTCGAAAGAACGTCTTATTGAAATGAGCCTGACTTTTCAAAAAGATGGACTTAAACAAGAGGTCATTTCAATCATCTATGTTCAAAAAGAATTAACCCTGCTTGAAAAAATTCGCAAAATTTACTTTTTACATGCAGATTTAGAAGGGCTTTACCATTTGCCTTTTAAAGCTATTTTTGAAATTGCGAAAACACATCCCAAGGCGTATCAAGTGGTCGTTCAATATCGAAACTGGTTCATTAATGAAATCTATAATTTACTTTTAACAACCAATGCAAATGCTTCAAAACAAGATGCGCACATGTTTTTGTTTGTGATTGATGGGGCGATGGTTCAACTTCTAGACCCAAATAAGGCAGGGGAAAGGGAGAGATTATTAGATTATTTTCTGATCCAGTTTAAATAGGACTCACAATCAGATTTATCATGATACAAAATTGAAGGCTTCCAACGATTCATATTAAAAAATATAGAATTGTATGGAAGCCTAAAATCTGACTAAAACCTTAGAATGTATTTTGAATAATTACATCATCAAAAGGAAGTTTGCCCACACGTGGGTAAGGTTGAGTCGCCGATTTACCAACTGCAATCATTAAACACACCACATGATCTTCAGGTAAGTTAATTAACTTCGCCATCGCATCAAAGTCAAAACCATCCATTGGGCAACTGTCTAAACCATGCTCTTGAGCAAGAAGCATTAAGGTTTGAGCAAAAATACCCGCACTACGCATAACTTCATCACGTTGAGTTTGTGGGCGGTCACGGTAATATTGATCAATTGCACCAACCATAATATTTTGAACTTCCGGAGAAGCCCCATCCCACACACGTTTAGCATCGACTTCCCACGAGCTTACTTTTGCGCATAACACAATGAGTAAAGAAGCCTCGGTAACTTGTGGTTGATCCCATGCAATGGTACGAATTTTTTGTCTTAACTCAGCATCTTCAATCACAACAGGGCGCCAGTGCTGCAAGTTAAAAGCGCTTGGTGCATTTGCTAAAACTTCATGTAATAACTGTTGCTTATTTTCTTCAGAGATTTGAAATGAAGGATCGAAGCGCTTAATAGCACGACGTTTCTGAATGGCATCAATAACGTTCATAAGGCATTCCTATTTGTTGGTTTGACTGTTTTAAAGATAACTAAGTAATTTTTAGCGGTTGTTTCATATTAAACTGAATTAATCTCGCAATATCGATTGTTCTTTCGAAAATGAGTTCTGCTGCTTCTTCGCAGGCTTGTTCTAATGTGATTGGACCATTTGTTAGTGAAAAAGCAGCCGTAACACCGTGCTCATAAAGCGCTTGGTAGCCTTCGCCTAAAGTTCCTGCAATCACAATAACAGGTACATTTTTCATTTTTGCGACTCGGCTCACACCAAAAACTGTTTTGCCATTTAAAGTTTGTCGGTCGAATTTGCCTTCACCTGTAATGACCCAATCCGCGTTAGAGATCTTATGAGCAAGTTGATTGAGATTAGCTACAACTTCGACTCCAGCCTTAAACTCAGCATTTAAATAACTTTTGGCTGCAAAGCCTAAACCTCCCGCAGCGCCAGAACCTGCTTCATCTCTTTTATCGAAACCTAGAAGTTGGGCAGAGATATCGGCAAAATGGACAAGGGCTTGATCAAGTAACTGTACTTGAGCGGAGGTGGCACCTTTTTGTGGACCAAAAATATAAGATGCACCGTTTGGGCCGCAAAGTGGATTGGTCACATCGGCAGCCAATAAAAAACGTGTCTGCTGAATACGCGGGTCGAAATGAGTTAAATCAATTTTTGACAGATTACTTAGAGCGAGACCGCCATCGGGTAAAACATGTTGGTTCGAGTCTAATAAATGTGCACCTAATGCAGTTAATAAACCAGTGCCGCCATCGTTGGTTGCACTACCGCCCACAGTTAAAATAATGTCTTTTGCACCTGCGTCTAAAGCATCTAAAATGAGCTGGCCTGTTCCAAAAGTTGTGCTTTGGCAGGCATCACGTTCTGATGGTGGAACTAACTGTATGCCGCTCGCTTGAGCCATTTCAATCATGGCTATTTTTTGTTGTTTTAACCATCCCCATTTTGCCTGAACAGGTTTACCTAAGGGTCCAATTACGGTTTTTTCACGCCATTCACCTTTGCAGACTTCTAATACTGCTTCAAGTGTGCCTTCACCCCCATCTGCCATAGGGCATAGAATCGTTTCGGCCTCAGGAAAAACCTTTTGCCATGCTTGAGCAATTGCCTGCGCTACGCCCAAAGCCGACAGGCTGTCTTTAAAAGAATCTGGCGCAATCACAACCTTCATACGTTCTCTAAATCTGTTTTTTTCAATTAATTTATACTGCTTAAACCAATAAAAACCTACTTAAAATGACGTAAATTTCAGTTCATCACACCATTTCTATTTGTGAAAAATATAAAGTGAATTATGTTTTTATCTGTAAAAAATAGATCTTTCTGATGTTAAGGTATTGTTATTATTTAATTTAAATGATTTTTTCGATTTGGCTAAATTATTGTAATTATAAAAAATATGGCACATATTATAAGAACGATTGAGCCAGCTTTTAAAATATTGGGAATAGCATAAAAAGCGGACTCTACCCATAAGCTAGACAGCGGATAGCGTAGATATAACCATAATTAAATTGTGAATTTATTGCATCTGTTGAATGTGTAAAAAGAAATAAGAGGATGACAAAGTGGATAATTCTGAAGAACAAAAGCATATACAAGAAAATAACGGCTTTGCGCGAATTGAACCCTACACTCATCCTGCTGGGGGATGGGGGGCACTACTGAGTGTCGCTCGAAATCTAAAACGACAAGATATTTTAAAAAAAGGTTCAATTACCTTACTCAATATTAACCAGCCTACAGGCTTTGATTGTCCGGGATGCGCATGGCCTGAAAAGAAAAATGCTCATGCGTTTAATTTCTGTGAAAATGGAGCAAAAGCGGTTGCCTTTGAAGCAACCAGTAAAACAGTTACTCCTGAATATTTTGCAGGTCATACAGTCAGTTGGTTGTCTGAACAAAGTGATTTTTTTCTTGAAGATTTAGGTCGCTTAACTGACCCAGTTCGCTACGATGCAGCAACTGATAAATATGTACCCATTTCATGGGATGAAGCTTTTCAGATTATTGCTAAACATCTTCATGCGCTAGACCACCCAGACCAAGCGGCATTTTATACGTCTGGTCGCGCCAGTAACGAAGCGGCATTTCTATATCAACTGTTTGTGCGAAGCTTTGGAACAAATAACTTTCCAGATTGTTCGAACATGTGCCATGAAACCACAAGCGTTGGGTTACTTGATTCGATTGGTTTAGGAAAGGGCACAGTCACCCTAGAAGACTTTGATTTAGCCGATGCGATTTTTAGTTTTGGGCATAATCCCGGAACCAATCACCCACGTATGTTAGGCACTTTGCGTGAAGTGTCTAAACGTGGCGGCAACATTGTTGCGATTAACCCAATTAAAGAACGAGGACTTGAACGTTTCCAAGACCCACAAGCACCGCTTGAAATGATGACCAATGGCAGTACACCTATTAGCCGTTATTATTTCCAACCTAAAATTGGTGGTGACTACGCACTGATGTTAGGTATTTTAAAGCACTTAAATGAGTGGGATAAAAAAGCCCTTGCCTCAGGAAAACCAAGCGTTTTTGACCGAAACTTTATTGCGGTCAATACCATTGGTTTTGATGAAATGATTGCTGAGGTTGAAAAAACTGAATGGGCAGATATTTATAAACATTCAGGTTTGTCTGCTGAACATTTAGAAAAACTAGCCAAACTCTTTTTAGAGTCTGAGCGTTCAATTTTTTGTTGGGGAATGGGGATTACTCAGCACCGCCATGGAACTGCCAATGTACATATGTTAGCCAATTTATTGTTGGCACGTGGTCAAATTGGCAGGCCGGGTGCAGGGCTATGTCCAGTTCGTGGACACAGTAATGTGCAGGGCGACCGAACTATGGGCATTAATGAGTTACCTAGCCCTAAATTACTAGACAACATTGACCGTGTGTTTGGGATTAAATCCCCTAGAAAAAATGGACATGGTGTCGTCGAAACCATTAAAGCGATGGCTGAAGGTGAGGTCAAAGTCTTTATTGGTCTAGGCGGAAACTTTGCAGTTGCAACCCCTGATACACCGTATACGCAAGAAGCACTTAGAAAGTGTAATTTAACTGTTCATGTCGCAACCAAGTTAAACCGTAGTCATTTGGTGTGTGGTAAAGAGGCACTCATTTTGCCATGTTTAGGCCGTACCGAAATTGATGAGCAACTTCATGGCCCGCAGGCAATTTCAGTCGAAGATTCGATGAGTAATATTCATTTGTCGGCAGGGCGTAATACTCCAATTTCTGAAAATATTTTATCGGAACCAGACATTGTGGCAAGAATGGCAGAGGCAGTGTTACCAGATAGTCAAATTAAATGGAAATGGTACATCGAAAGCTATGACCGTATTCGTGATTCAATTGCCGATGTCTTTGATGAATTCCATGATTTTAATTTACGGGTCTATGAACCGGGTGGATTCCACTTAGAGCATCCAGCCAATCAGCACATCTGGAATACAAAAAGTGGTAAAGCACAGTTTATGATTACGCCACTTAATGAAGTCTATGGCGATAAAGAAAATCAATATGCTGCTGCCTATACCGAAAGTAAAGTTTATACCTTAATGACAACTCGTTCTCACGATCAGTACAACACGACGCTATATGGTCTTGATGACCGTTACCGTGGGGTCTTTGGTCAACGCCGTGTATTGTTTATGAATCAGGCCGATATTGATGAAGCTGGCTTCGAAGCAAACCAGTGGGTCGATATTGAAAGTGTTTTCTCAGATGGCGTTAAACGTATTGTGCATAGTTTCCGAATTGTGCCTTACAACATTCCACGGGGCAGCTTAGCCGCTTACTATCCGGAAACCAATCCTTTAGTAGCCTTAAGCAGTCATGATAAATATGCCAAGATTCCGGCTTCAAAAAGTGTTCCTGTGATTTTGCATGCCGGTGATGCACCTGAACACTTTAATTTGGCAACAGCAGTTGACCCTGAAGATGCAGATAGAAAAGTAAGCAGCCTTTAAATCAAAGGTGATATTAGAAATGTAATTGAAACAGATGGCGCTCCCAAAAGGCGCCATTCCAATATAAAGGAAATTATTTTGACACCACATTCTTATGGGGTTGAAACATTACAAGTACAGCGGTTTAAGAAAACCGAATCTGAAAGTGTTTTAGATAATATTGTTCAAGAGTATCCAATAGCTTTGGTATATAACGGTATTTCTCATGCAGTGATGATGGCAACACCTACCGATGTGAGTTTGTTTGCTAAAGGTTTTAGTCTCTCTGAAGGAATTTTAACGAGCTTAAAAGAACTGTATGCCATTGAGGTGCATCAGAGTGAATTAGGTATTGAAGTCGAAATGACGATTTCATCTAGAGCATTTGCCACATTAAAAGAACGTAGACGAATGATGGTTGGGCGTACCGGCTGTGGTTTATGTGGTATTGAAAGTTTAGAGCAGTTTCATCTCGATGTTCCTAAAATTACCACCGAACCTTCTAAAGAATGGCTTGCGCAAATTCCGATGGCGATTGCTCATTTAAAGAATCGGCAAGAAATTACTGCTTTAACAGGAGGTGCTCATGCAGCAGCTTGGGTCGTTGAAGGCCAAATTATCGCTTTATTTGAAGATGTGGGACGTCACAATGCTTTAGACAAATTAATCGGTTATTTAGCCCAAGAAAACTATGACACCAGTTCTGGTTTTGTTGTCATGACCAGTCGTGCAAGCTATGAATTAATTCGTAAATGCGCTCAGTTAAATATAGGTTTATTGGCTTCAATTTCTGCCCCAACCAGTATGGCTATTCGGCTGGCAAAAATATCGGGTCTAACTTTGGCTAGTTTTTGTCGTGGTGATGGCTTTGTTTTATATACGGAAGTATGAAGCCTTAAAATAACCATTAAATAAACTCTCATTAAAAGAATGATCAAAAAGATAGAAATTTACATTTCTATTTTTTCTAATTTTAAGCTAGGCAGAAGTTTTATACTTTATTATCAGACTTCGGTAGGTCGGAGTGTGTCCCAGTGTCTTGGTTGCAGTCTCTAAAAGATTGGGCAAAACGTCTAAAAAAACAAATTATTATGTTGTGGTTTGCATCAAAGCACCCGCAAATGCCGGTGTTACCAAAAATTATTGCTATTGTAGCGGTAGCTTATGCTTTTAGTCCCATTGATTTAATTCCAGATTTTATTCCTGTTTTGGGTTTACTTGATGAGGCTTTAATTTTACCCATACTCATTTGGTTAGCTGTTCGCTTTACACCCAAACACGTCATTTTAGAGGCAGAACAACAAGCCGAAGAATGGCTTGAACAACAAGAACGCCGTCCTCAAAATTATTTGGTCGCTGTGTTGATTATTCTAGTTTGGATAACTTTGGCTGTGATGGCTTATTTCTATTTTAGCGGTGGTTTATAAGTTCTAAAGGTTCAAGATATAGAGTACTAATTTAAAGGCATTAACATTGTACTTTGCTACAACTCAAAGGATAATAACGTTTTTATAAGCTATGAGTTGCAGACAATGAAAATCGTCGCAGATGAAAATTTGGCATTTACCGATTACTTTTTTTCAGAGTTTGGCGATATTCAACACCATGCAGGGCGTACCTTAACTCATGCAGATGTAAAAGACACAGAGGCTTTACTGGTTCGCTCGGTAACAGCAGTTAATGAGAATTTAATTCGAGACACTTCAATAAAATATGTGGGTAGTGCCACAATTGGTACTGATCATTTAGATATTCCAGCTTTAGAAAAACAAGGAATTACGTGGGCAAATGCAGCAGGTTGTAATGCACAGGCAGTTGCTGAATATGTAATTACTGCTTTACTGCATTTAGATGCCAACCTTTTAGAACAACAAGAAAAATTTACCCTAGGCATTGTTGGGTTTGGAAACGTGGGTAAACGTTTAGCATATATGGCTCAGTTGCTTGGCTGGCGTGTGATTGGCTTTGACCCATATGTACAGTTAGATTCAATTGAAAATGTAAGCTTAGAAATGCTCTTGCGACAAGCGAGTGCAATTTCAATTCATGTGCCGTTAACGAAAAATGGTGAGCATGCGACGTATCATCTTTTTGATGAGCAAGCGTTTGCAGCACTTCAACCTAACACGATTTTAATTAATAGTGCGCGTGGCCCAGTCGTTAAAGAAGCGGCTTTAATCGAAGATATTCAGCGTACAAAACGTAAAGTCGTGCTCGATGTATTTGAACATGAGCCTGTCATATCTGAACAGCTTCTTGATATGTTGGCTTTGGCCACACCGCATATTGCTGGTTATAGCCTTGAAGGGAAGGCTCGCGGTACACAAATGATTTATGAAGCGTTTTGCCAAAAGTTTGGGTTCGATATAAATAAGCGTTTCGAGACACAATTGCCTACGTGCGAAGATTATTTTTCAGGTCATGACTTAAAGGCTGTGTTAAAGCAAAAATTAACTCAAATTTATGACATTGCACAAGATGATGCCAACATACGTGCTTGCATTAAAGACGGTAAGGTAGAGCAAAAAGCATTTGATTTATTACGTAAGAACTATCCACTGCGTCGCGAGTGGGCAGCACATGGAGGGCCGCAGGCATGAGTTTAAGTTATCAACCTACTTGTTCCATTGATGCCTTAAAAGCTCGTGCTAAGCTCTACACCCAAATCCGCCGGTTTTTTGCAGAACGTGGCGTCATGGAAGTTGAAACACCGATTGTTTCACAAGCAGGTGTCACCGATGTGCATTTAGCGTCTGTGCAGGCTTTGCGTCATATTAATGGCAAACTGCAAACTCAATATTTACAGACTTCACCTGAGTTTGCCATGAAGCGATTGTTGGCAAGTGGTAGTGGACCGATTTACCAGATTTGTAAGGTTTTTCGAGATGATGAACACGGGCGTAAACACAATAGTGAATTTACGATGCTTGAATGGTACCGCCCGAGTTTTGATCTAAAAGCTTTAATGCATGAAACCGCCGATTTATTGCAAAGCTGTTTGCAGCATCGTTTTGGTGAAGTTCGTCCATTTATTCTAAGTTATAAACATGCCTTTCAAGATCGCTTAGACATTAATCCATTACAAGCAACTTTGAGGCAACTCAAAGATACGGCAAATCGTGTGGGATTAAACCTTGATTTAGGTGACGACCGTCTAGCTTATATCGATTTATTATTCTCGCATTTTGTTGAACCAAGTTTGGGGTTTGATGCACCTGTCTTTTTAACTGACTTTCCACCAGAAATGGCATCTTTGGCAAAGGTAAAACTCGATGAAGATGGAGAAGAGGTTGCTGCCCGTTTTGAGGTTTATATTGAAGGTCTAGAACTTGCCAATGCTTACGATGAATTGCTCGATGCAGAGGTGTTACGTTCACGCTTTGAAGCAGATAATGCAGAACGGGCTAAGCAAGAGTTGCATGTCATGCCTTTAGATGAACATCTATTAGCTGCTTTACCTCATATGCCAGAATGTTCAGGAATTGCTTTAGGTGTGGACCGTCTATTAATGGTTGCAATGGATCAGGTCAAAATTGAAAAAGTTATTACATTCCCAGCAGACATTGCTTAAAAACTAACAAATAAAAAAGCCACAATATTGTGGCTTTTTTATTTAAGACTGATTCAAATTAAGCTTGTTGAATACCTGCAACAACCCAGTCTTGCTGAGAGCCAGCAGGTTTAACAAAGTGCCAGATTTCAGTAAATGGTTGTGGCAAGCTGTTTAAATCTTCACTCACATTACCTGTGAAGCGTACGCTCACAACGTATTGACCATTTTCATTCGCACTGTCTACAACCATTGCATTTAGATTGCTAAATTCAGCAACGTCTTGATCTTGGTTTTCCATGATGTCGTTATACATAGAAGTATAAAGTTCTGGTGTCAAGTAACGGCGAATTTCTTCAATGTTACTTGCAGTATTCATCGATTGGATATGATTAAAACGTTGACGTGCAATACGCAAGAACGCAGCAGGTTCACTACCGTCTGGAAGTTGGTTGCCATTGCTGGTTGTTACACCGCCAAAAGGAGCTTGGGTTGCAGCACCACCAGCCACAGACTGACCAAAGATGTTTGTATTATCGCCAGCCTTACGTGGTGTCGCTTGTGGTGCAGCAGAACGGCCAAATGGGTTTTGACCGCCGTTGTTTGGTGCGTAAGGATTATTAGCTGCTAATTTTTTTTTTGCGCCAAATTTGCGGAATACAAAAAAGGCTAAAGCTGCTGCAAGTAATACCCAAATCCAGCTAGGGATACCACCCTTTTCCTCTTGTTGGGCTTCAGCTTGAGTTGCTTGCTGCTCAGTTGATGTTGGTTTGTCATCAGCTAAAGCATTTGCTGCAACAGCACCTACGGCAGCACCAGCCACACCAGCTGCAACCATTGAACCAACGCCTGGACCAGATCTTTGAGGTGCAGTAGCGGGTTGTTGAGCAGGAGTCACTTGACGAGGTTGTTGATAAGACTGGCTTGAAGTAGTAGAACGTGCCATACCGTGGCTTTTACCACCACCTGCACGTTTAGCTTCAGCAAGAGGAGAAATTGCTAATGCAGCCATTAAAATACCGCTAATCAAGCCACGCTGGTGTACTTCCATAGGAAATTCCTGTTTAAAATTAATTTACAATAGTATTTATGCAGGTATTCACCCTAAATTTCAACTATAAAAGTATATTTTTTTATGTCAATTCATCACTCAATTGCATTGCTTCGGTCAATGCTTCATGCAGGCGGGCAACCGCAATGACTTGTACGCCTGGAATTGCTTTTTGCGGCGCATTACCTCTTGGTAAAATGACATATTTAAAACCATGTTTAGCAGCTTCTTTTAAACGCTCTTGACCATTAGGAACGGGGCGAATTTCACCCGAAAGACCAACTTCGCCAAAAACTGCAAGCTGCTGAGGTAAAGCTTTAGTACGTAAACTTGAGGCGCATGCTAACAAAACCGCTAAGTCTGAACCTGTTTCGGTAATTTTTAAGCCACCCACTATATTCACATAGACGTCTTGTCCTGTGGTTTGGACACCGCCATGACGATGCATTACAGCAAGCAGCATGTTCAAACGGTTTTGTTCAAGGCCTAATGCGACGCGTCGTGGTTGTCCTTGTGCATCGTCCACCAAAGCTTGTACTTCGACTAAAAGAGGACGAGTCCCTTCACGGCTAATCATGACGATTGAACCGGGAATTGCTTCATCATAACGACTCAAGAAAATGGCAGAAGGGTTAGCAACTTCACGTAACCCTTTATCTGTCATGGCAAATACACCCAGTTCATTGACCGCACCAAAACGGTTTTTAACCGCACGAATCATTCGATAGCGTGAGTCGGATTGACCTTCAAAGTAAAGTACACAATCCACCATGTGCTCTAAAACACGAGGGCCAGCAAGTGCACCTTCTTTGGTCACATGACCAACAAGAAATAACGCCGTGCCACTATTTTTTGCATAGCGTGTAAGTAATGCAGCAGATTCACGAATTTGAGAAACACCACCTGGTGCCGATTGAAGTGTTTCGGTGTAAAGCGTCTGAATAGAATCTAAAATAGCCACAGCAGGCTTTTCTTGTTCTAAAACCTCACAAATTCGTTCTACACAGGTTTCGGCCATGGCTTTTAATTTGTCAGTAGGCAAATCAAGACGTTGAGCACGAAGAGCAACCTGAGATAACGATTCTTCACCCGTAATATAAAGTGCAGAGCTTTTCGCACTTGCCATGTGGGTCGCTGTTTGTAACAGAATGGTCGATTTACCAATACCGGGATCACCGCCGATCAGTACGACTGAACCAGTAACCAAGCCTCCACCAAGTACACGATCAAATTCGCTAATACCTGTCTGTAAGCGGGTTTCATGGGAAACTGAGACTTTATTAAGTGTTGTAATATTAGCGGCTTGGCCTGCATAGCCCCCAGTTTTGGGACGTGCTCGGTGCGCAGTGGTTGGTTCAAGTCTGACTTCGGTCAGGCAATTCCATTCACCACATTCTGAACATTGACCTGCCCATTTAAGATGATCGGCACCACATTGCTCGCAACGGTAAATAGTTTTGACTTTACTCATAAAAAATTGAAATTTTGCTCGATATTATATAAATATAGTTCTATAGAGAGTCCTTAGCTCTTTTTCCTAAATTTTTCATGTAAAAGATTAGGAATTAGAAAAGGGGAGCTTTTTAGGAACTAAAAGGGAAAGACATCAAAAATAACACGATATAGGATTTTTACAAGTCAGATAGAGTTTGTTTTCAGTGGATATAAAAAATCTAATCTATCCCCAAGGAAGGTGTTTTACTGATGTATATATCTACCTGTTTATTATAGAAATGGCATGGATATTGCTGAAGTAAAAAACGAACAAAATAATATGAGTATTGTATTTTAAAAATACAAAAGGTTGATATCTATGAGTGCAGCAGAAATTGTTGATTGGGTAAATAGCATAATCTGGAGTAAAGGACTGATTTACCTGTGCTTAGGCGCGGGTTTATTTTTTTCTATTTTGACTAGATTCGTTCAAGTACGCCAAATGAAAGAAATGGTAAGGTTATTAATAAAAGGAACTTCTTCTGAACAGGGGATTTCATCTTTTCAGGCGCTTGCAGTTTCATTATCTGGTCGAGTCGGTGTTGGTAACATTGCAGGTGTCGCGGCAGCAATTGGTTTTGGTGGTCCTGGTGCTGTCTTTTGGATGTGGTTAGTTGCATTTCTAGGAGCAAGTACAGCATATGTTGAATCGACATTAGGTCAAATCTATAAGGTTGAATATCAAGGGCAATACCGTGGCGGTCCAGCTTTTTATTTTGATAGGGGTTTAGGACAACGCTGGTTAGGAATCGTGTTTGCTATTGCTGCGATTATTTCTTGTGGTTTATTTTTACCAGGTATCCAAGCAAATGCTGTAGGTAAAGCTTTTACCCAGATTACAGGTGAAGGAACAATTATTTTTGGAGATATTGGATTATTTAAACTTGTTGCCCTTGCTGTAATTGTAAGTTTGCTTGCCATCATTATTTTTGGAGGAATCAAGCGGATCGCACGTTTTGCTGAGTTCGTGGTGCCATTCATGGCTGCTGGATATATTTTAATGGCTGTCATTATTGTAATTGCCAATATCCATGAACTCCCTGGAGTAATTAAATTAATTTTTGAAGATGCTTTTTCTCCTATGGCGGGTCTTGGTGCGGCGATTGGCTGGGGAGTAAAACGTGGTGTTTATTCAAATGAAGCAGGTCAAGGAACAGGTCCTCACGCTGCGGCTGCGGCTGAAGTTCAGCATCCGGCTCAACAAGGATTTGTGCAGGCATTTTCAATTTATGTAGATACTTTATTTGTTTGTTCTGCTACAGCATTCATGATTTTAATTACGGGGATGTATAACGTACAAGGTACCTTAGAAGCAGGTCAATTTATTGTGCAAAATGTGGGAGCTACAGTTGAAATTGGTTCTCCTGCATTCACCCAAATGGCTGTAAGTACAATGTTTGGTAATTTTGGCCAAATTTTTGTGGCTTTAGCTGTTTTCTTTTTTGCTTTCACAACAATTGTTGCTTACTACTACATCGCGGAAACTAACATTACTTACCTAAGCTATATTACAAAATCTCCATCACTATTATTTGTGGTTAAGTGCTTTATTATTTTATCTGTATCTTATGGAGTATTGAGTGCAACTGGTTATATATGGGGTATTGGTGACATTGGTGTAGGTTTAATGGCATGGATCAACATCGTTGGTATTATTGTGACTTATTTTATATGGAAACCTACTATTAAAGCATTGAAGGATTATGAGGCACAGCAAAAAGCCGGAGTAACAGAATACACATTTGATCCTATTAAATTAGGAATAAAAAATGCAACATTCTGGGAAGAAAAATTGAAAAATAAGCAGAAATAAAGTTTCAGAAATTTAGTTTATTTAGTTATTTAATTCCGGAAGGGTAGTCTTAGGACTACCTTTTTTTATTTGTATGAACGAATGAACTTGTCAGACAAAAGTTGACTTAAAAGTGCGTTGTTTTGAAATGAGCTTGTGCGTATTATCAGCCATAATTGTATGTAGCTTGAAATCATCAGCAATACAGACAAAAATTGGTTAGCTGAAAAATTTTCAAAAATATACATTTAAAAGATACCTGAAAATGGTGCGATATCGTCTTTTTGATTTTAGCTAACGGACTAAAAAAATTACTGGAGTGTATTCATAGAATGTCGAATCAAAATCTGAGTGAGTCTCATGAACAAGGTGAGCTCCATCGTAGCCTCTCAAATCGGCATTTACAGCTGATCGCGATTGGCGGCGCAATTGGTACCGGACTATTCATGGGATCAGGCAAAACGATTAGTCTTGCAGGTCCATCGATCTTATTCATTTATTTGATCATTGGTACGATGGTGTTTTTCGTCATGCGTGCGCTTGGCGAATTACTTCTTTCAAATTTGGCTTATAAATCTTTCATTGATTTCACAACAGATTTAATCGGTCCATGGGCAGGTTATTTTGTAGGGTGGACTTATTGGTTATGTTGGATCACCATTGGTATCGCTGACCTCTCGGCAATTATCTATTACTTACAATTCTTCAATAATGGACTGCCTTTTTCGCCTGTTGAAGGGGCAATGATTAGTGTTGCCGCCATTGTATTCATTATGGGCTTGAACTTATTAACAGTTCGCTTATTTGGTGAGTTGGAGTTCTGGTTTGCACTCATTAAAATTCTAGCAATTGTTATTTTAATTGCTGTAGGTCTGTGGATGATCTTTACTGGCTTTACCTCTACTACAGGTGAAGTTGCTTCATTTACTCATCTTTGGGCCAATGGTGGTTTCTTCCCAACTGGGGTGCATGGTTTCTTAGCAGGCTTCCAGATTGCGATCTTTGCTTTCGTTGGTGTAGAGCTGGTTGGAACAACGGCTGCGGAAACTAAAGATCCTGAACGTAATTTGCCTAAAGCAATTAACTCAATTCCGATTCGTATCATTATTTTCTATGTGTTCGCATTAATTATTGTAATGTCAGTAACGCCGTGGAATCGAATTGATCCAGCCATCAGTCCATTTGTAAATTTGTTTAGTCAAGCAGGTGTTGCAGCAGCAGCAATCTTGATGAACTTAGTCGTATTGTCATCAGTGATGTCATCAATGAACAGTGGTGTCTTCTCAACAAGCCGTATGTTATTTGGTCTATCACGTGAAGATCAGGGGCCAAAAGCTTTTGGTAAATTGAACAAACGTGCAGTACCAGCAAATGCATTGTATTTTTCTGCTGCGTGTTTATTGTTAGGTGCAGCTTTACAGTATTTTGTACCCAATACAGTTGAGGCATTTACGCTTGCAACGACACTTTCAACGATTCTGTTCATTTGCGTGTGGTTACTCATTATCTGGAGTTATATCCGTTATTACACTACGCGTCCTGAGCTGCATGCAAAATCGACATTTAAGTTACCAGGTGGTTTATTTACATGTTGGGTCACCATTATTTTCTTTATTGGCATGATTTACGTGTTGTCTTTAGAACCAGATACGTTCAAAGCGCTTAAAGTCAGCCCAATCTGGTTTATTATTTTGCTCATTGGCTATTTCTTCTTCTATAAACCACGCAATAAAAAATAAGCTTTTTAATGAGTGATAATCAAACGCTGGCTGAAAAGCTGGCGTTTTTTTATCGATATTGTTTTTCCTGCTAAGTTTACTCTTTAGCCGTTTGCCTGATCACGGTATACTGCACCGAATTGTTTAAATCAGGTGCTCAGATGCGTCGTGTCATTTGCCTCATCAGTTTATTGAGCAGCAGTATTTTGCTTACCGCTTGTGGTCAGTCAGGAGCATTGCAACTGCCTTCTGATCCAAATTATGACAAACGCGCAAAATACTTGCTCTATCGTAATAACGAATCGAAACAAGCTGTACAAAAAGATGAAAAGGCTGAACAGTCAGTTGAATCATCATCAGCTCCAACCCAAACAACATCACCTTAAGCTTTGAAATAAGGACACATTCATGAGTTTCACCCGCATTAATGGAGTATTGCATGCAGAGCAATGTTCTCTGGAGCAGCTTGCGCAGCAATTTGGCACACCGTTGTATGTTTATTCAAAAACAGCTTTTGAAAAACATTACCTAGATATGGACCGTGCCTTTGACTTTATTGATCATCAAATCTGTTTTGCGGTGAAATCTAACTCAAATTTAGCTGTTCTTAATGTATTGGCAAAACTTGGTGCTGGTTTTGATATCGTATCAGGTGGTGAGCTTGCGCGTGTTTTAAAAGCGGGTGGAGATGCATCTAAAGTTGTTTTTTCTGGTTTAGGTAAAACCGAAGCCGATATTGAAACCTCATTAAATGTAGGCATTGCCTGCTTTAATGTAGAGTCATACGCAGAACTAGACCGTCTTCAAAAAGTCGCGGCTCGTTTAGGCAAGAAAGCTCCAATTTCTTTACGTGTAAACCCTGATGTAGATGCAAAAACACATCCTTATATTTCCACAGGTCTTAAAGAAAATAAATTTGGTATTCCAAGTGATACCGTTTATGAAACCTATCAATATGCTGCATCTTTACCCAACCTTGAGATTATTGGAATTGACTGCCACATCGGTTCGCAATTAACCGAGACTAAGCCATTTGTTGATGCTTTAGATCGTGTCATGGTGATGATCGATGAATTGAAAAAACTTGGCATCAATCTTAAACATATTGATATTGGTGGTGGTTTAGGTGTTTGTTATAAAGATGAGACGCCGCCAAGTGTTGAAGAATATGCTAACTCAATGAAACCTGCTTTAGAAAAGTTAGGTCTCAAGGTTTATATGGAGCCGGGCCGTAGCATTAGTGCAAATGCAGGTGTACTTTTAACAAAAGTTGATTTGCTTAAACCAACGAGCCACCGTAACTTTGCCATTATTGATGCAGCAATGAACGATTTGATTCGCCCAGCTTTATATGAAGCTTGGATGGATATTCAACCTGTGGTACCAAGTTCAGATACTGAAGAAAAAACTTGGGATCTTGTTGGTGCAATCTGTGAGACAGGTGATTTTATTGGTAAAGATCGTTCATTGGCTTTAAAAGAAAATGACTTGTTGGCTGTACTCGGTGCTGGTGCTTATGGTTTTGTAATGAGCTCAAATTACAACACACGTGGACGTGCCGCTGAAGTAATGGTATCAGGCGATAAAGCTCATTTGATTCGTGAGCGTGAAACAGTTGAATCCCTTTGGGAAAAAGAACGTTTATTGCCTGAGGAGTAAATGAAATGTTGTTAGAATTTACTAAAATGCATGGCTTAGGCAATGACTTTATGGTGGTTGATCTGATTAGCCAACGTGCTTATTTAGATACAGAAACAATTCAACGCTTAGCTGACCGTCATTTTGGTATTGGTTTTGATCAGCTTTTGATTGTTGAACCACCTGATTTACCCGAAGCAGATTTTAAATATCGTATTTTTAATGCTGATGGTTCTGAAGTTGAACAATGCGGTAACGGTGTCCGTTGTTTTGCTCGTTTTGTACATGAGCGTCATTTAACGAGCAAAACCAATATTACTGTTCAAACCAAAGCCGGTATTGTAAAGCCAGAACTTGGGCAAAATGGTTGGGTACGCGTGAATATGGGCTACCCAAAATTTTTACCAAATGAAATTCCATTTGTTGCTGAACAACCAGAAGCTTTATATACACTTGAGTTAGCCAATGACCAAAACATTAGTATTGATGTGGTCAATATGGGCAATCCTCACGCTGTAACTATTGTTCCAGATGTACTCACAGCAGATGTTGCTGGTATTGGTCCACAAGTTGAGTCACATAAACGTTTTCCTGAGCGTGTGAATGCTGGTTTTATGCAAGTAATTGATGAAAACCATGTGCGCCTTCGTGTATTTGAACGTGGTGTAGGTGAAACACTTGCATGTGGGACAGGTGCTTGTGCTGCTGCGGTAAGTGGCATGCGCCGTGGCTTACTGGGTAATTCAGTTGAAGTTGAATTGGCTGGCGGTAAGCTACAAATTGAATGGCAAGAAGGCGATGTGGTCTGGATGACTGGTCCAACAACCCATGTATATGATGGGCGTTTGGATTTACGTTATTTTCAAGGCTAAATTAGATTTGTCTTAGGGGAGAGGACTTAAAATAAGGCCTTTCCCCTTTATTTTATAAGAATAAATATTGAGAGAAAAATGCAAAATAGAATTAAAGGAGCAATTTATGGATTGCTGATTGGTGATGCAGTCGGTGTACCATATGAATTTCATTCAGCTTTGCAGCTTCCACTTTACTCACATATTGATATGGTTCCACCTAAAGATTTTAGGCGAACTTATCCAGATATTCCAATTGGGACATGGTCAGATGATGGAGCTCAGGCTCTATGCTTATTAGCGTCACTATTGCATTGTCAGAAACTCGATAGTATCGATTTTGCTAACCGTCTTCGCAATTGGTACCGTTATGGTTATATGGCGGTTGATTATCAAGTGTTTGATATTGGTGTACAAACTGCTCAGGCGTTAAAACGTTATGAAGCTGGGGTGTCTGTAGAAGAGATAGCGAATACAGATGAACATTCGAATGGTAATGGAGCGTTGATGCGCACATTACCTTTGACATTATGGCATAGGGGATCAGATCAGCAATTAGTTGAGTTAGCCTATCAGCAGTCCCATTTGACCCATGCTCATCTCCGATCAAAAATTTGTTGCGCTTTATATTGCTTATGGGCAAAATATTTATTGAAAGGACAATCAGTTAATGATGCTTGGAAATCTAGTATTTCAATACTGATGCAACTTTATAAAAATAGTGTTAATGAACAACAAGAACTCGATAATATTCTTGATTCAACACATGAGAAAAAAATATCAGGCAGTGGTTACGTAGTAGATTGTTTACATTCAGCCCGTTTTGCTCTGCAACAAGGTAGTTATCAAGACGTCATTAAAACAGCTATTGCCTTAGGACAAGATACTGATACAACCGCTTGTGTTGCAGGAGGATTGGCAGGAATTGTGTTTGGATATGAAGGGATTCCTGAAATATGGTTACAGCAGTTAAGAGGGAAAGAAATACTTGAACCATTATTAAAACAATTAGAAGAAGCATGACATGAATTTAATTTTCTTTCCCGGTGCGTCAGGGAGTACTACATTTTGGCATCCATTAATTGAAAAACTACCTCAGCAGTATCATACAAAAATTATTGGTTATCCGGGCTTTGGAGATACACCAGAATCTGTAGAGGTTAAAGATTTTAAAGACTTAACAAACTATGTTCTTAATCAAATTAATGATGATTCAGTAATTATTGCTCAATCTATGGGAGGAATTTTTGCTGTTGCCGCAGCGTTGCAAAAACCTCAACTGGTTAAAGGGCTGGTTTTGATTGCAACTTCCGGTGGAATCGATCTTGAAAGATTCAATGTACGAGATTGGCGTGAAGCATATCGCCAAGCCTTTTTAAAATATCCAGATTGGTTTGTTACTACCAATATTAACTATGAAGAATTTTTGTCAGATATAAGCGTTGAAACTTTATTAATCTGGGGCGATAACGATCCGGTGAGCCCCGTTCAGGTGGGGCAGTATTTAAATCAAAAGTTTGAAAATTCGACGTTATATGTTGTGAAAAATGGCGATCATCAGCTAGCAGAAAAACATGCCGATGAAGTTTCAGTTCAAATAGAAACCTACTTAGAAAAACTAATGTAAGTTTTTAAGTGTTATTTAGCGTGCTAGGTGCCAGCACGCTTTTTTAGATTTACTTTTTGCTCAAAGCCAATTTCAAAGCAAACAACACAAAAATACTGCCTGTAATACGGTCCATATATTTTACAAATTTAGGTTGCTTTAGATAACGTGACAGTGGTTGCATGGCCAAAATTAATAGAGTTGACCATAACATTCCAATTACTACATGAATCATTACAAGCCCCATGACCCAAGTGACAGCCGATGCTTGCGGTGGAATAAATTGGGGAAGAAATGAGATATAAAAAATGCCGACTTTGGGATTAAGTAAGTTACCCAAGAAACCTTTAATAAACCAATTTTGTGAAGTAGTCATATTTGAATTACTCCCTTGCATGTCTGCAAGTTGACTACGCGGTTTTAAAATCATATTCAAACCCAGCCATGCAAGATAAGCGGCCCCCATCCATTTCAATATATTAAAAGCTAAATCAGAAGCCATGAGCAAAGCACCCAGACCGCAAGCAACCACAATTCCCCATGCAATACAGCCAAGGCTAATGCCTACTGCTGCTTGGAATGCTTTAGATTTACCTTCAAGTGTAGCAGTACGAATAATTAAAGTCGTATCTAGACCAGGGGTAAGCGTAAGTAAGGTAATTGCAAGTAGATAGGGTATGAGTATGGTGGTCATGGCAGCAAGGTTTCGACAAGTACTTGAGCTAAAGTGTAATACATATATAAGGTAGTTAGTTGTTATGCTGTACGATCTCAATTTTCCTGATCAACTACTTTTTGGTACACTGAAAAAAATAAAATGAGCAAATAAATGGAGAGCAATTTGGATTTTGCATTACAACTGCTCTCAATGTGGTTAAAAGAAAGAAAAATTCAGAACCAGTCTGAGCACACGATTACTGCTTATGAAAGAGATGTTAAAAGCTTTCTTGAGTTTTGTGATCTCAAACAAATTGATTTAAGAAATGTTGAAGCTTCAGATTTACGTGAATATTTGGCCCAGCGTGTTGAGCAGGACCAGTTAAGTTCAAGCAGTATGCAGCGTCATCTCACTTCCATTCGCCAGTTCATGAAATGGGCTGAACAAGGAAAATATCTAGAAATTAACCCTACAGATGATTTTAAGCTCAAACGTCAGCCTAGACCTTTGCCCGGTATGATCGACATAGAAACGGTTAATCAAATTTTAGATCAACCTATGCCTGAAAAGCCAATTGATCAGCAACTGTGGTTACGTGATAAAGCCATGTTGGAGTTACTTTACTCAAGTGGTTTGCGTCTGGCTGAGCTGCAAGGTTTAACAATTAAAGATATAGATTTTAATCGGCAACTGGTCCGTATTACAGGTAAAGGAAATAAAACCCGTATTGTACCGTTTGGAAAAAAGGCGAAAGAAAGCCTATTGAATTGGCTAAAAATTTACAAAATCTGGAAAGGCCATTTTGATCAAAATGCTTTTGTGTTTATTTCTCAAAGAGGTGGTGTGTTAACACCGCGACAAATTGAAAAACGTGTAAAGCTCCAAGCACAAAGAGCCGGCGTGAATGTAGATTTACATCCTCATTTATTGCGGCATTGTTTTGCTAGCCACATGTTATCAAGTAGCGGTGATTTGCGATCAGTACAAGAAATGTTAGGTCATAGCAATTTATCTACGACACAAATTTATACACATATTGATTTTGATCATTTGGCGCAAGTTTATGATCGAGCTCATCCGAGAGCACAAAAGAATGAACACTAAAGCGCGTTTGTTTTTATCACTTGATCAAGATGCGTTTAGTCAATGTAGTATTTTCATTGAGACAATTTTGCAGGAATATCAAACTATTATTGATGCCGATTATCAAGGATACTTAAATCACTGTAAACGTGTGGCTGCATGTTGTTTAATATTAAGCCAAGATAGTCGTGAAGATACTATACGTAAAATAGCGATTGCAGTTGCCTTTCATGATATTGGGATATGGACAAGTAAAACAATTGATTATTTAGAGCCATCCGTCAAAGTGATGTTAAGTTATCTTACTTTGCATCGGTTATTAGATTGGCAAATAGAAATAACATTGATGATTACAGAGCATCATAAATTAACAACGACAAAGTGTTCAGAATATCCATTGGTTGAATATTTTAGACAAGCTGATTATGCAGATTTTTCTTTAGGCTTATTGCGTTCAAATATTTCAAGAAGCGAGTTTAAAAAGTTAACGAGTCAATATCCAAACGCTGGATTCCATAAAACGCTAGTTTATTTAGGATTAAAACGTTTTTTACAAAAGCCTTGGAGTCCATTACCTATGTTTAAATGGTAGTTTAATCTTTTGTTTTCAATAGAAATATATGCTGAAAGATAAGTTGGTAATAGTCGATTACTTTTTATTTTTTTCAACATTTATTTTATGTATGTTCTTACCTAATTGCCAGTTTTTCAGAGTACTTTAAGTACTTTCATTGGGTGAGAAAATGATGTTTTTGTTGTTTTTCTCCTCACTATAATTAAAGGGTTTTAAGCTGCCGTATTTTTTAAAATATCAAGAAATTCAAGGTTTAAAATTTGTTTGGCTTATTTGCTAAATTCATTGAGTGAATAAGCAATTTGAATTAGTGAACTGGGCATTTCATCTTTTTTATAGCAGTAGCGGAAATTGTGACTTGACCGAAATGCCAAACACATTGCAAGATAGGGTACCTAAAAAATTTTAATTGAAGAGTTAATATACTTTTCTCAACATTTACTTTTGCTAGAACAGCCGAGGATTACATGAAGGCTCTTGTTGCTGTAAAACGCGTGGTTGATGCCAACGTCAAAGTTCGTGTTAAGCCGGACAATAGTGGGGTTGACCTTACTAACGTTAAAATGTCAATTAACCCATTTTGTGAAATCGCAGTGGAAGAAGCGGTTCGCTTAAAAGAAAAAGGAACAGTATCAGAAATCGTTGTTGTTTCTGTTGGTCCTAAAGAAGCTCAAGAACAAATCCGTTCTGCAATGGCTTTGGGTGCAGACCGCGGTATTTTGGTTGAAACTACTGATGAAATTGGCGCTTTAGAAGTTGCTAAAATTTTAAAAGGTGTTGTTGATGCTGAAAAACCAGAACTGATCCTTCTTGGTAAACAAGCAATTGATGATGACTCTAACCAAGTAGGTCAAATGCTTGGCGCATTATTAGGTGCGGGTCAAGGTACATTCGCTTCTGAAGTGAAAGTTGATGGCGGCAAAGTACAAGTAACTCGTGAAGTTGACGGTGGTTTACAAACTGTTGAACTGGCACTTCCTGCAATCATTACAACTGACTTGCGTTTGAACGAGCCACGTTATGCAGCATTGCCTAACATCATGAAAGCTCGTAAGAAGCCACTTGATACTAAATCTCCTGCTGATTATGGCGTTACAGCTGGTACTAAGCTTAAAACTGTTAAAGTTGAAGCTCCAGCAGAACGTAAAGCTGGCGTACAAGTGAAATCTGTAGATGAGCTTGTTGAAAAATTGAAAAATGAAGCGAAAGTGATCTAATACGGAAGGATAAAATCATGAGTATTTTAGTTATCGCTGACCACAACAACCAAGTACTTAACGGTGCTACTTTAAACGTTGTTGCTGCAGCACAAAAAATCGGTGGTGATATTACTGTATTAGTTGCTGGTTCTGGTGCTCAGACAGTTGCTGATGCTGCTGCTAAAGTTGCTGGTGTAAGCAAGGTTTTGCTTGCTGACAACGCAGCTTATGCAAACCAGTTAGCTGAAAACGTAGCTGCTTTAGTTGCTGATTTGGCTAAAGGTTACAAATACGTATTAGCTGCTTCTACAACAACTGGTAAGAACATTCTTCCACGTGTTGCTGCTCTTCTTGATGTAAGCATGATCACAGACATTATTTCTGTTGAATCTGCTAACACATTCAAGCGTCCGATCTATGCAGGTAACGCGATTGCTACTGTTCAATCTGACGAAGCAATCATTGTTGGTACAGTTCGTGGTACAGCATTTGATCCAGTAGCTGCTGAAGGTGGTTCTGCTACCGTTGAAGCAGTAAGTGAAGCGAAAGATGCAGGTATTTCTAATTTTGTATCTGAAGAAATCGTGAAACTTGACCGTCCTGAATTGACAGCTGCTCGCATTGTTGTTTCTGGTGGTCGTGGTGTAGGTTCTGGTGAGAACTACCATAAAGTACTTGATCCATTAGCTGACAAGCTTGGTGCAGCACAAGGTGCTTCACGTGCGGCAGTTGATGCGGGCTTCGTACCTAACGACTTCCAAGTGGGTCAAACTGGTAAAATCGTTGCGCCTGACCTTTACGTTGCTGTAGGTATTTCTGGTGCGATCCAGCATTTGGCTGGTATGAAAGATTCTAAAGTTATTGTTGCAATCAACAAAGACGAAGAAGCGCCAATCAACAGTGTTGCTGACTACTGGTTAGTTGGTGATTTGAACACTGTGGTACCAGAGTTGGTATCTAAACTTTAATCTTTACTGGTTAAAGTCAAAAACCCTTAGTTTTTACTAAGGGTTTTTTTATTGTAGGGATGGATTTTAAAGAATAAATTGGATTTGTTATCTCATTTTAGGTTTGATTTTTATAGAATAAAAATCACATAGTTTTAATAAGGTGAACCTATGCTCATTACAGGGATATGATAAGAATAATATGCAATTAAATTATACAAATATCACCAGATTGACCATGTAGATTCCGTACATTCCAAAGCGCTTTTGTGCTATACTATACAGCTATATTTTTTTCGACTTTAGTTCAGTTTTCGGAACTAAATTTTTTGCAAGATCAAGACATATAAGCAGATGGAAATTTCTATCTGTAAGAAGGAGTATGCATGAGCGTATCGGAAATCCGACCGATTGCCATTGAGGATGAACTCAAGCATTCATATTTAGATTACGCGATGAGTGTAATCGTATCTCGTGCATTGCCGGATGTGAGAGACGGTCTAAAACCTGTTCACCGTCGTGTGCTATTTGCCATGCACGAATTGGGCAATGACTATAACAAAGCCTACAAGAAATCTGCACGTGTTGTTGGGGACGTAATCGGTAAATATCACCCTCATGGTGACTCAGCTGTTTATGAAACCATTGTACGTATGGCTCAGGACTTTAGCTTACGTTATTTATTGGTAGATGGTCAGGGTAACTTCGGTTCGATTGATGGCGATAGCGCAGCTGCAATGCGTTATACCGAAGTCCGTATGACAAAGTTAGCGCACGAACTTCTTGCAGATCTAGAAAAAGACACTGTTGACTGGGAAGATAACTACGACGGATCTGAGCGTATTCCTCAGGTGGTTCCGACACGTGTTCCAAACTTGCTAATTAATGGTGCTGCCGGTATTGCTGTTGGTATGGCAACAAACATGGCACCACACAACATGACAGAAGTTGTGAATGCATGTTTAGCCTATGCCGACAATCCGAATATCTCGATTGAAGGATTGATGGAATATATTACTGGTCCTGATTTCCCTACAGGCGGTATTATTTACGGTAAATCAGGTATTGTTGATGCTTACCGTACAGGTAAAGGCCGACTACACATTCGTGGTAAATACCATTTCGAAGAAGATGAAAAGACAGGTCGTATAACCATCGTCTTTACTGAAATTCCATATCAAGTTAACAAAGCAAGAGTTATTGAGCGTATTGCCGAGTTAGTTAAAGAGAAAAAACTTGAAGGTATTTCAGAGCTTCGTGATGAGTCTGATAAAGACGGTATGCGTATTGCGATTGACTTGAAACGCGGTGAAAACGCAGAAGTCATTGTAAATAACTTATTCTTAAATACACAGCTTGAAAACTCATTCAGCATCAACATGGTTTGTCTTGACAATGGACAACCAAAATTGATGAATCTGAAAGATATTATTGCGGCATTTATTCGTCACCGCCAAGAAGTAGTGACACGCCGTACCATGTTCGAATTGCGTAAAGCACGTGAACGTGGTCATATCTTGGAAGGCTTAACCGTTGCCTTAGCCAATATTGATGAAATTATCGAAACCATTAAAACTTCTGCTAATCCAGCTGAAGCGCGTGAGCGTTTACTTGCAGGTGAGTGGGCTGGTGGCGGTGTTGTTTCTTTACTTGAAAAAGCTGGCGCTATTTCTGTTCGCCCAGATGAAATCGAAGGTGAAAACCCAGATCGTCCATTTGGCTTATCTGAATCGATTTATCGTCTATCTCCAACGCAAGTAGGTGCAATTTTAGAGTTGCGTTTACATCGTTTAACGGGTCTTGAGCAAGATAAATTACATGCTGAATATACTGAAATTTTAGGTCAAATTGCTGAACTTACTGCAATTCTTAATGATTTCAATTTATTGATGGCTGTGATTCGTGAAGAGCTAGCACAAGTATTACAACAGTATGGTGATGGACGTCGTACGGAAATTATTGAATCACGTATTGATTTTAGTCGTGAAGATTTAATTCCAGAAGAACAAGTTGTATTAACGGTTTCACAAACAGGCTACGCAAAAACTCAACCGCTTTCTGACTATCAGGCTCAGCGCCGTGGTGGACGTGGTAAGTCTGCAACTTCAATGAAGAGTGATGACTTTATTCAACATCTAATCGTGGCTTCAAACCATGCGACTGTGTTGTGTTTTACTAACGTAGGTAAAGTATATCGCCTTCGCGTATTCGAAGTACCTCAAGCATCACGTGGTGCAAAAGGCCGCCCGATTATAAACTTGTTACCTTTAGATGCGAACGAAACAGTAACTGCGATCTTGCCGTTAACAGAGTTCCTAGAAAACCATTACGTATTTATGGCAACAGCTTCAGGTACAGTTAAACGTGTTGATTTAGAGCAGTTCTCTAACATTCGTTCAAATGGCTTACGTGCAATTGAACTTAATGAAGAGGATACCTTAATTGGTGTTGCGATTACTGATGGTAATCAGCAAATCATGTTGTTCTCAAATGAAGGTAAGGCAATTCGTTTTGCTGAAACTGATGTGCGTTCAATGGGTCGTACTGCTAAAGGCGTCCGTGGTATGCGCGTTAGCATTGCAAGCAACACTTTAAGTGAAGAAGATGCAGAAATTGAAAATGATGAATCTGATGATAATGAAGATTCAGCAGAGTTAAGTGTAGTAAGTCGCATCGTATCGCTTGTTGTTGTTCCTGAAACGGGTGAAGTGCTGTGTGCGAGTGCCAATGGTTATGGTAAACGTACTCCTGTAAATGACTTCCCAACCAAAAAACGTGGTGGTAAGGGTGTTATTGCAATTAAGACAAGTGAACGTAATGGTGAGCTTGTGGGTGCGGTATCTATTGATGAAAGCAAAGAACTTTTGCTTATTTCTGATGGTGGTACATTAGTTCGTACTCGCGCGGCAGAAGTTGCAATGACTGGTCGTAATGCACAAGGTGTACGTCTAATTCGTTTAAGCGAAGAAGAAACCTTGGTGGGTGTTGTGTCTATTGAAGCGGTTGAAGATGAAGAAGAGTTTCTCGAAGGGGAAGTGGATACTTCAGAATTAGATACCGAAGATGCAGTGTCTACGAATGACGATGCATCAGAAGAGTAAGTAGAAATTAAATAAAAAAGGAAGCGTAAGCTTCCTTTTTTATTTTATGAAGAAGATTTTTTAACAAGTCGATAATAAGCTAAGCACATTAATATTAATCCGGCTGTCGCAAGAAATATCAATTTGGGTACAACCGTTGCTAAAGGAACACCCATCTGATTAAGTTGTACAAACATTTGTACGGCATGTGTAGAGGGTAAACACCAAGCAAACCATTGTAACCACTCGGGCATGGCTTGATGAGGCCATGCAGCTCCAGTTAATAAGAATAAAGGTATAGAGCTAAATACAATAATATGTCCAGCACGTTCTGGCATATCTAAAAGTGAGCCAATCAGCATGCCTAATCCAATCACACAACTAATAAAAATAGGAACGGCGACTAGCAAACCAGTAAAGTTCCCACCGTGTGGATAGTCATTGAACCACAAGGTAAAACCGAAAAGATAAAAACATCCTAAACAGCCAATGGTAAATATACTTGCAAAAATTCCAGCGAAGCGAATACCTGTAATTTTTTGGTGTTGTTCACGGTAGCTTGCAATTAGCATCGCTAAACCTAGCACAATCGTTTGATGGATAATTAAACCTGCAACAGCTGGAAAAATATAACTTCCATATCCTGAAAGCGGGTTAAATAAAGGGACTTGATGAATAGAAAGGGCCGGTTGGAAATGTGTGCGCTCTCCAAATCTTTCAATATATTCTTTTAATGTGGCTTCAATGGATGTGGCTAAACCTAAACCAATTTCTTTAGTTTTTAAAAAGTTTGTTGTGCTCAGATATAAGCCAATTCCACCTGTTTCTCCTCGGCGTAAGCTTTGTGTTAAGTTGCTTGGTAAAAGTAAAATACCATCGGCCTTTTGTTCACGCACCATTTGTTCGGCTTGTAAGAAATTACTTGTAACGGTAACAATATGAACATGTGGACTATTCGCACTTTGGCCGATTAATTGAGAGGTTAATAGGCTTTGTTCTTCATCAACTATTACGATTGGAATTGATTCTGCACGTTCAGCTTTATAGGCGGTAGGATAAAAAAAGCTATAAAGAATGACCGATAAAATCAGAGTTGTGAAAACCGAGCTATTACTAACAATATCTTTAAATGTTTGCCCATAAGCCTTTAAAAACTCTTTCATGGAGTTGCTCCCCGAATTAATTTTTTAAGCAGCAGAGAGCTTAAAAAGAAGTAAATAAGGCAGTAACCCAGAAGTATTAAAAAGGGAATCATTGAAATGAAAAGTGGGCTACCAATCACCCATTGTTCGGTTTGCAGCTTGGCATAAGGTGTATAGGGAATAATGAGTGACCAAAATTTAGTGAAAATCGGTGCATTATTTAAAGGCAGAGTAACGCCTGCAAAACTTAAAGATGAGCCACCATAGACGGCAATAAAGCCAAAAGTTTTACTTAAATTTTTAGTGGCAAGAATGACCGTACTGCTAATCAGAGCATAGGCAAAATAAAGTAAGAACTGTGCGACCAGCAATAAACTTAAGGAACCCGCTACAAACCAGCCACGGATTTCAACTAGCCAAAACATCCATAACCATGTCCATACACAAAAAATAAGGCTATAGAGCAAATTTTTAGCCAATAAGCCTTGAATAAAATTTTCTCGGTTCACCCATTGAGTGAGGGTATTACGTTTTAGTTCTTGTCCAATTGCAAAAGCAACACAGCAGCATAGCAACAGATGTAATACGGCAGGAACCATAAATGGCTCTAAATAAAACTCATAGCTCATGCTCGGGTTGTAAAGCGTTGATACTTTTACATGAGCTGTAGGTACATCTAAATAGGGAATATTATTTGCAAGATAACTTTGGCCTGCATAGTCTGCTAAAGCATTGAGGGTACTTACCAGCATTGCCGAGGAAATCGTATTTCCCACGCTAAAGAAAGACTGGTTAAAAGCAATGCTGATTTGAGCATCTTGCGCTTTCACAAAGCGCTTTTCAGCGCCGTCCGGAATGAAAACATAACCCCAGATTTTAGTTTCGTTAAGTAATTGTTCAGCTTCAGTAGGGCTTGCCGTAATTGTTTTAATATCTACCGTATGATTCAACGAAAGATACTTTTCAATATTGCGGCTGAGTTCACTTTGGTCCTGGTCAATAATGGCAATGGGTAAATGTTCAGCTTTACCTGCGTAAAACATGCTGCTAAACAAAAAAATGATAAAAGCAGGGATAAGTGTCACCATGCACAAATCCCATTTATTGCTTTTTAGATAGTTTAGTTCGCGTAATATACTGGCAAACATAAGTTATTTTTCTTCTTTAATTTTAAATAAAACGCTCATACCCACTTTTAAATCTTTCACTGGGCGTTCAGGCTCAAGATGCAGTTTAAAGCTACGAATATCATAACCACCAGTTTGACGAGTAGTTTTAATCGTCGCAAATTCACCCTCAGCATCAATATTTTTAATTTTAAAAGTCACATTCTGATTCAGTGCAGGAATAAAACCTTCAAGGGTTTTATTTTTATAAACAGAAGCATATTGATTTTCACCCACGTTTAAGCTGACCCATAAATCATCATCTTCTAGAATGCTGACAACAGGTACACCCATAGCGACTAACTCGGAAGGCTTCCCGTAAGTTTTTGAAACTGTACCTGAAATAGGGGAAAATAAACGTGTCTCAGCTTCAAGTGCTTTTGCTTCGCCTACAGCTGCTTTTGCAATTTCAACCTGTGCATCTGCTGTAGACTTTTGTTGACTTGTACTACCTCGTTTTGCACGAGCATATTGTTGATAAGAGGCTTCACTTAATTCTTGCGCAGAAGTTTGAGCCGCTAGCATCTCATCTCGTCTTTGGCGTGAAATAACACCTTGTCTATATAAATTTTCACCACGTTGGTAAGTGGTTTTTGCAAGGTTTGCTTGTGCTTTGGTGCTTTGCCAGTTGGCATAGAGAGTATCGATATTTTCTTGCTGAGAACCGCGGTCTACCGTAGATTGAAATGCTAAAGCTGATTGTAAAGCTGCCAAGGCTTGTTGCTTTTTAGCTTCTATTTCTGGGCTAACCAAGCGAACAAGTGGCTGGCCTTTGGAAATTTTCTGGCCTTCTTGTACATAAATTTCTTCAATACGACTTGGAACTTTCGTACTCACGTGAATAGTTTCGGCTTCAACCCGACCTTGTAGTTCAATAGGCTTTGGCTGATAACTTTTCCACAAACCAAAAATAATTAAACCTAATAGCGCAATAATTACTAAGCCAATAATCAGTTTAAGCTTGGAGTTTTTAGGTGGTTGAGAGTCACCTTTATTTATGTTTGATTCAGGGGTGTCACTCGCTTGATCGTTTTTTTGAGATTGGTTAGTTTCTACCGTATCCGCAGCAAGAGAATCCTGTTCTGAATGAGATGATTCTTGATTCATTTTATACTCCTATTAACGGATATAGTCGGTATGTGGTTGATTGACATAAGCTTTAAATTGATCAATTGAACCATGGCTTTGCAATAGAATCGCGAGTGACATGACATATTTATATGCATTTAAAGCCATTTCAGTTTTTAAAGCACTTAAAGCATTTTGTGCATCAATCACTTGTGTTGCTGTACCCATTCCTTCACGGAAAGAAAGCTCTTGAATACGTAAGTTTTCTTGAGCGGCATTTACGTTTCTTTGTAAGAGTTGATGGCTTTGCTGAGCAGAGTTGAGTTCGTTATATGACTTATTCAGAAGTGCCTCAATTTCTTGTTTAGTACGTTCGGTCATAAGTTCAGAGGCATAACGCTTTAGTTCGGCGGCATGGATATTCTTATTTTTATCTACACCAGAGAATAGGTTGTATTTTGCCATTACACCTACAATCCAGTTTTCATTTTCATCAAGGGCATATTCACCAAATGCAAAAAGACTTGGTTTTTTTGCGGCTTGTTGAGCTTGAATATTTACATTAGCCAGTTGTGTATCCATCTGCATTTTTTGTACAAGGCTAGATTTTTGCGAATAACTTGTTAAAAGTGATTCTAGAGACTGGCTTGGAGTGTTATTTACAAATAAGGGCGTACTTAAATCTACATTATTTTGTTGATGTAAAAGATTATTAAGGCTAAAGCGACTGGCATTTAAGTTGGCTTGAGTACTTTGTAAAGTACGTTCCGCATTATTACGCGCGACTTCAAACTGCATGCGTTGCCCTTTACTAATAAACCCTTGTTGTTCGAGCTTTAGGGCATTGCTGTAATGTTTTTGCATGGCATTAAAGTTGAATAAACTACTTGCTACCAGTTGCTGCTGTAATTGAACATTAAAATAACTTTGTACAACTTCAAACCGCTGTACATCTTGTTGCTGTTGACTTGAAAGTTCAGAACGCTGTGCTTGAATGTTGGCTATTTTTTTTGCACTGCTGGTTAAGCCGCCTGTATATAGTGGCATAACGACCGAAATAGAAGGGCGTACAACCTGATCTTCTATAGTCAGGTTCGCATAGTCGGGAAAGCGATTTATACCATCATGGATGGTTTGATTTGCACCTTCTTGAACTTGTCCAAGCACATCCGATGGAATGACATTGTTCCACTGTGAAAGTTTATCGTTTAATCCCTGACTTAAATCATTCTCAAGCTTTTGTTTAAAAGAGGCGAGGGGTACGTCTGTTTCGCTATGAAAGGCATATGCTCTAACATTTAAATCAACTCGAGGTAATCCGAGTCCTTTCACTGCTTCAGCTTCTAGTTGAGACGCTTGCTGCAAAGCCTGATTAGCTTGAGTGCTATATGAACTCTTCAAAGCTTGTTGTTCCGCTTCAGCATAGCTTAAGCTTTGAGCATATAAATGATTTGTGAAAAAAAGTCCTAAGGCCAAAGCAAGATGCTTGGGTTTAAAGAAAAAGGGGCAAATAGACTGTCTATATCGATGTACTGGCATTTTAAATAACAATTTCTGGCATCCCTTATAGTTTAAATTTCTTGTTATTAAATTCAATTATCATCTTGTTTCTTATACATTTGTATAAAAACCTTGTAGTTTTAACCTCCCTTTAATTATTAATATGACGAAGCCTATATATTTGTAATCCCTATCAAAGTATGTGAAATCATAATCACAAGTCAAGCTGATCTTGATTGAATAAAAAATGTTTTAAATCGATAAAATTGGAAGTTAAAACAGAGAAATATATAGAACAATAATTGAAAAAATAAACCTAAATGTAGTCCAGCATTGAAATATTTACTTGAGAAGCTGCTGCAAGCTTAAGCAATCTGTGGTTAAATGCCATTTTTATTGTGTTTGACTTTATACAAGGGAAAAATCATGCGCGCGTACAATTTCTGTGCTGGTCCTGCTGCATTACCTACTGCCGTTTTAGAAAAAGCTCAACAAGAAATGTTGGATTGGCATGGTAAAGGTCTATCCATCATGGAAATGAGTCATCGTAGTGCTGATTATGTTGCTATGGCTGAAAAAGCTGAGGCAGATTTACGCAAGTTAATGAATATTCCAGAAAACTATAAAGTACTGTTTTTACAAGGCGGTGCGTCATTACAATTTTCTGCGATTCCTTTAAACCTTTTGGGTAAGAACAATAAAGCTGATTATATTGATACTGGCATCTGGTCTGAAAAAGCGTTGAAAGAAGCAAAACGTTATGGCGACATTAATGTTGTAGACGCTGGTATTAAAGTAGATGGTAAGTTCGCAATTTCTGAACAAAGCGAATGGAATTTATCTGACGATGCAGCTTATGTACATTATGCAGATAATGAAACGATTGGTGGATTACAGTTTGCAGGAATTCCTGATGTAAAAGCACCACTCGTTTGTGACTATTCATCAAGTATTTTATCTGCTCCATTAGATGTGACCAAGTTTGGTTTGATCTATGCTGGCGCACAAAAAAATATTGGTCCTGCTGGTTTAACAATTGTCATTATTCGTGATGACTTACTTGATCAAGCTAAACCAGAAATTCCAAGCATCTTGAAATATGGTGACCAAGCGAAAAATGGTTCTATGGTGAATACACCATCGACTTATGCTTGGTACTTGTCTGGTTTGGTATTTGAGTGGTTGCTAGAGCAGGGTGGGGTAGATGCTATCCATAAAGTTAACCTCGAAAAAGCTCAATCATTGTATGGTTATATTGACTCAAGCGATTTCTACAATAACCCGATTGCAATTCCAAACCGTTCAATTATGAATGTACCGTTTACCTTGGCAGATGAAGCTTTAGAAAAGCAATTCTTAAAAGAAGCGGAAGTAAACCATTTATTAAACTTAGCTGGTCATCGCTCTGTCGGTGGTATGCGTGCAAGTATTTATAATGCCGTACCATTAGAAGGCGTACAGGCTTTAATCAACTTTATGGATGATTTTGCAAAGCGTAATGGTTAAGCAAATCAAATAAATAAAGCCCTCAAATGAGGGCTTTATTTTTGAATAAATTTTATAAACTAAAAAGGAACTAAACCAAACTGGTGCATGAATATGGCAGCTAAAAACATACCCAATACAAAAAAGCAAAACGCACCAGTATCGACCTTTACGCGCAGGCTACTAGATTGAATGAGGCTGGTAGTTTGTTCGGGTATAATCTTCATTCAATAACCTAATTATTAAAATATTAGTGAAATTCAATTAGTTTCACCCTTTTTAGCACAAATAGTCGCCTGAATCCAGATATTACCGCGAATATATTCGCCAATATTAAAGTTTTTATACAAATCGTTTTTGGTTGCAATGCGCACTAATATGGCAGGAAGATCATCTTCTAAAACCAAAGTAACATCATAAAGGGTATATTCTGCCCCCATAAATGTCATAGAAGTTTTGCCAACAATATTACCTTGGAACCATGCTTCATCTTCTTGACCAAGATTTTCACCATATAAATAAGCGACCATTTTTGAAAAATCAACGGTTACAGGTTCTTGATCTTCTGGAGTTTTTGGTTGCCATTCATTAATGAGTTCCTGTAAATTTTCAGGAGCAACACCATTATGTTCAGTCAAAATCGCATTTAATGCACGGTGATGTTTAATTGAGGCTGGGTCATCAACAACGATTTTTTCGCCTGCTGGAACAGGTTCTAATTCATAAGCCCATGCATTAAATTGAACTTGATAGTCTTGGGTTTTGTCATATTGACAAGCGTTAACGCTAAATAAATTATCAAATGCATAAACCGTTGTATCTTTATTTAGTTTTAAACTTAAAACAGCTTGTGTCGCAGAGTCACAAGTAATGATACGTTCAATTTTCGCATTATATTGATATGGACTTTCAAAACTTGGAAAGGCTGTTTTGAGTGCGCGAGGTTTCTGATTTTCAACCGCAATAATCTGGTTGATTGTAACTTTTTGGTTTTGTGGGCCTTGAATCAACCAAAAAGATTGATCCATCTCTTCTTCATGTTCGCATAAGCCCATTGGCATTACGGGTGCATCAAGTGCTAGTCCTAACCATTTTGGTACATCTGTTTCGGGATGGGACGTCAATAGATTCCAATGTTCGCCATGACTACCAAAATTTTGCTCATTTACTTTAATAACTTCTGGACTGTTTTGATTTTTCATAAGCATGATGCTGTTGGGTTCACATTACTTGTTATATTAAATCGAGGGTGTTTGCTATTTTTCAAGTCACCATATGTAAATTCTCTTGTAAAAGCACATATTTAGTCATTGAAAGATAGATATTGCTGCTAATTATAAAATAAAAGGTAGATCTGGCTCTTAAAAAAACTTAAACACTAAATTAAAAATAAGTTTAATGTTTATTACTATTCACCTTAGAAAAGCATCTGTTAGACTTATATTTTTAATGGAAATAGAGAATAACTTGCTGCCATTTAAGCTATGGGTAGATGCAGATGCTTTACCAAGAATATTACGTGAAGTAATTTTGCGCGCATCAGATCGTTATCAGTTAGAAGTCATCTTTGTTGCCAATCAAAATGTTGGGATTACGCCTTCAGTTCGCATCAAGTCAATACAGGTTTTAAGTGGTGCCGATCAGGCCGACAAAGAAATAGTTGATCGTATGATTGAAAATGACATTGTCATTACGCAAGATATTCCACTAGCGGCTCAAGTAATTGAAAAGGGTGGCGTTGCTATTCATCCCCGAGGTGAGGTCTATACAACCGCTAATGTTAAAGCGCGGTTACATCTACGTGACTTCATGGATACGCTTCGTGGTGCGGGTGTACAAACTGGTGGACCGCCCCCTATTTCAGAGCGGGATAAGCGTGAATTTTCGAGTGCATTAGATCAAACAATTTTAAAGCAAAAACGTAAAACAGCTAAGTGAGCATCGCATGCCATCGCAAACCAATTTGGCTTTAACCTATGCCTTGTTAGTGTTTATATGGGCAACAACTCCATTAGCCATTGTTTGGAGTGTGTCCGATCTACATCTTATGTGGGCATTGTTGTTACGCTTTTTTATTGCGTTGCCTTTGGCCGTGACCATATTACTGATTTTAAGAACACCTTTTCCAACTCATCGACAAGCTATTCATAGCTACATTGCCGGATCTTTTAGCTTAATTGGTTCTCAAATTTTCACATATGCTGCTACTCAATATTTAAGTTCAGGCATGATTGCGCTTATGTTTGGTTTAGCTCCCATTATGGCTGGGCTGATTGGCCGTTTTGCATTCGGTCAGCAACTTTATAAGTTGCAATGGTTAGGTATGGCTATTGCCGTAAGTGGTTTAGCGATTATTTGCTTGAATGGATCGAATCAGCATGTGCATCCGTTTGGCATTGTTCTCATGCTAATGAGTGTTTTTGTCTATTCTTTTTCAATTTTCTGGGTTAAGAAAGTTAATGCACAAATTCAGCCTATGGCTCAGGCAACGGGCTCTATTTTAGTTTCTTCAATTTTGGCAAGTTGTCTTATTCCATTTATTTGGCAATATGCACCAACACATTTACCAGAAGCTAAATCTTTATTTGCCTTAATTTATACGGTATTGATGGCTTCATTAGTTGCCATGTTTTGTTATTTCAAGCTTATACAAAATATTCAGGCAACGACTTTATCTTTAACGACAGTTATTACGCCAATGTTAGCCATGATGATTGGAGCTGCTTTAAATCATGAACAACTTTCGATTATGGTTTTTGTGGGTGCTTTAATTATCCTGTTTGGACTATTTTTATATTTCTATAAAGACATTCAAGCAAATCGAAATTTTGTCCGACATATTAAGCCTAAATAGGAGAAGATTTGGGTAATTTGTTGAGCTTATTCATTAAATTGTTCTAATTCGTAGCGAAATGCATGATCAAATTGATCTCCCAACTTAAGTAGTAGAAAATAGCGCAGCAATATAATATTAGGATTGTTAAGGAAAGATCAGAACTTACTGATTTTTAAACCTTAATACAGCATCTAACGATATGGCCAAATAGTAGATGTGGATGCGATTTGACATGAGCATCTGCTATTTCCCATCAATCACCTTGGATTTAGAAGGTATGTTTAAACCAATCTCACTGTATATAGGGTTGAGATATACTCGCGCAAGACGCAGTAATCATTTTATTTCTTTTATTGCATTGGTTTCGATGGTCGGTTTGACACTAGGTGTCGCTGTGCTGATTACGGTACTTTCTGTGATGAACGGTTTCGATCGCGAATTAAAAAACCGTGTTTTAGGAATGGTTCCGCAAGCGACAGTTTCATCTACACAAATCCTCACAGATTGGCCTGAACTAGTAAAACGAGTTGAACATCATCCACATGTAACTGGGGTTGCACCTTTTACCCAATTGCAAGGTATGTTAACCGCGCAAGGGCAAGTCGCAGGTATTATGGTGACGGGTATTGACCCAAAATATGAAAAGAATGTGTCTATTATTCAAAATCATATTGTTGCTGGTAGCTTAGATTCACTTAAAAAGGGTGAGTTTGGTATTGTTCTTGGTAAAGATATGGCCGATTCATTAGGCTTACGTCTAAACGACAGCGTGACATTGGTTTTACCTGAAGCAACACCATCTCCAGCAGGTGTAGTACCTCGTTTTAAACGCTTTAAAGTGGTTGGTATCTTTAGTGTAGGTGCTGAAGTCGACTCTATGGTGGGTTACATCGCTCTATATGATGCGTCAACCCTATTACGCTTACCAGATGGTGCTCAAGGTGTCCGTTTAAAACTAGATGATATTTTTGCCGCGCCAAAAGTTGCGGACGACTTGGTAAAAAGTTTACCAAGTAATTTCTACGCGACGAACTGGACCTATACGCATGGCAATCTGTTTAATGCCATTCAAATGGAAAAAACACTAGTTGGTTTGTTACTTGTACTTATCATTGTGGTTGCAGCATTTAATATCGTTTCGTCTTTAGTGATGGTTGTTACTGATAAAAAATCAGATATTGCCATTTTGCGTACATTAGGCGCATCACCATCAATGATTACTAAAATATTTATGGTGCAAGGTACTGTCATTGGTGTGATTGGTACAGTTGCGGGTACGGTTTTAGGTGTAATTTTGGCTTTAACCATTAGTGATATCATTTCATGGTTTAACAATGTGTTGGGCCTAAATCTATTTGATGCTTACTTTGTGCATTACCTTCCTTCTTATTTAAGATGGCAAGATGTGACGATTATTGTGATTGTCTCTTTACTTCTAAGCTTCTTGGCGACTATCTATCCGGCGCTTCGTGCTGCCAAAGTTCAACCTGCCGAGGCACTGCGCTATGAGTAAAATTGTTTTAGAAGCGAAAGATATCTATAAACATTTTGATGATGGTAAATCTAAGGTTGAAGTCATTAAAGGTCTTTCTTTACAAGTTGAAGCAGGGCAGTTTGTTTCGATTGTTGGTGCGAGTGGTTCAGGTAAAAGTACTTTGCTTCATGCGCTAGGTGGTCTAGAGCAACCAACGCAAGGACAAGTATTTTTAAATGGTCAGCGTTTTGATAATTTAGGTGAAGCCGAGCGTGGTTTTCAACGTAACAAATACCTCGGTTTTGTTTATCAATTTCACCATTTGTTACCTGAGTTTACTGCGCTTGAAAATGTGGCAATGCCTCTTATGCTTCGCCCAGATAGCCAATACAAATCAGTAAAAGCACAAGCTGAATATTTACTAGACCGAGTGGGTTTATCTCATCGTATGGATCATCAGCCAGGTGAGCTTTCAGGCGGTGAGCGCCAACGTGTCGCTTTGGCTCGTGCTTTGGTCACTCAACCTGCGGTTGTTTTGGCTGATGAACCAACAGGAAACCTAGATCGTAAAACAGCTTTAGGCATTTTTGAATTATTGACCGATCTTAAGAAAGAATTAAATATGGCGATGCTCATTGTGACTCATGATGAGCAGTTGGCTCAGGCAGCAGATTCAATCTTGCATATGGAAGATGGTCTTTGGGTGAGCGGTTCTTAAAAAATTGTCATTAAATCACATTGTTAAAGCCCACTCAGTTGGGCTTTAATTTTGCCCCTAAAAAGATAATGATATGATTTTAAATGTTAAAGCTTATTTTAGTGGGGTGGGTTGTAGGTATTGCATTTATGGGAATAGATCTTCCTTTAATAATGCAATATGGTTGGATTGGTAAAGTTGTCCTCTTTATCAGCTTAATTTTTTATATTTTTAAGCGGCATATTGTTGTAAATCGACCTATATTAAAAGGAGTTTATTATTTAATCTGTGGTCTAAGCCTTTTTGTTCTAGGTCATCAATATGCTCAGCATGCCTTAAATGAAAGATTACAACTACGGGAGATGCAACCTGAGTCTTTAGACATTGTTGTGTATATAGACCGAATAAGTGAAGAAAACGATAATAAGATACAGCAACTCGCTCAGGTTCTAGGGCGGTCATCTCATGTAGTGAATTGGTTATTATATTTAAAAAATGAAAATGAGAAGGCATTGATAGAGGGGCCAAAATTACAATTAGGTCATTACTATCGGATTTCGGGTAAAACCAGACCAGCTCATAGTTATGCAGTATCAGGTGCTTTTGATCAGGAGCAATGGTTCATTCAACGAAATATAATGTCAGGTTTCAGTGTTCAGCATATTGAACCTTTAAGCTCTGATGAAATTTATCGATTGGGTTATCAAAATCATTTACAACAGCAACAAAAGTTTTTTACTAGACAACAATTAAATATAGAAAAATTGCGCCTAAAATTTAGATTGATGCTAAAAAAATCTCCCTTACAGAACAAAGGACTGTTATTAGCACTTCTGACAGGGGATGAAAGTCTTTTAAATGAGGATACTAAAAATCAATTTAAACAGTTAGGAATCTCTCATTTGTTGGCCATTTCAGGGCCTCATGTCCTTATTTTTTCCATCATGTTGTCTTGGGGATTGCATCAATTAGTACGACGTTATTATCCTCAGATTTATTTGTGGCACCCCAAGCAAATATTAGCAATGATTCCGTTATGTTTTGGTGTTTTGATTTATACGGCTTTTGTCGGCTTTGAAATTCCAGCCTTAAGAACTTTACTTTCAGTATTTTTATTTGCCTTTTTATTGTTAGTCGAACTGCCTGTTAAACCATTTTCGCTCTTGGTTTATAGCGCAAGTCTACTTTTACTTTTCGATCCCTTCAGTGTTTTATCGGCAGGTTTTTGGCTCTCTTATGGTTCTTGCTTTATTTTATTACGCATTTATCAAACCATCGTACAGGCTCCAAATCTTGCCTCATTGAGTTTGCTATCTAGAATAATTCTTTTAAGCAAAACCCTCATTGAATCTCAGGGCAAAATATTTATCGCCCTATGTCCCTTAATGCTGTTTTTCTTTCAACAAATTTCATGGGTTGCACCTCTCACAAATATTATTGCAGTTCCTTTGCTAGGAGGAATTATTGTTCCTTTGAATATTTTTGCTGCTTGTATGTGGCTTATTTTTAATTCAATTGGAAATGCACTCTTTCAGATTAATGATATTTTGCTCAGTATAGTGCTGACATGTTTTAGTTTTTTAGAGAAGTTATCTCTACCGTTGCAAGGTTTTAGCCTGACACCACTTGCTTTAGTGTGTCTTAGCTGTGCCATTATTATTTTATTTTTACCGCGTGGTATTTTACCGAAATCTTGGGGGCTCATATGTTGTTTACCCTTAATCATTCCAAATAAGTCATCCCAGCAAATCCAATTAAATATTATAGACGTAGGCCAGGGCCAAGCGATTTTTTTACAACATTCAGAGCAGACATGGTTAATTGATACTGGCGGTTCTTATGATGAGAAGGCCTTTAGTATTGGTCAAAATGTAGTGATCCCATATTTACGTCAGAAAGGTATTAAACAGTTAGATCATGTGGTGTTATCTCATCTTGACCAAGATCATAGTGGTGCATTTCCGGCGATAAGTCAGGCTTTTCCTATCAAACAGGTCATATCGAATGAGCTGTGGAAAGAGCAGATTAAAGAACCATTTACTTATTGTCATCAAGGGCAAAAATGGCAATATCCACAATTAGATATTGAGATACTTTGGCCTAAAGAAAATGATTTAAATTTAGTTTCTTTAAATCAAAATCAATACTCTTGTGTCGTTTATATTCATTTAAAACAGATAAAAGGTTATCAAAACTATTTAATTATGGGGGATGCCGGATGGGAAGCAGAATATCAATTGATAAAAGAATATCCTGATTTAAAGGTAGATGTTTTGGTATTAGGCCATCATGGTAGTAAACATAGTTCTGCCTATGACTTCTTAGCGACTTTAAATCCCAAGCTTGTTGTTGCCTCTGCCGGTTTTAATAACCGTTATGGTCATCCAAGCAAAGAGGTGATAGCGAGAATACAAGCACTTAATATTCCTTTTAAAAGTACAATTGAGCAAGGAACATTAAGTTTTGTATCGCGCAATCATCAAATGATTTTATACACTCGACGTTTTGAGCGCACTTGGCTTCACAGAACTTTGTGAAGCCTCAGCTTTAAGTTTGGCAACAATTTGAAGTGCTTCATTTGGATCAATATTATAAACATTTTCTAAAGCAGGATTTGCTTTAAAACGTTTATAGCTCCAGTGATAGTGTTCTGGATAACGCTGGATGAGTTGTTCAATAGCCTGATGAATGACATAAGTTCCATCATCCGCACTACCTTCGTAGATCTTCTCATCCATAGGTTCAATGTACATCGTAAAGCCGTCATTTTCGTTACGAATTGCGTAAAGGAATAAGGCTTTTGCTTTAGTTTTTTGGATGAGCTTGGCACTTAAGTTACTTGAGGCAAGTGGAACACCAAAATAATTGATCATATCGCCGCCGATGTTGGGGGTATGGTCAGGTAAAATTACGGTGGTTTCACCTTGTTTTAAAGCTTTAAAAATTTGTCTTACACCAGTTTCATCGGTAGGGACCAAATTGGCTTCCTCACGACTACGTGCCTCTCTAACAAAACGGTCTGCATCTACATTTTTTACAGGCTTGTATAAAATTGTCATTGCTGTGAATTGTGCACACCAGGCATTCATGATTTCCCATGTACCAAAATGTGGAACAATTAAAACAACCCCTTTTTTTGCTGCAAGTGCTTCATGAAAGTAATGCTCACCTTCAATATGGTGAATTCTCTCAATATTTGTACTATTTGATGATCCCCAAATACTGAAAAATTCAAAGTATGAGGTTAACTCATTACGAATAGCTTGCTGTGTAATGTCTATTCGCTGCTGTGGCGTTAAATACGGAAGAGTAATTTGTAAGTTAAGTTCTATACTTTTTGATGTTTTAGTAATTTTTAAAGTATTGATTAACCCTGCCAACATACGAGCAAAAAAACGTCCAAATTTAATTGGCTGGCGGCTAAAAGTTTTGAGTAGGTAATAGTTCATGCTTTTTATATCTACTTTGGTCATCTATCGCGGGAAAAAGGAAGCAATAATTAAAAAAAGATAAAATTATTATAAATGAAATCATATTATTTAGACAGTTTTTATCAAATCAACGTATATAATGACCATCATTTTAGATTAATTTGGATTGGAATTTTATGTCCGATTGGCCGCCAAAACCACAAAATGAACCTATAATCCCTAAACAAAATGGACCAGAATGGCAAATTCTCGAAAAGGCTGTGCTTGCCTCTGTAGAGGAACAGCGTCGTAGCCGTCGTTGGGGTATCTTCTTTAAAACATTAACTTTTATTTATCTATTGTTCATTATTGTACTCATGGGTAAAGGCTGCTCAACCAGTAAAGAAGGATCTGCTGTAAGTAGCAGCAGTGCTCATTTGGCAGTGGTAGATATTATTGGAACTATTGATGCTTCAAGCAATCAATCTGTGAATAGTGAAGATACCAATAAAGCGCTTAAGCGTGCTTTTGAGGCATCAAATAGTAAAGCAGTTGCACTTAATATTAACTCACCTGGCGGTTCTCCTGTTCAGTCTGATGAAATCTGGCAGGAAATTCGTTATTTGAAAAAACAGCATCCTGATAAGAAGGTTTACGCCGTTATTGGTGATATGGGTGCATCGGGTGCGTACTATATTGCTTCTGCTGCAGATGAGATTATTGTTAATCCATCGAGTTTAGTGGGCTCAATTGGTGTCATCATGCCTAATTATGGTATTAGTGGTTTGGCTCAGAAGCTTGGTATTGAAGACCGGACGTTAACCTCTGGAGCTAATAAAGACATTTTAAGTATGACAAAACCGATTGATCCTGCGCAAAAGCAGCACATTCAATCTGTTCTTGATAATGTTCATACTCACTTTATTACCGCAGTTAAAGAAGGACGTGGAAAGCGTTTGAAATCGAATGATCCAGCTATTTTTTCTGGTTTGTTCTGGACTGGTGACCAAGCAATCCAGTTAGGCGTTGCTGACCGTTCAGGTAACATTACGAGCTTGATGCGTGAGCTAAACCTTGGTAATAAAGTTGACTACACAATTGAGCGTAACCCTTTAGAATCAATTTTAGGTCGTATGGGTGCACAACTAGGGCAAGGGGTAAGTGAATCTATTGCTCAAGAAGTGCAGACTCGTCAAAGCGCAAAATTACAATAAAATCTGTTTTAGGATAGCGGTATGTCAATGAAACCAGTTATACACTTTGCTCATGCGAATGGCGTACCGTCAAAAGTGTATCAAAAACTGTTTGATCAGTTGAAAGGGGAATATGACATTATTTATGTTCCCCTGATTGGTCCTGATAAACGTTATCCTGTGACTAACCATTGGCCTTCTTTGGTCGATCAGGTGATTGATAGTATTGTGCGGCAGGCGAAAGGACGTAAAGTCATTGGACTTGGACATTCTCTTGGTTCAGTTTTAACTTTGATGGCCTCTTTTCAGCGCCCTGAACTCTTTTCTCAAGTGATTATGTTAGACCCGCCTCTTATTTTAGGACGATATTCATTTGCTTTTCATATGGCAAAATTATTTCGTCCTAAATTGGTTGATGCGATGACACCAGCAGGCTTATCTGCACGTCGTCGTGAACATTGGGAATCGAGAGAACAGGCGGCCGAATTACTGCGTCCTAAAGGCTTCTATAAAAATTTTGATGAAGATTGTTTTCAAGCTTACATTGACTATGCTTTAAAAGAAGACTCGGTCCGCGGTGGAGTTACTTTAACTATTTCTCGTGAAGATGAAGTTGCAATTTTTCGGAAAAATCCTTCTTGGTGGTGGCTACCAATGCCAAAACCTAAGATGCCTGTGCATTTAGTTGTGGGTAAAGGAAGTGATTTCTTAAAAAGAGGCTTTCCTCAAATGGCAAAGCGAAAAATGGGAATTCCGTTTACCGTGGTTGAAGGGGGGCATATGTTCCCTCTAGAACATCCTATTGATACAGTGAACTCTATAAAAAAATTGATTCATACTCAGCCAAATTAATTTTTAAACTTATAAAAAAAGGACATGCTAGCATGTCCTTTTTTTATTTTTGCTTGTAAGTAAAATGCTTTACCAATTTGCAAAACGAATAGGGTGTTTAAGAACTTGATCACGGAAATAAGCTTGACCATTTTTCCATGTAAGTTGACCGTTACATAACCACTCTGCTACTTGTGGGTAAATAAAGTGCTCAAGTGTATGTACTCGATCTGCTAATGAAGCGGCAGTATCATGTTCTTTAACTGAAATAGCGGATTGGGCAATTGATTGACCAGAATCTAGTTCAGCAGTTACAAAGTGTACGGTACAACCATGTAAACGATCACCTGTATTTAAAACACGTTGATGAGTGTTCACGCCTTTGTAAGCTGGAAGAAGTGAAGGATGTATATTCAGCATTTTCCCTTGCCATTTATTGACAAAGGTGGGAGTTAAAATGCGCATGAAGCCGGCTAAAATAACTACATCCACTTGCCAAGCCAAGAGTTGTTGATGCATTGCTTCATCAAACACTTCACGAGTTGGAAAGTCTTTATGGGAAATAACAGCCGTAGCAATATTAGCTTTTTGAGCACGCTCTAGGGCATAAGCATCTGCTTTATTAGACAGTACACCTACAATTTGCCCTGATAGATTTGCATCTATCAAGGCTTGTAAGTTACTGCCGTTCCCAGAGACTAGAACAGCAATTTTTATCATGCAAAGATCACACGAATTTTTTCGTCTGCGCCTTCCACTGATTCAGCATTTTCTTGGATGTGTCCGATTTTCCAAGCTTTTTCACCTTGAGTATTAAGCACTTCAATTGCTTTTTCTGCATCATTTGCATCAACAGCAATGACCATACCTACGCCACAGTTAAACGTACGGTACATTTCAAAGCGTTCTACATTGCCTTCGCGTTGTAGAAGTTGGAATAATTCAGACCATTCCCAAGAAGCTTCATCAATGACAGCTTGTGCACCATTTGGTAATACACGAGGTAAGTTACCTGGTAAACCGCCACCAGTGATGTGTGCCATAGCATGTACATCAACTTGTTTGCATAGCTCAAGAACTGGTTTTACATAAATACGAGTTGGCTCCATTGCAACATCAGCAAGAGGACGGCCATCAATCGTTTGAGTTAAATCAACATTTTTAACGTCTAAAATTTTACGTAATAATGAATAACCATTTGAGTGAGCACCACTTGATGCAACACCAATAAGCACATCACCAGACTTTACTTTAGAGCCATCAATAATTTTACTTTGCTCAACAACACCAACAGCAAAACCAGCAAGATCGTAATCTTCGCCTTCATACATGCCTGGCATTTCTGCGGTTTCCCCACCTACAAGTGCGCAACCTGCAAGCTCACAACCTTTACCAATACCAGTAACAACATTTGCAGCAACGTCAACATTTAAGTGACCAGTTGCATAATAATCAAGGAAGAATAATGGTTCTGCACCACAAACTAAAAGGTCATTTACACACATAGCCACAAGATCTTGGCCGATTGTGTCATGACGATTAAGATTAAGTGCCAAACGTAATTTAGTTCCTACACCATCGGTTCCAGAAACTAAAACAGGCTCTTCATAACCTTTAGGAATTTTGCATAGTGCACCAAAGCCACCAAGACCGCCCATTACTTCAGGACGACTTGTACGTTTAGCGACTGACTTGATACGATCGACCAGTGCGTCGCCCGCTTCAATGTCGACACCCGCATCTTTATAGCTTAAACCGGTATTTGGGGTAGAAGTTGAGTTGCTCATAAATGAAGTCTCCGCATTGGCGGCAGATTATAACCTGAATATACGAAACTCTTATGTTATTTATGCTCGAAAATGCTATCTTTAATAAAAATATTTTTTCATTTATAACGATTAAATCAAAAAAGGCTAGATTTTATGCAAGATCGTATACTGCGCCGTATTTTTTTACTCGCAGGTATTGTATTGCTGGTATGGGTATTGTACTTACTCAAGCCTGTAGTCATTCCTTTTATCGGCGCTTTTTTCCTGGCTTATTTATTCAGTCCACTTGTTGATGTTCTGGTAAAAATCAAATTGCCTCGCTGGTTAGCAATTAGCGTGGTGTTTATAGGAATAGGTGTAACTCTAACCATCGCTTTGTGGTATTTGGTTCCTCTAATCTGGAAACAATTGGTTTATGCCCGAGATAGTATTCCAGCTGGTATTCACTGGATTAACGCTACCTTTTTGCCTTGGGTATCTTCAACTTTTAATCTACAGGCAATGGAAATTGACACAGAGCAGATGTCTAAAGCTGTGATGGAATATGTTCAAACCAATTATAGTGCCGATAGTATTCAGTCAGTGTTATTAAAATTGGCCCAGTCTGGTTTGAATTTTATTCAAATTGGCGGAACAGTTGTTTTAATTCCAATTATTGCTTTTTATTTTTTACTAGACTGGGATCGTATGTTGCAGAACTTACGTCGTCTCATTCCACGTCGATATGAAGCAACTACCTTGCAGATCGTTGGTGAATGCCATAGCGTTTTAGGGGCATTTGTTAAAGGTCAGTTTCTCGTCATGCTATTGCTAGGTATAGTATATGCAGTTGGTTTGCAGCTCATTGGTTTGGAAGTTGGTCTTATTATTGGTATGGTGGCTGGCCTTGCCAGTATTATTCCTTATTTAGGGTTTGCAGTAGGTATTATTGCCGCGGTTATCGCAAGCTTGTTTCAGTTCGGATTGGACTGGATGCATTTATTACTTGTTGGTGTGGTTTTTATGATTGGCCAAGCTATCGAGGGCTATATTCTACAGCCATTCTTACTGGGAGATAAAATTGGTCTATCTCCTGTAGCAGTTGTCTTTGCAGTATTAGCAGGTGCACAGCTTGCAGGGTTCTTAGGAATGCTCATTGCATTGCCTGTTGCGGCTGTTATTGTAGTGTTGTTGAAGCACTTAAGAGATAACTATGAAAGAAGCTCACTTTATGCTCCATCTTCTGCGTTAGTAATACAACAAGGTGATATTGAGCAAATTCATGTAGAAACCGAAAGCACTAAGCTTGATCTTGAGGTTAAAACACAGCAAGATACAGATGAACTGAAACCATCTGACCAGAAATAATTTCAAGGTTAATTCAATATATGCGTCAACTCCAACTGGATATAGAACCTCAACTTGATGCCCGAATCAGTGACTTTTCGGGACCAAGTTGGGGGAATGTAGTCGATGCTGTGCGTCAACTACATGCTGGTCTGGTCAGTAGGTTTTATATCTACGGTGGCGCAGGGACAGGTAAGAGTCACTTACTTTCCGCAATTTGTGACTCTTATTTAGAAATAGGCAAATCTGCAATTAAAGTTTCTTTACTTGAACTTCTTGATGCTCCTATCGAAGCAATTACTTCTTTAGAGCATTATGACCTTGTGGCTTTAGATGATATTGAATCGATTAGTGGTGTGCCGCATTGGCAAAAAGCTGTCTTTCATTTAATGAATAATCACGAAGGGCAGTTGGTATTTTCTTCGCGTGTAGCGCCTATCGAATTAAAGTTGGAATTACCAGACTTACAGTCACGACTTACCCAAGCGGTCAGCGTTAAAGTGCCGAGTGGAAGTCTATATGCGGACCGCTATGCCTTGGTTACATCTGTAATGTCTAGACGTGGTATTCATTTTGATCAGCAAATTGTTGACTATTTATTGTTGCATGGTCCTCACCAAGCCTCTCTTTTACTACAGACAGTTGCCCAATTAGAAAAATTGCTCAAAGGCGAAAAAACAAAACTTTCGAATGCAACTTTAAGGCAAATTTATGCTTTGATTGATGAATATCAACAATAGAAATTCTTTCATTCTGCTTTATTGCTTTGCCTAAATTTATAAAAACCTATTAAAGATAGAGTCTCTGGCACAAGATTTCTAATTTCAGAGCACTTGCCTATATATCTTTGTAAATCTCTTTCTAATTTTTAATAAGCCACTTTTTTGTATTTAAAAAACTTTTTTAAATCTAAGAAGCTTTTTGTAATCTGGTTCAAAAATGACTCTATAGACCGACCAAAATGTCTTGAGAAATTCTACTTGCTGTGACAAAGTACGCACAAAGGATGCGATTGCAAAAGCGGAAATTTTGCAATTTTGACAAAAAAAATGAAAAAAAGATGTAAGGAGATGGGTATGCTCAAACGGAGCATTGCTTTTGCTTTATTGGCTGCTGCTGGACACGCTTATTCTGCCGATATTCAAGTCACAAGCTTAATTGATGAAGATAAAGACGATACGCTATGTACGTTGCGTGAGGCTGTACAATTTCTTAATTATCGTGCATCTTCCAATGCTGCTGATGTTGAAAAATATGCAACTGGTTATCACGGATGCGGAGGTAAAGACGCCTCTTCAAATATTATTTTGAAGCGTGATAAAGAATATGCATTAAATAAAAGTATAACAATTACAGGGCCTCTCAATATTCTTACAGAGAGTGACTCTAGTTTTATTGATAATGATGCTCCAGGAACCCATAACGCTAGCATTAAAATGGCAGGTACAGACCGCCTGTTTAAAATTGATGATGATAATGTTGAAAAAACCTCTTTCTCAGTTTCTTTGAGTGACCTTAATTTACAAGGGGCTGGCTCTAAAACTTCAGCATTAGATGGCGGGTTAATTTATAACCATGAACAATTAACTATTAAAAATTCACGTTTGCTTAATGGTTACGCCACTCGTGGTGGTGCAATTTATAATGCTGGTAATTTATCTAATACTACAAGAACAGCTGGTACAGTTACCCTTACCAATAATTTAATACAGAATAATAAAGCGGGTCAGGGAGCAGTTTTATATAGTGAAATGCCTCTTTATTACATTACTCAATCTGTTTTACGTGATAATGAAGTTACAGCCGCAGATAACGCTTTATTGTATGTTCAAACTAAGTTTGCAGATGAAAGTACTGGGGGATATTTAACTTCACGTGCTATTGGATTAAGTAATAGTACAATTTTTCATAATAAAGGTGGTTTTATTGCAAATGTTCGAGATGGGATGTTTGTTAATAATATTACTATGATTAAAAATGCCAAAGGGCTATTTCTTGATGCTCCTCAAGGGAATGCTTCTGTTTCAAACAGTATATTAGTAGGGAATACTCTAAATTGTCAGGTAGGTACAGCCGACAAAGCAATTATACAAAGTAATTTAGTTACAGCAGAATGTAACCGAAATGCGACATCAAAGCTTCCTAACATTCTTTATCCCGCTAATGAAAAATTAATTGCGGGAGATACAGATGAAGGTGTGTGCGATGTAACTGCTCAAAATGGATTGTTATGCCCTTATAACACGCCAAAAAATAGCTTTCTGGGTTTCTTTAGACCACGATTACTCGAGAATTATAAAAATTTAGCTGAATCATTGATCATTAATAAAGGACGTCTTTATAGTGATGGCTCTTCAATTGGTTTAGCGAGTTGTGAAAGATACGATCAACGTGGTAAGAGTCGGAGTGGATATGATGAACTCTGTGATTTAGGTGCAATCGAATATATTGTAGATAGTGAAGTCTCTTCGGTTGGTCAAGATATTAAATATGGCCAAGTTGCAAAATTCGGTATTTTAGGTTCTTTAAGTGAAGCTGATTTGGTTACGCCTGCTACGTGTAAGCGATTGTTCGGCGAGCGTGCTGATGGCAAAGACTGGCAACCAGGATGTCTTAAAGTTAGACAAAGTACAGATACACCAGTTTCAAAAGGCACTATAACCTTAGATCAAAATGGTAATGTGATTTATACGCCAAATGGAAATTGGCATGGTGCAGATATTTTTAGTATTCAAGTAGTTACTAGTGTATCTCGTTTTAATGAGGGTGAAGATTTTCAATATATTACTATCCCAACAAGAATTGTTCAGGAACCTTTATCTGGAATTGAAGATAAATCGGTGAGTACTGGCGGTGGGGGGAGTGTAGGCGGTGGTTTAATTTTAGGGTTGTTTGGATTAATTGCATTACGCCGTTTCAAGTCATAAACAGGGATGTGGGCTATGAAAAATTATCAAAAAGCACTGGGTGTAATTACTGTTATCGCAGCAATGCCTTTAATGGCACAAACAACAATAAAAGTTACAACGCTTGCTGATGAAGATAATGAGAACATGAATGCATGTTCTCTACGTGAAGCTATTACAGCAGCAGAAATGCGTAAATCTTATGGTGGATGTGAAGTTTCTGCAATTGATGCAAACTATACAATTCAACTGGAAGGTGGTACTTACACTTTAAATAAAGAATTAACCCCTAAAATTGGTTTGAATATTATTGGGAAAGAAGCGACAGATTGGGAACGAAAAGGAGTTTTAACGAATGACTATCCAGCCCAAAAAGCGCTTGAAACTCGTATAAATGCTGGGGGAAAATCACGTATCTTTAATACGGCTGTTTACCAGCAACCTTTAACATTAACTAATATTATTTTAGAAAATGGTAAAAGTACTGAGTCTGGTGGTGCAATTTATGCTGGCGCCGATGTAACTTTAAAAAATAGTCAGATATTAAACTCACAAGCATCTAAAGGTGGAGCGATTTACCTTGGAGGTAATACTGCCAGTTTAACGATGAGTCATTCTTTAATTCAAAACAATGGCCAGACTTCAACTGAAGGTAGTATTCTCGCAATGAGTTGTATGTTTAATACTTCATATAGCGCACGTACTATATCATTGGATTCAAATAGTTTTGTTAATAATGGATCGGCTAGTTCAATAAGTGCTTTTAATTTTTGTGGCAGCCCTACAGCGACTTTTACAAATAATACAATCGCAAAAAATATTGCCAGTCCGACTAACGGTAGTATTCTTAAATTTACAGGAGATGCTGATCCATCAAAAAATCAAACCAGTAATTTAAGTTCGGCTAGTAGTTTAATCTTGCAAAATAATACGATTGTTGAGAACTCAGCAAACACAACTTTTTTATATGATAAATTAGGTAATAAAAAATTAGATTTTAATGTATTAGCTTTTAATAACGGGTCTTATGCTTGCCGATATTTACTTGGGGCAGCAGCTGAGGAAAAAGATACTGGATTAGATTTGAGGTTTAATGCGTTAAATTTAACAGGAAATGCACCAAAATGTGATGTACCCAAAGAAGTAGTGCCTGCGGGTAATACTAATATTGATATAGTAAATAATGTCTTAAATACTTTATTAGAGCCTTTAAAAGGGGCTAATGAAAATAATGGATTTTTACCAATTTACTATCCTAAAAATAATTTTTCAGCCACAGATTTAATTGATGTAGATTCAGAAAATAAAGTTAGTTGCCATCCTCAAGATCAGCGTGGGTTAGCTAGATTGGTAAGCAATACATACTATTATCAAACTTTAAATGAAAATAAAAATAGTTGTGATATTGGTTCAGTTGAATTAATGAAACTTACGGCAGGTGATCTAGAAGGTTTAGGTAATATTTCATTTACGACTTTAATAGAGACATATCAAAAAAGCTATGATTTGTATGATAGCCTGCTCAAAGATCCAACTACGCCATCAAACTTTATTGTTTACTATAAAGTTCGTTTAGCTGAATTTAAGGATTTACTTGATAAGTTTAAAAATGATAAGGCTCATGTAAATACAAAATATCGAGCAATCTATATTGATTTAAAAAATTATGGTTTTCCTCTACCAACTGAAGACATTAACCATGTATTAAAGTTTTTTAATACGGCTGATTATAATGTTAAAGCAGAACCCTTGGGCGTGGCGCAAAAAGTAGAAGATTTAACTCCTGATACTAAAACTAAGGAAAACCAGAGATGTGTGTGGAATCCAGCAGTACAGCAAATTCTTTTTTATCGTGTTGATGATGATCCTACTTCAAGTACAACTAATGAATTTTGTAAATATACAATTACCACTAAAGCTGGTGTGGAACTTAGTAGTGGATTAATTAAAGCAAAATTTGCAAATATTGCTCCTGTTTCTGGAGATGGCACAATAACATTTAAGTATTTAGCAAATGAAATGATTCCTTTGAATTTACTCAAATATGCGAATGATGATGGCGATGGGCCAGTTAGTACACTTATTGCAAAGCCTGATAAGCCTCAATTTTGGGTAAATGAAAAAGGTGTAGAGTTACCTATCTATTTGCCAAGCAAAACTTCAAAAGATGGAATTTTTACGGTCGTTAAGGCAGATCGAGAAGGACCGTGTCCTGGTAAAGACAATAAAAATACATGTTACGGCGGTAATATTTATATTCAAGCAAAAAATGTCTTTAACACTTTTAACGATACACTATCTTATAATGTCTATGATGCTAATGGATTAATTTCAGCGAAACCTGGGACAATTAATCTGATAAGTACCGCAACTACTACTGATGATTCTCGAAGTGGGGGCGGCGGCGGTAGCTTAGGAATTCTATCTATAGCATCTTTACTTGGTTTAGCGGTTTATAGACGCTACCGTAAATAAATTATATAAAATAAAAAGCCTCCAATTGGAGGCTTTTTATGGAAAGTATATAAGTCATGAAATTCACGGGGTGTGAACTTCATATACTTATATTAATGTTCTAAATACTTATTCATATATTCTTCACGAATAGCTGTTCTTTCTTCACCATTTGCTTTAAGCATACGCTGACGTAAATCATTACGCTCTTGTGTACTCATTTTTTGCCATGCTTCACGCATTTTTTCTTTTTCAGCATCGGGGAGCTGAGTAAACCAGTCCATACGTTGCTGTAGGTTCGTACTTTGATTCGCTGGTAACTCTTTTAAGCTCTGGTAACGTTTAATAACTGCACGTTGTTCCTCTTCAGAAAGGGCATTCCATGTGTCATCAACTTGTGTATTGGCATCTTTAGAAAAAATCCAAAATCGTTCAAAACCTGCAAAACTAGTTTGCAAGAAACTTAATGAACAAAGGATAAGAGCTAATTTTTTAGCTGCCATGTTGTACTTTATCCTCACCCAAGACCATTAGCATTTCTAAATCTTCCACCATTTGTGGGGATAATTTAGGATTTACAATCACTTGATTTTGTGGCTTATCAACAATATCTGCTGAATTAGGTAAAATTACAAAACCTGTGATCGCTGCTGCAAGTGCAAAACCAGACATTTTCCAGACACTATAAAAAGAGGCTGGTTTTTGTTGAATATGGTCAAGCACATGATTCATGACCACTGTTTTATTTTTATGGTGATGTGCCAAACTATCAAGTTTAGACGTCACCTTTTTAGTGAAATCATCATGATTCATCAGAACCTCCCAAGGGATTTAAATGGGCCAAGTACTCTCTAAGTCCCTGAATTGCTCGGTGATAATGGGTTTTTACACTACCTTCGGTACAGTTCATGATCTGAGCTGTTGTGTGTGTGTCAAAACCTTCCCACGCACGTAACATAAATGCCTGTTGTTGACGAACAGGTAGCTTTGAAATCGCTTCTCGAATTTCTTCGATAGTTACTGCTTGATCGAGAAAATCCGCAGGATTAATGGCTTTTTCATCAACTACATCAATAATTTCGTCGTCGTCATTGTCCAGACTAACTTTTTTGAAGAATGAAAATGGGTTTGCTCTACGAGATTCTTTGCGGCGCCAATCCTGAAGTTTGTTGTTTAAAATCGTATAAAACAGGGGATACCATTCTTCAGTACTTTTATCGGCATAAGATTTGTGTAAAGCAATAAATGCTTCTTGAACCAAATCCATTGCAATACCTTGTTGACCTTGGGTAGCACTCTCCATCATCACCAAAGCACGACCAGTTACATCTTGCATGAAAACTTTCAGGCGTTGTTCAGCCGTGCTTGCATGAGCACTAGATGTTTCCGATCGAGACTTTTTCGGTGCTAAATCCATGGAGATGGAAAATCCTGTCATTGGACATACCCACCTTATCTTCAATATATCTCTTATATAACGTTGAAAAGAGGTGGGAGGTTGACAACAATCGGCTATTTTTTACTAGTGTAATTGATTTTTTTCACAAATATGTGAGATGTAAAATAAATTAACGTTTTATTGGCGTTGACGAACCATCTCAAAAAAACAAATAGATCCTGCAATTGCTACGTTTAATGACTCTTGTCCACCTGGTTGAGGAATAGTCACTGATTGTGCTTGATCTAATGCGTAATCACTAGCACCTTGACCTTCGTTTCCTAAAATCCATACACAGGGTTTTGAAAGATCTTGTGAGTACAGGCTTGTTGAGTGATGAGAGCTCGTAACAAAAACTGGGATTTGAAATTTTGGAAGAATATCTGTGAGTTGGAAGTTTTCAAAACAATGTAAGCTAAAATGAGCTCCCATACCTGCTCTTAAAACTCGTGGAGACCAAAGTGATGCAGAGCCTTGTGTGCAAATAATTTGTTTAATATTTGCTGCCGCTGCTGAACGTAGCAATGTGCCTACGTTACCAGGATCTTGGATATTCTCTAGAATTAAAGTATCTACTTTATAGTCAATTGTTGATGCAGTTTTAGGCAAATCGATAATAGCCAAACAAGGCAGACTTGTACCTAAGGTACTCAAATCTCTATATAAAACTTCACTAATAACAAAGATATGACCTTGATGCAGTTCGATTATTTCTTTTAAATCTTCGTGTTCTAATGCTTGTTCTGTCGTAAATAAAGAGAAAAGCTTCTTCTGTTGCTGTAGCCACGCTAAACAAAGATGGGTACCTTCAAGGACTGTTTGCTGGTGTTTTTTTCGGGCGTTACTAAGTTCGATTAATCCACGCAAATGTTTAATTTTTGCATTGTCTTTTGATTCTAAAAAAATAACAGCCATAAGGAAATATCCAACAAAAGGGCACCATCATACTATGATGCCCTAAGTAATTAAAATTATTAATGATAGTTTGTTACGCGTTCAACTTCATTTTTAGAACCAATAATTACAGGAACACGTTGGTGAAGTTCTGTTGGTTCAATGTCTAAAATACGAACACGGCCTGTAGTTGATGCACCACCAGCTTGTTCAATGAGCATACTCATTGGATTCGCCTCATACATTAAACGTAAGCGACCCGCTTTTTTCGGATCTTTTAAGTCGTATGGATAAAGGAAAATACCACTGCGGCATAAAATACGGTGAATATCACCCACCATACATGCTACCCAGCGCATGTTGAAATCTTTTTCACGAACAGAGGTTTTACCTGCAAGTAATTCATCAATATATTGTTTTACAGGATCTTCCCAATGACGCTGATTAGAAGCATTAATTGCAAACTCTTGAGTATCTGCTGCAACTTGAACATTGTCAGTAGTGAGCAAGAATGTTTGAGTTTCTGGGTCTAAAGTAAAGAATGCTACGCCATTTCCAACTGTTAAAGCCATCATGGTTGATGGACCATAAAGTACATAACCAGCAGCAACTTGCTGTGTACCAGCTTGCATGAAATCGTCTGCTTGTGTTACCGCATTTTTTGCAGGCAGAATAGAGAAAATTGTGCCTACACACATATTAATATCAATATTACTTGAGCCATCTAATGGGTCAAACAAAACTAGATATTTACCATTTTCTTGGGCTGGTGTGAATTCATCAAGCTCTTCAGAAGCAAGACCACCTACTTGTGGATGAACTTTTAATGCATCGATTAAATAGTCATTAGAAATCACATCAAGTTTTTTCTGTGTTTCACCTTGAACATTTTCATTACCAGCACTTCCTAAAATACCAGCGAGCGCACCTTTTTGTAAGGCTTGATCGATAGTTTTACAGGTTGTGGCGATAGTATCGATGACTTGAGCCAACTCCGGTGTTAGATTCCCTTTTTGTTGTTCTAAAAATTGGGACAAGGTGAGGTTGGACATAGAAAATAGCTCCTGTGCTTCAAGCATCAAAATGAGTCAGATAAATACGTGGCATATTCTAGATGAGAATGGCACAAAATAAAAATTATCTTACTTTATTTGTGTTGGATTTATGCTTACAACCCCCATTTTAAATGGTATGTTGACTATATAACAACGGACTGTATATTTTAGGAGAATCGAAATGACAACAAAGAAGTTTGATGCGACCCCAACAGCAGGTGAACCAATCAATCTAGATGAAATTTCGAAAGAGAATGTTCAGGATGCTTGGAAAGATTATGAGGCAAAACCTGAATATAAAGATTTTAATAAGCATGATTTGATTGAATCGATGCAACATTCTGAAGAAGAAAAGAAATCTTCCTAAGTTTTGTTGTTATAAAAAAACGCTCATAAAAATATGAGCGTTTTTTTATGCGTATTCTTTATTTTAATAAAGGAGGGACTGCTTCGTAATTAATTTCAACGCGGCGATTTTCTTTCCACGCAGATTCATCATGTCCTGCATTAACAGGAGCTTCTTTACCATAACTTACAGCTTCAAGTTGCTGTGGGTTTACGCCATTGGTAATTAAGTAACTTTGTACAGCTTTAGCACGACGCTCGCCTAAGGCCATATTGTATTCACGTGTACCACGTTCATCTGTATGACCAGTTAATGCAACTTTTGAATTTGCATTTGCCATAAGAAATTGTGCGTGAGCTTGGAGAGTTTGATAGTCTTCAGTAGATAAGTCACTGCTGTCATAATCAAAATGAACAACGCGTTTAGCCAAAGCAGCTTTATTTGCTTCAGTCACACCTTTCGATGAAGCACCTGCCAAATTTTGAGCATTTAATGCCGCATCTTCACTTAAACCAGAAGTGTTTACTGTACTTGGATTTGTACCAGTTGCTGTAGTCGCTACCGGTTTGCGGCTAGCACAACCTGTCATCACAAGTGCTACGCTAAGAAAGGGTAAAGCTAAATATTTGATTGATTTCATGATCATCTCCATCAATGGAATTAAAAGTTATTTTGGTGCCCATGCCGGTTCACGTACTTCACCTTGTTCACTTGGTAAATTCATACGGAAACGTCCATCAGTAGACATAATAGACAACAAGCCACGGTTGCCTTCACGAGTTGCGTAGACCACCATTTGCCCATTTGGTGAGAAACTTGGTGATTCATCTAAACTGGTTGGGGTAAGAATATTGGTGATGCCAGTATTAATGTCCTGAATTGCAACTTTATAACTGCTGCCACTTGGGCGATGAACAAGAGCAATCTTTTTGCCATCTGCACTCAAAGTTCCACGTGCATTAAATGAACCTTTAAACGTTAGACGTTTTACTGAGCCATCAGCAAAGGTATAACGATAGATTTGGGCAGAACCACCACGGTCAGAAGTAAAAATAAACGATTTTCCATCTGGTGTATAACGTGCTTCAGTATCAATTGCCGAGTCGTTCGTCATACGTTTGACTTGGCGAGTTGATAAATCCATTTGATAGATTTCAGGATTACCATTCATAGAGGCTGTAAATAGCATTGATTGGCCATCAGGTGAAAAACTCGGTGCGCCATTTAGGCCTTTAAAGCTTGTGAGTACTTCACGTGTCCCTGTAGATAAATCTTGTAAATAAATTGCTGGACGTTTGGTTTCAAACGAAACATAGGCAATTTTCTTGGCATCAGGTGTCCATGCCGGAGAAAGAATTGGATCACGAGATGACAAAACTGTTTTTGGTTGTTCACCATCCGTATCTGCAATTTGTAAAGTATAACGTTCTGCAGGAGTTGCCGGATTTCTGAGTACATAAGCAATACGGCCACTAAAATCACCCGGAATGCCTGTAAGTGCCTGATAAATAGCATCACTTACCATATGGCCAGCTTGACGTATGCGTGAAGCAGGTACATTTAAAAGTTCATTTAAAATGTATTGCTGCTTTTGTACATCATAAAGTTGGTAATGAACTTCAAAACCTGTAGCTGTTTGTTTAATTTGTCCAGTAACTACATATGGAATTCCGGCAGCTTGCCAGTCAGAAGCTTGAATCTGATTGATTGCAGCATTAGCAGGTAAATTTTTAGATGAGCTTGTAAAGCGTCCAGAACGGTTTAAGTCAGTTTCAACAATAGGAGAGAGCCCATTGTCATTATTAAACGGGACAATAGCAATTTTAGGTGCCTGATCTGGTGCTTTAGCAATTTCCAGATATAACTGGGCAAAAGCAGTTGTAGAAGCAAGAGGGCTTAAAGCGGTGATCAATGCTAAAGATAGCAGGTGTTTGCGGCTCGTATTCATAAGTTTAAAGTCATAGCTGGTATTTTTGTGACTGTTGATTTTGTAGCATAGTTACATGCCTTAAACTATTTAAAGCATGTAACTCTTTCAAAATTATTGCGCTCTAAATGTAGAGGTAACACTTCTTGCTTCGCGCCTTGCATCTGGGTCTGATGGCATAGGATATGGCGCAGAGGCTTGAATTGCGGCCTTAATACTTGCATCTAAAGCATCATCTCCGCTTGAACGCGTGATTACAATTGAATTGACACTTCCCGAATCTGAGAGGGTAAAACGAACACCAACTGTTTTACCACTACTGCCCGTCGGAACATCCCAAGAGCGTCGAATTTTTTGCTCAAAATCACGTCTAGCTGAAGAAGCAACTTTTTTAGCCTCAGCTTTCTTTTGAGCTGCCTCTTCTTGTGCTTTTTGAGCAGATGTAGCTTTTGCTTCAGCCTCTGCTTCAGCTTTACGTTTAGCATCGTCAGCAGCTTTTTGCTGCTTAGCTTTTGCATCGGCGTCAGCTTTGCGTTTAGCGTCGTCATTGGCTTTTTGCTGTTTAGCTTTTGCATCGGCGTCAGCTTTACGTTTAGCGTCGTCATTGGCTTTTTGCTGTTTAGCTTTTGCATCGGCGTCAGCTTTACGTTTAGCATCTTCATTTGCTTTACGGGCTTCACTTTGTTCATGCTTAGCTTTTGCATCGGCGTCAGCTTTACGCTTAGCATCTTCATTTAATTTTTGCTGCTTAGCTTTTGCATTAGTCTCAGCTTTACGTTTAGCATCGTCATTAGCCTTTTGCTGTTTAGCTTTAGCATCATTTTCAGCTTTACGTTTAGCGTCGTCATTAGCTTTTTGCTGCTTGGCTTTTGCCTCAGCTTCAGCTTTACGTTTAGCTTCTTGCTGGGCTAAAAGTTTAGCGTTTTCAGACTTTTGAGCCTCACGTTTCAGCTTTGCATCGGTTTCAGCTTTACGCTTAGCCTCTTCAGCAACTTTTTGTCTAGCCTTAGTATCTGCTTCAGCTTTCGCACTTTGTTCGGCTTTGCGTTTTTGTTCAACTTCCGCTCTTGCTTTAGCTTCAGCCTGCTGCTTTTGTGCTTCCTCTACACGTTGCTGCTCTGTTGCTTGTTTAGCTTTCGCTGCTTCCTCAGCCTTGCGTTTTTGTTCAGCTAATTTTGCTTGCTGTGCCTGTTCAGCTTTTTGCTTTTCAGCAGCGAGCTGCTGTGCAGTCGGAGGAGGGGGCACTGCTGGAAGATTTTGAGGAAGAGTTTCATCTACAATAGGGCTTAAAACCTCTTTTGCTTCATTTGTAGCAGTTGTCTCTTGTTCAATTTCTTTCGCTAAAGGCGGGGGTAAATCTTCTGGCTTAACTAAAATAGTTGTTAGCTTTTTTGGCTGTTCAGGTGGTTTACTCAAGCCTAAAAAAAGCAAGCCAACAATGGCAATTGCATGAACTCCAATTGTAAAGCTCAATGCAATCGCATTTTGTTTAAAGTGTGGCTTTTGATTTTTATTCATAGCTTATTTTAAAGGCTCTGTCAGAAGGCCAACTTGAGTTAAACCTGCTTCTTGTAAACTTGCCATCAGTGATACGACCTCTCCATAAGGACGAGACTTATCACCATTGACTAAAACTGTGAGTTGTTTATTTTCTTGTTCAGCTTGTTTTTGAGCATCGCTTAAAACTTCTTCAAGTTTTTCACGAGATAATGGCTCACTATCTTTGTAATCTTCATACTGAAGATAAATATTGCCATCTTTACCAATCGTTACCATGGCTGGCATATCTTTTGATTCGATTGGATGGTTATTTGCTTGAGGTAAATCGACTTTAATACCACTGGTAATCATGGGAGCAGTCACCATGAAAATAACCAAAAGTACGAGCATAACGTCAATATAAGGTACGACGTTCATATCACTTTTTAGTGGTTTTTTTATGCGCTCAAAGCGCCCTGAACGCTGAATTGCCATTATGCATCTTCCTGTGATGAACCCACAGACTGACGTTGCAATAAAGCAATCATCTCTTCAGCAAATAAAGCACGATCAGAGTAAACACTTTCGCTTTTAGACGTGAAATGGTTAAAAGCCAATACAGCAGGAATTGCAGCGAATAAACCAATTGCGGTTGCAATAAGTGCTTCGGCAATACCCGGTGCAACAGTTGCCAGAGTAACTTGATCAACAGCGGCTAAACCGATAAAGGCATTCATAATGCCCCAAACAGTTCCGAATAGACCGATATAAGGAGCTACAGAACCGATACTTGCTAAACTACCTAATCCATATTCTAGGTGGCTCTGATCACGACTCAAACCTACACGTAAAATACGTTCAGTCCCTTCAATTGTTTGTGAAACAGGAGCCTGACGTTTTTTAAGTTTAAAAAATTCACTCAACCCTTGATAAAAAATATCTTCAAGACCTGAGCGTTTTGAGTTGAGTTGAGCATTGTTGTAAAGCGTATTGAGTTCAGCACCTGACCAGAACATTTTCTGGAAATGTTCATCTTCTTGATGTGCTTTTTTATAACTCATATGTAACTTGGCAATCAGATACCAACTAAAGATTGATGCTAATAATAAAATTAGCATGACCAACTGAACGACTGGACTTGCCTGTAAAATAAGGTCAGAAATATGCAGGGTTGATTCAATGTTTGTTGCCATAGTTACATATGCCGGTTGTTTTTTTAGTCTTGTTTCAATTCTTTACGAATAAGATCACGTATTTCTTCTGGAAGACGACGAGCTATCAGTTCTTTGCTTAAACATGCCAACTCAACCTCGCCAGAAGCAAGCAAGATTTCACCACGATAAATATTTTGTTGCAACACAAATGACGCAGCTTTACATGAAACTACACGTGCTGTAACAGTAATTAAATCATCCATTAAAATAGGACGCATGTATTTTACATCAATTTTATGTACGACAAAGTTGTAGTCTTTTTGATGCCAGTAATGATCAACCCCAGAAGCACGGAGCCATTCAGTACGGGTACGTTCCATATAGCGAATGTGGTTGGCATGGTAAACAATACCACCTGCGTCCGTATCTTCAATATAAACACGAATGTTGAATTCAAAATGATTCGCCATGAGAGGATTCCGTTTTAGTTCACTATAGAGCTTTGCATTTAAAATATGACTGCTGAATAAAACATCAATTTTATTCGAAGCCACGTATATGCTTTAAATACGGGGCAGTTTAGCAGATTGCATACTAAGTCCTATGGCACAACCTTTCAATTGCGGTCAAAGCATTTTTACGTTTTATAACGCTGCAAAAAAAGAAGAAAGTAAATATAGAAAGAAGACAATATTTGATTTCTTTAGCTATTATTTATAATGATATAAAATTAAAAATAATAATTTAGGAACCAAAGTAAGGAGAGACATGCTCTCCAAATCACTAGTTTTTAGGCTCAGGTGGAGTCAATCCAAACTGTAAATAAGATTGATTGGTAGCAATACGACCTCGAGCAGTACGCATGACATAACCTTGTTGAATTAAATAAGGTTCAAGAACGTCTTCAAGGGTACCGCTATCTTCGGCCATTGCTGCTGCTAGTGCCTCAACTCCAGCAGGACCACCATCAAAACGCTCTAGTAGCATGCTCAAATAACGTCGGTCTAGGGTGTCTAAGCCTGCCTTATCAACATTGAGCATATCAAGCGCACGTTGTGCCATGTCATGGGTCACTTCACCTGTACCTTTTACTTGTGCATAGTCACGCACACGACGTAATAGACGATTGGCAATACGAGGTGTTCCACGTGCACGGCGTGCAACTTCTTCTGAACCCTCAACTGTAATTGGCACATTCATTAAGTTTGCAGAGCGCGACACAATATGAGTCAAGTCTTCCACAGAGTAAAACTCAAGACGTTGTACAATACCGAAACGGTCACGTAGTGGTGACGTAAGTAAGCCTGCACGTGTAGTCGCAGCGACGAGTGTAAAAGGTGGTAAATCCAGTTTGATTGAGCGAGCAGCAGGACCTTCACCAATCATGATATCCAGTTGGTAATCTTCCATCGCTGGGTAGAGAATTTCTTCAATAACTGGAGAAAGACGGTGAATTTCGTCAATGAACAAGACATCGCCTTCTTCAAGGTTGGTAAGCATTGCAGCTAAGTCGCCCGCACGCTCCAAAACTGGTCCCGAAGTAGATTTAAGATTACCGCCCATTTCACGCGCAATAATGTTGGCAAGTGTGGTTTTACCCAAGCCGGGTGGACCAAAAATCAGCGTGTGATCGAGTGCTTCACCACGACCGCGAGCAGCGCCAATGAAAATTTCCATTTGTTCGCGTACTACAGGTTGCCCAATATAGTCGGCAAGTGAAGTTGGTCGAATCGCCCGATCAAAATGATCTTCTGGTTTTTCTGCTCCACTGATTAAACGGTCTTGCATAAGTGTTTTACTTCATCATTGATTTTAGAGCAGCGCGAATAATATCGGCTGATTCGGTGTAATCGGCTTTAACAGCAGCAACAGCTTTTTGTGCCTCAAGTGGCTTGTAACCTAAAGATTGCAAAGCTGCTTCTGCTTCTGCCACAGGTGAGTTTGCAGCAAACTGAATTTGAGGTAGGGTAGTCGCAGAAGAAGTTCCTTGAGCCAATGTTTTGAAACGGTCACGAAGCTCGATCATTAAACGCTCGGCTGTTTTTTTGCCAACGCCCGGGACTTTGACCAACGTGTTGATGTCGTCATGCTCAATTGTATGAACCAGTAGTTCAACACTTAACGTCGATAGAATCCCTAAAGCCATTTTCGGGCCGACACCATTTACTTTTAATAAGGTGCGGAAAATTATTTTTTCTTGAGCATCACTGAAACCGTAAAGCTGTTGAGCATCTTCACGGACAACCAAATGCGTCCATAACGTAACTTTTTGGCCTTTTTGTAATTGGCAAAATGTTGAAAGTGGCGTATCAATTTCATAACCCACACCATTTACATTCAGTAAGACAGTAGGGGCTTCCAGGGCAAACACTTCGCCAATTAAACATCCGATCATAGAGTAATTTCACTTATTCATAACTGTAAATCTGGTCGTTCTAACATTCATTGAAAACGACACAGGTTTTATTTCTTTCTATATCAAGCCAGCTTAAAACAAGCCAATTTTATTACCTTGTAACTCTTGAGCCAAGCTATAAGCCTGATGATCTGAGAACTTACTGATAATATCGAGTACTTGCATAATATTACTGTAGTGATTATTGCTAAAGTTAGCACCATACAGATTAAGGATAGACATTAAACGTTGTTCTTTAAAGCTCAAAGATTTATGTGGCGTTGTCAGAGGCACAAATGCATCCAAAATTGTTTGCAAACTTTGATGTGCAATAATTTCTAAACCAGACTTTTGTGGATGTTCAAAAATTTTGTCACGTGCCAAATTTTTGGCTGTTTCGATACCAATTGCAATATCGGGTGAGCAATATTGTAAAAGGTTGCCTTTAAGCTGACCGGTAATAATTTCATAATGATGTTTAGCAAAAGCTGTGGTGACTTCATCCACAAGCCGTTTCATAACACGACCACGTAATGCTGAAATCTTTTGTTGCCACGTACTGTCTGGGTGTGACAATTCTTCAGGCTGACCATAATCGGCAATAAGGTTTAAGAAAATTGGTTCAACTTCTTGGTAACTCAGCATATTTAAGATAATGCCATCTTCTAAGTCAATTAAGGCATAGCAAATGTCGTCAGCAGCTTCTAACAAGTAAGTCAGTGGGTGACGGCAATAATGATATTCACCTAACTGAATAAGTCCGAGCTGTTCAGCAATCTGTTTTAAAATTTCTTTTTCAGACTGATAACAACCAAACTTTGCTCGTTGATGGGAAGGGCGATCACCTTGAGATGCAATGGTTTTTGAAAGCCATGGGTACTTTAAATAAGCCCCTAAAGTCGCATAGGTTAAGCGCATCCCGCCATCATTTGGATGATAATCAATCCGACTTAATAAACGTAATCCTTGGGCATTACCTTCAAACTGGCGAACATCGGCTTCTTCTTCGGGGCTTAGTTTCTTCAAAAAATCATCATGTGAGGCATCATCGAACCACTCACGAATTGCATATTCACCTGCATGCCCAAAAGGTGGGTTACCAATATCGTGAGCCAGACAGGCTGCTTGAATAATTGCACCGACATCGGCAGGAGAAATCCAGACAGGTAATTCATTTTTTATTTTTTCTGCTGCGAGCATGCCCATTGAGCGGCCAATACAGGAAACTTCAAGTGAGTGAGTTAAACGGGTATGAATGCCATCATGCTGTGCGAGTGGGTGAACTTGCGTCTTACGGTTTAGCTGACGAAAACTTTGAGAAAATATAATACGGTCATAATCTTTATGGAATGGGCTACGAGCCAGTTCTGTACTGCTTTTTTTACTACCTAAACGAACTGCAGAAAGCAGCTCTAACCAACGCATTTGTTCCATTTATCATTATTCAAAACTGTAAAACCTGATCATGCCAAAAAAAAGTTAAAAGCACTAGCTTGGTGCGACATAGTTTGTCTTAGTTCAGGTTTTATTATGTTATTGAACAAACATGAAACAATTTATTTTTAGCTAGAATGCCTAAAAAAATGATTTTGAACAAAAAACTAATCACTTCTTGCAGAATTAGGTTACAGAATACTGATTCTACATCTAGCTGATTTTAGCAAGAAGCAGTAGAATATGCGCTCTCTCTAAAGTCACATTGCGGTAAGGTTCACAAGACCTGCCCGTGGAGCCAAAATCAACATGTTTATCGTGGCCGGTGCAGCAGCACATTCTTCTTTTAAGAAAGCTCAACTATTAACACGTTTATCGTCAATTAGTTCTGTTCAATCTTTTGACAGCCAATGGGTCTATTTGTTTGATCAAGCGCTCAACGAGCAGCAACATCAATCTGCTTTGCAATTATTGAATGACGGTGAGTCTTTTGAACTTCGTCAATCTGCAAGTGATGAGATTCAGATTTTAGTTACACCACGTGTGGGTACTATTTCACCTTGGTCTTCTAAAGCAACTGATATTTTCAAAAACTGTAATACGCCAGTGCATCGTTTAGAACGTGGCCTTTTATTTACGTTAAAAGGTGTTTCTGAACTTTCTAATGAAGTTAAACAAGTACTTCATGACCGTATGACAGAAACAGTTTTTGCTCAAATTGATGATGCAAAAGCATTATTTTCAGAAACGGCACCAAAACCATTAAATTCAATTGATATCTTAGGTCAAGGCAAAGAAGCTTTGGTTAAGGCGAATAATGAGTTCGGTTTTGCGTTATCTGAACAAGAAATTGATTACCTAACTGAAGCATTCGGTAAGCTTGGTCGTAATCCAAATGACATCGAGTTGATGATGTTTGCACAGGCAAACTCTGAGCACTGTCGTCATAAAATCTTTGGATCTGAATGGACAATTGATGGTGAAAAACAACCATTATCATTGTTCCAGATGATTAAAAACACTTATAAAGAATCTCCAACTGATGTGTTATCTGCTTATAAAGATAATGCTTCAGTGATTGTGGGTTATGACACGATGCGTTTTTATCCGAAAGCGGATGAAAATGGTCACTTTGTTTATAAATATAAGAGCCAAGCTGCTCATATCTTAATGAAGGTTGAAACTCATAACCACCCAACAGCAATTTCTCCATTTGCTGGTGCTGCAACTGGTTCAGGCGGTGAAATCCGTGATGAGGGTGCAACAGGTCGTGGTGGTAAACCAAAAGCTGGTTTAACAGGTTTTACAGTTTCGAACTTAAACATTCCTGGTTTTGAACAACCTTGGGAAGAAAACTACGGTAAACCTTCACGTATGGCATCGCCATTACAAATCATGATTGAAGGTCCATTAGGTGGCGCGGCATTTAACAATGAATTCGGCCGTCCTGCATTAAATGGTTATTTCCGTACTTTTGAACAGAATGTAAATGGTGAAGTGAAAGGCTTCCATAAGCCAATCATGATCGCTGGTGGTTACGGTAATATCCGTCCAGACCATGTAGAAAAAGATGCGATTCAACCAGGTGATTTACTCATTGTCTTGGGTGGCCCTGCAATGTTGATCGGTCTTGGTGGTGGTGCTGCATCTTCTGTAGATAGCGGTACAATGGGTGAAAGCCTTGATTTCGCATCTGTACAACGTGAAAACCCAGAAATGGAACGTCGTTGTCAAGAAGTGATTGATACTTGCTGGCGTTTAGAAGACTTCAACCCAATCGTTTCTGTACACGACGTTGGTGCTGGTGGTCTATCAAATGCTATGCCTGAACTTGTGAATGATCATGAGTTAGGTGCTGTACTTAATCTTCGTAAGATTCCTTCATTAGAGCCGGGCATGAGCCCAATGGAAATCTGGTCAAATGAAGCACAAGAACGTTATGTTCTCGCAATTCGTCCAGAATCTTTGGATCAGTTCGAAGCAATCTGTGCTCGTGAACGTTGTCCATTTGCTGTGTTAGGTGAAGCAACTGAAGCACGTCACTTAACAGTTGAAGATCCATTGTTCCAAAACGATGCCGTTGATATCCCAATGCAAGTAATGCTTGGTGGTACACCACGTATGCAACGTTCTTATGAAACTATTGAACGTAGTGGTGATGATTTCGACGCTTCAAAAGTTGATTTGAAAGATGCGATTTTCCGCGTATTGAAAAACCCTACAGTTGCGTCTAAATCATTCTTGATTACCATTGGTGACCGTTCAATTACAGGTATGGTTGCACGTGATCAAATGGTTGGTCGTTGGCAGGTTCCTGTTGCAGATGCAGCAGTAACAACAACAAGTTTGCAAGGTTTCACTGGTGAAGCAATGGCAATGGGCGAACGTCCACCAGTTGCATTGTTAAATCCAGCGGCATCTGCTCGTTTGGCAGTTGCTGAAGCAATTACCAATATTGCATGTGCGAACATTGAACAAATTAGCGATATCAAACTTTCTGCAAACTGGATGGCTGCTGCTGGTCAAAAAGGCGAAGACCAAGCATTGTTTGAAGGCGTGAAAGCGATTGGTATGGAAATGTGTCCTGCTTTGGGAATTGCGATTCCAGTAGGTAAAGACTCACTTTCAATGCGCACAACTTGGAATGACGATGGTGAAGATAAAGCTGTAACTTCTCCAATGACAGGTGTAATCACTGCGTTTGCTCCAGTGACTGACGTTCGTAAGACCTTAACACCTGAACTTAAAAATTTAGAAGATTCAGTACTTGTACGTATTGATTTATCTAAAGGTCAGTTCCGTTTAGGTGGTTCGATTCTTGCTCAAGTATATAAAGCAATCGGTTCAATCACTCCAGACGTTGATAGTTTTGATGATTTCAAAGCGTTCTTTGCTTTAATCCAAGACTGGAACAACCGTGGCTTGATTCAGGCTTACCATGACATCGGTGATGGTGGTTTATTAGCCTCTGTAGCTGAAATGATGTTTGCTGCGCGTTTAGGTGTTGCATTAGAAGACCAAACTCAAGCAAGTTTGTTTGCAGAAGAAATTGGTGCAGTACTTCAAATCAAAGCAACTGATTGGGAAGCTTTGCAAGCAGAAATTGCTGCTTCTAGCTTGAAAGATGCAATTGCTGTAGTTGGTCGTGTAAATAACTCAGATCAATTATCTGTAAATGGCTTAACTTTAGATCGTGCTGAATTACAACAAGCTTGGTCTGAGGTATCTCATCAGATCCAACGTCTACGTGATAACGTAGAAACTGCTGATCAGGAATTTTCATTAATTACTGATAATGCGCACCAAGGTTTGATTGCTAAACCAACATTCGACTTGAATGAACCTGTTGAAGCGCCGTTCATTAATACACGTCGCCCAAATATGGCAATCTTGCGTGAACAAGGTGTAAATGGTCATATTGAAATGGCGGCAGCCTTTGATAAGGTTGGTTTCAATACTGTTGATGTGCACATGAGTGATTTACTTGCTGGTCGTGTGAGCCTAAGTGATTTTGAAGGTTTGGTGACTTGTGGTGGTTTCTCTTACGGCGACGTAATGGGCGCTGGTGGTGGTTGGGCAAAATCAGTTCTGTTCAACGCGAAATTACGTGATCAGTTTGAACAATTCTTCCATCGTGATGAAACGTTCAGCTTAGGTATCTGTAATGGTTGCCAAATGTTGTCACAATTAGCGCCACTTATTCCAGGTGCTGAACACTGGCCACGTTTCCACCGCAATATGTCAGAAGTTTTTGAAGCTCGTAGCGTAAACGTTCGTGTTGAAAAATCTGTTTCTGTATTGCTTGATGGTATGGAAGGTTCAATCTTACCGATTGCTGTTGCACATGGTGAAGGTCGTGCAGTTGTAAGTGAAACTGATCTTGCAAGCTTAAATGTAGATAACCAAGTGGCATTACGTTATGTTGACAGCCTTGGTAACCCAACTCAGCACTATCCATTGAACCCGAATGGCTCACCTGAAGCGATTACTGGTGTGACTTCTAAAGACGGTCGTGCAACCATTATGATGCCACATCCAGAACGTACTTTCCGTGCGCTTCAGCATTCTTGGAAACCAGAAGAGTGGACTGAAGACGGTGCATGGTTGCGTATGTTCCGAAATGCGCGTAAGTTTATTGGTTAATGTAAAGATTGAAATAAGCCACCGTAAGGTGGCTTATTTATGTGTACTAGAATATTAAAAATAGTGGAGAAGAAAAATGAAATCAAAAATCCATTTTCGTGAGTTTGCGTTGCTCATGGCATTACTCATGTCGATTGTTTCTTTTTCTATTGATGCAGTTTTACCTGCTTTAGGTGAGATTGGACGTATTTTTGAATTAAAAAATAATAACCAGTCGCAATGGGTCATCATTGGTATCTTTTCTGGAATGACAATCGGGCAGCTCATTGCGGGACCGTTATCTGATGCGATCGGGCGTAAACGGATTTTATTCACAGGAATTATTATTTATTTTCTGGGAAGTTTATTGTGTTTTTCCACACAAAGTTTTGAATGGTTCTTAGTCGGGCGCTTTATTCAAGGTATTGGTGTTTCAGGGCCTTACGTTGCTTCTATTTCAATCGTTAGAGATAAATACAGCGGAGCTCAAATGGCTCGCATCATGTCTTTAATTATGATGGTATTTATGGTTGCTCCAGCAATTGCACCGAGTTTGGGGCAACTCATTATTCATTTCTTTGGTTGGCGTGAAATCTTTGTTTTATATATGGTCTATGCCACAGTTGTGGGAGCATGGGTCGCTTTACGACTAGAAGAGACTTTACTTCCCGAAAAACGTTTACCTATGCGTATAAAAGCATTTAAGGAAGGCTTTAAAGAAGTTGTGAGTAATAAAACTACCATGAGCTATCTATTGTGTGCTGGATTCTGCTTTGGTGGATTTATTGGTTATTTAGGAACGTCACAGCAAATTTTTATGCAGCAATTTGGTAAAACAGGGCAAGAGTTTAGTGCTTACTTTGCTGTGCTTGCGGGTGTGATGGGAATCGCATCATTTACAAACTCTAAAATTGTCATGAAGTTTGGCATGCGTCCAATCTGTATTTATGGCTTTCTTGGACTGTGCTTAATTTCTTTGATTTTCTTGTTGATTCAACTTGCGGGTGTAACGGTATCATTTTGGATGTTTATGCTTTATGCCTGTATTTTGTTTTTACTGTTTGGAACCCTCTTTGGTAATTTAAATGCGATTGCGATGGAACCGATGGGGCATGTTGCTGGAATGGCATCGGCTATTATTGGTGCAGCTTCCTCTGTATTGTCACTTATTCTTGCTTCTATCATTGGGCAGTTATATAACGGTACATTGATTCCAATGACCTGTGGTTTTGTAATTTTGTGTGGTTTAGCTTTTGCTATGACAATATATGAGAATAGATATTTAAAGAAATCGGATGCTTAAAATTATAAAGATGAAGATAGATTACTGAATTTTAAACTTTTCTTTAGACTAAGATTTGCATATGGATGAGTGCTGTTCTTTTAAGCGTTTTAGACAACTTACGAGACTATAGACATAGAGCTATTTATCCCAGTATGCTTGGTTCGAGGTTGGTTCAATTTTTGCTTTCTCTGTAACAACGATAAAAATCGGAGATCAAAATGATGAAAAATAAGTATCACATAAGAACAATGTATACCAAAGATAAGGGCTGGCGTTTATTTGGCTTGGCGCTTGCTATTCAAATACTCTTTATTGGAGCAAATTATTTAGTAATGATGAACTGATTTTGCTTGTTGGACTTTTAAAAGGGTATGATTTCAGCCCAACTCATAAAATCTTGAGTCATTTTTGTTATGTTAAAGCTGATTTATTACGTGCCTGAGTCACATCTTGAATTAACTAAACAAGCCATTTTCTCTGCTGGTGCAGGTGGTATCGGTAATTATGAACACTGCGCATGGCAAGTAAAAGGAATAGGGCAGTTTAAGCCAGTTAAAGGGGCTGCTCCCTATATTGGGCAGCTAGATGAACTTGAACAAGTTGATGAGTGGCGTGTTGAAACAATTGTGATTGAAGAGAACGCAAGGGCTGTAGCGAAAGCATTAAAGGCAAGCCATCCTTATGAAGAGCCTGCCTTTGAGTTTATTCAAATCATAGAAATTAATTTTAATTAAACTGAGAGAAATCTGGTTTACGTTTTTGCATAAATGCTTGAACAGCCTCTAGCATTTCAGGTGAGCGTACACGTTGCATAAAGATTTCAGCTTCATGATCAACACATTCGATAATCTGTTCTAAATTATGCTTCATGAGTGCTTTGGTTTGTTTCAATGATGCAAGAGGCAAGGCTGTTAATTGTTGAGCAGTTTGTTGAGCTGAAACATAAGCATCTTCAACTACTTCATTAACTAAACCTGCTTGCACCGCAGTTTCTGCATTAAACTTTTTCGCAGTAAATAGCAGCTCAGCTGCTTTATGATAGCCAGCTTGTTGAACCAGTAATTGACTTGCGCCACCTTCTGGAGAAAGACCGAGGCTTACAAATGGAATTTGGAAAAGGGCTGTATTGTCAGCAAAAACCAGATCTGCATGCAATAAAATCGTAACGCCAATACCAATAGCGACTCCTTTTACTGCAATAATAAGTGGTTTTGATAATTTGGCAGCGGCTTTAAGTAAAACGAATGGTGGGACTTCTCCTGCTGGGCCGATGTTAGGATTTTGTACAAAACCCATAAAATCTTTCATGTCATTGCCAGCTGTAAAATCTTGTTCTACACTGCGTAGAACGACTACTCTAACTTCTTTATTGAGATCGGCTTCATTCAGTGCTTTGGCAATCCATAAATAAAGTTCGCCGTACAATGCATTTTTTGCATCTGGGCGATTTATGGCTAAGGTGAGTACGCCACCTTCTAAATTTGCGTTTAAATGTTGATGAGGTTGTTGAATACAGCTAAGTGTCATCGTACTATCCTTGCTTTAAACCACGTTGTTAATTTTTAGGTTCTCATTATGGCGCATATTTTTTGTAATGAGCGTTACTGATGAGTTCATAAAAAGTGAAAATCTAATTATGTATAAATTTGACTATCTCGTTTTTATAGGTCGCTTTCAACCATTTCATTTGGCTCATATGCAGACAATTGAAATTGCCTTACAGCAAAGCCACTATGTGGTTTTGGCATTAGGCTCGGCGCAAATGGAACGTAATATTAAAAATCCATTTCTTGCGATTGAACGAGAGCAAATGGTTTTATCTAATTTTTCATTAGATGAGCAAAAACGTATTAAATTTGTGCATGTGGTTGATGTTTATAATGATGAAAAATGGGTGAAACAAGTCAAATCTTTAGTGAATGGTGTGATTGAACCGAACTCAAAAGTAGGTTTGATTGGACATTTTAAAGATGAGTCTTCTTATTATTTAAAACTTTTCCCTGAATGGATTATGGTTGAACTCGATAGTTTAAAAGATTCTATTTCAGCTACTCCGATGCGTGAAGCATATTATCGTGGTGAAATCCAAACTGAATTTTTTCCTGTAGGAACCATTCAGTTTTTGGATGAATTTCAAAAAACACGTATCTATCAGCAACTGCAGCAACGCTTTGAAGAGGATGACCTCTCTAATCTAGATGAATTTGAATAAGAGCATATAGCTTAAGCATCTGCCCAAAAGATAATTCGGTTGGAAAACGGATCGGTGATACTGAGTTCAAGTGTTTCCCAATCTGTTTTTTCAACTTGAGGTTTGGCGAACTTATAATCTTTTTGACTCAATTCGCTATGCAGCTCATAAATAGGTTCCCAATAAATGCGGATTGCACTATGTGGGCTTGCATCTCCAAAATGCTCAGATAAATGAATAACGCAATCATCTTTGGAAATTTGTAGATATAACGGAAAGTTATCTTCAAATTGATGTTGCCAATCAAGTTGGAAACCTAAGAATTCAAGATAAAATGATTGGGCCAAATCAACATCAAAAATTCTTAAAATTGGGGTGATTGAACCTGATTGCATCATTTTTTCCTTTTAACGTGTACCAAATTGTTGAGTCCAATAGCTCTTTTGCTTTACAGACTGATCAGAAGCACAAGCGATTGCGTAAGTTGTAAATTTGGGATTCATTAGATTACTACAATGTAGGGGACTCGGCAGCCATTTAGACATAACTTCACTCAAAGTTTTCTGGCCGCTAGCGACATTTTCACCGTTGGCTTTACCGAGTGTATTATAAATTTTCAAACGTGACTTTAAATCTAGTCCTGTTGAACTCACATGTCCGAGAAAGTTGTGTCTTGCCATATCTTCACTATGAGAAAGTGCACCTTTATATAAATTATTATTCCAACTTAGCGGTTTAGCAGCAGGGAAAAATTGTTGACCACACTGGCGTGGTTGTTGGCGGATCTGGTTAATTGTATTAAGTATGGCCTGTTGATAAGCTGGGTTTTGCAAATCTTGGCAGTTTATTTCAATGGCAGTTTTCTGAATTTGAGCAATTGATGGGGTGGTGTCGGTTGGCATGGGTAATGTATTTGCACTACATGCGCAGATAGAAAGAGTCAAAGGCAGTAAAGAGTAATTTTTGAGTAGACTCATGCGAACGCCTTAAAATAATTATTCTAATGTTTTTATCATACGCCAAAGTCAAATTATTGAGCAATTCTTTGCAATAAAAAAGCGAGTTTGATACTCGCTTTTTTATTGCATACGTTTATTAAGCTGATTGAAGAGCTTTTAGGTCTTCAAGTACTTGTTCAGCATGTCCTGCTGCTTTGACTTTACGGTAGCTTTTAACTAAGGTTTTGTTATGGAAAATGAAAGTAGAGCGTTCAATTCCCATAACTTTTTTGCCATACATATTTTTTTCTTTAATGACATCAAAATGATTACAAAGTACTTCTTCTTTGTCGCTAATGAGGTCAATTGTAAGCGCTTGTTTTTCAGTAAAGTTTTGATGGGCTTTTACCGAGTCGCGTGAAACACCGAAAATACGTGTACCCAAAGCTTCAAATTGGTCTTTTAAACAAGAGAAACCGACTGCTTGTGTTGTGCACCCAGGCGTTGAATCTTTTGGGTAGAAATAAATGATCAACCATTCATTTTCGACCTCGGCCAAGTTCACTTCACCGTGGGTAGTAGGGAAAACCTGATTTGGTAATTGAGTATTCTCAGTCATTTCTCATCCTTCAAAAAGCTAAATTTGATCTAATTCAAGTGGTAAAAAAGCATATTCTTCATGATAAACAATATCGAGCTTTCTTACAGGAATTGGTTTGTTAAAAATTGGACCGTCAATCACAGTGGTATGAAATTCACCGCCTTCACCACATGGATCAATACCGCGATTCTCAAGTTCTTGAATATATTCTAAGGTTAAAGTTTTTCCTAAATCTTCAATTGTCATGCCTAGTTTTAAGTTTACTGTCACAATGACACTACGGAAACCAAGATTGATAAACTCTTCAACAACCTCACGATGTGGACGTAGCCAAAGAGGCATGCCTAATTTGAGTCCCACTTGTTGAGTGATCCGATCATGCCAACAGCCATGTTCAGGCATATCAAGGTCACCTGTAACGAGTACCTCGGCACCTTGTTGTTTTGCATGAGTTAGTAATTCAATAAATTTAGCTTCATAGTCATTCCAACTTGATGAGGTCATGAATACTGGTAGGCCGATTGCTTTAGCTTGTGCTTGAATAATATCAAGTGGCATAGCATGTGAACGAGAGCGCTGGCCTTGTTCTTCTAGCATGACAATTAGTCCACTAACCGTACCAGTTTGCATTGCGTGGTAGATTGCAAGTGAGCTGTCTTTGCCCCCACTGAATGAGACAATAGACTGTCTATTAATTGCGTTGGTTTTCCATTGTTCTTGCATGGCTTATTTCAAATGAATTGGTCAAGATCGATTTTATTTTAACAGAGCTACAAAAAAGCCTGCATAAATGCAGGCTTAATTTGGAATAACAAAAGCTTATTTTTTAGGAGCTTGTTGTTGAGCTGCTTTCATTGCATCTTCAGTTAATTTTTCAAGTTTAGTTGTTAACTGAGGGCCAAAACATGCTTTAAGATCACGGTTTTGTTGTTGTACAAATCCTAGAGAGCTTGGGCTTTTCTTCGCATTGATTGCACTTTGGATTTCCCATTTTTGTGCTTCAGTGACTTTACCTTGTGCTTCAACTTGGCAGCTACAGAATTTGCTAACTTCTGATGAACTTAGTTTACCGCCTTTAGCTGTTTGATCTTTACAAACGTTAACTAATGCACCTTTAACGTTAGTACTTTTATATGCTGCTTGAACTGGGTTTTCCGCAGCATGTGCTGCACCAGCCATAAGAGCAACAGTTGAAAACAAAGATGAAAGAATAAGATTTGATTTTAACAACTTCATAAATTTTACCTACTTATTACGGTATATAGCGTGTTGGGTCGGCAACACCGGCCTCGATAAAGCCTTCTTTACGCAAACGGCAACTGTCACATTTGCCACACGCACGTCCTTGAGCATCTGCTTGGTAGCAAGATACCGTTTGACTATAGTCTACGCCATGTTCAATCCCTAAACGTATAATATTCGCTTTGGATAAATGTAACAGGGGTGTTTCAAATTTAAGTGGTTTTCCTTCCACGCCAGCTTTCGTTGCTAAACGTGCCATATTGGCAAAAGCGTCAATAAATTCAGGGCGACAATCAGGATATCCTGAATAATCAACGGCATTGATACCAATAACAATCGCTTCAGCATTGAATACTTCTGCTGCTGCTAAGGCATATGAAAGGAAAATTGTGTTACGTGCTGGTACATAAGTTACAGGAATGCCTTCTTGTAATTGTTCTGGTACAGCAATGTTATGGTCTGTAAGTGCAGACCCACCTAAATTAGCCAAATCAATATTAATTACACGATGTTCAACATCTGCACGTTGAGTTAATGCTTTTGCTGCATCGAGTTCAGTGGTTGAGCGTTGACCATACATAAAACTAATAGCAATACATTCATAGCGTGCTTGTGCCCAAGCTAGGCAAGTGGTTGAGTCTAAGCCGCCTGAAAGTAAAACAATGGCACGAGGGCGCATATTTTTCTCCATATTCGGAATGATTTATTTTATTGAGTGATTAGCGACCTGATTCGTCATTCCAGAGCAGTTTATGTAACTGAAGTTGGAAACGAACGGGTAATTTATCATCCAGTATCCACTGTGCCAGATCACGTGCTAGACGTGGCAGGCCAACAGCACCTTTTTCAACTGCAAAGGCAGGGGAGAACCAAACGGTACTGACTTTTTTATGCAGTTGATATATTTCAACTTGTTGCTTTGACCATTCGTAATCTTCGCGGTTACAAATGACGAATTTAATTTGGTCATGCGCAGTCAAATGATCAAGATTGCTGATGAGGTTACGATGTTCCTCACCAGAAGTTGGGGTTTTTAAATCGAGAACTTTAGAAACACGCGAATCTACTTTTGAGACATCGAGCGCGCCACTGGTTTCTAAAGAAACATCAAAGCCAGCTTCACATAGACGTTGTAATAAAATCAAACAATTTGGCTGTGCAAGAGGTTCACCACCAGTTACACAAATATAAGGCGTTTGAAATTGTGTAGCTGTTTCAATGATATGTTCAAGTGAAAAACGTTCACCACCTTCAAAAGAATAAGTGGTATCACAATAGCTACAACGTAATGGACAGCCCGTTAGACGAATAAATACAGTCGGTAGGCCAGAGGCATTTGCTTCACCCTGCAACGAGTAAAAAATCTCGGTAATGCGTAAACCGGACGCAGGGTCTGAGACAGGGATTGCAGAGGAACGTAAGGAAGCCATTCTAGAAATACCACACTATATAAAAAATAAAATCTCTACGATCAGTGTCGACCGTAGAGATGTTTGATCAAACTGAAATTAGTCAGCGCGTAACAAATCGTTCAAACTTGTTTTTGCACGTGTTTGCGCATCAACTTTTTTCACAATAATTGCAGCATATAAGCTGTATTTACCATCAGCAGACGGCAGGCTACCTGCTACAACAACTGAACCTGCTGGAACGCGACCATAATGGATTTCGCCAGTTGCGCGGTCATAAATTTTAGTCGATTGACCAATGAAAACGCCCATTGAAATTACTGAGCCTTCTTCAACAATAACGCCTTCAACGATTTCTGAACGTGCACCGATAAAGCAGTTGTCTTCAATAATGGTTGGGTTAGCTTGTAATGGTTCTAAAACACCACCGATACCTACACCGCCAGACAAGTGAACATTTTTACCGATTTGAGCACATGAACCTACAGTTGCCCATGTATCAACCATTGTGCCTTCATCTACGTAAGCACCAATGTTGACATAAGAAGGCATTAACACTACGTTTTTAGCTTGGAAGCTACCACGACGTGCTACAGCAGGAGGAACAACACGAACACCTGCTGCTTTAAATTGTTCTTCAGTCCAACCTGAGAATTTAGTTTCAACTTTGTCGTAGAAACGAAGATCACATGACTCGATTGGTTTATTGTCATTTAGTTTAAATGATAATAAAACAGCTTTTTTTAACCATTGGTGAACAACCCATTCACCATTGATTTTTTCAGCAACTCGAAGTGTACCGTTATCTAAACCAGCAATTGCTTCTTCAACAGCTTGGCGAATTTCGCTTGGGCAATCTGCTGCAGTAAGGTTTGCGCGGTCTTCAAATGCTTGCTCAATGATCGTAGAAAGCTGAGACATGATCTTCCTTCCATAAAAAATTTTAAAGATTTTACACTAATTTGTGACAAGAATCTTTGAAAAAACGTGTTACGTTTAATCGAGGGTATAAATGAGGTAAATGAAATTAAGCTTATTAGATAATCAAGTGTTTTTTACACAAAAATGATTTGAAAATAAAAATTTAACTCAATTTGTATCAAAAAATAACAGAAATCTAGCATTTTTTGTATAAAAAAGACTCTAAGCTCTCTTTATTATGATTTCAGTCACAAGATGAATAAATTAAAAACAGAGCCTTTTTGAGGAGAAAACTATGAAAGCATTACGTGTTTTAGTAACAACAACAGCTTTATTCGCTGCTGGTGCTGCGATGGCAGATGAAGCCGTTGTTCATGACAGCTACGCATTTGATCAAAACCAATTAATTCCTGTGGGAGTGCGTGCTGAGGTAGGTACAACTGGTTACGGTGGTGCTTTATTGTGGCAAGCAAACCCATATGTAGGTTTGGCACTTGGTTATAATGGTGGTGACATTTCTTGGCGAGATGACTTATCAATTAATGGTACTAAATATGACGTTGATATGGATAATAACAACGTTTATTTAAATGCTGAAATTCGTCCTTGGGGTGCCAGTACTAACCGTTGGGCTCAAGGCTTATATGTAGCAGCTGGTGCAGCATACCTTGATAATGATTATGATTTAAGCAAACGTTCACAAGACGGTACTATTAAAGTAAATGGTAATAATTATAACTTTAATGGTTCAGTTGATGGTAAATTAAGTTATAAAAATGATATCGCTCCATATTTAGGTTTTGGTTTTGCTCCTAAAATCAATAAGAACTGGGGTGTATTTGGTGAGGTTGGTGCATATTACACAGGTAACCCAAGTGTAAATCTTAAATCAAATGGTACATTTGTTAATGTTAACGGTGCTGACTTTGATAAAGACTTACGTGCAGAAGAAAATAAAATCGCAAATGACGATAAATACGAATGGTTACCAGTTGGTAAAGTTGGTGTGAACTTCTTCTGGTAATAAATAGAAAAAAACGAGCTTCGGCTCGTTTTTTTTTTGCTTCTAATAAAATAAAAGAGCTAAAAAGCTCTTTTATTTTGCTCTTAATTTTTATTCATCTGGATAAGCAATTTTCTTAAGCGCTTTAATATCGGCATCAGGTGAGCATAGAGAAATAAACTCATAACCATAACCGCGTAGTAGATGGCCTTTACGAACCGCAATCCATGTCGTATTGACACCAAAAATATCAGTTTTAGTTTGTTTTAAACGATGATCACGTTCTGTGTCATAAGCTACGGCATTGACAATTCCGACTCCCATGCCCAATTCGACATAAGTCTTGATAACATCCGCATCAAGAGCTGACATCACGATATCTGCATCGAGGTGAGCTTCTTCAAAGGCTTTGTCAATTTTAGATCGCCCTGTAAAACCACCATGATAAGTAATGAGTGGATAATCCGCTAAAAGTTCAAGCGTAATCTTGTCTGCCTTCACTAAAGGATGATTTTGCGGTGTGATAATACTGTGTTGCCATTGATAGTAAGGAATACTCGCTAGATTTTCTTCAGTCGTTAAAGACTCAGTTGCAATTCCAATATCAGCCTCACCTTGTAAGAGCATTTCTGAAATTTCAACAGGGCTGGCTTGTTGTAAAATCAAATGAACTTTAGGAAATAACTTCTTAAATTGATTGACGATCGGAGGCAGTACATAACGTGCTTGAGTATGGGTCGTCGCGATCGTTAATGTCCCTTCATCAACTTTATTAAAGTCTTCCGCAAGACGTTTAATATTTTCAGCATCAACTAACATGCGTTCAACGATACCAAGAAGAGATTGTCCTGGTTCGGTTAAACCTAAAAGACGTTTTCCTTTTCGTATAAAAAGTTGTACACCTAGTTCATCTTCTAAATCTTTAATATGTTTACTTACACCCGATTGAGACGTGTAGAGCGCAGCTGATGCTTCGGTTAAGTTAAAGTTTTGGCGTACAGTTTCTCGGATAATTCTTAATTGTTGAAAGTTCATTCACACTTTTCCTTACCAAATATATTTCTTAAGCAACTTGATCTGCAAATAAGTGCAGTTGAGATGCACTTACCCAAACGGTTTGATTCGGTTTAAACGCATGTAATTTTGCAGCTTCATTGCTTAGAGCAATCTCAATTAAACGTCCATTACGGTCTTGTAATTCCGCCACAACTTTTCCAGCAATCCAGATTTCACGTACAAAAGTCGCTTCAATAGTATTAGCCTGCGGTTGCGAGTGAATATGTAACTCATCTGGACGCGCAAAAGCAATCACTTTTCCTTGAGGCGCCTCAACTAACGTTGGTAATTGAATACGGTCATTGCCAATACGGATAATACCGCCTGTGTTTTCACCTTCAAAACGATTTGCCTGACCCAAGAAATCAAATACAAATGGTGTTGATGGTTTTTCATAAACTTCACGAGGCGAACCGATCTGCTCTACATTACCTTTATTCATTACAATGATCTGGTCTGCAACTTCAAGTGCTTCTTCCTGATCGTGGGTCACGAAAATTGAAGTAATATGCAACTCATCATGTAAGTTGCGTAACCAGCGGCGTAATTCCTTACGGACTTTGGCATCTAGCGCACCAAATGGTTCATCAAGTAATAATACTCGTGGCTCAACTGCCAAGGTGCGGGCTAAAGCAATACGTTGACGCTGTCCGCCCGAAAGCTGAGCAGGGTAGCGGTCTGCCAAAAATCCAAGTTGAACTAGATCAAGTAAACGAGTAACGCGTTTTTTAATTTCAGCTTCTGAAGGACGTGTTGCACGTGGACGAACACGTAAACCAAAGGCAATATTGTCAAATACCGTCATGTGACGGAATAAAGCATAGTGCTGAAATACAAAGCCGACCTGACGCTCACGCACATGTACATTGGTTGCATCTTCGCCTTCAAGTAACACTTGACCGCCATCAGCTGATTCTAGGCCCGCAATAATACGAAGTAGGGTTGTTTTACCGCAACCAGATGGGCCGAGTAGGGCAACCAGTTCACCTTCAGGAAAATCTAGGGAAATATTTTTAAGCGCATGGAATGCACCAAAGTGTTTTTCAATATTTTTAACTTGAATACTCATGATTTCATTCCTTACGAATCAGTTGAATGTGGTTCTGGTTTGTCTTGATGTAGTTCTAACCACGTTTTCAATACCAGTGTTAAGAGGGCTAAGAAAGCAAGTAATGAGGACACGGCAAACGCTGCGCTAAAGGTGTACTCGTTATATAAAATTTCGACATGAAGTGGCAGGGTATTAGTTTCACCACGGATGTGACCAGAAACTACAGATACTGCGCCGAACTCACCCATTGCACGGGCATTACATAGAATCACGCCGTAAATTAAACCCCATTTAATGTTTGGTAGAGTGACTTTCCAAAAGGTTTGCCATCCTGATGCACCGAGTACAATCGCTGCTTCTTCTTCTTCAGTTCCTTGAGCCTCCATGAGTGGAATTAACTCACGTGCGACAAATGGAACTGTAATAAAGATGGTTGCTAAAACAATTGCGGGTACGGCATATAAAACTTTGATGTCATGTTCCATTAACCAGCTGCCTAACCAGCCTTGGGCACCAAAAATCAATACAATCATTAAACCGGCAATAACAGGTGAAACCGAAAAGGGCATATCAATGATGGTGGTTAAAATTGCCTTACCTCTAAACTGGAACTTAGAGACAGCCCATGCAGCGCCAACACCAAATATCACGTTAATCGGAACAGCAATTGCTGCGGTTAATAAGGTCAATTTCACTGCCGATAGCGTGTCTGGATCAATCAACGCTTGAACATAGACTTCAAGCCCCTGTTTAAATGCTTCTACAAAAACCAGAATGAGTGGCAACATCAAGCAGCTTAAGAAAAAAATTAGAGCTACGGTAATGAGTATGTAACGTACCCAAGTTGGTTCACGTGTCGCATCTCGTGATTGCAATCTAAGCGCAAGCGCATTGCTGTCAGTATGTAGGTTCATGTTACATTTCTCCCTGTACGACGGTTTGCCCACGCTTGAAGTAAATTAATGGCAAATAAAATGATGAAAGAGAGAACTAACATGACCGCAGCAATCGTTGTTGCGCCTGCATAATCATATTCTTCAAGACGTGAAATGATCATGAGTGGAGCAATTTCTGTTTTAAACGGCTGGTTACCCGCAATAAAAATAACTGAACCATATTCACCCACACCGCGGGCAAATGCTAAAGCAAAACCTGTGAACAAAGCTGGTAGTAATATCGGTAAAATAATTTTAGTAATCGTCTGCCAGCGATTTGCGCCAAGTGCCGAAGCTGCTTCTTCAAGCTCAGTTTCGATATCACTGAGTACGGGTTGAACTGTTCTTACAATGAATGGAATACCAATGAAGACCAATGCCAACGTAATACCGATTGGGCTATATGCAACCTGAATGCCTAGAGGTTCGAGATATTGACCAATCCAGCCAGTAGGTGCATAGAGCGAAGTCAGTGCAATACCTGCAACTGCAGTTGGAAGAGCAAAAGGTAGATCTACTAATGCATCAACCAGACGTTTCCCTGGGAAGTTGTAACGTACAAGGCACCAAGCCAGAAGTAAGCCAAACACAACATTAATAAATGCTGCTATTAAAGCTGAACTAAAACTGAGTTGAAGCGATTTTAAAATACGTTCAGACGTTAAAATTTCCCATAATCCGTCCCATCCAATTCCAAATGATTTGATAAAGACTGCGGCTAATGGAATAAGCACAATAAAAGACACGTAGGCGAGGGTGAAGCCCAAAGATAGACCAAACCCAGGCAGCACTCGGGATCGCTGCGACATGATATTTCCTCAAAGAGAAAAGCCTGCTGAAACCAGTAAGCGAATAAATAAAGATAAACGGTGCGATATAAAGATGGGTATTAAGCAAATTTCAAAGAGAAATGAGTTTTTACCGGGTCGATAGATGAGTGACTACACATCGAATCTTCTGGAATCAGATAATTCAGCAAATCTGGAAATGGTCCAAAACCTGAAGCAACATTAATATGGCCGACTTCACCAAGATTAACTGGATTTAATTTCCACGACTTAGCAAGTTGTAAAGCATCAAAAAAGCCGAGCCATGGATCATTTTCACTAATGAGCAGAGATGTTGGGACATCAATTTTTAACTGATGAAAATATGCTTTGTAGTCGGTCAAGCTATGGCGGGCAAAACCAGCTTCCCCAAAGCGTGCTGGATTTGCTGGAGCAACCAAAATAAGTTTCTTAACTTGGCTCTTTAACTCTGGATATTCAGCTAAAGCAGCAACACTCGTTAAGCAACCGAAACTATGCGCAACAATTTGTACAGGAGCTTGCGCTGCTTGAACTGTTTTAACGAATTGTTCAACCCATTCACTTAATACTGGTCTATCCCAGTTTTTTTGCTCAACACGAGAACTAGACACGAGTTGACGCTGCAACCAAGATTGCCAATGCTGATGTTCACTTCCACCTACACCCGGAACAATTACAGTGTGAATCATGTCTGTTCTCCTTATCTTTAGTACAAAGAATTACTTCTCTGTACTATTGATTTTTACGATTTGATCGAAAACACCACCATTGTCGAAGTGTTGTTTTTGTACCTTCGTCCAACCACCAAATTCTTTGTCGATGGTTACAAGTTTCAATGGCTTAAATACATTGCTGTATTTCTTAAGAACGGCTGCATTACGTGGACGGTAGAAGTTACGTGCTGCAATTTCTTGGCCAGCTGGTGAATACAAGTAGTTCAAGTAACCTTTTGCAATAGTGAGGTTGCCTTTTTTAGTCGCATTCTTTTCAATAATTGCAACTGGAGGCTCAGCTAGGATCGAAAGAGAAGGGGTAATAATTTCAAATTTGCCCGGCTGTTCGCGAAGAGCTAAATGTGCTTCATTTTCCCAAGCTAGTAACACATCACCAATGCCACGTTCAGCAAAAGTAGTGGTTGCACCACGAGCACCCGAATCTAAAACTTTAGTATGTTTATAAATTTGACGAACATACTCTTGTGCTTTTGCATCATTACCACCTGGTTGATGTTTTGCCCAAGCCCAAGCTGCAAGATAATTCCAACGAGCGCCACCAGATGTTTTCGGGTTTGGTGTAATAATTTCTACGCCTGGTTTGATTAAATCACTCCAGTCTTTAATTTGTTTAGGGTTACCCTTACGTACTAAAAACACAATTGTTGAGGTGTATGGGGTAGAGTTCTGCGGTAACTTTTTCTGCCAGTCAATTGGAAGTAATTTTGCTTTTTCAGCAATTTCATCGATATCTGCTGCGAGCGCTAATGTCACTACATCTGCATTTAAGCCATCGATAACAGCACGTGCCTGTTTACCAGAACCGCCGTGTGATTGTTTAAACTCAATATCTTGCCCAGTGCGTTTTTTCCAGTAAGCACCAAATTGTTTATTGAAATCTGTATATAACTCACGAGTAGGGTCGTAAGAGACGTTTAAAAATTCTTGAGCTGCAAATGATGAAACTGAAAGAAGTGCAGCGATAACCCCGACTTTTAACTGAGAAAAACGCATGAGATAAGTCCTCAAAAAATATGAAATGTTCAAAACATGAACGCAGAATAGCGCTAGTCTTTATTCTAAAAAAATAATAAAAAACGAATTTAATATGAAAAAAATAGAAATAGTAAAAACAGATAAGTTATTCTTAAATCTTGATATACAACAAGTTTCAAAAGTAGATACGAAATCGGTATAATTTTTTAAAATCAGTCATTTATTATTTAAATGAAAGGTGTTGTATTGTTGGATCGTTTTAAGCAAAGGGTGGATTAAACATGTGGTGTTTTAAAAATGGGCAACCTGTTGAAACCATTCCTTTACTGGATCGAGCATTTCATTATGGAGATGGATGCTTCACCACAATTCGTGTTTTTCAAAACCAGATTGAGCTTAAAGAAAGACATTGGGAACGCCTAAAACTTGCATGTCAAAAACTGTCTTTAACTGCAGATTTTGAATTAATAGAACAGAGTTTGCAGCAACTACAAAAGCAGCATCTTGTGCTCAATGGCACTTTAAAAATTGTGATTAGTCGTGGGGAAGGAGACAGAGGTTATAGCTTACCAAAGCATCAGGCTGATATTTATATCTGGTTTTATCCGAAAGCTTTAGAGCCATTTCAGCCGGACTCTATCCAGTGTGGCGTTTTAAATCAGGCCTTAGGTTTAACCATGCCGAGCTTGGTCGGGCTTAAATCTTTAAACCGTCTTGAACAAGTATTGCTAAAAAAAGAAGCAGATCAACTAGGGTGGGCTGAAGCATTAGTTACTGATGTACAAGGTTATATTGTTGAAGGAGTCAGTAGTAATTGTTTTATTCGTTTAAATGATAGATGGATTACTCCCGAACTTCGCTATAATGGCGTCCACGGTGTAATGCGGGCGGAAATTTTAGCGCGTATGCAGCACCATGGAATTGCCTGTGAAGTACGTATAATTGAGCTAGATGAAGTATCTGAAATACAAAGTCTATTCTTTTGTAATGCTTTACATCCTATGCGAGTGGTCACTCATTTAGGAGCGAAAAAGTTAGAAACACAGGCATGCATAGATTTATTTCATCTCCTTAACTTAAATCAGATTCATTAATATGCCGAAGCCACCTGTGAATGCGAAAGCAAAAAACGCCAAGAAAAATAACAAAAAACAAGCTCCAAAATTTTCTAAGCGATTGGTTCTAATTGGCCTGTTTATTGTTTTAATTTCTACTTTTGCCATTTTATGGTCGAGTCTATTTAAAGCTTATCCGATTGAAGGCAAAAAACAGATGTTATCCATTACATCTGGTGAAACCTATTCTGGTTTTATTGATCGGTTGGCGAAAGAAGGCAAAGTTAGCTTTCCAGTGGTATTAAAGCTTTATCAGAAATTTATGATTCATGACAGCATGAAAGCTGGTGTGTATGAAATTGAACAGGGAATGAGTGTAAGAGAAGTATTAGAGATGCTATCTGATGCAGATAATGCTCAGATGAACCGTGTTTTGGTTATTGAAGGCACAACTTTTAAACAGCTTATCACTGCATTAAAAAATGATAAAAACGTAGAAAATACAATATTAGATTTACCTGATGATCAGCTTATGAAGGCACTTGGCATTCCTTATGGACACCCTGAAGGTTTGTTTGCACCTAATACGTATTTCTTTGCAAAAGGTGAGACTGACAAGAAAATTCTTACCGATTTATATCATCGTCAAATCAAAGCTCTAGATACAGCTTGGGCAAATCGTGCACCGAATTTACCTTATAAAGATAAATATGAAGCATTAATTATGGCTTCTATTGTTGAGAAAGAAACAAGTTTAGATAGTGAACTTACACAAGTTTCTGGGGTTTTTGTCCGCCGTTTAAAAATTGGTATGCGTTTACAAACGGATCCAACTGTTATTTACGGTATGGGTAATAACTATAAAGGTAACATTACCCGAGAAGATCTCCGTACCCCAACAGCATATAATACCTATACTATTAATGGCTTACCACCAACTCCAATTGCTTTGCCAAGCCAAAAAGCAATTGAAGCTGCGCTGCATCCAGATGACTCAAACAACATCTATTTTGTGGCGACTGGCAATGGTGGGCATAAATTTACGGCAAGCTTGCAAGCGCATAATCAAGCGGTGCAAGACTATTTATCCGTGTTGAGATCGAAGAAATAAGGAAAAGAGATGTTTATTAGCTTTGAAGGCACGGAAGGGGTAGGTAAAACTACGCTTATTCGAAAAATTCATCAGCATTTTGAAGAGCAAGGCAAACAAGTTGTTTTAACCCGAGAGCCGGGCGGTACACCGTTAGCTGAACAGATACGCTCTATGCTTTTGGCAGTGAATCATGATGAAAATATGAGTCATGATACCGAGCTATTACTCATTTATGCGGCACGTGCTCAACATTTACAACAGGTCATTTTGCCGGCTCTAGAGTCTAATAAAATTGTATTAAGCGATCGTTTTACCGATGCAAGTTTTGCTTATCAATGTTCTGGTCGTGGTTTAAGTCATGATAAATTACAGCTTTTAAATCAGAACTTTGTTTCACGCATGCCAGAGGTGACTTTCTGGTTAGATGCCCCGATTGAACTCGGTATGAACCGTGCACGTGAACGTGGAGCTTTAGACCGTTTTGAACAAGAAAAGTTAAGTTTTTTCACTAAGGTTCGTGAAGGTTATGAAACCTTATGGAAAGCTGAACCTGAACGAATTAAGCGTTTAGATGCTACACAAAGTCCTGATCAAGTATTTGAGCAAGCGTTGCAATATTTAAGATAAAAATTGATTGGCCACTCTTATTTTTATGAGAGTGGTTAAAAATGATGACAATTCTGGTTTGAATCGTCATAGAAAATATCTGTTATTTTCTTATGCTATCTTACATATGGTTTATAGATTGAAGAATAACAAGGATGAAAAGCTCAAAAGAAGAAATCGTGGCATTTCTTGAAAAGGAATTTCCACCAAGTCTTGAACATTGCACTATTGAATCAGTCACGCCCAAAGCCGCAGTTGTTTATTATCATGTCGATCAAAGGCATCAACGTCCCGGTGGCACCATATCTGGCCCGACCATGATGACCTTAGCAGATTTTGCTTTATATATTGCTATCTTAGGTGAAATCGGAATTATTGGTTTAGCTGTGACCACCAACTTTAATATTAACTTTTTACGCAAACCTGCGGGTGATCAAGACTTACGCAGTGAGTGTAAACTCATGAAAGTAGGAAAGAGCTTGGTGGTGGGTGAGGTTTGGATTTATTCAGTAGGGTTGGATGAACCCGTTGCACATGTGACCGCGACTTATTCAATTCCACCTAAATCATAAATATCAAACCAGATAAAAAGCACAGTCTGAACTGTGCTTTTTTTTTGTAGAAAAACAGCTTAAATATCAGTATTAACCAATGGTTGTTCTACTGCAAAATTTGGAGGAGTTAAAACTGTTTTACGAATCTCACTCGAAGTTTCAGGATAATCGAGTGTGTAATGTAGACCACGTGATTCTTTACGTTGCATCGCACAACGAACAATCATCTCAGATACGAGAACAAGATTACGCAGTTCAATCAGGTTCTTGCTAACACGATAGTCTTGATAGTATTCGGTAATTTCACGCTTTAACATTTCAATACGGTGTAAAGCACGTTCTAAACGTTTTGTGGTTCTGACAATACCAACGTAGTTCCACATGGTAGAACGTAACTCATCCCAGTTTTGTAAAATCACGACATCTTCATCTGGATTGGTGACTTGAGAGTCATCCCAACTTGGTACTTCTGGTAGTTTTAAATCTTTATCAAATTTATTTTCGATGTCTTTTGCTGCACTCATGCCGTAGACGAAGCATTCAAGTAATGAATTACTCGCCATACGGTTTGCACCATGTAAACCCGTATAAGATGTTTCACCAATGGCATATAAGCCTTCAATATCGGTCTGGCTATTTGAGTCAACGACAACACCACCACAGGTGTAATGAGCTGCTGGAACGACAGGAATCATATCTTTGGTAATGTCGATGCCCAATTCAAGCAATCGCGCATAAAGTGTAGGGAAGTGTTCTTTAATAAATTCTGGTGATTTGTGCGTGATGTCTAACCACACATGGCGAATACCGAGGCGTTTGATTTCATGGTCAATGGTACGTGCCACAATATCGCGTGGAGCCAGTTCTGCACGATCGTCAAAACGCAGCATGAAACGTTCACCATCTGGCAAGCGTAAGTAAGCACCTTCACCACGCATCGCTTCGGTAATTAAAAATGAACGAGCTTGGGGGTGATAGAGACAAGTTGGATGGAACTGATTAAATTCCATATTCGCAACACGACAACCTGCGCGGTAAGCCATAGCAATACCGTCACCAGTGGCAATATCTGGATTAGATGTGTAGAGGTAAGCTTTCATTGCACCGCCGCAAGCAAGCGCGGTAAATGGTGCAAGGAAGGTATGAACCTTTTCTGTGTTTTCATCCAATGCATACAAACCAATAGCGCGATTCGCTTGGTCAACATGTCCTAATTTTTGCGAAGTAATTAAATCAATCGCAATATAGTTTTCAAAAATAGTAATATTTTTACGTTCTTTGGCACGTTCAACTAAGGTGGTTGAAATGGCTTTGCCTGTTGCATCAGCAGAATGGATAATACGGCGCTGTGAATGACCACCTTCGCGGGTTAAATGAAGTTGTTCGTCTTCATCTAAGGTAAATTGCACGCCTTGCTTTAAAAGAAAATCTACAGAAGGGCGACCACCTTCTACGGTATGCTGAACTGCATCCATTTCACATAAATGGGCGCCTGCAATCATAGTGTCATTAATGTGCTGTTGAATAGAGTCAGTCTCATCAAGAACAGCAGCAACACCACCTTGAGCGTAGAAGGTACTTGCTTCGGTTAAAGCAGCTTTTGCTAAAACTGCAATATTAAAATGATTTGGTAACGATAAAGCCAGACTCAAACCAGCGCCGCCGCTGCCCACAATAATCACGTCAAAGTGGTGAATTGTCTGTAAATTAGGCATGTCCATTCGCATCAATTTAAAACGTCCGCTAATGACACCGCTTTTTATCTAAAAAGGCAAGAGCTTAAGCGCTCTAACTCAGAGAAAAATTGCAATTGGCTTAAAAATTTGCAATGCGTAAAATAATCATTGTGATGATGCCTTACAAATAAACATATTGTTACGCACAACTCCAAAGCGTTGTGATACAACAGTTTTATTCTTATTCTCGTAGACCAATTGTGGGTGAGCACCAAATGAAAACTCGCTATTTACAACAAGGAATGTATGCAGCGGTATTTACAGTTGCTGCTGTTCAGGCAAATGCTACTGTTGATTTTTCAAACCTCGTTGAACAAGTTAGTCCAGCCGTGGTGAGTGTAAACGTTGTAAAAAAAATGACTCAGGATGAACTATTGCAGCAGCAAGTTCCTGAAATTTTAAAACGTTTTTTTGGTAATCAGGTCATCATTCCGCAGCAACAAGGTCCACAAGAAAAAACTGCATACGGTAGTGCATTCTTTATTAGTAAAGATGGTTATCTACTCACCAACCACCATGTGATTGAAAATGCCTCACGCATTAGTATCACTTTAAATGATCGTCGTGAAATTGATGCAACGGTGGTCGGTAGTGATGAGCGTACAGACGTTGCATTGTTAAAAGTGACTGGAAATAGTTATCCAGCTTTACGTGTAGGAAATGTTGACCGCTTACGAGTGGGAGAGCCAGTTTTAGCAATTGGTTCGCCGTTTGGTTTTGACTATTCAGCTTCGGCAGGTATTGTCAGTGCTAAATCACGAAATATGAGTGGTGAAACTTCGGTGCCATTTATTCAAACTGACGTTGCGCTAAACCCAGGTAACTCCGGTGGCCCATTGTTTAACCAAAATGGTGAAGTAGTCGGGGTAAACTCTCGAATATTTAGTGGTACTGGCGGCTATATGGGCTTGTCTTTCTCTATCCCGATTGACGTAGCGATGGATGTAGCCGAACAGCTTAAAACTAAAGGCAAGGTAACGCGCTCTTATCTTGGTGTGATGATGCAAGACATTGACCGAAACCTTGCCGATGCTTACAAGTTACCAAAACCTGAAGGTGCTTTAATTACTCAAATTTCTCCGAACTCACCTGCACAAAAAGCAGGACTGAGAGCTGGAGATGTGATTTTGAAATATAACGGTAATCCGGTATCGCGCACCAGTGAATTACTGTATGCATTAAACAAAGTACAGCCGAATCAAACTATTCAGTTTGAAGTATTACGTGATGATAAAACCCGTAATATTTCAGCAACTTTAACGACTGCCCCAGATGAAACGCCTGCCACAGGTGCACAAAGTGCTGTATCTAAAGGTCCAGTTCTAGGAATGAGCATTCGTGATTTGGCTGAACCAGAAAAAAGTGCTTTAAGTGTAAAAGGTGGTATCTATGTACAAGATGTTCGCCGTGGTGGCCTAGCATCATTGTCAAATATCATTCCGGGTGATGTGATTGTTCAAGTCAACAATAACCAGATTTTAAATAGTCAGGATTTTGCAAAAGTTGTTTCTAACTTGCAAAAAAATACTGTAGCACGTGTCGCGATTATTCGTCAGGGACAACGCGCAATGCTTGGTTTACGTATTCAGTAAACTTAAAAAGAAACAATGAGCCACCCTAAACATGGGTGGTTTTTTGTTATTTATCTTGAGCGTATAGTGATATCTACCTACACTTATTTCAGTTTGAAAGTTAATAAATAAGAGTGTGAACATTCGTGAGTAGTATTTTTGATTTACATATTCAGGTACAGCCACATCATATTGATGCGTTAGGACATGTGAATAATGTGATATATGTACAGTGGATGCAAGATGTAGCTGCTGCTCATGTTGAAACCTTAGGAGTAGGGGTCACTAAATACCTCGAGTTAAAACATGCAATGGTCGCGGTTGAGCATCATGTGCAATATCGTAAAGCTGCATTTGAAGGCGAACAAATTGTATTACGCACATGGTTAGATGATATCAACGCTCTTTATTCTTTCCGCCAGTATGTATTTTTCCGCCCATCCGATCAGGCTGTATTATTTGTTGGAAATACAAAATGGGCATGTATTGAAATTGCCACAGGGCGCCCAAAACGAATGTCTCCAACTTTTACTCATGCATACCAGCCGCTTGATTCGAGCATAAACCCTTATGATTTTACTGTTTCATATGCTCGATAACCTGAAGCAACATGCTCACTTTGATTCTCCTTTTTAAAACATAAGTACAAAGCTCATGATTATTTTGGATACTTTAAAATATCCATCTGTTATAATCGCACGCAATTAATTTAACTGCTTTGGCTGTGTATTAAAACAAGCTACATAGCACTCTATATTTTCTCAAGGTAACCCATGGCGCAAGCTAAAAAATCCGTCGATATCAAAAATATACGAAATTTCTCGATTATTGCTCACATTGACCATGGTAAGTCTACATTGGCTGACCGTTTTATTCAGATGTGTGGTGGTCTACAAGATCGTGAAATGCAAGCCCAAGTCCTAGACTCAATGGAGCTTGAGCGTGAACGTGGGATTACCATTAAAGCCGCTTCTGTCACGCTATATTACACTCATCCGAATGGTCAGGAATATCAACTTAACTTTATTGATACTCCTGGACACGTAGACTTCTCGTATGAAGTTTCCCGTTCATTAGCTGCATGTGAAGGTGCGCTATTGGTTGTAGATGCTGCGCAAGGTGTAGAAGCACAATCAGTTGCAAACTGTTATACCGCAATTGAACAAGGTCTCGAAGTTCTTCCTATTTTAAATAAAATTGATTTACCACAGGCTGAACCTGAACGTGTAATTCATGAAATTGAAGAAATCATCGGGATTGAAGCGACAGATGCACCGACATGTTCAGCAAAAACAGGTTTGGGTGTTGAAGGCGTATTAGAGCGTTTAGTCGATGTTATTCCAGCGCCTGAAGGCGATCGTGATGCTCCATTGCAAGCATTAATTATCGACTCATGGTTTGATAACTACTTAGGTGTAGTTTCTCTTGTACGTATTAAACAAGGTCGTATCCGTAAGGGCGACAAAATGTTGGTTAAATCGACAGGACAAACTCATCCGGTAACTTCAGTGGGTGTATTTAATCCTAAGCATACTGAAACAGATATTCTTGAAGCTGGTGAAGTTGGTTTTGTTATTGCGGGTATTAAAGATATTTTTGGTGCACCAGTAGGTGACACTATTACCCTTGCTGCTACACCTGATGTTGCAATTTTACCAGGTTTTAAAAAGGTTAAACCGCAGGTTTATGCTGGTCTTTTCCCGATTGATGCGAGTGACTTTGAGCCATTCCGTGAAGCGTTACAAAAATTGCAGATCAACGACTCGGCTTTGTTCTTTGAACCAGAAAGCTCAGATGCATTAGGTTTTGGTTTCCGTTGTGGCTTCTTAGGAATGCTACACATGGAGATTGTACAAGAGCGTTTAGAGCGTGAGTATGACCTTGATCTCATCAGTTCTGCACCTACCGTAATTTATGAAGCATTAACCAAGAAGGGCGAAACGATTTATATCGATAGTCCATCAAAAATGCCAGACGGATCTACTGTAGAAGATTTGCGTGAGCCGATTGCAGAATGTCATATCCTTGTTCCTCAAGAATACTTAGGGAATGTAATGACCCTATGTATTGAACGCCGTGGTGTTCAAAAAGATATGAAATTCTTGGGTAATCAAGTTTCTATTACCTTTGAAATCCCGATGGCTGAAGTCGTTATGGATTTCTTTGATAAATTAAAATCATGTTCTCGTGGTTTTGCATCGCTAGACTATAACTTTGTGCGTTTCGAAAGTTCAGCTTTAGTTAAGGTTGATGTATTAATTAATAGTGACAAGGTTGATGCCTTGGCTATGATTTGTCACCGTAATGACGCGCGTCATCGTGGTATTGCATTGGTTGAGAAAATGAAAGATTTGATTCCTCGCCAAATGTACGACGTTGCTATTCAAGCGGCTATCGGTGCACAAATTATTGCTCGTTCTACTGTAAAAGCAATGCGTAAAAACGTATTAGCGAAATGTTATGGTGGTGACGTTTCACGTAAGAAAAAACTACTTTCTAAACAAAAAGAAGGTAAGAAACGTATGAAACAAGTGGGAAGTGTTGAAATTCCACAAGAAGCGTTCTTGGCTGTATTGAAAGTAGAAAGATAAGAAATGAGGGTGGGAGAAGTAAGATATTACTTTTCCCCCACTTTAAGACAAGCAGCTAGGCTGCGAGTGAGGTCATGTGGATTTTGATTTTAATTTAATTCTTGTTCCAGTTACGCTGATTCTATTTGCAGTGTGGTTGTTAGATAAATTTGTATTTAAACAGCGTGCAAATAAAGGGCGCGGGAACGAAAATTTTGTTATTACATGGGCCTATGACTTTTGGCCAGTTTTAGCTGTAGTACTTGTACTTCGTTCATTTCTTTATGAACCATTTAATATTCCATCAGACTCTATGGTACCCACTTTAGAAACTGGTGATTTTATTCTGGTTAATAAATTTGATTATGGTGTGCGTTTACCTATCGTCAATAAGAAAATTATTGATATGGGAGAACCAAAGCGTGGTGATGTGATTGTGTTCCGTTATCCACCTCAACCTACCATTAGTTATATTAAACGTGTAATCGGTTTGCCGGGTGATCATCTTATTTATGATCATGGACAATTGATTATTAACGGACAAAAAGTACCGAAAGTATTAACACAGTTTAGTCGCGAAAAAGACGTGTTAGATACCCCAACGTCTATTTATCATAAAGAGACGATTGGTGAACACACCTTTACGATGCGTGAGCTTGAAGGCGTAAATGTGGCGCGTCAAGCACCGTTTATCAATTATGTTGAAAATGGTAAATATGCAAACCAAGACGGTTTATATTGGGAAGTGACTGTTCCAAAAGGACATTACTTTGCAATGGGAGATAACCGTGATCAAAGTGCAGACAGTCGTTTCTGGGGCTTCGTTCCTGAAGAAAATTTAACAGGACGAGCATTCTATGTGTGGATGCATAAAGAACCGGGTTTACATCTTCCTAACTTTGGCCGAAATGGAAAAATAGATTAAAAACAACCATTAGGAAAAAAAGAAATGCGTAAGGCACAACAAGGTACTTCGTATTTAGCAATTTTATTTGGGGTGGTTATATTTGCAGTTGCAGTAAAAGCTGTACTTGCAGTTTGGCCAGCATATTGGGATGATCGATTGATTAATAATCAAATCGAAGAGCTTTTACAAGAAAGCTCTTCTGAGATCACACCACAGAAGTTTGTGACACAAATGGATCAGCGACTGGAAATGAACAATATTCGTGATCTCCACTTTAAAGAGATTGCGCAAGTGTTTAATCAGTCTGGTCTGACAGTCAAAAAGAAATATGAAGTAAGAAAACCTTTCTTATCAAATATTGATTTAGTTTTAACATTTGAGAAGAGTTTTGATAAAACATCAGTTCAAACTAAGTGATCCTCGCTTATTGAGTCGCATCGGATATCAATTCAAGCAGCTTGAGTTGTTACAGTTAGCTTTGACTCATCGTTCGGTGAGTCATAAATACAATTACGAGCGCTTGGAGTTTTTAGGCGATTCATTATTAGGCATGATTGTTGCCAATTATCTATATCATGCCTATCCAAATGAAAACGAAGGTCGTCTAACGCGTATGCGAGCGACTTTAGTCCGTCAGGAAGCTTTAGGTAAGATTGCAACCGATTTGCAACTTAGTCGGTGTTTAATATTAAGTACGGGTGAATTGAAATCTGGTGGTCATCATCGTGAGTCAATATTGGCTGACACGGTAGAAGCCATTATTGGTGCAATTTATATTGATAGTGGTGATCTCAACTTACTTACAGATATTGTGCTAAAATGGTATGTACCCTATTTAGACCATATTGAACCTACGGATCAACTTAAAGACCCGAAATCACGTTTACAAGAGTATCTACAAGCACGTAAAAAACCTCTCCCTGTTTACGAGGTTGTAGATATTCAGGGTGATGCACCTCACCAGCACTTTAAAGTTGAATGTTTGATAGATGGTTTATCAAAGATTTATGGTGAGGGTTCAAGTCGTCGTTTTGCCGAGCAGGCAGCAGCGGCGGAAATTTTAAAGTTATTGGAGCAATAACCTGCATGTCGATGCATTCTGATCAAATCAATCCAGATTCAAATGATAACCAAGATCCTAATAATCTGATTGATCAATTTTTTAGTTCCAAAGGCGTAACAATTCCTTCGGATTTTAAGAGCGGATTTGTGGCGATTGTAGGACGTCCAAATGTGGGTAAATCTACCCTCATGAACCATTTATTAGGTCAAAAGCTCTCGATTACTTCGCGTAAACCTCAAACAACACGTCATAAAATTATTGGTATTGATTCGCGTGAAAAAATGCAGGCGGTATATGTAGATACCCCAGGTATGCATAAAAAAGAAGTACGCGCTATTAATAAAATGATGAACCGTGCAGCTCATTCTGCATTACGTGACGTCAATTTGGTCTTATTTGTTATTGATGCTTATAAGTGGACCCCAAATGATGACTTAGTGCTTGAAAAACTCAAGAATGCTGAAATGCCAGTTATTTTGGTGATTAACAAGGCTGATACTTTTGAAGATAAAAGAGATATTCTTCCTTTAATTCAAGAGCGTGCCAAGCTTATGAATTTTGCCGAGATTGTTCCTGTATCTGCATTACGCGGAGCAAATCTGGAACACTTGAGTGAAACGATTGAGAAGTATCTTCCTTATCAAGCGCCTTTGTATTCATTTGATCAGATTACTGACCGTTCTGAACGCTTTTTAGCTAGCGAAATTATTCGTGAAAAAATCATGCGCCAGTTGGGTGAAGAGCTTCCTTATGATTTGACAGTACAAATTGAATCTTTCAAAACGGAAGAGGCTGCTGTTAATGAGAAAACTGGTCGTTTAAAACCAGCTTGTACCTATATTGATGCAACGATTTTTGTAGATCGTGCGGGCCAAAAAGCGATTGTGATTGGTGAAAAAGGTGCCAAGCTTAAAACAATCGGTATGGATGCTCGAAAAGACATGGAAAAAATGTTTGAGCAAAAAATTATGCTCACACTTTGGGTAAAAGTGAAGGGTGGCTGGTCTGATGATGAGCGTGCCTTAAAAAGCTTAGGATATAGTGATATCTAAAGGATAAGGATACTGGTATGAAAACAATTACATCATTGGTCGCTATAATTGGATGTACATTGATGTTACAGGGTTGTGTATATAAGCTTGTAACCGTACCAGTAGGTATCGCCTATAAAACTACAAAAGGTGTTGTCAAAGGTACAGCGGCTGTTGTAGGCGCGGTGATTCCTGATGGCGATGATGACAAAAAAGAAAAAGAATCTGAGGAATAGTTTCTTTTTATGATGCGCAATGAAGTCCTCCATGGATATATGATTCATCACCGTAAGTACCGTGAAAAAAGTCATATTGTGCATCTTTTTACTCAGGAGTATGGGCGAGTCGATGGTATTTTAAGACAGACTCCGCCTCCTCAGTATCAACCTATCCGATTACAAGCGACAGGTAAAAGTGAGCTGAAGAACTTTACTAAGTTAGAAATATTAAATCAGCCTGTTTTCTTTTTCGGTGACGCCTTTTTTGCCGGATTTTATTTAAGTGAAATCATTCTTCGGTTATGTCCACTTGAAGAGGCAATGCCTCAATCTTTTGAACAATATCAGTTAACTCTATTGCAGTTACAGCAGCTCGCTTCTACTGATCAACCCGATCTTTTTTTAAGACAGATATTACGCCAGTTCGAACATGTGCTTTTGCCTGAACTTGGGTACGCACTTGATTTTTCAATTGATACTCAGCAGCAGCCGATTCAATCTCATCAGTTTTATCAATTTCAAGTGACCGAAGGTTTTGCTCCTGTTGCGCAGGCGAGTCGTTCATCTTTGTCAGGAAAAGCGATTTTGTCTATGGTGGATTATGAGCAAGGGCAGGATTTTTCTCACGAACAACTGCAATTATTAGGTAAACTATACCGTCAAATGATTACATCGCTTTTAGGAGATCGTCCCCTAAAAAGTCGACAGTTGTGGATTCAAAATACTCAAACTCAATCGTAATTAGGATTTTTTTATGGCTGCATTGCTTGGTGTAAACATAGACCATGTTGCTACTTTGAGACAGGCGCGTGGTACTACTTACCCAGACCCTGTAGAAGCTGCTCTTATTTGTGAACAAGCTGGTGCAGAGGGAATTACCTTGCATTTGCGTGAAGATCGTCGCCATATTCAGGATGATGACGTACGCCGCATGCGACCATTACTAAAAACACGCATGAATCTAGAGTTGGCTGTTACTGATGAAATGGTCGAGTTTGCGAAAGAAATTCAGCCACAGCATGTATGCTTCGTTCCTGAAAGACGCCAAGAAGTAACAACTGAAGGTGGTTTAGATGTAGTGGGTAACTTTGACAAGGTTAAAGCTGCAACTCAGACTTTAGCTGCTATTGGTTGTGACGTATCATTATTTATTGATGCTGATCTAGCTCAAATTGATGCAGCAGTTGCATGTGGCGCACCTACGATTGAGTTGCACACGGGGGCATATGCAGATGCAGCAACGGAGCAAGATCAACAGGCTGAATTGGCGCGTATTATTAAAGGTGTTGAATACGCAGCTTCAAAAGGTTTGGTGGTAAATGCTGGTCATGGCCTTAACCTTAAAAATATTGCTCCAATTGCTGCTATTTCACAAATTCATGAGTTAAACATTGGGCATTCAATTATTGCGGATAGCATTTTTGTAGGTCTTGTTCAAGCTGTCAAAGATATGAAAGCAGCAATTCAGGTGGCAGGATAATTGGTTATGTCGAGTATCAATTACGATGAACTAATGCAACCTGTTTTGGCCTTTTTAGGATGTCAAACGCCCAAAGCATGGCTAGATGAAGCGATCAATAATTTAGATATATTGATGCAAGATCATGCTAACTGCGAAAAAAAAGCAGCTAGTACAGCAATGAACTTAATGTTCCGCTATAGCTTTTTCCCTGATTTGCAAGTAAAGCTTGCACAACTAGTACGGGAAGAAATGCTCCATTATGAACAGGTGCTTGAGCTAATGGCCAAGCGTGGTCAGAAATGGGATGGCTTAAGTGCAGGGCGCTATGCAGGTGGGTTGCGTAAAGAAATCCGTACTTATGAGCCGGAAGCTTTAATTGATGTACTTGTGGTAGGTGCTTTTGTTGAGGCGCGCTCATGCGAACGTTTTCATGCACTTGCCCCACGTGTAGATGAAGAGTTAGGACGCTACTATCGCTATTTGCTTAAGTCAGAGTCTCGTCATTTTGAAGACTATTTGGCACTTGCACTTGATGTTGCAAAAACTGCAAAAATGAAAAATCCTAAAGAGGATATTCAGCAGCGCATTGAGCATATCCGTGAGGTTGAAAAGAACTTGATTTTAACGCCTGATGATACCTTCCGTTTTCACAGCGGCGTGCCTGCATAATCAAAAAAGTTGTAAATAAAAAAGTTTATCTTTCTAGGTAAACTTTTTTTATTTTAACCTTTAAATTTTTTAATTATTTTTATAAGTGGTTAGCATCTGGGGATGCGGTATTTATTACCTGATACTCCTGATGAAATCATATCTATATAATTAATTTCCTTAAATATTGTTATCCATAATTAAATTTTTTAGAAAAATATTTTATTTTTTAAAGTAATAACGAATATTATGTAAATATAAAGATAGGTTTGTTCATAATAGGTTCAACGAAAGTAGTTGAATATTTTAAGGATATAAGAATGTTAGCATTAGTTACAGGCGCTTCTGCGGGTTTTGGTTATAGTATTTCAAAAAAACTGATTGAGTTAGGTTATAAAGTTATTGGATGTGGAAGACGGGCAGAAAAGCTAAAAGAATTACAACAAGAGCTCGGTGAAAAATTCTATCCACTCGTATTTGATATGACAGATACAGTAGAAAATATAAATAAAGCATTGGTTGATTTACCAGCCGAATTTCAAATCAGTCAAATTGATTTATTGGTTAACAATGCTGGATTAGCATTAGGCCTGGAGTCAGCAGATAAATCAGATTTGGATGATTGGTACACCATGGTGGATACCAATATTAAGGGATTGATTACTGTTACGCGGTTAATTTTACCGAATATGGTGAAGAAAAAGTCCGGTTTAATCATCAATATGGGATCAATTGCAGGTACATACCCATATCCGGGTGGTAATGTTTATGGTGCAACCAAAGCATTTGTGGAGCAATTTAGTTTAAACCTTCGAGCTGACCTGTCAGGTACTGGTATTCGAATAACTAATATTGAGCCCGGTCTTTGTGGTGGTACAGAATTTTCTTTGGTGCGCTTTAAGGGCGATCAGGATAAGGTAAATAGTCTGTATGATAAAAAGAAGCCAATCTTGCCTGAAGATATTGCAAATACGGTAGCGTGGGTCGCATCACAGCCTCCACATATTAATATTAACCGTATTGAAATGATGCCGACTTCTCAGTCTTTTAATCCCCTAAAAGTTGTTGAGGTAGAGTAATAAGGTTCAGAATGAACCGATAGTGAGTTTATAGATGCTATGTCTTTTGAATTTTGATTCGGACATTGAATGAAATTAATAGATTAATAATTAAATCCTCTATGTTGTGATAGGGGATTTTTTATAGTTATTGAAAAAATTTATAGCAAAAAAAAGCCCGCTTTAATGCTGCGGGCTTTTTAGTATTTGGCTCTCCCACCTGGGCTCGAACCAGGGACCTGCGGATTAACAGTCCGTCGCTCTACCGACTGAGCTATGGGAGAATCTGCATGCGATTATAAGGAGATTTTGAGAAGGGTCAAGTGAAAATCACCATGTTTCCTTCATTTTTGTGTTGTATGCTTTTTATTTGATCAGTTGAGCGGTGAGCTGAGAAATTACTTGCGCTTTAAAAATTCAATTGCTAGATTCAAAACAGAACAAGCGTTTGAAGAAATTCAAACAGTGTGGATTTAAACCAACTTGCCAGCACTAAAATGGCTAAATCGGAGATAAGTATGAAAACACTTACTGTTGCCTCTATTTTTTCTAATTTTAATTTTTATCAACGCAATTATCTCAATATCTTAAGTCGACCAGAATCTTATTACACACCTGTAGAGGGTGCGTCGATTGATGCTTATCCTTTTAAAAAGCAGGACTTGTACTTAGGTGATTTATTGCAGCTTTGGTTCAGTTCTAAATGGAATGTGCATAGTTCACTAAAAGTTTTAAAGTGTTCAAAAGTATTAGATCAATCTAAACCCTTATATATTTTTCAATTAGAAGGGGAGTTGCTGCTGGGCAAAAATAAAGTTCTAGCTTGGTCTACTGAACATCAAGAGGTAATAGAGCTTCAACTTAAAAATATTTGGGCACCTTATATAGTGGCGCAAACCTGTGATCGTCCAGATAATCCAGATTACTCAATAAAAAAGGCAGCGGTTTAAGGCTGCCTCTTATAACTATGGGCGAATAATCATGCAGGTTGCTGTTGCATAGGCATAAAGTTTACCTTCCTCATCAATAATCTTTCCTTCGGAAATTCCTAAGTTTTTACTTATGTTAATGACTTTACCTGTTGCAATTAAAGGATGATTCTTTGGAATAGGGCGGCACATTTTTACGTTAAGATCGATTGTTCCGTAACCTACACCAGCAGGTAACATCGTATGTACTGCACAGCCAGTCACAGAGTCTAAAACTGTAGCAGCAAAGCCACCATGTACGCCCCCTAGCGGATTTAGATGATTATGATCTGCTTGCGCTTTAAAAGTAACAGAACCTTCTGAAATTTCAGTAGGTTGCATAGGTATGGTTTTACTAATACTTGCTGCTGGAATATGGCCATCAATCATCGCTTGTAAAAATTCAAGACCAGTCATTTCCATGGGATTTTTCATTTTTGAGTCCTTTAATTTTATAAGTTCTTAAATGGAACTTAAGTTTAAATTATGATGTAAAAGTACTATTGTCAAGTTAGAAAAATGAAGTGATAAGTTCAGTTATAGTTTACAAACTTGTAAATTTTAATTAGACAGAATATTTTATGAAATTAAAAATATAAAACTTATCAATGGGAAATAATAATGAACGGTCAATGTTTATGTGGTAAGACTACATTTGAGGTAGAGCTAAAAAATCATGATGTGCATGTTTGCCATTGTTCGATGTGCCGCCGACAAACCAGTGGTGTTATTATGACGATTGATGTTGTACAAGGCAGTCTAAAGTTTATTCAACAAGAGCATCTGAGTATTTTTAACTCTTCTGAGTGGGGAGAAAGAGGCTTTTGCAACGCTTGTGGAACTACAATTTTTTGGAGAACTAAGGATCAAGGCTACTGCAACATTAATGCATTTTCTTTAGATGAACCTGTAAATGACTTAAAGTTAGATCTGGAAATTTTTATTGATTCAAAACCCGGTTTTTATGCCTTTAAAAATAATACAAAAAAAATGACTGAAGCTGAGGTCATGGCTTTATTTAATTCTGCTGAGTCATAAATAGTAGCTAAGAATAAAATTTTTAATCTTATATTCATAAAAAAGAGGCCCCAACTTGAAGTTGAAGCCTCTTTTTAAAATTATAAATTACTTAGCTGTTTTTTCAGCTTCAATAGAAGCAATTGCAGCATCTACGCCTTCAATTGAGTCAGCAGCTTTTTTGATACGTGCTAACGCATCAACGAGTACTTCGTCAGCTGTTGCATATGAAATACGCATAAAACCGCCTAGACCAAATGCATCACCAGGCACTACTGCTACACCAGTTTCTTCTAGTAACCATTCAGAGAATTCTGTGCAAGATTTTAAGCCTTTTGCACGAATAAGAGGGCGAATGTTTGCATAGGCATAGAAAGCACCGTCAGCAGGCAAGCAAGAGATACCTTTGATTTCATTCAAGCCGTTTACGACTAAGTCATGACGGCGTTTGAACGCTTTAATCATTGGTTGTAAAACGTCTTGAGGACCATTCAATGCAGCTTCAGCAGCAACTTGTGAAATTGAAGTTGGGTTTGAAGTTGATTGAGACTGGATTTTTTTCATTGCGCCAATGATTTTTGCTGGGCCGGCTGCATAGCCAATACGCCAACCTGTCATCGCATATGCTTTAGAAACACCATTTAAAACAATCGTACGATCATATAAGTCTGGAGCAATAGTTGCGATGTTGTAGAACTCATCTTCCCAACGAATTGGTTCATACATATCGTCAGATGCAACAAACACTTGTGGATGGCGACGTAATACTTCAGCTAAAGCTTCTAATTCAGCTTTGCTATAGATCATACCTGTCGGGTTAGATGGGCTGTTTAATACCACTAAACGAGTGTTAGGAGTAATAGCCGCTTCTAATTGTTCAGGAGTAATTTTGAAACGTTGGTCTTCACCACATTTCACAATGACTGGAGTACCTTCAGCAATAATGACCATATCTGGATAGCTTACCCAGAAAGGTGCTGGAATGATAACTTCATCGCCTTTGTTTAATAGAGCAAGAGCCAAGTTAAAGAAGCTTTGCTTACCACCACATGAAACCAAAATCTGATTTGCTTGATAATCAAGATTATTATCACGTTTAAATTTAGCAATAATTGCTTTTTTTAATCCAGGAGTACCATCTACAGCCGTATATTTGGTGAAACCATTATTAATCGCTTCAATTGCAGCATCTTTGATGTGTTGAGGGGTATCAAAGTCTGGTTCGCCAGCACCTAAACCAATCACATTCTTGCCAGCAGCTTTAAGTTCAGCAGCTTTGTTGGTTACAGCAAGTGTAGGGGACGGTTTGATGGCATTGACACGATCAGAAAGACGTACGTCCACGGCAATATTCCTCTTATGGGATTAAAAAATAAAAAGCATACTATCTTATCGCAAAAATTAAGTAATTTGCGGATGTGAACCTTTTCAGATGTAAAAAAGTTTAGTTTAGTAATCATCTTAAGCAATATTTATTCAATTGAAGCTTTTTTAGAAAGAAATGAGAAAATCATTTATAATAGGTCGCAATCGAAATTTCGAGAATTAATCATGACTGAGCAACAGCCAAAACAGAAAAAGGCTTTGGTGAAATTGCCATTCCCAATGCCGAATGATAGCAATGAAGCCGACGACGCGGTACACAACCAAGTGCGTCCAAAACCAGAGCAATACGCAGATAAAACGTGGATGCCTCCGCGTGGTACTCGTCGTTCTATGGGAAAACGCTAATCTCGAAAACAGGCAATATGCCTGTTTTTTTATTGATTAAATAAAATTTCCTGATAGTAGCTTTTTTTCTTTTGGTACATGTGATGGTCAGCTCGCTTTAACATGTCCTCAATTTGTTCATTTGCTTGAGTTGTTGCATGTCCAATTGCAATGCTAATTGGGTGGCTTGAATAATATTGATTGTCGATATTAAAAAGCTCTTGAATGGTTTGAAGCATAATTAGAACATTCGCCTCATCTGCCCCCGGCATTAAAATCACGAATTCATCGCCACCTATTCTAGAAGCCGTATATGCTGTATTTAAAATGGCCTGACTTAAAATATTTCCGACGCGGCGCAATAAGCCATCCCCAATATCATGACCAAACTGATCATTCGTTTCCTTTAATCCATTCATATCTAAGAAAATTGAAGAAACAGGTCGAATAATGCTTCGGTTTAAACGATTAAGTTCCTCTGTAAAAAAAGCGCGATTATATAGTTTGGTCAGGACATCATGCTGCCCCAAATATTCAAGATAGTTTTCCGCTTTTTTCCGCGCGGTAATATCGGTAAGTGCAACCTGTACCAGTCCCCAAGTGTCTTCATAACCCGGAAAAACGGTAAATTGAAGCAATACATTTCTCATTTGGCCATCTAAGGCATAGTTAATGGCTTCACGCTTATGATGAATATTACCTTGCCATAATTCGATGAGTTGTTCGCGAAAGGTTTCAATCATCTCTTCAGCAAAAATCTTATGTGTATTTCTTAAAAGGGTCGATTTATCAGGAGCCTTAAATAAATCAAGAGTTGCCTGATTAACATCTAAAATCAGAATATCTTCTACACACTGACGGACAAACTCAGGATGGACATCTAGAAATGTTCTAAAATCTTCAATACCTAATAACCTGAGTTGATCAATTCTATTTTTTATACGGCTGAAATCTTCGACCCAAAGAGAAGTGGGTGAATAGATAAACATAGACTCAGCTAATCTACGATTTTTTGCTTCCTCACGAAGTGCATTTTGATAGGGTGTAATGTCTTCGGTGGTAATTAATACACGCTCAAAGGTTGATTCAGAGTCAGGTAAAATTGAGCCTCTTAGCTGAACATCAATACGTTTGCCTGATAAGGTGTAATTTACGGTCGTACTTGAAAAGTGGGTTTTACCATTCCATAGTTCTTCAAGCTCAAAAATATGGGATTCGAACATTTCTTTTTTAAAAATAAGATTTAAATTCGAATATAGCTCTTCGTGAGTTCTTGCTTCGAAAAGTTCTAATGTTTTTTGATTAACACGAACAATTTTAATTTTATGTGCGCATTCACTGATTAAGTTTTTATTTTGACTTAAAAATTCATGGAGGTTTTCAATACCTTGATTTCTCCATAAATCAAATTGTTGTTTAACTTCACTGAAATCCTCAATCCACATTGGAATTGGGCTAAGGTCAAAAATTGAAGAATCTAAAGTTTCCATATGTTTCTTTAAGTATTCAGTTTGCCTTAAAGTATAATGAGAAAAATTAGGATTTGGGAAGCTAAAGAACTTAAATCTATTAGAATAATTAAAAATATAAAGATTAAATGTAAGTAAAAATAAAATAATGAGAAAGCAGATATTATCTGCTTAGCTCATAAATTTATAAGAAAAATTAACGATTAATAGGGTGGTCAATATTCTTTTCACCACGCCAGAGTTTGATAAAGTCTTGCTCGTCAAAATCATAAAGTTCCATGAGTGCAACCACAGCACTTACGAAAATCATGGCACCCTCTGAGTTTCCGTGCAGATCAAAAATTTTACCATTGAGCTTTCCTAAAATATCACTCAGCTCATGATCACGGCCTCGGCCATAACGATCCCGAGGGTATAGCTCTTCATTTAAAACAATAAGAGCAATGGCTTTTTCGGCACTTGATAAATCTGTTTTATCTAAGGCTTCTTCAAAAGATTCACTTCCATGATTAAAGTAAAAAATAACTTCATCATTAATGAAACTTTTTACCATCTTTTGGGTTAATGTCGGAAATTCAGAAACTGCATTATCTTCAACATAAGGTTTAAAAGATTCTGGAAAGATAACGTTGTGATGGATATCTTTAAATAGTGGCGCAATTTCAGAAACTTTATAACCTGCTATGCCACAACCTAAAGCCGTGACAAAATATTTCATTTTAGGATGATTTTTTGCATATATCTTAAAATCTTCAACATAGTGCTCAATCTGTGAAAGAGGCATTTGTTGAATATGTTCATTTAAGGTGGGAATTGCAAAGCTTTGACCAGCCCAGCCGCGACCTACACCTTCAACTGCTCCGAAGTGTTGACTGGCAACGCGTGCTGCACCGCTACCGTGCTGTCCAGCAAGGTTACTTCCAAATACAAAAACTGTATCTTCGGGAAGTTCGGTTACAATACTTTCATCATGATATTGATAGGTCATGGTTATGCTTTTTATTTAATGGATAGCTTCATGTTGCAACTGATTAGGGTATTGGTCAAGTGTTAAGATGCTTAATCTTTTACATTGAATTTCCAACTTAATTTGCACTTTAAATTAAGATAAAAATCCCCATTAATGGGGGAGACGTTAAATTCAATTTTTCATAAAGAGAGATAACTTTGAACGAAAATCAACCTTTCGATTTGGTCACTCATTATCAGCCAGCAGGTGATCAGCCACAGGCAATTGAAAAGCTGGTCAATGGTATCGAGCATGGTTTTCGTAATCAGTTATTGCTAGGGGTAACGGGCTCAGGTAAGACCTATACCATGGCAAATGTGATCGCTCAAACACAGCGACCTACAATTGTGATGGCTCATAACAAAACTTTGGCTGCCCAGCTTTATGGTGAGTTTAAATCTTTCTTCCCCAATAATGCGGTTGAATATTTTGTAAGTTATTACGATTACTACCAACCAGAAGCTTACGTTCCATCTTCGGATACGTTTATTGAAAAAGATTCAGCCATTAATGATCACATTGACCAGATGCGGTTATCAGCAACACGAGCTTTATTAGAACGTCGTGATGCAATTATTGTAGCATCGGTTTCTGCAATTTATGGTTTGGGTGACCCGAATGCTTATATGCAAATGTTGCTGCATGTGGTTGAGGGCGACCGAGTAAGTCGCGATGAAATCATCCGCCGATTGGTTGAAATGCAATATACGCGTAATGAACTTGAATTTTTACGTGGTACTTATCGCATTCGCGGCGAAATTATTGATATTTTCCCAGCAGAATCTGATCAACATGCGATTCGTATTGAACTATTTGATGATGAAGTCGATTCAATCCGTTGGTTTGACCCGCTAACTGGTAAAATGGTTCGTAAAGTTTCTCGGATAACGATTTATCCAAAAAGCCACTATGTGACACCAAAAGATCATTTGACCCGTGCTATCGATACAATTAAAGATGAATTACAAGATCAGCTCAAATTTTTCCGTGAACATGACAAATTGCTTGAAGCACAGCGTATTGAACAAAGGACACGTTACGATCTGGAAATGATGCAACAGTTGGGTTATACCAATGGTATCGAAAACTATTCGCGTCATTTGTCAGGACGTCCGTCTGGTGAAGCACCGCCGACTTTATTCGACTATATTCCAGAAGATGCTTTGCTCATTATTGACGAATCACACGTTACCGTTCCGCAAATTGGAGCGATGTATAAAGGTGACCGGTCACGTAAAGAAAACTTAGTGAATTATGGGTTCCGTTTGCCAAGTGCGCTTGATAACCGTCCAATGAAATTTGAAGAGTGGGAGCGTATTGTAGACGACCATTTTTGTAAGTGCAACGCCTGCTAAATATGAATTAGAAAAGTCAGATCAAATCGTTGAACAGGTAGTACGTCCAACAGGTCTAATCGACCCTGAAATTGAGATTCGTCCTGTCTTAACCCAAGTAGATGATGTTCTTTCTGAAATTAATATTCGCAAAAACTTGAATGAACGGGTATTAATTACCACTTTAACAAAGCGTATGGCAGAAGACCTGACTTCTTATTTAAAAGAATATGGCGTTAAGGTCGCTTATCTCCACTCAGATATTGATACGGTTGAACGCGTCAAAATTATTCATGAACTACGTACAGGTGTATTTGATGTTTTAGTCGGCATTAACCTGCTACGTGAAGGTCTGGATATGCCTGAAGTTTCTTTGGTTGCTATTTTAGATGCAGATAAAGAGGGTTTCTTACGTTCGGAACGTTCACTCATTCAGACGATTGGTCGTGCTGCGCGTAATGTGAAAGGTAAAGCAATTTTATATGCTGACCGAATTACCGATTCTATGCAAAAAGCTATAGATGAGACTGATCGCCGTAGAGCCAAACAAATTGAATTTAATGAGCTGCATGGTATTACGCCACGTAGTGCTGTTCGTCAGGTTGTCAAAGAAATTGACTCGGGTGAGGTACTTTCAGACGACGAGATTGATGAAAAAGTACTTGAACAAGCACAAGCATTGAGTGCCGATGAAAGACATATTCTTTCAGATCCTAAACTGTTTAGTAAGCATATTACTAAGCTTGAAAAAGATATGTTAAAGGCCTCGAAAGATTTGCAGTTCGAGCAAGCAGCGCGGATACGTGATGAAATCATTCGATTAAAAGCGCAAATGTTGCAATAAACGAATACATAACGCTACATAATGTGTTTAAAAAACAAGCTACTGTAGATATTTGAGTTCTTTTGTATTCACAACTAATCGTTGAGGGCAACAATGGCATTTCGAAATAATGTTCCGCAAGCCAGTTGGCGTTTGGCTAAAATTGCGTTGGGCGGTGTTGTTTTGGCTGGTTTAGCTGTTGGAACGTATGTCTATGCTCAGCCGAAACCTTTGCAAACCGTTTATAAAGTTGAACTGGACCGATATTTAGGTGTCTGGTATGAGGTCGCCCGTAAGCCTACTTTTTTTCAAAAAAAATGTGCTTACAACGTATCTGCAACTTACACCTTAAATGAAAATGGAAATGTAGTTGTAGATAATCGCTGTTATGACAATAGAAAACAATTACAGCAATCTATTGGTGAAGCCTTTGTGGTAAATCCGCCATATAACACGAAATTGAAGGTGAGTTTCTTACCGGAAGCTGTGAGATGGATTCCAGTCATTCGTGGAGATTACTGGATTTTAAAAATAGATGAAGACTATCAAACTGTTTTAGTAGGAGAACCTTCTCGTAAATATCTTTGGGTGTTATCAAGAACACCTCATCCTGAACAAGAAGTGGTTGATGAATATCTAAATTATGCAAAAACATTAGGTTTTGATATTCGCGATATTATTCATACAGAACATAAAGAATAGCTGTAGATGTCTGATTAATAAAAAACCATGTTTTTACATGGTTTTTTCTTTTTTATAGTGGATAAATCAAGTATTGTGGTGAGCTGTTTTTACTAAAGTATAAGAGGGTGATGATGTTTAAGGGCGTGAGCTTGTCTGTCATGGCATCTATCACTTTTGGTGTACTTTATTTTTATACTCAGTTGTTAAGTCAGCTTGATAGTGAACAGACTTTTGGATGGCGGATTATTGCAACACTACCTGTTCTCACTTTGTTTATGTGGTGGAGCGGTGATTTAGGGTATATAAAAAATATCTACCAGCGTATTTTGGCAAAGCCATCTTTATTATTGTTATTAATCACAACCTCTGTTTTAACTTCAGTACAACTTTGGCTGTTTTTATGGGGGCCAATGCATGGTCGAGGCCTACAAGTATCTTTAGGGTATTTTCTATTGCCGCTTGTTCTTGTCTTGGCTGGAAGTGTGCTGTATGGCGAAAAAATATCAAAATTTCAATGGGTCGCAATTATTCTTGCAGTCATTGGAGTGAGCCATGAGATCTGGCGTTTAGGAAGTATTGCTTGGGAAACTGCACTAGTTGCAGTTGGCTATTCTGCCTACTTTTTATTACGTAAGACCATTAAAACAGACAATTTAGGTGGCTTTTGGTGGGATTTAGTTATTATTTTGCCGATTGCGATTTATTTGACCCATACGGGTTTATTCCCTTATAGCAAATTTATAGACCAACCGAGTCTTGCTTTGGTCATTGTTGGGCTTGGAATTTTAAGTGCTATTGGTTTGGGAAGTTATATTCTGGCAAGCCGCTTTTTACCATTAGTCGTGTTTGGACTTTTAGGATATTTGGAACCTGTATTACTTGCTTTAGCTTCTTTAGTTTTAGGGGAGAGTATTGGCCAAGAAGAATGGTTCACTTATATTCCGATTTGGTGTGCAGTATTTGTGTTAGTTTTAGAAGGTGCAGTTCACCTTTATCAGCAACGTCAAAAAGCCAAAAATTTGCAGCTCAACATCTCGAAATATCAAAAAAGATTAAAAAATGATGAGTTTGATTAGAAGAGCAGAATCTAAAAAGTAAGAAAAAGCAAAAATTTAGCTGCTTTAAACAATAAAATAATAAAAAATAATTATAGGTATTTTATGAATTTATGATGAATTTTAGGAAAATCTAATCACTAACGTCAGCTTTTGATTCATTCTTGCTAATAATTCCATTACAATTACGGGGTTTAAAAAATCACGCCTAGATATAATTAATTAGAGGACGTATCTGTGAGCAAAGACACTATCATCGCCCTGCATGCTGAACACCAAGGCCGTTGGAAAAACCGTGAAGAAATCGCGGAACGTATGATTGCATTAATCGGACAATTATACCGTGAAAAAAATATTGTCGTATCTGTTTACGGTCGCTCTTTAATTAACCGTTCTGTTATCCAAATTTTGAAAACTCACCGTCGTACACGTGTTGTAGACGTTGAGCTTTCTGTTGTAAATACATTCCCAATTTTAGAAGCTTTAGCTAAGCTTGAAAATATTGGTTCTGCAGAAGTTGATATCGGTAAACTTGCTGTTGAATATAAAGAAAAAGGCGGTGATGTTGATGCTTTTGTTGCTCAAGCAGTTGAGTCAATCAAAGGTAGCGCAACTTCTGAACAACCTAAAGATGTCGTTCTTTATGGTTTTGGTCGTATTGGCCGTATCTTGGCTCGTTTAATTATTAGCCAATCAGGTCTAGGTCGTGGTTTAAGCCTTAAAGCAATTGTTGTGCGTAAATCTTCTGATGGCGATTTAGCAAAACGTGCTTCTTTACTTCGTCGTGACTCTATTCACGGTACTTTCGCTGGCACAATCGCTGTTGATGAAGAAAACGAAGCAATCATTGCTAATGGTAACTTCATTAAAGTGATTTATGCGTCTAGCCCAAGTGAAGTTGACTATACTGAATACGGTATTTCCAATGCACTTTTAATCGACAATACTGGTAAATGGCGTGATGCAGAAGGTCTAAGCCAACACTTGAAATGCCCAGGCGTTGCACGTGTTGTATTGACTGCACCAAGTAAAGGCGAAATGAAAAACGTTGTATTTGGCGTAAACAACACAGACATCTTAGATGAAGACAAAATCATCTCAGCTGCAAGTTGTACAACAAATGCAATTACTCCAATTCTTAAAGTATTGGATGACAAATATAAAGTTCTTAATGGTCATGTTGAAACTGTTCACTCATTTACAAATGACCAGAACTTGATTGATAACTACCATAAAGCAGATCGTCGTGGTCGTGCTGCTACTTTAAACATGGTAATTACAGAAACTGGTGCAGCTAAAGCAGTTGCTAAAGCATTACCTGCATTAAAAGGTAAGTTAACTGGTAACTCTGTACGTGTTCCTACACCAAACGTATCTCTTGCTATCTTGAACTTAACGCTTGATAAAGAAATTGATCGTGAAGAAGTGAACGAATACATTCGTCAAATTTCAATTAACTCTAGCCTTCAAGGTCAAATTGGTTATACCAACTCGACTGAAGTTGTATCGAGTGACTTTATCGGTTCTCGTACTGCTGGTGTATATGACGCTCAAGCAACGATTACTTCTGGTAACCGTTTAACTGCTTATGTTTGGTACGATAACGAAGTAGGTTATAGCTGTCAGGTATTACGTATTGCTGAACAAATGTGTGGCGTAAGCTACAAAAAAATCCCAGCAGAATTGAATGCTTAAGATCATTTAACGATCTATAAAAGATTTTCACAAAAAGACCCAGTTTAGACTGGGTTTTTTTACAACCGTACAAAATATATGCTGACTATTTTTTGTAAATAAATGAGAATATGAATTAAGGAAAAAAAGAAAATAGTAAGGGATTGGAATTGTCGCAGTTTAAACGTTTGTTGGTCGTTTTTATATTCATCATTATTGCCAATTTATGTGGTGTACTCATTGCAATATGGGTGTTTAAGCATTTTAACATTTATATTCCATTGAAGAATCAGGCAGTTGCTATTGACTTGCAAGAACCCCTACAGGTTAAAGTTAAAGTACAAGATGCTTTAAATGTGGATGTAAAAGGGCGCGTAAATGCCAGTATTCCAATTGATGAGCAATTGAATATTCCATTAACACAAACATTAACTCCGCGTGTTTATTTCGATAATATGGTGCCCATTAGCACAACAATTCCTGTCAAAGAAGTATTAAAAGTTGAGCAAAATTTACCAATTGATACGAAGGTTCAAGTTAGGGTTTTGGGGCGTGATATTACCTTACCGTTAAAGGGATCAATTCCATTAAAACTTGATGTTCCGATTGATATTAATGTTCCGCTTGAGCAAAAGGTTCATTTGAAATTTGATGCGCCAGTGCGGACAGTATTAAAAGAAAATTTACATATTCCTCTGAAAGCAAGATTAGATACAAATATTCCAATTGAGGGTAATTTGAGTGTCCCAGTTAAAACAGCACTAAATGCTTCGGTTGATGTGAAAAATACTTTACCTGTGAAGATTGCAAATGGTGAGTTAAAAATTCCTCTGTCCAGTATGCGATTAAATCGGGTATTAGGTTCAGAAACGTCGCAGACGACAGCTGATCAATAGGGTGGATGGTAATGTTTCGTTCACTCAAGAGTATGCTCATCAGTTTCATTTTAATGATGATACTTGCCGCTGTTATGTTTTGGGTATATCTCAATATTCAAGCAAATGTAGTGGTTTCGGCTCATAACGCAGATATTAGTTTACCTGACTCTTTAGAAACAAAGATTCAAGTTGGCAACACTTTGCAAGTTCAATCTATTGGTAAACTTGATACAACATTGGATATAGACCGCCAACTGACTCTACCGCTAAAAGGGAAATATTTAGCAGATATCAGTTTTGCTATAGAGACACCTGTTACAGTAAATGTTGATTACACAACGACTCTAAAAATTGATCAGGTTATGCCTCTTGAAACAACTACAGACTTGATCTATCAAAATAAGTTTTTGCCTAAATTTCCACTTAAACTTGATATTCCCATAAAGTTAGATGTGCCTTTTCAGTTAAAGCGTAGTTATACCATTCCGATTAAAATTGTTTTTGATGGTCCTGTTTATTTTGAATTCGATGAGCCAGTAAATTTATCGGTTAAACATCAGTTTAAACCAAGTCTACAAGTGAATGATCCTATGGAAATGGGGAATGTCTCTTCATTTAATGCCATTATGTATAATTCGGTTCCAAAAACAAAAGCAAATCTTGATATGCAAATGACCTTACCTCTACGGAATGTTCATCCTTAAAAATTAAATAGTCATCCTGCATTTTATTTTCAATATCGGCTGTATTTGTGGGTCTAAAATGCTTCTGATGACTTAAATATAAAAACAGATCGTTATAAATAGGAATTGTCCCATTTTATATTCGAGAATTTTATGAAAATATGGCAGAATAGGCGGTTTTAGAGTTTTTAGAGGATTGGCAGATGCGCTTTGTTGATGAAGCAGTCATTACCGTAGAGGCTGGCGACGGTGGCAATGGCGTAGCCAGTTTTCGCCGTGAAAAATTTGTCCCATTTGGTGGCCCAGATGGTGGTGATGGCGGACGTGGTGGAAGTATCTATATTCAAGCTGATGATGATACGAGTACGCTAGTCGATTACCGTTACACACGTAAGTTCCGTGCTGAGCGCGGAAAGAATGGTGCAGGCGCTAACTGTACCGGACGTGGTGGTGAAGATGTGGTTTTAAAAGTACCCGTTGGTACAACAATTGTTGATACAGATTCAGGCGATATTATTGGCGATTTGGTTGAAGACGGCCAAAGAATTCTGGTTGCAGGTGGTGGTGATGGTGGTTTGGGGAATACCCACTTTAAATCATCAACTAACCGTGCTCCGCGTAAATGTACGACTGGTATAAAAGGTGAATTTCGTGAAATTCGCCTTGAATTAAAAGTATTGGCAGATGTTGGTTTATTGGGCATGCCAAATGCTGGTAAATCAACCTTTATTCGTGCTGTAAGTGCTGCAAAACCAAAAGTAGCAGACTATCCATTTACAACCATGGTTCCAAACCTAGGTGTAGTAGATGCTGACCGTCATCGTTCATTTGTAATGGCCGATATTCCTGGGTTGATTGAAGGTGCAGCAGAAGGTGCAGGTTTGGGAATTCGTTTCCTTAAACATCTGGCACGTACGCGTATCCTTTTACACATTATTGATGTGCAGCCAATTGATGGTTCAGATCCGGCGCATAATGCAAAAGCAATTATGAACGAGTTAGTTAAGTTTTCACCTACTTTGGCTAAACTACCAGTTGTTTTAGTACTGAATAAACTTGATCAGATTGCTGAAGAAAGTCGTGAAGAGTGGTGTCAGCATATTCTAGATGAACTAGAGTGGACTGGACCTGTCTTTAAGACATCGGGCTTATTAAGTGAAGGAACGAAAGAGGTTGTGTATTACCTCATGGATCAGCTTGAACAACAACGTGAACGCGAAGTTGAAGATCCTGAATATGCAGCAGAAGTAAAAGCTTTCCGTGAACAACTAGAAGTTGAAACACGTGAACAAACCATTGCGGCAAAAGAAGCATATCGCGCTATGCGTCGAGCACAACGTCTTGAAGGCATGTTAGGCGATGATGATGATGATTTTGACGATGATGAAGACGACAATGATGTAGAAAGCGTCTACGTTCGTGACTAGAAAACCGAGGAAAACATGATAGAAGTGGTCGATGGGCAACGTCAGCTCAGTGAGTGTAAACGAATCGTTGTTAAAATCGGATCATCTTTACTCACAGCCAATGGGCAAGGTTTAGATTTGGATGCTATTTCGCATTGGGCGAAACAGATTGCAGATCTACACAATGCCGGACACGAAATTATTTTAGTGTCTTCTGGAGCTGTGGCAGAAGGTATGGTTCGTATGAAGCTTGCGAGTCGACCCACCGATCTACCCAGTCTACAAGCCTGTGCTGCGATTGGGCAGATGGGTTTAATTCATACTTGGTCTAGTGTGCTTGAAGAACATGGTATTCGTACTGCTCAGGTTTTACTGACACATGATGATCTGGCGGACCGCCGTCGTTATTTAAACTCATGTGATGCTTTGCAAAACTTGATTGATTGGCGTGTGATTCCGGTCATTAATGAAAATGATACGGTATCTACCGATGAGATCCGCTTTGGTGATAACGATACTCTAGCTGCGATGGTTGCAGGACAGGTTCATGCAGAATTGCTGATCATTTTAACGGATCAGCAGGGGATGTTTGACTCGGATCCACGTCATAACCCTGATGCTAAATTACTCTTTACTGTTCGTGCCATGGACGATGTTTTATTCGAAATGGCTGGCGGTGGCGGTGTGCTTGGCAGAGGTGGTATGGTGACTAAAGTTCGCGCCGCACGTTTAGCTGCTAAGTCGGGTTGTCCAACGCTCATCGCGAGTGGTGAAAGTGATAATGTCTTGTCACGTGCGATGGCGGGTGAAATGCTAGGTACGTTGTTTACGACAGATAAAGACCGTATGACTGCTCATCAACAGTGGCTCGCTGCTCATTTACAGACAGCAGGTCGTCTTGTAATTGATGATGGTGCTGTTGAAGCGATTAAATTGAAACATCGCAGTTTACTCCCTGTCGGGGTTAAAACTGTTGAAGGGCATTTTGATCGTGGTGATGTGGTTGAATGCGTCGATAAACAAGGTAAACGTATTGCAGTGGGTCGAGTGAATTTTAGCTCGCGATCTGCTGAAATTATTAAAGGCTTAGCCTCTGATAAGGTTTATCAAGTGTTAGGTGAAGCCCGTTCACTTGAAATGATTCATCGTGATCATATGGCGATTTACTAGATTGTTGTAAAATTAAAAAAGCTCGCTTTATGCGAGCTTTTTTTCTGGCGTTAAACGAGGTAAAACACGATCTTCACCCACCATGTATGGATGTGTGGCGAGACTCAACATGTCTAGGTCTTCTGAGCTATTACCGTAAGCATAAATTTGATGATAATGCTGTAGCGTATATTGCTGATGTACTCTTAATTTCTTTTGTTCACTACTACAATCTGGGGTGGAGTAGTAACCCGTCACCATGCCGTTTTTAATTTGAGTTTCAGTACAAATTAATTCGATATCTAGTAACTTGCACAGTGGGGCAAGGTAGACATCGATTGAAGCAGAAACCAGTACCACCCGATCACCACGTAACTGGTGGTGTTGTAACTGTGCGAAAAGTTCAGGTGAGAGCACAGAGACTAGCTCTTGTGCGTATTCTTCGCCTAATCTTTGTAATTCAATTGCGGAGGTATCTTTGAACATGCTGCGAAATAACTTGGCGCGCATCGCATGGGCTGGATAAAAGTTAAGATAGTAGGCTTGAATCCATGGCAGAATTTTTAAGCCTTGCTTAACAATGTGCCGCTTAGACAAAGCATAAAAGATGAACCCTGTAAAACTGTCTTTGCTACACAAGGTTCCATCAAAATCGAACAGGGCGAGACTCTTTATAGTCTTATTCGTTTCGCTCTTTGCATACATGTTTCATATCGTCCGTTTACTCGGGTTGCAAACCAGTTGGTATTATAGTCACGACTTAATTTTGGCCCAGAAATAATAACTTGCGGCATAATTGCATAGATAGGTTCTTTACCTGTCTTCGCTTTATAAAGTTTCGTCAGAGCAATGTAGGTTTGTGTACTTTCAAACTTTTTCTCTTTTTCTAATTTAAGATCATCACGAATTTGTCTTGGCGTAACTAATACATTATTTTTTGCAAATACAGTAATCAGTTCTTTTTCTGACTGGCTTTGAGTCGGACGCGGATCACCATCTTTTGTGTAAAGAAGTAGATCACCATCTAAACTTACTTCTGAATCGGTCAAGTCATTGAGCATACTTTGAAAAGCAGCATTACGGCTAGAATACATACCTGAGTTATAGTCTGCAAATCGATAAATAGCTTTATCATAATTTGCTGGATAAACCATTAAACGGTGGATGCCGTAATATAAACCGCCGTATTCTGTATATAAGTCATTACGAAGCTCAGCGATATTCATGCTAGAGCGTTTGTTGGCTTTGGCGTAGTTAATGTGAACTTGCATAGAACCCAAAGTGGTAATTGGGTTCATTTTTTCACCAATATCTTGTCCGACCAGTTTGGCTGCACCTGTTAGAGCACTGACATGATAATGCTTCGCCATGAAATCGAAAATTTCTCGATAGAGTAAGTCTAGTTCACGTTCGGTTTTAACTTTACGCATCCGACTCATATAATTGTCATCTGGTGAAGGCTGTGTTTTAAGAACTTCTTCGAAGTAACCAGCAACTGTTCCACCAATTTTTTGACCCAGTTTTGCTTCAAATTTTTCTTGTAAACGCGTATTTACTTCTTGAACTGCTTTCGTGCCTAGACCCGGAACTGATGGGTCAGCTACAAAATTTGATTCCTGATCGACCACAGCAATAATACTGCATACATTTGTTTTAGTTTGAGCTATATCTAGCTCTTGCATAATGTCATCAATATCTTTTGCCCAAGACTCACGGTCATTCACACGTGATGGAATTAAGCGCTTAATATGTTGGCTTTCTAGTTCAGGCTCATCATTGTTTGACCACCAAGCTTTATCACCACAAGCAGCTAAACTCATGCACACGGTGACCATACCGAATGATTTTAATAAAAAACGGGAAGACAACGGTTTGTTCATGGCGAGGAAAGCACCTGCATAAAAAGATGAGCCGATCAAGCGGATGAAGTATACTATGTTGATCATCAATTGTATGAATATATATGTATATTGGTCCCTATCAACTGTCAAATAATTTAATCGTTGCTCCTATGGCTGGGGTCACTGACCGTCCATTTAGAACGCTCTGTAAGTATTTTGGCGCAGGCCATGCAGTCAGTGAAATGATGACTGCCGATAAGACTTTGCAGATGAGCAAGAAAAGCCTCTACCGTGCAAATTTTGATGGGGAACTTGCTCCGATTTCTGCACAAATTGCTGGTTCTGATCCTGAGCAGTTAGCTGAGGCTGCACGTCATCAAGTGGCAAATGGTGCCCAAATTGTTGATATCAATATGGGATGTCCTGCCAAAAAAGTATGTAATAAACTCGCAGGTTCAGCTTTATTACAAGATGAAGATTTGGTGGCACGAATTCTTGATACGGTGGTCGCTGCTGTTGATGTTCCTGTTACTTTAAAAACGCGTTTGGGATTTTTAAATGGGCAAGAAAATATTTTAAGGGTAGCAAAAAGAGCAGAAGAAGCGGGAATTGCTGCACTAGCCTTACATGGCCGGACACGTGAAGACATGTATTTAAATACAGCACGTTATGATTTGATCAAACACGTCAAAGAATTAATCAATATTCCACTTATTGCAAACGGTGATATTGATAGCCCTGAAAAAGCTAAATATGTACTCGATTACACTGGTGCTGACGCGATTATGATTGGCCGTGCTGCTCAAGGCCGACCATGGATTTTCCGTGAAATTGCTCATTATTTAAAAACTGGAGAGCACTTAGCCGCACCTAATATTGAAGAAGTGAAGCATGTGTTATTGGGACATTTATCAGAACTTTATCAATTTTATGGTGAATATTCAGGCTGCCGTATTGCCCGTAAACACATTGCTTGGTACACAAAAGGATTACGTTCAAGTAACGAATTCCGCCAAAATATGTATAAAGTTGAAAGTACTGCTGAGCAAGCAATAGTGGTTGAAAACTATTTTAATCAGTTATTGGCTCAAGGTGATTTGATGAGTGATGTGCAAGTTGAGCAGATTAATTTATTGCAAACTCATTAAATAAAAAAGCCAGTATCTTCACTGGCTTTTTAAGGTCTTACTCATCTTCTAATATTTCTACCACTAATTGGTTAATCAGGTCGGCAGCATCTAGTTCTCTTATTTGCGATACATTACTACCTGCCCAAAAAGCACCATATCCATAGTCTTGATGTTTGCTTGCAATCGCATTTAACTGTTTCGCTAAATCATAGGTATATGGATATTCGGGTTGAGGAGGGCGATTTGGTAAATCAATTTGTGTATGCCAGTGGTTCAATAGACCACGGGCTGGACGACCAGAGAGACTCGCACTAATTTGTGTTACTGGTTCACTAAATAAAGCTTTACGATATTCAACAGATGCATTGGATGATCGACATTGAACAAAAGCGGTCCCCAGTTGAACAGCCGCAGCACCTAAGCTCAACATATACCGCGCTTGTGCTCCATTCATAATCCCACCGGCGGCCACGACAGGCAACTTGCAGTGTTTTACAATAAGCTGCACTAAATCGCTGGTTTTGATAGCTGCATCAAAGGTTTTATTAAAGATTCCTCGATGACCGCCAGCTTCAATACCTTGAGCAATAATAATATCGATGCCAGCAGCTTCAATGGCTTGTGCTTCAACCAAATTGGTAGCAGAAACCATCGTTAGAATGCCGGCATTTTTTAAAGCCTGAATTTGATGTGGATGGGGAATACCAAAATGAAAACTGACAGCTTTAGGTTTAGTGTCTAATACGACATTTAAAAAGTCATCGTTATCAAGAAAACTTGGATAAATGCAGTTCAAATTTTGAGGAGGTTGCTCACCAAACTTTTCAAATTGTGGACGTAAATATTCAATCCATTGTGCTGAAGTTTGGGGATTAAGTTGTTCGGGTTGATGGCAGAAAAAATTAACCTGAAAGGATTTCTCTGTAAGTGTTTGGGTTTTTAAAATCTGTTCGCGCGCACTTTGTGCCGTGTTTGCTCCGAGTCCTAATGACCCAAGTCCACCTTGATTAGAAACTTCCGCGGCAAGTTCGGGGGTAGATACACCTGCCATGGGCGCAAGAAAAATTGGATGTTTAATTTCAAGTTGTTGTAACAGGGTCATTTTATTCACCTCATTTCTTTATGTTCACCATAACGTGGAATTTGAATCAAGAGCAAATAATATTGGCTATTTAGTTTTTAAATATTTAATGTTCATAAGTTCTATTTTTTTAAAGTGGAGTAACGTTAAATAATGAGCCAATCCAACTTGAAAAAGCCATTGCTAGAATACCCCACAATGTAATGCGTAAACTGCCTTTAAGTTTAGATGTGCCTGCAAAATAACTTGAAAGGGCGCCTAAGATAGCTAAAGCAATAATCCCTGTAACGAGAACACTTTGCATAATTAAATGTTCAGGAGTGAATAAGATTGCGAGCATCGGAAAAAAAGCGCCAAAAAAAAACGATGCGGCGGATGAAAGAGCAGCTTGAACTGGGTTTGCAGCCGTATTTTCATGAATACCTATTTCATCACGGGCATGTGCACCTAAAGCATCATGTGTTGTGAGCTGTATCGCAACCTCTTTTGCTAATTCACTTGAAAGCCCTCTAGAGATATAAATTTGAGTTAACTCATCTAATTCTTTCTGAGGATATTTTTTTAATTCTTTTTCTTCAGTTGCTAGATCTGCTTTTTCAATATCTTCTTGAGATTTTACTGAAATATATTCTCCGGCAGCCATTGATGTAGCCCCAGAAATTAATCCAGCAATACATGTAATTAATAGAGTGTGTGAGTTGGCTCCACTAGCTGCCATTCCCATAATTAAGCTAGTAACAGAAATAATTCCATCATTGGCCCCTAATACGGAAGCTCTTAACCAGCCTGAACGGTGAATAGCATGATGTTCTACATGATGTGGAAAAGCCATAATTTTTCCTTATAAATTCTTTATAGATGCTATGAAATTTTACAATTTATTGATCAAAAAATATGTCATTATTATAGGGAATCTAGGGATAAGACAGAATAGATCAATAACAAAAAATGGAGACTAAATTATTTATATAAAACATCCTTAACCTAACTTAACGATGTAACTCATTATTTTTTAATTATGATATTTATTGATCATTTAAAAAACTACCCCTAATAACTCTAATTTACTGTAGAGGTGAAAATGAAAAATAGCAAAACAATAAAATCTCTAACTCGTTCCTTTATCGTTATCGGTTCGCTTTGTCCAACTTTAGGGTTCTTAACTATTGAAACTGCATTTGCCCAAGAAATCGTTAATCAAGAATATAAACCTGGTAACCCGATTTATGATAAATGGGACCAATTTTATAAAATTGAGAAGACTCAACCTGAAAATGCGGAGAAGTTATTATTAGAACTCGGAGAGATGACACCACAAGATATTAAGGTATGGAAAAGCTTAACCTATTTACAGATTAGATTAGGTAAGCAAGAGGCTGCTTTACAAAGTCTAAGAAAAGCAGAGGCATTAGATCCAGCAGATGACACTTTAAAATTACAAGAAGCATATCTGCTTAATTCTCAGAAAAATAATAAAGAAGCTTTGGTGGTTTTTAAGGAACTTACAACATCTAAAGATGCTGATATTGCCAATAAAGCCACACAAGCCGTAAAAAATCTGAGCGGGGGCGAGGTAAAAACTTACTTCCGTGATGTTTATTTCGCGCCTTCATATGAGTCACGTTATGACGATGTGATTTTCCCACTCAAAGCCCGTTACGGTAAAAACTTTGATAATGGTCGAGCACAAGTTTATGGCTTTTTAAACTTAAACCGTGACACTCAATCTCAAGGCGGGGTACGTCCTGAAATTATTGATGAAAACGCAGTGACGCTAGGGATAGGCGCTAATTATCAACCTTGGACTTCAATCCCTGTGCGTGCATATCTAGAAGTTGGTGGAAGTTACGATCTGATTGACCGTAATAGAGATAAATTTCGTGAAAGTGTAGTGGGTGGCGTTACGGGTTATCAAGAGTGGAATTCTCAAAATAATTGTAATAACTCACTCTGCTTTAATGATTACTTCACTGATTTATATGGCAATGCAGCAACTTATTCTAGAGAAGATTATAACTTTATTGGGGATTTACGATTACGTACGGGCTTAAATGTATATAAAGGTGAGAATGGAACTGTCCAGGCTTACGTGAAATTGCATGGTTTAGCTGATAGCAAAGATGAATATTACAATAATTTATTTGAATATGGCCCAGGGATTTCATGGCAGCCTTTTAATTATCAACCTATAAAATTACGTGTTGAACGACTATATGGCAATTACTTTAAAGATGTGCCAGTAAATACAAAAGATCATTACAACAATACTCGCGTCGAACTCGTTTTTTATAAGGATTTCTAAAATGAAGAAAATTTTTATATCTATTGTATTTGGTACACGTCCAGAACTAATCAAACTTGCCCCTGTTATTTTATTGGCAAAGCAAGATCCACGCTTTCAAGTTGAGGTTATTTTTACGGGGCAGCATGATGAATTGGTAAGAGATGCGATAGATTTCTTTGGGGTTGAAATCGACCACCGTCTCAAAATTATGAATGCTGGACAAAGTCTCAATCAGTTATTAATACATGGTTTGAGTCAAATTGAACAGGTATATACCGATGGTCAAAAAAGAGATGCAATTGTTATTCAGGGCGATACAACGACTGTTTTAGCGGCAGGTTTGGTCGCGTTCTCTATGAAAGTTCCTGTTGCGCATGTCGAAGCGGGTTTGCGTTCCTATGATTTAGATCATCCTTTTCCAGAAGAAGGAAATCGCCAGTTAGTTTCCCGCATTACAAAATGGCATTTTGCTCCGACTGAACAATCAAAGAGAAATCTACTCAATGAACAAATTTCACCAGAGCTTATTACTGTTACAGGTAATACCGTTGTTGATGCTGTGTATTTAGGACGTAAATTAATTTCTGAAAAATCGGGTTTGAAGAACCAGCTAGAACCCTATGGAATTCAATTAAAGCAAGATGACAAAGTTGTGCTTATTACAGCTCATCGCCGTGAAAATTTTGGAGATGGAATTCAAAACATTTGTAATGCAGTTGAGCATTTAGCTAATGGCCACCCAAATTTACATTTTATTTGGCCTGTGCATTTAAACCCCGCAGTACATGATGTTGTACATAATAAGTTTAAAGATCATCCCCAAATCCATCTTGTTAAACCGCTAGACTACCCAAGCTTATTGGCAGTCATAGACCGATCTACATTTATTTTGACAGATTCGGGTGGCTTACAAGAAGAGAGTCCATCATTTAATAAGCCCGTTTTAATCTTGCGAGATACCACAGAACGGCCTGAAGTTGTTGAGGTTGGAGCAGGAGTCTTAGTAGGGACTAACCAACAAAAAATTATTCAAGAAGCTGAAAAGTTGCTCACCGACCAACAGCACTATGAAAAAATGGCACATGTAGAAAATCCATTTGGTGATGGGCAAGCTGCTCGGCGTATTCTTGACCAAATTGCACAATCTTATGAATTAGCATAATTATGAGTTAGAGATTTATTCTCACTTATGGAGGTGCTCTTACCACCATAAGTGAGGCGATACCACAAGCTCACAATATTGACGCACCAGCGACTCATGTAGTGAGGTCCATCAAAAATATAGACGGTTTTTCCTTCATATGCTTTTAGTTGAGAAATAATTTCCCAAGGGTAGGCGGCTCTAAATTGCCCATTCTTTTTAACTCTAAAAGCTTCTAGCACTATAATTACTTTATCTTTTCCAAGCTTTTGTTCAAGTTGATCTAAAATATGTTTGGCTTGCTTAGGAGACCTTACACCTACGCCTACCCCGTCTTGGAAGAAAACACCGTTATTTTCAGGTAACCAGCTTTTAACCCATAAATCGTAATGTTTGGGTTCACTTTCACCACTATAAATACTCACCCAAACTGGTACTGGAAATTTGGTTAAAACCTGACCTAAAGCACTTACTCTTAACCAAGTCGGATCTGCTTCTACCGGAAAATAATAGCCTTTAAGTGCCGTTTTTTGCTCTTTTATAATTTGGGCAGATTTTTCACCTAACTCAGTTACATTTGCCCGAGCTTTAGGTTCATTATATTCGCCTGCTAAGCCCAATATCAGGTTTTTAGCCCAAGGCTCCTGTTTAATTTTTTCTAAATTAATTGCTTTTTCCCATTGAGGAAAGTTTGATTCTTTCCACCATGATTTAGACTCAACAACAGACCACTGAGGGACAAATGTGTTAACACCCAAATAGTGCCAGTTTCCCTCTGGTGGGGTCGTGTTATTGTCGGGCTGCCAGAAAATTCCTTCAATACGCGGGGCTTGTCCTTGATGTTTGAACAACCCCGCATAAGCTATAACACTACATATAATTAAAATAATAAAAGCAGCTATTTTAATTGGTATCTGTTTTTTCATTATTTCGTCTTAACCAGTACCACAAAAAGATAATTATTATCATAATTGCAGAGATAATCACAACTAATAAGAAGAAAGAAGATTGTTGAACTAAAGGTGCTTTTTGATTTCCGACAATGAGCTTTTGTAAAACATAAATATTTCCATTTTCTGAAACCAACATTTTTGTCACGTTATTAGGAATTTTATGCTGTATTTTTTCCCAAAGATGCATAAAACTTTGTGCACCACCTTCTGAGTCGGTAATAACATCAAAACGGTTATTGTCATAACTCACAATAAAACCATTAACAGCAGCAGGCGCATAAATAATATCTTGATGCATTAATACTTGCTGTTTATAAATATCTTTATTCACACGAATATTTATTGATTGTGGGGCACTCGGTGCGTAGCGAACTAGGTTTAGAGGCATTGGTGCTTGTGTTAAAAGCATTTTTTTAGCAACTTTACCTAATACAATAGCAATATTTAAAGCACCAGATTGATCATCAATCGCAATGGTGGGAGTAGTTGCTAAAGTCATGGAAATTGCAGCTACCCCATTTTTGAGTTTGTGTGGAAGTTTTACCGTGGATTTGGCTGTATCAATCCAGAGAGAACCATGAGCGGTTGGTAAACACTGAGAACTTGCGATTACTGAGTTTTCAAGTTTTAGGCTGAAATTGGTTGTATTTGAAATCGCTTTAGCAAAAATATTAAATTGTCGATTTACTGGATCTGAAGCGAGATCTGCTGTTTTCATACTTCCTGCAAGTCCGCCATCAATCCAAGCTGTAATATTTGAACCTTGTAATAGACCACTTTGAATACGAAGTGCGATTTGTCCCTGCAAGATATCGGTTGGTTGCCAAACAGCAGGGAAGTCAAGAAATAAGTTCTTTTCAGCATGGTTTAATCTGAAATCTTCAATACCTAAATCGGCCAGCGTATCAATTTTTTTAAATTGAGCCCAAGTTGGATTAGAGATCGTGGTGGGGAAAATTGCACTTCCTGTATTCAGTTGCTGTACATAAGATGGATTAATGAGCCCATTAATGGCAGCAGTAAGTTCTTGTCGGGTGTGATAAGTAATTGAAAGCGTTGCTACTCCATCAACTGGTTTTGCAATTTGTACAAAAGCTCCACCCTTGAGTGGAGTAGGTGAATGAATCACTTCAATAATAAAATTTGTTTCAGGGTTTAAGTTGGTCTGTCCAGAATCAACCCACTCAATTGGCGTTACTGAACTCCACGAGCTAGCTAGCCGGGCAAGCATAGACGCTTCTGCAATCTCTTTACGGTTATATTTTAAAATTCCAACAAAGGGCGTAGGTCGTCTAGCTTGTGGATTAAATAAAGCATCGGGTAAATCTTTTAAACGGTATATATTCCGAATCGGCTTAAAATCGAGTTGAGAATTACTTAAATAAGTTAAATGATCAATATCTTCAGAGCAAAAAGAATCCTTAGTTCGATTGAGTGTTGTTGATTTGGTATATTGCTGAATAATGAAGTCTAATCGGTGAAAACCACTTTGGCTTTTAGGAATATCAAATTTTAGTTGTCCATCACTACTTAAAGTAGAGTTATAGATGAGCTTATCATCATATTTAACTAATAAAGTTGTATCACTTTCAGTGGAATAGTTACTTGAAAATTGAATGTTTTCCCATTCAGCACCTTTCCCAATATAGAAAAAATATGGTTCAACAGTATATTTGGTGGATGTACTAATATCGTCTAGTTCCCATGTATACGCATGAGCAGACATTGCTAACATTAGACTGGTGCTGGCAAGGAGCACTTGAACCGTTTGGTATAGGTCAAAAGTCTTTTTCATTTTTTTCTCTCCTTGCTACGTTCCGTTTTGTACCATTGAAGGGAGTTGCCCTGTATTTTATTTTTAAGCATGTCATATGCCGCTTTAAATACAATAAATAGAAATATTTGTGAATAAGTTACATAAGATAAAACTGAGTAAAAATAGAGCTCTGGTTTGGCCCTTTCTAAAGATAGGGTAAACCACATTTGTGCAACGTACAGGCAAAATGAAAGACCCCACAGTAATGTGAATGGTCCTGGAACCGAAATACCTGCAATACCGAGTAACCCAAGAGTTAAGGTGATATGACTCCAGAGTAACGCAGGTACAAAAAGTATGTAGCACATAATGTTATTCAGAATTTCAATTCCGATAGGAAAAGGCGTTCTTAACGCTACAGGTAAATATTTACGAGTCACATAAAAATTACCTTGAGTCCAACGTGAGCGCTGTTTAATAAATACACTCAAAGATGGTGGATCTTGCTGCCAACCAATTGCGTAGGGTACCCATTTAATTCGTTTTTGGCCGATAAAAATCCGGAAGCTCATTTCAGTGTCATCGACCAATGACTTCTCATCAAAACCACCCAAGGTTTCTAATGCATCACGCCAAATGACATAGTTGGTACCCATCAAAGTGGATAGTTCAAAACGTTGCCAACGTCCGCCTTGAAAAATCCATTGGAAAAAGATGAATTCAATGGCGATAAAGCGAGTCAAAATACTATCTTGCTAATTACGGGTTCTTACCTTGCCATTTACAGCCACTAATTTTTTATCAGCAATTAGCGTTTGAGCTAAGAGACGGACACAATCAGGCTCCGGTGTACTATCTGCATCATAAACAACAATGAGTTCACCTTTGGCATGGGGTAAGCCATTATTAAGCGTTCTAGATTTACCTTTGCCTCCCATTCCTTTAGGAACGTTGACAATTTTTATGCAAGGATAAATCTGTGCTAGATTTTCGGCAATTTCTAGGGTGTTATCTTTAGAACCGTCATTAATGAGCAAAACTTCATATGCTTCGGCTGGATAATCCTGTTGAGCGATTGCATGCAAAGTATCTTCAATCACTACGCCTTCATTATATGCAGGAATCAAAACACTCAAAACAGGCCATCTATCTGGCACAGGAAGGTTCTGTAGCTCTTTTTCCGCCGTTTTTGAATATTTCCAAGCCTGATAACTTAACCAAGCCCAAAATGCTTGAGGAATCCAGATTCCTAAAAAACCAAATAGGAAGAGAATATCAATGGGAGCCATTTGATTTAACCCTCCTAATAATAGACGAGATCAGCAATAACAATAAAATCACCCCGATGACCAAGGAGATCCATGAAATATAGCTGCCGAAGGTACCCAGAAGATCAGGATAGGTACTTTTTAAAATAAGATCGAGTGGAACTACGACTGTGCTTAAACCAATAAAAATATATCCAATAAAACTAGTTTTTATATGTTCAGGCGTACTTATGTAGTTAATATTATTAAATTTCCATGATATTCCGAGTTGAGGGTATCGAATATTTGTGGTTGGTAGATCAGCAGGAGGATTAATAATAATTTCATAACCCGAAATATGACCATCAAAACTTTTAGCTGAATAAAATAAGTGCTGCTTTTGTCTAATTTCTCTAGATGGCAGAGGAAGTTCTGGTGGATTAAACTGAACAATATAGCTGCCAGCAGTTTGTGAAATTAAGTTTTCATCCCAACCTTTTGAAACAAAAGCAGCCATGGGCCGTAAACCAATGGCAGTTGAAAATGTGGCTTTGGCTGCAAAATATTGGGGCTGTCCGGATTTAAAAAGTGCAATGGGAATTGCACCTTGGCTGACTGCTTCTTTTAATAAGAAATAATGAGAAAAGCTAAATACTTCATCCGGTAATATGATGCCTGGCTTTATCCCTTTATGAATAAGACTTTGAAAACTATCCGAACTGATTTGGTCAATTGTAAAAACAGGCCACCATGTGTCCTGCGCTGGGAAAAACATGGAAAGGTCATTAATATTCTGAATTTCGGTTTTTGTTTGTTCAGCTTTAATTTCACATTGATAATATTGACGATAAAACTGCTGTAAAGTGCTATCTGGATATTGACTAGAGGCGATAATAATTCCACAAATATTAAGAAGATTAGACATTAAGTAATCTCCTCTTCAAGTGGAATCTGAATAATTTTATATTCTACTTCAAGCCGCAAGGTCATAATTTCTTTTAGCTTTTTAATAAATTCAGGTTCTTCTTCAGTTTTTTGCTTGCGAATAACAATGCTGTATATCGTTTCTAGATCATCATCAGCAAACTGGAAAACAATTTCTTGTGGATGATGCTGGCTCAAAATTTGAATCATTTCATTTTGAGTGGTTTTCCACACATCATCGCCTAACATTTCTTTAATTAAGATTCGGTTGAGAATTCTAATTTCAAAGACTTCATAGTCTTGTATGTGGTGATGATCAAGAAGTTTAAAGAAACTACGTTGGAAATATTTGAGTGCGCTAAGTGGGAAAATATCACGGCGGTAATTTCGATCATAACTCTGTATATCACGATATTTTTGAACGTTAATTTCAATATTATGGCGTACAGCACTCAGAAAAAGAGGAATAAGGGGAATAATAAAAAGTAAAAGGAGCTGACGTTCAATATGTGTTTGTGCCCCTAGGTCGAGTAAAAAATATACTGCCACGCCTACGAAAGCGATTAAACCAACAATTAAAGATGCGCCGACTTTTAAAAAAGCACCAGAAATTAAAAGAATAAGAATAAAAATCCAGCTTCCTCTAAAGCTTACAGGCAACCACTCATATGCCACCATTCCCATAAAGAGGTGAGCTGCGATAATCCATAAGACGAGTGTTCTTCCTGGGTTCTTTTGTTGCATGCGCGCTCTAGTCCCTTTTTGTAATGTTAATTTTTATACTTTTATAATGAACTGTGATGTTTTTTGAATTTATTGTTGTGTTTGTCCTTTTACAGATCTATTTATAACCATTTTTAGAGTAAAGTCACAATATAGTCAAATTTCTCGTTTTTTTTTAATCAAAAATAAACACAAAAGACAGAAGTGGCGTCTAAATGTTCTTGAATGTTTCAATTGCGTTGATACGCGTTTCTTTTAAATCAACAATTGGTTTTGGATAATTCAATTGAAGATGAGTTTTGGTTGAGTAGGGTTCATGAATCATTTTATTGTCTAGATGAGCTAATTCATTCACCCATTGACGAATATAATCTCCATTTGGGTCAAATTTCTTAGATTGAGCAATAGGGTTAAAAATTCGGAAATAGGGTACAGCATCAGTTCCAGTCGATGCACACCATTGCCAGCCACCATTATTCGCAGCTAAATCGCCATCAATTAAATGCTGCATAAACCACTGTTCACCTACTCGCCAATCGATGAGTAGGTTTTTACACAAAAACATAGCGGTAATCATGCGGACACGATTATGCATCCATCCCGTTTTTTGTAGCTGGCGCATGCCTGCATCAATAATTGGTATGCCTGTTTGGCCATTTTGCCATGCGACCAAATGCTCTTGATTATTTTCCCACTTAATATTTTGAGTATTTTTCTTAAAAGGGTAGTGTTTAGAGACGTGCGGAAAATCAAATAAAATATGTTGATAAAATTCGCGCCAAAGTAATTCATCTAACCACGTTTGCTGGCCTTCGTTTGTCAGATGAAAGTTGCCATGTTCAGCTCGAAAAAGGGCTTGTAAACATTGGCGAATAGATAAAATTCCAAGGTTTAAATAGGGAGAAAGTTGGCTAGTTCCTTTTACATTTGGAAAGTCACGTTCTAATTTATAATGAGATAAATGATCGTTAATAAATAAATCGAGCTGCTCCAAAGCAAAGTCTTCTCCAGTAGGCCATAAGTCTTGTTGCTCTTTTGGAATTGATGAGTCAAAAAAAGCTTCAATATCTTCTAGACCTAAACTTTTTATATTTGAAAAAGACTGCGGATAGGCATTTTGTTTCTCAGAAATTGGATAGCACTGAGGCAAACCACTTATATCTAGTTTTGAATAACATGCTTTTTTAAATGCACTGAAAACTTGATACGGTTGCTGTGACTGATTGCGAATGGAACGTAAAGGGAAAATCGTACGGTCATGAAATAAAAAAAGCTCTTTACTCTGCTGATTTAAAGCTTGTTGTACAATTTTATCTCTTTTCAACTCATTCACACCTACTTCTATATTCGAGTAAACATTTTCGATATTGAGTTGTTGAGCGAGTTTAGAAATATAGTCTGCAATATCTTTCCAGTAGGGAATGACTTGAATGATAAGTGGAATATTAAGCTGTTCTAATTCTTTTCTGAGTTGTTGAAGTTGGCGTAAATAGAAATTAATTTTTATAGGCGCATCGTGATGTATTTTCCATTGCTCAGGCGACAAAATAATTAACCCAATCGAAGGGCCTTGTTGGCAGGCATGCCATAACGCAGCATGATCCCGAACTCTCAAATCCTGACGAAACCAAATAAGCTGATTTACGTTTGACATGAAAGATACCCTTATAAAGTTGAGTGAGTTAGAGGTTTGTTATCCAGATATTATATAAAAATAAATACATAAAAAAAGCAAAGCCGAAGCTTTGCTCTTATCATCTTTAAAGATGAATTAGTGGTGATGACCACCAGCACCGTGTACGTGACCGTGATCTAATTCTTCTTCAGAAGCTTCACGGATTTCTACGATTTCAACTTCAAAAGTTAAATCTTGACCAGCAAGTGGGAAGTTAGCATCAACAACAATGTTGTCGCCTTCAACCGCTTTAACAGTTACGATTTGTACGCCGTCGTCTGTTTGCGCTTGGAATTGCATACCAGGTTGAATGTTCTCAACACCTTGGAACATTTGAGCTGGAACTTCTTGAACTAGGTCTGGGTTGTATTCGCCATAACCTTCAGCTGCTGGTACGTTAACAGTAAATTTTTCACCAACAGTTTTACCTGTTAATGCATTTTCTAAACCAGGAATGATATTGCCTGCACCGTGCAAATAGGCAAGTGGTTCACCTTGAGATTGATCAAGTGTTTCACCCTCAGCGTTTGTTAATTTGTAGTGGAATGAAACCACGTGGTTATTTGCAATAGCAGTCATGTTTTTGATCCATTCAATCAATTAAAGCGTACATCATAAAGTGAAAAATAAATTTTGTAGACTACAAAATTTGAATCTTTAACACTTTTATATAATGCGTTTTTATCTAAATAGGGATGAACTTAAAAAATTCAACTCAATATAGTTTAATTTTTGGACGTACACGTCTTGTAAGTAAATCTTTCATTGTGAGTAGTCCAGCCTGTGTGTACCCGTGAATCGTTGCTTGATGTAAACGATATAAAGATACGTACATTGTTTTGGCAATATAGCCTTGCACACTTACATCACCAAGTAATTCTCCAACGGCTTTATTACGGCTTAAAGACACAAGCGAACCTTTGTCGTTAAAGGTAAACATGGGTTGTGATCGGCCATTAAGTCGAGCAGCCATGGCATCGACTAAAAAGCTCGCTTGTTGGCTTGCAACTTGAGCGCGCGGGCCAAGTGGAGGATGTCTTGCATCAAGTTGGCAACGGGCGCAATCACCAAAAGCAAATACATTTGGGTCGGAATAAGTTTGTAATGTTGCGTAGACCATCAGGCGGTTAATATTGTCGCGTTCAAAATCATTGAAACTTTCTAAAACTTTTGGTGCTTTTACACCTGCTGCCCAGACGGTAATATCACTTTTTAATTGATCGCCATTACTAAAATAGATGGAATGCTCATCAATTTTTTCAACGCGATGTTTGGTTAAAACTTCAATGCCCATTTTTTTGAGCTGTTTTGCACTATGCTCAGCTGTTTTTTCACTTAGAGCAGGTAAAATGCGCTCAGAAGCCTCAATTAGGGTAATTTTAACTTGGTTGGGGTGAATCTTCTTTAAACCATATCGATAAAAGTTTTTAGTCGTTTCAATTAACTCGGCCGCAAGTTCTACACCTGTTGCACCAGCACCCACGATTCCGATATTTAAAGTCCGCTGATTTGGCTGATTTTGAGCTTCAATATAAAGATGTAATAAATCTTGCTGGAAAATATCAGCTTGCTTTCTGCTGTCGAGGAAATGACAGTTTTCACGTACGCCTGTTGTATTAAAGTCATTTGACACAGAACCAAGCGCTAAAATAAGCGTGTCATAACTCAGCTCTTGTGGATGAGTGCTTTGCTCTTTAGAAACTTGAGGGGGAATTAACTCAATTAATTTTTTATCTTTCTTAACTCCAACTAATGTTCCAAGTACAAATTCATAGTGATGTTTTTCTGCATGGGCAAAATAGTTAGTTTGTTCTTCGTGTGGATTTAAAGACCCAGCAGCAATTTCATGAAGCAAAGGTTTCCAGATGTGCGTTAGGTTTTGGTCAATTAACGTAATCTTCGCTTTATGAGTTTTCCCAAAAGTTTCACCGAGTTGTGTCGCAAGCTCTAAGCCTCCGGCACCACCACCAACAATTACAATATGATGTAAATTTTGGGTCATTTTTATCACCTAATTATTTTTCTATAAAAAAAGATGGCTGAATTATGCCATCTTTTATTTATAAAATTTATTGTGCATCTGTGCACAATTTGATGTTTTTAGTGCGAATCTAAAGGGTAGAGTTTTGCAGCACTATGTTCACTCGATGAAAAAATAGAGAAGAGGCTAGAAAACCACATCATGATTCTTTGGAAAATATTGGCTTCTTCAATATGTACGTTATCTTCAATTTGAAGACTACGGATCAGCTGGTTGTTTTGATAAATAGATACTGTTGCCAAACTCATGACTTTCATTAATGGTGCAGTTAACTGTTTTTCATTTAGTTCAATGTTTACATGTGTTTGAGTCTTTTCGAGTGGAGCAATCACTTTTGGCTGTAAATTACTATCAAGTACTTGAATGCGTTGAGTCACATTGTCAAAAGTATTTAAGTCAATGGGAGTAGGTTCAGCATATAAAGATGTCGTTACAATCGTCGGTTGCTTTGTTGCGACCTTAAACATTTTTAGAGTCGATTTTACAACAGGCAGTTCGGCAATTAATTTCTGCTCAGGAATAATGACTTCATCGCGCGTGTAAGCATAAGCAAGATTCATTAACTTATCTGCAATCTCCGCTCGTTTTACCGCACTCGGTGTACCTAAAACAATTACTAATAAACGTCTTTGAGCTAAGTCTGATGAAAATGAAGGACGTGAAGCTGTTAATGCTAAATTATAACCAGCTGCTTTAGTGTAACCAGTTTTTAGACCGTCAACAGATGGGTCATATTTCAGTGCAAGGTTGGTCGCATGATGGAAGCGTTGGTTGTAGCTAAAGCTTGGCATTTTTGAATAATGTAAATATTCAGGAGTTTGTTTAATTAAAGCCTGACCTAATAAGCTTAAATCATGAGCCGTAGTGTAATGATCAGGCATCGTAATTCCGGGAGGATTACTAAAATGAGTATCTTTCATACCCAAAGCTTGAGCTTCCTGATTCATACGTTGTACAAAGTGAGGAACATCCCCAGAAATTTTTTCAGCTAAAGTCACGGCTGCATCATTAGCAGACATCACAATTAAACCTGCCAATAACTGATCAACTGAAATTTGTTCACCAGCTTTAAGATACATTTGTGATTCATCCCACTGCACGACACTTACCACCGGCGTTGCAGTAATGATTTCTTCTTTTTTCAGCTTTCCAGCTTTAATCTCTTTTAAGGCAATATAAGCAACCATCATTTTGGTTAAAGATGCTGGTGCGCGTTGCACATGGCTATTATGCTCGGCAATGATTTGACCCGATTGAGTATCTACAATAGTCCATGCAGCGGCTTCAACACTTTCAGGTGCAATATTGAGTAACGCAGCATTGGTTAGGGTAGTGCAGAAAATACTAAAGAGGGTAAAAAGAGATAGAAAAAATTTCACGGATGACCTTAACTTTCACTGGCAAATACGGGACACAGATGCACAGCATGCTATGCCTTTTTTTAATCGAAGGCTAGTGGGAATTGTTGCCAAAAAATACATCTACGCAAGACGATACAAAAAAGTGATAATCTAATGTGAAGCCGTTCTTATTTTAAATTGAAGAATTTATGTTGCATTATCAAATTGAGTTCGATGATTACAAACAACACCTTGTTCACGTGACAATTCGTTTTTTAGCCAATCCGAATCAGGAACTTTGGCTGCCAACGTGGATTCCGGGTAGTTATCTAATTCGAGAGTTCTCAAAACATATTGAATCCGTTAAAGCTTATGATGAAGCTGGACGTATGCTGGACATTAAAAAAACGAGCAAGAATCGCTGGCGTTTATTTAATACAGATCACGAATTAATGACGATTGAATATGATGTCTATGCATATGATTTGTCTGTACGTGGCGCATATGTAGACCAGACGCGTCTATATATTAATCCTGCGTGTGTATGTTTGGCTTTAGATGGACAGGAGCAGTCTGCTTGTGAAGTCGAAGTTTTCTTGCCAGATGAGTTAAAGCATTTTCAGTTAGCAACCGGCTTAGCTTCAAAAAGTTTAGTCAAAGGGCGCTTTACTTTAAAAGCCGATCATTATGATCAATTGATTGATAGTCCGTTTGAACTGGCTGATCAAATGCGCTTTGGCTTCGAAACACATGGCATTGAACATGAGTTTGTAATTTCTGGTCCACATAATGCCAATATTGATCGCTTAAAAGCCGATATTGAAAAGATTTGTGCAGCTGAAATAAATATGTTTGGTTCAGCGCCATTTAAAAACTATACCTTTATGACGATGGCAACAGGGAATAGTTATGGTGGATTAGAACATTGCAATAGTACAAGTCTGATTACACCACGCGACGATTTGCCAAAATCGAATGAACCAACTGAACCTTCTAAAGATTATCAACGCTTTTTAGGCTTATGTAGTCATGAATATTTTCATTCATGGTTAGTAAAGTTTATCCGTCCTGAAAACTTTGCAAATTATAATTTGCACCAAGAAGGCTACACATCTTTACTTTGGATATTTGAAGGCTTTACTTCATATTATGATGACCTGATTTTATTGCGTAGTGGCGTCATTTCTCAGAAGTCTTATCTTGATTTACTCAAAGCACAAATTGATCGCTATTTGCAAAACCCAGGTCGTTTTGTTCAAACAGTTGCCGAATCAAGTTTTGATGCTTGGATCAAATTTTATCGTCAAGATGAAAACTCAAATAATGCAGGTACCAGTTATTACAATAAAGGTTCATTGGTAGCGTTATGCCTAGATTTAGGTTTACGTCTACGTGGTTCTAGTCTTGATGCTTTAATGCGTCGGTTATATGAAAATACTCAAAATGGTATACAAGTAAATGAGCGAACCATTTTTGATTTATGTAAAGAACTGACGGGTGATAACTGGATTGAACAGATTAATCATTTGATTAACACGACTGATGAATTACCACTTGATCAGTTGCTTCCTGAATTTGGCTTAAGCTATAGAGTTAAAACTGACAAATCTTTGCCATTAGGCTTGAAACTTGTCGATAAGCCAGAAGGCGTACTCGTGCAAAGTGCTCGCCGTGAGAGCGCTGGAGCAAAAGCAGGTATTTCTGCCAATGATGTGATTATTGCAATTGATGGTTTAAAAGCATCTACTAAGCTTATCGAGAAGTATGCAAAACAGGGTGGTACTTATACTGTATTTGCTTTCCGTCGTGATGAGTTAATATCTTTTGCAGTCGATTGCGCTACATCTGATTTAACAGAAGTTGAACTTGTCGTTGAAGATCAAGCTAAAACTGAAAAATGGTTAAAAGCATAGATTAAAGCTAAATAGTTTATAAAAAACCGATGTTTTGCACATCGGTTTTTACTTTTAAGTACGTCCAAATGGTGAAATCTGTTTTACCTTTGAGTTTATTTTGAATGAAAAGTATAATAATTGTCAGAACACTGAAAGATATCTCATGTAATTTAATGATGTTTAATGCCTGAAAAGTGATCGGAATGTGTATATTACAATGACTTAGATATTAGAAAATTATCTATATATTTTAATTATGTATTATTTCGCTACGAAATGTCGTTATCACTGGATATTTCGTTGACTGAAAGGCAATGAGAGTCGATACTCTCAGGGTTTTATTTAAGCATATCGGTTCGTAGGCACTGGGCCAAAAGCTCGGTCCTCAACACTCAATCAAACGGAAGGGGCTATATATGGCTGGTGAAAAGTCAACTATTATTTACACACTGACTGACGAGGCGCCACTATTGGCGACCTATTCGCTACTGCCGATCATTGAGACCTTTACTAAGCCAGCTGGCATCGAGATTATTAAAAGTGACATCTCTGTAGCTGCACGTGTGCTCGCAGAATTCGCTGAATACCTAAGTGAAGAGCAAAAGGTAACTGACAACCTTGCAGAGCTAGGTCGTCTTACACAAGATCCAGATACTAATATTATCAAACTCCCGAATATCAGTGCGTCTGTTGCGCAATTAACTGCATGTATCAAAGAGCTTCAATCAAAAGGTTATGCAATTCCTGATTATCCGGAAAATCCTACAAACGAAGAAGAAAAATCAATCAAAGCTCGTTATGGTAAGTGCCTTGGTTCAGCAGTAAACCCTGTCCTCCGTGAAGGTAACTCTGACCGTCGTGCTCCAGCAGCAGTTAAAAATTACGCAAAAAAACACCCTCATTCAATGAGCGAGTGGAAACAGTGGTCACAAACTCATGTTTCACATATGGAAGAAGGTGACTTCTACCATGGCGAAAAATCAATGACACTTGATCGCGCACGTAATGTGAAAATGGAACTTATCACGAACAGTGGTAAGAGCATTGTTCTTAAGCCAAAAGTTGCGCTACAAGACGGCGAAATCATTGATTCAATGTTCATGAGCAAGAAAGCACTTTGTGATTTCTATGAAAAAGAACTTGATGATTGTAAAGAAGCAGGTATTTTGTTCTCTTTACACGTAAAAGCGACAATGATGAAAGTTTCACACCCGATCGTTTTTGGTCACTGTGTGAAAATCTATTACAAAGAAGCTTTCGAAAAACACGGTAAGTTATTTGACGAATTAGGTATTAACGTCAATAACGGTATGGCTGGGTTATACGAGAAAATCGAAACTCTTCCAACATCATTACGTGAAGAAATCATTGAAGATTTACATGCTTGTCAAGAACACCGTCCTGCACTTGCAATGGTTGACTCGGCAAAAGGCATCACAAACTTCCATTCACCAAACGACATCATCGTTGATGCTTCTATGCCAGCTATGATCCGTGCTGGTGGTAAAATGTGGGGTGCTGATGGTAAGCAATATGATGCTAAAGCTGTTATGCCAGAATCAACATTTGCTCGTATTTACCAAGAAATGATCAACTTCTGTAAGTGGCATGGTAACTTCGATCCGAAGACTATGGGTACTGTACCGAACGTTGGCTTGATGGCTCAAAAAGCTGAAGAATACGGTTCTCACGACAAGACTTTTGAAATTTCAGAAGCTGGTATTGCAAACATTACCGATCTTGACACTGGTGAAGTGTTATTGACTCAAAATGTTGAAGAAGGCGATATCTGGCGCATGTGTCAGGTTAAAGATGCTCCGATTCGTGACTGGGTAAAACTTGCAGTAACTCGTGCACGTAACTCAGGCATGCCTGCGATCTTCTGGCTTGACCCATACCGTCCACACGAAAATGAATTGATCAAGAAAGTACAAAAGTACTTAAAAGATCATGATACGAATGGCTTGGATATTGAGATCATGTCTCAAGTTCGTGCAATGCGTTATACACTTGAGCGTGTAGTACGTGGTCTAGATACTATTTCTGTGACTGGTAACATCTTACGTGACTACTTAACTGACTTGTTCCCAATTATGGAACTTGGTACTTCTGCGAAAATGTTGTCTATCGTTCCGCTTATGGCGGGCGGCGGTATGTACGAGACGGGTGCGGGTGGTTCAGCGCCAAAACACGTACAGCAACTTGTTGAAGAAAACCACTTGCGTTGGGATTCGCTTGGTGAGTTCCTTGCTTTAGCAGCTTCTTTAGAAGAAATGGGTATTAAAGAAAATAATGCTCGTGCTAAGTTACTTGCGAAGACGCTTGATGAAGCAACTGACAAGTTGCTTGATAATGATAAGTCTCCATCGCGCCGTACGGGTGAGATTGATAACCGTGGTAGCCATTTCTACTTGTCACTTTACTGGGCTGAAGCACTTGCTGCACAGGACGAAGATGCTGAGTTAAAAGCTAAATTTGCTTCACTGGCAAAAACTTTAGCTCAAGAAGAACCGAAGATTGTTGCTGAACTTGCTCAAGTACAAGGTAAACCAGCTGACATCGGTGGTTACTATGCAATTGATAAAGCAAAAGTAGATGCAGTAATGCGTCCAAGTGCTACATTCAATGCAGTTCTTGCAACTGTTAATGCTTAATTACTAATTCGTTAGTAAATAGCTTAAGGGCCGGTGCATATGCACCGGCTTTTTTATTTTTAGAAAAATAAAAGGCATTAAAAAAGCCCACCTAGGTGAGCTTTGAAAATTTACATCTTATCGATCATTACGGCCACGACCACGTGGTGCTTTAGCATTTGGACGAGTTGTACCATTGGTTTTACGACGTGGTTTTTCACCTTCATCCATCTGCCAAATACGTTTTGTACCAGACTTCTTCGTAGAACCGTCTTTATTCTTGCGAACCATTGGTTTACCACCAGTACCACCTGGTTTTTTCACATATGAACGTGAACGATAAGGTTCTTCAGCTGGAACATCTTTAAAGTCAGGGTAAAGCAAAGGCTCAATTTCCTTAACATCACCAGGTTTTAAACCGAGTTGAACTAAATCAATTGAACCAATTTTAGTACGAATTAAACGTAAAGTTGGAAAACCTACCGCAGAAGTCATACGACGAACTTGACGGTTACGGCCTTCGCAAATTGAAATTTCGATCCAAGATGTTGGAATATTTGCACGAAAACGTACAGGCGGGTTACGTTCCCATAACCATTCAGGTTCACTTACTTTAATGGCGGTGGCAGGAAGCGTCATACCATCATTAAGTTCTACACCTTTACGAAGCTGCTCAAGCGCTTCTTCAGTTACATCGCCATCAACTTGAACTAAATACGTTTTGTATTTTTTATTTGCAGGGTTAGTAATGAACTGATTCAAACCACCATGATCAGTTAAAAAAACTAAACCCTCAGAGTCCATATCAAGACGGCCTGCCAAACGCAAAGTCGGGTCATCAACAAAGTCAGAGACGGTCATATGCGCTTCGTCTTTACGAAACTGGGAGAGAACGTCATATGGTTTGTTGAGAATGACAATTTTCATAAAAAATGACTTCTTCTTTCAAATAACTAGAGAAAACATTGAGGTTTATTTAAGTGAGAAATCTTATTATTTCTCATATAAATCCCAAAAATGATTAATTTCAATTAAGCTATTATGCGTTAAGAAGAGTTGAAAGTATTGTGTATCGATAATTATTTTTAGTTAATTAAGTATTATAAAAGGGAGAATTCACATAATGGGTTATCAGAAGATCGTGGTTCCTGCAGATGGCGACAAAATTAAAGTAAATGCAGACCTGTCACTGAATGTACCAAATCATCCAATTATTCCTTTCATTGAGGGTGATGGTATTGGTGTGGATATTACACCAACCATGAAAGCAGTCGTAGATGCTGCTATTTTAAAAGCTTACGGCGGCAAGCGCTCAATCGAATGGATGGAAGTGTATTGCGGTGAAAAAGCCAATAAAATTTATGGCAGCTATATGCCGGAAGAAACTTTTGAAGCACTTCGTGAGTTCGTTGTCTCAATTAAAGGTCCGTTAACTACACCGGTTGGCGGCGGTATTCGATCATTAAACGTAGCCTTACGCCAAGAATTAGATTTATATGTTTGCGTACGTCCAGTGCGTTGGTTTGAAGGTGTACCTTCACCAGTTCAACACCCAGAATTAACGGACATGGTCATTTTCCGTGAGAATTCGGAAGATATCTATGCAGGGATTGAATGGAAAGCCGATTCTGAAGAGGCTAAAAAAGTCATTAGATTCCTTCAAGAAGAAATGGGTGTGACAAAAATCCGTTTCCCAGAAGGCTGTGGTATTGGAATTAAACCTGTATCGAAAGAAGGTTCACAGCGTTTAGTACGTAAAGCCATTCAGTTTGCGATTGAAAATGATAAGCCTTCGGTGACGCTTGTTCACAAGGGTAATATCATGAAATATACCGAAGGGGCATTCAAAGAGTGGGGTTATGAGCTGGCTCTAGATCGTTTTGGCGGGGAACTGATTGATGGCGGCCCATGGGTTAAAATTAAAAACCCAAGAACTGGTAAAGATATCATCATTAAAGATGTGATTGCAGATGCGTTTTTACAACAGATCCTAATGCGTCCCGCAGACTACTCTGTTATTGCAACGCTTAATTTAAATGGTGACTATATTTCCGATGCGCTCGCAGCAGAAGTAGGCGGCATTGGTATTGCACCGGGTGCAAATATTGGTGGTGCAATTGCAGTTTATGAAGCAACTCATGGCACTGCGCCTAAATATGCTGGTCAAGATAAAGTAAACCCAGGTTCTATCATTTTGTCTGCGGAAATGATGTTACGTGATATGGGCTGGACAGAAGCTGCTGATCTGATCATTAAAGGGATTTCGGGAGCGATTGCCGCTAAGACCGTAACTTACGATTTTGAGCGTTTAATGCCGGGTGCAACCTTGTTACGTTGCTCTGAATTTGGTGACGCGATTATAAAACATATGGGAGAGTAATCTTCTATTAAAAAGCCCTCGGTTGAGGGCTTTTTTTATTGCAAAAATTCAGAGTGCTTAGTGGTCTTCGTGATGCCGACTTTCTTTTGATAACTCTGATCTAGGGCCTGAATAAAAAGAACAAAGGCAATTAAAAATAGGGGGAAGAACAGAGATTTCATAATTCGGTTTCTCCGAGAGTTGAGATGTAAGTAGGCCGTACAGGAAGTAAAAGGCAAACTGCAAAGAGTAGAATGATTCCACCCAAAAGAAAGAGATGTGCATAAGACCAATGCAAATGATGCAAAGTACTAATGATTACACCACCTAAAAGCTGAGTGCTAGCAAACCCAATCGTGGCAAGGCTCCATAGCTTTTGATAACGTTGCTCATAAATTTGTAAGAGGCTATAAGAGCTAATAAACACCGTTGCGGGAGTAAGTAATCCTGTAAGAAGGGACGATAAAGCAAGCAAGGAAGTGGTCTGGGAAAAGAAAGGTAAAACAACAGCTAGACAATAAATGGCATATAACCATTTAATGGTGTGTAAATATCCTATTATTCTGCTTAAGCAATAAGCGACAAATGCACCAATGCAGCTTCCTGTACCATAGAGAACCCAAAATAAATTCCTTTGCTCTAATGAAAAATGCAAAGTTCCAGATAAATAATCCATCCAGAATAGAGAGTGAGGAATATAAGCAAAGGCACTGCACATATAGGCAATAATAATGACAAGACCTAAACGTGATTTTTGTGAGGCTTGCAGGTTTGTAGAATGTGGCTTAATCACCTGAGCAGTATTACGACTTAATAATTGATAAAGCAGTACGCTTCCTAATATGGAGATACCCGCAAAAATATCCCAAACATAATGCGCAGGTATATTTTTAAGTACAGGAATAATAATGGTGGCAGATAACACACCCACGCCAATCCCGCTAAATCCTAAGAAATTAACTTTTAATCTTTGTGTGGTGGGAATGTATTTCATCGCAAAGCTCGGGGCTAAAATCATAAGTAAGCCGCCAGCAATACCAGAAACCGTACGCCAGAAAATGAACCATGCCAGAGGCATATCCATGAATGAGCAGCATAGGAGGCTGAGGCTGCCAGCAATAGTTGAGAGTACGATCATGGATGGGATGTACTTTTCTTTAATACTCAATAACGCCAATAAGGCACCAATGAGATATCCCAATAAATTTGCGCTGCCTAAGAAACTGGCAAAATCATGGGTCCAGCGGTATTGCTCGATCATGATGGGCATGAGCGCGGTATAGGAAAACCTAAAAACACCAATTCCCAAACAAGTTGCCAAAAAGACAATTAAGCTCATTCGATAAAACGTAGACATGAGAAGATGCTCAATTTTTTTATTATTAAAAGCTAGTTTTGTAATCATTAAAAATGATTTAATAAGATGATAGTTATCTTATTTTGAGATAGTGTAATGTTATTAAAGTCACTAGAGTTTTTCTTGGCGGTCGCAGAGAGTGGAAGTTTTTCATTGGCTGCACAAAAAATGTATACCGTTCAATCGAATATCACGAGCCATATAAAAAAACTTGAAGAAGAGTTGGGGGTGATTTTATTAAATCGCCATAACCCAGTGACACTAACCAATGCAGGACAACAGCTACATAGTTATGCCGTTCAAATGCTTGCACTACACCGTAAAGCTAAAAAAATCTTTCAAGAAGGTGGAATTGATCCTGCTGAATCAATCCGGCTTGGAAGTATGGAGACCACTGCTGCAATACGTTTGCCACAGTTACTCAATCAATGTATGCAGCAATATCCTACTTTACCCATTGAGCTCCAAACTCATCCGACACGTTATTTATTAAATGCTGTACATCAGGGTGAATTGGACTGTGCTTTTGTAGCATCTAAACATTCCATTCCTGAGTTATATAGTTTTCCAGTGTGGCATGAAGAGCTGGTTCTGGTTTGCCCTAAGCAACAAGAGAGCTTTCCAGACATGGCAACCCTTGCAAAAACTAGATTTATAGCATTTCGGCAAGGTTGTTCATATCGACACGCAATAGAGCTTTTCTTGAATGACTTTAGTATCCCACCTTCGCAAATTATGGAAATGGGAAGTCTGGACGGAATCGTGAGTTGTGTAGAGTTAGGTGTTGGTTTTGCTTTATTACCTAAGTCTTATTTGGCAAAAGTTGCGGATAAAGTGTCCGTCAATTGTTTTGGACTAAATACGGAATCTGCTTTTTTCACTACATATTTAGTTGCCCAGTTACCTGAAACATGGGGAACCAATTTAAAGCAATTTATTTATTTTATTGAGCAACAATTTGAATTAAAGGTTGCTTAGGTAGAGGCTGATTTTTATACATAAATATCTTACGTAATTTATAAATTAAAAGTGATATATATGTATTTAAAAGTCATTTTATATTCTCACGCAGGTTTGTAATCATCTTGATGCTATAAAATTGTTGAAAAGGGTAGTTTATATAGGCCGGCTATGGTCAAATATGCCCCCTTGAAAGATGACACAAGCAATAATTTGGAGTTTGGGAATGAATATACCCTTAATCATCAATATTGTGGTTTTTGTCGGGTTAATATTTTTACTCGCCCAAACACGTAAAACGGACTGGAGCTTATCGAAAAAAGTTCTGGCTGGCTTAATTCTAGGTGTGGTGTTTGGCTTAGGACTACATTTGATTTATGGCGGTGGCCATCCGATTCTTGCTGAATCTATTAGCTGGTTTAATATCGTTGGAAACGGCTATGTAAAACTTTTACAAATGGTCGTGATGCCTTTGGTATTTGTGTCTATTTTGGGAGCGGTTGCAAAATTACACCAAGCATCGTCTTTAGGCAAAATCAGTTTTTACACGATTGGTACTTTACTGTTTACAACGCTGATTGCTGCACTCGTAGGGGTATTTGTTACTAACCTGTTTGGCTTAACGGCAAAAGGCTTGGTGCAAGGTGCTGCTGAAACTGCACGCTTAACTGCCATTAATACAGATTATGTAGGCAAAGTTACCGATTTAAGTGTGCCGCAATTTATTCTTTCCTTTATTCCAAGTAATCCATTTGCTGAATTAACTGGTGCAAACCCAACTTCAATTATTAGTGTGGTTATCTTTGCCGTCTTCTTAGGTATAGCAGCACTCAACCTAATGAAAGATGATGAAGAAAAAGGTCAGCGTATTTTAACTGCAATCCAGACTTTACAGTCTTGGGTAATGAAGCTTGTTCGTTTAGTGATGACGCTTACACCTTATGGTGTTTTTGCACTCATGACCAAAGTTGTGGCAAGTTCTAACGTAGCAGATATCTTAAATTTAGGCGGTTTCTTGGTGGCGTCTTATTTAGGCTTGGCGATTATGTTTGTCGTACATGCCATTATTTTGACGCTTACCGGTGTTTCGCCACTTAAATTCTTTAAGAAAGTTGCTCCAGTTTTAACGTTTGCATTTACCAGCCGTTCAAGCGCTGCAAGCATTCCACTGAGCATTGAAGCACAAACTCGTCGTTTAGGTATTCCTGAATCTATTGCAAGTTTCTCTGCTTCATTTGGTGCGACAATTGGCCAAAATGGTTGTGCTGGCTTATATCCAGCAATGCTAGCGGTAATGGTTGCGCCAACGATGGGAATTAACACGCTAGACCCAATGTGGATTGCATCGTTAGTCGGTATTGTGACTTTAAGTTCAATTGGGGTGGCTGGAGTAGGTGGCGGTGCGACTTTCGCTGCTTTGATCGTACTTCCTGCAATGGGCTTACCTGTAACTTTGGTTGCGCTTCTTATTTCAATTGAACCATTAATTGATATGGGACGTACTGCGCTAAATGTAAATGGTTCAATGACTGCGGGTGTTGTTACCAGTCAATTTATGGGCCAGACAGATAAAGAAATATTAAACAGTGAAGATGAAATTGAATTAACACATCATTAATAAACTGTAAGAGACGACTCAATCTTATTGGATTGGGTCGTTTTTTTATGTGTGAATAATGGCTGTAATGCTAATTTTTAAAAATCTGTGTCTGTTTATATTTAAAAAAATTAAAGACAATGAGTTAATTTAAAAGAGTTGAATATCATGAAAATGTATCAAGTCGATGCTTTTACAAAAGAGTTATTTCGTGGAAATCCGGCTGCTGTGGTTGTTGAAAAAGAATGGCTAGATGCAGATTTAATGCAGAAGATAGCATTTGAAAATAACTTGTCTGAAACTGCTTTTGTCAAAATCATAGACTCTGAAAATTATGAAATCCGTTGGTTTACTCCAACAGTTGAAGCTGATTTTTGTGGACATGCCACTCTTGCTAGTGCTTTTGTAATATTTAAAGATTTTACTAAGAAAAAGACGATTAATTTTCATGTACGAAACTTAGGGCTTTTTATAGTTCATCAAGATGAAGACGGCAAAATTAGAATGAATTTTCCAATTTGTAAAGCTCATCAAGTTGAAGATTATCCGGCTATTTTACGTCAAGCTTTAAGCAAACCTTTTAAAGCGGTTTATCAAAATCCTTATGCCTACGTCATTGAATATGAGTCAGTTCAAGATGTATTAGATGAACAGCCCGACATGAATTTGCTAAAAAAATTAGGTAAGTTACGTACTGCTGTTACAGCAAATGATGTGGATGTTGCAATAACATCAAAAGCCGATCAGCAATATGATTGTGTCTCTCGCTATTTTGCACCTGTCGCAGGTATTGATGAAGACCCCGTAACAGGTTCAATTCATACTGCTATAGCACCGTTATGGGCAGAAAAGCTTGGGAAAAATAATATTGTGGCTTATCAGGCTTCTAGTCGTGGAGGCATTTTATATTGCAATATTCTGTCTAAAGAACGTATTGAAATTTCAGGATATGGGAAACTTTATATGCAAGCTGAAATTTTTCTTTAAAATATAAGGCCGTTTAAATAAACGGCTTTTTTTTCAAAACTTTACTATGAAAGTCAGCTTAAATTTCCTACTATAGTCCCACAACTATTGATTTTTTATTATTCAAATTAATTGGTATTTATATGTTTATGCAGTTTAAACAACTGACTCTCTCCCTATGTATTCTTAGTTTAAGTGCTGCGTCTTGGGCACAAACCACACTAGTAAAAAGCAAGCAAAATATTGAGGAATATAAATTAGATAACGGTTTTCGGATTGTACTTGCACCGAATGACAAAGAAAATAAAATCTTTATTAATACCATTTATTTAACAGGTTCATTAAATGATCCGCAAGGCAAAAGTGGCTTAGCTCATTTACTTGAACACTTGGCTTTTAAGGGGACAAAGAATGTTAAAGGGGAAGAATTCCAGCGCCGTTTAGATCAATATACGTTAATGACGAACGCAAGCACAGATTATTACTCGACTAAATATACCAATATCGTTCGTCCGGAAAAGACTGCACTAAATGAAGTGTTGTACCTTGAATCTGAGCGTATGGATAAATTGGTTCTACAAGAAAAATTTGTTCCTTCTGAAATTGAAATCGTAAAGCGTGAACGTGAAGTCCGCATGGATCAGCCTTTTGCTGTTTTAATGGACCAAATGTGGAAATCGGCTTATGGCAATCAATATTTAGGTCGTTTACCGATTGGTGATTTGCCTGAGCTTAAATCTATTAAAATGCCTGAGCTAGACCGTTTTTATCGTAGCTGGTATGCACCGAATAATGCAGTCATGGTTGTTTCGGGTAAATTCGATAAAACAGATGTCTTAAAAACAATTGATCAATATTTTAGTCCAATCGCGGCACGTGAAGTTCCTAAGGCTGTACAGATTCCTTTACTTGACTCTACAAAAATAAAAAATCGTCAGTTTGTGGTGAAAAAGGGGAGCGATCTGGCGAAGTTCCATATTTATATGAATGGAAAAAACACCAAAATTCAGCCGACACTAGCGTTAGCTCCTTTGCTATATACCATGCAACCAAGTGGTCATTTATATCAGAACATGGTTGAAACTGGCATTACCACAAATGTTGATGCGAGTACGTGGTTAGACCAAGATTTTAATGTGGTATTTCTAGGTGCTATTTATGCACCAAGTAATGATCCTAAAAAAGTTGAAAGCTCTTTACTCACGGGTATTGAGAAAGGTAAGCCTTTTACTGAAGTTGAATTAAATCGTGTTAAAAGTTTAATGAAAACCCAAGGCGACTTAATCACCAAAGATGCGGTAGCACTTGGATCGCGTTTAAGTGATTACACCGTAGCTGGCGGGCAATGGGATCAATATTTTAAAGATTTAGATTCGGTAAAAAACGTTAAGCTAGATGATGTAAATCAAACTTTAAAACAGTTCCTTGTTGCTGAGCATCGTATTGATGGTGATATTTTGCCAACACCTGAAGACCAGAAGAAAGCTCAACAACAAAACTCAAAAGATGCGCCTAAAACCTTAGATCAGGTGGAAGCAAAGGCTGAGCCTTTAAAAGATCCGAAGGCGTATCAACAAGAAGTCGCTGAGTTTTTAAAAACTTCTAAGCAATATGTTGAAAGCAATGAGAAAAAGATTATTCGTGGAAAGCTGAAAAATGGAATGAAGTATGCTTTATTCCCAGTTGAAACACGCGATGATCGTACTTATGCCACAATTACGATGGACTTCGGAACAGAGAAATCTTTATTTAACAAAGGTACAGTAGTCGATTTAACCTCATATTTATTACTACGTGGTTCTGATAAATACAGCTTGCAGGATATTGCCGATAAGTCGATTGATGCGGGTGGGGCCGCTTATGCGAGCGCTGATGGTAATGGCATGACCATTAATATTCAGTCTAAATCAGAAAAATTTGATGAATTCTTTAAGTTTGCTCTCGATGTGATGAAAAATCCAAAATTTGAGCAATCTCAATTTGATTTGATTAAATCGCAGAGCTTATCTAGTTTAGATCGTCCGTATACTGAACCGGATGTTGTAGCAGGTTTAACACTTTCCCGTTTACTGGAAGAATATCAACCGGGAGATTTGCGTTACCACTTTGAACCAGAGTTGGCAAAGCAGCAATTGAACAGTGCTACTCAAGAACAAGTGAAAGAGTTGTACGAGCGTTTCTTTGCTATGAACCACGCTCAGATTGCGATTACGGGCGGGTTTGATCCGAAAAAAATGCAGAAATTACTTAATCAGGAATTTGGTCGTTGGAATGGTAAACAGCCTTATCAAAAAATCTTGATTGATCATGTTGATTTTCCAGCTCAGCAAGTTCATGTTTTATCTGAGCAGCGCGAATTTGGTAGCTACCAAAGTGTGCTCGCTCTACCAGTCGGAAAAAATCATCCTGATGCATCTGCTTTAATTTTACTTAACTATATTTTAGGTGAATCTCAAATTTCATCACGTTTGGCTCAAGAGCTTCGTGAGAAAAATGCATTAGTGTATGGTTTTGGAAGCGGATTACAGCTTGATCGTGATACTAATGTTGGGGCCTTAAGCATTAGCGCAAATTACACTTCGGGTCGCTCAGCGCAGGTTTCTGCATCAATACATAAAGTATTGAATGACTTGTTGAAAAATGGTGTGACAGAGCAAGAGCTTGAAGCTGCAAAAGCAGATATCATGAAGAAACGTGTTACTGCATTAGAAGATGAACGTAATATTCATGGCATGTTAAATCTCCAGCTTGAGTCAGGTAAAACATTACAAGACCGTGTAAAACACGATCAAAATCTGACTAAACTGACTGTTGCAGACATAAATACAGTAATTAAAAAGTATATTAAGCCTGAACATTTAGTCGAAGTTATGGCCGATCAATATGGTCAGGCAGCAAAAAAATAAAGTCTTCTTTTAAATAAAAAGCCACTCAATTGTGGCTTTTTATTTGGGTTGTTAAATCATTTTAATGATCATGTTTATGCGCGTGAAAATCTTCATTTTTACGGAAACGTAAATAATTTTCGAACTGTTCACAATATTCATCGAAATTATCTTCAAGCATCATTTGAAATTGTTGCACAAGATAAGACATGACCTGATCTTTAGCATCACGCATTTCATCGCCATCTTTAAAGTTATTTGCCGCTACCCATGTGTTAAAACGGGCGCTAGCAAACAACATTGCTGCGCTTACTTGACCACGCAGCTCGGCTGGATCTGGTTTTTCACCTTTTGGCGGGCGACAAAAATCATTCGCTTGTTTGATAAATTCATCCGCACGCTCAAAGAAAACCGCATTTAAAGCTTCTTCTTCAGTAACATCTGTTGCATTGATCTTTTGAGACATGACTTATTCCCGCAAAAATAGAGTTGCTTATTATAGGCAAAGCCTTGCGGAAACAAAACCTTTGCCTTAGTCTGTAAATAGCCTAAGTATCGGGAGGTTTAATATGCAAGATGCAATTGCTATTCAAAGTTTAAAAACGGATATCGCTTTATTACGACAGCATATTTTCCCGCCTCAATATTTAGAACATGTGGAAGGGCTGCCGATCTATTATGGTTTACAACAAGAAGTCGAAATCTATTACCAACAATGGCAAGGTCTAATTGAAAGGGCACAAGAACTTTTTCAACCCTTTATGGAAGATGAATTACCAGATGCCATTCATTTGCCAAGTCATTTAAATTTACCCTTGTTCTTTTTTCATGTAGACCGAATTCGGATTAATAAAACACGTGCGAAAGAGTCTAAAACTTTCCGCGGCGTTGCAAGTCTTATTGAAAAATGTGGGCAGTTCGAAACAGACCAGATTTTTACGATGCAAGAATGGTTGCAGAGTGACGATACTGCTGCACTGGTGGCTCATCGTGAGTTTATCGATTTAAGAACCTATGTATTCCAACATGGCCAAAGTGAATATACCCGTTCACGTTTTTATACCAATGGTATTGTGTTAGGGGTTGAGCCACATTTTAAATTGGTCGATGCCCGTGATAAGCCAAGAAAGCAACGTAGTGATAGCTATAATGACCCATTAGCAGATAACGGTGTATGGAAAGTATTTGGTAAGTATAGATAAAAAGTCGCTGCACGTTTACAGCGACTTTTTATAAATTACCAGAACGTTTCAGCCTGACTAAAAGTTTGTAAAGCTTTGGCGGACCGCTTTTGTAAGTGAGGCTGTTTGGCTTTTACCCATCCTAGTGCAAACCAGAAAGACGAGTCATTTTCGACAGCTTTATTGAAAATACCTTCTGCAATAAATAAGTCGTTATATTGACCTAAGGTGTTTTGTACAGGTTGTAGCTGTTTTAAATATTGCTGTACTTTTTTGTCAGAATAAAGACTCGAAATAAACTCAACACAATAGCGTAACTGCTTAGCTGTCTTGCGTATTTTATGCTGTTCAGCAACTTCAAGTTCAGAGAAATGTTCAGCATTGCTGATCACTTTATGATGTAGCTTATCTAAACTCTTTTTAATATGTTTTTTTAACCCACCTGATTTGGACTTTGAATTTTCTTCAGAGTAGGCGAATGCTAATAAATCGAGTAATAGCTTAATCGTGTCCGAAGATATAAAGAGTATTGAGAGCTCTTTTAATGGCTGTGCTGAAACGGGTAGTAAAAGCTCAGGTGAACCGTGTTGCTTAATGATTGGTAACACCTCGGTGCGAATAGCATCTTCATCACGGGTGTCTCCAAGCTGGCGGAAAAGCTCAGCAATTTGTTCTTCCCAAAGAGGATTTACCTCGTTTGACCAGCTAGAAAAATGTTTAAGTGCGCTACGTAAACGGCGCAAACTTACACGTGCCTGATGAATATGTTCAGCTTCGGCAACTCCATCGGCAATTGCAGCCATATTTGGTAAAAATTGTCCTAAACAGTTTTCTACAATCTTTTTTAAGGCTTGTTCAGCAGTAATATCTTTATTTAATGTCAGGGCTTTGGCATGAACAGCGGCTGAAGCCGCTTGCCCCAGCGCTAATAAATTACCACGCTCGGCTTTACTTCTTACATCGAGCCAAAGGGTATAACGATTAATCCATTGCTGTGCAAACTGGATAAGTGTTTTAACTGCGCCTTGTTTAAGTTCAAATTCAACTTCGCAAATTATGCTTTGAGCAGTTGCAGTTTTTACGACACCGTCATCAAGGCAAACTTCAATCGCTGTATTGTCTGCTTCAAACACATGATAAGTGCGCTGTACATCAGTCTCAAATTGCAAACTTAATTTTTTAGCTTCTTTGCCTAGGGCTGTATTAAGTAAATCAGTCACTACTTTATTGTCTTGATATAACTCAAGGTTTAAGTCAGGTTCTTGATCACACGCACCTAAATGAATTTCTTCTTCAACACGGTGTAGATGGCTTTGACCTGCGGCTTTAAATGTTTGTACCCATTGATCATTTTCTTTACGCAAACGTAGTGCCATGCCATTTTTTGCAAGTAATCGATCAGGGGTGTCGTAATATTTTGCCTGTAGATGAATCTGCTGTGCTTTATGCTTTTTTAAGTATTGTTGAACAGTTTTTTTCTTCGATTCAGGTAACTGAAACTTAAGCTCAACTTCAACCATAATGTATCTCCCTGAATCAGTTATTTAAACTATCTTGAATGAGTATAATAGCTTAGTACTAAAAGTAATGGTTTTGATAGAGAAAGTTACAATCAAACATATGACGCTACACTTTTATTTCGGTATACAATCAGGTGACGTTTTGATCAAATAAAAATCAGGAAGATGATCGTGAATGCACCCATAAACTTTAATCATGAAGCTCAGCCAGAGTTTGAATTACCGATTAAAAATTATCAGGAATTTTATCGTTTTTACTTAACTGAACACCGTAACATTATGAGCAGACGCTTACATGTGGTGGGTAGTAGTATAGGCATATACTTTTTTTCTAAAGCCATTCGTAAAAAACAAGCCAAATATGTACTCTATGGTTTGGTAGCGGGTTACGCAAACGCTTGGGTTGGACATTTTGTGTTTGAAAAAAATAAACCTGCGAGTTTTAAGCAACCTTTCTATAGCTTTATTTCTGATTGGCGAATGCTATCTGATGTTGCACGTGGTCGTTTGAGTTTGACTGATCGCAAACACGATAAAATTCCGAGTTAATTTTTTATTTCTATTCTTAATAGACCGATTGGTACCGGTAAGCCCATATCAATCGGTACTTATGATGACCCATAAATCCGTTATACTAGCGAAGTTTTTTAAAGCAAGAGTAGAGTATGCGTGGTTTATATCTGATTACCAATGATGACCCAATCCAATTATTATTAGAAAAACTAGATGTCGCTCTCGCAACTAAACAGGTCGCAATTTTACAGTACCGCCGTAAAAAAATAGAAAAAACTGACCAACCTGCTGAAGTTGAGCAAATCAAATTATTGTGTGAAAAATACCAAGTTCCTTTTGTAATTAATGATGACCTAGAACTGGCTGCTCAGTTTGGTTTAGGTGTTCATTTAGGGCAAAGCGACGGTGAAATTACCGATGCAAAATCTCAGTTACCACAAAATGTCATTATTGGTCGCACTTGTTTGAACTCTTTAGAGCTTGCCCAAAAAGCAATTGCAGATGGTGCGACTTATATTGCATTTGGTGCTGTCTATGCGACCTCTACAAAACCTGAAGCAGGTAATGTGGGTATTGAAGTGATTAAGCAGGCAGCAGCTCAATATGATCTACCGATTTGTGCTATTGGCGGTTTAACCGTTGAAAACTCAAAACCTGTGATTGAGGCTGGGGCTGACCTGTGTGCCGTCATTAGTGATATATTAGGCCGATCAACTGCTGAAATTCCTGCCCGTGTACAGGCGTGGGCACAATTATTTTCTTAAGCTTTCAAAATTATTTTTTAGATATTTAAGACGAGCATTTCCATGAGTTTATCTCCAAAGCAAGAACAGTTATTTAAACAAGCCAGCAAACACATTCCAGGTGGTGTGAACTCTCCGGTACGTGCCTTTAATGGCGTTGGAGGAACACCTGTTTTCATCGAGAAAGCCAAAGGTGCATATTTGTGGGATGTGGATGGTAAGCGTTATGTTGACTATGTTGGTTCTTGGGGACCAATGATTTTGGGCCATGCTCATCCAGAAATTATTAAAGCAGTACAAACAGCCGCAGAAGATGGTTTAAGTTTTGGTGCACCGACCGTACACGAAACAACATTGGCAGATATTATCTGTGAAATCATGCCATCAATTGAATTGGTACGTATGACGAACTCTGGTACAGAAGCGACCATGACAGCTATTCGTTTAGCACGTGGGTACACTGGCCGTGACAAAATTGTGAAGTTTGAAGGTTGCTACCATGGGCACTCTGACTCACTTTTAGTAAAAGCAGGTTCGGGCTTACTCACTTTAGGTGAAGGTGAACCAACTTCAAAAGGTGTTCCAGTTGATTTTGCTAAACACACTTTAACGCTGCCATACAACGATATTGCTGCACTAAAAGAGTGTTTTGTTAAGTTCGGTCATGAAATTGCTGGTGTAATTATTGAGCCTGTCGCAGGTAACATGAATATGGTGAAACCAATTGATGGTTTCTTACAAGCCATTCGTGATGTGTGTGATGAATATAAATCTGTCTTTATTGTTGATGAAGTGATGACAGGTTTCCGTGTTGCTTTAGGTGGTGCTCAATCGGTTTATAACGTTAAACCTGATTTAACGACCTTAGGTAAAATTATTGGTGCTGGCTTACCGGTAGGTGCATTTGGCGGTAAACGCGAAATCATGGAATGTATCGCACCTTTAGGTGGCGTATACCAAGCAGGTACTTTATCTGGTAATCCACTCGCTATGCGTGCTGGTATTGAGATGTTCAAACATTTACGTCAACCAGACTTTTACAGCAACTTATCTGCTCAACTTGAAAAGTTACTTGCTGGTTTACAAGCAGCAGCTGATGAAGCGGGGATTCCATTTAAAACTCAGCAAGCTGGGGCAATGTTCGGGTTGTATTTTACCGATCAAGAAGACATTACAAGCTTCGACTCTATGTTGGCATGTGATATTGAAGCTTTCAAAAAGTTCTTCCATGGCATGTTAAAGCGTGGGGTAAACTTGGCACCGTCGGCATTTGAAGCAGGTTTTATTTCATCTGCTCATTCTGATGAAGATATCGAATATACGATTCAGGCTGCAAAAGAAACATTCGCTGAAATGAAGTAAGCAAAAAGGCCCGTTTAAAACGGGCTTTTTAATTTGAGCTATTTTTTATTTGTAGAGAACAATGTTTTATCCTTTACCTCGAAAAATCCAATTAGCAGCAAATACTTCAAATTGGTCAATTGAGTCTACGCAAAGTATTTTGCTCATGATTGGACTAAATGAACTTAAAGTTTTACCTGATTGGGCAGGGCAGCCATTAGCCGATCATTTAGAATTGCTAAGTAAAAGAGCACAGGCGCTCGAAATTCCAGTTATTTTTATTGAGACATCTCAGCTTCAGCAAACCATGTTGCAACTTGGTCAGCAACTATCACCAAATAGTAAAGCCCAAGTTGTGATGGCAGGCAATTTGTCACCTCTGTTTAAACAGGTCATGCAGCTTGTTTTATCTATTACCGATTATGTAGCTATTGTAAATGATGCGATCTTGGCGGCTAATCTAGAGCAGCATATTCAATGGGTTGAAAAGATCAGTCTTGACCATATAAAACATTTAAATACACAGAGCTTAATGCGCTTATGGTCTTTAAGTGCACCGTCTGAATATATTTTGTCGGATAAAGGAATTTTATTGGCCATTGCTGAACAGGTTGGGCGACATCCTATGGAAGTTCACCCTGAAATTGATTTACGAAATTATGGATTAAATCAATCTGCTGTGAATTATCTAGTCGACCTATGGCGTGCGAACGGTGCAAGCCTGAGCGCTGAAGAGATGATGCAAGCACCTACCTTGCAACATATTATGCAGTTATTGAAGCATTGACTCACCATAGACCCAACATGCGCCATAATATTTGCAAATTATGCTGTTAATTTACCCGAACGGCATTGTAATTCGGACGTAAGCTTTTTATTATTGCCCGCTTGTTTTTCATCTTACCTTGGGAATACAACTTTGAGTGATTTTCTAAGTGAACATCTGATCTATCGTGATGATGATTTTATGGTGATTCATAAACCTTCGGACATCTTGAGTGTTCCAGGTAAGGGTGATTTACATGATAGCGTTCTGACAAGGTTGGTTGCGATTGAGCCTAAAACTTTGCTCATTCACCGTCTAGATCGAGACACTTCAGGTATTTTGGTATTTGGTTTATCTAAGCGTGGTCAAAGTGCGATTGCACGCCAATTCCAAGACCGTCAGACTTCAAAAATATATGAAGCACTAGTTGCTGGTCATTTAGAGGGTGAGGGGACTGTAGATATTCCTGTTATCTATGATCCAAGTCGACCACCTTTACATATTGTCGATGCTTCTCACAATAAGCCTGCTTTAACCCATTGGCAGGTTCTAGAAAATTTTCAGATTCAGGGACAACCTGTAACGCGTGTGAAATTAACACCAATTACGGGTCGATCCCATCAACTCCGTGTACACATGCAATATCTTGGGCATCCAATTGTAGGTGACACGCTGTATGCAACACCGGAGCAGCAACTTGTTCCGCGTTTGTGTTTGCATGCTAAACAGTTAAGTTTTAATCATCCTGTCACAGCAGAAACATTAACTTTTGACTGTCCTGTACCGTTTTAATGTAAAAAATTTTAATGCGTGATTTTTTGTGGCAAAACGATTTAATTGGTTTTTGCTTCAAAATTTTGCTTTAAAGACTACATAAAAAGATGCAAAAATAAGCTAATTTGCATCGTACAATATGTAGTGCGAACTTGAGAGAAAGGTGGAAAAATTGCAGCAGTATGCTATTGGTCAACGTTGGCTATCAGACACAGAGACTGAGCTCGGTTTAGGTGTACTTATTGATGTAGATGAAAGATCTGTCAGCATTTTATTCCCCAAAAGTGATGAAACACGTGTATATGCACGTAATAACGCTCCACTATCTCGTATCATCTTTAACACAAATGATGAAGTTCAAGATCAAGAAGGCAAGAAGTGGATTGTTGAGTCTGTTGAAGACCGACATGGCGTTTTGCGTTACAACGTTGTTCGTACATTAGAAAATGGTGAACAAGATCGTAAAGCGCTGAATGAAACACGTATCGGTGCGCAAATTCAGTTGTCGAAACCTTTAGATCGTTTGCTTGCAAGTCAGGTTGATTATAAAGAGTGGTATGACCTGCGTATTGAAGCGATGCTTATGCAAGCACAAATGCAGAATAGCCCTTTACGTGGCATGATTGGAGCGCGTGTTGGTTTAATTCCACATCAGCTTTATATCGCACACGAAGTTGGTAAACGTTTTGCACCTCGTGTTTTACTTGCCGATGAAGTGGGCTTGGGTAAAACAATTGAAGCTGGCTTAATTATCCACCAACAGCTTAAAACCGGTCGCTCAGAACGAATTCTTATTTTAGTCCCTGATTCGCTACAGTATCAGTGGATGATTGAAATGCGCCGTCGTTTTAACTTGCAATTCTCTCTGTTTGATTTAACACGCACTGCATCTATTAAAGAACATGATCCAGAACTTAACCCATTCTTGACTGAGCAATGCATTATTGCCAGCGTTGATTTAATGGTTGACCATGATGATTTGCGCGAGCAAGCCATCGAAGCTGGGTTTGATTTGCTCGTGGTCGATGAAGCACATCATTTGATGTGGAGCGAAGAAGAAGGCGGTAATGATCGCTACGATTTAATTGAAGAGCTAGCTGAAAATACGGCTGGGGTATTGTTGCTTACTGCAACACCTGAACAGCTTGGTGTAGAAAGTCATTTTGCGCGTTTACGTTTACTTGATCCGCAGCGTTTTAGCAGTTTAGAGCGCTTCTTAGATGAAGAAACTCAGTACCAGCAGACTGCAAAAATTGCTGAAGTGCTGATGTCTGATCAACCTTTAGCTTCTGAGCATTTATCTGCTTTAGAGGGCTTGTTAGGGCATAGTATTGAAGACCAGCCTGAACAGCGTTTTAGAGCAATTCACGAATTATTAGACCGTCACGGTACTGGACGTATTTTATTCCGTAATACGCGTGAAGCAATTCAAGGTTTCCCAGGGCGTGATTGTCAGCCAGCACCATTACCAGCACCAGAAGATTGGTCAAAAGATGGAAAACTGCGTGAGCAGATGTGGCCTGAAGAAGCACACCTTGATGGTTCATGGATGCAAAATGACCCACGTGTGTTATGGGTAATGGAAGTTCTGCGCAAAGATCTCAAGCATAAAAAAGTGCTTTTAATTGCGCGTAGTGGGCCAGTTGTTGAAGCTTTAGAAAATGTGTTGCGTTTGCATGCAGGCATTCGTACTGCCATGTTCCATGAAGGCATGAGCTTACTTGAACGTGACCAAGCTGCTGCTTATTTTGCTGAAGAAAGCTATGGCGCACAAATTTTACTGTGTTCGGAAATTGGCTCTGAAGGCCGTAATTTCCAATTTGCTAGTGATCTAATTTTATTTGATCTACCAGCTAACCCAGATGTTTTAGAGCAACGTATTGGGCGTCTAGACCGTATTGGTCAAGAAAACCGAATCCAGATTCATGTGCCATATCTTGTGGGAACAGCTCAAGAACGTATGTTCCGTTGGTACAATGAAGCACTTAATATTTTCAGCAATATTTCGCCAACAGCACAAACGTTGCAAGAAAACTTTATTGTTGAATTAAAAGACTGTTTGCTTGCAGACCAAGGCCAAACATTTGAAGATTTGCTTGAAGAAGTAAATGTTCAACGTCAAGCCTTAGAAGCTGAACTTCAAGCAGGCCGAGATCGTTTACTTGAATATAACTCATGTCGTCCAATCGTGGCGCAAGAGATTGTTCAGGCTTTAGAAGATTATGATGACAACACAACGCTTCCGATGTTTGTGAAGCCTTTCATGTCATCAACCAATATCGACTTTGATGAGCAAAGTAACGGTACTGTGATTATTCGTCCAACAGACCAAATGCAAGTGCAAGGTTTGGCGCTAGACGAAGAAGGCATGACAGCAACGTTCTATCGTGATCAAGCACAGCTTCGTGAAGATGCCCAATATTTAACTTTAGAGCATCCATTCATTGAAAGTGTAATGGAAATGATCCGTACACAATCATTTGGTAGTACCAATGTTGCTGTACTCAAATCTAATGCGTTAAAGCAGGGTTCAGTATTAATTGAAGTGTGGTTTAAAGTCGATGTGGTGGCGCCTAAGGCGTTGAATCTACCATCGAGCTTACCTAAGCAATTAATTCGTGTGCTATTAAGCGAAAATGGTCAAGATTTGTCTGAGAAAATTGATCCGACTATCTTAAAACCATATTTACACCATTTAGATGGCAATAGCTGTCGTCAGGTGGTTAAAGCTCGCCGTGATATCATTGAGGAACGTTATAAACAAGCGTTAGATATCGCGAAAGTTGATTTGCCACAGCTTCAGCAGCAAGCAAAAGAACACTATGGTAATAAATGGCAATATGAAATTGACCGTTTAACCTATTTAAAACAGTTCAACCCAAGTATTCGTCAAGATGAAATTGAACGCTTACAAAAGTTGCAAAAAGAAGGCTTGAGCTTGCTTGATGGTTTAACTGTTACACCAGAAGCAATTCAAGTATTAGTTGTGGTTAAGCCATAATTAATCCAAAGTAAAAAAAGCGCCTAGAGGGCGCTTTTTTTATAGATCGATTTTGAACTATATTAGACCAGCATCTTTTAGTTCTAATTTTAAATATGCATAAAAAATTGGAGCAGCGATTAAACCACTTAAACCAAAAATTGATTCAAAAACCAGCATTGCCAATAAAATTTCCCATGCATTTGCATTGATTTTATGACCAATAATTTTAGCGTTAACAAAATATTCAAGTTTATGAACCAGAACGAGATAAAGTAATGCAATGCCTGCTAGCCCAAGCGAAATAGTAAGGGCAGCAATGAACGTTAATGTATTGGAAATAAGATTACCTAAAATTGGAATCAGTCCAAACATAAAGGTCAAAATAGTGAGAGTTTTGGCAAAAGGAAGGTGGACTCCCCAAAGCGGTAATAAAATAAAAGCGAATAAAATAAAGAGCAGGGTATTAATGGCTGAAATTTGTATTTGTGCAAAAACAACGTTTTTAAATGAAATTGATAATTTTTGAATACGTTGGATGAGGAGTGACTTAAAAACAGGCTGAGGGGTTCGGCGGTGAAAACCATGTATTGCCACCAAAATCCCAATGATCAATCCCATCACCATAGTCACGAAGTTATGCAAAATATCAGAACTGGCATTTTTTAATGTGGTCACGTTATCTTTCATAAATGCAAAGATTTCGTCTTTTAAATCTGTAACGCTATCGGGAATATAACCCGGAAGATATTTGCTAATTTCAGCTTGTAAATGCAGTAGGGTTTGATCAACTTTTGTATTAATACTATGTAATCCGACACCTTTTAAATCATATACAACAAAGCTAATCAGACTCGTAATGAAAAAACCAATAAGTGAAATAGTAACAATACTTAATAAAATACTAATAAAAATACGGGCTCTTTGACCATCAATATAACGTTCTACAACCGAGCTTAAGCTAATAATAATTTCATAAATAAGAAAGCCTGCAAAAAAACTTGCTAATAGGTGTAATGGGATAACCGAAAGCAAAAAGATGCCCATAAGAATGTAGCTTGCAATCAGGCTTTGACGATTATTCAAATTTTGCATGTTGATCCCTGAGATCGTTGGGAATATAGGAGAAAGAAAAAATGGGGTAATTATTTATACTCTCGCAAGCTATTCGCTTCAATCGATGAATTATATTTTTATTGGAAAATAGAGGAGTTAGATGTAAAAATGGCCTGTTCATCAACAAGCCATTCATTAGATAATTTTAACGAATTTTTGCTTCATCCAAATGACGTGCACCCTCTAAAATCATTCGAATCATAATCATGGTCTGTTCGGCAAGTTCTGACCTTTGCTCAATAGGAAGGTCAATCGCTTTTGCCCCCATGTGAAACACAAGTTGAGTAATTGCTTTTGCAACAAGTTCAGGGTGGTAGAGATGATTGTTATTTAAGCGCTCCAGCCGAATTAAATCTTCTTGTAACTCTTGTTGAAAGAAGTTTAATTGACGTTCAACTGCGGCTTTATAAGAGGCAGAGCCTGTAAAGCCTTCACGTAGCAACAAACTTAAGTTACCTTCATCAGCATCGAGCTGCTGAAGAAAAATATCGACAGAACTACGAATAATACTTTCTTGTAAGGATGCGCGTAGGCGAGCGTGGCGAATAATTTTACGTAACACAATACCAGCACGGTCAATTAAAGAAATCGCTAACTCATCAATATCTTTAAAATGGCGATAGAAACTATTTGGCGCAATTCCGGCCTCTCGTGCTACTTCGCGTAAACTTAATGAAGCAATACTCTTTTGTGGACCAATAAGATTCAGAGCGGCCTGAAAAAGTTCTTCTTTAGTAATCGTCGCTTTTCTTCCTACAGAACGCGTAGCTGTTTTAATTTCAATGACATCTTGTTGTCGAGGTGTGTCATTCAGGCTCTGAGAAAGTGAAGATTGGGTCATGCTGTTCAATATATTTATAAACTGTCAGGATTATAGCCTTAAGAAGGTGAACTTGTGAAATTGTAATTAAAAGTACAGGTGTATATACAAATATATATACATGTGTATAATAATTAGAAAAGAGCGACAGAGCCTCCAGCTATGCAAGTAATCGAAAAGAGAAATTCTCTATTCAATTCATTGACACAAGCCATCTTTGATAAAGAAATGGCTAACTTTTGGCTACAAAAAGTTAATCCTTTATGGTCTGTAAAACATGGGCTTGTTCAAATTGTAAAAAAAGAATTTGTCGCTCATGACATGGTGAGTCTTACACTAAAATGTAACCGTTTAGTGAAAATAGGTGTTGCTGGTCAGCATCATCCTGTCATTGTTGAAATTGCTGGTCGTCGTTATGAACGTACTTATAGCTTGACGCAAATTGACGAACAGCATTTACGTTTAACGATTAAAAAAGTGGCTGATGGTATTGTCAGTAACTGGTTTATGACTGAAAGCCAAATTGGTGATGTTTTTGAGCTTGGTCAACCTTATGGCGACATGCAACAAAATATCAAAACGCCAAAATTAATTATGCTGGCTGCGGGTAGTGGTATTACCCCAATGTTGAGCTTAATCACTGCAATTAAACAGAGTCAGCAGTTAGATAAAGTTCAAGTACAACTTTTATATTGGGTAAAGCAACGCTCAGATGCAGCTTTTATTGAATATTTTGAACAAGTTGCACAGCAATTCCCAAATTTTAGTTATCAGATTTTTTATACACAAGAAACACCAAATGATGAGCGTTTAAATGCAGAGCATTTAGCATTAGTAGACGATTTAGAAAACAGCACCGTATATGCGTGTGGGCCTTCAGGTTTTGTTTCGACAGTGGAACAGCTTTTTGAAAAAGCACCGACTGTATTAACAGAAGCTTTTAGCCTAACTCGTGATAGTACGGCTGAAGTTGGTTATGTAAATGTCACATTAACCCAGTCTAATAAGGTCATTGCAATTCCAAAAGGCGAATCAATTTTGGTGAGTCTGGAACATGAAGGCCTTAAGCCAACACATGGTTGCCGTATGGGAATTTGTAATAAGTGCGTTTGTAGTAAAGCCCAAGGGTCTACACGTAACTTACTCAATGGTAGCGAAAATACCGAACCAAGCCAATTACTCAAAATTTGTGTGAACTCCGCACAATCTGATCTAGTTATTGATCTTTAAGAGAGAACTTTTATGAATATGCCAGTGAAAGTCGAATATTTTAAAAATCCTAAAAATCGAGATTTGACGCCTGCAGAACTTGACGCATTTGCAAAAGAGCTCGATCAGATCAAACAAGAAGTATTGGATGATTTAGGTGAGAAAGATGCAAAATATATCCGCCGCGTCTATGCAGCAGTTCGCTATAGTAGTTTTTTAGGCCGAGCATGTTTGTTTGCAGGTTGGTTCCCACCAGCATGGGTTTTAGGAACAGGTCTGTTAGGCTTTTCTAAAATTATGGAAAACATGGAACTTGGTCATAACGTTATGCATGGCCAATACGACTGGATGAACGATCCTAAATTTAATGGTCAAACTTACGAATGGGATATCGTTGGTACTTCTGATAACTGGCGTCAAACTCATAACTATAAACATCACACTTATACCAACATTAAAGGTATAGATGATGATATTGGTTATGGTTTGCTTCGCTTATTCCCAGAACAACGTTGGAAACCAGGTTTCTTGTTTCAACCGGTTTATAGCATTCCATTTTGTTTGTTGTTCCAATGGGGCGTAGCCATTCAGAATCTTGAAATTGGTCGTGTTCTCTACAAACGTAAGACCAAGGCAAAATTCTTGGAAGAGTTAAAACCTGTTAATAAAAAGATTGGTACTCAGCTCTTCAAAGATTACGTTTTTTTCCCATTAATTGCAGGCCCAGCAGCTTTACCTGTATTTACAGGAAATCTGGTTGCGAATGGTCTTCGTAATATTTGGACATTTACGATTATTTTCTGTGGTCACTTTACAAAAGATGCAGAAGTATTTCCAAAGTCTGTTTTACAGGACGAAAGCCGTGGCCATTGGTATATGCGCCAGATTCGTGGTTCTTCAAACTTAAAAGGTTCAGAAGCACTACATATCTTAAGCGGACATTTGAGCCATCAGATTGAGCATCATTTATATCCTGATGTTCCGGCACGCCGTTATCGCCAAATGGCTCCAAAAGTTGAAGCTGTATGTAAAAAATATGGTCTGAACTATAACAACGCTAGTTTGACCAAACAGTTTGGTCAGGTGGTTGGCCGTATCTTGAAATATGCCTTACCATTTAAAAAATAAATAAAAAAAGCCCTGATCAGTTCAGGGCTTTTTTATTACTTCTTTTTAGAAATCCACATGGTAATCGTAGCTTGGAAGACTTTCTCTTTCTGAGAATCAAAGACTTCTACATTCACTAAATATTCTCCAGCTTTATCCCAGTCATAATTTTTTTCTACAGGCGTTGCAATTGCAATTAAGTCTGTTTCTGCCTTTTTTAAATATTCGACAGTCATACCTTTGGGAATCCAGCGATGTGTGGAAGGCACCGTAACTTCTGTCATTGTGCCACCTGCAAGTTCAGCCATATTACACATCGCAATCGCATGAACTGTTCCAATATGGTTGAGAACAGAACGTTTTTTCTTAATCGCTATTTCACAATAATTAGGTTTTAAATCGATAAAGAGCGGTGAAATACTGCCGAAATAAGGTGCTTTTAAACATAGCATGCGTGAGAAAGTCCATTTTCCTTTGGGGAAAGTAGACACTTTGTTCCAAAGTTCTAAAGTAGTTGCCATGGTTTAAAGCTCCATTATTAATAAAAACAGAATTTTGTTCTGTTAAAGAATATAATTCTGTTTACAAAAGCGAGTCAAGTCATTCAGAATATCTCCGATAACTGGTTAGGGAACAAACGATGAAATCTGCACAAGAGCTATTAGAACGTTTATATCCAGGCAGAAGGGCTGCTTTAAAAAGACAGATTTTATTAGATGCTTTGTCTTGTTTCTTAGAAAATGGAATTGAAACCACAAGCATTGAAATGATTCGTGCGAAGTCTGACAGTAGTGTAGGGGCTATTTATCATCACTTTAAAAATAAAGAAGGGATTGTTGCGACTCTATTCTTTGCAGCTTTAGATGACCAAGCTGCACGAAGAGATGACTATCTGGAGGGCACAGAATCCCTTCAAGAGGTTTTATATGCTTTTATTCATAGTTACATTGATTGGGTAAGTGAACAGCCAGAGTTTGCTAAATTTTTAATATCTGCTCGTTTTAGTGTGATGCAAGGTGAAGACCAAGAACGTCTTGTTCAGAAAAATAAATCAAGAAATCAAAAGATCTTTAGCGAAATTTCAAATTATGCAGATTCTGAGTTTTTAAAATCTATACCTCATGAGCTATTACTTTCATTGGTGATTGGGTCTACAGAAAATTATTGCCGTGCGTGGTTATCACAACGTGTTCCTTCCAACCCTAAAATTTATAAAGATATTTTGGCAAAAGCTGCTTGGGATTCTTTGCAAAATTTGAGTTGAATATCTTGATCAGTAATAAAAAAAGCCGCATGAAAGATGCGGCTTTTTTTGATGAAAAGAAATTATTTAAATTGAATTGAACCGTTTGCATTTACAGTAATTTTAGATTCACCAGCCGCCATGTCTTGAGCAGGAGCCGCTTCGGCAGTAGCAAACTTAGCCATGCTGGCACGCATTACAGGCTGCGGGAAATAGTTGTTAGTGTTTAAGTTTAAGTTAACGAGCGTGTATTGGCTTTTATTCCATGCTTGCGTCAACATTTGAGCACGTTGTTGAAAGTTTTTAGAAGCTTCGATCATCAACTCGTTTTCAACTTTTTTACGTTGTTCATCTGAAACTGTAAAATTAATTGATTGAGTTTGGAAGCCTTGCTGTAATTCATTTACTAACTGGCTTGCTGCTTTAAAGTCTTTACTTTCAAGACGAATTTCAGCGCGGCCTCGCCATTCTTTTAGCTTGTTACTATCGTTATCATAAATTGGGTAAGTGCTTTGAGCACCTGTTTCCACTTTTACTTGCGGATATTTACGGGAAACGGCAAGTGCCTGATTCATGAGTTGATTAATTTGATTTGAAAGTTCAGCTGGTTGTTTGTTACTTTTTTCAATATATAAAGTTGCATGCATTTCATCATTAGAAACTTGACGAGAAGCTTCAGCTTGTACATTCACAATATTATAGTTCAAAGCATTATCATCCTGAGCAAAAACTAAAGGGCTAAGGAGAGAACCTAAAAGAAGGGTTGAGACAGCTAAAGTACGCATAATTTTTTCCTTTAAAAATTAATATAAATTTAATTTTTTTCATTAAGAAATGTTAAACATAAGTTATGCATAACTTTTGCAGATTTTGTGGCGTATTTGTAATATTTAGATCAGGTTTTTTAAATTTTGGTAAATATAAATTCTTTTAAAAACAAAGTTCTAAAATTAAAGTGTGTCAATGTAACTTAAAAAATCAAAGTAAGATAAAAAAAGAATATTTTCTTTAGGTTGTCACATAGTATGATGATAATTCATCTTAACTATTGGGATGATACATTTTTTCAATAAGATTAGATGAGTAAAGTACATAAAAGACGTTTTTTTTCTTGTAAAATTAGGTATCATCGCGCTCCTAGTTACAAGATATAAAATAAGTGTCTTTACTAGTTCTATAAAGCACCGAGTCAAAGGACCCATCGTCACCAGACTTATTTCTTTCTACCCCTATCAGAGATGGTAATCCGATATGAGCGTTACTTCCGTTAACCCTGCCACTAATGCTACTAACGAATATTATTTGACTCGCCAAAGTCAAATGGAATCAAATGTTCGTAGCTATCCACGTAAATTACCGTTAGCGATAGCGAAAGCACAAGGATGCTGGGTTACTGATGTTGAAGGTACACAGTACCTTGATTGTTTAGCTGGGGCAGGTACATTGGCTTTAGGTCATAATCATCCTGCGGTGATTCAAAGTATTCAAGATACATTGGCAAGTGGTTTGCCATTGCATACTTTAGACTTAACCACACCTTTAAAAGATGCATTCACTGAAGCATTGTTAGCATATTTACCTGGTGGTAAAGAAGAATATTGCTTGCAGTTCTGTGGTCCTGCTGGTGCAGACGCAACTGAAGCAGCAATTAAACTTGCTAAGACTTACACTGGCCGTAGTTCAGTGATCAGTTTCTCTGGCGGTTATCATGGTATGACCCATGGTGCACTTGCTATGACTGGTAATTTAAGTGCGAAAAATGCAGTTAACGGTTTAATGCCAGGCGTACAATTCATGCCATATCCGCATGAATACCGCTGCCCACTTGGTTTAGGTGGTGAAGCTGGCGTTGACGCTTTAACTTACTACTTCGAAAACTTTATCGAAGATGTTGAAAGCGGTGTAACAAAACCGGCTGCTGTTATTCTTGAAGCGATTCAAGGTGAAGGCGGCGTAGTTACAGCTCCAGTAAAATGGTTGCAAAAAATCCGTGAAGTGACTGAAAAGCACAACATCGTTTTAATTTTAGACGAAGTTCAAGCTGGCTTTGCACGTTCAGGCAAAATGTTTGCATTTGAACACGCAGGTATTGAACCTGATGTTGTTGTAATGTCTAAAGCAGTAGGTGGTGGTTTACCACTTGCAGTATTAGGTATTAAACGTAAATTTGATGCTTGGCAGCCTGCAGGTCACACAGGTACTTTCCGTGGTAACCAACTTGCTATGGGTACAGGCCTTGTCGTATTAAAAACGATTACTGAACAAAATCTTGCTCAAAATGCGCAAGAACGTGGTGATTATCTACAAGCTGAATTTAAAAAATTGGCTCAAGAATTCCCATGTATTGGTAACGTACGTGGCCGTGGTTTAATGATCAGTGTTGAGATTGTTGACGAGCGTAAACAAGCTGACCGTATTGGTTCGCTTCCTGCGGATTCACAATTAGCTGCTGCAATTCAAACTGCTTGTTTCAACAATAAACTATTGCTTGAAAAAGGTGGCCGTAACGGTACAGTAATTCGTTTACTTTGCCCGCTTATCATCACTCAAGAAGAGTGTGTTGAAGTAGTTGCTCGCTTTAAGAAAGCAATTGCAGAAGCATTGGTTGCAGTACGAGGCGCATAAGTATGGTGGATTTTGCAGAACATCGTAAAGCGTTACTCTGCAATGATGCACAATCCATTGCTGACTATGAGTCAGCAATGGGCGAAGCGGTAAAAGCCGTTTCAGCATGGTTGCAAAATGAAAAGATGTACACAGGCGGTAGCATTAAAGAATTGCGTTCAGCGATTTCTTTCCAGCCTTCAAAAGAAGGTATGGGTGTACAAGAATCACTTCAACGTATGATTGAGCTTTTCTTAAATAAAAGCTTAAAAGTACATCATCCGCACTCATTGGCACATTTGCATTGTCCAACGATGGTAATGAGCCAGATTGCGGAAGTACTGATCAATGCGACTAACCAGTCTATGGACTCATGGGATCAAAGCCCAGCCGGTTCATTAATGGAAGTTCAGCTCATTGATTGGTTACGCCAAAAAGTAGGTTACGGTTCTGGTCAGGCGGGTGTTTTCACCTCAGGCGGTACTCAATCTAACTTAATGGGTGTATTGCTTGCTCGTGACTGGTGCATTTCGAAAAACTGGAAAGACGAAAACGGTAATCCGTGGTCTGTACAGCGCGATGGTATTCCAGCTGATGCAATGAAAAACGTCAAAGTCATTTGTTCTGAAAATGCGCATTTCTCTGTGCAAAAGAACATGGCAATGATGGGCATGGGCTTCCAGTCAGTTGTTACTGTTCCTGTGAATGAAAATGCACAGATGGATGTAGATGCGCTTGAAAAAACAATGGCACATTTGCAATCAGAAGGCAAAGTAGTTGCTTGTGTCGTTGCGACAGCAGGTACAACTGATGCTGGTGCAATTGATCCATTGAAGAAAATCCGTGAAATTACCAATAAATATGGTTCATGGATGCATATCGATGCGGCATGGGGTGGTGCATTAATTCTGTCAACAGACTATCGTGCAATGCTTGATGGTATTGAATTGTCAGATTCGATTACCCTTGATTTCCATAAGCACTATTTCCAAAGCATTAGCTGTGGCGCATTCTTGTTAAAAGACGAAGCGAACTATCGCTTTATGCACTACGAAGCTGAATATTTGAACTCTGCTTATGACGAAGAACATGGTGTACCAAACCTTGTTTCTAAGTCATTACAAACGACTCGTCGTTTTGATGCATTGAAATTGTGGATGACAATCGAATCACTTGGTGAAGACCTATATGGTTCAATGATTGACCATGGTGTAAAACTTACTCGTGAAGTTGCAGATTACATCAAGGCAACGACAGGCTTAGAGCTTTTAGTTGAACCACAATTTGCTTCTGTATTGTTCCGTGTTGTACCACAAGGCTATCCAGCTGAGTTGATCGATAGCTTAAACCAAAACGTAGCGGACGAATTGTTTGCTCGTGGTGAAGCAAATATCGGTGTAACAAAAGTTGGTAATGTACAGTCATTGAAAATGACAACATTAAGCCCGGTTGTAACATTCGAAAATGTTAAAAACCTTTTAGGTCAAGTATTGGCTGAAGCTGACCGCATTAAAGATGCGATTGCTTCTGGTAACTATGTACCACCAATTGACTAATTGAGTTGATAACAAAAAAAGCCCGGTTTATTGCCGGGCTTTTTTATTACATATTATTTTTATTAAAATTGTGTATCAGAAGAGTTATATATGCACAAACCATGCATATTTTCAAAAAACAAAAATAATTATGCATGATTTATGGGGAGCAAATTTCTTATTGTATTGGTATGTTCCCGATATTTTTGGTCGCATTGATATATCTATATCGTACTTACTTTAAATAATCCTACTTTAACTGAAAATAAAGTAAGTGGCTGTAATTACAATTAAGACAAGGAAGAAGAAATGCAACAAGCGAATATGCTCAATGAATTTAAGCTCATTATTGGCGGTCAACTTTGTTCAGGTGAGCAAGGTGAACTAGAAATTATTAACCCTGCTACTGGCTTAACGGCTGCACGTTGTGCAAAAGCATCGGTTGAGCAAGTGAATCAAGCAGTGAGTGCGGCTAAACAGGCATCTAAAGCATGGCAAATGGTGTCGTACGATGAACGTAAATCAATTTTAAACAAGATAGCTGACGGTATTGAGAAGCATGCCGAAATGCTCGCAGAGCTGGTTGTGCTTGAACAGGGTAAGCCATTGGCACTCGCGCAAATGGAAGTGCAGGGCGCAATTGGCTGGACTCGTTATGCAGCTGCTATGGATTTACCTGTTGAAATTATCGAAGACAGTGAAGCCAAGCGTATTGAACGTCATCGTCAACCATTAGGTGTAGTGGCTTCAATTACCCCTTGGAACTGGCCACTCATGATTGCGGTCTGGCATATCATGCCTGCATTACGTGCCGGTAACGTTGTCATTAGCAAACCTTCTGAATACACACCACTATCGACTTTGCGTTTATGTGAAATCATTCAGCAAGAAGTTCCGGCTGGTGTTATTTCAATTGTGGTGGGTGCTGGTGAGATTGGCGAAGCATTATCTTCCCATCCAGATGTACAAAAAGTTGTGTTTACGGGTTCAACTCGAACTGGACAGCACATCATGACGGGTGCAGCTCAACAGCTAAAACATTTAACTTTAGAGCTTGGTGGTAATGATGCGGGTATTGTATTACCTGATGCAAATATAGATGAAATTGCAGCTAAGATTTTCAATACTGCATTTTTAAATGCGGGTCAAACATGTGCTGCGTTAAAGCGTTTATATGTGCATGAAAGTCAATATGATGCTTTATCCCAAAAATTAGCTGACATTGCCAATGCTCAAATTGTGGGCGATGGAATGGAGCCTTCTACAACGTTTGGTCCAGTACAAAACCAAATGCAATATAACAAGGTGAAAGTACTTATTGCAGAAGCAATTGAACAAGGTGCAAAAGCACTTTCAGGTCAACAGCAATTACCAGAGCAGGGCTACTTTATTGCGCCTACTATTTTGACTGAAGTTTCTGAATCTTGCCGTGTGGTCCAAGAAGAGCAATTTGGTCCAGTGTTACCTATCTTAAAATATACAGATATCAACGATGCAATTGCTCGCGCCAATGATAGTGAATTTGGTTTAGGCGGATCAATTTGGTCTTCTGACATTAAAGCTGCTCAGGTTTACGCTACTCAGCTTCAATGTGGTACTGTTTGGGTCAATACACATGCAGAGGTTCTGCCTCATGCACCTTTTGGTGGCTGGAAAATGTCAGGCTTAGGTGCTGAGTTTGGTTTGGAAGGATTGCTTGAAAATACGATTGGGCAAACAGTTCATATCAGTAAAGTCTAAATATTAATTTTAAGGCGGATGATAGATCCGCCTTTTTATTTTAAATTATCTTATTAAATACTAATTTGCTTAAGTCGTGTGATGGTAACCGTGACCTTTAGGTTTGATCAAAAAATGATTCTGTTCTTTGATTTTTTTCAGAACGATGTAAGACTTTATATGTCCTATAAAATTATAAGAAAGCAATCTTTCAGTTACAAATTGAGAAAGCTGTTCTAAGTTTTCAGCAACGACTTTTAAAATAAAATCCGCATCGCCACTAATTGAGAAAGCATCCTGAATGTTGTCTTCAGCTTCAATTAACTCTTGAAAAGCCTGCTGCGATTTTGCCTCGTGTGTTCTTAAATTAATATGAATCATCGCTGTGACTTCCAGTCCTAGCGCTTGTTGCTGGATGCGGGCGGTGTAACCTAAAATTATGCCTTTTTGCTCAAGTAGCTGTCTTCTTCTAGAACATTGGGAAGCAGATAAACCGATTAAATCTCCAACTTCCTGATTGGTGAGCCGTCCATTCTTTTGTAATGCCTGAATGATTTGCCAGTCGAACTTATCCATTGCATAAAATCCTTTTATGATACACAAATCATGTATTTTTATTAAAATGCGTTTTCATTATGCACGAAATCTAAAAGGTAGATGAAATATTATTTTTCTATGGAATAAAAATTGGTCTCAAAGGATATAGAGCAATGTTCATAGAAATCGGTGACTTTTTAAATCTTCGTCTAAAACAAATGGGTATCCAACATCTCTTTGGTGTACCTGGTGATTTTAACCTCTCATATCTAGAACAAGTTGAAGCAGATCCAGAACTCGAATTTATTGGAAATTGTAATGAATTAAATGCTGCCTATGCAGCAGATGGTTATGCACGAATTAACGGTTTTTCTGCCTTGGCAACCACATATGGTGTAGGTGACTTAAGTGCCATTAATGGCATTGCAGGTGCATATGCAGAAAATGTACCTCTTATCCATATTTCTGGTATTCCACCTTTACATGCAGTTCAAAAGGGCACTTTGATCCACCATACGTTGGTTGATGGTAACTACGACAATATTATGAACTGTATGAAAGAGTTCACAGTTGCTCAAACACGTTTAACTCCAGCAAATGCAGCCTTTGAAATTGACCGTGTATTACGTCAGTGTTTCCTTGATCGCCGCCCTGTACATATCCAACTACCAGGGGATATTACTCACGTTAAAATTGAAGTGTCTGAGCGTCCGCTCGACCTAAGTTATCCAGCTGTTGAACCTGAATTATTGCAAACTGTGGTGAGCAAACTCTGTGACATTATTGCGAATGCTCAAAGCCCAGCGCTTCTTATTGATAATGAAGCTTCAGTTTTTGGTGTAACTTCACTTTTAAATGATTTATCTCAAAAGTGCTCAATTCCATTTGCCGGTATGAATACTGCAAAAAATATTATGGATGAAGGCTCACCTCGTTACATCGGTACTTATGTGGGTGGGGCAAGCCAGCCACATGTTAAAAATATCATTGAGCAGTCTGATTGTTTAATTGGTATTGGAGCACGTTTTACCGACGTCGGTTCAGCTGTATTTACTCATCAAATTGCGACTAAAAACTATATCGAAATTAAATCTTATGGTCTGAATATTTTTGGTCAGGATTTTCCAGGCATTGAGATTGGACAATTACTTGTTGAGTTAAATAAAAAAGTTGCACCGCGTAAAGCGACTAAACCTGTTCTTGAAAAACAACCTCAAAAAGCCTTTGAAGCCCCAGCACAACAAAAGCTAAGCCAAGATGTACTTTGGAACTATATTGCAGGTTTCTTAAAAGAAGATGATGTGATTATTGGAGAGGTGGGAACTTCAAACTCAGCTTTGTCTGGTTTAAAACTTCCTGCTACAGCTAAATATATTGCTCAGCCACTTTGGGGTTCAATCGGTTATACCTTACCGGCTTTACTTGGTAGTTTGCTAGCTGCTCCTGAACGCCGTCAAATTCTATTTATTGGTGATGGTTCATTCCAGCTTACGGTACAAGAGCTCTCTACGATTATCCGTCACGGTTTAAAACCCATTATTTTCTTGCTGAACAATGGCGGTTACACCATTGAGCGATTAATCATGGGCGAAAACGCTGCCTATAACGATGTACAAAACTGGAAATATACTGAAATTCCAGCCGTATTTAACGGAAAAAAAGGCCATACCACCTATGTGGTTGAAACTGCTGGACAGCTAAAGAGTGTTTTAGACAATGTTCATCAGAATGATCAGTTAACGTTTATTGAATTAAAACTACCAGCAATGGATGCGCCGGTGAGTTTGAAAAAATTTGCTTCTGTGATTGCTCGTTTTGACTACGGTGATCGCGGTTACGAAATTTTAAAGGAGCGTTCCCAGCCTATTAAATGTAAGGATGCAAGCTCGTTTTAAATAGAAGACAGGACAAGTCTTCTCAAAAATTAAATGGACTCATATTAAAGCAAACTTATGTCCGAAGGTCGGTTTCTGACCTTCGGATATGGTGCTGAATAAAGGTGTACAGGAAGTGACACCAACATTGGAGATAATGTTATGGATGCAAACAATAAGCACGAGTTAAAACAAGGCTTATCCAATCGGCATATTCAACTCATCGCGCTCGGAGGGGCGATCGGAACAGGGTTGTTTTTAGGTCTTTCGCAAACGATTAAACTGGCAGGTCCTTCAATTTTATTGGGATATGCAATTGCTGGCATTATCGCTTTCTTAATTATGCGTCATTTAGGTGAAATGGTTGTTGAGGAACCAGTAAGCGGTTCATTCAGTTATTTTGCCAATAAGTACTGGGGCAAAATGGCTGGTTTTATGTCTGGCTGGAACTATTGGGTGTTGTATGTACTGGTAAGCATGGCTGAACTCAGTGCAATTGGAACCTTCATTCAGTTCTGGTGGCCTGAAATTCCCACTTGGCTGACTGCTTTATTTTTCTTTATTTTAATTAACGGCATTAACTTGGTAAATGTCCGCTTTTTTGGGGAATCCGAATTCTTATTTTCCTGCATTAAGATTGTTGCAATTTTAAGTATGATTGGTTTTGGTGCCTATCTCTTGTTTACAGGTTCTGCTGGTCCGCAAGCAGGTATTGCGAATTTATGGCAACACGGTGGTTTCTTCCCGCACGGAATTCATGGTTTTGTCATGGCTTTGGCCGTCATTATGTTTGCATTTGGTGGCTTAGAATTAATTGGTATTGCTGCGGCTGAAACTAAAAAACCTGAAACGACTATTCCAAAAGCAGTGAACCAGATTGTTTATCGTATTTTAATTTTTTATATCGGTGCGATTGGGATCTTACTGTGTCTTTACCCTTGGAATATGGTTGCAGAAGGCGGTAGTCCATTTGTAATGATTTTCCAGTCATTAAATAGTAATGGCGTTGCGAACGTTTTAAACTTTGTGGTCTTGATTGCTGCCATTTCAGTTTATAACAGCTGTATTTATTGTAATAGCCGTATGTTGCATGGTTTAGCAGAGCAGGGTAATGCCCCAGCTATCTTGAAAAAAGTAAACAGTCGTGGCATTCCAGTTCCAGCAGCAGCGGTATCTGCATCAATCACAGCAATATGTGTGGTCGTAAATTACCTAATTCCAGGTCAAGCTTTTCAGCTCTTTATGATGCTGGTTGTGGCGGCACTTGTCATTAACTGGCTCATGATTTCAGTGACTCATTTGAAATTCACTAAAGCAATGAAATTGCAAAAACGTCAAACCAAATTCCAAAGCATTCTTAGCCCATGGAGTAATTATTTAACCATTAGCTTTGTATGTTTTATTCTTATTATTATGGCAATGACGCCAGATATGAGACTTGCCGTTATTTTAGGCCCAATCTGGTTGGCTGTTTTAGCGCTTACGTATTTCTTAAAATATCGTAAAAAAATGGTTGCGATGCCAGAAGTACAATCGAGTTGATCGTTTAAATTGACAATGATATTGCGGTTACCTGACTTAGAGTAGGTAACCCTTTATCTTTTGTCATATTATTTTCATGTTACAAAGAAATTATTATTTTTAGAAATATTTTAATAAAAACTTCCTTAATCAAAAAATATTTTAATCATTAAACTAAAGATAACTAAATTATCGTTTTTTAATACATTTATAACATCTTTATTTTTTATATTTTATAAATACAAAAATCTTATATTTTTAACGAGTGTAATAATACAGACTAATATGCAAGGTAAAATACCTACTTAGATTGAATTAAATATTTGATAGTAGGCAAAAAATAATAATGTGACAATTAACAATATTGAAATCATTAAAGCGTCATCATACTGTAACTTAATTGTCATATTTTCTATTCACAATGCAGCTATCGAAGAGCGTACAAGCACTCAACAAAAAGTGACGTACAACCTATTGCATTAATGAGAGAGAACAGAATGCGCTTAAATCCACGTCAAATCGCAATTGCGTTAGCAGTAACTGGGGCAGCTGTAACAACGACTGCAAATGCAGCTCGTGATACGATTCAAATTGCTGGTTCTTCAACTGTACTACCATTTGCCAGCGTTGTAGCTGAAGAGTTTGGTAATACATTCCCTCAATTTAAAACTCCTGTAGTTGGTTCTGGCGGTTCTTCTGCTGGTTTGAAACAGTTCTGCCAAGGTGTGGGCGACAACACTATCGATGTTGCTAACTCTTCTCGTAAAATTAAAAGCACTGAAATTGAAGCTTGTAACAAAGCTGGTGTAAAACAAATTCAAGAAATCAAAATTGGTTACGATGGCATTGTATTTGCGTCTAACTCAAATAAAGCAGCCTATAAATTAAAACCTTACCATGTGTTTGCTGCTTTAGCTGCACAGTTACCTTCAAAAGGTAAATTGGTTCCAAACCCATATACAAACTGGAACCAGATTGATAAATCACTTCCAAATGAACCAATTACACTTGTAATTCCTGCATCTAACCACGGTACACGTGAAGTTTTCCAAGAGAAAATGGTTGAAGCGGGCTGTGAATCGTATGAATACTTCAAGAGCCTAGATAAAGATGCTCAGAAGAAAGCATGTTCTACTTTCCGTAAAGATGGTCGTGTAATTGAAATTGCTGGTGATTACACAGAAACATTAGCTCGCTTAAAGACTTCTCCAAGTGCAGTAGGCGTGTTTGGTTTAAGTTTCTATGATATGAACCGTGACAAGTTACGTGTAGCAACAGTAAACAATGTTATTCCTTCTGAGAAAACAGTATTGAACGGTACATATCCTGTATCTCGTCCATTGTTCTTCTACGTGAAAGGCGAACATTTAAAATCAGTTAAAGGCTTACCGCAATTTGTAGAATACTTTGTAAGCAAAAAAGCAACAGGTAAAGGTTCTAAAGCTGAGCGTGATGGCTTAATCGCAATGTCTGATGCTGAACGTGCAAAAGTTTTGGCTGACTTTAAAGCAGGTAAAACTGTTAAATAAGTTAGTTTGAATGAGGGCTGGTGATCTTGAGAGTTCATCAGCCTTTTTGTCTAACTTGTTTTTTCCAAATTATGACAATTGAGAAAACAGTGGAGAGTACATGAATCTGCTACTTATCGGTGTGTTGTTGGCCCTTGTGGCAATCGCATATCAACTTGGGCTGAGAAAAAGCCGTAACCTAGCAGGTAAGGGAAGCAACTCGGCGACGTTACATTCTCGTCCTGGTTATTATGGTGCACTGGTTGGACTTTGGTGCGGTATCCCTGCTTTTTTAATTTTGATCATTTGGAGCTTGGTTGAACCAAGTATTTTAAATCATATTATTTTTAATAATATTCCCGCGTCTATAAGTGCTTCACTTGATGAAGCTGGCAGAAGTGTATTGGTTGATCGTGTTCAAGCGATTGCTTCAGGTTTTGGGGTAAGTGATAAACCGGCAGCCTATGAATTAGCTGCTGCACAACAGTTTGCAAAATTTCAAACCATTGGCTCTTTTGCCAAGTTTGCTGTTGTAGTTTGCGCAGCTTTATTGGGTTTAGTTTGGGCAAAGAAAAAAATTAATCAACAATATCGTGCGCGTAACCAAGTTGAACGTGCCATTAATGTTGCTTTGATTTTATGTTCTGGTGTTGCGATTTTAACAACCATCGGTATTGTGATGTCGATGTTTGGCGAAGCAATGCACTTCTTCCGTTTTGTAAGCCCACTTGATTTCTTCTTTGGGACAGAGTGGAACCCAGGCTTTAGTACTTCAGGTAATGTTGAAGGTAGTTATGGTTTACTGCCATTACTTTGGGGCACACTCATGGTCAGCGGCATAGCCTTATTGGTTGCTGTACCTGTAGGACTCATGATTGCTATTTATTTAGCTGAATATGCCTCGCCATGGTTACGCTCATGGGCAAAACCAACGATTGAAGTTTTAGCCGGTATTCCAACAATTGTTTATGGTGTTTTTGCCATGATGGTTATTGGACCATTTTTCAAGACAGCTGGTGCTTATGTGGGGCTTGAAATTAACGCGACCAGTGCTTTAACTGCTGGTTTCGTGATGGGAATTATGATTATTCCGTTTGTTTCTTCTTTATCAGACGACATTATTACCCAAGTGCCTCGTGCTTTACGTGACGGTTCTTTAGGACTTGGAGCAACTAAGTCTGAAACAATTCGTCAAGTCGTTTTACCCGCTGCATTACCAGGTATTACGGGTGCCTTTTTATTAGCTGTCTCTCGTGCCGTAGGGGAAACCATGATCGTGGTTTTGGCTGCAGGGAACAGTCCACTTTTACATGCAAATCCATTTGAAGCTGTTTCGACAGTGACCGTTACGATCGTAAAACAGTTAACTGGTGATACTGACTTTGCCAGCCCACAAGCTTTGGTTGCATTCGCGTTAGGTCTAACACTCTTTGTGATTACCTTATGTTTAAACATTGTTGCACTGTACATTGTGCGTAAATACCGTGAGCAATACGAATGAGTACATCAAATACATCGTCTCCTATGGATCAGAACGTATTTGATCCAAAAGCTGCTGCTGAAACACGTGAACGACGTAAACTGCTTATTGAAAAAACTTTGGCTACACGTCATCGCAAAGAAAAGGCTTTTCGTTATGCTGGTTTCTCGGCAGTTATAATTGGGCTTGCATTCGTTGCGCTATTGTTTAGCAGTATTTTGGCAAAAGGCTTACCTGCTTTTTGGCAAACGAGTATGAATGTTCCAATTTACTTTGACCCGAAATTGATTGATGCAGGTCCAGTACCTGTTCGTGGACAAGGTGAAACACCAGCACATTATCAAGAGCGCTATATCGATTGGCAAACTAAAATGGGTATGGTGGATTGGGACGGAATTATTGTAAATGGAATGATTGCCAAAGACCCTGCACTTGCTAGCCAGCGTGATTACTTAAGTAGTCTTTATGCAAGTTCAGAGGCTTATCGTTTACGTGATATGGTTTTTGCGGACCCATCACTTATTGGTAAAAAAGAAAATCTTAATTTCTTGGGCGATGCCAATGTCGATGTCTGGTTGAAAGGTAATATTGACCGTTCATTACCAGATGATCAGCAACAGCTTGATCCGGAAGTGCGTAAACTTGCAGATGAACTAAAAGCAAAAGGTGTTCTTGAAAGTACATTTAATATGAGCTTATTTAAGAACCCAGATTCTCGTAGTTCACCAGCAATTAGTGGTCTTGCAGGTGCATTCATGGGTTCATTATTCATGATGCTTATTGTGATCATTATTGCGATCCCAATTGGTGTTGCCAGCGCAATCTACCTTGAAGAGTTTGCTCCAAAGAATTTTATTACAGACATTATTGAAGTCAACATCAATAACCTTGCTGCTGTTCCTTCGATTGTGTTTGGTTTACTCGGTGCAGCAATTTTTATTGGCTGGATGCATTTGCCTTTATCTGCTCCGCTGGTAGGTGGTTTAGTCTTAAGTCTGATGACATTACCAACGGTAATTATTACCACTCGTGCTTCATTAAAAGCCGTACCACCTTCTATTCGACAAGCTGCACTTGGTTTGGGAGCTTCTAAGTTTCAAACCATTTTCCACCATGTTCTACCATTAGCGTTACCAGGCATTATGACCGGCGCAATTATTGGCGTTGCTCACGCACTTGGTGAAACAGCACCTTTACTTTTAATCGGAATGAGTGCATTCGTTGCAAGTATTCCAACAACCCCATTTGATCAAGCAACAGCTTTACCTGTCCAAGTTTATTTATGGCAAGGTAATGAGTTGCGTAACTTCTTCGAAGGCCGTACTGCCGCTGCGATTATCGTACTCCTTGCATTAATGATTGGTTTAAACAGTCTTGCAATTTGGTTACGTAAAAAGTTCGAAGTGCGTTGGTAATAGAGGATAAATCATGAATACTATTGATATTACGAATTCCTTAGAAAAGGATAAGTTAGTGAACACTGAACAATCTCAATTTACAGATAAATCGCAAAATCATGGCACTTCGTATGTTTCGCATTTTGAACCACATACTTCAAAAAAGCAGAACTCAACCGAAATCAAAATTAGTGCACAAGATGCCCATGTTTATTATGGTGATTTTGAAGCGATTAAGGGTATTGACCTCGATATTTACCAAAACGAAGTTATTGCCTTTATTGGACCGTCAGGTTGTGGTAAATCTACCTTTCTTCGTACGATAAACCGTATGAATGACACCATTGATGGTTGTCGTGTAACAGGTAAGATTACACTTGATAACCACAATATTTATGACCCAAACCTTGATGTCGTATTATTGCGTGCTCAAGTTGGTATGGTGTTCCAGAAGCCAAATCCATTCCCTAAAACTATTTTTGATAACGTGGCTTATGGTCCTAAACTTCATGGTCTAGCACGTGATAAATATGATCTTGAAGAAATTGTTGAAAATAGCTTGCGTAAAGCGGGCTTATGGGACGAAGTAAAAGACCGTTTGAATCAACCGGGTACTGGTTTGTCAGGTGGTCAGCAGCAACGTTTATGTATTGCACGTACGATTGCAGTAAGTCCAGAAGTCATTTTAATGGATGAGCCATGTTCTGCGCTTGACCCAATTGCCACAGCAAAAATTGAAGAATTGATTTCTGAATTGTCGAATCAATATACAATTGTAATTGTGACTCACTCTATGCAACAAGCAGCACGTGTTTCAGATCGTACTGCCTATTTCCATTTAGGTGATTTGATCGAAGTCAACTCAACTGAAAAAGTCTTTACTCAACCTGACCATCAGTTGACGGAAGCCTATATTACTGGACGCTTCGGTTAATTAGTCACTCATACAAAAAAAGAGCCATGTGCTCTTTTTTTTATTTTATAAATGAAAATGACTCTATTTTGCAAAATCGCTATTGAATTTTAATCAAAAAGACCACATCTTAAGGCTATAAAAGATAACTTATGAGCTTAGAATTTTATGTTATTCCATTTGCCTAAACTCCCTGCAGAAATACGTGTTAGTCATTTAAATGCACGTGTAAATGAACAGAGAAAAAAAATTGCACAAACTACTGCAAGCCGTTTAGAACTTTTACAATTGGTTCAACAACTTGCTAAAGAAGCTAAAATTCGCCGTAAAAATAATCAGAAAATCTTTGTGTTGGATTTTAAAGGTGATATTCAAGCTTCAGCAGTTGAAAACATACGAGAAGAAATTACTCTCATTTTAGCAACTGCTAAAGCAGGGCGTGACCGCGTTGTAGTTCGCCTTGAAAGCCCCGGAGGCATGGTACATGGTTATGGTCTAGCAGCAGCTCAATTGGTGCGCTTACGCGATGCAGGGTTCCATCTGACCATCTGTGTAGACAAAGTGGCAGCGAGTGGCGGCTATATGATGGCATGTATCGCAAATGAAATTATTACTGCACCATTTGCTATTGTGGGTTCAATTGGTGTTGTTGCTCAAGTTCCAAACTTTAATCGCCTTTTAAAAGAACATAATGTTGATTTTGAGCTTTATACAGCAGGGCAATATAAGCGTACTGTGACTATGTTTGGCGAAAACACCCCAGAAGGTAAAGCAAAGTTCGAAGAAGAGCTTCAACAGACTCATGTGTTATTTAAGCACTTTGTAGAAAAGTATCGACCACAGCTTAATGTTGATAAAGTCGCTACAGGTGAACATTGGTATGGTGAAGATGCGCTTAATCTTAACCTCGTTGATAAATTACAAACATCTGATGAGTATCTATTAGCTTTATTAGCACAGCATGATGTCTATGTGATTAACACTCGTAGGAAAGCGACCTTAGGTGAAAAGTTGGGTTTACAAGCGGCACAAATGGCAGATAGCTTGATTCCAGCTGTAATGAATAAAGTGATGGAAAACCTTGCAAAAGCAAATACAACTCTTGTGCAGATGCGTGATCCAAAACTATAAGTTTTTGTGATTCACATTTTGATAAAAAACCAGCTTAATATGCTGGTTTTTTATTGAATTAATAAATAAATCCAGCTTTTTAAATATCTTTAGCTTTTTAATAAAAAGTCAAAAATAATTATTGATAAATATACTTTTTGAATTGTGATAAACACATGGTTTTGATATTTTAAACAGCAATAAAATAGCTTTTAGATGAATCATTTAAAAAGTTAAACATTTAAAAAATATAACTGAAACTCAGGGTAGGAAATAATGACAAGAATAATTGTAGCATCCAAAGAGGGTTTGGACGTTCTGCAAGATGGTCAGCTCAGTAAGGTAGTGTTAAGTAAACCTTCTATTATTCAAATTGGTGTAAGTCAAAAAGATATAGCATCGGTGGAAAAACAGGGAGGAAGTCTCGTCATCCATTTAAAAAATGGAGAGACTATTGTCTTAGAAAATTTCTTTAATGAAGCAACGAATACAACAGATCATTCACTTGTTTTTCCAACTGAACATGGAAAATTTGTTGAAGCACAATTTGATGCACAAGGTAAGGTTATAGATTATACAGGTCTAAACCATGTCACAGATTTAGCCTACACAAGCACTAGCCAGCCAGCCTCAACAATGGCAGTTGATGATTCTCCAACTTTTTCGATGGGCAATGTCCTTAAAGCAGGCTTAGCAGTTTTAGCTGCTGAAGGTTTATATCTTTGGGCTTTTGATAACGATGACAAAGATGATTCACCTGTTGATGTCCCAAACACTGCTAAACCAACAGATTTAAAACTTGCAGATGATGCTGTTACTGTCACTGGTAAGGCAGAAGCTAATGCAAAAATCTATATTAAAGATACTGCTGGAAATACGGTAGCCTCTGGTGTTGCAGATGCAAGTGGTAATTTTACTATCAAGTTAGACAAGCCTTTGACAGATGGAAATAAATTAAATGTTTCTGCTCAAAATGGGGGCGGTAAAGAGTCTAGTGGTGCTGCTATTACAGGTACAAAAGATACAATTGCTCCAGATGCTCCCCAAGCTCAGCTTAGTGCAGATGGGTCATTAGTAACAGGTAAAGCTGAAGCCAATGCAAAAATTACTGTATATGATGCCGCTGATAAAGTATTAGGAACTGTAACTGCGAATAAAGATGGGATCTTTTCTTTAAAACTTACTCCGCCATTGACTAATGATGCAGGTGGGAAGGTGATTGCAGAAGATGCAGCTGGCAATAAATCTGAGCCAAGTAAAATAATTGCAGGAAAGGATACCTTTGCTCCAGATGCACCTTTAGTCGAAGTGAATAAAGAAGGCACAACAGTTGAAGGTAAAACTGAAGCCAATGCAAAGGTTCAAATTAAAGATGCTGATGGTAAAGTGATCGGAACTGGTACGGCAAATGCTCAAGGCGAGTTTCAAATTACACTTTCTCCTGCATTAAAAGATGCACAGAAGGCTACTATTGTTGTTGAAGATGCAGCAGGAAATACTTCTAAACCTTTAGAAATTTCTCCAAATTATGACTCTATTGCACCTGATAAACCCATCGCTCAAATTAATGCGGATGGTACAACAGTAACAGGCACAGCAGAAGCTAATGCAAAAATTGAAGTTAAGGATTTAAGCGGCAAGGTCATTGGTAGTGGAACCGCTGGTGCAGATGGGAAATTTACGATTTCTATTTCGCCAGCCTTAACTGATAATAAGCATGCATCTGTATCAGCTATTGATAGTGCCGGAAATAAATCTGATGTTCTTGATATTATAGGCACTAAAGATACTACGCCTCCTATCAAACCTGTGTTAAATAGTGTGGATGATGATGTGGGAGCTTTAAAAGGGGCGATTACAGCTGGTTCTGAAACAGATGATGCAAGACCAAAGCTTACAGGATCAGGTGAGGCAAATGCCACGCTCACTATTTATGATAATGGCGTTGCTATTGGAATTGTGACTGTAAGTAGTGGTAGATCGTGGACGTTTAGTCTTGATAAAGATTTAGCCCTTGGAAAGCATACGATTACTTTGACTCAGACAGATGCAGCAGGACTGACGAGTGAAGTCAGTTCGCCATTTACCTTTTATGTAGTCGCGCCAAAGACTGCGAGTTTAAGTGATGCAGCAGTTGATACTGCTCATGTAGAAACTGTATCTGTTGCTGATAGTGTTGGGTTAAATACATTAAAGTTAGTACAAAATACAACGAATGAAACAGATAGTCAGCAGCAAAAATCTGTGCAATTAGATGAGTTGTTAAAAAGTTCTTCATCTAATGATTCAGACCCGATCGCAAAAATTTTATCTGCAACAGAGTCTAAGCCAGTGGTGAATGAACAGAGTGATGTAAATAATACAGTTAGTGAAGTCACGACCAGTCTTGATCAACTTTTACCAAATACAGCTTCTTCAGTTTTACAAAATCTTTTAGATCAAACTTATCCAGTAGTCTAAATTACCTTTAAAAAAAAGCGCTCATTGAGCGCTTTTTTTTTATTTATGAATTATTTATTTTAGGTTTTTTTATAAGAGCAGCAACTCCATAAATTATTGTCCCAATAGTTGCTAACAGCATATCTTTATGGGCATCCCACATGTCGCCTTGTTGACCATTATAATTTTCAGCTTCTTCTGGAGATAAGCCAATTGCAATTGCCCATTCGATGAGTTCATAAAAAACGCTAGATGCCATCACGAACTGGATCACAAGTAAAAATAGAGTACAAGGCCGTGCTGTAGGCAACCAAACTTGAAAAACTCGATAAATAAGAGGGTAGAGTAAAACACCATAGGCAAGATGAACTAAACGATCATACATATTACGGGACCACCCCATGTATTGATCTAGATTAAAATGGAACACCTGTTGAATCCAGTCATTGTAAGGAACATATGAATATAGGTAATGTGCACCGATAATGTGAATCAGTAAAAATAGTAAGTAGAAAGTAAAACTTAAAAAATCGAGACCAATCTTTTTAAAAATAATAAATAGTAGAACTAACATAAAAACAGTCCCCACCTGATGAAGTAAATAAGCTTCAAATTCAAGGGGGTGAATGCTTGATAGTAAAATGGCAATAAATATGAGGACTAGAGCAACATAGTGTTTAAGTTTGAATTGTTTTTCGATCATTTTATAAATAGGACTTTATTGTGCTTTATATCAGTGTAATAAAAAAGCGAAGCCGAAGCTTCGCTTTTTTTAACTTTTCAATTAGATTTTGCTAATTAAGTCATTGATCTGTTTTGCTTGTTCAGCAGCATTACCTGTGTAAGTTGCAGGAGTAAGCTCTGCTAAACGTGCACGCTCTTCGCTTGGCACTTGAAGAAGTTCCTCACCATTTACGAAATTAACCATCATGTCGCGAGTCATTGCTTGACCACGAGTTAATGCTTTTAACTTTTCATATGGTTTTTCAACGTTATAACGGCGCATAACAGTTTGAATTGGCTCTGCTAAAACTTCTTGAGCTTGGTCAAGATCTTCCAGTAAACGAGTTGCATTGAGCTCAAGTTTACCAACACCTTTTAAACACGCATCAAAAGCAATTAAACTTTGCGCAAAACCAACACCCATATTACGAAGTACAGTCGAGTCAGTTAAGTCACGCTGCCAGCGAGAAATTGGTAATTTTTCGCCTAAGTGCGCTAATACCGCATTCGCAATACCTAAGTTACCTTCAGAGTTTTCAAAGTCAATTGGGTTAACTTTGTGTGGCATAGTTGAAGAACCAACTTCACCATCTTTTAATCTTTGTTTGAAGTAACCTAAAGAAATGTAACCCCATACGTCACGGTTAAAGTCGATTAAAATCGTGTTGAAGCGACGTAGGGCATCAAACAACTCTGCCATGTAGTCATGTGGCTCGATTTGTGTCGTGTACGGGTTGAATGCTAAACCTAAAGATTCCACAAAAGCTTGAGCATGCGCAGCCCAGTCAACATCTGGATAAGCAGAAAGGTGAGCATTGTAGTTACCTACAGCGCCGTTGATTTTGCCTAGTAGCTCAACATTTTCAAATTGCTTGATTTGGCGAGCTAAACGGTATGCAACGTTCGCCATTTCTTTACCCAAAGTTGTTGGGCTTGCAGTTTGACCGTGAGTACGCGACAACATTGGTTGTTCAGCATGAGTCGTTGCTAAAGCAGAGATCGCATTTAAAATTTGCTTCATGCTTGATACTAAAACTTCGCGGCCGTTTTTAAGCATCAGTGCATGAGACAAGTTGTTAATGTCTTCTGATGTACAAGCAAAGTGAATGAACTCACCCGCATTTTGTAATTCAGTAATACCTGCAATTTTCTCTTTTAAGAAATATTCAACAGCTTTTACATCATGGTTCGTTGTGCGTTCAATTTCTTTAATGCGGTTAGCATCTTCTTCAGAAAAGTTGCTAACAATGGCATCTAAAGCTGCATTTGTTTCATTTGAAAAAGGAGCAACTTCAACAATTTCTGGACGGTTAGAAAGCGCTTGTAACCAACGCACTTCTACAGTGACACGAGCATGAATTAAACCAAACTCAGAAAGAAAAGGGCGTAGCGCATCACATTTGCTGGCATAACGTCCATCTAATGGTGATAGTGCGGTTAAAGCGTTCATAACGATTCCTTAATGTTGGAATAAACATAAAACCAAAAATAATCTCTTTACAGCCTTAGATGACTTGGTACTGTAAACGAGCAAGTGCTTGAATATCTTGTAGCAATTTACGCTTGCTAAAAATCATGTTCCACGAACTACCACCGAGTTGTCGCCATAAATGGGCCATTTGCAAGCCAGTAAACAGACAAGCGCGGATGCGGTTAGTATGGTTGGTATCTTTAAATGCTTCTGCATTACCACGAACGAGAATGCGGGGGTTAATCTGCCCAGCAGTATCGACATAAGTTTGAGCCAAATTGGCTAAAATGCTTGGGTGTAAATAGTTATTATCAAAAAAAGAAAGCTGTTTTAAAATCTTTTGCTGAGCTTTTTCAATGATTGCGACGTATTCTGGATTGCTATAGACCTTCTTTTCTAATTGTAAAAGTGACATAGCGTATGACATGGGAAGCTTGGCAGTCCCCATTTTTGGAAGGCGAGATTTAGGCATATTTGTAAAAGGTTGGGTAATACAATTTTCGAGTGTTTTAAGCCCTAAAGAAATATCTGCCAACTGATTAAAAAAATCTAATGTTTGGACACCATTGTTGGCTGTAGGGCGAATATTTAAACTCGCTTTGATTAACAGCTCAAAATAGAAGTTACCACTTTCACCAATACTCTGCTGACCCGTTAGGGCTGTCATATGCGTGAGCTGGGTGGCCTGAAATACCCCAGCCAAGGCAAGGGCACGGTTTTGGCGAACATTCAAGGCTTGTGATTGTTGAAATGGTAACTCCACCATGCCATTCATTCCCTTAAATAAAATTTGGTGTAGGGGCATTTGTATGGTGAATGACACCCCCGCCTAAGCAAACTTCATCTGAATAAAATACAACGCTTTGACCCGGTGTAACAGCGCGCTGAGGTTCATCAAACTCAACTCGTACACCGTGTTCACTATTTTCATCATTAAAAACTGTACATGCCTGATCAGGTTGGCGATAGCGTGTTTTAGCTGTACAGCGTAAACCTTCAGCTGGAATATTCTGTTCGCCCGCCACCCAGTCAATTGACTCACTCCAAAGCTGTGTGCTTTGCATGAGTGGGTGTTCATGTCCCTGACCAATAACTAGGCGGTTATTGGCAATATCTTTGTGTAGTACGAACCATGCACCTTCAGCTGCACCTTTCAAACCACCTAGACCAATTCCGCCACGTTGACCGAGCGTATAGTACATCAGACCGTGATGTTCACCAACTTCTTTACCTGTATCAAGTACAATTTTTCCAGGTTGAGCGGGCAAATATTGTTTAAGGAAGTCATTAAATCGACGTTCGCCAATAAAACAGATTCCTGTAGAGTCTTTTTTCTTGGCTGTAGCGAGATCAAGTTCTTCAGCAATTCTACGGACTTCTGGTTTTTCGATCTCACCTACCGGAAATAGGGTTTTGTTAATTTCTTTACCATGAACAGCATGTAAGAAATAAGTTTGGTCTTTATTATTGTCTACACCACGTAATAATGGCGCGTATGCTTCGCCTTTCGAGTTATATGCAGTTTTGCCACGACGTGCATAATGACCAGTCGCGATAAAGTCTGCACCTAAAGTTATGGCATGATCTAAAAATGCACGGAACTTAATTTCTTTATTACATAAAATATCTGGGTTTGGCGTGCGTCCAGCTGCATATTCAGCTAAGAAAAGTTCAAACACGCGGTCCCAATATTCCATAGCAAAGTTTGCTGTGTGTAGCTTAATGCCTATTTTATCGGCTACTGCTTGAGCATCGGCTAAATCTTCCATTGCCGTACAGTATTCCGTGCCGTCGTCTTCCTCCCAGTTCTTCATGAAAAGACCTTCAACTTGATATCCTTGTTGAAGTAAAAGTGCTGCAGAAACAGAAGAGTCTACACCACCAGACATACCGACGATGACACGTTGTTGCATAGGACTAGGCATCCAAATGAGAAGTTAATGAGGGAGAGAAAGGGTGCTCATAAATAAGCGATAGAGGATAATGGTGGCCTTTCATGGCATCTTCAACTGCTTTTAGTACGAGCGGACTACGAGCACGAGCAGATTCTTTGAGCTCATCTGGTGTCATCCAGACAGCAGCTACAATATCTGTATCGAGTTGAGGATTAGTTTCAACCTGAGTCACATGCGCTAGAAAACAGAAGCGATAATATGTACGGTCCGGAAACATGGGCGGGGTATAAGTATAAATACCGAGCAGGGCATCAATTTCAACATGATGACCCGTTTCTTCAAGTGTTTCACGAATGGCTGCTTGTGTTAATGACTCACCACATTCCACATGACCAGCAGGTTGGTTAAATACGGTGTGTACAAAACCTTCGCTATGCTCTTCAACAAATAGATAGCGTCCGTCTTTTTCTACGACTGTAGCAACAGTGACATGAGGAGTCCATGCGGCCATAAAAAAGCACCATTATTTAAAAGACGTATAATACGAAATTTAGGGGTTTTTGGCTACGGTGATCTGCTAAACGATATGAGCAATATCTACAAAACCATATCGTTTAAAAAATCAGGATTTTATTACTAGCAGTTAATAAAGCTAATTAATCTTGATCTGCTTGGGCTGCTTTATGATTATTTTGTACTTTTACATAATGTCTTGCCGAATAAGGAAGGAACGCTAATTCTTTTTCGGTCAATGGGCGCACTTGTTGTACAGGGCTTCCTACATATAGATAACCACTTTTTAAGACTTTACGCGGTGGAACCAAACTTCCCGCACCAATCATCACATCATCTTCAATAATCACATCATCTAGAACAACGGTATTGATCCCGATTAAAACACGGTTACCGATGGTGCAGCCATGCAAGGTGACATGATGTCCAACCGTCACATCTTCACCAATAATCAGCGGTGAGCCATTAGGTTTTGCATCATTTTTGTGGCTAACGTGCAACATACAATGGTCTTGTACGTTACTGTTTTTGCCAATTTGAATACTATTTACGTCGCCGCGAATCACAGCAAAAGGCCAGACAGAAACATTTTCAGCTAAGCTCACTTCACCGACTACAACAGCCATTTCATCGATATAGCATGTTGTATCAATTTGAGGGCGGTGTTCAAGATAAGGACGGATGTTCTTTGCCATGAGAGGTATCAACATAAAATTTAGTCGAATTATAAAATAAAAAAGCACTCAGGCTAAATAGCATGAGTGCTTAATTCAACTATTCAAAAATTAGAACAAGTTGCTGAAGAATTGTTTCACATGGTCGATTAAGCGTGCAAAGAATCCTGCTTCTTCAACTGGCTTTAATGCAACTAATGGCTTTTCAGCAATTACTTTGCCGTCTAAGCTTGCAACGAGTTTACCTACGACTTGGCCTTTTTGAAGTGGCGCATTTAAGTTAGGTTGAACCACTAACTGAGTCTTAATACCGTCAGCTTTACCTTTAGGCATAGTCACACTAAAGTTTTCAGCTAAACCCACTTGAACTTCATCTTCTTTACCAAACCAGACTTTCGCTTTTGCAAGAACCTGATTGGCTGGTTGAACATTTGCTGTTTCAAAGTTTGCAAAGCCCCAAGCCAATAAAGCACGTGTTTGGTCTGCACGTTCAGCCATGCTTGGAGTACCAAAAATCACCGAAACTAAACGCATTGGACCGCGTTTACTTGAAGTAGTTAAGCAGTAACCAGCTTCATCTGTGTGGCCTGTTTTTAAACCATCTACACTTGGGTCTGTGTAAAGCAAGGCATTACGGTTGCCTTGTTTAATACCATTAAAGGTAAATTCTTTTTCAGAGTAGATTGGGTAATATTTTGAGCTGTCTTTAATAATATGTTGTGCTAAAACTGCCATATCTTTTGCAGTTGAATAGTGGCCTTCAGCTGGCATACCAGTCGAGTTAACAAACTGGGTATTTACCATGCCGATACGTTTTGCTTCCTGATTCATCATGTGAGCAAAAGTGCCTTCATTTCCGGCAATATGTTCAGCCATTGCTTTTGACGCATCATTACCTGACTGGATAATAATACCGCGAAGCATTTCTAGAACAGTCGCTGTACCATTTAAAGGAACATACATACATGATTCAGAGCTACTTCCTTTACACCATGCAGACTCGTTCATACGAACCTGCTCATTTTCAGTCAGATCACCTTTTAATAATTTTTGTTCAATGATGTAACTAGTCATCATTTTTGTCATAGAAGCAGGTGCAAGCTTTTCGTTTTCATTTTTAGAAGCAAGAATTTGTCCTGTCTCGTAATCCATTAATACATAAGACTTATTATTTAATTCTGGCGGAGCTGATAAGACAGTTGCTGCATAAGAAAAGCTTGGCAAGAGGAGTAGTGCAGCAATAGCGCTTTTTCGAGTCATTCTATGTAATTCCAATATCTTGTATGAAGCAGAAGAGCCTAGCATTTTAGGATAAAGCAAAGCCGACTTCTATGGGGGAAGTCGGCTTTTTCAAACAGTATTGTAACTCAAGAGTTTTTTGCTAATTTAGTTTTGCGATTGATATGCTTTCACGTCTTGGCAAACTAAAGTGTTTTGGTCATCGCCTGCGGCTTTCGCATCTTTACGCGCTTCTTTTAAGTATTTTTTGAAGCCTTTGTCTTTGCTACGTTTTTCTAACGCAGAGACAGCATCAGTTTCATTTGGAAGATAGTCTTTAACTAAACGTTCGTAACCTTGAGCAAAATCAGCATCTTTTTTGCCAATAAGGTCTGGGCAAATTTCAGAAAGTACTTGAATCGCAGCTAATTCTTCAGGGGTTATACCTTGTTGTGGAGTCACTTCAACAACATTTTCATTTTCGGTTTTCTTTTCAGTTGTTTTCTTCTTATCAGCAGCAAAACCAACTGTTGCCATGCTCATAAGTAAAACCAAAGAGAGCGATTGAACTAAGCTTTTCTTCATAAACATCGATAACCCGAAATAAAAAATTTAAATATGTCGATAGCTTAACCAATTTGTAGGTTAAGAAAATGGAAAAAATGTATTGTTATGTTGGTTTTCTGCTTAATGCCAAACAGAAAACCAAAAATTAATAAATCTCTATTCTAAAAAGATTAAGACCTATTCCTTATAATTAACCATCTCTTCACAGAGCTCATGTTGTTCATGATGGTCCATTTGTTTTGCAGCCTGACGTGCTTCATTTAATAAAGTTTTAAATTCTGTGTCATTTTGCAGATTTGCTAAGGACATTGATTTATTTGAATAACCGTTTAGATACATCGCAATAATTTTTTGAGTATTTGACTCAAGTTTTTTATTTGTTCCCACGAAAGCTGGGCAGATTTCCTGCAAAACTTGCGTTGCGGCAATATCATCTTTAATTAAGCTATCAGCCTCTTGTGTTGAGATATCCTCATCTGCAAAAACCGCTTGCGTACACAATGTGATACTGATCCCCAATACCTGAAAAAAAGGAGCGAAAGTTTTCATTTTTTCACAATTTTATAATGCTATGGAGGCATAAATATATATAATTCAACAGATAATTCAATTATGAAAACCTTTAGGTTTATTTGTCGAGAAAGATTTTAGTGAATATTTTAATTGCGAATGATGACGGTGTTTTTGCGCCAGGTATACAGGCTTTAGCTGAGGCATTAAGACCGCTTGGACGCGTGGTTGTAGTTGCACCAGAAAGCGAAAGAAGTGGTTTTTCAAGTGCATTGACATTGGATCGACCATTGCGCCCAATTCAAATTGTCGAAGATGTATGGGCAGTGAATGGTACGCCAGCAGATTGTGTTTATTTATCAATGAATGGTTTGTTCGATTTTGAATTTGACTTGGTCGTGAGTGGAATCAATAGCGGAGCAAACTTAGGTGATGATGTTTTATATTCTGGAACAGTAGGCGCAGCATTTGAAGGCCGTTTGATGAAGCAACCAGCAATTGCTGTGTCTTTAGCTGGTTCTGATGTACGCGCTTATAACAATAAAGAAGATTATGCTCAGGCTGCTCAGTGGGTTCATGATTTTATTGCAAGTGGACTGCCATCTTTGCCTCCAAGACATATCTTGAATATTAATATTCCAGACGTGCCACAGTTAAAAGGAGCACAAATTACTTATCAGGGACGCCGTGCCCAATCTAAGCCAATTACGAGTCATGTCGACCCACGAGGACGTCAAGTTTACTGGATTGGACTAGCAGGTGAGGCGGTTACAGATCCGCAGCGTGATTTAAGCCAGATTCAGTCTGACTTTTTTGCAGTGGCCAATGGATATGTAAGTGTTACCCCAATTCAGATGGACGCAACAAATTATGCTGTTTTAGAAGACCTACAGCTAAGTTTGAGTCAATAATTTGCCTCGAATGTTATAACTTTGTGAATAAAGAAAAAGAGGAACGTGTTTCCTCTTACTTTTTTGTTACTCTTAGCCGAAATGATTTGTAGCATTTAGTGAGGGAGATCAATGCATTTAATTGGGCAACAAAGCAGAGTGAATATCCAAAAAGACAAAATAATGAAAATTATGCTGTTGTCTGTAGCTGTAGGTTTTACTGTGGCTATGGCTGGATGTGCTTCTAAACCGCAAATTAATAATAGTTCTCGCTATGCAATGGCTCCTAACTATTACACAGTTCGTTCAGGTGATACTTTAAGTGGTATCGCAATGCGTTATGGTCTGGACTATGTCAGCATTGCCGAAATGAATGATATTCCCGCACCATATCGTATTTATGTCAATCAATCGTTGCGTTTGAAGAAAGGTTCTTCACCAAGAACAGTTTCTACGCAAGTCATGGCGCAACCTGAACAAATTAAGCGTCAAACCATTGCTTTACCAACAACACAGCCTGTTACTCCAGTAACTCCGCCAGCAACTAGCGTACCATCAACAAACACGACAGTAGCTTCGGTTGCACCAAATTCGAGCTTACGTTGGATAAAACCGACCAATGGCCCAGTAATCCAAGGGTTTAATTTGGCAAATAATGTCAAGGGAATCCGTTATGGTGGAAATCAGGGTGACCCTATTTATGCCGCAGCCGATGGTCAAGTTGTCTATGCAGCAGATGGCTTAAAAGAATACGGGAATCTGGTTTTAGTTAAGCATATTGACGGTTACATCAGTGCGTATGCCCACAATAGCAAGATGTTGGTGAAAAGCGGTGATAATATAACTGCTGGACAAAAAATTGCCGAAATGGGATCTACTGGAGCGTCTCAGGTCATGCTCGAGTTCCAGATTCGTTTGGATGGAAAACCGATTAATCCTATAAATCTTTTACCAAAATAGCTAATGCAAAAAACTTAGGTTTCCTCGTATAATGTAATTGGTTGCTTTCATTACAACAATAAGCATTTTTTATAAATTTAAAATTAGATTTGAGGAAACCTATGTTAGATCAGCTTCGTGCGATGGGTGTTTTTGCTTGTGTGGTCGAAAAAAGTTCATTCAGTGGTGCGGCACGTGAATTGGGAATTACAACAAGTGCGGTGAGCCAACAGATTCGCTCCCTTGAGAATGAAATGGATGTAATTTTATTACATCGCTCCACTCGTAAACTTAGTTTAACAGAAGCCGGACAGGCTTTTTTTTCAAGCTGTCAAGAGATGTTGGCGGCTGCTGAAAGGGGAAAAATCAGAATTAATGAATTGAGGGATGATTTAATCGGAGATTTGCGTATTGCAACAACTCCTGATTTAGCAGTTCAACACCTCATTCCTGCATTATCTCACTGGATGTCAGCTCATCGTGGTTTATCTGTGCATTTCGAAGTTGGGCATCGCTATATCGATTTAATTGAAGAGCGAATTGATATCGCAGTACGCATGAGTTCCACTCCGGTAGAAGAGAGTAGTTCTATCATTCCGATGGCTTTTGTAGATCAAATTTTGGTAGCTTCTCCCAGTTATCTGAACCAATCTAGTCCAATTGTGCATCCTAATGATTTAAGAGATCATGAATTGTTGTCGATTAATGTCATGAATGACTCGCGCCATTTCAATTTTCAACATGTAAAAACAGGTGAAACGCTTAATATTGAAATGCAAAGCCGTTTGCAGAGCAATAATTTACAAGTTGCAAAAGCGTTATGTCAGCAAGGGCATGGTATTGCACGAATTTTATATTTGGACGCTCAAAAAGAATTAAAAAATGGTTCTTTGATTGAACTCATGCCAGATTGGAAATTACCAGCTTTTACATTGTATGCAGAGGTTGCCAAGCATGATCAACAACCAATGAAAATTCAACGTTGTGTTGAAGCACTTAAACAATATTTTAGCCAGTTAGCAGGAGGGCGAGCGATTCAAATCGTTCGCTAGTCGGGTAAGTTTAAGCATTTTTAGCCTAAACAATATAAAAGGGCCTGTATTTTACAGGCCCTTTTTTTATTACTTCTGTTTTAATGTGGCAACTTCTTCTGCATTTTCTTGTGGCAGATCGTTAGCCGTAAGTTCTTCATGCTTCTTAATTTTTTTCTTATTTTTCTTTTTCTTTTTTGGCTCTTCTTCAATTTCAGCACCATCCTCAATGGCTTGCCAATATTCAAGTTGTTCCATCACTGCTGCATAAATTGAATTTTTGCTGTATTTACCCTTTTTATCGAGTGCACCAACCGGACGAGCCATTAAGATTTCAAGTGCTTGATCAATAGTATCAATCGCATGGATATGGAATTGACCGCTGCGAACAGCATCAATAACATCCTGACGTATCATTAAATGCTGCATATTTTGACGAGGAATAATGACACCTTGCTTACCTGTGAAACCTTGTAATTTACATGCATCATAAAAGCCTTCAATTTTTGCATTGACGCCACCAATTGGCTGGACTTGTCCTAATTGGTTCATAGAGCCAGTAATTGCCCATGATTGATCAATTGGTATTTGGCTAATCGCAGAAATCAATGCTGAAAGCTCAGCAACAGTGGCACTATCGCCATCGACTTGACCATAGCTCTGTTCAAATGCAAGCGCAGCTGAGAAATGTAAAATTTGTTCACGGCCAAAGTGAGCTTTCAAGAAGCTAGACATGAGCAACACGCCTTTGGCATGCAGTGAGCCACCAAGTTCTACACTACGCTCAATATCAAGGATATCACCGCCACCTTGATAAACGGACGCTGTCAAACGTGAAGGCAAACCAAACTCAACATCTGCATAATGAATAACGGAAAGGGCATTGATCTGACCTAAACGGTATCCCGACGTTTCGATTAATTGTGTACCACGTGAAAGATCTTGCCAGTAAAGCTCTCTTAAATAGCCTAAACGGTATTGTCGATGTTGTAGGGCTAGGTTGATATGCTGTTCAGTGACGATCTTGTCCTCGGCTTTAAACGCATGGTGGTGCGCTTCCCGAATGAGGTCACCTAGAGTAGACGCATGTAATGATAACGAGCTTTGATCTTCTGCTTGGCGGCTCGAATCAGTTAATAAAGCTGCTAAAGCGCTACGATCAAATGGTAGTAATTTATCGGCTTGAACATAGTCAGCAATGAGCTGCATATAAGCCTGTTCATTCGTTTCATTACGTTGCAGAGTATCGGTAAAATCTGCACGAATTTTAAAGACACTGCCAAGTTCTGGTTCAATCTCTAAAATTTCATAATAAATTTCAGGCTCAGCCATTAAGATCACTTTAATATCGAGCGGAATTGCAGCAGGTTCAATCGAAATGCTGCCAGTTAGAGTCAGCATGTGTTCAAGTGAAGATAATCTCAGTTGCCCAGATTTAAGCGCGCGTTTTAAACCTTGCCAAGCATATGGTTGTTCTAGTAATTGTTCAGCTTCAAGCATTAAAAAGCCACCATTGGCTTGATGCAATGAACCCGGACGAATTAAGGTGAAATCTGTGATAATTGTGCCGTTATGGGTAAGCTGTTCAACGTGACCAAGTAAATTATAGTGTGTTGGAAAGTCTTCAAAAATAACAGGAGCACCGCTATTTGGTTTATTAGCCACAATAACATTAGCTTGATAACGTGCAGGAACACGGTTGAACATTGATGGAGCATAATCATCTTCATCTTGTTCTAAAATCAATTCAACATTATCAATAATATCTTGAGCATATTGTTTTAAGTAATCTTCGAGTCCTTTAACCTGACCATATTTATTTAAAATAAGATCCATTCTTGGCATAACGACTTGCGTTGCAATATCTCGATTTAACACAGACACTTTGTCACGTGCATCATCTTCTAAATCACCTAAATGTAAACCAAGGCGATCCAGCTTTTTATCCATATAGCGAATATTGGCCGCAATTTCAGCGCGTTGTTTACTATTTAAAGCATCAATATCGTTTTGGGTAAGTTCTTGAACTTGATCATCTTTAACTTGTACAGGTACAAAGCCATGTTTCTCATTACGAGAAATGAGTTTTAAGTCGAGTTCTTCACCTTCTTTGGTCAGTTCAACAAGCGCTTGCTGTTGTACATCGCCTGTTTCCTGACGGATGCGCTCAATACGGTTATGATAAGTCTCTGCACTAAAACGGCGTTCAAGTTGTTTTAAAATTATTTGCCAAGTTTGTTCATGTGCTTGTTGAAACTTAGTGCCTTGACCTGCTGGGAAACGTAGGGCAATAGGTTGACGTGCTTGTTTGAAATTATAGACATACACCCAGTCATCAGGCGTTGGCATTGTTTTGGCGTGCTGCTGTAACAAACGTTTGATCATGGTACGTTTGCCTAAACCAGCAGTTCCTACAGCAAAAATGTTGTAGCCTGAGTAGGGCAAAGAAATTCCCGCCTCTACAGATGCTTTGGCACGATCTTGACCTAAAAAGTTATTAAGCGGTTTGATGCGTTTGGTTGAAGCTGGAATTTTTTCAAAATCTGGGATATGTGTAAGTTGTTCAGGTTTTAAAACGGTCTTGTCTAAGGTCATTTTTATATCAGGTTGCTCAAAAGCTGAAGGAAATGCATTTACTGTGACGTTTGTGGTGTTTGTTTTGGCGAGTGATAAAGTTGAAATAGTCACTTGATCAAGTTTTTGTGTCACTGTTGATATCCAGCAAAAGAAAACGAAGTTTGAAGCCCTAAAGGTATACAGGTTTAGCATAAAATATCAAGCAAACTTGCGGTTTTTATCGCCAAACCCAAAATGTTTGCATAAAGAATCTTGAAAGCAATTGTAAGAAGGGTTTGAATAGGCACATTTATAATTTATGGAAAATAAAAAACGAATGACCACACAAGCTTCGGGTTGGGTCTCGGCTTTTAAAGCATTTTTAGATCGCCGTGCATTAATTATGCTGTTCCTTGGTTTTTCTGCCGGAATTCCAATTTTATTAATTTTCTCTAGTCTCTCTTTATGGCTTGGAGAGGCAGGCATTGATAAAAGTGCAGTCACTTTTTTTAGTTGGGCGGCTCTAGGTTACTCTTTTAAGTTTGTTTGGGCTCCTCTCATTGATGAGTTACCTGTACCTGTTTTAACCAAAATGTTAGGCCGAAGACGTGCTTGGTTGTTAATTGCACAGTGTTTGATTGTCCTTGCTATTTGTATTATGGCTTTTTCTGATCCTGCTTTAGGTCCGAGTTATCTTGTTCAAATGGCAGTAGGTGCTGTGTTGCTTGGTTTTTCAGCAGCAACACAAGATATTGTGATTGATGCCTACCGTATTGAATTAGCAGAAACAGAAATGCAAACAGTGTTGGCATCTACTTATAATGCTGGTTATCGAATCGGAATGATTGTGGCTGGAGCGGGGGCATTATTTCTAGCTGCATATTTGGGAACTGCTAAAGGTAATTACATTTACGAAGCTTGGAAAATGACTTACTTAACCATGGCAGCGGTTATGTTGGTCGGCATTGTAACGACTTTGCTCGTTCGTGAACCTCAAGTAAATCGTGTTTATAAAAACTATAAGAGTAGTGATTATTACCGTTTGGTGTTCGTGTTTTTTGTTGCCGCTATTTCATTTGTAGTCACCTATATTTATTCTGGACAGATAACAGAAGCAATCTCGCAAGCTGGAAGTATAAAAGACAACGCAGCATTATTTGGTTTAGAAGCTTTAAGATTTTTAACGGCGACAGCTTGTGCCATTTTTGTGGGCTATTTACTGGTTAAATTTGGTGTAGTTAACCAACAAATGGCTAAAGAGACATGGATTGCACCAATCTTAGATTTCTTTAAACGTTATGGTGTCAAACTTGCATTAGTCTTATTACTCCTCATTGGTTTCTTCCGTATTTCAGACATTATTGCGGGTGTTATTTCCAATGTTTTTTATCAAGACCTTAACTTTAGCAAAGAACAAATTGCCGAAGCAGTCAAAATCTATGGGGTGATATTTAGTTTAATAGGTGGCTTCTTAGGTGGCCTTTTAGCACAGCGTATAAACATTATGAAGCTTATGTTTGTCGGTGCAGTTTTGGCAAGTTCTACCAATTTAATTTTTATTGGACTGGTAAAATCTGGACAGCCATTAGATGTAGTTGATGTAAAAGTTGGTGAGCAAAACTATAAAGTTCAGCCCGATGAAGTAGGTTTGTGGAAGCTAGCGGTACCAAGTTCTAGCTTTAATGGAGTGAAACAAATTGAGGTGAAAGCTGCTTATGCCACACAAAATGGTGTAGCGCCTGTGACTCGTACTCAGCCATTACTCACTACTGAATTAGCCAAATCACCTCTACAAATTTTACCAATCATGGGTAATGATCAAATCTATTTGAAAGAGGGAGAAAGGAGTATTGTGATTCGAGGGCAATACTTCGGGCAAGCTTTAACCCCTACGCAAAAAATCATAATTAGTCTTGATGGACAAAATTTTGATGCAAAAATGTCAGATGAAAAAGGTATTTTTAGTGCAGCAATTGATGCGAAAAAATTAGCTTCATCGGCAAGTAAAGAACTCAATGTAGCTGTAGTAGATGGTGAACGGAAAATACTTTCTGCATCTCATCCATATGCTGTTAGCTCAAATCTAAAAGCAGCAAGTGAATTAGATGTAAATATTGAACCTTTAGCTTACGTTGACCCGCTTTCAGGTCAATCAGTTGAAATCAGCGGTAAGGTGATTAAACCGTATAGTTCTTTATGGCTTTATTTTGCCATTATTGTCGACAACTTGGCTTCTGGCTTGGCGGGTGCCGCATTTATTGCATTCCTTTCAAGTTTAACGAGTGTGTCGTTCACAGCTGTTCAATATGCGATCTTTAGTTCACTCATGACGCTTACACCAAAACTTTTGGGTGGATATTCAGGTACCATAGTTAGTAATATTGGATATCCAAAATTCTTTTTGATGACCACTCTTATTGGTATTCCAATCTTGATTTTAGTGGTTTGGGTTGGAAAACTGCTAAAAGATCATCAAACACATGAATCAGAAAAGGCAGGTGAATAAACATGCGAATGCTTCATACAATGTTGCGAGTAGGCAATTTAGAACAATCTTTAAAGTTCTATACCGAAGTATTAGGAATGAAGTTACTTCGTAAGCGTGATTATGAAGAAGGGCGCTTTACTCTGGCATTTGTTGGTTATGGTGATGAAGAAACCAATACTGTGCTTGAACTCACTCATAACTGGGATACTTCAAGTTATGATTTAGGCAATGCATACGGGCATATTGCCATTGGCGTTGATGATGCTTATAAAGCATGTGAAGAAATTAAAGCACGTGGTGGTAAAGTCGTGCGTGAAGCTGGCCCAATGAAAGGCGGCGTAACGGTTATTGCATTTGTTGAAGATCCAGATGGTTATAAAATCGAGTTGATTCAACAAGATGCTGATGCCAGAAATAACTAAATAAATGACTTAGGTGATTTAAGATTTAGGTCTTAAAAGTCTAGCTTTATTTTTAGAGCCCAGTATGATGAATATCCGACCGAATGGTCAATTTATCAACTGGGTTTTTTATTTATCTAAAATAATCATAGGATGTGGCTATGTTGAAGTTATTGGCACTTGATCGATTTACAATTTTGTTGGTTGGAATGGTATTACTAGCAACATTTTTTCCAGTCAGTGGTCAAGCAGCGCAATATTTCAATACACTCACCACGGTCGCGATTGCAATATTATTTTTTTTGCATGGTGCGAAGCTGTCTCGTGAGGCTGTAATTGAAGGCATTTTGCATTGGAAAATGCATTTACTTGTATTCGCATTTACTTTTTTTGTTTTTCCAGTGATTGGTTTGTTGGCTAAGCCGATTCTGTTACCTCTACTAGGTCAGCAGCTGTACTGGGGTTTTTTGTTTATGTGCTTTTTACCCTCTACGGTTCAATCTTCTATTGCATTTACATCGGTTGCAAAAGGGAATGTGGCGGGAGCGGTCTGTAGTGCATCTTTTTCAAATTTGATTGGTATGTTTATTACACCAGTGTTAGTTAGCTTTTTTATTTTAGGCCAAAGCCAACATGGGTTCGATCCGACTGCTTCAATTATACAAATTACATTGTTACTGTTAGTGCCATTTATTTTAGGACAAATATTACGTCCTTATATTTTTCCCTATATGGCAAAAGTGCCAAGTATTGTTAAAGCTTTCGATCAAGGTTCTATTTTGATGGTGGTGTATGGTGCATTCAGTGGGGCAGTAGTCGCAGGGCTTTGGCATCAGGTGAGTTGGAAAACCTTACTTATTCTAACGGTTGCTTGTTCAGTTCTTTTAACCATCATTATGCTATTAGCACTTTATCTACCACGTGCTTTTGGATTTAACCGAGCAGATCAAGTCACGGTTTTCTTTTGTAGCTCAAAAAAGACGCTGGCAAGTGGTGTGCCGATGGCGCAAATCTTATTTATTGGCCAGCCTTTAGGCATGATTGTGTTACCTATTATGATCTTTCACCAAATCCAATTAATGGTTTGTGGGGTAATTGCAAATTACTGGGCTAAATCTAAAGATTAATTCGCAAATAAAAATTATTTGACGTATAATCTTGTCCACTTGTTGTGCTTAGCTCTAACCCTAGAGGTTTCGGTGGGCCAAAAGAATGGTCTGTTGTGGTGTTGATCTGCTCATTTGAGCCTGTCCTCAACTTAGTTGAGAGTGATCAATTGCGATGGCAGCTTAAGCCTTTCTAAATTAGGAGTAATCGACGATGCGCGCCGATATTCACCCAAAATATGCAACATTAGTAGCAACTTGTTCTTGCGGTAACGTAATCGAAACTCGTTCTGCTTTAGGTAAAGACACTATCTACCTTGACGTATGTTCAGCTTGCCACCCTTTCTACACTGGTAAGCAAAAGAATGTAGACACTGGTGGTCGTATCGACAAATTCAAACAACGTTTTTCTGGTATGTCTCGCTCTATCAAGCGTTAATACTGCAAAACGAAACAAAAAACGGGCTTTATGCCCGTTTTTTGTTTATGGACGACAAGACCATTATTGGTCTTGTACGTCTGTTAATCGATCAAGTTTTTTCTGGAAATAACGACCTTGTAAGAAACGTGCTTCCACATTCCAAGCGTTAGCAAATAAGTTCATATCATCAAGATCGGCAAGTAAAATCCCTACTGGTTTTACAGTCAAATAGTTCAAAACCTTTTCTTGTAATTGCGCTAAACCAACGTCTGAGTTTAATAGCTCTGTCTTCTTCGATTGTAATTTTAAATATTGAACATCAAGTTGTTGCAATATCGATTCACTATAAATAGAAGATGTGAAATCCCGAATTGAAATTTCTGCGCCGTGTTGACGTAGGCGAGCTATTTGTTGCTGCACTATTGCAAGATGTGGCTGAATCGCTTGTTCTGAAAATTGTAGAACCAATGGGCTTTCTTGCTTACTACCAATAATGGTGAGTAATTTCGAAATCAGCTCAGGGAATGATTTATCTTTGAGTAAGATATCAATATTCAAGTTAATAATCAGTTTAGCTTTCGGGTACTGCGTAATAAAATTATGTAGCTGCTTGCTAGCCTCAACCAAGACCCAACGGTCTAATTGAATAGAAAGTTCGCTATCATCTCTTAATGTGGCTAAATCGTTTAAGTCATGCCACTGTTCATCTGCAATAAAACCGCTAGTAACTTCATAGTTATGGGTTTCTTGATCATGCTTATCATAAATCTGCTGATATTTTAAATGGATTTCACCCCGCGCTAGCTGTTGCTTTAATTGTTGCAATAGAGAGGATTGCACAGGAGCATCAACATTCTGAAGACTTAGATCAAGTGAGATAGAAGAACTCGTAGGCTCAGGAGAGATAATATCGATAGTTGGCACTAACTCAATTTCTGACTTCGCCTTAGGTAGCTCTTGCTGATTGGTTTGATTGAGTAGCTTTGCAAAACTAGCTTCATCTAAAGGTTCAGTAATTTGCGCATAACTCAGCTTAAACTGGATCGAGTAGTTAAGCTCATTAATCGGTAATAAATGCTCTTTTTGCAAACTTTGCAGACTAGCCAATTGGGAGTTAAGGACTGTACTGTTTTCAGCTTGCAAAACGCCAAGATATGCCCCAAGTTCAAGATTAAAAATCGGCATTTGTGCTTGTTCTTTCAGAAAACTTTGCAGCTGATTAAAATATTGTCCAGGAGTTTGCCAATTGAGTAGAAATACACGTTCTGGGCACTGACTTAATCTAAATAAAACCAATGCATTCGCTTGAGCAGGGTGGGTTGATAGCTGTCGATTAATCTGTTGCCAAGGTGTAATTAACCCATAGCTCTTTTCAGAAAAAACTGTATTTGCGGGTGTTTGTAAATCCAGTTGATAGTCAATGGTTAACTGTACGGCGTCTTCTTCCTGACTGGGAATAAATTCAAGTTTTAAAGCATTATTACCTGAAATTGCTGCATGTTGACTCTGGATTTCAAAACGCGCCTGATCAAATTGACCTAATGAAATTTTCTTAAATCTTTGTTTAAAAATATTTAAATCATTGGGTTGTAAAACATCTAATATCGGCAGGCCAATAATCTCTTCTTCTTGCTTAAAGCCAAAAAGATTGAGATATTCTGTATTTGCCTTAACGTGCATGCCTTCTTGAAAAAGGGCAACTGCTTTATGACTGTTATTGACCAATGTTTGTGTATGAGAGTGAATAGTCTCTAGTTCACTGGTCAGGCGTTGCTCAGTTTGCAATAAATGGCTATACGACAAGGTTCGAATAAGCGTGATATAAAAATAATCTAATGGTTCTAATGGAACTACATCATAAATACCTTTATGAATATAAGCCTGATATTGCTGAGGTTGATAGTCTTCAGGTTGCAATAACAAAACAGGTAAATGTGGTTGCTCAGATGCTTGAATAAGGGAGAGGGTTTGTTCAATTTTTAGGTCATAAGCACGACCAAAAATAATAGCATCCCAAGGCGTATTTAACTGTTTTTCAAAACTTTTTAGGTCATCAAGCAATAATGCCTGAACTTGATAATCATTCCCCAATAATAAATTTAAAATCTGGTTATAACGTAGCTGGTTGTCATCAATAATGAGTAAACGTGTTTCAGTACGTTTTAACTTTTTAGATAATAAAGAGTTTCTCACTTTAGTGCTTCCCATAAATCTTGACTGCTAGAGTTGCTATTCTTTTTCATCATGAACTGATCAAGCAGATTTTGTTGCTGATCATTCAGAAGTTCGAAATGAAATTGAATAAAACTTTGAGTAATGAGTTGTGCTTTGAGTAGATACACTTTGATTTCTTCTGTCCCCAATCGTAAATGAATTGTTTGTTGCTCTCTAAAAATTTGTGACCCCGGTAAAATCAGCGTATTTTGTATTTCTTCTAGGTTTTGTGTTTGTAGTAATAGTGCAGGATGATAATTGCGCGTATGACGCTCAGCTTGAATATGGACTGCGCAAGGGAACATGGCCTGTGACAAAATCTCTAAACCTAACTCTAGGCTTTTTTCTGTCGACTGTTTAATCCAGCGGATTACTCCACCACGCCATTGTCCATGCAAGGTTTCTTTAACTAAAATATATTCACCGGTTCTTAGATTTTTTGGTGCTTCTCCAGACCATTTAATACGATATCCATTGACACTAATATCGAGAACAGTGGTTTGATAAATGGTTTTGCTTTCACGACTTAAGCGTTGATAGGATGTTGTTTGTTGTTCTTTTTTCTCTAAATTGGATAGAACTTTAGATTCACTTTGTAAGTTGTAGTTATTGTTCAGTTGTAGCGTTTCTTCAAAGTTTTTTGCTTTCGAGAGATAGAAATGAGCTGTACTTAAACCGAAACAAATTTGTAGCTCGGCATTATATTCATAACGTTCATGACGACGTTGAGCCGTAGTACCTAAAATAGTTTGAACATGAAACTTTAAAGCTGGGCTTAAATAAAATTTTTCATTTTTGGAAATATATTGCGCATTTTTATGCATGGTTGCAGTGACATGCTCAAGTAATGCCTGTGTGCCTATAAAAATGTTTGGGCTAAAGTTAGAGCTGCGTTTCGTATTATAAACCGGCGGATGATCTTTATTTGGGTCGACCACATATTTTGTTAATGCAGTATCTTTCGGCAAAATATGAATCATTCTTGCCCAGTCAAAACTACATTGAAATAATGCCTGAATTTCTGACTGACGAATTTGGTTCGTATTTAAAATATCGAGCAAAATAAGCTGAGCATAAGCTTGAGTAATATTTGCTAGAGGGTGATGTACACCCTGAATATGGTTAATATTTACCAGATGATATTTGTGTTGAACAGCAGTTTCATAGAGTTGATGTGCAATTAGCCATTGCCCTTTGACTGGTTCACTATAGAGCATATGCTGCTGATATAAGAGACTGGTTAATTGTTGCAGCGCATGGAAAGTCGCTAAAGTACGTGCCGTTTGCAAATTCTTTTTTTGTTTATAGGCAAACAGTGAAAATTTTTGATGCTGTAATTGCTCATGGCTATTTTTAGCAATATTTAAATAAATACTGGCAAAATAGCATCGGAGCAACATTGCTAATTCAATAATGTGTTCATTACGGTCTGTGCTAATAACGCCTTGGTTAAAAAAGTTTTTTTCTAGGCTTGCAAGAACGTTATTAATGGTGGGATGGAGCGTTTGTATGAGATCGAAACGCAAGGTCTCGCTACATTTTAATTCATTGAGCTCTAAAATTGCGGTGAATAATGCTTTTGACGTATCGCCGAGTTGCATAATAGAAAGGGTAGTGACCCATTCATTAAGATCTTTAATATTGGCTTCACAAAAGCTTAACCGTTCACGAGTGAGTGCGGTTTGATTGTGAAAAATGTCCGATAGTGCATTATTCATCATCACTTATTATATAACTCAAAATGTTGTAGCCCCAAAAAGCGGTGTTTTATTCTTTTCGCCCGCAATTTCCCTGACGAGTTTAGGAACCAAATACCCCGGTAGGTTCGCTAACACATCACGATATATATCATCTATCTCAGATGGTATTAAATCAAAATGTTGTGCACCTTTTACTTTATCTAAAACATGTAAGTAATAAGGCATAACGCGAGCTTCAAATAAACGATAACTTAAATCAATTAATGTCTGTGCAGAATCATTAACGCCTTTAAGCAAAACTGCCTGATTAAGTACAGTAATGTGCTCGGCAGATAACTGCAACAATTTTGAACAGGTAAAGTCATCGAGTTCAGAAGCGTGGTTTGAGTGTACCACCAGAATAATACGCAGCCTACTGTTTTTTAATAAAGAAATCAGCTCTTCGTCGATACGGTTTGGAATAACAATTGGAACCCGTGAATGAATTCTCAGAATCTTAATTTGTTTGAGAGATGATAAACGTTCTAGCCAAAGTGCTAATTTACGATTAGAAAGCGTAAGGGGGTCGCCACCACTCAAAATGATTTCATTAATATTGGGATTCGCTTCAATATAGTTTTTTATATTTGGCCAATCGTCATTTTTCGGTAAATTTTCTTGATAGGGAAAATGACGACGGAAACAATAACGGCAATGTACCGCACAAGCACCCGTCAAAGTCAGTAAAAAACGTGATTGATATTTATGTAATACACCGGGTAATTGATTTGCTGCTTCTTCGCCTAAAGGGTCAGTTACAAATTCAGGATGTTCCTCAAGTTCTAAATGATGAGGTAAAACCTGTAGTAAAAGCGGGTCAAAAGGGTTTTTAACGTTCATTTTTCCGACGAACGCGCGAGGAACCCGTAATTTAAACTGTTCAGAAGCCAGAATCGCACCTGATAATAGCTGATCGGTGGATAACTCGAGTAGGTTTAGCAACTCCAAAGGATCTGTAATAAGGTCACTCAGTTGCGATTGCCAGTTTTGCTCTTGGTATAAATAGTTTATCATTTGACACGATTAAGATAATGCAACAACGCATTATATCGCATAGTTGACTTGTTAAGTTTGGAGTGTGCCAGTCATGGCCAATTATTCTACAAATGATTTCAAGCCGGGCCTTAAGGTCATGCTTGACAGTAACCCATGTTCAATCATGGAAAATGAATACGTAAAACCAGGTAAAGGTCAAGCGTTCAACCGCGTAAAATTACGTAACCTTAGAACTGGTAAAGTTTTAGAAAAAACTTTTAAGTCTGGCGATACTGTAGAAGCGGCTGACATCGTAGAAGTAGAAATGGACTACTTATACAATGATGGCGAGCTTTGGAACTTCATGGATCCTGTAACTTTTGAGCAAATCGCTGCAGACAAAACTGCAATGGGCGATGCAGCTAAATGGTTAAAAGACGATTCAAATGAAAAATGTACTATTATGTTGTTCAACGGTGTGCCTTTAACTGTAAGTGCACCGAACTTCGTAGTATTAAAAATTGTTGAAACTGATCCAGGTGTACGCGGTGATACATCTGGCGGTGGCGGTAAACCAGCTAAGCTTGAAACAGGTGCGGTTGTTCGTGTTCCGTTATTTGTTCAGCAAGAAGATAGCGTTCGTGTAGATACTCGTACTGGCGATTATTTAGAGCGTGCATAATAGTTAAAAAATAAACTATTATCGAAGGGATGATGTAAATCATCCCTTTTTTTATGCGAAAGTATAAGAGGAAAAAAATTAAAGGAGGAGTACAGTCACAAGGATTTGATAGAACAGTACATAACAATATAAAAATGCTGTAGTTATTTATTGAGAGGTTAAGAATGGACACAATGCAAGCGAAATCTACGCTTCCCTCCAAGCTGGTCTGGAGCCTAGTGGCAATTATAGGTGCAATTTCTTTTGGGATGCTGGCACTCAGTCGTGGTGAACATGTCAATGCGGTTTGGCTTGTACTTGCTGCAGCATGTTTATATAGCATCGCATATCGATTTTATAGTCTATTTATTGCAACTAAAGTATTTGAATTAAACCCAAGACGTTTAACCCCAGCACATCGTTTAGCCGATGGTCTGGATTATGTTCCCACCAATAAATACGTACTTTTTGGTCATCACTTTGCGGCAATTGCCGGAGCGGGACCATTAGTCGGGCCAATTTTGGCTGCACAAATGGGTTTTTTACCCGGAACAATCTGGCTGCTGGTCGGTGTGGTTGTCGCAGGTGCAGTACAAGACTTCTTAGTTTTATTTATTTCAACGCGTCGAGACGGTCGTTCGCTTGGTGAAATGGCAAAACAGGAACTGGGTTCTTTTGCTGGTATCGTTGTAATGCTTGGTGCGCTTGGGGTAATGATTATTATCCTTGCGGTATTGGCCTTAGTTGTGGTTAAAGCACTTGCCCATAGTCCATGGGGTGTTTTTACTATTGCAGCAACTATTCCAATTGCATTATTTATGGGCGTTTACATGCGATTTATTCGCCCGGGACGTATTGCTGAAGTTTCTATTATTGGCTTCGTGTTAATGATGCTTGCCATTGTTTATGGTGGACATGTTGCAGCAGATCCATACTGGGGTGAGTTTTTCACCTTAACTGGAACACAGCTTACATGGTGCTTAATCATTTATGGATTTATTGCTTCAGTATTACCTGTCTGGTTATTGTTAGCGCCACGTGATTATTTATCTACCTTCCTTAAAATTGGTGTCATTCTCGGTTTAGCAGTCGGTATTATCATTGCATTACCTGAATTAAAAATGCCAGCAGTGACCCATTTTATTGATGGTACTGGTCCTGTTTTCTCAGGTAGTTTATTTCCATTCCTATTTATTACTATTGCCTGTGGTGCCATTTCTGGTTTCCATGCGCTTGTATCAAGTGGTACTACACCAAAACTAATTGATAACGAAGCAGACATTCGCGTGATTGGTTATGGCGGCATGCTCATGGAGTCTTTCGTCGGTATTATGGCGATGATCTGTGCAACTGTCTTAGACCCAGGAGTGTACTTTGCAATTAATGCACCTGCGGCTGTACTTGGTACAACTGTAGAATCAGCGGCAGAAGCGGTTCGTAATTTGGGATTTGTTGTTACCCCTGAAATGTTAACGCTGTTGGCACAGGAAGTCGGAGAAACTTCGATTTTATCGCGTACAGGTGGTGCACCTACTTTTGCGATTGGTATGGCACATATCATTTCGGAAATTTTCAATAGCCGTTCAATGATGGCATTCTGGTATCACTTTGCTATTTTGTTTGAAGCATTATTCATCTTAACCGCTGTAGATGCCGGAACTCGTGCTTGTCGTTTCATGGTGCAAGACACAGTGGGTATTGTAATTCCTAAGATTAAATCTTCTAGTTCATTCTTGGGTAACTTAGTCGGTACAGCAGTTGCAGTAGGTGGATGGGGATTCTTCGTCTATCAAGGTGTGATTGATCCATTAGGGGGTATCAATTCATTGTGGCCTTTATTTGGTGTTGGTAACCAAATGCTAGCTTCGATGGCACTCATTTTGGGTACAGTCATTCTGTTTAAAATGAAAAAAGAAAAATATGTATGGGTGACGATCATTCCAACAATTTTCTTATTCATTACATGTATGACTGCTGGTTGGCAAAAGATTTTCCACGAAAATCCAAAGATTGGTTTCTTAGCACAAGCGAATAGATTTTCAGATGCGATTGCTCGTGGTGAAATATTAAAACCAGCAAAAACACTTGAAGAAATGCAGACGATTGTGATGTCAAATCAAATCAATGCTGCACTTTGTGGCTTCTTCATGATCGTTGCGATTGTGATGGTGATTGCTGCGATTGGTATTGTACGCCGTGCGTTAGCAAGCCCGACACCAACCGTAAATGAATCCCCAGCTGTATATGCTGATCCTGAAGTGATCACCACGCGAGGAAAGTAATGATGAATTTTAAATTTGCAAAAAATGGAACTGTCATTATTGCGAAAATCATTAAAATGACGGTGCTCTCACAAAAAGAGCTATTGCTTTCTCCAAAGAACTGGTCACGCATTGCAACACTGTGGCAGCGTTTGCAGCAAAGCTTTCGACTCATGGTTGGAGTGCCAGATTATCAAACGTATCTGGAACACATGAAGGCTCATCATTCTGATTTAACACCAATGGATGCTAAAACTTTCTATCGCTATTGTGTCGATGCGCGTTATCCATCGGCTGGCGGTACTTTAAAGAAATGCCCTTGTTAAGTTGAGTTTGATATTCAGCTAAACAAAACGGTATATGGTTAAACCATGTACCGTTTTTCTTTTTTAGAAAATGAAAAAAGTTTGCTTAAAGTCTGCTCATTTGTATTTTTTTCAATTGAAAATCACTTGTTTTGCTTTTGAAAAATGAATATTATGCTTTCCATCTTAGGTGTATAGCTCAGTTGGTTAGAGCGCTACGTTGACATCGTAGAGGTCTCCAGTTCGAGTCTGGATATACCTACCAAGACATTAAAGTCATATAAACTCGAATAGCTTTACATGACTTAAAAAGCCCTAAACTATAATGGTTTAGGGCTTTTTTTATTGCTTTTCATAAATTCATACAGCTGATTAATCCTTAAGCGGAAAATAATTAAAAATTTCTTTTGAAGACCAAGATAGGAGCTGCTCAAAACAATGATGCCTAAGCGTTTGGATATAATTTTTATTTGAATACATTGAAATAAAGCTTAATAAAATAGTTTAAACAAAAGATGTTTAGATAAGTTTATGAATAATAATTACGTGAATAGTGTTTTGTTTTTTTATGCTCTAAAATTTTAAAAATACCAATTGGTAAATGTAACATATCAATTTTAATCAATAAATTTACTTATTTTTTAATTGTGATATTATTCCCCATCATTTTGGTAAGCAAAAATGGCTTATTAGAGTGATTTTTTAAATTTATAAAATTGGAAACTTCATGTTAAATATAACTAAATATATAATAGCTTTAGCTTCAGTATTCATAGTAACAACTAGCCATGCTGCTAGTGCTTTGGATGTATCACCAATTTGTAAAAAAGTTGGAAAAGATCTAGATAGCTATATAAACAGAGGGGCGCATTGTTTAGAGTCCGAACCATTTGAAATTCCATTGACTGATGCAAAAGGATTAAATGTAGGTACTGCGAAAGTGGTTGCATATGTTTATTCTGATAATCCAAAAAATGCATTAACTTGGACTTTTAAATATAAACTGCGCACACAAATTATAGGGCAACCTGGCGATTCTCTAAAAGTACGACCTGAGTTGTACTGTTATAACTGCACAGCAAAGACTGTCTATGGCAATCCAATTAATTTAGTAAATGGCTTATCTTTAGAATCTACAACAACTTTCACGCCGTCTAATACAGAGTTAGCTTCTTCAAACCCGTTATCATTATCTCCTAGTGTGTCTTTTCAAGTTGTTAAAGCAAACGCGTCATTTAATGATGCCGCAAGTTATGATCCAGGTATTTATAGTCCTGGTGTACGTTGTGATATAGGTAAAGCTAAAGCAAATACGAAAGGATGTGTATATTCAGATGTACCACCTGTCCTTACTACAATTAAAGTCACTAATCCCGATGTAGATGAATCTGCAAAGCACATTAAAGAAGCATTTGCAGCTGGACAACCTGGTAAGTTTATAGCTGGAGCACCTAACTCAGTTTTTCCTAGTTCAAGTGCAAGTCCTTTAACTCGTTTACGCGATGCTCAAACTCGTAAAGATAATCGAGCTGAATCTGTGAAAATGTGCAAAGTTAAATATGGTCCAACTGTTGGTTCAAAGTGCTTCTTTACTGGCGATTCAGATGAAGTCGCTACTGACTGCGATTGTGATGAATTTCCATTTGCAGCTACCCACCAAGGTGGTACAGGGGCTTCGGTGAAAAAAATTGATGCGTCTGACAACCGTAGAGCAGGTAGTTTTTTAGGATCTTTCTTCAATGCTGAACGCGTTTTAGACGGTGATAAGTTCTTTATTAATGTTGATTAATAATTAAAATTAGCGAAGTACCTCCTATTTGAGGTACTTCCAGGAATTATATTTATGCAAAAAAAACTTCCAGTACCCGATAACTTACCAAATCATTTAACGGATATTTTTTATCACATCAATATAAATTTGCCAAAAGGCGATTTAAAAGAAACTGTAGAGCTGGATGACGCAATAAAACAAGTTAATGCAAGTGATGTGTATGCTTTACAGGACTATCCTCTACATAATTTATCAGGATATGCAGGATGGGCTATTAATTCAGAAATAACTCAAACTGCAAGTAAAGAAAGCCCTTTACTAATTACTAGTTGGTACTATTGGGGACAACAACTTTATAGATCAATTAATCCCTATAAATTAGACCTAAATGTTCCAAGTTTGTTAGAGATTCCTGCCTATACAAAATTACCAGAGTCCTTAGATGCAGTCATTGCTGAACAAGATGAAAGATTAGATCTTTCTGATACCGATGCTAAAAAAATTACTGGCTCCATTCCTGCTATGCATGGTGTTATTCCTAAGGGCAGTATATTTAAACAAGGCGATGTGATTTTAAAAAAAGATGAAAAGCTAACTCCTGAAAAATTAATTGCCTTAAGACGAGCAGGAGTCAAAGAATTATCTATATATAAGAATCCAAAAATTCTCATTGTAAGTATGCATTCTTTTGATGAAGATGAAATGAGCGAGGAAAGTCTCTATGTTAAAGATGTCTTGAAAACATGGGGATATGAACACGTAGAAATAAAATTACTTAAACCTGAACGTTTCGATGCAGCATTTAATAATCTTAAAAAAGATAATGACCCAGCTTTAGATGACTCCTTAACGACAAGCAGGGACGATTATATAAAGTTCTTTGAAGAACAAACCTCGAATTTTGATGTCATTCTTTGCTGCACATATCAAAATAACCGTTCTTCTTTATTTCAGCTTGAAAAACTTCCAATCTTTGATCAAAGCAGCATGTCATCGGCCTTGAATACACGTTGTATACCAGCGAATGAAATTAAAATTCTAAAAGGCAAAGATAGGACTCCACCTAGTCGTGAGACAGTGCAGATATATGATGAAAGCGGTAATCATAAAGGTATGCGAGTAGTTGTTACAGAAGATAAAGCGACTATTATTAATTTACCGGGTGATATCCAAGATATTGCAATTCTGATGCATGCTTTTGTGAAATATATTTTGAATAAGCATATCTCAGACTTTTTTGATCATGCTTACTTTAAAGGTAAAGCTGACATAGAGATTGTTCCTGATACGACAAACAGAAAATTGTTATGGGGAAATTATAAGGCTCAAGAAAATGGTGAATATTTATTAGAAATTATTGAGCAACAGCAGCCATATCAAATTGAACCGTTTGTCAAAGCGAACTGTATTGTGATGGTTCCGTTTCAAGAGCAGGTCATTGCAAAAGGCACCGATTTATATTTTATGAAAATAGATTAAGTCTAATTTCCATTTATAACTTAATTGGGCGGTGTAACCTCAGAATTTTGTAACCTTTGTACTTTCTAAAAAGGTTACACCCTCAAAACCTTGCTCTATAAAGCTGTAACTCCCAAAACTCCCACCTTTATAAACCCTTCTTAAAAAATCACTTATTCATTATTTATCCTTGCTTTTTAATGATCTAATTTAAAGCAAATGTCATTTGCTTGACTGCATAAGGGTAGAGCACTGTCCTTTGCCTGCCTGCATTGAGCACAACTTGCTTATCAACTCTTAGAATCCAGAACATCACCTTTTTTATAAATAAAATAAATATATATATTAGAAAACTTGATTAATTTTATTTTTCGTATACAATGAACATAACTAGAAAAAGTCATGTTTGGTAAATCTTCTCTAAGTACCGCAGTATTAGTCATAATCCTTCGTTTTTTTCAGATTTTCAGCTCCATTCTTTATTATTTCGATGTTACTCATAACCAATAAAATGGTTTAAATTTTTAAAAAAACTAGGATGTATTATGTCTAATTCAAATATCATGAAAGGTACTGTTAAGTGGTTTAACGAAGCTAAAGGTTTCGGTTTTATCCAACCAGAATCAGGACCAGACGTTTTTGCTCATTTTAGCGAAATCGCTAACTCAGGTTTCAGAACTCTTGCTGAAGGTCAACGTGTTGAATTCAGTGTTGCACAAGGTCAAAAAGGCCCAAATGCTGTAAATATTGTTGCTCTATAAATAATTATAAGCAGTCATAAATGAAAAGCACTAATGAGTGCTTTTCACTTTAAATTAATTTTAAGATTATAAGTAAATTTTAATTTAGGATATAAATTGTTAAAAATAAATGATTTAATTGCAAAATCTAAAAATGGTACAGAAATTTTAGTGTCTTTAATTCCTCTAAATAGAATACAAAATACACGTGAAGGTTTTAAAACTGTTGAAGTTGGTAAAAGAGTTCTTCTTTCCTCTGGAATTGAAGTTGATTTAAATTTAGATGGTCGCACCTTTTATGCGTCTATAAATCAACTATTTAAATTAGATTATAGAGTTAGTTAAAACTCAGTTTGCTATTGGATATTTAGGCGGGTCCATTATTTCTGCCATAATTTTATTAGGATATCGTCATGCTTAAACAAAATATCAGTGTCAAAGACCAGTTTGGAATTAAATACGTCATTCAGGCAACAGTAGATAATTATTTCGCTAATACTCAATGTTTTTCTAATTTAAAATATATTACAGTTGAAGGTGAAGATATACGACCGGGTTTTGAAATGTTTTTTCAAAGTACTCTAAGTGGTAAAATTTTTAAAATTGATAAAATAAATTAATCTATCCACGTAGTACATTTAACGTTGCAGGATAGCGTTCTTTTAAAAATAGAAAACCTCATCGCTTTAAGGCGCATTTAAAATACTCAATTAAACAATAACTTTGATAATAAAGCGCAGGTGGCGGAAGCCGCACTAGCGCATTTCTAGTTTCCTAAACCCCTATATCTCAAAATTCCGCAACTTTATAAACCCCAATTTAACAATAACTTATTTATTATTTAACCTTACTTTTTAATGATCTAATTTAAAGCAAATGTCATTTTGTGTGCTTGACTGCAACAAAAGTGAAGCTTATCCTTTGCCTGCTGGCCACATTGCCAGTCGGCTTTGACAGGCTGAATATTATCTCCCGCATCAGAGTTATTTCTTCTGAGGAATAGCCTTGTGTGGTGTACCACTCGTTCCCTCCCGTAGCGGTAGGACGGGAGAGGGACACTTTCGGGTGTGCTAGTTTGAGATAATACTAGTCTGTCAACCTTCTTCCGTTCTGCCACCATAATTCTATAAATGTCTGGCAGGACTCCCAATAAAAAGGAGTTGGCTTTGCACATTCATTATTTCTTGGCAGCCTTTGCCAAAAGCTATAACGACACAACTTAAATTATATTTAGCAGCTTGATTACCTTTAGGGTTCTCAGACTTTAAGTCATTACGGCTAAAAACTTATTTCAACAATAAAACTTGAGATGTGCCAAGCACAGTCTTTCGGCTTTGCTATGCCTTTTTTTCTCCCCAAAAAGGGCAGCGGCGTTTGTATCTCATTTATATACAACAAAAATTTAATTTATAACGGTAAAAATATGCCACATTCAGATCTCCCATTTCGTGCTTTAAGCGTGCTTCATACCTCTCGATATCTTTTTAATAAATATGGCTTTCATAAAGTCGGGGTAGACCGCATTATTGAATCGTCAAAGACTCCGAAAGCAACTTTTTATAATTACTTCCACTCAAAAGAACGTCTTATTGAAATGAGCTTAACCTTTCAAAAAGATGGTCTTAAACAAGAGGTGATTTCAATTATTTACATTCAAAAAGACTTACCCCTGCTTGAAAAACTTCGCAAAATTTATTTCTTACATGCGAACTTAGATGGCCTTTATCATTTGCCTTTCAAAGCCATTTTTGAGATTTCAAAAACACATCCCAAGGCATATCAGGTGGTGATTGACTATCGAAACTGGCTTATTAATGAAATTTATAATTTGCTTTTAACAACCAATGTAAATGCTTCAAAGCAAGATGCACACATGTTCTTGTTTGTGATTGATGGGGCGATGGTTCAACTTTTAGACCCAAATAAGGCAGGGGAAAGGGAACGGTTGTTGGATTATTTTTTAATGCAGTTTATTTAATGCAAATAAAAAGAAATACCTTATCATTTAACTGCATCAGCCTGAATGATGCAGTTAAATGATAAATATTAAGAAATTTCTAAAATTTTTTGGGCGATATATAAGTCTTGTATAGATAACCCTGAACTATCATAAATTGTGATTTGTTCCTGAGATTGCCTTCCTTGAGTGTTTGCTAAAAGCACATCACCGATATTCATTAAAATTGCAGACTCAGGTGCATGCTGGAATTCACCAATGACTTTAGACTGAGTATTAAGATCACAGAATAAACCACTCTGTGAAAATAATTCTGGTGGAAGTTCTTGTTTGCCTTTTTTATCGGAACCCATAGATGAAATATGAGTGCCGACTTTGACCCATTCTGCTTTAAAAAGAGGAGTCTTCGAAGAAGTCGCTGTCACAATAATATCTGCTTGTTCACAAGCTTCTTTTGCACCAGCAATTTTAAGCTTAATCCCTAATTGTTTTAGGTCTTCTGCCATTTTTTCGGCTTTATTTTGGTCGCGCCCTACAATCAAAACCTGATCGAAATTTCTAATTCTCGCTAATGCCTCACATTCATATTTGGCCTGATTTCCTGTACCAAATATGGCTAATACTTTTGAATTTTTTCTTGCCAATGTATTGGTCGCAACCGCATTAGAAGCTGCTGTACGGAATGCATTCACTTTGCCTGCTTCGATGGCTGCCGCCATTTTTCCATTCACTTGATTAAATAATAAAATGAGCGCGTTATGGCGTGGTAAACCATTTTTAGGATTATCTTCCCAAAAAGAACCAACTTTAAGACCAGCTAATTGCTGGGTAGCAGATGATTTAATACTAAACGTATTTTTGGTATCTGACGCTTGACCATGAACCACAGGAAAACTTTGAGTGTCCAATTGAGTTGCAGCAATTAAAGCTTCGTAAATGGCATCGTAAGCGAGTTCATGATTGATGAGAGCAGAAGATTCAGACTCAGAAATAAATCTCATAACCATCTCCAAAAGTGAATATTTAAATTAAGACGTGAACAGTTCGAGAGACGAGTAGCATGTATTGTCTATCCATGACGCTTTAACTGACATCATAGATAGACATCGATTTTTATTAAGCTGATAAAAACTCTACATATTTAGAAATATCGACATTCCCACCACTAATAATGATGCCTATACGTTTGCCTTTTAACTCATGTTTCAAATTACGGGCAGCCGCAAATCCAAGGCATCCTGTCGGTTCAACCACCATCTTCATTCTTTCAGCAAAGAACTTCATAGAAGTCACGAGTTCTTCGTCTGTTACAGTCAAAATGTCATCTACATTCTTTTGAATAATAGGAAATGTTAATTTACCTAAACTTTGAATTTGAGCACCATCGGCAATCGTTTGGGGCGTATCAATATGAACAATTTCTCCTTTTCTAAAGGACATTTGTCCATCATTTCCTAGGGCAGGTTCAACACCATATATTTTACAGTCCGGAGAGAGTTGACGGGCAGATAAGGAAGAGCCTGCCAATAAACCTCCGCCACCTAAACATATAAAGAGGTAATCCAAGTCACCAACTTCTTCAAATAGTTCTTTTGCAGCCGTTCCTTGACCTGCAATAACATGCGGATGATCATAAGATGGAATTAAGGTTAGACCATTTTTTTCGGCAATCTCTTTTCCAATTTGTTCCCGATCTTCTGTATAACGATCATATTCAACAATATTGCCTCCGTATTCTCGCGTCGCTGCCATTTTTGCAGCAGGAGCATCTTTAGGCATGATGATTGTTGCTGGAATACCAAGGATCTTTGCTGACAGCGCAATTGCTTGAGCATGATTTCCTGAAGAGAAAGCAACCACACCAGCTTTTTTTTGAGCATCATCGAACTGTGCAAGCGCATTCATTGCACCACGAAATTTGAAAGCGCCAACACGCTGAAAATTCTCACATTTAAAGAATACTTCTGCTTCAAATTCATTGTTAACAGTACGTGAAGTTAAAACAGGGGTTTTATTTGCAAAACCTTTTATGCGTTCAGCAGCGGCTGCGACATCTTCATAAGTTGGAAGGGTTAAATTTTTCATAATTAAACCTAATTCTATTCAATGTTTTCGGATGCAAGATTTCGTATTGCTCAAGCAACACACAATATATTGACCTTGTTTAGATAAAATATATAGATTTAGATAAAATGTCTAATTTTATTTTCTAATTGGATAACAATGAGATATAAGATTTTGATTTACATTAAGTTTAAAATTAGATAAAAAGTCTAAATTACTATTACATACTTCACGCTAGGGTTTGAAATAGTAAGCAAGTCATTTGGAGGAAATACATTGGGAAATCGTGATAAACATTTACTCACTCAACTAGATACAATCGCGAAAGGGTTAAGTGAAACCCTATTTCCATTTTGCGAAGTTGTTGTCCATGACTTAACAAATCCTGAACATGCCATACTCTCAATACACAATAATTTATCTGGTCGAAAAATTGGAGATCCAGCAACAGAGTTAGGGCTGGCAAGAATTATGTCTCCAGAATTTCCAAATCTTATTTCCAACTATGCAAACCAGTTTGCAGATGGCCGCCCCGCAAAAAGTACTTCGATTGGTATTAAAGATGAAGAGGGCGAATATGTGGCCGCTTTATGTATGAATATTGATTTAACCCTATTTAGGGGCATGCAAAGCGCTTTAGACCAGTTTACTAAAATTGAAACTGACAACATTATTGAAAATTTGGAACCGAATGGGTCTGAAGCAATTCGAAGATATATTGATCAATTTGCCTCAAAACATGCGACTACACCGCGTATGTTAAAACTCAATGAGAGAAAACAATTAATACATGAGTTAAAGAATAATGGTTTATTAGACATTAAAAAGGCTGTGGAGACGGTTGCACAACATTTAGGTATATCAAGAGCGAGTGCCTATTTATATGTGAAGGAAACTTAAAATAGTTTATTTTAATGTGTGTTTAATTTGATCAAGGAGGTCGTTATTTGAAGTTATTTATTATTGTATTTATTGCAATTTTTTCCAGTATTGGTCTGATTTGTTTAATTGCACTGCTTAGAAATTTAAAAAAATCTTCGTCATCTGGCGAGCATGATTATTCATCTTCTTCAACACATCATTACTCTGATTCCCATCATCATAGCTCTAGTTATTCAAATGATTGTTCATCATCTTCCGACTCGGGAGGATGTGATGGTGGCGGTGGTGGTGGAGATTAAAAAAGCCCTTTTGTTCAAAGGGCTTTTGATTAGTTTAAGGTAAATCGAACCAAATAAATTGACTATCTTCATTTGCCTGAATCGTCGCTTTATCCTCAAATACGAAAGCATCGCCTGCTTTAACTTCTTGATCGCCAATGCGGATTACACCTGAAATAACGTGGATATAATTCACTTTTTTAACCGGATCAACACTTAACTCATGTCCTTTTTCCAATACGGCAGATTTTATCTCTGCATTTTGACGAATATGCATCGGTGCATTTGCATCAGGTCCTGCAATTAAATGCCATTTATTTGGATCTTTACATGGGTCAAGGTTAATTTGCTGGTAATTTGGCTCTGCATCTCTTACATCTGGAATAATCCAGATCTGTAATAAATGTACAGGCGTATCAGTGTTGTTAACTTCACTGTGGGCAACACCTGTGCCAGCACTCATGAGTTGCCATTCACCTGCTTTAATTTGACCTTCATTTCCCATCGTGTCACGGTGTGAAATTGCACCATCTAGCACACAGGTTAAGATTTCCATATTGTCATGCGAGTGCGTACCGAAACCATTATGCGCATCAATCTTATCGTCATTAATAACCCTTAGAGTACTTACACCCATATATTTAGGGTTGTACCAGTTACCAAATGAAAAGCTGTGATAAGACTCTAACCATCCAGCTTTAACGTGTCCACGATCTTCACCACGATGTACGTAAGCATTCATGATCTAATCTCCCAAATTTTTATTTATCTATTGAGAAATATATTAATGCTATATCGGGAGTGAAAAAATAGAAGAACTGAAACATGTCGTTTCATAATTGATATGATATTAAGTTTTTTTATCTATTTGTTGCAATTTTTGATAATAAAAAAACCTGCCATAAAGACAGGTTTTTTTATGAAAATATTTAATTATTCAAGGAATTTAACAGTTACGCCAGAACGTACTTTACTTCCTAAATCATTTGCATCCCAGTTAGTCAAACGGATACAACCGTGTGATGCTGTTTTAGAAATTAAAGATGGATTTGGTGTTCCGTGAATACCAAAAGATTTCTTACTCAAACCAATCCAGATATTACCAACAGGGGCATTTGGGCCAGGTGGTAAAGAAAGAGGTTTTAAGTTTTTACCTTGTACGAAGTTCGACGGTGAATAGCTGTACCAAGGGTTACGAGCCACACCAACTACCTTGTAAGTACCGGCCGGAGAAGGCGTATCAGTACTGCCAATTGTTGCAGGAAATGAGGCAATCATTTGGTTCCGGCTATTGAAGAGATACAATTGTTTTGCACCTTTATGGGCAATAATCAAATGAATATCTTCTGGTAAGTCATTGCGCACGTTTGGAACAATGATTTTTTCACCAGCTTTTTTGAATGTCGCAGTTGGGTTAATTTTCTTTAAGAATGCTTCATCAATATGAAACTTTTCACCCAACATTTCGCTAACACGGGTGTAATACAAACCTTTCATTTTGGCTTGTAAAGCATAATCAGAAGGAATTGATTGGGCATACGGACCTTTTAAGTCAGCATCAGAAATCGTGTATTCAATAAATGCTGGCTTCGTTTGTTTTGCAACCAAAGCATCCCAAGTTTCTTTAGTAAGCTCACCAGTAGCTGACAAACCATTCATTTGTTGGAATGAAGAAATTGCTTTTAAGGTGTTTTTACCGCTCATGCCATCAATAGCGCCTGGCGATGCATGTGCATTATTGAGCATCACGTGTGCACGTGCATAGACTGGAAGTTGACCTTTACCAATATTTTCAGACCATTCAGCCGAGTTTAAGCTATCTAAAGTCCATGAAGCAGCTGACACTGGTGCAGCCTTAGACGCCGTTGTGCTTTTAGCAACAGCTGGCGTAGACGCAGCAATGCCAGACTCTGCATTTGGGTCTTCAGTTTTCTGTAAGTTTTGTAATGTTGTTGACGCTCGATTTAGGTCATTTTGTTCTTGAGCAGTAATTTGTGTTGGAGCTTGAGCTTGTACAGTTGAAGCTGCCTCTACTGCTAGAGGATCAATCGGATCTTCTACAGGAGCTGATACCTTTTTAGGGTTCAGGGGTTGCTCAGTTGTTGAAGCAGCAAAAGCAACATTAGCAATGATACAACTTAAACTCATAGCGAGTAATGAGCGAACAAACATGTAATTCAACCTTAAGAATTTTCATATAAGCAATAGGAGGATTGATGTGATCTTAAAGTGCATAAAATTACCAATAACTCATCTCTATGAGCCCAAGATTGGCAATTTAGTGATTAAAAGAATATCAATAAACCCAATGTAACATGTTGCAAGTATTGCAGAAAACCCCGCAGCTTGCAGTAGACTTTTGTGTAAATATGCATTTTTTAGTAGATTGACGAGTTTTTTGTGTGAAATTGAAATTATAAAAATGTCTCTGTTTTTGGTATGATGCTGCCACATAAAGAAGATAGAGATTGGTAATGACGACTTTGAAAAATGATCGTTTCCTCCGTGCTTTGTTACGCGAACCTGTAGATACCACTCCGGTATGGATGATGCGTCAAGCAGGGCGTTATTTGCCTGAATATCGTGAAACACGTTCAAAAGCAGGTGACTTTCTATCCTTATGTAAAAATACAGATTTTGCCTGTGAAGTCACTTTACAACCTTTGCGTCGCTATGATTTAGATGCAGCAATTTTATTTTCAGATATTTTAACAATTCCAGATGCACTAGGTTTAGGTCTTTATTTTGAAACAGGTGAAGGACCAAAGTTCCATAAAACAGTACGTACTGAACAAGATGTGGCGAATTTACCTAAGTTAAATGCAAAATCAGACCTTGATTATGTCATGAATGCTGTAAGCACAATTCGCTCTGCTTTAGGTGGTCAAGTTCCACTGATTGGTTTCTCTGGTAGTCCTTGGACTCTAGCGACTTATATGGTTGAAGGTGGTTCAAGTAAAGAGTTCCGTTTTACCAAGCAAATGATGTACGCCCAACCAGAAGTTTTGCATGCTTTACTTGATCACTTGGCTACGTCGGTCATTGACTATTTAAATGCTCAAATTGATGCAGGTGCTCAGGCGATCCAGATCTTTGATAGTTGGGGCGGGGCATTGGCACATCGTGAATATGTCGAATTTTCTTTAAACTACATGAATAAAATCATTGCTGGTTTGCAACGTGAAAAAGACGGTCGACGTATTCCTATCATTGTGTTCACTAAAGGTGGTGGTCAATGGTTAGAGCCAATGATTAGCACAGGCGCAGATGCATTAGGTTTAGATTGGACTACGCGATTAGATACAGCTCGAACTACGGTGGCTGGACGTGTCGCTTTGCAAGGAAATCTTGATCCTGCTGTTTTATATGGTTCGGCTACTTCAATTGAAAAAGCAGTAAAAGCCATGTTGGATGATGCCTACGCAAATGGTGAAAAGACGGGTTACATTGCTAACTTAGGCCATGGGATTACTCAGTGGGTAGACCCTGCACAACCAAAAATCTTTGTAGATACAGTGCATGAGTATAGTGCTAAATATCTAGGATAGTTTTTGTGCAATATCTAACTTTACCGTTTCAATTTATCGGCAAGGCTGTTTCGGCAGCCTTGTTTGGTATTTTGCTTTTAATTGCTTTTGCTTTAACAGCACCGATGGGAAGCCATGAATATATGGGGTTCTATCGTTATGATTATTTACTCATCTATGCACTGATGATTCAGATCTGCTTACTCTATTTAAAACTGGAGTCATGGGCAGAGGCTAAAGTAATTGCCTTATTTCACGTCATGGCGATGGTCATGGAAATATTCCTAACGCATCCTGCAATTGCTTCATGGCAATATCCGCAGCCCGCCGTATTTAAAATTTTAACAGTGCCTCTATTTGCAGGTTTCATGTATTCGGCTGTAGGTAGCTTCTTCGCACGTTCAATACGACTGTTTCAAGTGTCTTTTGAAAAGCTTCCAAGATTTGGAACTATGTTATTACTGGCATTTTTCTCATATATAAATTTTATGAGTAAATTTTTTGTTCCAGATATTCGCTATATTTTATTTGCGATTAGTATTTTTATTTTCTGGAAAACAAAACTTTATTTTCAAATAAATGAACATAAATTTAAAATCCCGATGTTACCGATATTATTGACGCTTGCATTTATCATCTGGATTGCTGAAAATATAAGTACATTTTATAAAATTTGGCTCTATCCAAGTCAGGTCGATGCTTGGCATATGGTGGGGTGGGGCAAGCTTGGGTCGTGGTATTTATTATTACTTTTAAGCTTAGTATTGGTTCTTAAAATATTAGGTAATCGAGATAATCAAGGTAATTGGAATTTAAGGTAAATTTTTCTTTAGCACTTTTCATCATATTATTTATTTTTTAATTGCTAAATCCTAGCCTTCTCGCTATCTTTAATATCGTGTAATAAAAATTACACATAACAATACAAGACATAAGAAACAATCAATAATGATTTTTGGAGATATACATCTATGTTAAAAAAAATAGCTTTAGCTGCATTGTTAGCAGCTGGTTCAAGTGTTGCAATGGCTGACAACGATGTGGGTTGTGGTGCGGGTACACAAATATGGGCTGGCAAAAAAGGAGTAGCACCTAAGATTCTTGCTGCAACAACAAACGGTATTTTTACTAACCAATTATTAGGGATCACTTTCGGTACTTTAGGCTGCCGTCAAGGCGGGACAGTAACAGCGCAAGTGGTAACATTCACAAATGAAAATGCAGAAGCTTTAGCACGTGATATGGCAGTAGGCCAAGGTGAAAGCCTGAACGTACTTGCTGAGTTAATGCAAATTAAACCTCAAGATAAAGACCGTTTCTTTAAAGTTTCAAAAGCAAACTTTGGTGAAATCTATTCAGCAAATAATCAAAATACCCTTCAAGTATTAGCATCATTACAAACTGTAATGGCTAAAGACGACGTTTTAAAAGCTTACGTATAAGTTTGAAATTGAAAACCCTGTCGCATGGCAGGGTTTTTCTTATATTTAATGATAAAAATTGATGAACTTAATGAAGTCAGTTGTTTTGGTTTTTGCCTCTTTGGCAGTTAATATTGCGTATTCAGCAGAAATAAATCCATCTATTCAAAAATATTGGTCCATTGCAGAACAACAAAATCTAGATCAAGACATTACATGGCAACGGCTCATGTATGCGAATAAAAACCATAAAAGTGACGTCACTTATTCTGGTTATTTCATGTCAGAAAATGGGAAAAATAATTTAAAAGAAGAACTGAAAGCTGACATCTCGGCATTATTTATACCTGCTCAAGATAATCAGTCGATTCGTTGTAAGTTTCCGGCTCGAAGCCAATGGCTCATAAAAAAAGTAGGCATTCAAGAAAATGAATTGCCTCAAATAAAATGTTCAGAATTTGAAAACTGGATTGGACAGATTAAGCCTTATAAAGCCACATTAATTTATGCGACAGATTTTATGGGCAACCCTAGCTCGATGTTTGGTCATACTTTATTGCGTTTAGACCCTAAAGATCAGCAGCAATTAAATTTAGTTTCCTATGCTGTAAATTATGCAGCAACTGTGGAGGGGAATGACAACTGGTCATATGCATGGAAAGGTTTAACAGGGCAATATCCGGGTGAATATTCACTCATGCCTTATTATCGTAAGGTAAAAGAGTACGGTGATTTCGAAAGCCGTGATTTATGGGAATATGAGCTGAAACTTTCTCCTGAAGAAACGCGATTTTTAGTAAGCCATATTTGGGAAATGCAGCATGTAAGTTTCCCTTATTATTTCGTGAGTGATAACTGTGCCTATAGGTTATTAGGCTTGGTCGATTTAGTAAAACCTGAGTCTAACTTACAAGAAAAGTTTACTTATGCATCTATTCCGATGGAAACCATTAAATCGATGCAACAGCAAGGGCTCACCAAAGCTCCTGTATATCGGCCTGCTTTAGAAACTCAACTATTAGCCCAAGCTCATCAACATGGTGCCTCACTAGCGAAGGTTGCACATCAAATTACGATGATGCCAATTAAGCAGTCTTCTGAGCTTTTAAAATCCTTTAGTGAGCAAGATCAGGCCAAAATTCTAGAGATGGCTTACGATGATTTATATCTTCAATTTACGAGCCGTCAAATAGAAGAAAGCGTTGCTCAGCCACAGTTACGTCAGCTTTTGGCTTTAAGAAGCCAGATTGATTTGGACAAACAGCGTCAAGAACCTAAACGACCAGAAAAAGAGCCAACTCAAGGTCATAATGCACGTAATCTTTCATTGAAAGCTGGTGAAGTCCAAGGTGATAAGTTTATCGAAATTGGTCATCGACAAGCCTATCACGACTTAATAGATCCTCAAGGGGGATACCGTGCTGGGACTCAATTACTATTTTTAAATGGTAATGCACAGTGGCGAGATGATCATTTAAAACTAGAACGTCTTGATCTGTTAGAAGTAAATTCTTATAACCCAATACAGCCTTTTAAAACACCGCTGAGTTGGGGATTTAACTTAGGCTGGCGTCAGGAAGCAATTCATGATGGAAACTTTAGTGAAGAAAAACAGCATGGCGTAGCGAATTTTAATGCTCAGGTTGGTTACAGTCTTGCAGACTATGAGCGCAAACATATTTGCTATGGGCAACTCCAAACCTATGTTCAAACAGGCTCAAATTTAGATAAAGGGTGGCGTGTGGGAATGGGCCCGACTTTAGGTTGTATGAACCAATGGTTTGATCGATTTAACTCTGTTGTACAGATTGAATTGCCATATTGGGAAGACCAAAATCAATGGAATTTGAGAGTAAATACTCAGTGGCAATATGTGATTAATAGTAATAATGCCGTTCGATTAAACTGGGATTATGAACAACAAAATCATCGAGACTGGATGAAATCAAGTCTCGGATATGTTTGGTTCTTTTAAATAGCATTACGAATAAAAAAAGGGAAAAATGAATGAAATCATTTCTCCCTTTTTTTGTTTTCAGAAAAGATTATTTCTTTATTGCATTCAACACTGCATACGCTGCTTTAATGCGTTCTTCATTGGGAATACGTTTATTGGTTAACATGACTAAACCAATATTTTCTTTGGGAATAAACACGACATAAGTTCCAAATCCGTTAGTTGAACCAGTTTTATGGAACATCTTGATTGAAGGCTCTTTTGAAATAGCAGTCACTTTATTAGGTTTCATCACGATTTGTTCAGAATTACTGTCTAATAAAGTTTGTAAAGGAGCTGGATAAGAAAACTCTTCCCAACCAAGCGCCTGATACATCGTACCGACTTGATAAAAACCTTTATGAGTCTCATCAATTGCGCGTCGAATATCTGCCGGATATTTTTGTGGATTTAGATTGGCATCAATAAAGCTAAGCATGTCTGGTAATGTGGATTTAACGCCGTAGGCAGGGGCATCTAGTGGGCCTGGGGTCACACGAATAGGCTGATTTTCTTGGTTATAGCCAAATGCATAGTTTTGCATCTGAGTTTTAGGAACATTCACATAGCTATGTTTTAAGTGAAGAGACGGAAAAATTGTATTTTCTAAAACCTGACTAAAAGGCTGGTTCATCGATAAGCCTACAACTTTTCCAAATAGGCCAATACTAGGGTTTGAATATTGTCTATATTCACCAATTTGGTTTTTAGGTTTCCAGTCTTTGAAAAAAGTTAAAACTTGTTGGTCTGTTTGTACTTCATCTGGAAATTGTAAGCCAAGGTTGCCACTCGTATAGGTCGCAAGTTGAAGTAGGTTCACTCGGTCAATCGGTGTATTTTTTAGCTCTTTCCAGTATTTTCCTGGGGTGTCGTTAAAAGAGATTTTTCCTTTAGTTTTGGCATATCCACCTGCCGTGGCAGTAAATAATTTACTGACTGAACCTAGCTCAAAAATCGTATTGCCATTTACAGATTTTTTATCTTGAACCGATTGTAGGCCATAATACATTTCGTACTTTTTATTGTTTTGGATGACGCCAACCGCCATACCGGGAACATCATATTTTTCTAATAGTGGTTTAAAGTTTTGATCAACAACTTTCTTGATATCTTGTTCTTTTGATGTGTTACCTGCATAAATTGAGGTATTAAAAATAAAAAGAGAAGGTAGAATTAAGTAAGAAATTTTTTTGAATCGCATTATCAACTCATCAAACATTTTAAAGTGAAAGGACGTACTTTTATAACAAAAATCACATAATTTAATTGTTATGTTTTATAGAATAAACGCTGTATTTAGATATAAAAAAACCCAACTAAGTTGGGCTTTTAAATTTATCACTAAAAAGAATTTAGTAACTTTCTGGTACTGCACTCAAGAACTCACGTCGTGATTCTTTATCGGTTTTAAAGTCTCCGATAAATGAAACTGTACGAGTGGTTGACTCTTGTTTGCCTACACCACGCATCATCATGCACATATGTGCTGAATCGATGACGACAGCAACGCCTCGAGCACCAGTCACTTCAGCCACAGCTTCTGCGATTTGCTGAGTCAAGTTTTCCTGAATTTGCAAACGGCGTGCAAACATTTCAGTAATACGTGCAAATTTTGATAAGCCAAGAACCTTGCCTTCCGGTAGATAGGCAATATGAACACGGCCATAGAACGGGAGGAGATGATGTTCGCAAAGCGAATAGAATTCAATATTCTTCACCAATACCATTTCATGGTTATCTGATGGGAAAACAGCATTATTGGTGACTTCTTCTAAAGTTTTACTATAGCCAGAAGTTAAATATGAAAAAGCTTTAGCCGCACGCACAGGCGTATCTTTAAGGCCGGGACGATTAAGATCTTCACCGACGGCAGTCAGAATATTTGCGTACGATTGCTGCATTGACATAAGACGTATAAATTTACTCTATTAGACAAGCTCGGCATTGTATCAGAAACATAACCAGATGTTCATAACTCGACGCACTATATTTATTTTGGTTTTGCGCGCGTTTAATAAAAGATGAATAAATTTCATGTTTTTTATCGTTAATAGTCAAGAGTTTGAACATGAAATATGCATTTAATGTTGGTAAGTTCTAAATGATCGCCTAGTGGCATCATATTTGCACAGATGCAGTGTTATAGAGCATAAGGATAAAACATGTCAGAACGTCCAATCACCTTTTTTTTCCGTGGTGGTCAGCAGCAAGTGGAAAATGTATTACCTACCATGACGGTTTTACAATTTCTGCGAGAATATACCCAAACTGGTAAGACTAGGCAGACCGGTACAAAAGAGGGCTGTGCTGAGGGCGATTGTGGTGCATGTACAGTCGTGATTGGTGAGTTGGTCAATGACAGCTTGCAATTACGAAGTGTGATTGCGTGTATTCAGTTTTTACCGACTTTAGATGGTAAGGCCTTATTTACAGTAGAAGATCTTCATACGTTATTACCTACACAGGATGGGAAACTTCATCCAGTACAACAGGCGATGGTCGATTTGCATGGTTCACAATGCGGTTTTTGTACACCCGGTTTTATCATGTCGTTATGGTCAATGTATGAAAATGAACAACATTCTCCAAGCAAAGATCAAATCAGTGATTATCTTTCTGGAAACTTGTGTCGTTGTACAGGTTATCGCCCTATTTTAGATGCAGCACAAAAAGCTTATGACTATCCACGTGTTGTATTAGAACGTCAAAAGGTACTTGATGTATTAAAAGAGATCAAAGCATTACCTGCATTACATTTGAATGATCATGGTCAGCAATTTTTTGCACCAAAGACGTTGCAGGATTTTGCCGCTTTACGTTTGCAATTGCCACAAGCGCGCATTGTCGCTGGTAGCACAGATGTCGGTTTGTGGGTAACCAAGCAGGGCCGTGATTTAGGCGATATGCTTTATATCGGTCAGGTTGAACAACTGAAAAATATTGTAGTTACCGACCACGCTTTAACGATTGGGGCAAATGTAAGTCTGAGTGATGCACTCATAAAAATTTCAGATTTTTATCCTGACTTACAAGAATTACAGCGCCGTTTTGCTTCCATGCCTATTAAAAACGCGGGAACCCTAGGTGGAAATATTGCAAATGGTTCGCCTATTGGTGACTCAATGCCAGCATTAATTACGCTAGGTACACGATTGATTTTGCGTGTAGGTGAACAGACCCGTGAAATCGCATTGGAAGACTTTTATCTAGATTATCAAAAAACAGCATTACAGCTTGGTGAGTTTGTTGAGGCGATTGTTATTCCGCTTCGTGAAGGGCAGACGCGCTTTAAATTTGCCAGCTATAAAATTGCCAAACGTTTTGAGCAAGATATTTCTGCGGTATGTGCGGCTATTTCATGCGAGTTAGATACTCATTATGTTGCTCACAATGTGCGAATTGCTTTTGGTGGCATGGCTGCTATTCCCAAACGTGCAAAATATGCAGAAGCCATATTGGAAGGTCAGCAACTCACAGCTGAATTGATGGTTCAGGCACAGCACGTGTTGTCGCAAGACTATCAACCTTTAGATGATGGACGGGCTAGTTCGGCATATCGTTTACAAGTCGCGAAAAACTGTTTACAGCGGTTTTATGTAGAAAAAATCCTGTCTCAAGCGATCACTCGTGTGAATGACTTGATTGCTATGGTGGAGATCTAACATGAATCAAACCATTGACTTAAGTGTTTCTAAAAAATCTGCTAAAGCAGGCGACTCCATTCCACACGAAAGTGCACATTTACATGTGACTGGGCAGGCAACTTATATCGACGATTTACCCGAGCTTGAAAATACGATGCATTTGGCGGTCGGATTTTCGAGTTGTGCCAAAGGTAAAATCAGTAAGTTTGATTTGGATGCAGTACGTCAGGCTGATGGCGTCCATGCAGTTTTTTCAGCAAAAGACATTGAGGTTGAAAATAACTGGGGACCAATTGTTAAAGATGACCCGATTTTTGCCGAGGAGCAGGTCGAATTTTACGGGCAAGCCTTGTTTGTGGTTGTTGCCGAGAGTTATCAGCAAGCCCGTCAGGCAGTTCGCTTGGCAAAAATTGAGTATGTGCCCGAGACTCCGATTTTAACGATTCAAGATGCGATTGAAAAAGAATCGTGGGTGTTGCCGCCTGTTGAATTTAGCCATGGTGAAGTTGAACAGGCATTTCAAAATGCTGCACATCAACTTTCAGGTGCTATTGAGCTAGGTGGGCAAGAGCATTTTTATCTTGAAGGACAGATTTCCTATGCTATTCCACAAGAAAATGATGGGTTAAAAGTCTATTGCTCGACACAACATCCAACCGAAATGCAGCTGCTGATTTGTCATGCATTAGGCATGAATATGCATCAGGTAAGTGTGGAAAGTCGCCGTATGGGTGGTGGTTTTGGTGGTAAAGAGTCGCAGTCGGCGCAGTGGGCATGCATTGCATCTTTGGCAGCACGAAAAACAGGCCGTCCGTGTAAGTTACGCTTAGACCGTGATGATGATATGAGCGCCACAGGCAAGCGTCACGGTTTTGCTTATGAGTGGTCTGTGGCTTTTGATGACACTGGTATTTTGCAAGGCTTAAAGGTGCAATTGGCTTCAAACTGCGGTTTTTCGGCTGATCTTTCTGGGCCAGTAAATGAACGTGCGATTTGCCATATTGGCAATGCCTATTATTTAAATGCGGTTCAGTTGCGTAACTTACGTTGTAAAACCAATACTGTTTCCAATACCGCATATCGTGGTTTTGGCGGACCGCAAGGCATGTTTGTCATTGAAAATATTATTGATGACATTGCCCGTTATTTAGGTTGTGACCCAGTTGAAATTCGTCAGCGTAATTTCTTTGCCGAGCAGCCCGGTGCTGGACGTGATCGTATGCATTATGGGGCAGAAGTCCGTGATAATGTTGCCCCACAATTGGTAGCTGAATTGTTGCAAAGTAGTGATTATGCGAAACGTAGACAGACCATACATACCTTTAATCAGAACAATGACATCATTAAGCGTGGTATTGCGTTAACACCATTAATGTTCGGTATTTCGTTTAATGCCGTGCATTACAATCAGGCAGGTGCATTGGTCTATGTGTATATGGATGGTACGGTCTCTATTACGCATGGCGGTACAGAAATGGGACAGGGGCTATATACCAAAGTACGGCAGGTTGCTGCACATGAGTTGGGTTTACCAATCGATAGTGTTCGCTTAATTGCAACCGATACTTCTCGTGTGCCAAATACTTCGGCAACCGCAGCATCAAGTGGAGCGGATTTAAATGGTAAAGCTGTTCAAAATGCCTGTATTAAAATTCGTGAGCGCCTGGCAAAACTTGCAGCAGAAATAAGTGACAGTGACGCTGACCAAATCCAGTTTGAAGATAGTATGGTTTCAACAGCGAATGGTCACTCATGGACATTTCCTGACTTGGTTCAACGGGCATATATGGCGCGTGTGCAACTATGGGACAGTGGTTTTTATAAAACGCCAGAAATTCACTACGATCAGGTCAACCATTTAGGGCGTCCGTTTTTCTATTATGCCTATGGTGCAGCAGTCAGTGAAGTCGCAATAGATACCTTAACTGGGGAAATGAAAGTATTACGTGCTGACATTTTGCATGATGTCGGGAGGTCCATTAACCCTGCAATTGATATTGGGCAAATTGAAGGTGGCTTTGTTCAAGGGATGGGGTGGCTAACCACAGAAGAGTTGTATTGGCAGCCCCAAGGACCACATGCAGGACGCTTGTTTACGCATGCACCTTCAACTTACAAAATCCCGACCAGTTTTGATATTCCTCATATTTTTAACGTCAAACTGTTTAATAACCAAAATCAGGCAGACACTATTTATCGCTCCAAAGCGGTAGGTGAACCTCCATTTATGTTGGCATTGTCAGTTTTTTCTGCAATTCGTCAGGCGGTACAGGCGGCTATTCCAGAAAATGCACCGCTCGTACTCAATGCTCCGGCAACTGCCGAAGAAATTTTACGTGCAATTGCTATTGGACGAGGACAAGCTTTGGCTACTCGCCTACAAGCTAAAATGTAGAAGATTATGCAACATTTACAATGGTGGACTGATTTTGTGGCGTGGCAAGCCGATGCTGTGTCTATGGTATTGGTAACAGTGGTACGCGCTGATGGTTCAACACCACGAGAAGTTGGCGCAACAATGTTATTGCGTTTTAATTTGCAACGACAATGGCAGCAGTCGGATACGATCGGTGGCGGGCATTTAGAGTTTCAGGCTATTGATATTGCGAAAGCAATGTTAAGAGAAACGGAAACTTGTGTGAGGCGTATTGAACGCTTTAACCTTAGTGCTCGGTTGGGGCAGTGTTGTGGCGGAGTAATGTGGTTATTGTTTGAAAAAATATCACCCGCTGTAATTGCCTCGGATTTATCCCATTGTTTGCAAGCATGGCGAGCCGGACAGCGTATATGGCGTACAGTCTCACATCAACATGCATCCACTTGGCAGACTATGGATATAAATAAGGAACAACCATGTTTCGAGGTTCAGCTTGCCAGCAGTGACCAATGGCAATTTGACCAGCAGATTCAACCTTATGCCATGCAAGTGCTGATTTGTGGCGCGGGGCATGTGGGTGAAGCGATTGTCCGTTGTTTATTGCCTATTGGCGTTAGTGTGAAATGGATTGATCCGCGTGATGATATTTTCCCATCGGACTTACTACAACAGGTGCAATGTTTAACAACAGATACGCCAGAAGCCGAGATTGAACATTTTGATCGTTCGGGTGCAATTTTAATTTTGACCCATGATCATCAACTAGATCTGCAACTGTGCTTTGCAGCTTTGAAACCTAAGCTAGAACCATTTGCTTATGTTGGGATGATTGGTTCAAAAAGTAAAAGGGCTATTTTTGAGAAACGTATGCTGACGCGTGGTTATACTTCAGAAGCATTACAACGTTTGGTTTGCCCTATAGGGATAGAAGGGATTTCATCGAAACAACCTGCAACGATTGCCGTTGCAGTGGTTGCTCAATTATTGCAGGTGTTTGATGTGAAGAAATGATCTTTGGGGATCATTTCTTTTGTTCGAACTTTGGATTTTTTTCTGCACGTTTAAGCAGTACGAGGACGGCACCTGTGCCACCTTGATTTTCAGGTGCACTTACAAAAGCTAGAACATCGCGGTGCTGACGTAGCCATCCGTTGACATAGGTTTTTAAAACAGCTTCAGGGCCTTTACCATGTACAATCTTGACAACATTTTGATTTTCATCTTTTGCCATCTGGATAACTTGTAAAACCGCGTCACGTGCTTGCTCAATCGTACATCCGTGTAAATCTACCGCTTCAAACCAGCGCATTCTTCCAGCTTTTAAGTCTTCGAAAACTTTATGCTGAAGTGTGGCAATGCGATAGCTTAGCGTTGCTTGACTTGCTACAGGGTTTAGAGCAGCTTGAGTGTCTGATAACTCGGCATGTTCAGTTTCACGACCACCTTCGGCAGCTGCACGTTTAGCGAGTGTTTGAGCATCAATTTTTTTTGTGCGAGGCGTTCTTACATCAGCAATATTACTATTGTTGATGGGCTTAACACCTGCTAGAGCACTTTGAAACAGGTTTGCATCTTCCAATTCTTCAGACTCAGCCTGAGGTTTTGGGGCCTCAGACTGACTTGCGATTTTGCTTGAATGAGGATTGGAGATTTGCTTTTTAAATTGCTTCAGTAACTTTTGTTGCTCTTTAGAAAGCGATGAATCTTTATTACTCATATATCTTCTATTAAACCGTTTGGGGTTGTCCAAAAAGGGCGGTAAAGGCTTGATCTGGTCTTGGTTGTTTCATAAAACTTTCGCCAACCAAGAAGGTGTGAATATCATTTTCTTGCATCATACGAACATCATCTGGAGTGGCAATACCACTTTCAGTCACAAGTAAACGTGATGATGGAAGCAAGTTTTTTAAACGAATTGAGGTATTTAAATCTACATCAAAGGTTTTTAAATTACGGTTATTCACACCTAATAAACATTGCTCAGACAACTTTAAAGCACGTTCCAGTTCTTCTTCGTCATGAACTTCAACTAATACATCAAGCTGATGTTCAAAAGCAGTTTTAGACATTTCTTCAAGTTGTTGATCTGACAAAGATGCAACAATCAATAAAATACAGTCAGCATGTAATGCACGTGCTTCAACTACATTATATGGATCAATCAGAAAGTCTTTACGTAAAGCAGGTAAAGCACAGTGGCTTCGTGCAATGGCAATATTTTCATCCGCACCCTGAAAAAAATCAACATCAGTTAAAACGGATAAACATGCTGCTCCAGCTTGTTCGTACTGCTCAGCAATTTCAGCAGGATTAAAATCTGCACGAATAATGCCTTTTGACGGAGAAGCTTTTTTAATTTCAGCAATTACGGCAGGGCGTTTGTGCTGTAAAGCTTTTGCAAAGCCTCGGACCGGAGTTGCAGCTTTCGCTAGTTCTTCAACATCTTGCAAATTACGTTGTTTTAAACGTGCAGCAAGTTCCTCATGTTTACGGTCAACAATTTTACCTAAAATGGTATTTTGAATATTAATCATGAGAAGTCCTTAATCTGCCTGACATTGTTTTAATGTTTTGGTAAATTCCGCCAAAACACTCATTTTCTCTAATGCTTGTCCGCCATAGATAATATCTTGAGCGAATGTAACAGCTTGAGCATAGGTTTTGGTAATGCCTGAGACATAAATACCTGCACCTGCATTAAGCGCAATCATATTTGCTGCTTTTTCACCAATGTCAGATTTATTTTTACCTAATGCATCTTTAATCAGCTTTAAGCTTGCTGCGGCATCAGCTACCACTAAACCATTTAAGGTTTGTGATTCAATCCCGACATCTTCCGGATTAAGCGTCCATTCGGTAATTTCGCCGTCTTTAAGTTCAGCAACAGCGGTAGGAGCAGCAAGGCTAATTTCATCAAGTCCATCTCTTGAATGAACCACCATGACATGCTCAGCGCCAAGTTGCTTCATAACCTCGGCAATCGGACGGCAAAGTTCATCTGAAAATACACCAATTACAAAGCGTTTTACGCCGGCCGGATTCGTAAGCGGGCCGAGTAAATTGAAAATGCTGCGAACACCAAGCTCACGACGTGGGCCGACTGCATATTTCATAGCTTTGTGATGATTTGGAGCGAATAAAAAGCCTACACCCATCTCACGAATGCAGCGCTCAGTTTGTTCCATATCTAAATCAAGGTTAATACCTGCTTGTTCAAGTAAATCAGACGAACCTGATTTACTTGAAACGCCTCGGTTACCATGCTTTGCAATGGTTGCACCAGCTGCTGCAATCACAAAGCTTGAGGCCGTAGAGACGTTAAATAAGTTCTGCCCATCACCACCAGTACCAACAATATCAACTAAATAATTGATATCGCTGACATCAATTTTAATAGCGAATTCACGCATGACACGTGCGGCAGCAGTAATTTCGTCAATACTTTCACCTTTCATGCGAAGGCCCATCATCAAAGCACCAATTTGTGCTTCGGTTGCCTCACCTTGCATGATGCTGCGCATAATGTCTTCCATTTGCGGCTGAGTCAGGTGAATATTTTTTGTAATATGGTTAAGTGCTTGTTGAATGTTCATAAATATCACTTATGCATAAATATCTAAAAAGTTTTTAAAGATTTGATGACCATGTTGGCTCAAGATTGATTCTGGATGGAACTGCACACCTTCAACAGGCAATGTCTTATGTTTAACACCCATGATTTCTTCAATTGAGCCATCTGCTTCATTGGTCCAGCACGTTACTTCAAGGCAATCAGGCAGCGTTTGCTGATCTATGACCAATGAGTGATAACGAGTTGCCGAGAATGGGCTAGGGAGATTACTGAAAATACCTTTATTGCTATGGTACATATCAGATAAACGTCCGTGCATCACCGTTTTGGCTCTTACAATGTTTCCGCCAAAAGCTTGCCCAATACTTTGATGCCCTAAACACACGCCAAGCAAAGGAATTTTTCCGGCAAAGTGATTAATTGCCGGAATAGAAATACCTGCTTCACTTGGAGAGCATGGGCCAGGACCAATAACCAGATATTTAGGTTGCCATCGTTCAATATCCTCTAATGTGACTTGATCATTGCGAACAACTTTTACTTCCTGATCCAACTCGCCAAAGTACTGGACGATGTTGTAGGTAAAAGAGTCGTAATTGTCGATCATTAGAAGCATGATGAACTTAACCTCATAATAATTAATATATATTTAATAAGTGACTAGAGTAGTTACTCACATTAATACTCACTTTATAGAAAGAACTTCTTGATTAAAAAATAAAAAGCCACTTTCTAAGCGGCTAATATAACAAAAAATGAAGTGACCAGTTTAACTATTTCATTCATTAGAAATTTGCTAAAAAAGTCAGCTTTAAATTGATATTAGATCTGTTAAGAAACAGAGATATGTGCAATTAGGGCAGAATCGGCTTTTTCATTAGAACTAAAAAGTATTCTGCCTTAGTTAGAAAAGCAGATTAAATCGCACGAGTGTTGTAAATCAGCCAGTCTAGAACCTCTCCAGATAAATGTTCAGCTAGTCTTTCTTGAACCATTTGGTGATAAGCATTTAGCCAGTCTTTCTCTTCATTGTTAAGCATCTCAACAAGGATACAGTCCAAATGGATTGGACAAAGCGTAAGTGTTTCAAACTCCAAAAACTCACCATAAGTTTTGTCAAACCCAGAGTGAAGACGGTTTGCAACCAGATTTTCAATGCGAATACCGTATTGTCCCTCATGGTATAAGCCCGGTTCATTGGAAAGGATCATTCCCGCGCGTAGTTTGCTGTAAGCATGAACAGGCGCATAATAAGAAAGCACTTGCGGTCCTTCATGAACGTTAAGAGCAAAGCCTACGCCGTGTCCTGTTCCATGGCGATAATCTAAACCATGTTGCCATAAGGTATGGCGGCAAATTGAATCGAGTAGCGGTGCAGCTAAACCTTCTGGATAAATCGTTTTTGCCAAAGCAATATGACACTTTAAAACTAAGGTATAGTCACGTTTTTGTGGTTGCGTTGGCGTGCCCACAGGAACTACACGAGTAATATCTGTTGTTCCATTTACATATTGCCCACCTGAGTCAATCAGCAATAATCCATCACCTTCAATAAATGAATAGTGCTCCTCAGTTGCACGGTAATGGGGTAGAGCGCCATTGGCATTAAAGCCAGCAATTGTAGAAAAACTTGGCCCTATAAACCCATCTTGCTGAGCACGGAAAGCTGTAATTTTTTCATCAATCGTCAGTTCTGAAATGTTTTCACGATGATGAAGTGCTTTTTCTAGCCAGTGGAAAAAGTGGCAAAGGGCAACCCCATCTTTAACCATTGCATGACGGATATGGGCTATTTCACTTTCATGCTTACGCGATTTAAAAAGCGTACTCGGGTTAATGTCGTATACAACCTGAATATCTTTTGCGATGGCTTGTTCATGATAAATCGATACTTTGGCAGGATCTAAAAGTATAGAGGCATCAGAAATATTCGCTAAAAATGTTGCTGTATCTTCATAGTTACGAATTTCAATACCATCAGCTTTAAAGGCTTGCTGAATGCTTACATCAACTTTTTCAGAATCAATAAAAAGAATAGTTTGTTTTGCACTGACATATAAATGTGAAAGGAATACAGGGTTGTATTCTACATCTTGTCCACGTGCATTTAAGATCCATGCAATATCGTCTAAAGATGAAATGAAATGACCCGCAATATTCTTGCTGTGTAAATTTTCAAGAATATTCTGAATTTTCTCTTTACGAGAGAGGGCGTTTAAACCTTCAGGCATTAAATGAATTTTATTTGATGGAAGTTCTGGGCGATCAGACCAGATGGCTCCAATTAAATCTTGTTGAGTTTCGAGTTTATAGTTGTTAAGTCTTGCAGTATGTTCGAGTGCCTTAAATTGTTGAATGGATAAGGTATGTCCATTTACTGCAATGACGGATCCTACTGTTAAGTTTTGTGCAATCCAAGCTAGATGTGTTGATGATTCATCACTGGTCAATTTTTGAAGTTCAAATCCAGTCCCGACAAGTTGTTGTTCGGCTTGTACCCAATAGCGACCATCCGCCCATAGACCTGCAAAGTTTTGAGTCACGACCAGCGTACCAACAGAACCGCTAAAGCCACTAAGCCATTGTCTTGCTTTCCAGTAATCTGGTAAATATTCTGACATATGCGGATCGGCACTCATGACGACTAACGCATCAACATGCTGGTTAAGCATGAGTTCACGAAGTTTCTCTAGCTTTTCTTGAACAGTTAAATTGGTCATATGGTTTCCAAGTCAGGTTGAACTTTACTAGTACTTTTATTCATTAATCTATAAATAGGTTTCTTTAATAAAAATAACACGATTGCACCAATTACTAGTGCCAAAACACATCTCATAAAGAGGGTAGGTAAGTGATTAATGCCATCTGCCGATACATGTCCTCCAATCAACCCTGCTATCAGATTACCTAAAGCTGAGCCAGTAAACCACAGACCCATAATTTGACCGCGTATAACATCGGGGGCAAGTTTAGTCATGGTAGATAAACCAATTGGGCTTAAGCAAAGTTCGCCTAGGGTAAGCAGAAATATAGTACCTACTAACCAAAATGGCGAAACTAATCCACCAGCAATGGCGAAACGGCTTGCAAATGACATAAGTAGAAAGCCACCTGCTGCTAGTAAAAGTGCAATAATAAATTTAGTGATATAACTTGGGTCTTTATTTGACTTACCTAGTCTCGCCCAAAGCCATGCTGCAATTGGGGCAAAAATAATAATAAAAAGCGCATTAATTGATTGAAACCATACTCCCGGAATTTCAAATCCGAAAACATTACGGTCCGTATAATCTTGAGCAAACAGATTAAAAGATGTTGGTTTTTGCTCAAAGGCAGACCAAAATAGAGCAGAGGTTGCTAATAAGACAAAACAGATAATAATTTTAAATTTTTCATGTTGTTCTAAACCAAGGAAAAATAACAAATATGCAAAATAAGCGATAATGCCAATACCTATTCCCACTGTTAAGTAAGTTGCTACCGCAACTGGGTTGATATGAATTACGCCAAAGAAGGTAAGAGCAATAACCACTGCAACACTTAATAAAAATGAGAAAGCAATTTTTGGGGCATTTTTATTTTCTATTACAGGTTTATTCCAATTATCAGCTTGTTGGCGCAATTGATTGAAAGACTGTAGCTGTGGAATCGCTAATGCACGGAAAATGAGTAAAGCAACCAACATCCCAAGGCCACCTATACCAAAACCCAGATGCCAGCCATGATCACGAGCCAATATACCTGTAATAAGTGGGGCAATAAACGACCCCATATTAATTCCTATATAAAAAATAGAGAAGCCGGCATCACGTCTATTATCTTGGGCTTTATATAATGTTCCGACAATTACTGAAATACAGGTTTTAAATAACCCCGACCCAATAACAATAAGGACTAAACCGAAATAAAAAAAGAATTGATCAAAGATAGGAGTAAGTGCAATCGATAAATGACCTAATGCAATAATGATGGAACCATACCAGACAGATCTTGCTTGGCCTAACCAGTTATCGGCAATCCAACCGCCTAAAACGGTCATTAAATACATAGAGCCAGCAAATAACCCAACAATTGCTGCTGCGGTAGGACGATCAAGCCCTAAACCACCATCATTGACCATCGCAACCATGTAAAGAACCAATAAGGGACGAATTCCATAGTAAGAAAACCGTTCCCACAGTTCAGTAAAAAATAAAGTTTTTAAGGGTTTTGGATGGCCGAAAAAAGCTGTGTCGCATTGTTCGAGTTCATGCTTCATTTCAAATCCTTTGAACATATTTGTAGTTAAATAAACCAAACTTTTAGTTTGTTTAATTATAAAAAAAAGTTATGTTTTATTTTATAGTTTTTTTTAAATTGAAAAGCAAGTTGGTCATGTATAAAAAAGGTATATAACAAATGGTAAAAAATGGAAAAGTGAAAAACTATATTGTGAAAAGCTAAGCTATTAGACTATTACGCACCAAAGCTGATCAAAACTATGCCTCATAGCAGAGAGCTCCATAAGGAAAATAAGAATTAAGTTGTTTTTAACGAGCCTTAAAAATAGAAGTGTTGTAAAAAAGAAAAAGAATTTCAGAAAACCTCAGTATTTTAATGGGTGAGCTGTAACGCAAAAGACGACTTTTTTAATTTTTTTCAAAATTACTTTTCAAGGTAATATTTAAATTGAAGCCTTTTTGGCAAAGGCATAATTAGATGTAGAGTTCTCATCTAAGAGTTAGAATTTCATAAATCATCGTTTATTATTTTTTATTCATTGTAATAAGAATGCCAGCTTGCTATATAAGAAAGTATTATGATCATGAATTACTGTTAGAAATTGATGCGATGATTCATATTAGCGCAACAATTTTGCACTAAATTAGGGCGATTGTGAGCTATTCTTGTATGCCATAATTTGAAAATGTCTGAATATGGTGCATTTAACTATGCAAACAGTATAATGGGTTCAAGACAAGGGACCTAAATCATGGATAGTTATAAGCAATTCAATGTTTTAGGTAAGTCTTATAAAGTTGGTATGAGATTTGCTTTATAAATACCAGCAATTAACACGCACTTAACAAGTGCAACAAAATTTCATTGGAGCAAAATGAGCATGGCGAACAAGGTCCTTCAACTCATACAAGAAAGTGGCGCAAAATGGGTCGATTTTCGCTTTACTGATACTAAGGGTAAAGAACAGCACGTAACTTACCCAGCTGATTCTATTGATGAAGATACTTTTGAAGACGGTAAAATGTTTGATGGTTCTTCAATCGCTGGTTGGAAAGGCATTGAAGCATCTGACATGATTTTACGTCCAGATGCAGAAACTGGTTTTGTTGACCCGTTCTTTGCTGAACCAACTGTAGTTGTGACTTGTGACGTTATTGAACCTTCAACTGGTCAAGGTTATGAGCGTGACCCACGTTCGATTGCTCGCCGTGCAGAAGAATACTTAAAATCTACAGGTATCGGTGATACTGCATTCTTTGGTCCAGAACCAGAATTCTTTGTATTTGATGAAGTGAAGTGGGACATCGATATGTCTGGCGCTCGTCATACATTGATCGCTGAAGAAGCTGCTTGGTCTACTGGTAAAGATTACGAGTCTGGTAACTCTGGTCACCGTCCACGTGTTAAAGGCGGTTACTTCCCAGTTCCTCCAGTTGATTCTTCACAAGATATGCGTGCAGAAATGTGTGCGAAAATCGAAGACATCATGGGCCCTGGTCGTGTAGAAGTACACCACCACGAAGTTGCTTCTTGCCAATTAGAAATTGGTGTGAGCTTCAATACTCTTGTACGTAAAGCTGACGAAGTTCAACAATTCAAATATGCTGTTTGGAACGTTGCGCACCAATATGCAAAAACTGCAACCTTTATGCCTAAACCAATGGTAGGCGATAATGGTTCAGGTATGCATGTTCATATGTCTATCTCTAAAGATGGCAAGAACTTGTTTGCTGGTGATGAATATGCAGGCCTTTCTGAAATGGCATTGTACTTCATCGGTGGTGTCATCAAGCACGCTCGTGCATTGAATGCGATCACAAACCCATCTACAAACTCATACAAGCGTTTGGTTCCTCATTTCGAAGCGCCAATCATGCTTGCTTACTCAGCACGTAACCGCTCTGCGTCTATCCGTATTCCATACGTTTCTAGCCCTAAAGGTAAGCGTATCGAAGCTCGTTTCCCAGACCCAATGATGAACCCGTACTTAGGTTTCGCTGCATTGTTAATGGCTGGTATCGACGGTATCCAAAACAAGATCCATCCGGGCGAAGCTGCTGATAAGAACTTGTATGATCTTCCTCCAGAAGAAGAAGCGAAAATCCCAACAGTTGCTCATAGCTTAGATATGGCTCTTGAAGCACTTCAAGCAGATCACGAATTCTTGTTAAAAGGCGGCGTGTTCACTAAAGAAATGCTTGATGCATACATCGAACTTAAAACTGAAGATGTACGTCGTCTTAACACGACTACTCACCCAGTTGAGTTTGATATGTACTACAGCTTGTAATACTTATTTTCATAAAAAAGCCTGCTTATGCAGGCTTTTTTATTGCTTGGAATGTTGATTGAATTCTCTACGTTTTTTATCAAAAAATTGGGTTAAACTAAGTGCGAGTTTTCATGTGAGCAGATTATGCGTAAACGGCAACCAGTACTTAAACAGGAAAAGACTTTAAATCCTGAGTTGAAAAAATGGTTGTATGCGTCCGGTTCTCTGACTCAACAATTGACTGATCTTGGTGGTGGTCAGTTCAGTGTAAAACCTTTTAAAGAACACTTTCAGCGTTTAACTTTTGCAGATAGCCAATGGATGAATATGCCTCATACTCACACCTCATGGGTGCGTGAGACTTATTTATATGGCAGTGAGGCAGAACCTTGGGTTAAAGCAAAAAGTATTTTTCCTATTTTAAGCCTACAAAAAAAAGCCCGCATATTTCAGCATATTGGTTCTACACCGATTGGATTTTTTCTATTTCAAAGAACGACACCATTTTGTGACCGCCGTGTCATTCGTTTGCCAGAAGGGTGGACGCGACAAAGTTGCTATACTTGGCATGGGTGTAAATTTATTGTCCAAGAAACATTCTTACCAGCTTTTGAAGCTTTTCTACATCAGCAGCACGACAAGGAACTACTATGACGACTGCAACAGATACCACATGGCGTCAGCGTTTAGAAGCATACTATTATCTATGTCGATTTGATAAGCCAGTTGGAACAGAACTGGTTTTTTGGCCAACCATGTGGGCACTTTGGGTTGCTGCAGAAGGAAGGCCGCCATTGCATATTCTTTTGGCAATGGTCTTAGGTACAATTTTTATGCGTGCTGCTGGTTGTGCCATTAATGACTTTGCGGACCGTAAAGTAGATGCGCATGTTGAACGCACTAAAACACGTCCATTAGCAACTGGGGTAATTCGTCCGAGAGAAGCAATATATGTATTTTTAGCTCTAGTATTTGCTAGCGCTTGTACTTTGTTCTTTTTACCTATAGCGACATTCTATTGTGCACTAGCTGGATTAGTTTTAGCATTTATATATCCCTTCATGAAAAGATATACCCATTTACCACAAGTGGTTTTAGGTATGGCATTTTCTTGGGGAATTCCAATGTCATTTACTGCGATGGGTAAGCCTTTAGATATAACGTGTTGGCTTCTTTATTTTGGTAATCTAGCTTGGACAGTCGCTTATGACACTCAATATGCCATTACTGACCGTGAATACGATTTAAAAATTGGCGTAAAATCTACAGCAATTCTTTTTGGTCGATATGACATCCAGATTATTGCGCTTTTACAAGCAACCAGTCTTGTTTTGATTGGTTCGGCACTGTATTTAGAAAATATTTTATTTCCATGGGCGATCATTGCTTTGATTGTTGTTGCATTCGATTTTATATATCAAACAATTAAAACCAAAGACCGCAACCCTCAAGTCTGTTTTTGGGCATTCCGTCACAATCGCTGGGTTGGATTAATCATTTTTCTGGGAATAGTTTTAAATTTCATATAGTAAAAATGACCGTAAGGTTGAAAAGTGTTCTATGCAGAGCACTTTTTTTATGTCTTAATATTTGTGCATAAAAATATGCGGAATAAATAACACATAACATAAAAAGGATATTTTATGAAACGGTCAAAAATTGCTTTAGCTATAACATTATCAGTTTCAGCATTATTTCTTACAGCATGTAATGACGATGATGATGACTATACTGGTGTGAACCCTGATAAAACATATATTTCTGAAAAAGCCTATTCTAAGGATAGTTTAGAGGGTGCTTCATCTATAAAAGTCATGACCTATAACATGGTCAATGTGCAAGGGAAAACAGCAGAAGCAACCGCACTAGTAATGTTCCCTAAAATTGCTCAACCTAAAGATGGTTATCGCGTAGTGGTATGGGAACACGGCACTGTAGGCGTAGGGGACAGTTGTGCGCCAAGTAATAGTACGATTAATCCACGTTTCAAAATTTTAGCCGATACATTATTAGCTGCTGGATATGTGATTGTGGCACCAGATTACGAAGGTCTTGGTACAAAAGGAATCCATCCATATCTTAATTTAGCTAGTGAAGCTAAATCAGCATTAGCCGCTGTTAAAGCAGCAAAAGATCATTATGGTACTCAGTTAAATGGTGATTGGATGTCTGTAGGCCAGTCACAAGGAGGTCAGGCATCTATAGGTACTGCTGAATATGCAAATACAGATGCAAGTTATAAAGGTGCTGTAGCGGGAGCACCTGCATCGAGCTTGGGTACAATTATTCTTGATGTGGCACCAAATGCATTAGCATTAATTGAGCAGCAAGAAATTAATGCTAATGTAGCTTTAGATAAACGAGTATCTATTGACTCTTATGCTACCCTGCTAGCTTATGCAGCTTTAACTGGTGTTGGTATTAAAGCCTATGAACCACGGTTTGAATATAGAGATATATTTCAAACAAGAACAAAGCCTTTAGCTGAGTTTGCAGAAGGAAGTACTGGAGAAAATGGTCTGTGTTTAGATAGTGCTGATCCGAGTCTTAGTCTAATTAATAAATTTAAAGAAGATATTATTAGATTTATGACTGATAACCCAGATAAAAAAGTTATGGATTATCCTGGACTTGATGCTAATAATTTTAAGTCAAATGAGACTGTTCAGAAATTTCTACTCGCAAGTCAGCCTGGTACAAAACGTTTAGATAAACCTGTATATATTGCTCAAGGTAAGCTTGATACCAATGTCCCTTATCCAATTACTCAAATGATGGTGGCTGGACTGGTAACTTTGGGTTCACCTAACATTAAACTAGATCTAGTAGAAAATGCGACACATACCCAAGCCATTGTTTGTAAAAATGCTGATATCTATCAATTTATACAAAAGAATATGCCTGCTAAGACAAATGCTGTTGTAGACCCATCGATAATTGATGCAAGTGGAAAACAAGAATGTACTGGAGTAGCACAATAATTTTTTGTATTTAAAATATTCAAGTTAAAAGGGTCCTAAAGAGGGCCCTTTTTTTGTTATATTGTTACACATTCTGAAATCGATACCATTTGAGTTTGAAGCATTTATGAGCCAGCCAACTGTTGAAAAAAAATCTGTTCCTTGGTTATTAATGGGATTAGGTTTACTCATTCCTTTTCTGATTATTGGAATTCTTTTCTTGGCTGCAAAAAGTGATGCTAAAACTAAAAAACAATATGAACAGCAACGTCTAGAAATGGCAAAAAGAATAGCTGAGAAAGAAGCAGCAAATTCTGAAAAGAAATAGCACTAGCTTTTTAATGAATATCCTTTTGTAGCTGACGTACACTTGGAATGTTTGTATAGCGTCTTACAGTGTAACCTGCTTCTGTGAGCATTTGATCACGAATACGATCTTCTTCCGCTTTTTCAAGGTGAGAAGGGTCATCTAACTCAATAATGGCAATTACTTCCATCTTGTCGTTAAGCACAACGAAGTCGGTAACTTTACGGTTGAACTGACTACGAATTTTATAGTCCTTACTGGTAATTAAAGCGCTAAAAGCCACTTGTGCTAAAACATGATAACTTGGAAAACTTTGTTTTAAGCGGATAAACATTTGAGTTTCAAAGTTGGTAATAACAGGGCGAGCAAAGAATTTTTGTTTTGGAAATAAATAAGGGCGTAAACAAACAGCAAGAAAAATGCAGGTGCTGATGCAACCTAAAACAATAAAAAATAAGTGACTCGATTCGAACATGTGAAGGCATCATACAAATAAAAACCCACTCATGATGAGTGGGTTTTTAAGAATCTTGGCTCTCCAACCTGGGCTCGAACCAGGGACCTGCGGATTAACAGTCCGTCGCTCTACCGACTGAGTTATTGGAGAATCTGGAAAAAGATTTTAGGCAGGAAAGGGGGCTGGGTCAAGTCTTAAAAATGGAATTAGTGAGAATATCTAATCGTTTGGTTTAAAAATATTCGAAACATTGATTTTATTAACAATAATAGAAAATTATTAAATGATGAGAAAAGAAAAAGCCCGCAATAGATGCGGGCTTTTAGAATCTTGGCTCTCCCACCTGGGCTCGAACCAGGGACCTGCGGATTAACAGTCCGTCGCTCTACCGACTGAGCTATGGGAGATTAGTAGATGGCTCTCCAACCTGGGCTCGAACCAGGGACCTGCGGATTAACAGTCCGTCGCTCTACCGACTGAGCTATTGGAGAATCTGATGCGCATTTTATGGATGAAATCTAAAAGCGTCAATAAGAATATTAAAGAAAATGAATCGTTTGCTTGATTAATATGCTTTTAAGGTACTAAAAATAAAAAAACCACCCAAAATAGGGTGGTTTTTTATAAAGAAATAAAATTATTTCTCTACACCAGCTGGTTGGCCTGCAAGTTTTGCATTCGCATAGTCCCAGTTCACAAGGCTTTCTAAGAAAGTTGCGATGTATTTAGGACGTAAGTTACGGAAATCGATGTAGTAAGCATGTTCCCATACGTCAATTGTTAATACAGCAATTTGACCATGTGCAAGTGGCGTGTCTGCATTAGAAGTTTTAGTAATAGATAATTTACCATTTACTTCATCAGCAACTAACCAAGCCCAGCCTGAACCGAATTGAGTTGTTGCAGCAGCAGCAAATTCTTCTGCAAATTTTTCGTAGCTACCAAAAGCTTCTTCAATTTTAGCAGCGATTGCGCCAGTAGGCTTACCACCACCATTTGGTTTCATAGAATTCCAATAGAATGTATGGTTCCAAACTTGAGCAGCGTTATTGAAAATACCAGCTTTAGATGCATCACCAGCAGTTGCTTTGATGATTTCTTCTAAAGTTTTACCTTCAAGGTCAGTCCCTTTGATTAAGTTGTTTAAGTTAACAACATAGGTATTGTGGTGTTTATCGTGATGGTATTCTAAAGTTTCTTTACTAATATGTGGCGCTAAATCATCATAGCCATATGGAAGTGCAGGTAAAGTAATGGTTGTCATGTTCCTATTCCTTGCATTTGCTGGGTTATACAATTAAGTGGCTCTATTGTAAATGATTCTGTTCACAATAGGGCATCGTTTTAAAGAACTATACACAATAAAGATCTAATTAATACGCATAACACAGATTGAAAAAAAGACTTAATTAAATCGGATTATTCAATTCAAAATATTCGGTTTCAATTGCAAACTGCTTTGAAATTGCTTGTGCTAAACGTTGAACTCCATAACGTTCAGTTGCATGATGACCACACGCAAAGTAGTGAACTCCTAATTCTTTTGCTTCATAAAAAGTTCGTTCACTGACTTCGCCTGAAATATAAGCATCGCAATTTTGCAAAGCCGCTTTAGCAATAAAATCTTGAGCACCGCCAGTACAAAAGCCTACTTTTTGAATGCTTTTCTTCTCGGCTGGTAAATGAATCACTTTAAAATCAAAGCTATCTTGTAATTTTGCTTTAAATTCTTCAACGGAAAGCGCTTGCTCTAAATATCCAATATTACCAATTGGATGCTTTTCGGCTAAATCAAGTGGTTCTAAATGGTGTAAGCCCAATTTTTCTGCAATGGCTACATTGTTACCCAAACTTGGATGTGCATCTAAAGGTAGGTGGTAAGCCACGAGTGAAATATTATTTTGAATCAGCTTTTTAATTCGGTTACCGCGCATTCCTGTAATTGGGTACGGTTCGCCTTTCCAAAAATAACCATGATGTACGAGTAATAGATCGGCATTCTGAGCAATAGCTGCATCAATCGCATCTTCGGAAGCAGTAACGGCACAAACGATACGTTTTACTTCAGTTGAACCTTCAATTTGCAGGCCATTTGGTGCGTAATCTTTAAATTCTGCTGCTTTTAAGGTTTGGTCGCACCACTGAATAATTTCATGCAAATTCGCCATGATATTTCCTGAATTGAGTAGTAAATAATTGCTAAAGCTATAGAAACATATTTTGTTGTGTAACTAAAGCTAGACAAATCTTTTTTGAGTTTTTTATGTATATCGACATATTTAATTTAAAATGCTTAACTGAAAACTCTTTTTGTTCAATATATTAATTTAATTAAAAGCTTCTTTGCGTAGAGGATATGAACGTGCGCCGCACCTTTACATGGTTACCTTGGGTGTTACTTATTATTGTAATTGCCAGTTTTATTGCATGGCAAAAATACCATCAGCCGAAACCAACTGTTGCAGTTGATGGGGTGCAAATGCCTGCCGAAAAAGTTGAACCACTGGTTGATACTTCACGAGCAGGCGGGGTGGTATCTTATAGTGCTGCGGTAAAAGTTGCAGCGCCGGCAGTTGTTAATATTTTTACGACCCAGAAAATTAAACAAAATCATCCATTGTTAAGTGATCCAGTATTCCGCGAATTTTTTGGAAATCAGGTTCCTGAACAACAACAGCAAAATGAAAATAGTTTAGGCTCTGGGGTTATTGTTCGTGCTGATGGTTATATTCTTACCAATAATCATGTGATTGCTCAGGCTGACCAAATTGTAGTTGCATTGCGTGACGGACGTCGTGCAGAAGCAACTATTGTTGGAACAGATCCTGATACGGATTTAGCCGTAATTAAAATCGATTTAGATAAATTACCCGTGTTGCCATTTAAGCTCAGCGGTAATGAAGTGGGTGATGTTGTCTTAGCGATTGGTAATCCATTTGGAGTAGGGCAAACGGTAACTCAAGGTATTATTTCTGCTACTGAGCGATCTGATTTAGGCATCAATACCTATGAAGATTTCATTCAAACAGATGCTGCAATTAACCCAGGTAACTCAGGCGGAGCTTTAATTGATGTCGCTGGTAACTTAATTGGGGTAAATACCGCTATTTTCTCGCAGTCAGGCGGCTCTTTAGGTATTGGTTTCGCAATTCCAGCTAAAATTTGCCAACAAGTATTAAACTCGATTTTGAAAGATGGTCGTGTTGTACGTGGATGGTTGGGCATTAGTCTAGTACCGCCTACACAAGAAGATGTATTAGCACCAAAACAACAAATTGGTGTGGTCGTTGCTGATGTTTTGAAAAACGGTCCAGCAGCATCTGCGGGCATTAAAGTTGGTGATAAAATTATTCAGGTGAATAATGAATCAATTACCTCAGCTTCTCATTTGATTAATTACGTTGCATTACAAGCACCTAATAGCGAAATTAATGTGGTGGTTGAGCGAGCTGGGAAGCAAGAAAACTTTGTGGTAGCAGTTGGGGAAAGAAAAAACCAAAATACTCAATCTCAATATATACCACTGCCTAAACAGTAAAAACAAAAAAGCCTCGTAATGAGGCTTTTTTATTGGCTTAAATTAAGAATGTGTAGGTGTTTGATGTTGATGTTTAAACTCAGTTAAAGCATCAATGCGACATTGAATTAACATTTCACCAATTTCAGCACCTTTAATGTTCTCGGGTAAGTCCTGAACTTTAATAGAGCGAACCACTTGCATCGCATCTAACATATACTGAGCTTGAGGATAGGGGCGATCTTCTAAACCTAGTCTTCCTCTAGCATCACACTCACATGCCTGTACAAAAGCTTCCACTCTCTCTGGGCGACGTAATACATTTAAACGCTGTAATAAACGCCATACAGTTCCGGGTTTTAACGACATAATCTGATGGCATTTTAGATGTTCTTTACACACCGATAATGCCAACTGTCGAGTTTGAGTTGGAACTTTTAAACGTTCACATAATTCGGTAACTGGTTTCACTCCGCGTTCTTCATGCATGATATGGCGAGGAAGTTCGTTAACCGGCGTTAATGCTTTACCTAAATCATGTACTAAAACAGCAAATCGAACATCAAGCGAGTAGTTTGACTTACACGCTTGCTGTAAAGACATCAGAGTATGTATGCCGCAGTCTACTTCTGGGTGATATTCTGGACGCTGTGGTACACCAAACAATGCGTCAATTTCAGGAAAAAGATGTTTTAAGGCACCGCAATCCCGTAGTGTCTGAAAATAAATATCTGCATGGTCTTCTAAAAGCGCACGCGAAGTCTCTTTCCACACACGTTCTGGTGTTAAGGCGTCGAGTTCACCTGATTCAGCCATTGTTTGCATCAATTGTAAGGTTTCAGATGCAATATGAAAACCATATGAAGAATATCGAGCTGCAAAGCGTGCCACACGTAAAACACGTAAAGGATCTTCAGCAAAAGCTTCTGAAACATGTCGTAAGGTTTTATTTTCTAAATCAGTCTGACCACCATAGGGGTCATATATTTTGCCATCTTGATCCATTGCTATGGCATTGATGGTTAAATCACGGCGAATTAAATCTTCTTCTAAACTTACTGTGGTATCGGTAAAAAACTGGAAACCGTGATAGCCCTTACCGGACTTTCGCTCAGTACGTGCAAGTGCATATTCTTCTTTAGTTTTAGGATGAAGAAACACAGGAAAATCTTTGCCTACAGGTTGAAAACCTTGGGCGAGCATATGTTCAGGCGTTGCTCCGACCACAACATAATCTTTTTCTTGATAGGGATGCCCAAGTAGAGAATCTCGGACGGCACCGCCTACTAAATACACTTGCATGAAAAAACCTCTATTCTTCAAGCAATCATGCTACAGAATAGAGGTTTTCTCAAGTCATTAGACAGGCTTTTCGTAAAAAGCTCTTTCTAAATTACTTTTCTTGTTGTTGGATTTCCGCAACCGTTAAAGCAGTCATATTGATAAGACGACGAGTCGTTGCTGTCGGTGTCAAAATATGAACAGGTTTTGCTGCGCCAAGCAAAATTGGACCAATAGTAACGTTGTTACCAGAAGTCGCTTTCAACAAGTTAAATGAAATATTTGCTGCATCTAGGTTTGGCATAATGAGCAAGTTTGCAGAACCTTTAAAACGTGAACCAGGAAATGCAAATTGACGAATATTTTCGTCTAATGCTGCATCACCATGCATTTCACCTTCAACTTCAAGTTCAGGAGCTTGTTCAGATAAAATGCGATAAACTTCACGCATTTTTTGAGCACTTGAATCAGTTTGGTCGCTACCAAAGCTTGAATGAGAAAGCAGTGCTACACGTGGAGTAATACCAAAACGACGTACTTCTTCAGCTGCCAAAATAGTCATTTCAGCAAGTTGTTCAGCGGTCGGGTTAGTGTTTACATAGGTATCTGCGATAAACAAGTTGCGATCTTCAAGCATTAATGCATTTAATGTGAAGAAGTTATTCATGCCTTCTTTAAGACCGATAACATTGCGTACAAAGTCAAGGTGAATGTTATAGCTACTGTAAGTACCACATAACATACCGTCTGCTTTACCGAATTTAACCAGTAGAGATGCAATTAACGTTGAACGACGGCGAGCTTCACGTTGAGCATATTCAACAGTGATGCCTTTGCGTTGCATTGTTTGATAGTAGTCTTTCCAAAACTCTTCATACATCGGGTTTTGTTCTTGATCTACAATCTCAATATTTACGCCATGTTGTAAACGTAGGCCTAATTTTTTGATATTTGCTTCAATTACAGCAGTACGACCTACTAAAATTGGTTTAGCTAAGTCTTCATCAACAGCAATTTGTACTGCACGTAATACGCGCTCGTCTTCACCTTCCGCATATGCAATGCGCTTTGGATCAGCTTTTGCTTGAGCAAAAATTGGTTTCATCAAGAATGCAGAGTTATATACAAACTCAGACAATTTTTGACGATACACAGCGAAATCTTCGATAGGACGAGTTGCTACACCTGAGTCCATTGCAGCTTTAGCAACAGCTGGTGCAATTTCTAAAATTAAACGTTGATCAAGTGGGCGTGGAATTAAATAGTCACGACCAAATGAAGCAGATTTTTCACCATAAGTTGCTGCATCAGCTTCAACATGAGCCATACGCGCAATTGCATGTACACATGCAATTTTCATGTCTTCATTAATCGTAGTTGCACCAACATCAAGTGCACCACGGAAAATGTATGGGAAACATAATGCGTTGTTTACTTGGTTTGGATAGTCAGAACGACCAGTTGCCATAATGACGTCAGAACGTACTTCATGTGCATGTTCAGGTAAAATTTCTGGATCTGGGTTTGCCAAAGCAAAAATAATAGGGTTCTCTGCCATCTGTTTCACCATTTCTTTGGTGAGAATACCAGCAGCAGAAAGACCCAAGAACATATCAGCGCCAGTCATTACTTCATGAAGCTGAGATGCTGTAATATCTTGAACATAACGTTTTTTAGATTCGTCTAAGCCTTCGCGAGAAGTCGTTAATAGGCCACGAGAATCGGCAACAATAATATTTTCTTTTTTAGCACCAAGCGCACAAAGCAAGTCTAAACATGAAAGTGCTGCTGCACCTGCACCTGAAGCTACGATTTTGATTTCATCAATTTTCTTATTTACAAGTTGCAATGCATTGAGCAAAGCTGAACCTACAATAATACTTGTACCATGTTGATCGTCATGGAATACAGGAATTTTCATGCGTTCACGAAGTTTCTTTTCGATATAGAAACATTCTGGCGCTTTAATGTCTTCGAGGTTGATACCACCGAAAGTTGGCTCAAGAGAGGCAACAATATCCACGATTTTATCTGGATCGTTTTCTGCAATTTCGATGTCAAATACGTCAACACCAGCAAACTTCTTGAAGAGAACGCCTTTACCTTCCATTACAGGTTTAGAAGCCAATGGGCCAATATTACCTAAACCAAGAACAGCAGTACCGTTAGTGACTACAGCAACCAAGTTTCCGCGCGCTGTATATTTAGCAGCAGTTGAAGGATCACGTTCAATCTCTAAACATGGCGCAGCAACTCCGGGTGAGTAGGCTAGAGCCAAATCTCGTTGGTTGACAAGTTGCTTACTTGGGGTGACGCTGATTTTCCCTGGGTTTGGATATTCATGGTAATTTAAAGCGGCCTGTTTTAAAGATTGATCGTCCATCTGAGTCTCTATTTGATACAAAAAAGCAAACTAGTCAAATCACTCATTCAGGGGAAGGCAACTCGGTTCTTTTACTATGCTTTAATTTTTATCAATTAAGAGAATAGTAGACGAATTGCCAATAGCCCTGTAGTGAGCTAAATGCTAAAGAATATAACACTACTTCTTTATTTCTCACAGTCAAAAACGCTCATTTTTGGAAAAAGCAGCATATGTAAAAATAGTCTGTGAGAACCATTAAGAAATAGGCGAATCTGTTTGTAGATAAGGAATAATTTGCTCAGCCGGGATAGGACGACTGAAGAAATAGCCTTGTAAAAAATCACATTGCTGTTTTTGTAGATAGGCAACTTGTTCCTCTGTTTCTACACCTTCGGCAACCAGTTTAAGCCCCATACTTTTACCCATCGCAATCATGGCATTTACAATGGCTTCTTGTTTGTGATCACCAATTTTAGAAATAAAAGCACGGTCAATTTTTAATACATCAATTGGGTATTCAGTCAGATACGCTAAAGAGGAATAGCCTGTACCAAAGTCATCAAGCGCAATTGAAATATCTCGTTGTTTTATTGCATGTAATAACGTTTTGACGTTATCGGTATTGTCCAAGAGGGCTGACTCAGTAATCTCAAGTTCAAGATCTGAACCTTGTATATTGTATTTCTGCAAAATTTCATCAATATCATTGAGTAATAAGCCTCGATGTATTTGCTGAGCAACAATATTTACAGAGACTTGAATGTTTGTGTAGCCTTGGCTTTTCCATTCTTGTAATTGTTTTCCAACTTTATCTAAAACGACTTTACCAATATCCGAAATCAGGCTACTACGCTCAGCAAAAGGTATAAACATATTTGGCATGACTAATCCTTTTTCGGGATGTTGCCAGCGAATTAATGCTTCAAAACCTATAATTGATTGATCTTGTAGATTGATTTTGGGTTGGTAATAAACGACAAATTCATCATTTTGAATGGCTTTACGTAACTCTTGCTCTAAATCGGCAGATTTATACGAGTGAGTTGTTTGATTGCAATAGTAAGAAATGGTATTGCCTCCTAAGCGTTTTGCTTCTGAAAGTGCTTGTTCTGCATGATTGTTTAGATGATCAATTTGTCGTCCATGCTCAGGAAAGCATGCTACGCCAATAGATGCGGTAATGAAATATTCTTGATTATCAATATAAAAAGGGGCATTGAGTGCCTGCAAAATATTTTGGCAATATTGTTCAATATTTGGATGAATTGGGGAAATTTCATAAATAATTGCAAAATCATCACCATTTAAATAGGCAACTAAAATTGCATTAATATTGATTAAGCGTAATCGTTGTGCAAACTGTTTAAGAAGTTCATCACCACTATCATTATTTAAAAATTCATTAAAAGCTCTAAAGCGGTCAATATTTACTCGTATTAATGCTAAGTTTTTAATGTTATATGATGGATTTACAAGGTATTGATGAAGTTGGTTGTAATAGTAAAGACGATTAGGCAAGTGAGTGAGGCTATCGTAATTTTTTAAATAGGATAGATGCTGTTCCTGACGTTTTTGCTCAGAGAGGTCCCTTGCAAATCCAATATAATTTGTAATTTGATTGAACTCATCTTTGACCACATTGATGTGTAACCACAAATATACGCTTTTGCCAGAACTAAACTTTTCGTCAAATTGGCCCATATATTCTCCAGTTTCGAGGAGCTGTTGGGTAATTGAGCTATGAAATTGTTGTTGTAGTTCTTTTTGATTAATTGTAATGCTAAATAACTCTTTATTTAGGAGTTCTGATTTAGAAAATCCAGTTAATTTTTCGTAGTAAGGGTTAATATCAATATAGTTCAAGTGTTCATCTAAAATAAATATGCCTTCCGCGGCTTGCTCAAGCACAATCGCCGATAGTCTTAAGTGTTCTTGATCTTTTTTCTCTTGATGTATATCTCGGGTCATACCAACCATACGAAGTGCTTTTTGTGTTTTAGGATCTCTTGTAATGACACGGCCTACATCATGAATCCATCGCCAAGAACCATCACGACGTAAAATTCGAAAATTGACATTAAAATGATCTGTAATTCCTTCCAAATGTTGTTTCAAGCGCTCGTCAAAAAGCTTTTTATCACTTGGATGTATGCGGTCTAAAATGGTATTGAGATGAATAATAGTCGTCTGAGTTTGTTTTTGTTGATCGAAAAACGTAATTTCTAATTTTTGATTTTCAATATCCCAGTCCCAAGGTCGAATGCCAGCCGTTTCATGTGCAAAAGCTAAATTGTAGTGATGGCTTTCGAGTTGCTCATTCATTTTGGTGAGATCGTAAGTGCGTTCACGTACCTTTTGCTCAAGTAAATGGTTGTTAAATTGGAGCTGGGCTTCAATATCTTTAGATTTATTCACTTCTTGTTGAAGTTGCACACATAATTCTTCAGCCCACTGAGTGTGTTGATCTGAAATTTGAACAAGCTGTTTATTTTTTAATAATAGTTTAGAAATCTTTTGATAGTTACGTTGAGTTGCGTATGCGCAGAGTACTGTAGCCACGAAAGCTATATTATAGGCGAAATAAAAAGGTAGCTGAGCAATGGGTGTATGTGTAAATTGAGCGATTAATAGGGGTAATGTACTGGGAATGAATAAAAGATAAAAGTATCGAGGTTGTTGCGTTAAAAAAGTCAGGCCAATGATATGGGCAGAAGTGATAAACAAAGCAATTAAAATATGAGCATCTGGTAACGAAACTAACTCTTGAGGAAGATAGAAATGAATAACTGTAACGGTTATCCCTAATAAAATTCCTGAAATAAAACAAATACTTTGTAATATAAGATCAGCTTTTTTAATAAAATTAATAGTACGATAGTGGGTTAAAATATTTGGAACAAATAATAGGCAAGTAAAAGATGCAATAGTGAGGCCGATAGACCAGTTAAATATGGTTATTGAAGATGAAAAATAATAAGAAAAAATAGCATATGAGATCAGACATAACAGTATTAAGCTAATCAAATACCAGCGTATATATTGAATTGAAAGTTTTAGCTGCTCAATTTTTGTTTGATGCTGTAAATATTCTTCCTGAAGCCCGGACATAAGATTTTTCTATCCTATTTTTTTTTACATATATACAGAAAGAATCTGATTTATCAGTGATAAAGAATTTGAAATTTTATTCATACAATAAAAGTAAATTAACTTTAAATAATGATTTAATCAATGTTCAATGAACTTAGCTGGATAAAAACCGATAATTTAAAATAGATAAGGCAACAACAGGCGCAGTTTCTGTGCGTAAGACACGGTCACCAATACACCAATTCATAAAACCAGCTTGATTGGCTTGAGTAATTTCATTTTCACTTAAACCGCCTTCTGGTCCAATCAATAAGGCAAGTTCAGGTTGTATGCCTGCTAATACATCTTTTTGTTCTTTTTCTGGTGCTAAAACAAATTTTGAAGCGGGAAGTTGAGTAGAGCTTAACCATTCACTTAGAGAAATGGGCGCTAACACTTCTGGAACGATGTTAAGACCACATTGTTCACATGCTGCAATTGCAACAGCTTGCCAGTGATCTAATTTTTTTTGATCTCGATCATATTTTAAGCGCATCTCACAGCGCTCACTTGTAAGCAACTGAATTTGACTTACTCCAAGTTCAGTTGCTTTCTGAATGGCATAATCCATTCGGTCACCTTTACTCATGACCTGACCAAGGACAGCTTTAAAAGGGGCACTACGGTTAGTAGGGTTAAAACTCTCAATTGTGACAAATGCATTTTTTTTATTAATTTCGGTCAGTGTCGCGAGATATTCGCCACCTTGACCATTAAAGAGAGTGGCTTGTTCTTGTAATTGTGCACGTAAAACACGCACCCAATGATGAAATACTGTTTCTGTCAGTTGAATTGTTGAGCCAACAGCAAGTTCAGTTTCGATAAAAAAACGATTCATTGGGTACGCCTTACAAAATTAATTTAAACCAAGATCAACGACGAGTTGACGAGTTGGTTCGACTTGATTCATTGAATAAAAATGTAAGCTTGGTGCACCACCTGCGATCAAGCGTTCACATAGCTTAACAACAACTTCATGACCAAAAGCTTTAATACTCTCACTGTCATCGCCATAGGCTTGTAATTGCTTACGGATCCAGCGAGGAATTTCTGCACCAGTACCATCAGCAAAGCGAATTAAATTGCTGGCATTGGTAATCGGCATGATGCCAGGAGCTACTGGAATATTAACTCCAGTTTTTTCTAGGCGCTCAATAAAATAAAAGTATGAGTCTGGATTAAAGAAGAATTGAGTAATTCCTGCATTAGCGCCAGCTTGTACTTTTTCAATAAAACGTTGGATATCTGAATCAAGGTTCTCAGCTTGAGGGTGCATTTCTGGATAAGCTGCAACTTCAATATGAAAATGATCACCTGAATGCTCACGAATAAAACGTACTAAATCTTGAGCATAAGGAAGTTCGCCAAGTCCGACTTGACCAGACGGTAAATCACCCCGTAAAGCGACAATACGGTTAATTCCTTGCGCTTTATAGAGGTCGAGTAGCTCAGCAATACGAGCTTTATCATCACCAATGCACGAAAGGTGAGGAGCAACTGGCGTACCTTTGCCATTGAAATCGTCAATAGCAGCAAGAGTACGTTCACGAGTAGAACCACCAGCACCATAAGTAATCGAGAAGAAATCAGGATTTAATAGTTGTAATTCTTGATGAACAATACGAAGTTTTTCAGCACCGGCATCAGTTTTCGGTGGGAAAAACTCAAAAGAAATGGGTATACGTTTAGTCATGTCAAATCCTTGTAAACAGCGAAACAATATTTTTAGAAAAAAGGGCAGTCGGTTCACCGTCTGCCCTTAAGTTCTTAGTATTTGTAAGCGTCAGACTTGAATGGTCCCTCAACAGCAACACCTAAATAGCCAGCTTGCTCTTGAGTTAATTGAGTAAGTACACCACCAAAACCTGCAACCATTGCCGCAGCAACTTCTTCGTCAAGTTTCTTAGGAAGAACTTCTACACGAATTTTTGCAGTTTTTTCGTTTGCAGGAAGGTCAGCAAATTTCTCTTGGAATAAGTGAATTTGACCTAACACTTGGTTAGCAAAAGAACCATCCATCACACGTGATGGGTGACCAGTTGCATTACCAAGGTTTACAAGGCGACCTTCAGAAAGAAGAATGAGGTAGTTATTTTCATCTTCAGAACGATAAACTTGGTGAACTTGTGGCTTAACTTCAACCCACTTGTAACCACGTAAATAAGCAGTATCAATTTCTGTGTCGAAGTGACCGATGTTACATACAACTGCACCAGCTTTTAAGCTATCTAACATTGCAGCATCACATACGTGGTAGTTACCAGTAGTAGTTACAACAAGGTCAGTGTTGCCAAGTAAGTCTTGGTTAATATCTTCTTTTTTGCCTGTTTGTACGCCGTTTTTGTATGGAGATACAACTTCATAGCCGTCCATACATGCTTGCATTGCACAAATTGGGTCAACTTCAGTTACACGAACAATCATGCCTTCTTGACGTAAAGATTGAGCAGAACCTTTACCAACATCACCATAACCGATCACAAGCGCACGACGGCCAGACAAAAGCATGTCAGTTGCGCGTTTGATTGCATCATTTAATGAGTGACGGCAACCATATTTGTTGTCGTTTTTAGACTTAGTAACAGAGTCATTTACGTTGATAGCTGGTACTTTCAAAGAACCGTCTTTCCACATTTCGATAAGACGTTGAACACCTGTTGTAGTTTCTTCAGTAATACCGTGAATGCGTTCTAAAAGAGCAGGGTATTTGTCGTGAACAAGAGCAGTTAAGTCACCGCCATCGTCCAAGATCATGTTGGCATCCCAAGGTTGACCATTAACATTAATTTGTTGTTCTAAACACCATACATATTCTTCTTCAGTTTCACCTTTCCAAGCGAAAACTGGAATACCACGAGCAGCAATTGCAGCAGCAGCATGGTCTTGAGTCGAGAAAATGTTACATGAAGTCCAACGAACTTCAGCACCTAATTCAATAAGCGTTTCAATAAGAACCGCTGTTTGAATGGTCATGTGGATACAACCAAGAATTTTTGCGCCAGCAAGTGGTTTAGAGGCTGCATAACGTTTACGTAAACCAATTAGAGCTGGCATTTCTGCTTCAGCAAGTTTGATTTCTTTACGACCGTAGTCAGCAAGTGAGATGTCAGCAACTTTATAATCTGTAAATGAAGCATTAACCGCGTTCATCAGGATCTCCTAGGGAAAAAATAGTATGGATCGTTCTGTTCGCGGATGCCGTTGTTGGTTAAAAACGAGCGTTTAACCGATTGTCGAGCCTGGCAAATTGATCTTTAGTGCCGATCACTTGTCGCAGCATCCCTCGACTAGCGAAACATTGTACTTGGAAAAGCTTTTAGTGCCAATCCAGTTTTGTTTATTATCTGCTTAATTACGACTTTAGATTTAAATTATGGCCTTAAACATTCCCGAATCTTTGGCAAACCTCGAAGCGAATAGCGGTGTTTTTGCGGTTTGGATGGTACTTCGGCATCATGGGGTTCAAATTGATATTTCCGAGCTGATTCAAATTTGTCGATATGATGAAGACGGCACCTATACAATTGCCTTGGCTGTTGCTTTAAAAAAATTTGGGTTTGATGTGTCATTTTATTCGGATAAAGATCCAAATATTAGCCCAAGCGAACATATGAGTTATAAAGAAGCAAATGTATTGAAAATACCAACGGGCCCAGCGTTAAGCTATCAGGATATTCAAGCTACAATTCAAAATGGAAAAATGGTGATTGTCTATTACGATACTTTAGAGGGGATCGGAAATCAGTCACTCATTTATTCTATAGATCAAAATGAAATCTGCTTTTTTGATAGTTTTGAACCGATGTCAGCGGCAGTCTTTGAAAAACAACGTCAAGTGGAAGGAATTTGTCGTCAGGTTATCGTGATTGATGATCGTAATTTTCAAATGCGTTCAATCAAATTGAATTAGATAAAAAAGAGCCAGTAGAGTGCTGGCTCATATTAAAGTTATTTTTGTTGATATTCTTGAATCACTTCTAAAGCCGCTCGAAAGGCTTCTTGAGTAGCAGGGGCACCACAATATGGCAGGCTATGCAATAACGTTTCTTGAATTTCTTCAACTGTACAACCATTGTTGAGTGCGCCGCGAACATGGCCTTTGAGTTCCGTTGGTGACTTAAGTGCAGTTAACATTGCCAAAGTAATTAATGAACGATATTTGCGCGGCAGCACACCTTCACGCTGCCAAGTAGATCCCCATGCATGTTCATTAATCCAGTCTTGCAATGGCTGAGTAAATGGTACGGTATTCTCTTGGGCACGTTTTACAAAAGCTTCTCCCATCACTTCTGTGCGAACTTTTAATCCATTTTCGTAATCTTGCTTAGACATTAATTTCTCCTAAAAATAAAAGCGTCGATTGACGCTTTTATGGCTGTTTATTAATTAATGCGAATCAAAAATGATTGCAATAGTGAATTAGTGGAGGCATCAGTCACTAAATTTGATGAGGGTTAGATAAAGGAAGATCTTTATTTAAATGTTCATCAAAAACATCTGTAAGCATGCTGTCGAATCGAATTGCGTTGTATTGCAATAATTGTTGAGCTTCGCTTTCAGAAATAAAACCTTCTTTTGTAGCGTGTTCGATATTTTCTTCGAAAGTAAGTCCTTTAAATTTCCCTTTAGATTCAGCCTTTTTAAACTTATCCCAAAGTGGTTCAATGGTTCGTAGAATTTGGAATGTATGCTCTAAACGACCAGTCACATCATCGGCTTTGGTTGAGTAAAATACATGATGTTTGAGTTGTTCTCTAAAAGGATGCTCTTGCATCATAAGTTCAGCAACTTGCTTTTTTAACTCATCATCGGGTTTTGAAATGACACGACCAAAAGGGAAACAGATCCATTTTACAAATGCTGCGGGAAGTTTAGCTGGGAAGTTTTCAAATAAGCCCCAAAATGCTTCCTGAATATTCAAGAAAGCTTTTTGCAGAGCTAATTTAGCGTGAAGTTGTTCAGCTTCAGTTTTTTGACCAGCTTCATAAAACTTTAAAATTGCAGTAGAAATAAAAAGGTGAGCATGAATATCTGCCAAGCGTCCTGATAACATTTCTTTGCGTTTTAAGTCTCCTGCAAGTAAGCCAAGCGCCATATCTGCAACTAAAGCAAAGTTGGCACTAAAACGGTTAATCGTTTTATAGTAACTGGCAGTAAATTGATCTACTGACTGCGGAGCATCGCTTGAGCCACCTGTCCAACCATAAGCAAATGATTTTGCTCCGCGGTTAAAGGTATAGGCTAAATGTTTGAATAACAGATCATCGAATTTTTTGACTGAAGTGCTTTTATCTTCAGACTGAAGTAGTTGCAACTCTTCAAAAAGGTAAGGGTGGCAACGCATTGAACCTTGACCAAAAATCATCAAAGAACGGGTTAAAATATTTGCGCCTTCGACTGTAATTGCAATTGGAATTGCTTGATAGGTGAGTGCAAGGAAGTTGCGTGGTCCAAGTTGAATTGCACGTCCTCCGGCAATATCCATTCCGTGATTGACCACTTTGCGCATCGTTTCAGTTGCATAATATTTTGCCATCGCAGTCATCACGGCAGGTGTTCCACCTTGATTTAATCCGCAAGTGACTAAATAACGGAATGCCTCAAGCATGTAGGCATCACTTGCAATTTCACTCGTCGCTTCTTGTACACCTTCAAATTTGCCAACAGAGATATTAAATTGCTGGCGAATTTTCGCAAAAGCTCCTACGGTGAGATAGCTCATTTCACCAGCAGCGGTTGCTAGGGCTGGAAGTGAAATACCACGACCAACTCCTAAGCATTCCATGAGCATGCGCCAGCCTTTACCAGCATTTTCTTGTCCACCAATAATCCAGTCAATTGGAATGAAAACATCTTCTCCTTCTACGGTTCCATTCATAAATGGAGAACCTGGAAAATGACGTGCTCCTATTTTAATCCCCGCATGGCTTGCAGGAATGAGTGCACAGGTAATGCCGTATTCTGTTTTATTTTTATCGCCGAGTAGACCTTCTGGATCATAAAGTTTAAATGCGAGGCCAACAACGGTAGCAATTGGTGCAAGGGTAATCCAGCGTTTAGAGAAATTCATGCGTAGCCCAAGAACTTGAGCACCTTCATATTCGCCGTAACAAACGACCCCAGAATCTGGAATGGCGCCAGCGTCTGAACCCGCTTCTGGACTGGTTAAACCAAAGCATGGAATTTCTTCACCTTTGGCAAGACCGGGTAAGTATTGTTGTTTTTGAGCATCGGTACCGTAGTGCATCAGCAGCTCACCTGGTCCCAATGAATTTGGAACCATACAACTCACCGCGGTGGTGAGTGAGCGTGAAGCAATTTTGCTCATAATGCGACTTTGTGCGAATGAGCTAAATTCTTTACCACCAAAAGACTTTGGAATAATGAGCCCTAAAAAACCTTTATCTTTAATAAATTGCCAAACTTCAGGAGGAAGATCTTTTAAGTGATGATGAATTTCCCATTCATTGAGCATGCTACAAAGTAATTCAACTTCATTGTCTATAAAACTTTGCTCTTCTTCTGACAAAGTTGGGTAGGGATACTTTTCAAATTGAGACCAATCAGGTGCTCCCATGAATAACTCTTTTTCCCACCAACTGGTACCAGCCTCTAAAGCCTCTTGTTCTGTGGTACTAATGCTCGGCATTGAATTCGCTAAAGTCTTATAGGCTGGCTTGGTAATTAGGTTAAATCGTAATGGCTCAACTAAAATAATGATGCTGAGCGCAATAATTGGAATACCTAAAAGCAGAGACCATGGTGTTAGCAAGAATGCCGAAAGTATGGCAACAATAATGGCCACACCGCTACCAAGAACTTTATTTAAGTTAAAAAAGAAAATTGCCCATACTGTAATAAGCTGAATAATAATACTTAATATAAAGAGTAGGAAAATCATACTTGCTCCTTTTTAGCTAAGCCCTCAAGTGGGTGAAGTTACAAAAGCGAGGAGATATTCAAGGCTTAACTAGCTATTTTGTTGCTGTTTAAATTTGAGTTTTTATGTCGCAAATATTGATGTATATGCTAGAGCAGGGATATATCGTACTTTTAGGTATAAGATATTTTTGAGTGAAAGTGTAAGGGGTTATTTTATTGATTTGTCAAGAAATGTTATTGATTTTCTTATACAAATAAAAAGCCCTCTAATACAGAGGGCTTTTTATAGATATTTAATTTATTAAGCTTCGATGACCTGAACAGCAATTTTCTTAGCAGGATCTACTTTACGACGAACTTCTGGTACTGGTTCACCATGGTATTGACGATCAGCAAAGTAACTTGAACGAACCATTGGTGCAGACCAAATATTTCTAAAACCAAGTTTGCGGCCATGCTCTGCATAACGTTCAAACTCTTCTGGTGTTACAAAGCGGTCAATTGGTGCGTGTTGTTTAGAAGGCTGTAAATATTGACCAATAGTGACATAGTCCACATCATGAGCACGTAAGTCATCAAGTAGAGCAATGACTTCTTCTTCAGTTTCACCAATACCCACCATCAAACCACATTTCGTTGGGATATCTGGGCAATATTCTTTAAACATTTTGAGTAAGGTTAAAGAATGTTGATAGTCTGAACCCGGACGCATGGCTTTATATAAGCGAGGTACAGTCTCAATGTTGTGGTTAAATACGTCTGGCGGACATTCAGTCATAATGCGTAAAGCAATATCCATACGTCCACGGAAGTCAGGTACTAAAATCTCAAGCAATGTAGTTGGGCTAAGCGCACGAGCTTCTTTAATACAGTCCACAAAGTGTTGTGCACCGCCGTCAAGCAAGTCATCACGGTCAACAGAAGTAATTACTGCGTACTTGAGTTTCAGATTGGAAATGGTTTCTGCCATGTGACGAGGTTCGTCAGCATCTAACGCATTTGGACGACCATGTGCAACATCACAGAAAGGGCAACGGCGTGTACAAATATCACCCATGATCATGAATGTTGCCGTACCGCCCCCAAAACATTCTGGGAGGTTAGGACAAGCTGCTTCTTCACAAACGGTATGGAGTTTTTGAGCACGTAAAGTCGTTTTAATACGCTGAACTTCTTCTGGTGCCGTCATCTTGACACGAATCCAGTCAGGTTTACGCGGCACTTCAACCGTAGGTACAACTTTTACAGGAATTCTTGCGACTTTTTCTGCGCCACGAAGTTTTACACCCTGTTCAGGTTTACGGTGTTCTGACATATTTAACTTTTCCACTCGTTTATAGAGACATTGACATTGTATTATAGCGAAGTTCTTCAGTTAATAGCGGAAAATAACTATTCATATAATAAATGTGGTTATTCAGAAATATAGGGTTGAGAAATACATAAATTCACCGCATATTAGTCATAATCTATTATAAAATATGGTCATTCAAGAGAGGAAGGAGCTTTCAATGCCACGTAAAAAAGAGGTCGTTAGTGGGAATTTCGTTAAATACGATGCGGTAGTTCTCGGTTCTGGACCTGCAGGTGAAGGCGCGGCAATGAAGCTTGCAAAAGCTGGTAAGCGTGTTGCAATTGTAGATGTGCGTGATCAACTTGGTGGTAACTGTGCACACGTAGGGACGATTCCAAGTAAAGCATTACGTCAAACAGTTTCTAGTATTATTCGCTATCAGCGTGATCCAATGTTTCAAAAAGTAGGTGAATGGAAACAGTTCACCATGAAACAGGTTTTGCGTAATGCACATAAAGTGATTCAACAACAGGTTGATACACATACACGCTTTTATGACCGTAACAAGATCGGTGTATTCCATGGGCGTGCATATATTCAAGATAAAAATACAGTCTTAGTTTTTAGCCATGAAGGCATTAAAGAAACAATTATTTGTAAACAAGTTGTGATTGCGACAGGTAGTCGTCCTTATCATCCGCAAGGTCTCGACTTTGACCATCCTCGCGTATTTGATTCAGATAAAATTCTTGATCTTGATTACTCAATTCAAAAAATCATCATTTACGGCGCAGGTGTTATTGGCTGTGAATATGCCTCAATCTTTATTGGTTTAGACCATAAAGTTGACTTGATTAACACACAGCAAAAACTACTAAGCTATTTAGATGATGAAATTGCTGATGCTTTGTCTTATCACTTGCGTGAACAAGGTGTATTGATTCGTCACAATGAACAAATGGATCATCTTGAAACATTTGATGACCACGTTGTTCTACATTTACAAAGTGGTAAAAAGATTAAAGCCGATGCCATTCTTTGGTGTAATGGCCGTTCAGGAAATACAGAAGGTTTAGGTCTTGAGAACGTTGGGTTAGTACCAAATAGCCGTGGTCAACTTTCAGTAAATGATCAATATCAGACTGAAGTTGAAAATATCTATGCTGCTGGTGATGTGATCGGTTGGCCTTCATTAGCTTCGGCTGCTTATGACCAAGGGCGCTGTGCTGGCGCAAACATGAGTGGTGAAGATGCTAAACCAGTACGTGATATTCCTACAGGTATCTATACAATTCCGGAAATCTCATCAATTGGTAAAAATGAACAGGAATTAACGGAAGAAAAAATTCCGTATGAAGTGGGTCAAGCTTCTTTCCGTCATTTAGCTCGTGCACAAATTACGGGTGATACAGTGGGTGAGTTAAAGATTCTTTTCCATCGTGACACAATGGAAATTTTGGGTATTCACTGTTTCGGTAATAACGCTGCTGAAATTATCCACATTGGGCAAGCAGTTATGCACAGCCCAAATAATACCTTGAAATATTTTGTTGAAACGACATTTAACTATCCAACAATGGCTGAAGCATATCGCGTAGCTGCGCTTAATGGTATGAATCGCTTGTTTTGATTTTAAATAAGTTTTCAATAAAAAAGCCCGCAAATCTGCGGGCTTTTTTTATTTGCATTAGATCATACGATTTTTATATTTTTATGACAGTTCTGAGGGGTGATTTACGTACTTTATATTTTAGTGGGCACAAAACGCTTGGTTAAAATATTCAAATAAATCCGGTGTCTGTTTCCATAAAATTATAGAAAGTACCAAAAGCGCAGCTATGATAAAAGCCATAATTGTTTTCAATAGTAAGGCATTATGCGTCATGAATAACTGCCTCCTCATTAACAAAGAAGTGAACAATCACTCCTAGTATACTTAAGGCTATAGAACATAGCCAAATCGCATTGTAATTACCTGTTAAGTCATGGTTAACGCCGCCAAGCCATCCACCAAAGAAAGAACCGACTTGGTGGGTGAAAAACACAATACCACTCAGCATCGATAGATATTTAACGCCAAACATATTTGCCACAATGCCATTGGTGAGCGGAACTGTAGAGAGCCATAAAAGACCCATAATGACGCCAAAAGCATATACCGTATAAGTGCTTAAAGGTAATAGTAAAAAGGCAATGATCGCGATGCCACGGCTGCCGTAAAGTGCCATTAATAATTTGGGCTTTGAGAAACGATCTCCTAACCAACCGGCACCGTAAGTTCCCACTACGTTAAATAGCCCCACCAATGCCAGAAATACAGTGCCAGTAGCCGCGTCAAATCCATGGTCGATTAAATAGCCTGGCAAGTGAACGCCTAAGAAGACGACTTGGAATTCACAAACTAAAAAGCCTAAAGCTAACCACCAGAAGGGTTTATGTTTTCTGGCAATGTTAAGCACTTGTTTAAATGTGAGTTGAGGCTGAGCAATTGCTTTTGGTATTTGATTGCTTGACCCTTTTAACATAAACGCTAGCGGAATAATAAAAGCAATTAATAGCGCACTCACCATTAGGGCTGCTGACCATCCCACCGTTTTAAGTAAGAGCAGGGTAGATGGCAGCATAATAAATTGACCGAAAGATCCGGCAGCACTCGCAATACCCATTGCCATGCTTCTTTTTTCCGGAGGTGCAGCTCGACCCACTGCACTGAGTAAAACCGTAAATGAGGTTGCTGATAAAGCTAAACCAATGATAAGACCTAGACTCAAATTTAAAATTAAAATATTAGAACTAAAAGCCATTAAGAGTAGGCCGAGGGTATAAAGTAGCCCCCCAATAGCGACCACAATTCGACTGCCATATTTATCGGCAATTGCGCCGGTAAAAGGTTGAACAACTCCCCAGATCAGGTTTTGCATAGCAATAGCAAGGCTAAAAACATGTTGCCCCCAACCAAACTCATGACTCATCGGTACTAGATAGAGTCCGAAACCATGTCTGACTCCTAGAGAAAGAGCTAGAATAATTGCACTGCCAATCAACATATAGATGAGGGGCTGAGAAAATTGATTGCCAGTTTTAGTCATGATTAATGGAAAATTATAATAATGTGATGATTTATTGTAGAAGATATATCGAGTAATATCGATATGTTTAGATAGAATATTTAAGGTGAGCTAAAGAGTTAGTAGGGTTGTATTGCTTTGTGAAAAAAGAGAAGAAGCAGAAATCATTTTGATCTCTGCTTCTTATAAAAATTAAGCTGCGGAATTGCGTTCAAGTAATGCTTGTTCAAAAAGAACTTGTTCTTTTTCTTTATGTTCGGTGGTGAAGCGAATCAAAATTACACTACAGCCTGCGACCATAACCAGACCACCTAAAATAAACAGGCAAGTTTGAACATCAAGCAATCCTTTGAGCAAGAAACCAGCTGCGACAGCACCCACATTGCCACCTGCACCAATAATTCCTGCAACGCCGCCTAATGCATTACGGTCAATAAATGGTACGAGTGCATAAGTTGCACCACAAGCCATATGAGTAAACAGTGCAAAAATGGTCATAGAAATGATTGCAAGAGCAACAGCATTCATTTGTGAGAAGAGTATTAAGAATAAACCTTCACCTAAGATCATGAGTACGAGTACTTTTGTACGACCATCTAATCCTTTCTTGAGTGCTACCTTATCGGAGATGATACCGCCAAGTGCACGAGCAAATAATGCCAGTAAACCAAATATCCCAGCAGTTAAACCAGCGGTTTTCAAATCCATTTTGAACTGATCGACATAGTACATTGCTGCAACGTTATGAATAAAAATTTCAATACCGAAGCATGCGCCGTAAGCTACAAATAAAATCCAGACACGGTAGTTGCGAGCGGCTTGCATTAAAATTGCTGTACCGCCTTTTTTACCACTACCAACATCAATGCCTTGCGCGCGGACTTCTTTAAAGTTTCCTTGAGGACAATCTTGAGTTAATTTCCAGTAAAGGATGCCGACAATAACCATCATTACGCCGGGTACAATTAATGCCACACGCCATCCCATGGCTTGCTCAACACCAAACATCACAATGGCACCGAGCAATAAAGGCATTAATGCTTGAGTTGCACCCCCACCAGCATTTCCCCAACCAGCCGCCGCTGCATTTGCTGTGCCTACAACGTTAGGAGCAAACATAACGCTTGTATGGTATTGCGTAATTACGAAGCTTGCGCCAATTGCGCCAATGAGTAAGCGAAAGAACAGAAAAGATTCATAACTATTGGCAGCAGCTACACCAAATACTGGAATACTGCCGACTAATAGGAGGGTGGTGTACGTAATACGTGGACCATATTTGTCGCAGAGTGGTCCGACAATAAGCCGAACTAAAATAGTAATGGCAACAGCAGCAATATTAATATTGGCAATTTGGTCTTTTGTTAAGCCAAACTCACCTTTAATAACGGGCATTAATGGTGCACACGCAAACCATGCGAAGAAACATACAAAGAAAGCGAGCCATGTCATGTGGAAGGCACGCATTGCTGGAGTTGAAAAACTGAATAATTTAATCTCAGTTGCTTTTTTTGCATCTAGATTTACATTTGAAGACATACGCCGTCCCCCTGAACTGAACGAAATTTAATTTGCATGGCAATAAGTTGCCTATCTGCAGACCGATCAGAGCGGACATCGTTGGCCGTCTTGGTTTATTCATTGAATCATCATTGATTCATCATGCAGTGAATAAAGCAAAGGCCGTGCCAAAAAATGAATTTTACTAAAAAGGAAAAATTACTTTCTAATTTTATTAAGTTAGTTTGTAGATATAAAAATAACTAAAAAAAGAAGATCGAAACGAAAAGAGGATTATAAGAGTATAGGGAGTTAGTTTTATCTGTTGTGTTTATAAAAAATGCTCATTTTTTTAGCATTTTGATTTAAAAAGAAGCAATTTTTAGGCGGAATAGATTGAAAGAAAGCTATAAAAACGTGCGTAAGTTTTTATAGCTTTCTATGATGCAAAAGTTAGAAGCGGTAACCAATACCGGCGTAACCTAAAATTGGGTTAATTTCGATGTCCGCTTTTGCATTGATTAATTCACCATACTTGGCGTCGCTCACTGTAATTGTCGTATCTGTTTTTAAGTGAGCATAAGAGACAGAACCAACGGCGTACCATTTGTCATTAAAGTCATAGGTAAATCCTAAAGTTGCTACTGGAGCAATAGCATCGGATGCTTCAAGGTCAACTTTTGGATCACCAGAGCTAGTTTTTCTTTCTAAAGCTGCTCCTGCTTTCCCGTCTTTAATGTTTACAATCATATGGCCAGCATTGACTAAATCTTTCTCAATTTCTGGGTTCATTTCTAATTCGCTAAAATAGGCATACATCACACCTAGACCAACATAAGGTCTAAATTTATTTACGCCAGTTTTGCCAAAATGGTATTGAAACTCAAATGCTGGAGTCCAAGCGCGTGCTGACGCAGCACTTCCGTGTCCTTCAAGATCTGTAATGAAAAGATTATTTTCAAGTTCCATCGAACCAAGGATTCCACCAGCAGGTTTTGCAGTAGCAGAAAAAGGTGCATAAATTTTACCTTTACCCTGTAGATCAACTTTAGGGGGAATACCAGCTTTTAACTCCAATGAAAAATTATCTGTAAAAAAGTAATTACTCATGAGTCCTAAGGTAGTAACGTCATCTGCCTCTAGCCCTGTATTCTCAGCTTCCCACTGACTTAAACCGCGAATTTCAGCTGTTCCACTTAACCATGCGGGAATAGTATCAGTACCTAAACCAATAACATCAATGAGCTCTTCCAGCACAACATTACTATTACTGTCCGAAATATTATCTTGAATGGTTTTTACTTTAATATCACCGACCTTAGACTGCTCATTTTCTTTAACAGAAGTGTTGATTCTGAAGGGCTGAGCTTTTCCTGTAGGCTTGACATATAAGGGACCAGCAGAGACTGAAAAACGTTTGAAGCCATCACCATCTTTTAAGCTAAAATATGGAGAAGCGGCGGAGGTAACTGTTGGCAGAGCAAAAAAGGCAGCTGTCATACAAAATAATGACTTTTTCATCATAAAAGGACTCCATGTCCGGCATTTGTTTACTGATTTTTATTGAGCCAACCATACCGTGTTTTATTAAAATGATTGTTTATTAAAAATTAATAATTGTAATTTTTTTGAAATAATTGTTTATATTTAGCAATATTTATTAATTAAAAGTACATAATAAATAATAAAAGGCTACATAAAGTAGCCTTTGATTAAATGTAATTAAATGATTAGTTGAAGCGAGATAAGTCTTCTTCAGGACGAGCAGTTAAAACTTCAATGCCCGTTTGAGTCACTAAAATAGTATGTTCATATTGAGCTGAAAGTTTATGGTCTTTCGTTACAACAGTCCATTTGTCGCCTAACAGTTTAGTTTGCCATACGCCTGCATTTACCATAGGTTCAATGGTAAAAGTCATACCTGCTTCTAGACGCATACCTGTACCAGCTTGACCATAATGCAATACTTGAGGCTCATCATGGAACACAGTTCCAATACCGTGACCGCAATATTCTCGCACTACACTAAAACGTTCTGATTCGACATATTTTTGGATTGCATGGCCAATATCACCTAAATATGAACCATCTTTAACAGTTGCCATACCTCGGTACATGGCTTCTTGAGCAACTTTACATAGACGATTAGCCAAAATAGAAGTTTCGCCACCGATGACGTACATCATATTGGTATCACCGTGATAGCCATCTTTAATAACAGTTACGTCAATATTAAGAATATCGCCGTTTTTTAAGGTTTTATTTTCAGAAGGAATACCATGACAGACAACATGGTTAACCGAAGTACAAATAGAGTGCTGAAAAGCAGGTCGCCCAGGAGCTCCACCATAGCCGACACAGGCAGGAATAGCATGTTGCACATTTTCAATGTGATTGCGGCAAATGGTATCAAGTTCAAGTGTACTTACACCTGCCTTAATATGGGGCTTGATCATCTCTAGAACTTCAGCCGCCAGTCGTCCTGCAATGCGCATTTTTTCAATTTCATCTGGAGTTTTAATTAATCGACGTGGAGCTGTATAAGTACTGTTCATGATCTCTAAAAACTTTTGGTAATTTACAAGTGTCTATGGTATAAATAGCCGCCCATTTTATCAAATGCTTTTCGTGAATATCTTTTACGAACAATTTTGATAGATGGGGTAAAAAATCCGCACATATATCGTCACATTACTCTGGGTGCCTGTAAAAGGGTGGAGAATGCGGATATATGGAGGCCTAACCCAAAATTTAAGGTAAAGAAAATGGCAGATTACAACGTAAGCATGCGCGACCTTCTTCAAGCAGGCGCGCACTTTGGTCACCAAACTCGTTTCTGGAACCCAAAAATGCGTCAATACATTTTTGGCGCGCGCAACAAAATTCACATCATCAACCTTGAGCACACAGTTCCTGCGTTAAATGATGCTTTGAACTTCGCTAACCAATTAGCAAGCAAAAAGAACAAAGTTTTGTTCGTTGGTACAAAACGTGCTGCTTCTAACATCATCCGTGAACAAGCACAACGTGCGGGTCAACCATATGTTGATCACCGTTGGTTAGGTGGTATGTTGACGAACTGGAAAACTCTTCGCCAATCTATCAACCGTTTAAAAGATCTTCAAACTCAATCTCAAGATGGTACTTTTGCTAAGCTTACTAAACGTGAAGCTTTAGAGCGTACTCGTGAGATGGAAAAACTTGAACGTGCTTTAGGCGGCGTTAAAAACATGGGTGGTTTACCTGACGCATTATTCGTAATTGACGTAGATCACGAATCAATTGCGATTAAAGAAGCTAAAAACCTTGGTATTCCAGTAATCGGTATCGTTGATACAAACTCTAACCCAGACAACGTAGACTACGTTATTCCTGGTAATGACGATGCAATCCGTGCGGTTACACTTTATGCTTCTGCTATGGCTGATGCGATTCTTGCTGGTAAAGAATATGCTCAATCACAAGCAAATGCACAAGCTAAAGGCGAAGAAGCTGCTAAAGAAGCTCCAGAGGCTTAATGCGTTTTGACGCAGGCTTGTCATTTTTGCGACATGTAATGGTGGCAAATTAAGCGTCGAGAGTGCAAACGGCCCAGAGTTTCTTTGGGCCGTTTTTGTTGAAAAGATTTATTTTTCTACCGTATTTAGGAGAACAACATGACTGCAGTTACTGCGAGCATGGTAAAAGAATTACGTGACCGTACTGGTCTTGCAATGATGGAATGCAAAAAAGCATTAACAGAATCTAATGGTGATGTTGAATTAGCGATTGATAACCTTCGTAAATCAGGTCAAGCAAAAGCTGCTAAAAAAGCAGGTAACATTGCTGCTGATGGTGCGATCACTATCGTTCAAGAAGGCAATAAAGCGATTCTTTTAGAAGTAAACTGTCAAACTGACTTCGTTGCTAAAGACGAAAACTTTGCTGGTTTCTCTGCTAAAGTTGCTGCTGCTGCACTTGCTGCAAATGAAACTGATGCGACTAAAATTGCTGAATTGAAACTTGAAGATGGTGCTACTGTTGAAGAAGCACGTATTGCTCTTGTTCAAAAAATCGGTGAAAACATCCAAGTTCGTCGCGCGAAAATCGTTGAAGGCGAAAGCTTGGCTATCTACAAACACGGTTTAAAAATCGGTGTTGTAGTTTCTTATACAGGTGATGCTGATACTGGTAAAGGTATTGCAATGCACGTTGCTGCATTCAACCCAGTTGCTGTAAATGCTGAAGCTGTTCCTGCTGACCTTATCGCTAAAGAAAAAGAAATTGCTGAAGCGAAAGCGTTAGAATCTGGCAAACCAGCTAATATCGTTGAAAAAATGGTAACTGGTTCTGTTGATAAATATTTGAACGAAGTTGCTCTTGATCGTCAAATGTACGTAATCGACAACGACAAAAAAGTTGCTGATGTATTAAAAGCAACTGGTACTACTGTTGCTAACTTCGTACGTTTCGAAGTTGGTGAAGGTATCGAGAAGAAAGTAGAACTTAGCTTCGCTGAAGAAGTTGCTGCTGCTCAAGCTGCTGCGAAGTAATTCGTATCACGATAAAAAAAGCCCCTTTGGGGCTTTTTTTATCTCGACTAAAATGAGGGCTTCGAATGATAAATAAAAAAAATCTTAGTATTGGCAGTGTCATTATTTTATTGGTTGCTGCATATTTTGGTCTGGATTTATCTGGGCATAAGCAAAATCAATCGCCATCATCAACCATACCCGAAGCTCAGCATACAGAAACTACATTACCAAGTAATGGAGTCGATAACATAAAAACTGCTCATGAGCAGAGACAAAGTAATGTTCAAGTGCAGGGAAGTGGTCGGGTCAAAGCAATTTTAAGAGATGATAATGATGGGTCGAGACACCAGAAATTTATTCTTGTATTAAAAAATGGCCTTTCAATTTTAGTCGCACATAATATCGATTTAGCCCCTAAAATTCCTAATTTAAAAAAAGGTGACGTGATAGAGTTTTATGGCGAATATGAATACAACCCTAAAGGTGGTGTATTACACTGGACTCATCGTGATCCACAAAGTCGTCATGAAAGCGGTTGGCTCAAACATGATGGGCAAATCTATCAATAAAGCCGAATAAACAAATAAAGAGATTGTTTTTATAGAGCAATTTTATTCTATTCAGTTTCTTAAAACATGCTATGGTTTTTTTATTGAATGGATGAGACGTATTTATGCAGCGGGAGCAAGCCGATTATCTGCATGTGCGAGAGCTGGGCGGTTTAGAGTTATTAAAAGCACATTATCACCAAACACAATTTTCTAAGCATACTCATGAAGGGTATTGTATTGGCGTGATTGAAGAGGGCGCACAGTCTTTTTTTAGGACGGGCCAGCTACATGTGGCTCCTAAAGGCGATATTATTTTGGTAAATGCTGACGAGATTCATACGGGTTCATCTGCTGTTGAGTCGGGTTGGCGATATAGGGCAATTTATCCCACACCTGAAATGTTAGCAGAAGTTAGCCAAGATTTTTTTGAAAATCCGCATGGTGCACCATGGTTTCCTCAAGCTGTGATTCGTGACCTAGGTTTGGCCCAACAACTTTGTTTACTCTTTGATTTATTAGAACAAAAAGATAATTTCTTGCTCAAAGAAACAATGTATTTATCGACTTTAGCCTGTCTAATGAAGCGACATGGTAAATCAAATCATACTTTTTGTGAGTTGCCAGAGGCATATTCCAAAATATTAAGAGTTAAAGAATTACTGGTAGAAATGCCTGAAACGAATTTTTCTTTGCAAGATCTGGCTGACATGGTGGGCTTGAGCGCGTGGCATTTTTTAAGACAATTTAAAAAATATGTGGGCTTGCCACCTCATGCTTGGCTTGTTCAAGCGCGCTTACAAAAAGCAAGGCAATTATTAAAACAGGGTGACCAAATTGCGATGGTGGCACAGCAGTGTGGCTTTTCTGATCAAAGCCATTTTAATCGCCACTTTAAAAAAGCAATGGGAGTGACGCCAACTCAATATGTAGCTAGTCTAAATAACTAAATTATTAAAAATTTATTTACAGCAATTTTATTCAATATAAGTCGGCTCTCATCAAGCATGTTATAGAGATGCTTCTTATATTGGATTTTATATATGAATATTCAGCTTAATCAGTCGGTTGAGTTTCCAAAAAATAAGCCATCCTATCTTTTTTTACGCGGTGCAATGGATATTTTACTCTTGTCAATTTCTGTCATTCCGTGGGCAATTTTAGCAGGCTCTATGGCAATTCATGCAGGATTATCTTTTTATAAGGCGCTTGCGATGTCAGGAATTGTCTTTGCTGGGGCAGCGCAATTAGTTAGCTTAAGCATGGTAATGGAAGGTGCATCCATTTTTACAGTTTATGTAACTATTTTCTTTTTAACGGCTCAGCATTTTATTTATGCATTAACTTTAAGAAATGACATTTCTATTTTGCCTCTTTCGAAGCGATTAAGTTTGGGGTTTTTATTAACAGATGAATTATTTGCGGTGTGTGCATCCGGTGAAAAAAGGCAGCCACAATATCTATTGGGCGCAGGCCTGTCTTTTTATTTATTCTGGGTGATTTTTAGCTTGGTAGGAATACTTTTGGCAACAGTGATTCCTGATTTATTAAATTATCATTTAGATTTTTCAATTGTGGCTATTTTTATTGCAATGATAGTACCGTTATGTAAAGGGTTGCCTGTAGTCGCTGGTGTGTTAATGACTTGTTTTAGCGGATTTTTCTTTAAATCTCATCAAGTTGAAGGGGCGATTTTACTTTCAGGATTACTAGGGATGTTGGTTGCTGTGTTAACTGAAAAAATAGAGAAGGAGCGATAATATGTCTTGGTTCATGATTTTAGGCTTGGCAGCAATCGTCTTTTTTAATCGTTATTATTTTTTAGAGCCTAACGTTAAAATTAAGCTGCCTCTTATTATGAATAAGATGCTTAATTATTCTGCTCCCTGTTTATTAACAGCAATTTGTATTCCAGTTGTTTTTTTTGATGGTGATAATTTAAAAGGAGTTTTAGATAATTCTTATATTTATGCAGCAATCTTTTGTATTGTGATTTCCATTTATCTAAAAAGAGTACTTTTAAGTGTTATCGCTAGTTTGGTTTTTTTCTATTTTATAAATTTTCTAATAAATCAGTAAAATGTAAAAAGCTGAATCGAGATGATCCAGCTTTAATTTAATAATTAGGAAAGAGCGTGTTTTTGTCTGCTTTTCCATTTAGGTAAGACTTTTCCTAAATAGGCATCCATGCACCAAACTGGTCCAATCAGTAGAAATTGTAAATCTTTAAAGAAAGATGGCTTTTTGCCCTCGATTTTATGGCCATAAAACTGTCCGACCCAAGCAACCACAAAAATAGCAATATAAAAACCGATTCCTACAGGTAGGGTGTAAATAAGCCACGCCATAACCACCAGTAAAGCAGCCATTGCAACAGCAAGTACAAGATCTAAACGTGCATAAAATACGAGAGTCAGTACAAGTAATAGAGCTGTGAGTAAAGCGCTGAAATGGGCAATGATTCCAATAATAGAAAATAAAATGGCAGGAACGCAGAGCCAGTGAATTTGTTTATTGGTTGGGTTTTGATGGCTTTCGCTATATTCATCAAACCATTCTGTAATGGATTTCATTAATGGCACACTCCTTGTTTTAGCTTTGATTTATTTTTTCTGAGTATATTTTATCCTGTTCTTAAGGTGGTCGACAAGAAACCGGTACTATTCAACTATAGGAACTTGGCAATAGAAGCTAAAAAAAAGCATGAGAAAAACTTAATGCCTTGCTTATATAAAAAGTACTCAATGTAACCTTAAGAATGATGCAATATTTCAGAATATTTTTTATAGGTTGCTAGATGATGAAATCATCAAAAAAAGTGTAATTTTGAGATAGGTGGGAAAATTGTATGAAAAAGCTCTGCTCATCTACTCTAAAAACGCCATAAATAGCCCTGATTTTAGAAAAATGGTACTAGGGTAGCGCGAATTTAATAAAGTCGCTCTAAGCGCAATTTAGAAGTGAAATAAGCTTGGGGAAAATAAACGTACTTTTTTGTGTAAAAAATATTCAAATTTAAGGGTGGGAAGGGGCTAAAAAAGATGATTTTTTTAACCTAAGCTAGAAATTATTTTTATAGTTTAAAACATAAAAAAGCCGCAGAAAAAATTGCGGCTTTTTACATGAACTCTAGAGGCTATAACTTATGAAGTTGGACCATCAACACGTTCAATATTTACTTTTGCAGTTCCCGCATTGGTAATACCAAGACGTTTAGCAGCACCGTATGATAGGTCAAGTACACGATTGCCATGGAAAGGACCACGGTCATTTACTTTTACAACCACACTTTTACCATTGTCTTTGTTGGTTACTCGGATGTAACAGTTCAATGGTAGGCTACGGTGAGCAGCAGTGAGCGCATTCATATCGAATGTGTCACCACTTGCTGTTTTGCGTCCATGGAATTGACGACCATACCATGAAGCCATGCCAGTTTGGCTAAACTTACGAACAGTATTTGAAGCTACTGTGTTAAGTTTTTCAATCACTGAAGGCTCATCTTCAGGGATTTCAATTTTTGCTGCGATCGCTTGACGACGGATTTGATCGCCAGAACGTTCAGTGATTGAAAGACTGTTAATGTTAGAAAAACGAGAATTAAAATTTTGAGTATCTTTACTCAATACACGAGCTGCTAAATTAGAGCCATCTACATCACTATTTAATGATGATGATTGCACCATTTCAGCATGCAATGGGGCCATACTTAAACTAGCCGTCAGTGCAAGAACGTATTTCAGCGATAACTGCATTTGTATAAACTCCTGAGAACATGTACTTTTTTCTTTCAGCGATTGACTGAAATTTAAAGTGAACATGTCTGATTATTCACTTTTGCAATTGCTACATTGGGGTGGATAATATTCATCGCTTACGGAGAGTGTCTAGTCTTTAACGAGAAATCGTTACAAAAAGGGCAAAAACTTACAGTTCTGGGTTAAAAAATAATCAAAAGTGTAACAAGATATTAAATTTGTGTGTATTGTGACCTATTTAACAAAAATATTTATTGACTTTTACATAACTCATAAAAAAGCTAGCCTATCGGCTAGCTACCTCAGTGCCTAATAACCATACAGCAGTCGCATACATACGACTCTTATTATAGGTCGTAATCACTTGAAAATTCGGGTAAGTTAAATAGTAAATTGGTCCGTTATAGTCTTGTAATTGAATAACATTCACCATATCCAGATCATCAATTTTAACTAAAGGATTTAATGGTGAGACACCTAGTGTCTTTAATGCACCATATGGAAAAGGCTGAGTTAAATCTTTAGCAATAATACTTTCCGGATTTGATCCCGTGTAACGTGCCATAAAGCCGATAGGTTGATCGCGTTGCCATCCTTGTTTTGCTAAGTAGTTTGCGATTGAACCAATTGCATCTTCCGCAGAGTTTCTTAAATCGATATGTCCGTTACCGTCATAATCGACACCATATTTACTAATATTGCTCGGCATAAACTGTGGATAGCCAATTGCACCTGCGTAAGAACCTACAATACTATTTGTTGGGTAACCTTCTTTATAAGTCCATGCAATAAGAGCAGCTAACTCATCGCCAAAATATTCAGCACGGCGAGGGTAGCCAAAAGCAAGTGTGGCTAAGGCATCACGTGTAATAAAAGAACCTTTATTCGAGCCATAACCTGTCTCAACACCCAAAATGCCCAAAATGACAGCTTGAGGTACACCATATTGTTGTTCAGCGCGGTTTAAAGCATCTGCATATTGGTTTTTAAAACGGATGCCACGTTGAATTGTCCCTTCAACCAAAAACATAGAACGATAGTCATACCAAGGTTTGCTTTCCCCTGGACGAGTCATAATATTTAGAATGTTTGGTAAATTCTTTGCACCACTCATGGCTGCATCAACTTGATCGCCACTTAACCCATAAGCGCTCATCGTTTTTTGTTTAAAATTTACATAATCAGGATGTGTTGCAAAATCGTTGGCCTGAGCGAAGTGACTTGTACTGATTAAACCAGTACACAAAGCGAGCATTTTTAAAGTTTTATTTAAGTGTTGAGACAACATATCGTTTTAAAATTCCAGATTATCGATGTGTATGAATGGACATGACTAAACCAAAGGTGGCCATTAAAGTAATAATAGCTGTTCCACCATAACTCATAAAAGGTAAAGGAACACCTACTACAGGTAAAATACCACTGACCATTCCCGCATTTACAAATACATAAACAAAAAAAGACAAACCAAAGGCGCCAGCAACTAAACGTCCATAGTTATGGAAGCTTTGTAAACCGATTTGGAATGTTCTAAAAATAATAGCAAAATAAAGAATAACTAAAATAAGTACACCGATGAGCCCAAATTCTTCGGAATACGCAGCAATAATAAAGTCGGTATGACCTTCGGGTAAAAAGTGCAAATGTGATTGAGTTCCTTCAAGAAATCCTTTGCCTGAAAAACCACCAGAGCCAATCGCAGTTTTAGATTGAATAATATTCCAACCTGTACCGAGTGCATCTGCCTCTGGGTCAAGCAACGTTAAAACCCTTTGACGTTGATAGTCGTGTAAAAGAAACTCCCAAGCAATCGGAATGATAATCGCAGCGCAGGCTCCTGCGGCACTGATCATACGCCATGATAGTCCACTTAAAAATAAAACAAATATGCCGCTTGCTAGTACTAAAAGTGATGTCCCTAAATCCGGTTGTTCTGCAATTAGTAAAAAAGGAATACCAATTAACATTAATGATAAAACAACTTGTGAAAAGCTAGGGGGAAGAGGTTTACGTGCTAAAAACCATGCAATCATCATGGGCATGCCGATTTTCATGAACTCACTGGGTTGGACACTTCCGAAACCAGGAATATCAATCCAGCGCTGAGCACCCATCCGGACTTCGCCAAACACCATAACTGCAACAAGTGAAAATAAGCCAAACAAATAAAAATATGGTGAAAAAGCTTGATAGACCTTGGGCGGAATCTGGGCTAGACCAAACATAACTAAAAAGCCAATACCAAAACTCATGGCTTGTTTACTCACTAACCCTACATCCTGCGCAGAAGCACTATATAGTACGGTTAAACCTAATAGAGCATTTAAGAGCAGAAATAGGCATAACCAAGGGTCAACATGGAGTTGTTGCCACTTTGACGGTTGCATAGCGGTGCTAAGACCATCTCGAGGAGCTTGGCGTAAAAATTTATATTGTGGGCTAGGAGACATGCGGCGTTAACTAAGGTCAATCAGTGCTTGGCGCATGCTAACATAAACGTGGTGAATGGCAATGTATATCAATATTTTGCAATAAAAAAACCTAGCGAGAGCTAGGTTTTCGATAGTCTATTTTTTATTAGTTAAAGAATAAACCATCATGATATTCAGCCATAGCTTTAAGTTCAGTGCGATTTAAGCTTGGAATCAGTTTGTCGATTGCAATGTGAACGGCTTTTGTTACAGCTGCTGCACCAATATCTGCTGCTTTGCGCTTGATCATGCCAAGGTCTAATGTTTTATTAAAATCAGACATGAAGTGTTTGATCATCGCATCGCCGAATTGTTTATATAATTCAGCTAAAGCAGCTTTATTAATGTCATTTCCTGCTTCAAGCTCAGCAAAGTTGTGCTTAAGGTTCGTCACTAAACCTGCATCTAAATTTACGCCTACTTTATATTGACCCTGTGGATCTTTGAATAAGCTTTTTTCAGAAAACTCTACTGACTGTTTAACCACATCATTTGGCGCTTTGCTTAACAATTGCTTTAAAAGAACAGCAACAGTTGATTTGACATAACCTGCTAGTTTTTCGGCAGTATCGCGTTTTTCACTTGCAGGAAAATGCTGAACTAACTTAATTAAGACATTATTAATAATTTCTTCATTAAGTTGTAAAGCAATCTTATCGCGAAGTGGATATAAAGGTTCACTAGAATTTTTATTCGCAATTCCAGTCTGCATATCGTTCAATAAGCCTTCAGAAGGGGTAAAACCAAAAAACGGCATGGTATATCCTCAAATTATTCGTTTTATTGTCGTGCCAATCGAATCGGTTTTGGCATCCATGAAAGATCCGATACTCGGCAAGGGTTAATATCAAGTCCGCCGCGACGAGTATAAGTTGCATAAACCATCAGCTTTTCAGGCTGTAGATTTTGCCAAATATCGGCAAAGATCTGCTCGACACACTGTTCGTGAAAGCCGTTATGCTGACGGTACGAGATAATATAAGCTAAAACACTACGATAACAAGGTTTTTTGCCTTTAAAACGAATAAAAACTGTACCCCAATCCGGTTGTCCCGTGACTGGGCAGTTACTTCTTAAAAGATGAGAATACAATTCAACTTCGACTTCTTCACCAGACTCATCAAATTTTAAAAGGCTTGCATCAGGATGCTGCTCTAAACGCTCTGGAGTGAGGTCATCAACACAAATACCTTGAGGCTTAGAAATCTCTAAATCATCTACTTGAAATAGGGTTAACTCAACTTTTGCACCTGCCGCCGCCGAGAGGTCTTTTTCAACAGTTTCAATAAATGATTGTTTAGACTCAAACTGAGTGAAATTAAGACTATTAAAGTAAAGTTTTAATGACTTTGATTCAATCAAATTCGGTGAAGATGCAGGTAGCGTAATTCTGCCAATAGCAACTTGCGGGATAGCATGAGCGTTTAACCATGAAATTTCAAAAACATGCCACCAATCTTTACCTTGTGTGATGCCTTCAATATGCGAGTAGGCTTCACGAGACTGAGCACGAGCAATTGGAAATAAAACATCAGGTTGATAGTTAGTTGGATATTGGGTTTCTTTACCCAATAAAGACTGTTCGACACTCATTCACGCATTCCTGAACCACGAGCAAGTAAATAGTAAGCAACTCCGTAAAGTACAACACAGCATGATGTCACAATGATTAAAGAGAATGAAACATTCACATCGCTATGACCTAAAATACCGAAACGGAAAGCATTAACCATATAAACAATAGGATTAATTAAAGAAAGTTTTTGCCAAAAAGGACTAAGTGCACTAATGGCATAAAACACACCACCTAAATAAGTTAAAGGTGTAAGAACAAAGGTTGGAATAATAGAAATATCATCAAATGATTTTGCATAGACTGCATTAATAAAACCACCTAATGAGAAAAGAACCGAAGTAATTAAGACGGTATATATAGTTACGAACCAGTTGTGTATGAAAAGGTCAGTAAAGAACATGCTCATTGCAGTCACAATTGTACCAACTAATACACCACGGCAAATACCACCAATCACATAGCCCCACAAAATAATATGTAGTGGCACAGGACTCATGATGAGTTCTTCAATGCTTTTTTGGAATTTTACGCTAAAGAAACTGGAAGACACGTTGGCATAACTATTGGTAATGACAGCCATCATAATTAAGCCAGGCACAATAAATTGCATATAGCTCACGCCACCCATTTGTCCAATGCGTGAACCAACCAAATTACCAAAAATGACGAAGTACAAACTCATTGTAATTGCCGGTGGTAATAAGGTTTGTGGCCAAATGCGTAGAAATCGGCGTACTTCTTTACGAACTATGGTCCAGAGAGCAATTTGCAGTTGGCTAAAATTCATTTTGCCTCTCCTTCAAGATTTTTCTCGACCATTTTGACAAATAACTCTTCTAGACGGTTCGATTTATTACGCATACTGTGAACACGAATACCTTGAGATTCTAATAACTGGAATAGGTCATTCAATGTATGCGCTCTATCCATCGTGACTTCTAAAGTATTGCTATCAATTAAGTTGAACTTGACACCAATAATGTTTAACTGGAGCGGCCCAATCGGTTCGGCTAAATCGAAGATAAATGATTCTTCATTGAGCTGATTAAGGAAGCTCTTCATGCTGGTATCTTCTTTAATTACACCGCGATCAATAATCGCAATGCGACGACACAGCATTTCTGCTTCTTCTAAATAGTGGGTCGTTAAAATAATAGAAGTACCGCTTTCGTTCATTTCGGTCAGAAAATCCCACATAGAACGGCGTAATTCAATATCTACACCCGCAGTAGGTTCATCTAAAATAAGCAGTTTAGGTTCATGCATCATGGCGCGGGCAATCATCAGACGACGCTTCATACCACCAGACAGCATACGTGCTTGTATATTACGTTTTTCCCACAAACCGAGTTTTTCTAAATAATGTTCGGCACGTTTTTCTGCAATCTTTTTATGGATACCGTAATAGCCAGCTTGAGTGACTAAAATATCGAATGTTTTTTCAAACTGCCCGAAGTTAAATTCTTGAGGAACGACGCCAAGCTGCTGTTTTGCCAGAGAAGGATGGGTATCGAGGTTGTGCCCAAAAATCTCAACTGTTCCTGAGGTTTTTTTTGTGAGGGAGCTGATAATACCAATGGTTGTTGATTTGCCGGCACCATTTGGGCCTAACAACGCATAAAATTCACCTTCAGGCACAGTGAGGTTAATACCTTTTAACGCCTGAAAACCATTACGATATGTTTTGGACAAATCTCTTAAAACCAAAGCATCAGTCATGAAATTCTCACATTATGAAAGAGGGGTATATTTTGAGCGATAATGATTAATAAACCAAGTAAAATAGTCGGAATTTTATAAAATTAAGATAAATTGAGAAATTATTATATAAAAGCTGGTGCGCCCGGCGGGGATCGAACCCACGACCCCAGGTTTCGGAAACCTGTACTCTATCCAACTGAGCTACGAGCGCATGTGTGGGGCACATCATAGGAAAAAAACACTTGCAGGTAAAGCACGAAATACATGCCAAGTGATTTTAATGCTTAATTAAACAGCAAGTTGTTCAATATTTTATATGCTTTGTGAAAGAAGCTGAATTGAATAGTTAATTGTACGTAAAGATCTTGCAAGTTCCTGAGGGGGAATGCGTGATTCTTGTAAACTTGTAATCCATTGTACTTGACATAATTTAAGCTCTTGTATTGTTGTAGCTTTCTCTATTTTTTGAACAAGTGGTTTGGTCATTAGTCCGCAATAATTGCTAAGAGTTTTCATCATTAACTGTTGTATTTCTTCGAAAGAGAGAGGATGAGACGGTATTGTTGGTTGAGAATATCTAGTACTGGGCTGATCTAAAGTTTTTTGCTCGGAAAGCTGGATTTCTCCAACAAGATGAGCGGAATGCGGTATAGAGCTATCAACAGATTCTTTTTGATTTTCTTCTACTTTATTTATGGCTGATGTTTTTAGAATAATTTCTTCATTAGTAGATGTTTCGGTAGAGGCGATTGGGGCAATAAGTTCTAAGTTGATAAGCTGTTGAATCAGCTCTGGAGAAGCAATACGTTTTTTAAATTCACCATTTAAGTTCTGAAAATCTTCATGGTCTATTAAGAGTAATAAACGTCTTTGTTTTGCATTTAAAACAATATTGCGTTGTTGAAGCGCAACTCTTCCCAAATTGGTTCGATAAAAACCAGCCATTACTTTTCCCCAAAATAAAAAAATAAATCAGACTGTTCAATCATCTGAGTCGAACAGTACTGTTTTTAATAAAATATAAATGGGATTAACAATAAAACCTAAAAATGACAATATGATGAATAATCTATAAATATCATTTGGTTAAAATCTTAAAAGGCACTTTCTAATGCTTTTCGAAGATAGACATCAAGCTCATCTTGGCGTAGTAGCCATTGAATATAGTCTTTAGGAAGTTCAGCAATTGCTGTGCCTTTATGCTTACCAAAGTTAACAGTAGTGGGGATACGTGCTTCTTCAGAAATTCGGTAGAGCTCTTCAATATCTTGAATATTTAAATGATAGACAATATGCATCAAAATATTAGCAGTCAAAATAATATCAGCATCGGCACGGTGAGCACCTTTAAGCATTTCCCGAGCTTTGCTGCTGCCTTGAGAAATCATATAGATGAGTGCTGAGATATTATGAGCCTCTGCATCTGCCCAAACTTTACGAGCTAAAGCCAAAGTACAAATCGGTTTAATATTCGATACATCAACACCACAACGAGCAATCGCGGCAATATCGTAATCAATATTGTGACCAATAATATAAGTTGTAGTCTCTGGCAATTTAAAAGTTTTATAGTGAGGCTGGTTTTCTAAATCTGTTTCTAATATGTGGTGTACTGCCATCGCAGCATAAGAGATAGGCGCACCAACCTGATAGAGCTGATCAAACAATTTGCTTTTATCTAAGGTGAGTTTGCCTTCATTAAGCTCAATCGGGGCATACGCAATTTCAATAGGCAAACCATTTAGTGTATGAGTTTCTGTATCTAAAATAATGGCTTGCATATTTGGCCCTTTAAAAATCGCGAGTAATTAAGAATGTTAACAGTTGGCTATTCACTTTAAAACATGAAGTAGGGCTATAAAGTAGCTATAACGACAATTTCTATTAAAAAATGAGAGTATTTCAGAGATTAGTTTCATCAAATAGAACTTGCGAAAAATAAAGATTAGGCGTAATTGTTTTTAAGGCATTGGAAAATGTTGATTAAAAAGCTAAAGCACAACAAAAATGGAATTTAAGGGATATATCAATGAAAATAAAACTATTAATGACCAGCGTTCTTAGCACAAGTTTATTTTTAGTGGCTTGTGGTGGAAGCAGTAGCGATGATGACACGCCGATTGTTGATCCATCAGGGACTCCTGTCAATAACATTCAAAATCCAGTTGTTAAAGTTGATGCCTATACAAGTACCAACTTGGGAACAGTTGCTGCTGAAAGTAGTATTTTGACTTATAAAATGTTGGGCCAAAGTGGGCAAGAGGTGCAGGCAACCAGTTTGGTATTCACACCAAATACACCGCCACCAACAGGCGGTTGGCCAATTGTAGTTTGGGCACATGGGACAACCGGTGTTGCAGATGTTTGTGCACCAAGTAAAGCAGCGTTAGCAGACAGTACAAAAGATTTAATTAGTAAGTTACTTGCAGCAGGTTATGTTGTCGTAGCACCAGATTATGAAGGTTTGGGCACACCAGGAATACATCCATTTTTAAATGTTAAAAGTGAAGCTTTTTCAATTACGGATGCGGTAGTTGCAACACGTAACTATTTAACGCAACGTAATTTATTAACTTCAAAAAAATGGCTTACAGTCGGGCATTCCCAAGGTGGGCATGCTGCGTTGAGCGCTGCACAATATGCGAGTCGTGCGCAGTTAGACTATAAAGGTACGGTAGCGGTAGCCCCAGCCTCTAATTTGGGTTTTATTTTAATTGCTGGAGAGCAATCTGTTGCGAATGCAACCTTGGATAAAAAGATCCCAATGTATGCACAGCTTAATACATATACAGCTTTGGTTACAGCAGGGATGCGTAACACACAGCCGAGCTTTGATTACTCGCAAGTATTTACTTCGCAAATCTCAGGTATTGCAGCACAAGCCGAAATGATTTGTTCTGGACCATTGGGTCAAGCCTTTGGAGCGGACATGACAGATTATGCTACAAAACATAGTGGAACACTGGATGGCTATACGCGTACACAACCTAACTTTATGGCAGTGGCGTTGGTTAAAACCTTTTTAGATAAAGATTCGCAGCCGCTGCAAGCAAAAGTCACCACACCGATTATTATTTATCAAGGGGTAGGCGATACGACAGTACCTAAAGTCGCAACGGATATCTTGATATCTAATGCCACAGTAGTAGGTACTAAAATTAATAGTTATGTTACGGGTAACTGGGACCATGGTACGGTCATGAGTACTAATGTAGACAACATCGTTGGAAATGTTCAAACTTTGCTAACAGCACAATAGAGTTATTGATATTTAAAGTATTTTTAACATTGTTGTAAGGTAAAGTTAATGATGGGAAAATTAAAAATATAAGCTTTAAGCGGGCTTTTTAATTGATTTATAAACAATGGCTCATTTTTTATAAAACTTGAGCCATTTTTATTTAAAACTGAGCTAACTTGATTCTGTTTAATTATAAACTTCATGCTACAATATGTCGCAATCTTAGCACGGCTTAAAAGCCCTACTTATAGGACCCCCGCTAATGTTTGCCAATATTTCCATTTCTGAATTTGATCCAGAATTAGCTCAAGCAATTGCTTCTGAAGGTGAGCGTCAAGAAGCACATATCGAGTTAATTGCATCTGAAAACTATTGCTCTCCTGCTGTGATGGAAGCGCAAGGATCAAAACTTACGAACAAATATGCAGAAGGTTATCCAGGTAAACGCTATTATGGCGGTTGCGAATATGTGGATATCATTGAGCAAATGGCGATTGATCGTGCTAAAGAACTTTTTGGTGCAGATTACGCAAACGTTCAACCACACGCTGGTTCACAAGCTAACTCTGCTGTTTATCTAGCGCTTCTTAACCCAGGCGATACTGTTTTAGGTATGAGCTTGGCTCACGGTGGTCACTTGACTCACGGTGCAAAAGTAAGCTTCTCTGGTAAAACTTATAACGCGGTTCAGTATGGTCTAAACTCTGAAACAGGCGAGATTGATTACGAAGAAGTTGAGCGTTTAGCATTAGAGCACAAGCCACGTATGATCGTTGCTGGTTTCTCTGCTTATAGCCGTGTTGTAGATTGGCAACGTTTCCGTGACATCGCGGACAAAGTTGGCGCTTACCTTTTTGTTGATATGGCTCACGTTGCAGGTTTAGTTGCTGCGGGCGTATATCCAAACCCAGTTCAAATTGCTGACGTAACCACAACTACGACTCACAAAACACTTCGCGGTCCACGTTCTGGTTTAATCCTTGCGAAAGCGAATGAAGAAATCGAGAAAAAACTTCAATCAGCTGTATTCCCTGGTAACCAAGGTGGTCCATTGATGCATGCGATTGCTGCTAAAGCAATCTGCTTCAAAGAAGCAATGTCTGATGACTTCAAAGCTTACCAACAACAAGTTGTGAAAAATGCTCAAGCTATGGCTGAAGTATTAATCGCTCGTGGTTATGACGTTGTTTCTGGTGGTACTGACAACCACTTATTCTTGTTATCTTTAATCAAACAAGACGTAACTGGTAAAGAGGCAGATGCTTGGTTAGGTGCTGCTCACATTACTGTTAACAAAAACTCAGTTCCAAATGATCCACGTTCTCCATTTGTGACTTCTGGTATCCGTATCGGTACTCCAGCAGTAACAACTCGTGGTTTCGGTGAAGCTGAAGTACGTGAACTTGCTGGTTGGATTGCAGACGTGATTGACAGCAAAGGTGACGAAAAAGTTATTGCTGACGTAAAAGCGAAAGTTGAAACTGTTTGTGCAAAATTCCCTGTATATGCACAATAAGTTATAGATATAAAAAAAGCGCCGTATGGCGCTTTTTTTATATCTAGTTAATTACGTAAGAATTAACTTTTAGTTTTTAGCGATGACTCGGCATCATGCCATCCACCACCTAATGCCCGAATTAAATCTACACTAGCCATCATTCTGCTGCCGTTAAGCTGGGCAGAAAGTTGCTCTTGTTGCAAAATAGTACGGTCAGAATCAATCACATCAAGATAGCTAATAGCACCTTCTCGATAACGTAGATGAGAAAGCTGATTTGCGTGACGAGAAGAAGCGAGTGCTTGGTTTTGAGCTTGTATTTGTTGATCGAGAATACGTTGATCGGACAAACCATTTTCAACTTCACGGAATGCATTCAGCACTGTTTGGCGATAATTCGCAACGCTTTCTTCATAAGCAGCTCGCGCTTGAGCGACTCCTGCTTTACGTTGCCCGCCGTCAAATAATGGCAAAGATAAAATAGTGCCTGCGACTGGCCCAAGCAAGAATGTGCGGCTCGACCATTTACCCAAATCACCTAAAGTTGATGATTCATAACCAAGAGCACCTGTTAGATCTAGTTTTGGAAAAAAAGCAGCGCGTGCAATTCCAATACGCGCATTATCTGCTGCCATAGCACGTTCAGCAGCAGCAATGTCAGGCCGTCTTTCAAGCAAAGTTGAAGGTAGACCTGCTGGAAGGCGAATGCTGTTTGTTGCTAATGGTTGAGCTGCTAGATTGAAGTCAGCTGGCGTTTTTCCAAGTAAAACAGCAAGTGCATGTTCCGCAGTTGCTCGGTTACGGGCAATCGTTAGTGCATTGGTTTGGGCTGTAGCCAGTTCAGTCTGTGCGCGAGAAACATCTAATTCACTGACTAAACCATTACGAAATCGAGTTTGAACTAGATCTCGAGTCTCACCAAGTAATTTAATAGTGCGATTATAAATTACTTGTTCAGCATCAAGCTGGCGAATTAGAAAATAGCCTTGAGCAACATCTGCTTGTAAGGCTAAAAGTGCCGACTGATATAAAGCTTCTTGTTGCTGTACATCAGCTGTTGCTGCATTGACACTACTGGCGATACGACCAAATAAATCGAGCTCATATGAAACATTCGCTTGAGCACGCCATAAAGTTTGTGCAGATGTATGCGCATTATCATCTAAACCCAGTGAAGCAGGAGATGGTTTTTGGCGAGTTGGGCCAAAGCCAGCACCAATACTTGGTAAGCGTTCCGCTTGCGCTGCTGAACGTAATGCACGTGAAGCCTGAATATTGGCAGCCACCGCTTTAAGGCTTTGGTTACCAGCAATTGATTGTTGCTCTAGTTCGTTTAATAGTGGGTCATTAAAAACACGCCACCATTCGCCACGTGATTGTGCATCGGCAGGTTGAGCAATTTTCCAGTTGCTATCTTCAAGTTTAGGGTCTGACTCTTTAAATTTAACAGGAACTATGACCTTTGCAGGTTGATATTCCGGAGCCAATGAGCAGCCTGCAAGGAGCAGGCTTCCCATGAGTGAGGACACTAACCATTTTTGTTTTGATGATGTCATCAAATGTCCTCCTTAGTGATCATGTGGGTTAGCTAATGGCGCTTCATGAGCAGCTGCCGAATGCAGTTTATGTTTGCTGTTGAGTGTACGAATCAGGACATAAAAGGCAGGGGTGAGGAATAAACCAAACAACGTTACCCCGATCATGCCGAAGAACACTGCAATACCCATGGCATGACGCATTTCTGAACCTGCACCTGTTGAGGTAACCAGTGGGACTACACCCATAATGAATGCAATTGATGTCATTAAAATTGGGCGTAAACGCAGACGACTCGCTTCAACTGCGGCATTAAATGCAGTTGCACCTTGCATTTCAAGTTCCCTTGCAAATTCGACAATCAAAATGGCGTTTTTACAGGCCAGCCCGACCAGTACCATCAGACCAATTTGCGTAAAGATGTTGTTATCTCCACCTGTCAGCCAAACACCGGTTAGAGCCGCTAAGATCCCCATTGGCACAATGAGAATTACAGCTAAAGGCAGAGTTAAGCTTTCGTATTGTGCTGCCAATACCAAGAACACGAGTAATACACTAATTGGGAAAACCCACAGTCCTGCATTACCAGCCAAGATTTTTTGGTAGGTTAAATCAGTCCATTCAAACTTAATGCCGCGAGGTAGGGTTTGAGCAGCAATACGTTCAACAGCAGCTTCAGCTTGGCTAGATGAATAGCCCGGTGCAGGGCCGCCGTTAATGTCCGCTGAGGTATAGCCGTTATAACGCACCACCATTTCTGGACCATAAGTTTGAGTCACATTCACCAAGGAAGATAAAGGCACCATTTGTCCAGTACTGTTGCGGGTTTTTAGTTGCAAAATATCTTCAGGGTTAGCACGGAAAGGAGCATCGGCCTGAGCACGAACCTGATAAACACGACCAAAGCGGTTAAAGTCGTTGACGTACTGAGAGCCTAAATAAATCTGCATGGTGTTGAACACATCTGTCACAGCCACACCTTGCTGCTTAGCTTTTACACGGTCCAGATCTACGTTCAGTTGAGGTACATTAATTTGATAACTTGAGAACATTGGACCAAGTTCAGGGGCTGATTGTGCTGCTTTCATAAAGTTTTGTGCAGCATCATTCAAGGCTGAATAGCCTAAGGCACCTCGGTCTTCAAGTTGGAGTTTAAAGCCGCCCATGGTCCCTAAGCCCATCACTGGTGGAGGTGGGAAAACTGCAATATAGGCATCTTGAATGGCTGAATATTTCTGGTTGAGAGCACCTGCAATTGCATTGGCAGATAAGTCTTTGGCCTTACGTTCATCGAATGGCTTTAACGTCACAAAGACAATACCGGCGCTTGAGCTGTTGGTAAAACCGTTAATGGAGAGGCCAGGGAAGGCAACAGCACTTTCTACACCAGGTTGCTTAAGTGCTGTATCGCTCATTTTACGAATGACTGTTTCGGTACGATCTAATGAAGCACCATTTGGTAATTGAGCAAAGCTAATTAAATATTGTTTGTCTTGGGCAGGAACGAAGCCACCAGGAACAATATAAGAAATACCAACGGTTAAGCCGAGAAGTGCTGCATAGACACCCATTGCCGATGCTTTATGAGATATGACACGATTCACACCTTTACCATAGTTGTCTGACGCACGGGTAAACACACGGTTAAACAGCGCAAAGAAACGTCCAAATATGCGGTTCATAATGCGTGTTAATGCATCTGGTTTAGCATCGTGCCCTTTAAGTAGCATGGCTGCTAAAGCAGGAGAGAGCGTAAGGGAGTTAAATGCCGAAATGACAGTTGAAATGGCAATTGTCATGGCAAATTGTTTATAAAATTGCCCTGTTAAGCCCGTCATAAAGGCAAGTGGTACGAAGACCGCAACGAGAGTTAAGGCAATGGCGACAATTGGACCACTCACTTCTCGCATGGCGCGATAAGTTGCATCTCTCGGGCTTAAGCCCGCTTCAATATTCCTCTCGACATTTTCGACGACGACAATCGCGTCATCGACCACAATGCCGATGGCAAGTACCATCCCAAACAGTGATAACGCATTGATGGAATACCCAAAGGCAAGCATAAGTGCAAATGTACCAATAATAGAAACCGGTACTGCAAGCAATGGAATAATCGACGCACGCCATGTTTGTAAGAATAAAATAACAACCACAACAACCAGTGCAATTGCTTCAAGTAGGGTATGAACGACTGCTTTAATACTAGAGCGTACGAATTGAGTTGGGTCGTAAACAATGTCGTATTTAATTGAAGATGGGAAATCTTTTGAAAGCTCCTTCATTGTGCTACGCACTTGATCGGATACTTGCAAAGCATTGGCACCCGGAGCTTGGAAAATTGGAATGGCAACTGCTTGTTTATTATCAAGCAATGAACGCAAGCCATATTGTGAGGCTGCAAGTTCAACACGTGCAACATCACCCAATCGGGTGACTGCACCATCGGGTGCAGTTTTTAAAATAATGTCTGCAAATTCTTGCTCAGTCGTTAAACGACCTTGAGCATTCACTGAAAGTTGTACAGGTGAATTAGTTGGTGATGCACCAATTGTACCTGCCGCAACCTGAATATTTTGTTCACGGATTGCATTCACAATTTCAGTGGCTGTGAGATTACGTTGCGCTACTTTTTGTGGGTCGAGCCACACACGCATAGCGTAGTCACCAGAACCGAATAAACCGACTTCACCTACACCTTGTAAGCGTGCCAAACGATCTTTTACGTTCAGTACAGCGTAGTTACGTAAGTAAGTCATGTCATAGCGGTTATCTGGTGAAGTCAGATGTACAACCATGGTTAAAGTGGGAGAACTTTTTAACGTGGTGACACCCAAGCGCTGTACATCTTCAGGTAAACGAGGCATTGCCTGAGACACGCGGTTTTGAACCAATTGTTGAGCTTTATCTGGGTCAATACCGAGTTTGAAGTTCACTGTAATGGTTAAGTTACCGTCGCTGTTTGCTTGAGATTGCATATACAGCATGTCTTCTACGCCGTTGATCGATTCTTCAAGCGGAGAGGCAACAGTTTCAGCAATTACTTTCGGGTTTGCACCCGGATATTGAGCACGTACCACCACAGATGGTGGAACAACTTCTGGATATTCGGAAATCGGTAACTGAAATACGGAAAGTAGACCAGCGAGTAAAATCAGTACTGATAAAACACCAGCAAAGATTGGCCGATCAATAAAGAATTTAGAAATATTCATATGTGATTAACCTTTTGCCGGAGTTGATGTTTTTTCTGTTGGCTGAGGTTGAGGCGTGTTAGTACTTGCAGTGATTTGTGCATTCGGCATCGGGACTAGGTGCGGCGTAACAGGGTCACCCGGACGAATACGCTGTAAACCATTCACCACAATACGGTCCCCCGCTTGTAATCCGCTATTCACGATTTGCAAGCCATCTTGTTGTGCACCGATTTTTACTTCGCGGTAAGCAGTCTGGTTTTTAGCATCGACCACAACGACAAAGCGTTTATCTTGATCGACTCCAATAGCGGTTGGGCTAATGAGAATGGCTGAACGAGGTTGGCCACCACCCAGACGGATTCGTGCATATAAGCCTGGCAATAAAACTCCGTTTGGATTGTCAAAGGTCGCGCGAACACGAATCGTACCTGAGGTTGTGTCTAGGTTATTGTCGATTGAGTTGATAGTCCCTTCACGCGAGAAACCAGTTTCATTGGCAAGTCCCATATAGACAGGAACTTGGGCAGAATTGCGTTGATTACTGATGTATTTGAGATAAGTTTGTTCATCAACATCAAAAGATGCATAGAGACGCGATACAGACACTAAACTCGTTAAAACTTGTGCTCCGTTGCCCGCAGAAACCACATTACCCACGGTCACTTCAGCACGAGAAATTCGGCCGCTGACTGGTGCAGTAATACGGGTATATTCCAGATTTAAGCGTGCAGATTGAACTGCTGCTCTGGCTGCTTGTAGGTTGGCACTAGCTGAGCGTGCATCATTTTCTGCCAGATCAAGTTCTTGGCGTGATACAGCATTACTTTGAATTAGACGTTGAATACGGGAAAGATTGGTTGCGGTATAGGTGACTTGCGCTTCGGCTGAAGCAAGCTGAGCCTTGGCACGGTTGAGTTCTGCTTCAAATGGCCGAGGGTCAATTGTGAAAAGCAAATCACCTTTTTGAATGAGACTACCATCTTTAAAATGAACGGCAATTAACTTGCCCGAAACTTGAGGCCGAATGTCGACTTGATCAATCGCCTCTAGGCGACCGGAATATTCTTGCCAGTCGGTAATGGTTTTGCTGATGACATTGGAGATATCAACAGTGGCAGCTTGTTGGGCAGTGGTCGGTGCAGCTTTTGCATCGGCATTTTCATGTAAGAATATAAAACTGCCACCCGTTGCCAAAATGGCGACAAAGATGGCAGACAGTGCGAACTGTTTGCGGGAAAATGACATGTTGTGCTCCTACTTATTTGGATACCTGTTTTCAGACTTTTAGTTATGGTCCGTATGGGAGAAACAGGGTTTAGGCAATGGACGGAGCATAAAAGTTTGTCAATCACGAATAAATATATTAAATTTGATAACACTATTCGTATTTTTATAACAATTGATGTGTTTGAATTAGAAAATGCATTGATAGGAGTGTGCGTGTGGATCTATTTCATGCCATGAAAGTATTTAACAAAGTTGTCGAAACAAATAGTTTCAGTTTAGCGGCTGACAGTTTAGGCCTACCGCGTGCTTCTGTGACTACAACCATTCAAGGTTTAGAGAAACATTTACAAGTTCGCTTATTGAACCGAACCACCCGTAAACTCAGTTTGACACCCGATGGTGCGGTTTATTATGAACGTACTTCGCGAATTTTAGCCGATGTTGAAGATGTTGAATCGAATTTTCATGATTCGGAACGTGGACCAAGAGGCCGACTACGGATTGATGTTAAAGCTTCGATTGGGCGACTTATCCTGATTCCGATGCTTTGTGATTTTCATGCCAAGTACCCCGATATTGATTTGGTGATTGGAATGAGTGATCGTCCAGTCGATTTGGTACAAGATGCAGTGGACTGTGTGATTCGTATTGGTCAGCTGAAAGATTCAAGTTTAGTTGCACGTCGTATCGGAACCATTCAGTGTGTGACGGTTGCTGCACCTAGTTATTTGGCTGAACATGGTGAACCGCAAACCATTGATGATCTACAAAAACATCAGGTCGTGCATTACTTTAATAGTCGTACCGGACGTAATATCGACTGGGATTTTATGGTTGATGATGAGATTCATAGCGTTGGCGTGAAAGGGCGTGTTTCTGTCAACGATGGTGATTCATATGTTGATTTGGCTGTACAGGGTTTTGGCTTAATTCAATGCCCATATTATATGGTGGCGAAACATCTGGAGGATGGCTCACTAAAGGAAGTGCTGACGGAATGGTTGCCAGCACCAATGCCAATATCAGTCGTTTATCTACAAAACCGTCATTTATCGCCTAAAGTTCGAGTATTTGTTGATTGGGTGGCCGAATTATTTGCAGGTTGTCCATTGTTGAGTGGTTGCTCAATGGTATGGGATCAGAAATGTGAATTTGCCAGTGCCAAAGAACATAACCATGAATACACCATTCGGACATTGGTCGAAAATGAAAATATGGCAGAGGCTTATACACTCAAAAATTAACCTCGCAGTTTGATTGATTTTTCAACATTTAATCAGTTAATACGATCTGCTGTTTTGACATCTTCCTGATTCTTTAACTTATGGTATAAAAATTGCAATTATTTCGGCAGAAGAGTAATTTAGAAATACTCAAATTTTTATCACCTTATTTGGATTTCAAGGAGAAGCTTCAAGATGGCAAGCTTTATGAAAAAAATGTTCGTTTCAACAACCTTAGTTCTGGCTGCTGTTGCGACTAATGTGCAAGCAAAGGATTGGAAGGTGATTCGTTTTGGTACTGAGTCCTCTTATGCACCGTTTGAATATAAAACACCAGATGGCAAGTTAACTGGTTTTGATGTTGATTTGGGTAATGCCATTTGTGCAAAACTCAAAGCCAAATGTGTTTGGGTTGAAAACTCTTTTGATGGGATGATTCCAGCACTTAAAGCGAAAAAATTTGACGGCATTCTTTCATCAATGACGGTCACTGATGAACGCGCAAAACAAATTTTGTTTAGTAGCAAAATCTACAACACACCAACACGTATGGTTGCAAAAAAAGGCTCGCCGTTATTGCCTACAGCTGCCTCTTTGAAAGGTAAACGTGTAGGTGTACAACAGGGCACAATTCAAGAAACTTATGCTAAAACCTATTGGGCAACAAAAGGTGTAACCGTTGTACCTTATCCAGTCCAAGATTTGATTTATCAAGATATGATGTCAGGTCGTTTAGATGCAACTTTACAAGATGCAATCATGGTTGATGGTGCTTTCTTAAAACAACCAAAAGGCAAAAACTTTGCATTTGTCGGTGGCAATGTAGTTGATGCAAAAACACTGGGTGTAGGCGCGGCTATTGGTTTACGCAAAGAAGATGCAGATTTGAAAGCGAATATTGACAAAGCACTCGCAGCAATCATTGCGGATGGTACATACAAGAAACTAGAGAAAAAATATTTCTCCTTTAACATTTACTAATGATGTGAAAAATGTCGGCTGAGTGCCGACATTTTTAAATCTATTCTCATCTCATCAATATTAGATATTGTTTTTAAGGAGAAGATGAGTCATGTTTTTATCTGGCTATGGGCCACTCCTTCTCAGCGGGACATGGATGACCCTCCAGCTTGCGCTGTTGTCACTTTTGCTTTCTGTCATTATTGGCTTAATTGGTGCGAGCTCAAAACTCTCTAGTTTTAAAGCTTTACGCTATATTGCGACAGCCTATACCACACTCATCCGTAGCGTGCCTGACTTGGTGATTATGCTGCTGTTATTTTATAGCTTGCAGTTGGGTCTAAACCAAATTACTGAATCACTGCAAATGGATCAAATTGATATCAATCCTTTTGTGGCGGGTGTGATTACTTTAGCGTTCATTTATGGTGCATATTTTACCGAGACCTTTCGTGGTGCATTTCAATCGGTTCCAACGGGTCAAATTGAAGCAGCAATGGCCTATGGTATGACCCCTTGGCAGGTTTTTCGACGTGTATTATTCCCTCAAATGATGCGTTTTGCATTGCCGGGTATTGGTAATAATTGGCAGGTCTTGATTAAGGCAACCGCACTGGTTTCTATTATTGGCCTGACTGACATTGTAAAAATTACCCAAGATGCGGGCAGAAGTACCATGCAACTGTTCTTTTTCAGCATAGTGGCTGCCGCGATTTATTTGGCAATTACCACGGTGTCGAACCTCATTTTAATGTGGCTTGAGCGTCGTTATTCTGCTGGTGTGAGGAAGGGACAATTATGATTGAAATCCTTCAACAATATTGGCAGGCATACCTTTGGACAGATGGTTTACAAATGACTGGAGTGGCGATGACTGCTTGGTTATTGGTGCTTTCTATTGGTATTGGTTTTGTGCTTGCTGTGCCTTTATCACTTGCACGAGTATCAGAAAATCTTTGGTTGCGTGGCCCTGTTTGGTTGTATACATATGTTTTTCGTGGCACACCACTGTACATCCAATTGCTGATTATTTACTCAGGCATTTACAGCTTTGATTACATCCATGAACATCAGACGCTTGATGCGTTTTTTCGAGAGGGCATAAATTGCACCATTTTGGCATTCGCGCTCAATACTGGTGCATATACCACTGAAATCTTCGCTGGGGCAATCCGTTCTATTCCACATGGCGAGATTGAAGCTGCACAAGCTTTTGGAATGTCAAAATGGAAACTCTATACCCGCATTATCATTCCATCGATGTTGCGCCGTGCTTTACCATTTTACGGTAATGAAGTCATTTTAATGTTGCATGCGACAACCATTGCATTTACAGCAACTGTTCCTGACATTTTAAAAATTGCGCGTGATGTGAATGCGGCAACCTATGACACCTTCAATGCTTTTGGAATTGCCGCGGTGTTGTATGCGATGCTGGCATTTATTTTGATTTGGCTATTTCGTAAGTTGGAAAAACGTTGGTTGGCATTTTTAAAGCCATCGAATCATTAGGAGACATAAATAATGGAACAAGTTGCAAAACTAGTGATTCGTGATTTACATAAGACATTTGGCGATCATGAAGTACTGAAAGGGATATCACTTGATGCAAATGCTGGTGATGTCATTAGTATCATCGGTTCATCTGGTTCAGGTAAAAGTACCTTGCTACGTTGTATTAACTTTTTAGAACAACCGAGTAATGGCACCATTAAGCTCAATGGTGAAAAACTGCGCACAGTCTTTGATAAAAAAGGCAATTTAAAAGTGGTTGAACCAAAGCAACTACAAAAAATGCGTACCCAGCTCATGATGGTGTTTCAGCATTTTAATTTATGGTCACACATGACAGTGCTGGAAAATGTGATTGAAGGGCCAATTCACGTACTCGGGGTAAAACGTGCCGAGGCAGAAGAGCGTGCGCGGAAATATCTACGCAAAGTTGGTTTGCCTGAAAGCGTTGAAAGTAAATATCCTGCATTTTTATCTGGTGGTCAGCAGCAACGTGTAGCGATTGCTCGTGCTTTGGCTATGGAACCGGAAGTTATGTTGTTTGATGAACCAACCAGTGCGCTTGATCCAGAGTTAGTGGGTGAAGTACTAAAAGTAATGCAGGGTTTGGCTGAAGAAGGGCGCACCATGATTGTGGTGACACATGAAATGGGCTTTGCGCGTCATGTGTCTAATCAAGTAATTTTTTTGCATCAAGGGAAGATTGAAGAACAGGGTCATCCTGATGAAGTACTCAATAACCCGAAAAGTGAACGCTTAAAGCAGTTTTTAACGGGCAGTTTAAAATAAGCTGTTCATACCGAGTATGGTGAAATTTTTTATAAAAAATTCTCACCGTACTCGGTTGTTTTTTAATTATATTTTATAGATGAGTATTTTTAGAAAACACATTAATAATGATAATGCCTGCGATCATTAAAGTAAGGCCAATGCAGGCTGCCAAGTCTAAATGCTGTTTGTAAAATATCCAGCCAATTGCAGAAATTAAAATAATACCTGCACCAGACCAAATGGCATATGCAATTCCGATAGGAATTGTTTTTAGCGTCAGAGACAATAAATAAAAAGCAATTGCATAACCTACAACAGTAATAATCGAAGGAATTGGAACAGTAAAACCTTGAGATGCTTTTAAAGCTGAAGTTGCAATGACTTCACAAGCAATCGCAATTGCTAAATAAAGATAAGACATGGGGAGCTGCGCCAGAATGAGTTTTAATCAATCTATATGAAATGTTGAAATGGTTAGATCAGTTTTAACGATTGTTCAATTTTTTTGGTACACAAATACAAGTAAATTAAACTGAACTGATCATTTGATTTTATCACTTGCAAAGTGGTCTCAGCTATTTATTCGTTTATTTAATCATTGATCCGTGCAGTCATTTAGAGGATCAGCGACTTTAGCTTGATCCTCTATAAACTTTTTAAAAGATAGATTAGCCGAGCAAATTTAATCCCTTAAATTTCTCTAATAGTTGATCTTGGGTTTCAATATGTGCCGGATCTTGTTTTATACAATCGATTGGACAAACCGCCTTACAGGTTGGCGCATCGTAAAAGCCTACACACTCAGTACAACGGAATGGATCAATTTCATAAACTTTACTCCCTTCACAAATGGCGATGTTGGGGCATTCAGGTAAGCACATATCACAATTGATACAGTCGTTCGTAATTAAAAGTGCCATTTTTAACTCGCTGAATAAGCTAATGTCGATGCAGTAATACTTTCCTTCGCATGTGGTAAGTTGCGTACGAGTAGTGCATAACTGATATCAACATCTTGTGAAAGCGGAATTTCAACGAAATGCCCCGAACCTTTGGCATCTATAATTGGGTTACCTTTTAAATCGCGCATTTTGGTTAAGCTAAAGGTAATATTGCCTTGCGGTGTCATGAGTTCAAGTGAGTCGCCCACTACAAAACGGTTTTTAACTTCAATACGAATATAGTCGCCGTGACGCTCTAAAACCTCTCCACAAAATTGTTGATAGTCAAAATGTGATGAGCCATCGGCATAGTTTTGATATTCACTGTGCACATGACGTCTTAAAAAGCCTTCGGTATAACCACGGTTTGCCAAACCTTCAAGCTGAGACATTAAGCTTGGGTCAAATGGTTTTCCTGCTAATGCATCATCAATCGCTTTTCGATAAATTTGGGCAGTACGGGCACAGTAAAAATAGGATTTAGTACGGCCTTCAATTTTAAGCGAGGCTATGCCCATTTTTGTTAAACGATCTACATGTTGTACAGCACGTAAATCTTTCGAGTTCATAAAATAGGTACCGTGTTCATCTTCTTCGGCAGCAAACATTTCTTCATCATTACGTTGTACTAATAGGGTTTGAGCCGAAGTTATTTCTGATTGTGCTGATGAGCAGCAAGACTTTTCTGACTCATTGAGCTGAGTGACTGGAATTACATCACCGTTTAAATCTTCTTGGGCTTCATGCAGCTTATAGTCCCAACGGCAAGCATTGGTACAAGCACCTTGATTGGCATCACGTTTGTTCATATATCCTGAAAGTAAGCAGCGACCTGAGTAGGCCATGCATAATGCGCCATGCACAAAAACTTCAAGTTCAATATCGGGCACATGTTGCTGGATTTCTTCTATTTCTTCTAAAGACAACTCACGCGATAAAATGACACGGCTTAAACCGTAATCTTTCCAGAATTTAACAGTTGCCCAATTAATCGCGTTGGCTTGAACCGATAGATGAATTTGTACATCAGGAAAATGTTCACGCACCATCATAATTAAGCCCGGATCAGACATAATGAACGCATCTGGTTGCATAGCCACAATCGGTTCAAGATCACGAATAAAGTTTTTTAATTTGCTGTTATGTGGCTGAATATTCACCACAACATAAAACTTTTTACCCAAAGCATGAGCTTCATCAATTCCAATTTTTAAGTTGTCATGATCAAAAGCATTATTACGCACACGTAAACTGTAACGTGGTTGGCCTGCATATACGGCATCTGCACCATAGGCAAATGCATAGCGCATGTTTTTAAGTGAACCTGCGGGAGAGAGAAGTTCAGTATTCATAAAATAAAAGGCATAAAAAATTTATGGTTTTATTTTATTAACTCTGTATTTTTGATTCAACCTACTGAATTAGTAGGAATTTGGCCTATATCTTTTTGCGCGGGTAGCATATTTTTTGCCAACTCTCCTAAACGCATCAAAGCATTTAACATTTTGGGATTTAACTCAAAACATGCTGCAATACGTAAACAATGACTAAAACGTTTATCAGCCGAACATAAAATTCCCGGCATACATAAGATTTTTTCATCCATAGCTTGATGAAACAGTTCTAATGTATCGATAGATTCGGGGAGTTCTAACCATAAAATAAATCCAGCTTGTGGGCGACTGACTCGAGTACCGAGTGGAAAATAACGACAAATATAAGACTTAATGGTGTCAATTTGTTGTTGATAGCGTTTTTTGAGCTGACGTAAATGCAGGTCATAACCACCATTTTCCAAGAAAAGTCCTAAGGTTTCAGTGAGCAAAGCAGGCTCGGCCACCGTTGTTGTAAATTTCAGTTGCTGCACAATATTACGAAAGCGCCCAGCTTCTAACCAACCGATTCGATAGTCGGGTGCTACAGTCTTGGTGTAGCTACTACATACGAGAACCCATCCATTTTGATCAAATGCCTTAATGTTGGGTAAGAGAGGTTCGGCTAGTTGTAATTCGGCATACATCGCATCTTCAATAACAGGAACTTGAAACTGATTAGCTAGCTCTGCCAAGCGACGGCGGCTGCTTTCCGGCATACTAAAACCGAGAGGATTGTGTCCGGTCGGAATCGTTAATATGGCTTGTACACTTTGAGATTTTAAGAGTTCTTCAAGCGTATCTAGACACATGCCTGTATGCGGTGAAGTGGGAACTTCTACAATTTTTCGGCCTAAATTATGCAGGAGCGGGTACAAGTTATGAAAAGTCGGGATCTCAAGGGCGATGGTGTCACCCGCTTGAGTTGTTGCCATAATCGCGAGACTTAAAGCCTCCATGGTGCCATGAGTCAGCACAATATCATCTGCTGAAAGAAACATACCGAGTTGCAAGCTTCGTCTAGCAATTTGTGTGCGCAGTCGTATTGACCCGGGTGGTAAGGTATAGCTTTTAAAAATATCTGGTTGTGTACGTAAAACCTGAGCAGTTAAGCGTTTTAAACGTTCAATCGGGTAGAAATTTTCTCCTGAGGGGCAAGCTAGGGCCAAATTAATATAGGCTGGGTCCATTTGCTTTTTAACGATTTGTGCGAGGAAGCAGCTAATACCTGAAAGAGGAACTTTTTCTTCACTGACATAACGTTCTTCGAGTTCTAGCAAGTTTGAAGGTGCATGACAAACATAGTAACCAGATTGCGGACGAACAGAAATTAAACCTTGATCTTCAAGCTGACGATACGCTTCTTTTACGGTGTTAATGCTGACTTGATAATGGTTTGCACAGTCTCGTATTGAAGGTAGACGCGAACCAATAGGCTGCCTCCCATTATGGATTTGAAGGATTAAGTCATCACTCACTTTTTTATATTTGTACATATCAATTCATTAAAAAGTCAAAGTAATGGGTACACTTTATAGTGATCTGTTATTTATCTCAAATATTGTGATTACTGTAGGTTGGTCCATTTAATCGAGTTTTACACTTAAAAACTGTGTCTATTATTTTTAATAAAAACTGATACTGTAACCATTAAAGATATCTCAGTAAGATCAAAAGCATGGTGAGGATTTAAAACCATAATTTTTTAATATCAAAATGAGTAGGAGTGGGTCTATGTCCGTTGTAGCATTTAAACAAGTTGATGTTTTTACTTCACAAGCATTTAAAGGAAATCCTGTCGCGGTGATTATGGACGCTAGTACCTTAACATCTGAGCAAATGCAGGCGATTGCCAATTGGACCAATCTCTCTGAAACTACATTTGTACTGCCTGCCACAGTTTCGCAAGCCGATTATCAGGTTCGAATTTTTACTCCGCAAAATGAATTACCATTTGCAGGCCATCCTACAATCGGCACAGCCCATGCTTTACTTGAAGCTGGTCTAATTACTGCTAAAGAAGGAAAATTGGTACAGCAATGTGGTGCAGGTTTAGTTGCTCTTACGGTAAGTGAATTGAATCATATTTCCTTTGAACTACCACAACCTAAAATTACGCCATTAGATACTAAACAGACTCAAAAATTGGCAGAGATTTTAAAATGTCAGATTGACACTCAATGGAATGCTGCATTGGTTGATGTTGGGGCACGTTGGGTTGTATTACAAGCGGTTAATGCCGAAGCTGTTTTAGCGACTCAACCAGACTTCGCTGCTTTAAAACAACATGATTTAGAAATGAAAGTTGGTGGAGCGACGGTTTATGGTTTTTATGAAAATAATGATGAGCAAAAACATATAGAAGTTCGCTCATTTGCCCCTTCAATTGGAATAAATGAAGATCCAGTTTGTGGTAGTGGTAATGGTAGCGTAGCGTCATTTATTCGTTACCATGGTATTTTGCCTGCACAAAATGATCAGGTACTTTCTTCACAAGGTCGCGTTTTAGGACGTGACGGACAGCTTCAACTAAATTTATATCAAGATAAAATTTTAGTGGGTGGAAGCGCTGTTACCTGTATTGATGGCACAATCAAGTTATAAAACAAATATAAAAAAACCGAGGACTTGGCCTCGGTTTTTTTAATTAGAAAAACTTATTTTTCTACGAACGCACGTTCAATTACGTAGTCGCCCATTACACCCATACGAGGTGATTCAACTAAACCATGTTCGTCAAGTAACGCAGCAACGTCTTTCAAGAAAGCAGGGCTACCGCAAAGCATTGCACGGTCAGTTTCACGGTTAAATCGTGGTAAACCAACTTTTTCGAATAAAGCACCAGTTTCAATTGCAGTTGTTACACGGCCTTGAGTGTGGAAAGGTTCACGAGTTACAGTAGGGTAGTAAACAAGTTTGTCTTTAATACCTAACTCTTCAAAGAACTCATGGTTTGGTAATTCGTTCAAGATAAGGTCTTGATAAGCTAATTCAGAAATATAACGTGTACCATGAACAACGATTACTTTTTCAAAACGTTCGTAAGTTTCTGGGTCACGAATAATTGATAAGAATGGTGCAAGGCCAGTACCAGAAGATAAAAGGTACAAGTTTTTACCCGGTAAAAGGTCATCATGAACCAATGTACCTGTGGGTTTTTTAGAAATTAAAATTTCATCGCCAACTTGTACTTTTTGCAAAATCGAAGTTAAAGGACCTTCTTGTACTTTAATTGAGAAGAATTCTAACTCTTCTTCGTAATTTGCACTTGCAATCGAATACGCGCGCATTAACGGTTTGCCATTCACTTCAAGTCCGATCATTACGAACTGACCATTTTTAAAACGTAAGCTAGTGTCGCGTGTAGTTTTAAAACTGAAAAGGGTGTCATTCCAGTGGTGAACATGAGTAATGCGTTCGACGTTAAAAGCAGCCATTAAAGGTCTCGATCACGATTAAAAGAAAACAGATTGCTATTCTAATCTAAATTCATTCCCGATAAACTGAATATATTTAATTGTGTTTATAAGAAAAAGTGATGATCAATTCTGTCACCTTCCCGATAATCGGCCACATGTGCTCTCCCTATCGAGAAAAATTCGGTATTCCACGCCAGCCTAATTTGGTAAATATCGAGTCATATATTGACATGGTAGAACCTTATAATGACTTGTTGGCTTTTGAGGGAATTGAACAATTTAGTCATCTCTGGCTAGTCTGGCAGTTTCATGACAATAAAAATCAGGGTATTGCAGATAAATTCCGTCCGCAAGTTCGTCCCCCACGTTTAGGGGGTAATGAAAAAATTGGCGTATTTGCTACACGTAGCATGTATCGACCAGCACCAGTGGGCTTGTCTGTAGTACGGTTAAAGAAGGTTGAAAAAGTTGGAAAGTCAGTCCGAGTGTACGTCACTGGCAGCGATTTATTAGATGGAACTCCAATTCTAGATATCAAACCCTATATTCAATATTCTGATGCGATTGCTGATGCACAAAGTGGTTATGCACATGCAGAACCAGAGCGTAAATCGGTCATTTGGTCTGAACCTGCTCTAAATGCTCAAAAATATTTTTTACAAAATAAAGAAATGAATTCACAGTACATTGATGAGCTTGAGCAGGTATTGGCTTTAGACCCACGGCCTGCCTATCAAGAAGATCCTGACAGAATTTATAAAATGAAATTTTCCAGTTTCGATATTCATTTTAAAGTCGGTCAGTTTGAAGTTACCGTAGTGGATGTGGTGCAAAGCTGATTCGCTATTTTAAAACCAATGTATGTTGAGCCAAAGTAAAGTAATGAATATAGCCATATGAATAAGCTGGGCGGGAACGAAAGCAAGTGCGTAGGGCAGCCCGCCCGAAATTGCAGAGTTTATACTTTTGGCAATTGCATGCACTGCAAAGCCCCCCATAAAAGCAATTAATAAAGGGGACATATGAGCACTATCAGGCTCACCTTGTACAATTACTGCGGCTATAGCTGCATGGATCTCAAACAAAGAAGCGAGTAACGTTCCGGCTATTAATCCTGCATCGCCTAAAGATATACTTAAACCATAAACACCTGCCTGAATGAGTGTAAGTGTTCCAGCAATAATAATGGCTTCTTTAAGACTAAACATTCTTGAGTCGAGTTCAGGTAAAGTAGTACTAGGCTCTGCTTTACGTAATAAAATAAAAGCCCATACCGCTAAAACAACTAATGCAATAATGGCAGGAAATATAATTAGCTTAAACCAAGTAAAGCTAATACCGATCACAATAATTAAAGTTTGAATCAGTGTTGAAACGCAGGACATTAATGCAGCGCCTGCATTAGTCGTTGCATTTGCACGACCAGAACGTACCTCTAAACCCAAACTGGCAATAGCTGCTGTACTGGAAACAAAACCTGAAGCCAAAGATGAAAGTAATAAGGCATTTTTAGAAGATAATAAGCGTTTGGCAATATGTGCCAGTGCCTGCACAAATAAGATTAAAGTCAGTAATTTTAAAATAACATTCGGATTTAAAACTGGACCCCAAAAGGGTTTATTTGGGACTAAAGGTAAAGCAATTAAAAGTAAGGCGAGTAGAAAAATTCCATCGCGCAATTCTGCCTCGGTAATCCATTGGCTAGCAATACCATGCATAGACTGCTTAGCTATTAAAATAGCCGTCATGATGACTGCTAAACTTGCTGCCAATGAAATATTCCAAATACAGAGAGCTCCAATGAAATAAGTCATGATAAATGCAAGTTCAGTGGTAACGCCCGGATCATTTGGCTGATTTTTAAGGGAAACGATGCTAATTGCACCGATGATTAAAGCTCCAACAATCCCAATTGAAGTGCCGAATAAAAAACAGATCGCGCCTAATAAAGCACTAATTGCAAAAGATCTAAAACCAGCGAAAGTTTTATATTCGTGTTTGAGCTTACTGTGTTCTCGTTCTAAGCCGATTAATAAGCCACAGCCAAGGGCAGCTGCAATGACTGTAATGAATTCTTCAAAGGATGTTGTTTGTAATGACATTGTCATTGGAAGTTCCATATTACTTCCTCTTATGCTTATAGTTATATGTAGATTTGAATCATTTTAAAATCATGTATTCAAGTTCAGTTTATGCTTTTTATGAGACTGATCATAGTATCTTTTTTAGACAATGCAACATACAAAATATTTTTATAAACATGACCCATGACGCAAAAAAATATCAAGTTGAGAATTGGTTTAATTATTTGAAGTTGAAGGATATTTAAATAGTGGATTTAACGATTTTGGGGTGAGTTAAATCTAAAACATCTCTGCTATATTATAAAAGTATATTGGGGATAACGCATGAATGCACATGTAGAAATAGATACCTATTGGTGTCTAGAACAACTATTACAAGAAGGCCGTATCACAGAACGAGATAAATTACTGGTACAGTCAAGCCACCGCCAAAAGGACCAGCTAAAGTGGCATCCATTACAATGGATTGCACATTTTAATTTAAAAGATCAGCAACACATACAGGCCCATTTAAGTTTAAACCGTTTGTGTTTATGGTTTGCAGATCGAGTTCAACTTCCTTTATTTGTGATTGATCCTTTAAAGGCAGATGTGAGTGCTTTAACTCAAGTCATGTCACAAGAATTTGCTATTCGTAATCATATTTTAGCTGTTGAAATTCATGCCGACCGAATTGTGATTGGAACCGACCAGCCATTTCAAACAGATTGGCTCAATAATCTTGAACGAAGTCTAGCTCCTAAAAAAATTGAGCGGGTACTACTTAATCCCGAACAGTTACAACGTTATTTACGCGAATATTATCAGGTCAGTCGAGCAGTAAATTCAGCTCAAAAAGATGCAGCTCATGACCGTGATAATAAAAATGTTGAAGCTCTTTTACAACTTGGGGATAGCCAAAACCCAGATGCCAATGATCAGCATATTGTGAAATTAGTCGACTGGATTTTACAGTTTGCGTTCGAGCAGAGTGCCAGTGACATTCATATGGAACCGCGTAAGGACAATGGCAAAGTCAGGTTTCGGATCGATGGCGTTTTACACACCATTTATAACATGCCTTCAAATACACTGACCGCCGTGATTGCACGTATTAAGATTTTAGGACGTTTAAATGTCGCCGAAAAGCGCAAACCACAAGATGGTCGATTAAAAACTCGGACACCAAAGGGGCAAGAAACAGAGCTACGTTTATCGACCTTGCCAACAGCCTTTGGTGAAAAACTGGTTATGCGTATTTTCGATCCCGATGTGCTGGTACGTTCTTTTCATCAATTAGGTTTTGAAGAGAGCTTATTACAACAGTGGCAGCAATTAACAAAAAATAGCCATGGCATTATTTTAGTCACTGGCCCTACGGGTTCAGGTAAAACGACAACGTTATATTCTTCGTTAAAGCAGCTCGCAACAGATCAGGTCAATGTCTGTACCATTGAAGATCCAATTGAAATGTTAGAGCCTAGTTTTAACCAGATGCAGGTCAACAATGCAATTGAATTAGGCTTTGCAGATGGTGTTCGTGCGCTCATGCGTCAAGACCCCGATATTATTATGATTGGGGAAATTCGTGATCAAGATACAGCGAATATGGCAATTCAGGCGGCATTAACAGGTCATTTAGTATTATCAACTTTACACACCAATGATGCGCCGTCCAGTTTAACTCGCTTGCACGATTTAGGTGTGCAGCCATTTTTAACAGCAGCCACAATTCTAGGTGTGCTCGCACAGCGTTTAGTACGACAGCTTTGTCAGCACTGCAAACAGCAAACTCATATTAATGAGGACGAATGGCAACATCTCACATTCGACTACATTATGGACATGCCAGAAAAAGTTTATCAGGCTGTTGGATGTGAACAATGTCGTCATACAGGCTATAAAGGGCGAATCGGTATTTATGAATTTATGCCGGTCAGTCTTGAGTTTAAGCATCTTATTAGTAGTCATGCGATGTTAAATGATTTAAGAACTCAAACTAAAAAAGAAGGTATAGAACCCTTGAGAATTGCGGGTGCTCGTAAAGTCATTGAGGGTGTTACGACATTAGAAGAGGTCTTACGGGTTGTTCCATTAAATTAAGTTTTTCTTAAGATTCACCTCATTTATGCTTGATTTAATTGCTTTATCCCAAGAGGAAACCATAAACAGAGGGTAATTATATGAATATGCTTAAAGTAATGTTGTTGACTGCTGGTATGGCTACTGCTGGCATAGTTGTAGCGAATACACCAGTGAATCAGGCTGCAATTGCGCCGGCAACTGTCACCACGGTAAAACAGGCATTAACGGCTAAAGATAGTACACCGATAAAATTACATGGTCAGGTTGTAAAATCTTTAGGTGATGAAAAATATCAATTTCGTGACAAGACAGGTAGCATTACAGTTGATGTAGATGATGAACTTTGGCAAGGTCGTCCTATTTCACCAAATACAAATGTAACTTTAATTGGTGAAGTAGACATTGATTATAAACCTTTAAAACGCGTCGAAATTGATGTGGATCAAGTTCAGTTTTAATTAATAATCTTAGATGTATTGCCTTTAGCCGCATTTTAATAATGCGGCTTTGCTTTTTCTAGAAAGGCTTGGCAAGATCAAATCAGGATATAACAGGAAAAATAGATGAGAATTTTGCTTGCAGAAGATGATCGCTCTCAAGCTGAAAGTATTCAATCTTGGCTAGAGTTAGACGGTTATCAGGTAGATTGGGTAGAAAGAGGCGATTATGCGCTTACGGCAATCGAGCAGCATGACTATGACTGTATTTTGCTTGATCGGGGGCTGCCTCAACTGGCTGGTGAAAAAGTTTTAACAACGATCCGCCATAAACAAAAAAATGTTCCTGTTATTTTTATTACAGCTCGTGACAGTATTCATGACCGAGTAGAAGGACTAGATTTAGGTGCAAATGATTATTTGGTTAAGCCTTTTAGCTTAGAAGAGCTATCTGCTCGAATCCGCGCTCAATTACGCAAGCAAACGTTGAGTCAGCAATCGGTTTTAACATGGGGCGATCTGCAACTCGATACACAAGCAAAAGTTGTATCATGTGCTGGCAAGTCCATTGATTTAACAGCAAAAGAGTTCCAAATATTACGTAAGCTTATGGTTCATCCTGAGCATATTATTACACGTGATCAATTAGAAGAAGCACTCTATGCATGGGGTGAGGAAATTGAAAGTAACGCGATAGAAGTATTTATTTATCAGCTTCGAAAAAAAATCGGAAGTAGCAGCATTAAAACCATACGGGGGTTAGGCTACCGTATGGGAGACTTAAAATGAAATCTAATCGCTCATCTTTACAGTCGCAACTGGTTAAAACCACGATGTGGAGTAGTGTCGTGGTGGGCTTGCTGGCTTTAAGCTTACTCACCATATTTTCTGTTTATCACAACATGTCAGTGCAAGACGAAATCATGGATGAAATTTCAGATACTTTGCTGGTTTCAGATCTTTCTCAATACTCCATGAAACAGTTTGACGAGCTCAGTGATGAATTTGACATTCAGTATGAGTTATTAGACACAGGCCAAGTACTTACTCATTCTCATAGCTATCAGCATGAGCTTTTTGAACAAGACAACTTATCAGAAGGTTTTTCATATTTTTGGTTTGATGGTCAATTATGGCGTAGTCTGGCTACACAGCAAGAAGACTCCCAACTTCAAGTTGAAGTCTTTCAGCCAATGAGTACACGTGTTGAAGAAGTACTCAAAGCACTTGCAGGTTATAGTGGCCTTATGGTGTTGTTCTGGCTACTACAATGGGTCATTGTAAGTTGGCGTACGGAGCAACAATTGGCTGCGCTAAATTTACTTTCTAAACGTATTGCTCAAAAAACAGCATCAAATTTAGAACCTATTCAAGACCCAGATGTCATTACAGAAATTCAACCTGTGATTGATGCTTTAAATCAATTACTCGCAAGGCTGCAAAGGGCATTAGTCGCAGAACAGCGTTTTACCGCAGATGCTTCTCATGAGCTGCGTTCGCCATTATCTGCTATAAAAATGCGCCTTCAGGTTTTACAGCGTAAATATCAACATGTTCCAGAGCTGCATCAAGACTTTGAACGTATACAAGAAGACGTTTCTAGAAGTACCAAAATACTTGAAAATTTACTCCTTCTCGCTCGATTGGAACCCAATGAAGCAGAGCAGCCACAACTTCCTAAGACAGTTATCGATTTAAATTATTTATTGGCCAGAGTTATTGAAACTGTAAATTTAGATGCGAAAGCTAAACAAATGTTGATAAAGACAAATACCTTATCGACAGAAACTAAAACATTTGCGAATGAAGAATTACTCTTTATTGCTTTTAGAAATTTATTTGATAATGCCATTCGTTATAGCCCGACTTTAGGTTCTATTCATGTTGAGATTAGTCAGCATGAACAGCAAATTAAGGTCTCCATTGAAGATACGGGAAATGGGGTAGATGACGAAGTGCTATTACGTTTAGGGCAGCGTTTTTTTCGGGTGTTGGGTACACAGCAGCAAGGTTCAGGGTTGGGAATTTCGATTACACGAAAAATTATTGAATTGCATAATGGTGAATTACATTTTATGCATGCTGAACAGGGTGGCTTGAGGATGGAGGTTAATCTACCTTTATAAAAAAATAGCATGGTTACCCATGCTATCCATTTTTTGTTTTCCCACGAATATTATTGAAACGCGAGTGTATTTTTATTTAGTTAAAATTAGACGATTATTGCGAGTGAGGCGTAAACGATATTCCTCGCCAGCATGCATAATGCGGATTTCACGGCCTAATGCAAAGAGGTTGTTAGAATGTAACATTGGTAAGGCATGAGCTGTTTCATTGTTACGGGTAAATAAGCTAAAAGGTGCGTTCATTTGTTGTGCTCCGTGGTATGTTCTTGAACGATTTAAATGATAATCATTATCGAATAGGTCTGTCAATGAGATTTTTAAAATTTTATAAAATGATAAAATTTGCTTACACTTGAGAAAAGTTTTAGAGAGTAAAAAGATGCCCAAACCAATAGTCGATGTCGCTATAGCAATCTTGATCCATCGTGGAAAAATATTAGTAGGATGGCGCGGGGAGCAGCAGCATCAAGGTGGAAAGCATGAGTTTCCAGGAGGAAAGGTTGAGCAGGGTGAAACACCAGAAGAAGCCTGCCGCCGTGAAATCTATGAAGAAGTGGGTATTGGTTTAAAAAATTGGCATCAGTTTGATTATATTCACCATGAATATGACGACATTATTGTCAATTTACATTTATTCCATAGTTATGTGCCTGATGAACTATTAAATCTTATTCATCAGCCATGGGCGTGGTATACACGGGAACAGTTACTTCATTTAAACTTTCCAAAAGCCAATAAAGACATCATAAAACGACTTTATTGGCCTCATCTCATCAAAATTAGCAATATGCTTTCAACAGTAGAAAGCAGTGATGCTTTATTGTATTGGCGTATAGAAGAAGCTGATGCTGATCAGAGATATTTAGAACAATTAAGTGCTTTAGATGAAAATCAGTTATCAAACTTAATTATTAATACAGATATCTGGCAGCAATTAAGCTCTGAGTTAAAAAAGCAGATTAAGACCGTTCATTTAAAACAATCTCAGCTCATGAATTTGCATAAAGGCGATTTGACAGTAGGCTTACGTTATATTGCCGCTTGTCATGATGCAGTTTCTTTAAGGCAGGCTGAGCAGATTGGTTGTGATGCTGTTTTTATTAGTCCTGTAAAACCGACAGCGACTCATCCAGAAGCCTTGGCATTAGGTTGGGAACGTTTTGCTGATCTAGCCCAAAATAGCCAGATTCCGGTTTTTGCATTGGGAGGAGTGCATCCTGATGATTTAGCTACTGCACAACAGCATGGTGCATATGGCTTAGCAGGTATTCGTAATTTCTAATAAGAAAATAGAAAAGCATTAAAAGCTAGAGAGCTTTTAATGCTTGTTGCGCTTCTTGAACAGTTTTTTGATTATTGCGTTGTTGTCCAGCTTTTAAGATGGTCAACCAAAGTTGCTTTTTCATGGCCTGACTTTGAGCAAAACTTAAACCACGTCGTGCTAGAGACTCGGCATTAGAATATTGCTGTTTATGATTTGCCGTAAGGGCAAGGAATAGATATGTTTCTGCGGCTTGTGGTGCTAAACGCTGTGCTTGGAGTGCATAGCGTTCAGCTTCTGACCATTGCTGATTTTTGTATGCCTGTTGGGTTTTCTGCATTAAGACTTTAAATGCAGGTAATTGGCTTCCATCATCATTAAAGCGTTGCGGCTTTTTCTGCTGAGGAACAATAACCTGCAAGTTCTTGCGGTGAATTTCCGGATGATCATAAGGCGTAATTTTTACACCCGATGGAGTTTCCGTGCTCTTTTTCGCTGGTGGAGCAGGTGCTTTGTCTTTGGAGCCAGATTGATCAGGCAAAGTTGTACAGCCGACCATAAGTACAGCACCAATATAAAAAACACCTTTCTTCAACATATCCTACTTTCCTGTTAACGCTTAGTTGTTATAACTACCACTTGAAATGACTCGTGTGTTATTTGACAGATCTTGTTGCATCTGGCTTTCACTTTCACGAATATAACTGTCGGTATTATCATCTTGAGCGTCGGGCGTTGTGTTATCACTTTGTGGCGTATATGTTGGATCAACTTGATAATACGGTGCTCCACATGGCGTAGCACGGTGCGGAACTGTATGCGTTAGCATCGGAATATACATAGCACCATCACAAGCCTGAGCAGATAAATCACCCGTTGCACGATCAATCCACTGCCACTGTACAGTGTCTGGTTGACGTATATTCACAGGAGTTTGACGTAATTGCTTCATCACATTAATCCATACTGGCAATGCACCAGATGAACCTGTTAATCCTGTTACTTTGTTGTCATCTAAACCTAACCAAACTACAGCAACGTGATTACCTGAGTAACCTGCAAACCATGAATCACGTGTATCGTTAGTCGTACCTGATTTACCTGCCAATTTTAAAGCTGGAGATAAGCTGCTATAAGCTGCACGACCAGTACCTGAAGACATCACCTGTTGTAGGCCATAATTCATGATATAGCCGACAGAAGGATCAATCGTTTGTTGAACATTAAGGCCATAACGGTCAAGCAGACGACCATTCGCGTCTACGACAGATCGAATCGCACGAGTTGGATATTTAAAACCGCCTGTAGCGAAGTTTTCATAAATTCCAAGTACTTCCATTGGTGACATATTGACTGCCCCAAGGAAAATAGAAGGGTAGGCAGGAATCGTTGATTCAACACCAAATTTTCTTAAATTATTAGTAAAAGTAGATAAACCAAACTCTTGACCCATGCGTACAGCAGATAAGTTATATGAATTTGCTAATGCTTCACTCAGACTGACTACACCATGTCCACCGCCACTATAGTTTTTAGGTGTCCAGCTTTTACCACCGTCTACAGGAACACTGATTGGTGCATCTTCAATTTGGCTTGCCCAGTTATAACGTCCAGATTCAATAGCACTTAAATAAATCACAGGTTTCAATAAAGAACCGACTTGACGTTTCGCATCTAAAGCACGGTTAAAACCAGTAAAGTCTTGTGTAGAACCAACGGCTGCAACTAACTCGCCATTTTCAGGATGTGCAATCAGTACAGCCCCTTGTAAGTTTTTCAAACGCGCTGGATTACTGTTAGCTAAACGGTCTACTGAAGCTTTAAAAGCATTTTGGACTTGAGTTTGAGTAATTGGATCTAAGGTCGTAAAAATACGTAATCCCTGATTGGTTAAATCACTTTCTTGATACTCTGTACGTAATTGACGACGTACAATATCTAAAAAGTCTGGGAATTTTGCAGGCCCTAAACTTGGTTTACTTAACACATTTAAAGGACGTGCAATTTCATCTTCATATTCAGCTTGAGTTAAATAACCCATCACACGCATATTATTTAACACAGTATCGCGGCGTTTTTTTGCACCTTCAGGGTTTTTCCAAGGGTTATATAAAGAAGGGCCTTGAACGAGTCCAACTAAATAAGCTTGTTGTGCAACACTGAGTTCACGTAGCGGCAGGCCGAAATAAAATTGTGAAGCCAAACCATAACCATTAATTGAATAGCTACCATTTTGGCCCAGATTCACTTCATTTAAATACGCTTCTAAAATTTCATCTTTGCTGTAATGCAGTTCGATGAGTAAAGCCATTAATGCTTCATTGACTTTACGTTTTAGTGTGCGTTCAGGGGTGAGATAGAAGTTTTTAACTAATTGTTGAGTCAGGGTTGAGCCACCTTGACGTTTTCCACCAGTAACATTACTGACCAATGCACGAGCTGTACCGCGAATTGAAATACCATGATGATGATAAAAATTGCGGTCTTCTGTAGAAATTAAAGCTTCAATGAGTGGTTTAGGGACATTATTCAGTTTAATGAGTACACGGTCTTCATTGTGTTGAGGATAAATTCCTCCAATGAGTAGCGGTTCTAAGCGTGCAACGCCGGTTGAAGACGGTTTAGTACTTCTAACTTCAACAACTTGATCATTTGCAAAACTTAACTCTAAGACTTGTTCTGGTTCAACGCTGTCACCGTAGTCAAAACCACGTGTGTGGATATACATATTGCTGCCTTGAGCAACATAGCTTCCAGACTTGTCATAATTACTTGAAGTTTTGTAACCCAATAGCTTTAATTCTTGAGTGAAATTTGCTTGAGAAATAGGCGCGTTGTTATAAATTTCCAAAGGTCGTGCAAACACTTTGGCAGGAATATCCCACCGCTGTCCTTCAAATTTTTCACGGATAATATTATCTAAACGAATCAGATAGATACTAAGAGCAATAAAAGCACCAATGACCAAAATGGAAAAGATTAGTGCAAAGAAACCGATACCACGTTCAAACTTCATAAAAATGAGATAAAACCCTAACAATGCCTGCAATGATGCGATAGCTTGTCATCAATTTGCAATGATAAAACTGTGAATAATTGGAAAACTTAGATTGAATTTTACAGCATCTTGTAGTTATGTTTTTTTAAATTAATCGGGTTAATGTTATTATATGCGAGTATCGCAGCGGAGCTTACTCATTCGTGCAAATTTCACATAAGTCCTTCAGAAACGTCGGGTTAATCGGTCGACCAGATAAATCATCAGTTGTAGAAACACTATGTTTAATTCATGATCATTTATTGAACTTAGGTTTGAACCCCATTTTTGATCAGGAAACAGCCGAATTAGTGCCTTATGATCATGCACAGATAGTAAGCCGTCATCTATTAGGTGAAGTTGCTGATTTAGTTATTGTGGTTGGAGGCGATGGTTCTCTACTCCATGCAGCAAGAGCATTGGTCCGTTATAATACCCCTGTTATTGGCATTAACCGTGGGCGATTAGGTTTTTTAACTGATATCAAACCTTCAGAAGCGATTTTTAAACTTGACCAAGTGCTTCAAGGTCATTTCCAGCTTGATCGCCGTTTCTTACTTGAAATGGAAGTACGAACAAATGGCGAAGTTATTTATGATGCAATCGCTTTAAATGATGTCGTTTTGCATTCGGGTAAGTCCGTCCATATGATTGACTTTGAACTCAACATTGATGGTCAATATGTTTATCGTCAGCATAGTGATGGTTTAATTGTTTCTACTCCAACTGGATCAACGGCTTATGCGTTGTCAGGTGGTGGACCAATTTTACATCCAAGTATGGATGCGATTGCATTAGTTCCAATGCATCCCCATACATTGTCATCACGTCCCATCGTAGTCGGTGGTCAGAGTGAAATTAAAATCGTTATTCGCGAAAATCGGGTGTTACCGATGGTGAGTGCTGATGGACAACATAGCATATCGCTGAATGTTGGAGATAGTTTACACATCCGCAAACATCCATTTAAACTAAGTTTATTGCATCCACCAGGTTATGATTTCTATATGGCCTGCCGTACCAAACTTGGTTGGAACCAAGATTTTGAATCTTTTCAAAGAGATGAATCATGAATATTGAACAAATGCTATCTGTTTTAAACCCTGAAATTGTAGAGCGTTTAAAAACAGCAGTAGAAATTGGTAAATGGCCAAATGGCGTTGTTTTAACAAAAGAGCAGCGTGAGACTTGTATGCAAGCTGTTATCGCTTGGGAGTTGAAAAACTTACCAGAAGAACAGCGTAGCGGCTATATTGACCGTGGTACGAAAGAGGAAGGTGAAGAGTGTGATGATGATCATCACAAGCATGAGCCAGAATTTAAGCCAATTCGTTTTGTTTAATTTAAGAAGCTCAGTGATTACTGGGCTTTTTTTATGTTTATCAAAATATAATAAAGAATCCTATGAAACGTTTAAAACCTATTTACGTACTATTATTTCTAATATTGTTTAGTGGTGCTGCATTCGCCAAACAACCGATTGAATGTTTACTCAACGTGAAGGTTGTTGCGAGTCGGAAATACACTTCACCTCAAGCTAAATATACAAGTATAAAGAACGACGGTTATCCCATGTTATTGATTGGGATTCAGGTGCTGGAGTCGCAAACAATACGAAGCTCCCAAAAGATCAAAGCGCATCATTTATATTGTAAGACACTTATTGGTCAACAACGAGATGCTTATCTTTCGGGTTCCTACGATTCTAATAAGATTACAATCAAAATAGGTGATCACTTGAAACTAAGAAATATTCATTCTTCAGGTCAGGAATATCCATTTTGGCCAGATTTTTATTATATTGAACCTTAAAACCAAGGCTATCCGATATAACCTTGGTCATTCATATATTAGAAACGACTATTCCATAACGCTTTTGCTTTCAGCATTGCCTCTTCAAAACTAGTAACAACTCCCATGGTATATAACGCGATTCCGATGGTTTCTGTTACTGCCATTTCACCGTATTCATGGTGCTGCTGACCTAACCATACTGCTTTAAAAGTTGCTAAATCTAACTCTTCTTCAGTTGGACTACGTTCAGGTGTGAGCTTTGGTAACTCATGTTCATAGAGTTCACCATTTTTAATACCACAAATGAGTGTTTTTGCATCTGGATTTCGCTCAAATTCACCGCCTTCACCCTTAATGACTGCACTATTTTGATAGCCTAAGCGCAGTGCACTATGTTGATGGGAAGTTCTATAAGCTGGATGGAATATAGCTTGTAAGGTGGCTTTTGCATTAAAAGGATTTATTAAGCGGGCTAAAGTATGAATAGGCGAGCGCAATCCCATCACATTTCTTAAAGAAATCAGTTCACTTAAAACAGGTGAAATCACGTCTAAAGGTAAGTAGGCAAAATTTTGCTCTGCTAATTGTGTACGCACTTCTTGTTCAGAATGACAAATTTGATAACCAAGATATTCTAAAACCTGCTCGGTATAGACGCGGTTAAGCGTGTGGCCTGAAGCACCGTGCATAACAATTTTATAACCGTGTTGAGCAAGGGTGAGGGCCGCTAACAAGAACCAAGGATAATGTTTACGTTTACCTGCATAAGATGACCAGTCTAAATCAACTTCTAATGGCTGAAAATTAAGCTGGTCTCTAGTCGCTTGAACAAATCCTGCGAGTTCATCAATAGATTCTTCTTTAACCCGAAGCAGCATTAAAAAAGCGCCTAACTGCACATCAAGCACTTCACCTTTTAAAATCATGGTAAATGCCTGATACGCTTCTTCATAGCTTAAGGAACGTGAACCACTTTTTCCCTTACCTAAAATACGGACATATTGAGCGAAGGGGTGTTCAGCATCTTTATAGATATTACGTTTAGTATTCATCGTAGTTCAAAAACAATAAAAATGATGGGATGCAGGCAGCTCAAAATGAAATGTCCACAAGTATTTAATCAATATGACATAAAAAACTGTCGAAAAAATATCAAAAGTGTTTCTTATACTAAAGTCTTAGGGCCACATGAGTGTTTTTTGCACGTATTAGCCAGAAATTTAATCGAATCATTGTTTAATTCGAGTACACTTTCTCGTGCTTTTTTGAGCACTCATATCATAATTTTCTGTGATTCTCCTATATCTTCAGCTTTTTATTGAAAAAGTAAGAGGTTATTTCTAACTACTCAAAGTAGTTAGGAACTTCAGGTATTCTCCTGTTTTAGAAAACAGCTTTTTTGTTTTCATTGAGGTAGTAGGAAGGTTTTTTGTTTACAAAGAACCGTTTCCCTTTTGCGGTGTTCATGTGAAAGGTTAGGGCTGTGTATTCGTAAAGAATAGACGTTTCATTTTGGTATTTCCAACGGACTTGGAAATATAGATTGAAGTAAAGTTATGGCTAAAAAACCGATTTATAAATCACTTTATTTTCAAGTGATTATTGCGATTATTGCGGGTATCTTGGTAGGGCATTTTTCCCCAAGCTCAACGCAAATTGTCAATGGTGTCGAACAGCATATTCCAGGTTTAGGTGAAAAACTCAAGCCATTAGGTGATGCCTTTATTCGTTTGATCAAGATGATCATCGCTCCAGTTATTTTCTGTACCGTGGTGAGCGGTATTGCTGGCATGGAAAGCATGAAGTCAGTCGGAAAAACTGGCGGCGTTGCGTTGTTATACTTTGAAGTTGTTTCAACAATTGCACTTCTAATTGGCCTTGTTGTAATTAACATCGCTAAACCGGGTGTAGGGATGAATGTTGACCCTACTACTCTTGATACTTCGGGCATTCAAAAATACGTCAGTTCTGGTGAGTCACAATCTACCATTGATTTCTTAATGCACATCATCCCTGATACGGTGGTTGGTGCATTTGCAAATGGTGAAATCTTACAAGTCCTTCTTTTTGCAATTCTCTTTGGTTTTGCTTTACATAAACTAGGTGATGCAGGACGTCCAGTTTTAAAATTTATTGATCAAGTTGCACATGTGTTCTTTAACATTGTGAACATGGTCATGAAACTGGCACCGATTGGCGCATTTGGCGCAATGGCATTCACCATTGGTAAATATGGTGTTGGTTCACTCGTACAATTAGGGCAACTCATTATCTGCTTCTATATTACGTGTTTACTCTTTATCTTTTTGATCTTGGGTACAATCAGCCGTATTAGTGGATTTAGTATCCTCAAGATGATTCGCCTGATTCGTGAAGAGTTATTAATTGTACTTGGTACATCTTCTTCTGAATCTGTTTTGCCGCGTATGTTGCGTAAACTCGAAATTGCAGGTTGTGAAAAATCTGTAGTCGGTTTAGTTATTCCAACAGGTTATTCATTTAACCTTGATGGAACGTCAATCTATTTGACCATGGCTGCGATCTTTATTGCTCAGGCCACAAATACACAGCTTGATGTCCAGCATCAGATCACTTTGTTATTAGTACTCTTAATTTCATCTAAGGGGGCGGCAGGTGTAACTGGCTCAGGTTTTATTGTTATGGCAGCAACTTTGTCTGCTGTTGGACATATTCCAGTTGCAGGCTTGGCATTAATCTTAGGTATTGACCGTTTCATGTCAGAAGCACGTGCTTTAACTAACCTTGTCGGTAACTCTTTAGCAACGATTGTGGTTGCTAAATGGGTGGGTGCTTTAGATAAAGATAAGCTGAATGAAGCTTTAAACAATCCAGATGAAGTCGACAGAAAAATGATGGAGCAAAAAACTCCTCAAGTCGCTGAAGGTCTAGATTAATTGGAATAAACCTATATAAAAAAGGAAGCTATGGCTTCCTTTTTTATTGGCTGACTGAAAAGTACAGTTTTAATGAGCAGCTATGCCATGACAGTTGCTTGAAAAATGATTAGCATGCACAACAACGAGATTCGATAAAACAATAAAGCTGAAGGAAAATATTATGTTGGCATACGATGCAGATTTAGAATTATTCCGTGATAATTTTAAGCGTTTTATGGGTGAGCATATTGCACCACACTACGACCAATGGGAACGTGAAGGCATTATGCCTCGTTCTGTTTGGAACCAATTGGGCGAAAATGGCTATTTATGTGTGGATGTCCCTGAAGAATACGGTGGTTATGGGGTTCCGACATACTATTCATTAATGTTAGTTGAAGAATCTGCACGTGCCGGTTTTTGTGCATTATCAACAGCCATTTCTTGCCACTCTGAAATTGCTGCACCCTATATTTTACACATCGGGACAGAAGAGCAAAAACAATACTGGTTACCGAAAATGGTAACAGGTGAAGTCGTTGGTGCAATTGGTATGACTGAACCAGGAGCAGGTTCAGATTTACAATCAATGCGTACTAGCGCCATCTTGCAAGACGATCATTATGTGTTAAATGGTTCAAAAACATTTATTTCAAATGGCCAACATGCCGATCTTGTTGTGCTCGCAGTAAAAACTGATCCTCAAGCCCGTGCTAAAGGCGTATCTTTATTATTAGCAGATACTCACTTAGAAGGCTTCAAAAAAGGCACAAACCTCGACAAAATCGGCCTGCATTCTCAAGACACATCTGAGCTGTTTTTTGACAATGTGAAAGTGCCTAAAAACCAGTTACTTGGTCAAGCTGGGCAAGGTTTTGCTTATTTAATGCAAGAATTACCACGTGAACGTACTGCAATTGCATCCACTGCAATTGGTGCAATCCGCGGTGCAATTGATTTGACAACGGCTTATGTAAAAGAACGCCAAGCATTTGGTCAACCCATTTCACAATTCCAAAATACGCGTTTTGTTTTGGCGCAAGCGAAAATTGATGAACTTGCTACAGCGGCTTTTTATGAAAGAAATATTGCTCTATATCAAGAAGGTAAACTAGATGTAGAAACGGCTGCAGCATTGAAAAGTTTCAGTAGCGATATGCAAATGAAAGTTGCAGATAACTTGCTTCAGCTTTTTGGTGGTTATGGCTATATGACCGAATATCCAATTTCACGTTTCTTTGTAGATGCTCGTATTCAGCGTATTTACGGTGGTACAAATGAAATTATGAAAGAAATCGTAGCGCGTGGATTAATTGGCAAAGCCTAATTAAGCAGAGTAAAAACAGCCTGTTCTAGAACAGGCTGTTTTGTTTTTAACTATTTGGTCTTCTGTTGAATGACAGGGTAGTTTTGTTGTTTCGGTAATTGCTGTAATGCATGATTCATCTTTTTTAAAAACTCATCGGCTTCATCTTGACGAAATGAGTCTTCGGTGTATGCACTACGTTCTTGGATATTGATACTACAACCTCTTATTTTCATATTTTTAGGATTAAATGACCAGTCATTTGGATCCTTTAAAGTAATGTCTAAATCACTTTCACAGCTTTTCCATAGACGTAAAAAATCATTTGATAACTCTGTTTTAAATCCTTGTGCAGGATAGACTGAAAATCCTTTCATTTCGGGATTATAAAACTGTATAAACATGTTTACTGGCATTCCACCCCAAATGATTGCTGTATCAGTTGGTAAAGAGATGCCTGATAAATTTTTCTCTTTTAAAGCATGTGTTTGTTCAAATTTCTGCCTGAAATGTTGCGACTGGTAGGTCAGCTTGGTTTGGGGTGGGATTGGAATACCACGAACTTGATTGCTGGCAGTAGTTATATAGTACGGGGACGGATCAGTACCATTGCATCCTGCAATTAGGGGACAGCCGCCACAAGCCGTTAGACTGACACTAATTAAACTCAGTAGACCTAAAACAATAATTTTATTCATTCTATTTTACTGTTGTTATGACATCTTCAGACAGTATAACTAATTCTCTCGATTAAGAGCTTTGTCTTTAAGAGGAGTGAATGCTCCTCTTAAAATTTAAGTGGGTTTTATTCAGTTGTTTGCTCTGTAGGCTCATCAAATAAAGATTTGCAGTTTTCTAAATTTTGGCATGCGGCAAACATAAGTGCTTTCGGCAAACTCGCATACAAATTGGTAATATGTTGTTCAGCAGGATTGTAAAAATGCCAATAAACAAATTGGGCTGAGCGGCGGTTTTCCAAAGCTTTAAAGAAATCTTTCTCGTTAAAGTTATGAGCAGATTGAGTACGAGGTCCGCCTTGCTCATGGGTGCCGACTGTAGTCAAAAGCATAGGAGAATTAATTTGTTTTTGACTCTGCCAATAGGTTAATTTTTGAAATAGCATGCCTTGATCAAACCAGAGGGAAGGGCTGGCTGCGATGTAACGTTGAAATGCTTCAGGTTTTTGAAAAAATTGATAAAGCACAAATAACCCTCCAAATGAGTGGCCATAAATACTTTGCTGCTGGCTATTAATTGGAAACTGTTTTGCAATTTCAGGTTTGAGTTCGTTATTTAAAAATGCAATAAACTGATCAGCACCACCATATTTATATTTACCTTGAGCCTGAAATTCAGCAGAAGGTTTAGGGGTGTAGTCATAAGCACGTTTTTGTACATCAAAAGTTTTTTGTTTAGGGTAACCGACCGCGACGATCATGAGCGGGTCTAGACCTAATTTTGTAGAACCTGCCCCAATAGATTGAGCAATATTGACTGCACTTGGAAAGGTTGCATTTCCGTCTAATATATAAAGTACGGGATAACCATGTTGGGGTGGGGCAATGGGTGGTTTATAAATTTGAATAAGATAATCATGGCCTGTATTTTTAGAGTTAATTTGAAATTGTGCTTGATTGTTTTGAAAAACGATTTTTGATTGATTTTGTGTAGAAGTTTGAGCCAAAACAGAGCCACTTACTAATGAGCTCAAAAGAAAACTGCAAGATAAAAAGAAAAATGAGTTATGCATAATAAACAAGAATAAAATTTATTATGCAAATGATAAATGAAAATCATTATCAAATAAAGCGATCTGAGGAATCCGATCAAGATGGTTTAATGAAAAAAGCCAATACAGCCATATTGCCTAACAAATCAAAGCAGACTATTGTTATACTCTCGTTTAAAAGATGATTTTGCTGAGGCTGCATTCCAATGATCAACGATGATCAAAACAAAACGACTTCTCTTAGTTTAGAACAAATTCGCGAAGATATTGATAGCGTGGATCAACAGATTCAAGAATTATTAAATCGACGCGCAAGCCTTGCTGAAGCAGTTGCGAAAGCTAAATTTGCTTCCGAAGAGAATCCTTTGTTTTATCGTCCTGAACGTGAAGCACAAGTCTTACGTAAAGTCATGGAGCGCAATCAAGGTCCTTTGTCTGATGTAACCATGGCGCGTTTGTTCCGTGAAATTATGTCTGCTTGCCTTGCTTTAGAAGCGCCGCAAAGTATTGCATTTTTAGGGCCAGAAGGTACTTTTACTCAATCTGCTGTACTTAAGCATTTTGGTAAAGATGCGGTTGTACGCCCACTTCCAACAATTGATGAAGTCTTCCGTGAAGTAGAAGCAGGTAGTGCACATTACGGTGTAGTTCCAGTTGAAAACTCATCTGAAGGTGTTGTAAACCATACTTTAGATTGCTTTAAAACATCGAATTTAAACGTGATTGGTGAAGTTGAATTACGTATTCATCATCAATTCCTTGTTTCTGAAAATACACGTAAAGACAGTATTAAGCAGATTTATGCGCATCAACAAACTTTGGCTCAATGTCGCCAATGGTTAGATGCACATTATCCGGGTGTTGAGCGCGTTGCTTTAAACTCAAATGCAGAAGCTGCACGTCGTATTCGTAATGAATGGCATTCGGCAGCGATTGCATCTGATATTGCAGCAGGCATGTATAACCTTGAAATCTTACATAGCAATATTGAAGATAATCCGGAAAATACAACACGTTTCTTAGTGATCGGCCGTGAAAAAATTCCACAAAGTGGCAATGATAAAACCTCATTATTGATTTCAGCGCATGATCGTGCGGGTGCTTTATTAGAAATTTTAGCGCCATTTGCAAAACATAATATTAGCTTAACAAGTATTGAGACTCGTCCAGGATTACCTGAAAAGTGGGCATATGTATTCTTTATCGATTTAGAAGGTCATATCGAACAAGAGAATGTTGCTGCTGCGATTAATGATATTCGCCCAATGGTGAAAGAGATTCGTATTTTAGGTTCTTATCCTGCTGCTGTTCTGTAATCACTTATGTTGGAATAATGACATGCATTAAGATAAGCATGTCATTATGCTTAAAAACAAATTGCTCAATGATTTAAATATCTTTGAGCAAAAGCAAAGTTGAAGTTATGTCACAACCCCTATTTAAAAAAGTTGCATTTATTGGTTTAGGACTCATCGGGTCGAGTTTAGCTCGTGTTATTGTTGCAGAAAAGTTGGCGACAACTATTGTGGCATCTACACGCTCACAGAAAACTTTAGAAGATGCAAAATCACTTGGCTTAATACACGAAGGATTTTCTGATCCAGTTGAAGCCGTGAAAGGGGCAGATTTAGTCGTTTTAGCCTTGCCAGTGCGTGCTACGCAAAAAGTGCTTGAGCAAATTAAACCTTATTTGTCAGAAACCACAATTTTAACCGATGTGGGAAGTACAAAAGGTAATGTCGTTGATGCAGCAAAAGCTGTATTTGGTGAAGATTTACCAGAAGGTTTTGTGCCAGGGCATCCTATAGCGGGTAGTGAACATACAGGCGTTCACGCGGGCAAAGTTGACTTATTTGCAAATCATAAAGTGATTTTAACGCCGTTACCAACAAGTGCAGAATGGGCTGTTGATAAACTGATTCAACTTTGGTCGGCAGCAAAAGCTGAAGTCATTTGTATGGATGTTGCCAAGCATGATGAAGTGCTGGCACATACGAGTCATCTACCACATTTAATGGCATTTAATCTGGTCGAGCAACTTGCGAATCGTGAAGATAATCTTGATATTTTCCGTTATGCAGCAGGTGGTTTTCGTGACTTTTCGCGAATTGCGGCTAGTGACCCCCAAATGTGGCATGACATTTTCTTTGCCAATAAAACAGCTATATTAAATGCTGTAGATGGCTTCGAAAAGCAGCTTACTGTACTTAGAAAATTGATTGAAAATGAAGACTCTCATGCATTAATGGGTTTGCTTGGCCATGCTCAGGCAGCCCGTCAGCATTTCAATCATATGTTAGCCAAAAAACCTTTAATGGAGAAAAATAAGGTGACACAGCAATTCAGTATCTTACCGGGAAATAAAACTTTTAAAGGTAAATTTACCGTACCGGGTGACAAATCTGTGTCACATCGCTCCATTATGTTTGGTGCTATTGCCGAAGGCACGACTCATGTAACTGGCTTCCTTGAAGGTGAAGATGCATTAGCAACTTTGCAAGCATTCCGTGATATGGGTGTAAGCATTGAAGGCCCTAAAAATGGTGAAGTGACCATTCACGGTGTAGGCATGCATGGTTTAAAAGCACCAGCAAGTGCATTGTATATGGGTAACTCTGGAACAAGTATGCGTTTGCTTTCAGGTATGTTATCTGCACAGAAATTTGATTCAGTCATGACAGGTGATGCTTCACTTTCTAAACGTCCAATGGAGCGTATTGCTAAACCATTGCGTTTAATGGGGGCGCAAATTCAAACTACAGGTGAAAAAGGTACACCACCTGTAAGTATTACTGGTGCTCAGCAATTAAAAGGTATTCAATACGATTTACCTATGGCATCGGCTCAAGTGAAGTCTGGTATTTTACTTGCGGGCTTATGGGCTGAAGGCGAAACTTCGGTAACTGAACCAGAGCCAACTCGTGATCATACTGAACGCATGCTTCGTGCATTTGGTTATGATGTTAAGACTGAAGGCAACAAAATTTCCCTTGTTGGTGGCGGTAAATTAGTGGGTACTGACATTCAAGTACCATCGGATATTTCATCTGCTGCTTTCTTTATGGTGGGTGCTGCAATTACTGAAGGCGCCGACGTTGTGCTTGAAGCGGTAGGGATTAACCCAACACGTACTGGTGTAATTGAAATTTTAAAACAGATGGGTGCTGACCTAACTGTTGAAAATGAGCGCATTGCTGGTGGTGAACCTATTGCTGATATTCATATTAAAGGCTCGCGTACACTTAAAGGCATTCATATGCCAGAAGACCAAGTGCCTTTAGCAATTGATGAATTCCCAGCATTATTTATTGCAGCAGCTTGTGCAGAAGGACAGACCGTATTAACTGGCGCAGCAGAGCTTCGTGTGAAAGAGTCTGACCGCATTCAAGTGATGGCAGATGGCTTAAAAATCATGGGTATTGACTGCACACCAACTGAAGATGGCATCATTATTGAAGGTAAGGGTAAGTCTGGCGATTGGTCACCAATTTTTACTGGCGGTGAAGTTGAATCACACCATGACCACCGTATTGCCATGAGCTTTAGTATGGCAGGCCTTCGTAATTCTGGTCCGATTACGATTCAGGGCACTGAAACAGTTGCGACAAGCTTCCCAACTTTTACTGAGTTGGCGAATCGTGCAGGCTTAACGATCGAAGTTAGCCAATAACTTTTTACCTAACACATTTTATAATTGCTAACACAATAGCAACGGCAGCAGCGGGCTAAAGGCTTGGCTGCTGTTTGTTTATTGCTTATGCTAAGCGCAGATAATGATAATAGTGTTAGGACAAAGGATGAAAAAATTACAATTTATTGCCAGTTGCCCACAACATGGGGTGCTTGATCATCCACCAAATGAATGCCATATCACTCAAGAATATGTAGCGGCTTTATTATTTAAACAATTGGGGCATTATGGTTTTGATGCACAACATATTGTGCATGAACATGAAAAAGTAGAAGTGAGTATTGATAATCATCTTTTACCCTTGTCTATTACTTGCCAAAAAACAGACCATGATGGGCATTTGATGTGTGAAATCTCTGCCAACCCAGATGAAGAACAAGACTGGTTTGAGAAAATTGAAACACAAAGCATTATTCGTCAGCTTGCACAGGCTGTTGAAAATAGTTTGAAAGCCGATCAAAGTTTTTCCGCATTTGAATGGAAAAGTTAAATAAAACGTTTCTTAAGACTCTTTCATTAAGTACGACTTTTAGAAAAGTCGTACTTTCTATTTAAATTAAATATAAAAATACAAAATCTTTACTCAAACCTCTACCTATCTTTAATGTGTTGTGTATATTGAAATTATTAAGATATTTACATAATTAGAGTGTGGTTTTCATGACACAAGTTGATATTGCAGCGTTATCTCCTCAAGTCGTTTGGCAGCATTTTCAAACACTTTGCACAATTCCTCGACCATCAAAGCATGAACAGCAACTTCGCGAGTTTTTGCAAAACTGGGCTGAAAGTCGGCATCTAGAAACTTACGTAGACGAAGTAGGAAATTTGATTATCCGCAAGAATGCGACTGCGGGTAAAGAACATGTATCTGGAGTCATTCTGCAAGGCCATTTAGATATGGTCACGCAAGCCAATACTGGCACTGTACATGATTTCTTTAAAGACCCGATTTGCCCAGTCCTTGAGAATGGCTGGTTAATCGCCAAAGACACCACTTTAGGTGCTGATAATGGCATTGGGGTAGCCCTAGCTTTAGCTGTATTAGATTCAAATGATATTGCTCATGGACCAATTGAAGTTCTTTTAACAGTTGATGAAGAAGCGGGCATGAGTGGTGCGCGGCTTTTGCAAGCGGGTGTGTTAAAAGGTAAATGGTTATTTAATATTGATACAGAAGAGTGGGGTGAGTTATATCTCGGATGTGCTGGTAGTATTGATGTTGAAATGGAACAGCTACTTAATTATGAAAAAATCCCTGAAAATTTGACCATTGTAAACATTCAGGTTGCAGGCCTCAAAGGTGGTCATTCTGGTGTAGATATTCATTTAGGACGTGGCAATGCCAACGTTATTTTAGCTCGCTTTTTAAATGAGTATTTAGCAAAGTTTGGTGGAAGACTTGTCGAGTTTAGTGGTGGTTCAGCTCGTAATGCACTACCTCGAGAAGCAGTCGCAACCATTGCAATTTCACCTAGTCAGTTACCTGAACTAGAAAAATTACTTACTGAATATCAAACGACATGGAAAAAACAGCTACAAAGTATTGATGACAATCTACAATTAACTATTCAACCGAATAGCGCTGACGTGACGGGAGTGATTGCTCAACAGCAGCAAAACGAATGGTTGCAAGCTTTGGCAACAAGCCCATACGGCGTTGCAAGTATGAGTCAAGCTCTTCCAGATGTGGTTGAGACTTCAAATAATATTGGGATTGTAAAATTAAATCGAGAGGGTGGAAAAGCTGTTTTAATGGTTCGTTCAATGGTGAACCAAGAAGCTGACGATTTTGCTAAGAAAATTCAGGCACATTTTAGTCAATTTAATATCGCTTCTACACTCACGCCGTTGGTTTCGGGGTGGACGCCAAATCCAGATTCGGCTGCTTTAAAGTGCTTACAGCAAGCCTATCAAAAGGCGTTTAACATTGAGCCCAATCTCAAAGTGATTCATGCAGGTCTAGAGTGCGGGATTATTGCCGAGCACTATCCAGATTTACAGATGGTTTCATTTGGACCTGATATTCAAGGTGCACATGCACCGGGTGAGCGAGTAAAAGTTGATACTGTAGATAATTGCTGGAAGTTGTTGGTGACGGCTTTGGCATCTGTAGAGTAATTTTTTAGAAATAAGAAGCTCATTAGTGAGCTTCTTAAACTTTGACCTTTACATGAAAATGATTTGTACCTAACTCGATAAATTCGATTTCACAATCAATAAATTTTTCAAGCATAGCTGCTTGAGTACGCGTATGCTCGCTAATACATTGTGCGGTGAACTCACCACCTTGACCCAAGGCCAAAGGCAATAACAACTGATCTGCTAAATACTCATCCACAGCAGCATTAGTTTCCATATATTGCTTAACTTGTTCAGCCAAATGATTGGCAATTTGTTCTGCACTTTTTCGCATTTCGCCTAAAGAGGTAAATAGCTGGGTATGATGCTTATGTTCAAGTTTGACATATACCGTATTGCCTTGGCTGATTCCATTCAGCTGAAATTGCTTTTGTGTATCCAATTTCAGTCTTTTATTTAAAGCTGCTAATTCTCGTTGTGCAATTTGCGCTTCTTCTGAAAGGTTCAGGGTGGCTGCAAAAGCCTCAGTACATTGCAAAGTACCACGATCTAATAAACTCATTTTGTTGCGATGTTGCCACGGCTGAATCGTAACTTGAATTTCACCTGCACCAATGGGAAAGAAGCCCGCTTTGTTTAATTTAAAATCGACGTGAATTCCAATTTTTGTTAGAGCAGCTAAAAAGCATTGTTCAATAAAATCCGCCGTTGGTGCAAGCGGGTTATGTGTGCCACCTGAAATAGTAAGCTCAGAGACTTCATTTTGTAATAAAAAAACAGGTAGAAGAGTTTGTAAAACCAGTGTTGTACTACCTGCGGAACCGATTTGAAATTGATATTTCCCACTTTGAACATATTGAGGTGCGAAATATAACCGTTGGCTGTGTAATTCAGCACCTTCAACATAAGCTTGGCTAATTTGTTGAGATGCTTGAACACAGACCAAATGCTGACGCATTAAGCCTGGTTTTTTTCGTCCCGCACGTATATTAATTAATTCAAATGCCTGACCTGTAATCATCGAAAGGGCAAGGGCAGTTCTTAAAATCTGCCCACCGCCTTCACCTTGTGAACCATCAATTTGAATGGTTGTTGGCATATTTGCCAAAGCTTTATTCACTTATATTTTCCTTATTTTCTAATTTAATGAACATACTGTCAGTACATGGCAATGCGAAGTAACGAGTGACTTTGCTTTCGACAAAGGTTTGCTAGGTGCATAGTGCTGAGCCTGATAAGTGATATCGATGCACGGCTCACATGCTGCCATAGCCGCCTGAATTATTTTCAATCCCTCAGATCGGAGTAACGCAGGATCTTGTACTCGCCCAGTATGCCCAAACTTTGATTGTGAAAAGGATTTCACAAAATCTATTGTTTAATCGATTAGATCAATTTGCCAATTAGCAGCCTGAATTTTAACGTTTAAGTCACGGAGTTTCGCACTGATATCATCCGCCTGCTTTTGTAAGCCAGAAACAGGAATGACTTTCTTCCACTTAATTTCACGTGAGCTATAACGATCAGGTTCTCGATGTGTATTGGCAATCGCATCTATTAAAATCTTATGCTGTTCAGCATAACTATCGCGCAAGCTTAATAGGGACAACAATACTTTGCCATCTTCTAGTTTTGCTTGAGCATTGGTTAGATGAATACGACAAATCAATTGATTACTTTCCTGAGTTAAAGCAAATACCTGTTTGATGAGTTCATTAGGTTCTTCACTAGGCTCATCACCATCTTGTACCAAGACATTGGCATTAATTCGTTGTTTTAACGAAGCAAGCTTTTTTTGTTGATCGCTTCGAAGTAAAAGTGCTTCTGCGAGTTTCATTTTATTTACCTTTTATTCAATATGCACAATCACTAAGTTCAAAATATCTTCTAATTGCATAGTAATTTTTGCACATTCAGTAATGTCTTCTAAAGTTTCATCTTCATGCCAAGTTGTCATAAAGCAATGATCGGCTGGTGGTTGATAGTTATAAAGAACTAGATATGTTTCATCTAGGACATCATGCCAAACAGAACACTCATATCCTGTAACCATTGCTTGAATACAGTGTTTTGAATAGACAATCTGCTCACAGATCCAATTACGCCATTTAGGCAGAATTTGATCGGTTTCCACAACCAAAAGGATGTAATAGGGTTGTTCAGGCAGAATCAGATGCTTTTCTTCATTTGCCCTGATTCTATAGCTTCGAATATTTAAACAACCTTTTTCCATATTTAACCCTTAACACACACCACTTGTCTTAATGTATAAACCACCTCAACCAAATCACTTTGAGCTTTCATTACATCTTCAATAGGCTTATATGCAGAAGGAATTTCATCAATGACAGCGGCATCTTTACGGCATTCCACACCTTCAGTTTGTGCAATTTGATCTTCAACAGTAAAGCGTCGTTTTGCTTCAGTACGGCTCATAACACGGCCTGCACCATGCGAACATGAACAGAAAGATTCCTGATTTCCAAGTCCACGTACAATAAATGATTTCGCACCCATTGAACCTGGAATAATTCCATATTCACCTAGACGTGCACGGACAGCACCTTTACGGGTGACCATCACTTCTTCACCGTAGTGTTCTTCCTTTTCCACATAGTTATGGTGACAGTTCACGGCTTCCAAACGTGCCTGAAAAGGCTTTGGTACAATCGTAGCCAAGGCTTTAATTGCAGATTGCATCATGATTTCTCGGTTCTTCATGGCAAAGCGCTGAGCCCAACCTACAGCAAACCAGTAATCATCAAAGTGTTCAGTTCCTTCGACTAAATATGCTAAATCTTTATTTGGTAAATTAATGAAATGCTTCTGCATGTCTTTACGGGCAAGTTCGATAAAATGATTACCGATAGCATTTCCTACACCACGAGAACCTGAGTGCAACATAACCCAAACATGATCATGCTCATCTAAACAGATTTCGACAAAGTGGTTTCCTGTACCTAAAGTTCCCAAATGCTTGCGGTTATTGGTGTTTTTTAAACGTGGATGTTTGGCACAAATGTATTCAAAATCTGCAACCAAATCCGCCCAAGCTTGATCTACCATTTCTGGTGGAGTTTCCCATGAACCACGATCTCGCCCGCGTTTAGTCATTCCATGTGGAATTAAACGTTCAAGTTCAGTACGTAGAGCATGTAAGTTATCTGGTAAATTTGAAGCAGTTAAGCTTGTACGGGTTGCCATCATTCCACAACCAATATCTACACCCACAGCAGCAGGAATAATTGCCCCTTTGGTTGGAATCACACTACCAATAGTTGCGCCTAAACCGAAGTGTACATCTGGCATTACAGCCATCCATTTATAAATAAAAGGCATTTGAGCTGTTTGCAATAATTGTTGTTTTGAGTTGTCGTCAACAAGTACGCCTTTGGTCCACATTTTGACTGGCATACTTTTTTCATTTTGCAGAACTTGGTAAGCACGTTCTTGCTGCTTTTGTTCAAACTGAGCTTGTTGGTTAATTTCTTCAACGACAGACATTTTTTTTCCTTTCAAAGCCTGCCTGCCAAGCGTTTGCAGGCAGGTGTTATTCACAATATCCCAATGATGTTGTGTGCTTTATACTATTGCACTGAGTGTGCCAACTTTTTTAAAAAACACTTAACTTTAAATTAAGTTATTGAAATTAATATGTAAAAATAATTGGTTTCTCTGTGTGATTAATTTTTATTGGAGATTTTAATGTCTAATACATATCTAAAAATATATTTAAATATCTTTTTAGATATGTATTATTAATGGGCTTTACGATTTTTATCGACTTTTAAAAGCTGTCCAGCTTCGTTTAAAGTAAAATCATCAAAATCATTTGCTAAATAAAAATGACCTTTATAAAACTGGCGAACTTCTTCAGCAATAGCGTGCTGTCCAGCTTTATCCTGATGTCTAGGGCTAAAATGCGTCAGAATTAAATTACCCAGAGATTGCTGTTCTGCAAATTCAGCCACCATTTTTGCTGAACTATGCATTGGACCTTTGCCCACCTTATCTAAAACCGTTTGCAAATAAGTTGATTCGTGAATAAGTAGTTGAGCATCTTTGCAAGCGTCTGCTAACAGTTCAGGTTGGTCATTATCTCCACCTATAACTGCATGAATTTGCTGGTTTTGAACTTTGATAAAGTCTTGAGCTTTTAAATTTTTTCCATCAAATTCAACATTGTAGCCTCGTTTTAAATGGCCCCACATATCGCCTTGAGGTACGCCAAGCTGATTTAGAGCTTGGGTATCTAACTTCTTCTGAATAGATTTGATATAAATGCTAAAAGCAAAACTTGGAACACGATGGCTTAGTGGGTGTGCTTGAACAATGAATTCATCGGTGATCTGTTGTGGCTGAGTTGCTTCATTCACATCAATAAATTGTAGTGAATAGGGTAAATGTAAATCTGTAAGTTGGGCAGTGATTTCAAACCATTGCTGAATTTCTTTCGGTGCAATCACGATTAAGGGTTTGCTACGGGCATTCATGCCTGCACTTGCCAATAAACCAACTAGACCATAACAATGATCACCGTGAACATGTGTAATACAAATGGCAACTAGGTTTTGTAAGGAAAGTTTGGCTTGTTGAATGCGGTGTTGTGTCCCTTCGCCTGCATCAATTAAAATCCAGTCCTTATTCTTGTTATTACGAACTGCTAATCCTGAGACATTACGTGTCAGGGTGGGTACACCTGAAGATGTGCCTAAAAAAGTAAAATGAAGCATATTCTTGGAATTTTTTAGTCAAATGCGTATTGTATATTATAGACACTTATAAAATTTTATAGAAATTATGGCGGATGCAAAGAAAACAGTCGTTATTGGCTTTGTCGGTTCTACACTTGATCAGGGAAGAAGGCCAGATCGCTGGCAGCGTTGGCGTCCTACAATTAGCCTGTTAATGCATGAAGATTTGCTTGTAGATGAATTGGTGTTGTTACATGATCGGCAACATCATAATTTAGTTAAATCTATAGCAGCAGACGCGAAAGAAATTTCTCCACAAACACAGATTTCTGGACATAAGGTCAGTATTAAAGATCCTTGGGATTTTGCAGAGGTGTATGGGGCACTTTATGATTTTGTAAAAACCTATCCGTTTGATGTCGAAAAAAATAACTATTTATTGCATATCACTACGGGAACACATGTTGCCCAAATTTGTTGGTATTTATTGGTAGATGCACATTATTTGCCAGCTCAACTTATTCAAAGTTCACCTAATCAACAAAAGACCTCAGAAGGTGAATATAGAATTATTGATCTGGATTTATCTCGATACGATGTTTTAAAACAGCGATTCGATGATGAACAAAAGCAAAATTGGCAACAACTTAAAGCAAATATTTCTACTCATAATAAAGCATTTAATCAGCTTATTGAGGAGGTTGAATTAGTTGCAACCCGCTCTAGCGCGCCTATTTTAATTATGGGTGCAACAGGTGTTGGTAAGTCTCATTTGGCAAAACAGATTTTTCAGTTAAAGAAAGATAAATTTCAATTAAGCGGTCGTTTTATTGATGTTAACTGTGCGACTTTACGCGGTGATAGCGCGATGTCGACCTTATTTGGTCATATAAAAGGTGCATTCACAGGAGCAGCTGCTTCTCGTGCTGGTCTACTAAAAAGTGCTGACCAAGGCATTTTGTTTTTAGATGAAATTGGTGAGTTAGGGCTTGATGAACAGGCAATGCTTCTTAAAGCACTTGAAGACAAAAGCTTCTTTCCAGTTGGAAGTGATAAGGAAATTCAGGCAGATTTTCAGCTGATTGCGGGTACTAACCGTGATTTACGTAATGAAGTTCAGGCAGGTCGTTTTCGTGAAGATTTATGGGCCCGTCTGAATACATGGACATTCTTTTTACCAAATTTAAAAGACCGTATAGAAGATATTGCCCCCAACATTGATTTTGAGCTACAACGTTTTGCAGCAATTCACCAAAGACAATTACGTTTTCAACGTGATGCTTTAGAAATGTATTTAAAATTTGCTAAATCAGCAGATGCATCATGGCAAGGAAATTTTAGAGATCTAGCCGCGAGCGTGACTCGTTTAGCAACTTTATCGCAAGGTGAGTTAATTCGCCGTGAAACTGTAGAAAAAGAAATTCAACGGTTAAAGCAACTTTGGCTTATTCAGACCGCATTTTGCAATGAAGAAAATAGAGATGCAGACATTCTATTGAACTATTTGAGTTCTGAGCAATTAGAGCAAATAGATGAATTTGACCAGATTCAATTACGTGGGGTACTTAAAGTTTGTGAAAATTCAAAATCAATGGCAGAGGTGGGAAGACAACTCTTTTCGGTGTCTCGTCAACAACGTAATACAACGAACGATAGTGATCGAGTGAAAAAATATTTGGCCCGTTTTGGATTAAGTTGGAATAATTTTTAGTAGTTCCAGGGCTTATGAAATGATGGACATAGACTCAATCTATGTCCATCAAACTACTGCTTATTTCATAATAATAAAGCGTGTAATGATTTGGCGAAGCTGTTTTAAATAGCCTGTAAAGAAGTGGTTAGCGCCCGGTAAAATCGTAATTGGGTGCTTTTGAGGTTTCGCCCATGCAATTGCATCTGAAAGCAAGGTAATGTCATCTTGCTCACCATGAATGAGTAGAAGATCACCTTGAATTTCTGGAGTTTTATAGTGGCGTAAACCCACTACGGTAGCCGTTGGTAAACCACACAAAATTAACTGTACAGGTCGTAATTCAGGATTAAGCTGTGCAAAGCATTTTGCCAGAACATGTGAACCGAAACTAAAGCCACCTGCATAAAATGGCAGACCTTCATGAAGCTTACGAACATGTTCAATTACAGCTAAGATATCTTCAGTTTCACCATGGCCTTCATCATGAATACCTTCACTGCCGCCTAAGCCACGGAAACTAGGGCGATAAACAATACAGCCATATTCATTAAAGATTTGGGTTAAAAGGGCAGGGACTTTATGTTGAGGGGTTCCACCTTGCAATGGATGCGGATGGCAAACAACCGCAAAGCCTTTGATTTCACCTTCAGGGCGGTCAACGAAAAGTTCAATTTTACCTACTGGACCCTGGATGAAAGTTTGCTCAGACATATAAGAACCGCTAAATAACAATACGTGATGCTATTTTACCGATAGTCGTCATTGAAAACACGAGTTAGCATTAAAAAATATCTACTGTTATAGTTGGGATTAAGAATAATTTTTTCAGGTTGTCTATGCTTGCTTTAATTTCTCCTGCAAAAACTTTAGATTATGAAACAGCGTTACCTATAGATGAGTTTACTCAGCCTCGCTTGTTAGAACACTCAGCACAATTAATTGAGGTTTGCCGAAAACTTTCTGCTTCCGAAATTGCCAATTTAATGAGTGTCAGTGAAAAAATTGCCACACTAAATGCAGACCGATTTAGAGAGTGGAAGCCCGAATTTGATTTTTCAAATGCTCGTCAGGCGATTTATGCGTTTAAAGGTGATGTGTATACGGGTTTAGATGCTTATCATTTAAAAGATAAAGATATTGATTTTGCACAGCAGCATTTACGTATGCTATCTGGCTTATATGGTTTATTACGACCTTTAGATTTAATGATGCCTTATCGTCTTGAGATGGGCACTAAATTAAAAAATTTACGGGGCCATAATTTGTATGAGTTCTGGGGTGAAATTATCACGAACCAGATTAACGAAGACTTAGCGGCAATTAAATCTGAGTTACTTGTAAATCTAGCTTCAGATGAATATTACAAATCGGTCAACGAGAAGAAAATTAAGGCTGAAATTGTTAAGCCTGTTTTTCTTGACCAGAAAAATGGCAAATATAAAGTCATTAGTTTCTATGCGAAAAAAGCACGCGGTTTAATGGCTCGTTTTATGATTGAAAACCAATTAAATAAAGCTGAGGATATTAAAGCGTTCAATACCGATGGATACTACTTTGATGCTGAAAACTCATCAGCAAAAGAGCTAGTATTTAAACGCGATGAGCAATAATCCTGAGCGTGGTTAATATATGATGATGCAGCTTTACTTATTAAAACTGGAACATGTTTGGTTTGAGCTGCATCAGCATTATCATTTTTCTGACCCACAAAAAATCTTAAATATACTCATTGCTGCTTATAGTGAAAAGCAGCGGGCCTATCATACTGTTCAACATTTATATGAATGCTTAGCTTTACTCGAATCAGTTCGATCTGATTTGAATGATGCTTATGCGGTTGAATTGGCACTCTGGTTCCACGATGCGATCTATAACCCACAAGCTAAAGATAATGAACTTAAAAGTGCTGAGCTTTTTGAGCAATGTATGGCTCAAGATTTACCAGTAAATACGGTTCAGAAAATAAAACAGTGGATTCTTGCCACGCAAAAGCATATACCGACTGATGAGTTAGATTTACAATTTTTATTGGATATCGATTTAGCTATTTTGGCAGCAACTCCAGAACGTTTTATGCAATATGAACAGCAAATTCAGCAGGAATATGCTTGGGTCGATCCAGAAGTATATTCAACCAAAAGAAAAGAAGTTCTAGCGCATTTTTATCAGTCAGACCCACTTTATCAGACGACTTATTTTCAACAGAATTTTGAGTTAAGAGCAAAGCAAAATTTACAGAAGACATTAGGCATAGCCTAAGTAAATATAAGAATGTAGATCTGTTGATTTGAATAAAGCGATATAGATTTTAAAACTTTTAGAAAATTAAAAATGGTTATATGAGGGGGAAGAGGAACCACTGAAAAATCAGTGATTCCTTAGAAATAAATTATTTAAAGAAATAACCTGTTTCTGGTGAGCTCGCATTTGCCATACGCTTACGTGGCATACGACCTGCTAAAAATGCTTCACGCCCAGCTTCAACAGCTTTTTTCATTGCAGAAGCCATCAAAATAGGATTTTGAGCAGCTGCAATTGCTGTATTCATCAGCACACCGTCACAACCAAGTTCCATTGCAATAGCTGCATCACTTGCTGTACCAACGCCTGCATCTACCAAAACTGGCACTTTTGCATTTTCTTTAATAATTGAAATAGTGTGAGGATTTAAAATACCTAAACCTGAACCAATAAGACTACCTAAAGGCATGATCGCAACACAGCCCATACTTTCAAGTTCTTGCGCAATGATTGGGTCATCAGAGGTGTAAACCATAATCTCAAAACCGTCATCAATCAAAGTACGTGCCGCTTTTAAAGTCTCAGTTACATTTGGATATAATGTCTTTTCATCACCCAAAACTTCAAGTTTTACCAAGTTGTGACCGTCTAGAAGTTCACGCGCTAACATGCAAGTACGTATTGCACTATCAGCATCAAAACAACCTGCGGTATTTGGCAAAATTGTATACTTTTCTGGTGGAATGACAGAGAGTAAATTTGGCTGATCTGGATGTTGTCCAATATTCACACGGCGGATTGCAACAGTAACGATTTCTGCACCACTCGCTTGAATGGCTAAATCTGTTTCATTTAAGTCTTTATATTTGCCAGTTCCTACCAATAAACGAGATTGAAAAGAACGTGAACCAATAATGAGAGGGGTGTCTTGCATGGATAACTCCGACTTAGCCGCCGCCAACAGCGTGAATAATTTCGATACGGTCATGTTGAGCGATAGAAATCTGCTCTAATTTGCTTTTTGGAATAATTTGCTGGTTGTATTCGACCGCAAATCTTTTTCCTTCAAGTGCCAAAGCCTGAATGAGCTGCATTAGGTTTTGACAAGGCGTGTCCGTTAATTCGCCATTTAAATAAATTTGCATGATCACATTCCAATTATTTTGCGTATTTGAGGGCATTCCAAGCCAAAACGAGCCATCCAGCTATCATAAATGCTCCACCAATTGGGGTAATTGCCCCTAAAATTCTCGGTAATCCAAGCGCCATGATATAGAGTGAACCACAGAAGAATAAAATACCAATCTGAATCAATATGAATGGCAATTTAATGGGGAACGTAAGGATAACTTTGCTTAAAATACCAAGTGCTAAGAGACCTAAAGCATGGTAAAAAAAGTAGTCGGTTGCAGTATGCCACCAAACAAGTTGCTCAGGACTCGCGTGAGCTTTAAGACCATGTGCTCCAAAAGCACCCAACATGACTGCAAAGGCAAGATTAAGGGCTGAAATGGCAATCCACATAACAAAAAACGCAAATGAATAATGAAGGGCAACGTTATCATAGATTGGGTTGGCTAAACATAGCCAGATAAAACAAAAGGGCTAATCGCCCTTTTATTTTTAAACTTATTTTAGCTTGCAGACATGGCAATTTTAATTTTTTCCATTGCATTCTTTTCAAGCTGGCGAATACGTTCTGCTGATACATTATATTCGGCCGCTAACTCGTGGAGAGTAGATTTGTCATCATCTAACCAACGACGTTGTAAAATATTACGCGAACGGTCATCTAACTGATCCATTGCATTATGTAAGGCAGATGTACTTTGCTCTTCCCAGTCCTCATTTTCGACTAAACGGGCTGGATCATAGCGATTATCTTCAAGATACAATGCCGGTGCAGTATGTGGGGTGTCATCGTCGTCGTCACCTTGAGCTTCGAAAGCAGCATCATAAGCGGTTAAACGACCTTCCATCTCCAGAACTTGTTCTGCAGTTACATTTAAGTCATTCGCAATCGATTGAGCTTCTTCGAGCGTTAGTTTTTTACTCGATTTTTTTAAACTACGTAAATTGAAAAATAATTTACGCTGTGCTTTGGTCGTTGCAATTTTGACAATACGCCAGTTGCGGATAACGTATTCGTGAATTTCTGCCTTAATCCAGTGGACGGCAAAAGATACAAGACGCACGCCCATATTTGGGTCGAAACGCTTCACGGCTTTCATTAAGCCTAAATTACCTTCTTGAATAAGGTCGCCTTGTGGTAGGCCATAACCTGCATAGCTGCGCGCAATGTGAACGACGAAACGTAAATGCGACATTACCAGCATTTTTGCGGCATCAAGATCTTGGTCATAATAATAACGTTCAGCAAGTTCTTTTTCTTGCTCGGCCGTTAAAATAGGAATCTGATTGACAGTACTGATATATGCACCAAGGTTTACACCGGGCGCAGACAATGACAGGGGCATCAATTGATTGCTGCTGTCACTCATGATTTCTCCTTATAGGATCGGATGGGATAACCAATAAATTCATCTTAGTTTGAATCAGCTTCATAATTAAGGAAAATTGGGTAGAGAAATGTAAAATTTTATGCAATTTCTAATCTTTTAGTTTATCAAAGAATTATTGAGTTTCAATTAAATAGTGAAATTCTCTTTCGGATATATGTGTGATTTGACACATAAAATGATGTAAACCACAGTAACGAGTTACATCTATTTCACTATGGGGGTCAGAAGATTTTAATAAAAATAGCTGTTTACCCGATACTTTTTTGAGTTCGCGTTTAAGCATTAATAAAGGCATCGGACAAGGTTGGCCCAAGGCATTAATTTCAATAAGTGCTGTAGTAGAAGAAGTGTTGGTCATACATCATCAAAACAACTAAAAAGATTATTCTAACAAATTTTTTTATAAACACCGCACATTTTATAAAAGAAGAAACAAGCAATTACCTATAAAAAATATTGTAATAAGCTGTTTAAAAAAAGGACTAAAAATAGGGGGAATAATTGAAAAAAATTCTATTAATTGTCATAAACCCGTGGTAAGCTCGAACCGTTTTAGGATTTACCACACACTTAAATTGGTTTAAAAATCCTATAACAAATGGATGTAACCGGAAATTGTTGATAGTTTCACAGAATGATTACAAGCTTTAAGATTATAAATATTTTAAAAACTTGTTTGCTCTGCTGTTTGCAACACCGGAAGGTCCTTTTTTCAACATCTGAGGATTGACTTATGACAGCTCGCGAACAAGGCGTAGTAAAGTGGTTTAACGACACTAAAGGTTTTGGCTTTATTCAACGTAACGGCGGTGACGACGTATTCGTTCATTTCCGTGCAATCGTTGGTGACGGTCACCGTTCTTTACGTGACGGCCAACGCGTAGAATTTAGTGTAGTACAAGGTCAAAAAGGTTTTCAAGCTGAGAACGTTCAGCCTTTAGACTAATTCATCTTTTGATGAATCACGGACGCTCCAATTTTTGAATTGGGGCGTTTTTGTTTATAATGATCTTCTCATTAGAGAGATTGTTTGTTAGAGCACGTATTTATGACATCTGGTTTTGAAACCTTGAATTTACATCCGCAACTTAAAAAGGCGATTGATGCTTTAGGGTTTAAGCAAATGACCCCGATTCAGCAAAAGGTTTTAAAATATACGTTGGGCGGGCATGATGCAATTGGTAGAGCACAAACAGGAACAGGTAAAACTGCTGCTTTCCTGATTAGTGTAATTAATGACTTGTTACATAACCCGATTCAAGAGCAGCGCTTTCGTGGTGAGCCACGTGCCTTGATTTTGGCGCCTACTCGTGAATTGGCATTGCAAATTGAAAGCGATGCAAAGTTACTCACAAAATTTTCAGATTTACACGTCGTGACATTGTTAGGTGGTGTAGATTTTGATAAGCAAAAGAAACAGCTAGATGCTAATTTTGTCGATATCATGGTTGCCACGCCTGGGCGTCTAATTGATTTTGTAGAACAAAAAGAAGTTTGGCTCGATCAAATTGAATTTTTAGTCATTGATGAAGCAGACCGCTTATTGGACATGGGTTTTATTCCTTCTGTAAAACGTATCGTGCGTTATTCCCCGCGTAAGGAAGAACGTCAAACCCTCATGTTCTCGGCTACTTTTAGTTATGACGTGCTTAATTTGGCCAGACAATGGTTGTTTGAGCCAATCACTGTTGAAATTGAGCCTGAGCAAAAAACCAATAACGATGTTGAGCAACGTGTTTATGTAGTAGCTAAGCAAGATAAGTATCGTTTGCTACAAGATATTTTGCGTGAAGAGCCTATCGATAAAGTCATGATTTTTGCTAATCGACGTGATCAAGTGCGCCGTCTTTATGACCATTTAAAGAGAGATGGATATCGGGTCGGGATGCTTTCAGGTGAAATTGCTCAAGATAAACGGTTAAAAATGTTAGACCAGTTTAAGCAGGGTAAAAATAACATCATGATCGCAACTGATGTTGCTGGCCGTGGTATTCATGTTGATGGCGTATCTCATGTGGTTAACTATACCTTACCGGAGCAGTCAGACGACTATGTGCACCGTATTGGCCGTACAGGCCGTGCTGGGTCACAAGGTGTAAGTATTAGTTTTCTTTCAGAAGATGATGCTTTTTACTTGCCGGAAATTGAAAAAGCAATTGGTAAGAAATTGCCATTAACTCGTATAGAGGGTTATTGCTAATAAAAAAATCCCAATCATTTGATTGGGATTTTTTTTTGATTAATTAATTTTGCAATAGAAAGTAAGTGTTGTTTGATAATCATCATCTTTCGCTAGAGATGCATTTTTACCAGTTAATGTGCCAATCACACCAGCTGCTGCTTCAACCATTTGGCCTGTTTTCTCGCTTACTACATCCTTTAATACACCGTTGTATGTTGTTTTTTCATCTACAACAACGGGCGTAGTATTTTTTGAACAAGTTTTTTGAGCGGCAGTAATCGCATTATTTTTTGCAATTAGATTTGTTTTACCAATGCCTGTGACTTCAAATTGATTATTTTCTTTTTGAACTGCCAAGGTGTTTTTAGGGGTAGTGGCACAAGCTCCTAGTAATAAAACAACACTGCTCAACGCACTCGCTAAAATTATTTTTTTCATGTTTCACCTAATATCGTTAATCGTCAAAAGATCTCACTATTTGAACACAAGTTTTCTAATTGACTTTGAAGACGTTGTATTAGTTTTGATGTTTTGTCTTAAAAATATGTCAAAGCATGAGCTCGTTGTTTTTTATGTTCTAGATACAATGGTGGATTATCTGTAGATTATGCTAATCTATTTTGAATTTTTTGAGTTAGATCAATATTAATGACGGATTCAGCAACACATATAATTCATCAGAATATTCACCAACGTCAATCTATTGGTCAATTGATTGAGCCTGCACCAAATGCAGATCAATTAGAGTTGGCCTTTCAAGCTGCTTTAACTGCTCCTGACCATCATAGACTTAAACCAACACGTTTTGTCGTTATCGAGGCTGAACAACGTGCTGCATTTGGTGAGGTTTTAGCAAAAGCACTGGCTGATTTGGGTGAAACTGACTCAGCGCAACTTGAACGAGTTAAGCAACATCCTTTCCGTGCGCCTTTACTCATTTTAGCGCTTACGCAATTGCAAGACCATCCTAAGGTTCCGCATTTTGAACAGATTTTAAGTACAGGGGCTGCCGTACAGAACCTTTTATTGTCTTTACAAGTTCAAGGCTTTTCCACCATGTGGCGTAGTGGCGCAGTTGTTGAATCAAATTGGTTAAAACAGCATTTAGGATTGCAACCACATGATTTAATTTCAGGTATTATTTATTTGGGCACAGCAGCTAAAGCGATTGCACCGCGTGCAGAGATTGAAAGTAAAGAATTTGTAAAGGTTTGGCAGGCTTAACGAGCCTCAAAAGTAAGAAATAGGATAATAAAGCATGGCTGAATTTAAGTTTACAGATTTAGTGGAACCTGTTGCGGTTGATAAAAAAACAGCATTACGTATTACTGTGTTAGGTGGAGGCAGCTTTGGTACGGCGATGGCCAATTTAGCTGCACGTAATGGTTGCGACACCATGATCTGGATTCGTGATGCCGAAACAGCAGAAGAAATCAATAAAACCCATATTAATAAACGTTATTTGCCAGACTTTGTTTTAGAGTCATCATTACGCGCTGTGTCTGACCTTGAACAAGCCGTGTGTGATCGAGATATTATTTTGGTGGCAATTCCTAGTCATTCATTTCGTGATGTATTAAAACAAATTGCTCCTTATATTACGGCACAAGCGGTTGTCTCTCTAACGAAGGGCGTCGAGGCTAAAACTTTTAGCTTCATGAGCGATATTATTCGTGAAGAATTACCAGAAGTTCCTTATGGGGTGTTATCTGGACCAAATCTCGCTAAGGAGATTATGGCAGGTATGCCATCTGGTACTGTTATTGCCAGTGATTCTGAGTTAGTTCGTTATGCTGTGCAGCATGCTCTTCATAGTGCTTTATTCCGAGTTTTCGGTAGTGATGATGTGCATGGTGTTGAACTAGGGGGCGCACTTAAAAATATTTATGCAGTTGCAATGGGAATTGGTGCTGCTTACAAGATTGGTGAAAACACCAAGAGTATGATTTTAACGCGCGCCTTGGCCGAAATGAGTCGTTTTGCAGTCAAACAAGGGGCAAATCCGCTAACGTTCTTAGGTTTATCTGGCGTTGGTGATTTATTTGCAACCTGTAATAGTCCTTTAAGCCGTAATTATCAGATTGGTTATGCTTTGGGGTCAGGTAAAACACTTGACCAAGCGAGTAAAGAGTTGGGGCAAACCGCTGAAGGAATTAATACGATTGTTCAGGTGCGTGGTAAAGCAGAAGAACTTGACGTATATATGCCTATTACCAATGCCTTATATGAGGTTATTTTTGAGGGTGCTCCACCTTTAAATATTGCTTTATCTCTTATGAAAAATGGACACCGTAGTGATGTTGAGTTTGTTTTACCTCATCATGAAGTCTGAAGAAGAAATGTCATAAATTACGGTTATAATGCAAGAATTATTAACAAGGAATATTTATGCAACTGACATTGGTTCGTCATGGGGAAGCCGCTCCTCCAGTGAATGGTAATGACACTAAGCGTCCACTTACCGCTCGTGGGCATGCTCAAGCTGAACAGACAGCAACATTTTTAAAAGATATTGTTAAGCCTGATATTTTTGTAGTTAGTCCTTTATTGCGTGCTCAAGAGACGTTGGCGCATATTCAAGCTTATTTTAAAGATGTTCCTGTGTTGTTATGCGATAAAATTAAACCAGATGATAATGCGAAAGAAGCAGTTGAGTGGTTGTCTCAGGTTCCTTATGAGTCAATTGTCGTCGTGTGTCATATGAACGTGGTAGGGCATATTGCTGAACTGCTGACTCATGAAAACTTTAATCCATTTGCACTTGCCGAAGCTCGAATTTATGATCAGGCTGTTATTGCAACTGGTTTATCAACACAAAAAAATAGTTTTATACCCACAATATAATTAAAAAGGTCATTTAGCCCATTATGCTGTATTTATGGATGCCTGAAACCAATGGAATATGGCATTGGTCTAACGGAGAAAACTGGTTGCAGGCAGCAAGTCTTGATCAATTAATACAAGACCTGCAATTACATCAAGGAAAAGAAGCTGTCATCTTTTTCCCTAGTCGCCATGCTCAGGTACTCCAACAGCACATGGCAAAGTCTCATTACAAGCAACTAGGGGCAGATGGTGTTAAATATTTGCTTGAAGAGTTTGTAACTTTGCCTATTGATCATATGAAAGTGGTGCATCATTTTCATGCTGATCAATTAACTGTATTGGGAGTGGCAAAAACAACAGTTGAAACATGGCAGCATGCAATGGCTTTACTGCCTATTAAACTCGTTGCTTTATTGCCAGACTTTCTAATTTTACCGGAACCTCAAGAGCAGCAAGTGGTCTTATGTAATATTGACCAGAAATTACTTGTGCGTGAAAGTAAATGGGTGGGTAATTCACTAGATGATTTAGCATTATTTTTAGAGTTTCAATCAGTCGAAACGCATTATCAATATAGTGGTTTAACAACAGAGCAACTCGAAAGTTTGGTGGCAGCATCGGATGCCGAGCATCATTCTGAATTTATCTATCAATTTCAGGGTTTAGATAAACCTAAACAGCATCCTTTTAATGTTCTACCTAAAGCCAAAGGGCAAGAGCATACGGTTTCTGGTTATTGGAAAGCGTGTGCCGCTATTGTTTTAGCAATTATAGTGGTTCAGTTTAGTTATGATTTATTGCGTTGGGTAAAATTAAGAAATGTGGCTAATCAAACCGCCGAACAGACGGTCGAGCAATATAAATATTGGTTTGGTCCTTCAAGTCGGGTAAATGAGCAAAATATAAAAAGCCAATTTGAAAGTCATTTACGCATGAGTAAGCAAGGTGATACACAAGCACTTTCTTTATTGAGCCGTGTTGGTCCTATTTTAATGCAAAGACAAATTTTAGCTCAGCAGTTAGCTTATGATGCTTCAACACTAACTATGGCATTAAAAGCAAAGTCAGCAGATGATTTGCAAGCTTTAACACAACAACTTAACCAGCAGGGATTCAAAGCTGAATTGGGTAATGTTCAAGCCGATGGTGGTGGGGCAATTGGGGTGGTGAAAATACAATAATGAAAATGATAACTCAATTGCAAAACCGCTTTGACAAGTGGATTGAACAAGTCACTCAATATTTAGATCGTTTAACTGTACGTGAGCGGGTTATGGTGGTCTTTACTACAATTTTTGTTGTGTTTGCCATTGTGGGTGCTTCACTTTGGAAAATGCATTCCTTGGCAGAACAACAGCAACAACGGTTAAATGATTTAAAAGATTTAATGGTATGGATGCAGAGCAATGCAGTTACCATGAAACCAGCGAATGAGCTTGAATTAGGCCAATCGGAAAAAATACAACGAGTAGCTCAGCAACAAGGCTTAACAGTCTCTTCTCAACAAAATGGTGAGCAGTTACAAATTATTGTTACTCATCAGAATTATGCAATTTTAGCGAACTTTTTAACCCAACTTGCGCAAATGGGCTTAAGTATTGAAAAAATGGAAATGGTTTCAAGTGATGGGCAGATTAAATTAACAGCGACGGTTCAATAACATATTAAAATATGCTGTTCTTAAGCATGGTGTTTTGTGCTACCTGTGCCTATAATATGCCTACCTAAAATCAGTAGACTGTGATTGGTATGTTATATTCACTTGCTCGCCCGATGTTGTTTAGTTTAGCACCAGAGCGTGCCCATGAATTAACATTATCTATGCTTGATAAAGCACATAAGTTCGGCCTGCTGCGCCAGAGCGTAGAATCAAAACCGACAACCTGTATGGGAATTGAATTTCCAAATCCGGTAGGTTTAGCGGCTGGACTTGATAAGAATGGTGCACATATTGATTCTTTAGCCGGACTGGGTTTCGGTTTTATTGAAATTGGAACAATTACACCTCGTCCTCAGTCGGGTAATCCACAACCACGATTGTTCCGTATTCCTGAAGCGAAAGCCATTATTAACCGCATGGGTTTTAATAATGATGGTGTTGATAAACTTGTTGAGAATGTCAAAGCTTCAAAATTTAAAGGAATTCTAGGTATCAATATTGGTAAGAATGCAGATACGCCTGTAGAAAAGGCTGTTGATGATTACCTGATTTGCCTTGAGAAAGTTTATAACTACGCTTCTTATATTACCGTTAATATCTCATCTCCAAATACTAAGAACTTAAGAAGTTTACAAAGTGGTGATGCATTAACTGAATTATTGCAAACCTTAAAAGAAAGACAACTTGAGCTTGCCGAGCAATATAACCATTATGTTCCTTTAGTTTTAAAAGTTGCGCCTGATTTAACAGCAGAAGATGTTGAGTTTATTGCAGCGCAATTATTGCAATTTAAAATTGATGGTTTAATCGTTACCAATACGACTTTATCTAGAGAAGGTGTAGAGAATCTTCCTTATGGTAATGAGTCGGGTGGCTTATCAGGTGCGCCTGTTTTTGAAAAAAGTACCGAATGCTTACGTTTATTTGCCCAAACGTTAAAAGGACAAATCCCGTTAATTGGCGTGGGTGGAATTTTGTCGGGTGAACAAGCAGTAGCCAAACAGCAAGCTGGAGCAACACTAGTACAGATCTATAGCGGATTGATTTATACCGGTCCTATATTAGTAAAACAATGTGTTGCAGCCATGACTTAAGTGAATATGAACACAATTGATATCATTATTCTGATACTTTTGCTCATTGGGGGGCTAAACGGTTTGCGACAAGGATTTATCAAAGCCTTTGCGAACTTGGTAGGATGGATCATTGCATTAATTATGGGTGCAAAATATGCTGTCCTTCTTGCGCCGTCCATGTCAAGTTTAAGTCATGATCCGGTTGTTCAAAAAATTGCAGCTTTCGCATTTATCGCACTTATGATCATTGTTTTAACATGGATCGTCACTGCATTTTTAAATGGCCTCTTGAAAAGTCTGAAATTGGGGCCATTAAATCGTTTAGCGGGTGGTGCTTTTGGTTCTTTAAAAGGCTTGTTGGTTGTGTTGATTACAATGCAGGGCGTAGGGCCTTGGGTTGAAAGTTCACCACACTGGAAACAGTCCAAACTTATACAATTTTTACTGCCTTATGCGCCTTTAGCTACCGAATTGTCTAAAGATGCAGCAAGTGAGGCATTTCATCAAATAACATCTGGAGGTAGTGCATCAAGCACGCCTTCAAAACCAATGGGCGAATCGGAAGATTTAGAAAACCGATCCGACCATTCGACAAAGAATCCTTTTTATTAATTCCTAGCTTGTCTGCGAGGTTGCTATGTGTGGAGTTGTTGGTATAGCCGGTAAATCGCCAGTGAACCAAATGTTGTTTGATGCTTTAACGATGTTGCAACATCGTGGGCAAGATGCAGCTGGAATAGTAACCTGCCATGAAGGCCGTCTTTTCCTTCGTAAGGATAACGGTATGGTGCGTGATGTTTTTCATACTCGTCATATGAGAGCATTACTTGGTAATTATGGTATTGGCCATGTACGTTACCCAACTGCTGGTTCTGCTAGCAGTGCTGAAGCACAACCATTTTATGTGAACTCACCTTACGGTATTACGCTTGCACATAATGGTAATTTAACCAATGCTGAAGATATTCATGATGACCTGTTTAAAACAGATTTACGTCATATGAATACAGATTCGGACTCAGAAGTTCTTTTGAACGTATTTGCACATGAGTTGCAGAAGAACGGTACTTTAAATCCTACACCAGATGATATTTTCCATACGGTTACTCGTGTACACGAGCGCTGTCTAGGTGCATATGGTGTAGTGGCGATGATTACCGGCCATGGTTTGGTTGGTTTCCGCGATCCAAACGGTATCCGCCCACTCATTTATGGTTCACGTATGACTGAACAAGGCGAGATGGAATACATCATCGCTTCTGAATCAGTTGCTATTACAGCGCTTGGTTTTAAAATTGAGCGTGACATTGAACCTGGTGAAGCAATTTTTATCACTGCTGATGGTGAATTGTTCACAAGACAATGTGCAGCTAATCCAAAATACCGCCCATGTATTTTTGAATATGTTTATTTTGCACGCCCTGATGCCATCATTGACGGAATTTCAGTTTATAAAGCCCGTTTAAAAATGGGTGAAAAGCTTGCTCATAAAATTTTACGTGACTGGGGTGAAGACCACGATATTGATGTGGTTATTCCAATTCCAGATACGAGCCGTACTTCAGCATTAGAACTTGCAAATATTCTAGGTGTTAAGTTCCGTGAAGGTTTTATGAAAAACCGTTATATCGGTCGTACCTTCATTATGCCAGGTCAGCAACAGCGTAAAAAATCTGTACGTCAGAAATTAAACCCTGTTGAGTTGGAATTTAAAGGCAAGAACGTTTTATTAGTTGATGACTCAATTGTTCGTGGTACTACCTGTAACGAAATCATCCAGATGGCACGTGATTCTGGTGCAAAAAAAGTATACTTTGCATCAGCTGCACCTCAGGTTATGTATCCAAACGTTTACGGTATTGATATGCCTGCTAAAACTGAGCTAATTGCTTCAGAACGCAGCGTAGAAGAGATCCAAGAAATTATTGGTGCGGATCGTTTGGTTTTCCAAGAATTGGAAGACTTAAAAAATGCTGTACGTACGAGCAAAGTGCCTGATCTAACTGAGTTTGATTGCTCTGTATTTGATGGAATCTATGTAACAGGTGATATTGATGGTGCTTATCTAAATAATTTGGAGCAGAAGCGTAATGATTCTGCTAAAAAGAAAAAAGATGGTTACATTGATGTGAATGTTGATGCAGCTTCTGTAGATCTAACAGGCATTAAAGAAGAATAGGAATAGCTGAAAAAAGCGGGTGTTTCCCGCTTTTTTCTTTTATGATGAAACCTAACAATGTAATTGGGATTATTTACATTGAAAGAAGTAAGCCACTATCTAATCGAAAATAAGAATATGGCATGGTCCATCACTATGTGTTTGGTTGCTGTGCTGCTTACTATTTTTATTTTAAATTTAATTTTAGGTTTGCTCGTCCATTTTTTTGATTATAGTCAGCCCATTTGGTGGCACACTTTAAGTCCTTATTTTGTCGCACTATTACTTTTTATTATGGTTTGGTCGGTAGTTACCGAACTTTATATCTTGCGTAAAGGTGGGCATTCTTTAGCAAAACAACTTAAAGCACGTCGTTTGGTGAAAGAAGAAAGTACTCCAGAAGAACTTGCAGCATTAAAAATTACAGAAAATTTGGCGCAGAATTTCTCACTAAAAGTTCCAACCTTGTATGTTTTACCTGATGAAGTCGGGGTCAATGCACTCACAGCAGGTTTTCACCCTAAAGATATTGTGATTATTCTGACATGGGGAGCCTTGCAGAATCTGGATAAACTTGAACTATATGGCTTGTTGGGCCATGAGTTTAATCAGATTTTATCGGGGGAGGCAGTTGAAAACACTAAATTAAAGATTTTATATAGTGGTTTAACAACCTTTAGTCAGTGGGGTAGTAAATTAGCGAAACAGGGTTTTAAACGTTATAGCCCAGGTTATAAGCATAAGTTTGAAACCGTCTTTGTTGCGGTGGGTGGTGTAATTTGGTTGGCGGGTAGCCTTGGTGTATTGATTACCCGATTTATTAAATACTTAACTTTGAGTGGTCGCACATTTCGTAATGACCAAAAAACAGTACGATTATTAAAAAATAGTGCGAATACCCAGACTTTATTGCGTATTTATGTTCATCATTCCGGTTCTCAAATTCATAGTGCTTATTCAGAATCAATCGCACATATGTGTTTTGCAAACTCACTAAGCCCTCAAAGCTGGATGAATATTCATCCGAGTATTCGTGAACGCATTTATGAATTAAACCCGACTTTGCTTCAAGATTTACAATTAGAAAATTTGAAAAAACTACGTAACCGTCCGTTATTTAGCTTATTTCATTTTTTAGAGGAATCTGAGAAAGAGATTTATATTCCATGGTCATCTCCACAGCCGCTACCTTTATTAAGATTGTCGCCTATTAGTTTTGCACTAAATGATGCGATTAAGCCCCTTAGTAGTGATGTGCGTCGCAATAAAAAGCGCCCTGAGTTAATTCAGCGTGCGCTACAAACAGCTACAGGGTCACGTGAAGTAATGGTGGCTATTTTGATGATTCGTCAATATCGAGAATTCATCCCTAAAGATGCGCCAGTTAGCCATGCCATTATCGATGCTTTATTAAATCTGGATGGTCGTATTCATATTCAGATATTCCATGATGCCTGTAAAAACATTGGACATATGCCGGCAAGCATTGCGCGGCAATTTCTCACAAAACTAGCGCTCATTATTCAAGAAGATGGCGAGATTGGATTGCTGGATGCACTTTTGTTAGAACGGGTTAAATATGAACTGAATTTGATGCCGCTGCATTTACCAACTGCATTTGAAGAAGTAAAACCCCAAATTGTTCGCTTGGTTGATGCTTTACTTCATGTTCAACAAATTAACAGCCCAAATCAGTTAGAAGTCCGTGATCGTATTTTACGTTCTCTGCTCAATCCTGATGAAATGAATATTTATGATGAAATTTCGGATGAGCCTTTAGATCTTGCTGAAATTTTAAATGATATTGCGGGATTATTATTACGTGACCGTCTGAGTATTTTAGCGATTGCGGAAATGTGCTTGTGGAGCGATCGCATCATTACTCAAGATGAGTTGGATGTACTTGAATTACTTTATTGGCGTTTTGGCTTTGAGACAGAAGAAATTGTTGAGCAAATGCAAAAAAGAAATAGTGTTATGATTATTTAAAAGACATCTACGATTATAAAAACAGCTGAACGAAATAAAACACTGAAAAAAAAACTGAAGCCCGTTAGAATGTAGATTGAGTAGAGGTATTGATTCAAACATGATTGGGCAGCAAAGAAATATATTGGCAACTTTAGGAATTGATTTATGGATTCCTAAGATACAGGTGTGCCAAAAAAATAATGCTCAAAGCCTTTGGCGAGATCATGTTGTTGAACAACCTGAACCGATTATATTGCCTTCTGTAGAACCAGTCGTTCTAGAGCAGTCTACAAAGCCACAAATCAACGAGATTCCAAAAATTGAACCTGAAATTGTGGCGCCAGTCTCAATAGATGTTCAGCCTGTTATAGCACCTCACAATGAAGTGCAAGCACCTGTAATTAAGATTGCATCATTTGAGTTGCAGGCTTTTTCTCTTGAAAAATGTGTTATTTTTTTAGATGTTACGAATTTAAGCGAAGAAGAAAAACAGCTTTGGAGCAACATACAAAAAGCAAAAATAGGGCAGTATGCTGAATTAAAATGGCCTTTCCCTTTAGCGACTTATCAAGATCAGCGGGGCGCTGGTTCATATATACAAGGCTTTTTAGATGCTGTCGCAGCAGAGAAAAAGATATTGTGTCTTGGTGACTGTTCTTATATTCAACATGCCAATATTATTCATTTAGCAAGTTTAAAAGAAATGCTGGAGAAACCACTCCTTAAAAAAAGGTTATGGAAATTAATGCAAGATAACAACGAGTAGTAGGGATTTACATGAAAAAAGTTGTAGTATTTAGCCAAATTGATGAAGAAATTTTGTCTCGATTACAACAGAATTATCATGTTGTAGTTCTTAACCCAAAACTGGGTGATATTAATGAACAAATACGACAACACGTTGTAGATGCTGACGGGATGATTGGTGCAGGACGGTTACTGAATGAAAGTAACCTTGCACCAGCCCAAAAACTAAAGATTATTTCATCTGTAACGGTGGGCTATGACAATTATGATCTGGCTTATTTAAATCAAAGAAAAATCTGGTTATCAAATACGCCTCATGTTTTAACAGAAACAACAGCTGATCTTGCTTTTACATTATTACTAAGCGCTGCTAGAAAAGTTCCTTTTCTTGATCATTGGACTAAACAAGGTGAATGGAAAAGAACTGTAGGGCCTCAGCAATTCGGTTTAGATATTTTTGGGAAAACATTGGGAATTATTGGACTTGGCAATATTGGGGCTGCAATTGCTCGGCGTGGTTTTTATGGATTTAACATGAATATTGTTTACCATAATCGTCGTGAAAAGCCTGAATTAGCTGAGCCGTTAAACGCACAATATCTTGGTTTGGATCAATTGCTACAGCAGTCCGATTTTGTAGTAACCGCAGTTGATTTAAATAACGAATCGAAAGCTTTAATGGGCAAAGCTCAATTTGAGCTTATGCAAAAACACGCTATTTTTATTAATATTGCGCGCGGTTCGGTAGTTGATGAGCAGGCTTTGATAGAGGCTTTACAACAAAATCAAATCTTTGCTGCTGGCTTAGATGTGTATGAAAAAGAACCTTTACAAGATTCAGCACTTTTTAAACTGCCAAACGTGGTCACTTTACCTCATGTAGGTTCAGCTACTGCTGAAACCCGTAAGAAAATGGCAAATCTTGCCTATAAAAATCTGGTTGATGCTCTAGAGAATAAAACTCCTAGATATTTGGTAAACCCAAACTTTGTATAAGTGATTAATAACACTTCATTGCAAAACTAGTCGATTTCGAGTGATATAGTAAAAGTCTATTGATTGAACATCATTTTTTATGGTTTACATCAGTAGGCTTTTTTTATGGTTTAATTTTAATAGAGAAAAACTTTTGAGATTTTTGCCAGTTATTTTAAGTGCGACTTTTATAGCAAATGCTGCGTATGCACAGTCTTTCGACCCTCGGTCATCTGCGAATCAGGTGGAAATTCCCAATATTGGAAGTGGGATAGGCTTGCTTGATCAACAAAAAGAAAAATTTATTGGTGAAAAAGTTTTCCGTGAAGTTCATAAACAAATGCCAGTTCTCCAAGATATCTGGCTCGAAGACCAATTTTTCCAAGTATTTTCAAGTATTTTGAGTGAGACTCAACTTGGTCAGCCTATTGGTCTAGTTGTAATTAAAGATCCACAAATTAATGCATTTGCTGTTCCGGGTGGTTTATTCGCGCTTAATACTGGCCTTATTGCTTCAGCTCGCAATATTGATGAAATTGCTGGGGTTATGGCGCATGAAATTGCACACGTATCTCAAAGGCATTTTAGTCGTTCAGAGGAAGCCTTTAAGGGGCAAACTTTATTAAGTTTGGCTGGGCTTTTGGCGGGCGTGGCAATCGCTGCACAGGGCGGTGGAGATGCTGGGGCAGCAGTGATGTTGGGAACACAGGCTGCACTAATGGATAGCCAGTTAACATATAGTCGAAATCAGGAACGTGAAGCAGACCGTATTGGCATGCAATATATGTATGCAGCGGGTTATAACCCTCAAAGTATGGCAGACTATTTTGAAACAATGCACCGTGCGACGAGTCGGGTAAGTTTTTTACCAGATTTTTGGCTGACTCATCCATTGACGACTGAGCGTATGAGTGAAGCTCGACTTCGTGCGAACCAGATGCCTAAAGTCAAAAATCGTATATATGATGCCGATTTTGAAATTTTAAAATGGTACACAATGGTGGTTTCAAATCAGGCTACTGAAAATCAACTACAGAGTTTGGCCTCTCAAAAAAATATTGCTGGTCTTATTGCTTTGGCAGCTTTTTACGTAAAACAGGGTGATTATGCACAGGCACAGTCTACCTTAGATCAAGCCAAATCTAGCGGAAAACCTCTTGTTGCGCTATTGCAGACAGATATTTATCTAGGGCAAAACAAGCTGGATCAAGCCTATACTTCAATTGCTTCTACACAAATGACTATGCCTGAAAATAGAGCTTTCAGCTATAAATTGGCTGAAGTGCTATTACGTCAAGGAAAATTTTCACAAGTTCAAACGCTTGTTCAGCGATTTATTAATAAAAACCCAAGAGATATACAAGGTTGGCAATTTTTACAGCAAGCTGCGAATTTGGATAAAGCAGCGCCTTTGAGAGCAGTCAACGTTTTACGCTATCGGGCGGAAGCTGAATATTGGTCAGGGAGTGAAGAGAATGCAATTAAATCGATGTTGCATGCTCAGCGATTGGCAAAAGACAATCAAGCAATGTCGGCTAGAATAGACAGTAGATTAAAACAAATGCAAGATGAGCGACGAATGAAAATCTAAAAATATATCTTTTAAAATTTTCAGATATGCAAATATGCACAAACTAAAAGGAATTTTGGTTTGAAGGAATATAAAATTTAAGAGAGGAAATTAAGCTAATTTAGCTTTAATTTTTGCTGAAACGATAGAAGGATCGGCACGCCCGGCTATGATCGGACGTAGAGAATTCATCACCTTACCCATATCTTTCATGCTAGTTGCTTCTTGAGCAGAAATCGTTTGCTCAATGAGAGAATCAAGCTCTTCCTCAGTCATAGCTTCTGGTAGAAACTGAGATAAAATCTCAGCTTCGGCTTGTTCTTTACTAGCTAAATCATCACGACCAGCACCTTCAAAGGCTTTGATCGATTCTTTACGTTGTTTAATTTGCTTTTCAATGACCGCAAGAACCTGAGCGTCGCCAAGCTCTATGCGCTCATCGACTTCGATTTGCTTAATTGCTGCTTGTAGACTACGCAAAACCGTCACTGTTGCCATATCTTTGGCACGCATAGAAGTTTTTAATGCATCAGTAATTTGGTTTTTTAAAGTAGTCATAATTCAGCAGTCAATCACAAATTAATTAGTAAAGGCGAGTAGTACGTACAGATTCGCGAGCCAATTTCTTTTGGTAGCGTTTAACTGCAGCAGCTTTTTTACGCTTACGTTCTTGAGTTGGTTTTTCGTAGAATTCGCGTTTACGAACGTCAGCTAAAACACCAGCTTTTTCGCATGAACGTTTGAAACGACGGATAGCTACGTCAACTGGTTCGCCTTCTTTCAACTTAACTTGTGGCATGTAAAATCCTCTAGATTATGGATAAGATCAAGCACACTATTGTGCCGGATCACAAGTGAAGGTCAGTATTTTACTCATTTACAACTCATATCACAAGTCTATAATAGCGATTGCAATATTTTGACTCATATAAAAGGCAGTTTTGATGATTGTTTTAGGCTTGGAAACTTCTTGTGATGAAACAGGGTTGGCACTTTATGATAGCGAACTCGGCTTGCGGGGACAGGTTCTTTATAGCCAGATTAAACTTCATGCCGAATATGGTGGAGTAGTACCTGAACTTGCTTCTCGTGACCATGTTCGTAAATTAATTCCTTTAATGAATCAACTGCTTGAACAAAGTGGAATAAAAAAACAAGAGATTGATGCAGTTGCTTATACGCGTGGTCCTGGCTTAATGGGAGCCTTAATGACAGGGGCTTTATTTGGAAGAACTTTAGCTTTTTCTTTAAATAAACCTGCAATTGGTGTTCATCATATGGAGGGGCACATGTTGGCACCTCTACTTTCAAGTCAGCCACCCGAATTTCCATTTGTTGCATTGCTAGTTTCAGGTGGACATACACAATTAATGGCAGCTCACGGTATTGGTCAATATGAACTCTTGGGTGAGTCTATTGATGATGCAGCTGGAGAAGCTTTTGATAAAGTTGCAAAAATGATGAGCTTGCCATACCCAGGCGGTCCCAATATTGCAAAATTAGCTTTAAGTGGTAATCCATCAGCATTTGAATTTCCGCGACCAATGCTTCACCAAGGTTTAGATTTTTCTTTTAGTGGTTTGAAAACAGCAGTTTCAGTTCAACTAAAAAAATTGAATGGTGAAAACCGAGACGCGGATATTGCAGCTTCATTCCAAGAAGCAATTGTAGATACCTTAGTAAAAAAATCAGTAAAAGCTCTAAAGCAAACTGGACTGAAACGTTTAGTTATCGCAGGTGGCGTAAGCGCAAATTTACGATTACGTGAACAGTTGGAAACTTCATTGGCTAAAATTAAGGCACAAGTTTACTATGCTGAACCTGCCTTATGTACTGATAATGGTGCAATGATTGCTTTTGCTGGTTATCAACGTTTAAAAGCAGGCCAACATGATGGTTTGGCAGTAACGACAACACCACGTTGGCCAATGACGGAACTCACGATTCCTGAATAAAACTATTCATCTTGAAAGGCATTTTGGTTTTCGACATCAATGTATTCGATATAGCCACGGCCTTGAACTTCATTGCCGAAGTAATTACCAGTAAATTTATAGCCACTAGCATAACCACGCCCATGACCATAGCGGAATGGGCAGTCAACTTCTGCCTGAATATTCAAAATAATTTGTTTATTCTCATTTCGAGCAATCCACGAAAAGTATTTCGGAAGTCGCATTTTTTCTCCAGTCGGTGAGATGTAGTCATCGACTTGATGAGAAATAACGTCAAAGCTAACATCTGTATAAATTTCAGCTGGCTGATCAAGATATCTAATATGCAGGGTGTAAGCTACCGTCTGTCCAGCAATATCGGCTTTTGTAAGAAGAAGTTGAGTGGTCTCGTTTAAATTAATAATTTGATAAGTAAAAAAATCAAGCGGCAGTTTATAGGCGTCAGGAAGAAGTTTGTTTATGAAACTATGTGGACCAACTGCTCGTGCATATTCATACGTACAGAGTCCTTCACTTTCAATGCGTTCTGCTTGATAACTTAAAAAGCCTTTAAACTTTGCTAATAAACTAAAATGATCATAAATCGGTGTTTTTATAAACCACGAAACATGTGCTGTAACATCAATATCAAAGTCGAAATCAAGCCCATCATAATGTCCATGGATATGAACTTGCGGGAATTTTCCTTGAATTGAAATTTCTTTGCCTAATTCTATTAAGCTTCCATCTTTATTAATTTGTGTATCTTTGGGAATGATATACGCCTTAAGCAAAGCTTGCTCAACCGCGGCAGTACTTGAAAAGAACGTGGCTGTTTTTCTGGGGTCTTCATTAATTATGTCATCATGATCAAAGGCTAGCGCACCGGGCGTACCTAATAAAATCATAATGTTTAGATAACGATGCGGTTCGGGTAAAAGGGGAAAAAAGATACCGTAATGTGTCCAGCTATAATATTTTTCCTCAACTCGAGGTTGGATGATATGAGACTGAGTAAAAGGAAGCGTTGAGTATTTTTCTGCTTGATCCAAGGCACCTTGCGCGAGCAATAAGCTTTTACCAAGGACTTTGCTGCCTATAGAAATTTTTGGCAATTGTTTTTTCATATATAAACCTAAATAAGGATAGGACTATCTTTGTTTTAGGTTATGAAAAACAACTGCCAAATCTAAGCGGTTTTCAGGCCAAAGCCAAGGCTTTGCGGGACATTCGTCATTTAATTATTAGACAACTGTTTTAACCCATTTAAACCAATCCAGTGCTTTGAGAACTGGTAAGCAGCACGGCCAGAGCGCTGACCACGCATTTGGCACCAGCGTAAACTCTCGGCACGAACTTCATCATTAAAAGGCATATTTGTCTTTTGAATATAATGTTCTACGATTTCTAAATATAAATTCTGATCCATTGGATAAAAAGATAACCACAAACCAAAACGATCTGACAAAGAGATCTTTTCTTCAATCGCTTCTTGAGGGTGTAGTTCAGTATATTGAGGAACATCGACTTTGGTTACAGGTGTATTTTCATGCATGAATTCGGGTAACAAATGGCGACGGTTACTGGTCGCATAAATAATAAAATTACTCGCACCAGATTGTAATGAGCCGTCTAATACACTTTTTAAACTACGATAATTTTCATCTTCAGCATTAAAAGCCAAGTCATCGCAATATACGATGTATTTTTCAGGTCGATTTTGAATGAGTTTTTGAATTTTAGGTAAATCTGCCAAGTCATCACGTTCAATTTCAATTAAACGTAACCCTTGAGGGGCATATTCAGTCAATAAAGCACGAACAATAGATGATTTACCTGTACCACGTGAGCCAGTTAGAAGAACATCATTTGCTGGTAAGCCATTTAAAAATTGCAAAGTATTTTGAATGATTTTTTCTTTTTGGCGCTGAATGCCTTTTAAGTCATCTAAATAAATATTCTTTGGGGTATGGATGGCTTTAAGTTGCTGATTTTCCCATCTAAAAGCAGGTGCAGTAAAATCTGTCTCTTCTCTTGGTTCAGGTAAGACCTGCTGTAACTGATTTAATACAAGTGATAATGTCTGAACTAAATTGTCTGGTAAATCAATGGTAGCCATGGTAAGTCAATCATGTTAAACAGTAATTTACTAGGATACTAACACCGAAATTAACAGGCTGACAAAAAAGTTGTTGCTATACAGTTTATCGGTTTTGCAATTGATTGAAATCTTCAGACCGCGCATAGTGTGGTCATGTCTATTCAGTAAAATCATCTGTGAAGATGAGGACGAAATATGTTTGAAAAAATACGAAGTGATATGAATCCGCATCAGGCTTACCGTATCAAAAAATTACAACGTCAATTAGACATGGCTGAATCTTATGAAGAGTGGAAGTCTTTTGCATTAAAACTAGATGAAGAAACAGGGGTGCAAGAGTGGAAATTCGATAATAGTTCACCTTATTTCGATGCAGAGCTCATTTCTTATCGATATACCTTACTGAAAAGATACCGCCAGCAACATCGAACATTAGATTTGATCTATTTGCTCAAAGAAGGCTTAACTTACGATATTGCAAACATTGGTCACCCAATGCTTTTTGCCGCAACGCATGTAGGCACAAAAAAACTAATTGAAGACTATATTGAAGAAGTTAGCCAAAGCTTGGCCTATATAGCTTCAAGTGAATGTATTACTTTCCAACGCAAAGAAAAAATTGAGTTTTTTGAAAATTGTGAAAAAGCATATGGACAACCGGCCCTTATGTTCTCGGGTGGAGCGACTTTGGGGCTTTTTCACACAGGGGTGTGTAAAGCTTTAATTGAACAAGATTTAATGCCTAAAGTGTTGTCTGGCTCAAGTGCAGGGGCAATTATGACAGGTATGCTTGGAACTTCTGCCAGTGAAGATGTTCAAAATTTATTAAATGGAGAACAATTCTTTAGTGATGCTTTTCATTTTAGAAAACTTCGTGAACTCATTAAAGGAAATGGTGGAATTGCCGATGTGCACTATTTGAAAAAATTCCTTGTTGAAAACTTAGGTGATCTTACTTTTGAGGAAGCTTTCAAAAAATCTGGTTTAAATATTAATGTGGCGGTTGCACCTTATGATGCAACAGAAAACCCGCGAATTATGAATGCCATTATGACCCCTAACGTTTTGGTATGGAGTGCTGTATTAGCTTCATGTGCTGTACCTGTGTTATTTCCACCAGTGCGTTTAACCAGTAAACGTTATGACGATGAACATACACCTTATATGGCAAATACAAAATGGGTTGATGGCAGTGTAAGAAATGATTTTCCGCAAGAAAGAATGGCGCGTCTATATAATTTAAATTACACCATCGCCAGTCAAGTGAACCCGCATATTGTGCCATTTATGCAAAATGATGCAGACCGCTTTCGTAAAGACGTTTTAAGTTGGCCCGAACGTATTTTAAGACGTCAAGGCAAAGTGCTGTCGATGGGAATTATGGACTTTACCCGTCAAAGACTTGGTTCTATTTCTCCGATTAGGAGATTACTCGATCATGGATATGGCGTAATGGGGCAGCGTTATTATGGCGACGTTAATATTATTGCTAAATATGGCTTGAGTCACTATACCTATACTTTGCAAAACCCACGTCCACATTTGTTTAAACGTTTGCAACGAGAAGGGGAACGCGCGACTTGGCCAAAAATTTCTTCGATTGAGACCCATGCTCGTATTGGCAAGACGATTCAGCATTGCTTGGAAGTTTTGCGTTTTGAAGAAAAGCAACAACAGCCAGAGTCTTACTATGCTGAAGCATGATTTTGCTTCTCATATAGAAAATTTGACATGTGTTACAAAGCCCAGAAGTTCAGCTTTAGGACGGCATCTATGGACATGTTCTATAGATGCTAGAAATTACTGGTTAAAATATCATTTGCCTGAAACGCATGTTCAAAGTGAGCAAGACTTCATACACGAACAATTGTTTTACGAAGAAATTAATCACAAGAAACCTGCGTGGCTTTTACCCTATAAATTAATCGAAGTTAGTGCCATTCCTCAGTCAAACCATTCTTTTGGTCAGGTTTTAATTTTACCTGATACCGATTTGTGGTTTGGTTCATTGCCTCATGAAACTCATTTAACAGATGTGTACCATACGATTTGGTTCGCACTAGATAAGCTCGCGGAACTTCATAGATTAGGTTGGATTCATGGAGATATTAAAAAAGAGCATTTTCGAAAGTTTCAGCAAAACCCTTACTTGATTGATTTTGAGAAAGCTCGACTTTTGACGAGTTCAGATTCAGTGATGGATGCAACACCACGTTATATGGCACCTGAACTCTATCAAGGTCATGACAAGAGTGTACAAAGCGATTTATATGCATTTGGAATTGTTTTGTATGAATGGTTAACCCAAACTCGCTTAGAAGCAGGGAATTACTATGATTGGGCAGTATTGCATTGCCAAAATTTAACCATTCAATTACCAACACAGTTTATGAATTTTTATCCATTCCTTTCAGGTTTATTGCAAAAACAACAAAAAAATAGGTTTGTAAATGCATTTGAAGCGATGAATTGTTTAAAAGCACATTCAAACTTATAAAAATCATCGATCTAGTATCTGTATACAATTTACACGGTCAGTTTTTTTTAGAAAAAAAACACTTGTCACTGTTAGATCTTATCGCTAATATACACAGCCATCGGGGGCGTGGCGAAATTGGTAGACGCACTGGATTTAGGTTCCAGCGCCGCAAGGTGTAAGAGTTCGAGTCTCTTCGCCCCCACCACTTTAAGTTAAATCTTAAAGTTGATTTGGATGTTAAGTCATCTAGATCTTGGAAGAGGATTGGTGTAATGGTAGCATGACGGTCTCCAAAACCGTTCGTCAAGGTTCGAGTCCTTGATCCTCTGCCACATTTATTTTAAATAAATGTCCCAGATGGGGGCGTGGCGAAATTGGTAGACGCACTGGATTTAGGTTCCAGCGCCGCAAGGTGTAAGAGTTCGAGTCTCTTCGCCCCCACCATTAAAGGAAGCAAGACGATGTTCTTGCTTTTTTTATGATTAAATCATTAGTTATTTAATCATAAATATAGAGGATTGGTGTAATGGTAGCATGACGGTCTCCAAAACCGTTCGTCAAGGTTCGAGTCCTTGATCCTCTGCCAATGATTTAAAAATGAAGCTCCTTTTTAGGAGTTTTTTTATTGCCTGAATTTTTAAAGCTTAAATTATTTCAAGTTTTCGTTCATATTTTCCTCTGCCACTTGATAAGTTATAAGCAGTTATCTTTCTGTTCCTCGATATTTTATCTAATCAGACGTAAGGTATTGGTTAAGTAGGGAATATACTAATTTTTTAGTTGTTTTATTAAGTTATTGTTTTTCTGTTTTTTATTATAATTTATAAAATTTTTTTCATAAAAAGCTTGAATAGAAATTTATTTCATGTATCATGCTCTTAACTAGAAAAAAGTCTTGTTAGTAAATCTTCTTTAAAGTATCGTAGTTTTAGTCATAATCCTTCGTTTTTTAAGATCTTAAGCTCAATTTGTTATTCTTTTTTCAAAGTTATGTTAGTGTCATTATTAAATGATACTAAAATATTAGAAATCAGTAGGATATATCATGTCTAATACAGTAAGTGGTACAGTAAAATGGTTTAACGAAACTAAAGGTTTCGGTTTCATTCAACAAGATAATGGTCCAGATGTGTTTGCTCACTTCAAAGAAATTTCTGGCTCAGGTTTCAAAACTTTGCACGAAGGTCAACGTGTAACGTTTACTGTTACTCAAGGGCAAAAAGGCCCAAATGCTGTAAATATTATTCCACAATAATATTTCAGTAAGAAAAAAGCACTTTTTAGTGCTTTTTTTTATTTTAGTCATTTAAAAGGAATTGTGTTGTTCTTTTAAATGCTATAAAAGCCCTCTATAAGAGGGCTTTTTATTTTATATCCAGTATGTAAGTCTAATCACTAATCACTAATCACTAATCACTAATCACTAATCACTAATCACTAATCACTAATCACTAATCACTAATCACTAATCACTAATCACTAA